>CAYUNM010000001.1:0-221941 GCA_964446175.1 uncultured Kofleriaceae bacterium
ACCTGAACCCGATGCTCTCTCGTCAGGCATTCACACAAAAAAAGAGACTTGACCGTCCTTGTCGCCGGTGCGACGTACGAGTTCAACCTGCGGGGCTTCATCACGATGCTCGCCGCAGCCGTCGATCAACAGGCGGCGTTCGCTGCTGTCATGCCGGCCTATCAGGATGTTCTCCACAACTACGTCACGTTTTAATCTGCCTCTACACTCAACGATTACTCGCTGATGTGGATCGCTCGCATCGTGCATCATCGGCTCGGCGGCGTTCCGCTGGCACAGGTTGCAACGAAGCTTCACGACGACATCTACGGATGAGCGAGTTAGAGAAGACGCTCGAGCGTTGGACCACGGAGGTCGCCGCGGAGACCGACCTCGTCGGTGAGATCGCGCGGGCGGACGAGCTGTCGCACGACCTCGTCGAGCGCCTCGCGCGTGCGTTGCTCGTCGATCTGCGGCGGTTCGTATTGCCGGCCACAACACTCTTCGAAAGCGCGAAGGCTCGCCTCGCGCGATCGCCGGAGTCGTTGCCGGTGGTCGAGCTCGTCAACGTGCTCGCGTGTTGTGGTGTTCCGCTCCATCGCGAAGGGATCAACCTGAGCCGCGTGCAGGCATCGACCCCCGACGAACGAGCGAGGCTCGCCGTGTTGGCCGTCACCCTGGGCGACCTCGGCCTTGCGGCGCGCACGTTCGGCGGCCGCGCGCTGTACCGGCGCGAACATCCGTACGTCCACGACGTGCGTGGCGCGCTCGGGCACGTGATCGACGCTGCACTGCAATGGTGGTCGCCGTCCGACCGCCGCGCCGATGTCCTCCCCGCGTGGCACTCGCTTCTGGAACATGCCGAGATCGACGCGTGCATGATGCTCACGATCGCACGCCTGCTCGAGCATCGGTGGAACAAGCAGGACGTCGGATTCACCGCAAAGCAACTGCACGATCTGCTCGTCGAACGAGCGGCAACACCCAGTGCGCAGGCTCCGTCGCGAGAGAAGCTCGACCGTTTTCCCGACGCGGTCTTCCTCTGTGGCAACGAGCCCAAGACGATGTGGCGCGATCGCGATCGCCTGTTCTCAATCGCGAACTACACCAAGGCGGACGACAAGCTCGACTTGCCGGGACAGGTCGCGTATCGCGCCCAGAACGTGCTCGAGCTCGAGTCGATCGACCACGACCGCGGCTGGGTCATCGTGGAGCGCTTGCCCAAGGACGTCACCTGGTTGCCCGATGCTCTCGCGCGCCGTGACGATCTGCGCGACCGCGCGCTCGACTTCGGAATCTCCGCGGGACATCTGCTGGCTGCTGCTGCGCGATCTGGCGTCAGACTGACCCGCGCCCGGCCCGAGCTGATGTGGGTACGCGGTCGCGAGGTCGTTGCGCTCAGTGATCGAACACCGCGCTTGTTCGACTTGCCGCGGCACAGCTTCGCGCTGTCGGCGTTCCCGATGTCGTACCGCGCGCCGGAGCTCGGCGATGAAGAACGTGCGCTCACGTTCACGCTCGCGACCATGGTCGCGGAATGGGCGACCGGTAGGTATCCATTCCCGCGAGGCGCGGACGACACGATGTACGACGCGCTGAAGAATCCCCACCTCCCGTTCGGCCTCGATGCGAAGTTCGAGGCCGTGCTGGACGAGGCGCTGCAGGTCGACCCAGGCAAGCGCATCAAGCTCGCCGACTTGATCCGCAGGCTCGAGAAGCTCCGATAGCAGTCGTGTGCGCGCGACTGCTCGTGGCGCGAAAGCACATCGACGCGACCAAGGACACGCCATGACTCGGACCTGGATCGCGCGAATCGTGCACCACAACCTCGCTGGCCTGCCCGTCGGTAAGGTCGCCGCGAAGCTCCACGACGACCTCTGGCGACCATGATTCAGCAGACGCTCGAGCGCTGGGCGGCCGAGGTCGCCGCCGAGACCGACCTGGTCGCCGAGATTGCCGGCGCCGCGGTGATCACGGACGCGCTTGTCGAGCGGCTCGCACGCGCGGTGATCGTCGACCTGCGTCGCTTTGTCCTCCCGATCACGAAGTTGCTCGAGCCAGCGAAGGCGTGGCTCGAGCGGGCGCCGGAGTCACCGCCGGTCGTCGAACTCGTCAACGTGCTCGTGTGTAGTGGGGTTCAGCTGCATCGCGTTCCGATCGATCTGCGGCGCGTGAAGACCGACGACCGGCTGCGGCTGGCGACGCTCGCGATCGCCCTCGGCGATGTCGACCTTGCCGCCCGAACGCTCGGAGGCCGAGGACCGTACCGACCGCATGCCCGGTACGAGCACGACCTGCGCGGCGCCATCGGGCACTGGATCGATGTCGACCAGCAGCCGCTGGGCAACCCCGACAAGCGTGCGGATGCAAGCGTCGCGTGGCGTTCGATCGTCGACCACGTGGAGGTGGATGCGAGGACGATGCTCGCCATGGCGCGCTTGATCGAGCATCGCTGGGGCAAGCTCCAGGTCGGCTTCATCGCTCATCACATCGGCGAGCTCCTCGTCCAGCGCCGGAGCTTGCCAGCGGCTGCCCCCGAACCAGCGCCGAGACTCGACCGGTTCCCGTCGGCCACATTCCTGTACGGAAATACGCAGCAGATGTGGGTCGACCGCGATCGCCTGATCTCGGTCAACACCTACGCGCCCTCGGATGATCGCGAAAAGCTGCCGGAGGTGCTCGCGTACCGCCATGCGGGTGTGCTCGAGCTGGAGTCAATCGTCCACGCCCTAGACTGGACCTTGATCGAAGGTCGCCATCGGGCGTCACGTGGCTGCCAGACGCACTCGCGCAGCGAGACGACTTCCGGAACCGCGCGCTGGACTTCGGAATCTCGGCCGGGCGACTCCTGCTCGATGCCGCGAATCACGGCGTGGTGCTGAGCCGGATCCGGCCCGAGCTGATGTGGTGTCGTGGGCGAGAGGTCGTCGCGGTGAGCGATCGAGCCGCGCGGTTATTCGAGCTCCGGCGCACGAGCTTCTTCGTCGAGACGTTCCCGCTGCCGTACCGCGCGCCCGAAGGCGGCGACGACATCCGTGCGCTGACGTTTTCGCTCGCCGCCTTCGTCGCCGAATGGGCGACCGGGCGCCACCCCTTCCCGCGCGAACCGGCGGAGTCCAAGCAGGACGCCGTGAAGCGGCCGCACGTGCCGTTCGGCCTCGATGGAAAGCTCGAGGCGCTGCTCGACGAGGGATTGCAGGCCGACCCGGCGAGGCGCATGAAGCTCGCCGACTTCGTCCGCAAGCTCGAGAAGCTCCGTTAGCCGTGACCGACCAGATGACTCGCGCGGATGCCCAAGGTCGCTGCCCAGGCGCTGCCCGACCGGGCGGAATTGAGCTTCGGGCCTCGGCGCCAGCTTGGATCGAGATTTTCGAGAACGCGACGACGTCGGCGCAGGGCAGACGAGCTCATCCCGAAGAAGTGCAAGTGACGACTGACGAGATCGATGCGCTCGCGGCCGAGATCGACGCGGCCTGGGCGGACGCGGCGTATCCGGGCGACGACGCCATCTCGGCCGGTTGGGACAACGACGCCGAGCTCGCGCGCGAGATGATCGGGAAGCACTGGCGCGATCTCGCGCCTGAGTTCCTCGAGCGCTTCACGTGGGGCGACGGCGTCGACCAGCTGCGACCAGCCGCGTTCGGGTATTACGTACCGGCGTTCCTCAAGCTCGCGCTCACGAGCGACTCCACGCAGGCCGCGATGGTGCGCTTGCTGACCCCGCCGGCACCGGCGCATCGCGCGACCTGGAGCTGGGACCGATTCTGGGATCACGTCGATCGTCTCGACGACGGACAGAAGCGCGTCTTCGCAAAGCTACTCGTGTTCTGGCGCGCGCGCGAATGGCTGAGCGAGGCTGACTGGAACAACGGGCTCGAGTACTGGCAGCCATACCTGCCAGCTGCCGAGCCTCGCTAGAACAGAGCATCGGCCCTCAGGGCGTTGCCTCGAGCGTGCTGCAGTACCGCGCCTGGCTACCCTCGTTGGTGGCCGCGAGCCATGCATCGAACGCGCGCGCGCCGAGGTCGGCGGCGGGGCCGAGCAGGCAGCGGAGCTGTCGCGCGTCGCGCAGCCGACGCTCCTGCGGGTAGTCCTTCATGTAGCCGTTGCCTCCGAGCAGCTGGACGCCGTCGCTGGTGCCAAGTCGCGCGGCGTCGGTGGCACGCAGGCCGAGCGTGATCGCGTCCCAGCGCCATGCGAGATCGCCGCGGCGGCGGCGCGCCAGCATCGCGTCGAGCGCGGCGTCGATGAGCGCGGCCGACTCGCGCAGCGTCGCGAGCAGCCGGCGGACCTCGGGCCAACCAAGGATCGCGCGTCCGCCTTGGCGGCGATGGCGTGCGTAGTCGAGCGCGGTCGCGAACGTGCCCTCGATCAGCCCGAGCGCGAGCGCGGCGAGCGGCAACGACGCCCACATCGTTGGGTCGTCGCCGGGCGGCGCGGTAGCGATGACTCGCGCGCCGGCGAGGCGCACGTCCGCAGGCGCGCACGCGGCGAGCCCGAGCACGGAGGCTGGCGTGCGCGAGGCGCCGTCGAGTGCGCAGCACGCAAGTGCGTCGGGCGCGGACGCGACCAGCCAGCGCGCGCGGGTCGCGAGCGGGACCAGCGGCGCCTCGCCGTATGCGCGCCCGGCGTCGATGCGGAGCGGTGCGCCGTTCGCGCCCGCCCAGGCGAGTAGCTCGTCCGCGCCGAGATTCGCGGGCCACGCCGCGGCCAGCGCTTGTTGCGCGGTCGCCTGGATCAGGATCGCGGCGGCGATGCCGGCGTCGACGCGCGCGATCGGGCGCACCACCGCGCACACGGCGTCCGCGTCGGCATCGAGGCCTCCCGCGGCTGCTGGCGCACACAGCGACAGCATCCCGAGCTCGGCGGCTACGGCGAGCACCTCGTCGACCGCCGATCCGTCGCTGTCGAGCGCCGCGCGCCGAGGCGCGACGACGTCGCGCGCGAAGCGGTCGGCCGCGGCGGCGAGTGGCGCGAGGTCGTCGGTGGCGATCACGCGAACGCCTCGACGTCCCAGTCGGGGCCGACCAGGCACTTGAACAGGTTGAGGCGATTGAGCTGGTTGGTGCCCTCGTAGATCTGGAGGAGCTTCGCGTCGCGGACGCGCTTCTCGACGCCGGCGTCGTGGCGCGTGCCCTCGGCGCCGCACAGATCGAGCGCGAGATCGGCGCTCGCGACCGCGAGATCGCTGCCGACCACCTTGGCGAGCGAGCCCCAGCCCGACGTGAGGTGCGCGGACGCGCGCGCGTAGCGCCCGAAGTGGCGGCGGCGCAACAGCCGCGTGGTCCACGGATGATCGAGGATCCGCGGGGCGATCGCGGCGATCAGCGGCCGGGGCGCGAGACGGCCGAGCGCGTACGAACCGCGCCGGTGAAGATCCCGGAACAGGCCGTGCTCGCAGTTCGCCCACGCTGCTTCTTGCCAGGCCAGCCGCGCGAGCTGGGCGCTGGTGAACAGGTCGGCGAGCCGCATGCGCACGCACTGATCGTCGACCGGCCGCGTTCCGTCGGGGCGACGCCGCCGGGCAAGCTCGCACGCCACCTGGTACGCACCACGCGCGACGCCGGCGCCGAACGCGCCCACGCCGGCGCGGGTCGATGACACGACGTAGTCGATCACCTGCTGGAACACCTCGCGCGCCGGGCCGCCGATCTGGCGGCAATCGATCGCGACGTGCGCGTCATCGACGAAGCAGTCGTCGAACACGAGCTCGGACGCGACGCACGCGCGCTGACCCATCTTGTGCTCGATCGCGCCGAGCGTGAACCCGCGCGTGCCGTTCTGGACCGCGAGGACCACCCCGGTCTCGGCGGCGCGCGCGCGGTCCTCGCAGCAGATCACGACGTGCCAGGTCGACACGTGCCCGTTGGAGATGAACACCTTCCGGCCGTCGACGCGGTAGCCGCCGTCGACGCGCCGCGCGACCGTGCCCGGGCGGATCCGCGCGAGGAGCTCGGTCTCCTCCATGTCCGTGCCGGCGGACGGCTCCGTGATCGCGAGCGAGACGAGGCACGGCTCGCCGCGGCGCTCGCCGGCGACGACCTCGCCGAGCACGCGGCGCATCAGCCGCGCGTTCCAGGTCGCGCACAGCGTGGTGACTCCGAGGTAGTGGACGCCGACCACGTTGGCGATCCCGACGCACACGGTCGAGACTTCCTCGAGGAATGCGTAGAGCGACAGCATCGACCAGCCGCGGCCGCCGACCAGCCTGGGCAGCCATGCGGTGTAGAGGCCCCACGCGCCGGCGGCCTGCACGATCTCGCGCGGCACCCAGCCGGGCTCGGCGTCGACACGGCGATCGATCGCGGCGTAGCACGGCCGCACCACCTCGTCGCCAAAGCGGCGTGCGAGCGCGACCGCGGCGGCGATGTCGTCGGCGAGGCGGCGGGGCAACGTGCGCAGCGCGGCGACGCCGGGCGGAAGCGTGCCTGCGCCGTTCGCCGCGGCCATCACCGCACCCTCAGCGCGAGCTGATCGAGCGCGAACGTCGGCGCGACCGGGAACGCGCGGAGCGGCACGGCGAACGGCGCGGCGCCGACGTCGCACGTCCGGATCGTCGCCGCGGTGGCGTCGCCGGCGGCGATGCCGATCGGATCGTCGGGCGCCGACCTCAGCGCGACGCGCGCGTCGAGCCGGCAGCAATCGCGCACGGTCTCGCGCGGGCGGAACACCAGCAGGTGGCCGGGCAAGAAGGACATCAGCGAGCGCAGGTTCACCGCGCGCTGGCCGATGCCGGGCGGCGGCGCGGGCTCGCGGCCGCCGATCGCGCCCTCGATGCGCATGACCTCGACGCCGTGCCGCACCACGGCGCCCTCGAATCGGCCGCCCTCCTCGGCGAAATGGATCTCGGCGAGCTTCTTGGGATAGCCGAGCAGCTCGCGGCCGAGGATCAGCGCCCGGTCGTCGTCGACCACCATCCACGGGCAGAACGCCATCGCGACGCCGAACAGCCGAACGTGGAGCAGCACCGCCGCCTCGCGGTAGACGCTGCCGAACGTGGTCGCGGGGTAGTCGGCGATGAACACGGTCGCGCGCGCGGGCGCGGCCAGGCGCAGCGGCGCGGGCAACCAGTCGCGGACCGCCGCCGGGTCGACCGGCACGTCGGCGAACACCATGCGGGCGCCGGTCCAGATGTCGGGACGGCCGAAGCCAAGATCGCGGACGTTGCGCAGCGAGCGCCGGAGCTGATCGAGCATCGTGACCTCCTCACCGATAATGCTATCATCCAGGATGAAAGGCCCCGGGGTGAATTGCCGCAGGGCTTCAGGATCATGCCCAATCAAGCTATCAGCCAGCGCGAGATCGCGAAGCGTCACACCCGCAACCGCCTGATGCGCGCGGGGCTCGCGCTGCTCGCCGAGCGCGGATACCAGGAGCTCACCACGGGACGAATCGCGCGGCGCGCGGGCGTGGCCCAGCCGACGTTCTATGTCCACTTCCGCGACAAGGACGACCTCGTGCGCGCGATCGCCGTCGACACGGTGGCCGAGTTGCGGGTGGCGCTGCGCACGGTGCGGCTCGGGCTCGGGCGCGGTGGCGACCTGCTCGCGGTCACCCGCGAGTCGTTCCGCGTCCCGCTGTCTGTGATCGCGGCGCAGCCCGCGGACGTGCTGCGGCTATTCCTCGCCGAGCTGCACCGCCCGCAGTCGGTGTTCGGCCAATCGGCCCGCGCGTTGATCGCCGAGCTGACCGCCGATCTCGTCGAGGACGTCGCGGCGATCGGCATCGCAGCCGCCGTGCCGGCCATGCGCCTTGCGCTGATCGCCGAGACCATCATCCTCATGACCGTCCATTTCGGCCTGGCGCTGGTCGAGGGCCGCGAGCGCGCCGTCGACGACGTCGCCGATCTGCTCGCGCGCACGACCGTCCAGCTGATCGTAGCCGCGGCTACGACGGCAGCACCGGCCGTCGCGGTTCCTGCACCCGCACCGCGCGGTCGCGGGAGCGCGCGGCGACCACGACGCCCGCGTTGAGCCGCGACTGGAAGCGGTCGGTCGTCATGACCGCGAGCGGACGCGCGCCGTCGAGCCCGAGCCCACGCAGCCGCTCCGCCATCGGGTGATGCGAGCCGCCGACGTCGAGGTGCAGCTGCCCCGGGCCCCGCGCGCGCACGCGGCCGCGCACGTCGATGTGGGTCCGCACCAGATCGCCCTGACGTACCGAGAAGGTGACGAGGCTCATCGGCGGCGCCGGCACGCCGACCCCGAGCCGGCCGGCGAGCACCGCGATCGGCGCCGTACCGTCGGGATCGTCGATCGCGCTCTCGAAGTGCCGGCGATCGAGGTGAAACGAGATGTCGGTGACGAACTTCGGATAGCCCCACAGCTCGCGGCCTGCCGCATTGGCGATCGCCGTCGTCACGGGCAGGTCGATCACGTACGCGCCGATCGTGCGCGCGCCGACGCGGCGGTAGAGATCGGCGATCGGCAGGCGCGGCGCGGGTGTGCTCGCCGGCCGCACGAATGCGGCGAGCCCGACCTCGTTGTACGTGCCGACGGAGGTGTCGCGGTACTCGTAGTAGCTGAGCGCGACCATCGCGTCGCCGCCGAATCCGAGCGCGGGCACGAGCCCGGTGCCGGCGAGCAGGTCCTCGACGGCGGAGCGCCGCGCCCGGAACATCGCGATCAGGTTCGACACGTCACGATAGAGAATCGGTAGCTCGACGGGACCGCAGGTGGTGGTCGCGGTCGTGCGTGGGACGTCGAAGAAGCGGTCGTGCATGGCTATCTCTCCTCGGCGATGCGGGCCAGGATCGATTCCTGGAGATCCTCGATCACGGCGAGCCGGTTGATCTGGTTGGTGCCCTCGAAGATCTGGGTGAGGCGGACGTCGCGGAACACCTTCTCGACGCGCTCGTGGTGCAGCACCGCGTGGTTGCCGAGCAGATCCATCGCACGGGTCGCGACCCGCGCGCCGACGTCCGTGCAGTGGAGCTTCGCCGCCGACGCCTCGCGTTGCAGCGGCTGCCGCCGGGCCGCCGCGGCCCACACCATCGCGCGCGCGGCAGTGGTGTCGGCGATCATGTCGGCGAGCTCGAGCTGCACGTCCTGGAAGTCGATCAGCCGGCGCCGCCCGAGCCGGTGATGGCACGCGAAGTCGAGCGCGAGCTCGGTGGCCGCGCGCGCGAACCCGACCGCCATCGCCGCGACCGGCAGCCGCGACAGGTTGAGCGTCGCGCGATTGAGCGCCCAGCCGCCGCGCAGCGGGCCCACCACTCCGGCGTCGGGCACGAACACGTCGGAGAGCTCGAGCTCGGCGGCGCCCGACGCGCGCATCCCCATCTTGAGCTCGGTGCGCGCGACCCGAAACCCGCGCGCGGTGCGTGGCACCACGAACGCGGTCCACGACGCCATGCCTTCGCCCTCGAGCGCGGCGAACACGACGACCTCGTCGGCGAGATCACCTCCGCTGATGAACACCTTGCGGCCGGAGAGGACGTGCCCACCCGGCACCGCGCGCGCACGCATCCCCGGGCGGTAGACCGCGGCGCCGTGGCCTTCCTCGACATCGGAGCCGGCGCCCGGCTCGGTGATCGCGAACGCGAACAGATGCGGCTCGCCTCGCGCGCAGGCGCGGTACGCACGCACGACGCGCCGGAGGTGGCGGAGCTCACCCGACAGGATCAGCGGCGTCGCGCCGAGCGAGTGCGCGCACACCAGCAGCATGAGGCCGCCGTCGACGGCCGCGAGCTCCTCGGTCTTGAGCGCCTGCGTGAGCGCGAGCGAAGACAGCGCGAGGCGCGGATCGCCCGACCCGAGCGGGCGCGGCAGCGGATCGCCGAGCAGGCCGGCGAGGCCGGCAGCGCGCAGCACCGCAACCGCATCGTCGTCGGGACGGTCGCACGCAGGGTGCGGTCGGGTGTCGAACGCGAGCGCGCGCGGCGCGAGCACGCGCTGCGCAAACGCGCGCACGTGGCGACGGTAGCGCTGGAGCGCGGCCGGCAAGGTCGCGGTGTCCTGCTCCCACGGGTCGGCAGGCTGGTAGCGGATCAGCGGCTGCGCGATCCGTGGCAGCGCCGTGAATGCGCGGCGCGGCGAGAGTGGATCGGACACGGGCACGTGCCCGTCGACGTGCTGTTCACGCGGCTCGAGCATGGAGGCGCTCCCACTCCGAGACAACCAGCGCGAGCTCGCCGGGGCTGCCGCCCAGCGCGCGCAGGTGGTTGACGTCGCGAACGACCTTCTCGGCGCCGGTGTCGCGCATGTAGCCGAGGCCGCCAAACGCCTGCAGTGCGTCGTTGGCGGCGGCGGCGAGCGCGGGCAGCGCGTCGGCCCGCGCTCCGAAGGCAGCGATCGTCGCGGCCGGGCCGTCACCACGCTTCTCGTCACGCGCGGCGGCGGCGAGCGCGGCCGCAAAGCTGGTGTCGAGCGCGATCGCGCCGCGCGCGAGCAACAAGCGGACCGCGTCGTGGCGATCGATCGGCGCGCCGCCCTGGAGGCGCTGCGCCGCGTATGCGCGCGCGAGCGCGTGGCCATGCGCGACCGCGCCGCATGCGATCGCGACGTGGCCGAGCGCGGTCGCGGTCAGCGCGAATGCCCACGCCGCGTGCGCCGTCGCGCCGTCGGCGCGAAGCACGGGCGCCGCGCGCGGCGCGATCGTCGCGGTGACCAGCTCGTCGAGCCCGTGGGCATGCGGCGTCGCCGTGACCACGACCGCAGCGCGCGGCCACACTTCCCAGGCGAGCGTGCCGTCCGCTGCGATGACGGGCAGCGCGATCGCCGCCCAGCGGTCGTCGCTGGTGATCACGCGCGTCACGTCGCGCGCCCATACGGCGGCGAGCAGATCGGTATCGTCGACGGCGAGCGGCGCACCCGCGAGCATCCGCGCTGCGGCGTCGCGTCCGAGTCCGTGCCCGCCCCAGACGATCGCGAGCAGTGGCGCGGGCGCGGCGAGCCCGAGCCGGCGCGCGACCGCGCGGGCGAGCGCGCGCTGGTGCAGCGCGAGGGCGATCGCGGCGCTGGCGCGGCCCAGGCGGCGAAGGATCGCGAGCGTCAACGCGCCTCCACCATCTTCCCACAGGCCGAGTCCGCTCGGCTCGTCGTCGCAGCCGGCCAGGCCCAGCGCGTCCGCCGCGGCGATGATCGCGACCACCTCGTCGCTGCCGATGGGACGCTCGGGACGCTCGACCCGCGGCTCGATCTCCCGCCGCGCGAACCGATCCACCTCCGCGAGCACGAGATCACCGTCATCCGACATCACCTCGATCGTGCTCCGCGCCAGCCGCCGGGGTAAGGGCTGCGACGGCTTGGCAGTTGACAGTTCCGGACACCGGCGCACGCTGGAGGTATGACGCTGTCCGGCATGCCGACGCCCGTGCACGGCGTGCTCGGCGTGGTCCCGCTGATCGCGCTGGGCGAGGAGCATGGCGTGTCGCGGCGGGCGCTGCTCGCCGGCACCGGCATCGCGCCCGCGGTGCTCGACGATCCGGCGGCGCGGATCCCGCTCGACCGCGAGCTCGTGCTGATCGCGAACCTGCGCGCCGCGGTGCCCGATCCGCTGCTCGCGGTGCGCGCCGGCGGCCGCTATCCGCTCGCGTTCTTCGGCCTGCTCGGCACCGCGATCCTCGCCGCCGCGTCGATGCGCGAGGCGATCCGCATGGCGCTCGAGCACCTGCACCTCACGTTCACCCCGTTCGCGGTCCGACTGATCGACGATCGCCTCGTGTTCGTCGACCAGCACGAGCTCGGCGTGCTGCGCCGGTTCTACCTCGAGCGCGACGTCGCGTTCGTGGTCTCCGCCGGCGCGCAGCTCGTGACGGCCGGCGCGCCCCCGGTCGTGCGCGAGGTCGGCTTCGACTTCCCGGCGCCACCCGAGGCGGCGGCGATCGCCGCGGCACTCGACGTTCCGGTCGCGTACGATCGTCCGTTCACCAGCGTCGCGCTGGCGCCGGCGATCGATGACATCCGCCCCGCTGGCCACGCGATCGCGCAGCGCGCTGCCGAGGAGCACCTGCGCGCCTTCGGTGGCGCGGTGACCGACGCGGACCTCGCCCAGCGCACGCGCCGCGAGATTGCACTGCGCGTCGCCGTCGAGCACGCGCTCCCCGACGAGCGCGAGGTCGCGCGCGCGCTCGGCGTCCACGAGCGCACGATCCGGCGCCACCTCGACGCCGCCGGCACGAGCTTCCGCGCGCTGGGCGAGGATGTCCTCCGCGCTGCCGCGATCCACTACCTGCGCGACTCGTCGCTCGCGGTCGAGACCATCGCGCTCCGCCTCGGCTACGCCGAGTCGGCGAGCTTCGTACGCGCCTTTCGCCGCTGGACCGGCGCGACGCCTCACCGCTTCCGCATTGCTGCCGGCGCGTGAGGATACGAGCGAGCTGACGCTGCGTCTTCGGGTCGTGCGTTGTCGAGCGCGCAGCAAGCGCTCTCGGCGGGTTGGGTGTCTGCCCCCGCCTCGACTGGCACTCCAGTTGCTCTGGTCGCGGGATGGAGGCGCACCATGAACGACGAGCTTCTCAATCAGTCCCACGTCATGAAGGAAAAACAGCTCGATGCCGGAGTATGGGGCGTCTTCTTCTTGTGGATCGGTATCTCGCTTCTCGCGCACCTGCCGTGGGGCGTCTGGCTGCTTGGCGTCGGTGTCATCACGCTCGGCGCACAATTCGCGCGGAAGCTGCTCGACCTCAGGCTCGACGTGTTCTGGCTCGTGGCCGGGGCGCTCTTCCTGCTCGGCGGACTCTCGGAGATCGCGCCGTTCGGGATGAGCTTCGCAATCATCCCGGTGCTGTGCATCGTTGCCGGCATCGGCCTGCTGGCGAGAGCCCTGACCCGGCACGTCGGCCCTCGTCACGCCTGACGTAGCGCGCACCGGTTGCGCGGGTCATCGGCGGCGTTGGCGTGTTGCGCGCGTCGGCTCTCGCGCGCCCGTCACGCGGTTGATGATCTCGGCGAGCGTTGCGATCAGCTCCTCGGGCGAGTGTTCGGCGGGCGGGCGCAGCACCGCCTCGAGCACCGCGGCGCCCGTCATCGTGGCCAGCAGGTAGACCATCGCGTCGGGCAACGGCGGCGTACCGACACTCGCGCCTAGCTCGCGCGTCGAGCGCGCCAGCGCGAACAGCATGGTCCGCGCGTTCTCGACCGCGGGGATGTCCCAGAGGAATGGCACCTCCTGCACGATCACGGTGACCACACCGCGACGCTTCGCGACGGCCGCGTACATCGAGCCGAGCCAGGCTTCGAGGGCGAGCTGGGGCGGTGACGTCGTGATGAGCTGCGTGCTTCGGCCGAGATCCGCGAGCAGGTCTTCGAGGACGTGGCGCACGATCTCGGCGACCAGCGCGTGCTTGTTCGGGAAGTATTCGTAGAGCGACGCGATGCCGACGCCCGCGAGGTCGGCGACGTGATTCGTGGTCAGCGCCTCGTAGCCCTGGCGTTCGAGAATCCGAGCACCCGCCACGAGGATCGCGTGGTAGGTGCGGCGCGCACGGTCCTGGGTGGGCTGCTTTCGAGGAGAGAGGGTCGGGAGCGCGCGGTTCTTGGCCATGATCCGGATCCGAGTAGAACCGAGCTTTTGCTCGGATTATGGTTGTAGCATGCAGCAGCTCCCAACCGTCGACACGCTCGCGCGCGTCGGCAATTACCGGCGGCCTTCACTGCGCCGTCAGCGCTGGTTGTTTCAGTGGGTGGTGGGCTCCGACCCGCAGCCGACGGACGCGCAGGTCGAGGAGCTCAAGCGCTACATCGTGACGGGGGATCCGCTCGCCGACGCGGTGGTGGAGATGTACAAGTCGCTGCCCGGCGGACGCGGGCGGGCGCTGCTCGAGGAGGCGCTCGCGCACGGCATCGCGAGCGTGGCCGAGCCGCCGCAGGCGCTGGTGGAGCTGTTCGCGCAGGTCGATCGGGAGCCGATCTGGCTCGATCGAGACAAGCTGGCGCTCGCGTGTCAGGTGTCGCGGCGCGTGGGGCCGTGGGGTGAGCTCGCGCTGCGGAACCTGTCGCTGATGGGCGGGTATCTGGGCGCGGCGGCGGCGAAGCCGCTGGTCTTCACGGCTCAGCTCGAGCGCGTGACGCAGCGCCGGCTCGTGGAGACCGGCAAGTTCTGGATGGACGTGACGACGATCGGCGGCCTCGAGCGATCCGCCGAGGGCTTCAAGAGCGCGGTGCGCGTGCGCATCATGCATGCCCAGGTGCGCGCGATGCTGCTCGCGTCGGGCAAATGGGATCCGGCGTGGGGCTATCCGCTGAACCAGGCCGACTCGATGGCGACGATCCTCGAGTTCTCGTCGATCTACATGTTCGGTCTGCGCGCGCTCGGGTTCCTGTTCACGAGGCGCGAGCGCGAGGCGATCGTTCACCTGTGGCGCTACGTCGGCTACCTGATGGGCGTCGACGAACGGATCCTTCCCGCGTGCGAGGACGACGCGAACCGCGCCATGTATCTGATGTCGGCGACGCTGCCGCCGTCCGACGACGACACGCGCGCGCTCGGGACCGCGCTCGCCGACGTGCCGCTGCATGCTGCCGGCGATGGCTGGCTCCGCCAGCGGCTGGCGCGGGTCGAGCGCACGCTGCGCATCGGCTACACGCGGTACGTCCTGGGTGACCGCGCCGGCGACGCGCTCGGGCTGCCGCGCACGGCCGCCAAGTACGTTTGGCCGGCGCAGATACCGCTGCGGCTCGGCTTCGAGCTGGTGCGCGCGAGCGTGCCGCCGGTGAACCGCCTCGCGATCAAGCTGGGCGAGCGACTGGCCGAGCGCGAGTTCCCGAAGCAGGTCGAGCGAACCCGCGCCGACACGTCGTTCTCGCCGGTCAGCCAGCTCTCGCGGTGAGCGTCAGGACCGGTCACAGCTTGTCGAGCGCGATGCGCACGCCCGCCGTCAGCGCGACGAAGTTGGCCCAGTTGTAGATGTGACGGCTCTCGACCTTGGCGCCGCCGCCCAGCAGGCGCGCGCCGAACACCAGGTCGACACCGTTCGCGACCGGATGGCCCGCCGCGAGCTGGGTGTCGTAGATCGCGCCGCGCACACCGGGGACGAGGCCGAACGTCGAGAAGGCATCGGCGTCGAATGCTGCCCACCAGGCGTCGGGTGCGGGGCGATACCAGAGGCGCGTCTTGGCCGCGAACACGAGGCCGATGTCGTTCTCGGCCGCGCGCTGATCCCCGTCGAGCGAGGCGAACGCGACCTCCGCGTTCCGGATCTGAAGCGAGCCGCCGACCTCGAGTGTGATGGGCCCGCGCTCGACGAGTCGATAGAGGTACGAGGCGCGGAAGCCGTCGAACAGATAGCGATGCTCGACGGGCGTCCCGGCGGTGAACCGCGTGTCGCGGAACTGGAGGTCGCGTGCGAGCGTGACCTTCGTCGATGCCTCGAACGGCGCGTAGAGCAGGATCGCGCGGTGGCGCGCGTGTGCGAGCTCGAGGCTCGTGCGGCTGGTGACGAGCAGGTTGTCGCGCTGACCGACCGTGTCTGCGTCGTAGCGGGTGCCGATCACGCCGTACCTGCCGTCGTTCTGGGCGATGTACGCGGGGCCGGTCTCGTAGCTGAGCGTCGCCTCGAGCGACGGTGAGGGCGCGGTCTCGGCGGACGCGATGCGCGCGCCGACGGTCAACAACAGGACGGTCGTCTTCATGGCAGTCTCCGCGCCGCTCGTGCGGCGAGTCGCCACTTGGAGACGTCCGCGGGACGTGCGTTACGCGCAGACGATGCGCCGTCCGTGGCGCTACTGGAACGTGAACGCGCCGGCGAGCGTCGCCGTCTGGCCCGCGTCGGTGACCGACACGTCGACAGCGCCTGCGGCGTGCGCCGGCGTCTTGACCGAGACGAAGGTCGGGCCCGTCGAGACGACCGTCGCGGGCGCACCGCCGAACGCGACCGTCGGCGCGGTGCCCACCATGTCGCCCAGCTCGATCGTGACGTACTGGCCTCCGGCCGCGGGGCCGGTCGTTGCGGTCAGGCGGTCGAGCACCGGCGGCGCGGCGTCGGCGAACGTGTAGCCGGCGGCGAGCGTCGCGGACTGACCGTCGCCGTTGCTGACGACGATGTCGGCGGCGCCCGCGGCATGCGCCGGCTCGATCACGTGGAGCTCGGTCGCGGTGGCGGCGGTGATCGCGGCAGGAACGCCGCCGAACATGACCGTCGCGGCGCCGAAGCCGGTGCCGGTGAGCACGACCGCGCGGCCACCGCGGCTCGGGCCGAGCGTGGCGGACGCGGCGGTGAGCGTCGGTGCCGGCGAGGCGGTGTACGTGTACGCGTTGCCGAGGCTCGCGGTCTGGCCGTCGGCGGCGACGGCCTGGACGAGCACGGTGCCCGGCGCGTGGCCCGGCGTCGTGACGGTCACCGACGTGCCATCGGCGCCCGGCGTGACCGCGGCGGCAGCGACTCCGCCGAACGAGACCGTGCGCACGGACGCGAGGTTCGTTCCAGTCAGCGTGACCGACTGCGCGCCGGCGGCGGGTCCGCTCGCGACGGCGACGCCCGTCAGCGTCGGTGCCGCCCCCTGGACCGTGAGCTCGGCATACGCGAGGTGGATCGTGTTGTTCGCGTCGACCGAGTAGATGCCGAATTCGCCCTGCGAGGCCAGCGTCGACGCGGAGGTGAGCGTGATCGTCGCGGTCTGGCCGCCGCTGACCTGCGTCGGGTTGATCGTCGCCGTCACGCCGCTCGGAAGTCCGAACGTGCCGAGCGTCTGCGCGGACGTGCCGGTCGCGGTGAGCTGCAGCGTGACCGTGCCGGAGGCGGGCGCCGTCACCGCGCCCGGGGCCACGCTGATCGCGGACGCCGCGGCGGGCGCCGCGCCGACGCAGCCTTGCGCGGCGTTCGACCACTCCTGTTGCTGCATGAAGCCGGCAGCCGACGTGAACGAGAGCCCGGCGCAGATATCGCCGATCTCGTTGCCGGTCAGCGGATCGATCCAGGCATAGCTCGGAGCGCCGGTGCTGATCACGCCGACCCCCGCGTCGGTCGTCGCCTCGACGACCTCGTGCGAGGTGGTGAGGTAGACGTCGTTGATCGGCGTCGGATCGTACGCGCAGGCGGACTTGCACGGCTCGAGCGTCATGTCGGGAATCACCGCGTAGAACGCGTTCGTGCCGTTCCGGTAGAACGAGCCGTGATAGCCGCAGAACGCCTGGCACGAGTTTCCGAACTGCGTGGTGACCGTCGCGCCGGGCGGCATGTACATGATGTAGAGCTGGTTGCCGTCGTTGGCGGGGACGGTGCCGGCGTCGATCATCCGCGTCAGCTCGACCTGGATGTCCTGGTCGCTGATCGTCGTCTGCGTGGGCGCGTCGACATCCATCACGGAACCCGCGAAGTGCATCTGCGTGATGAACTGCGCCGGGCTCGCGGTGTCGTACTGGCCGAGCATCGGGACGGTCACGCTCTGTGCGAGATCGCCGAACCACGAGGTGACCGCGGACTGCGTGTCGGGCGCGACCTGCGTGCCCCAGAACACGGCGTGGAGCACCGGCGCCTGCAGCAACGGACCGCCGTAGAAGCTCAGCGATGGTTGCCGGGCCTGGCCGGTGCCATCGGCCTTCCCGCCGAGCGGACCGCCGGCCGCATGGATCAGCGCGCGGTTGTCGAGTGATCCGACGGAACCGACGTTGGTGACCGATGACGGTGCGTCTGCTGTACAGCCCGCGAGCGCTGCGACGATGACCGCGACCTCGGGGACCCTGCCCCACCGACTACTCCTGTTGCCTCCCTGGTGCATGGGTCCGACCAATTGCACGCGAGATGCCGCCGCAGGATCCTGAATTCGCAAGCGCGGGGCGAAATGGGCTGGCTACGCGAGGCGCCGGTCCGCCACGACTTTGTGCGCCGGACGGCCGGTCGTCTGGTCTACGTTCGGCGCGCACTTCCAGGGGAGACCGGAATGATCTGCGCCCGCGCTCGAGCCACGACCATCACCCTGCTACTCGCCGCGGCCGCGTACACGGTCGCGTGCGGCAGCCCGACTCGCGGCAAGACAGGCGGCGATGCGGCGGGAGGCGGTGACTCGGGGAGTAGTGGGATGGGCGATGCGGGCAACCCGGGGCCGGTGTGCAACGACGCGCCGTGCGCGTGCACGGCGGCAGGAGGGACGTGGGACGGGACGAAGTGCACGCTGACGGAGAATCCCGGCGGCGTCGGTGCGGGAGCGCAGGGCTCGTTGATGGGCGGAGGGAATGCGGACGGTGCGTTCAAGTTCCTGTACCCGTACGATCAGACGGTGTTTCCGCGCGGGCTGCTCGCGCCGACGCTGCAGTTCGACGGCGCGGCGCCGACGGCCGTGCTCGTGCGCATCACGGCGCCGACGGTCGACTATACGGGGTGGTTCGGCGCGTCGACGCCGGGCCGCGTGACGCCGTCGAACGCGATGTGGAACGCGATCACGCTCGCCGCGACCGCGAGTGATCCGCTGACCGTGAAGGTCACGAAGATGTCGGGCGCGGCGGTGACCGGCCCGATCACGGAGAGCTGGAAGGTCGCGCAGGGCAGCTTGCGCGGCGTCATCTACTACGAGACGTATGGCTCGCCGATCCTCGGCGGATTCGCGTCGGTCGGCATCATGAAGATCAACCCGGGCGCGACGACGCCGACGCCCGTGAAGAGCGGCTGCGGCAACGTCTGCCATACCGCGAGCGCGGATGGGTCGACGCTCGTCGCCGCGTCGGGGCTGTTCGGGCTGAACAGCACGAGCTACGACCTCGCGAGCGGCGCCTCGGTGCGCAAGGCGCAGGGCGACCAGTCGTTCGTGTATGGCGGGCTCACGCCCGACGGGTCGCTCGTGATGTCGTCGAGCAACTACCGCACGTGGACCGGCGCGGCGTCGAGGCTCCACAGCTCGGCGACAGGTGCGAACGTGTCGGCGGCGGGGTGGGACGGCACGATCACGAACGCGGCGATGCCCGCGTTCTCTCCCGACGGCACGCGGATCGTGTTCAACCACGAGGACACCGGTCACGGGCACTCGCTCGCGATCATGACCGTCGACCTCGCGACCAAGACGTTCTCCGCGCTCACCGACATCGCGAGCGACAGCACGCTGTTCCTCGGGTGGCCGGCGTTCACGCCCGATACGAGGGCGGTCGTGTATCACGCCGGGAACAACGAGCTGTTCGAGACCGATATGGGCAGCGGCAGCGTCGTGTCGACCGGCGACCTGTACACCGTCGATGTCGCGACGCATACGACACACCGGCTCGATCGGCTCGACGGGTATTCCGGTGCGGGGACGTACCTGCCCGCGTCGGATCCGGACCTGAACTTCGCGCCGACCGTGTTGCCGGAGGCCGTGGGCGGATACTTCTGGGTCGTGTTCACGAGCCACCGCTCGTACGGCAACACGCTGCCGTCGAAGGACAACAACGACGAGAACGGCAAGCTCTGGGTCGCCGCACTCGACATCGGCGCCGCCGCCGGCGTCGACAGCAGCCACCCCGCGTTCTACCTCGACGGACAGGAGGCCGCGGCCGACAACCTGCGCGGCTTCTGGGTCTTCGACCCGTGCAAGACCGACGGCGACGGCTGCTCCGCGGGCGATCAGTGCTGCGGCGGGTATTGCGAGCCCGACGGCGGAGGCAACAAGGTGTGCACGTCCACGCCGCCCGCGTGCGGCGGCGAGTACGACAAGTGCGGCAACGGGACCTCGTGCTGCAATGGTCTGACGTGCATCGATGGCAAGTGCGCGACGGTGATCCAGTAGTTTCCCGGCAGCGTCGCGCGCCAGCACGCGCGTCCTGAGCAACAATTGGCGCGTGCTCGCTGACCTGCTCGCGTTCCTTCGCGATTCGCCGACTCCCTTTCATGCGGTCGCCTCTGCGCGATCGCGCCTCGATGCCGCGGGCTTCCGCGCGCTGCGCGAGACCGACGCGTGGGGCTCGCTGGCGGGCGGTGGCTACTATGTCGTGACGGCGGAGACGAACCTGATCGCGTTCGTGCTGCCGGCGGATGCCGCGCGGCGGACGAGCTTCCGGATCGTCGGCGCACACACCGACAGCCCGAACCTGCGCCTCAAGCCGAATGCCGAGTACGTGCAGGAGGGCTACGCGCAGCTCGGCGTCGAGGTCTACGGCGGCGTCCTGCTGAATTCGTGGCTCGATCGCGATCTCGGCATCGCGGGACGCGTGCTCGTCCGCGATGGCGGCGCGATCACGACCAAGCTCGTCTCGATCGCGAAGCCGCTCTTGCGCGTGCCGCAGCTCGCGATCCACCTCGATCGCGAGGTGAACGAGAAGGGGCTCGTGCTCAACAAGCAGGAGCACATGGCGCCGATCTACGGGCTCGCGGGCGCGGGCGGGCTGGGCCGGCTGATCGCGGAGGCGGCCGGCGTGGAGCCGGATCGCATCGTGCAGACCGATCTGATGCTGTTCGACCTGGCCGCGCCCGCACTCGGCGGCGCCGACGAGGAATTCATCTTCTCGGCGCGGCTCGACAACCTCGCGATGTCGCATGCGGCGACGACGGCGATCGCGAGCGTCAAGTCGCCGTCGGCGATCAGCGTGATCGCGCTGTTCGATCACGAGGAGGTCGGCAGCGACAGCGTCGCCGGTGCGGGGAGCGCCGTGCTGCCGCGCATCCTCGAGAGGCTGATCGGCGATCGCGATGCGTTCCTGCGCGCGTGCGCCGCGTCGACGTGCGTCTCGGCGGACATGGCCCACGCCGTTCATCCGAACTACGCGAGCCGCCACGAGCCACGCCACAAGCCGGTGCTCAACGGCGGCCCCGTGATCAAGACGAACGCGCAGCAGCGCTACGCGACGACCGCGAGCACGGCCGCGATGTTCGCCGAGCTGTGCCGCGAGGCGAGCGTGCCGGTGCAGCAGTACGTCGTGCGCACCGACTTGCCGTGCGGCAGCACGATCGGGCCGATCACGTCGACGTTGCTCGGCATCCCGACCGTCGACGTCGGCAATCCGATGCTCAGCATGCACTCGAGCCGAGAGCTCGCCGGCAGCCGCGATCCGGAGATGATGACGAAGGTGCTCTCGCTCTATCTGGCTCGGTAGCGAGCGGCTTCCTGCTCGTTTGCCGTTGGCGGCCCCTCCGGATTCGGGCACCATTGGTCTGGATGGGGTTGCTACGCGTGCTCGTGGTGTTGGTTCTCGCGGTGGGCAGCGCGCGCGCTGACGAACCGCCTCCCGTACCGGTGACCAAGGTCGAGCTCGCGGAGCATCCCGAGATCGCCAAGGTCGGCAAGCTCGCGGTCTATCGCGGCCAGGCTGACGACAAGGGCGTCGCGTTCTTCGTCGAGGGGCTCGGCATCGCGACACCCGTCGGCGTCATGCTCGCCTCCGGCGATGCCGCGTCGCCGATGCGCCTCTCCGTGAAGAACGACCTGTCGTTCGACTGGGACAAGCATCCGAAGGCCGACAACGGCGTTACCCAGTACCGCTTCCGCACCGAGGGCGCCGCGATGTTCCTCGTGCAGAGCCCGACCGCCGACCGCAAGCCGTACCAGATCCTGTTCTGGGTTGGCCCCGAGATCCCGCTCCACAAGCTGATGGCGCCGCCGTTTCTGAGCCAGGCCGATTACGACCGGAAGCATCCGGGTGGGCCGGGCGGCGGCGGCGGCAACACCGGCGTCATCGTGGCGGCCGCCGTCGGTGGCGCGGTCGTGGTGCTGATCCTCCTCGCGATGCTGCGCAGAAAGAAGACGGTGACGCCATGAAGCTCCTCCTCGCGCTCGCGCTCGTCATGCTCGCGGTGGCGCCCGCGGCGGCCGATGGCGATGCCGGTTCCATCGACCCCTCCGATCTCAGCGGCGGAGGCATGTACGGCGACGGCACGCGGTGGTCGGAGTTCACCGGGCAGATGAGCGATCTCGCGGGCCAGGCAGGCCAGGTCGCGGGCGGCGTGTCGAGCGGCATGAGCCTGTTCCAGCAGGTCACCGACATGTTCGACTCGCTGTCGGAGCTCGACCGCTCGCTCACCGACCGGCTCCGCGATGACCACAGCGGTCCCGAGGTGCCGTCGAGCTGCTCCGGCAGCGCGGCATCGCCGACGTGCGCGGAGTGCTTCGCGAAGGCGTACGGCGAGGTCAACTTCACGCGCAACACGCTCGCGCGGCTGCAGACGATCCACTCGCGGACGATGACGTACATCAAGAACGCCGAAGGCCTCGGCGACACGACCTCGGGCATCCACGCCGTGACCGGCCTGTCGTGGCAGTACGCCAAGATGGATGTCGAGCGCGAGAAGTGCAACATGGTGAAGGCCAGCCGCGACAAGAACGCCGCGCTGATCCAGAACATGCGCAGAGCGCTCGACATGGTGGCCGCCTGCGAGCGCGACAACTTCCACAACCCCGACTGGTACAACCGCTACGGCTTCATGTACTTCCAGTTCGTCCAGTCGGCGTTCACGATCGATTCCGGCGGCTGCAACTAGAGCGTAGCGACGGGCGTCTGGCGGGAATCAGGCGACGTCCCGGTGCGCCGCCACGCCCGCGCTCGTCGCGCCCTCGAGCAGGTGCGAGAGCATGTTCTGTCGGGTGATCGCGCTCGCGGTGAGCGCGCCGCCCATGAGTGCGCCGCCGATGCCGGCGGTGCAGATGTCGGCGCCGGTCAGGTAGAGGTTGCCGATCCGCGTGTGCGGGCGCAGCTGGCGCGCGGCGAACCGCGCCGGCGAGTGATCGAGGCCGTAGATCTCGCCGTGCGGATGACCGGCGAAGTGGCGCGTGGTCAGCGGCGTCGAGAGCTCGGCGACGTCGATCTTGCCCGCGAGCTGCGGGCACTCGGCGAGGAGCGCCGCGAGCAGACGATCGGCGAGCCGCTTCTTGAGCGCCTCGTAGTCCTCGCCGCGCTTCTTCCACGGCTTGCCCTCCCACGCCGCGAACCACTCGTAGGGAGCCAGGCCGATCGCCTCGATCGTCGTGCGCCCGGGGTAGCGCCGCGCGAAGTCGGGATCCTTCGCCGACGGAAACGACAGGTACGTGACCGGCAGCGGCGCCTCGGGATCCGCGAGGTAGCGCGCAACCGTGCGATCGTGATCGTGATCCGGATAGATCCAGCGATTCGCGCGCGACAGGCCGAGAGAAGCCGTATCGGCCTTGATGCCGACGTACAGCGAGACGTGCGCGAACGACGGCCCGACGCCCGGCACCGCCGGCTTCACCCCTGCCCTCCCCGCGGCCTCCGGCGACAGCAGCTGCCCGAACGTGATCGCCACGCCGGCGTCGCTGATCACGAGCGGCGCCATCACGCGCTCGCCGCCCGCGAGCTCGACGCCCACCGCGCGCCCGTTCTCGACGAGGATCTGCGTCACCTCCGCCGAGGTCACCACCGCACCGCCCGCGCGCTCGATGCCGGGCATGAGCGTCTGCGCGATGCGTCCCGCGCCACCGACGGGATACGCGCCACCGCCGAGGTAGTGCCCGGCGAGCAACGCGTGCATGAACCAGCTCGCCTGGCCCGGCGGCAAGCCGTAGTCGCCGTACTGACCGGCGAGCACGCCGCGCAGGCGCGCATCGCTGGTGATCTCGCCGAGCACGTCCGCGACGGTGCGGCGGATATCGTTGCGCGCCGGCCAGCGCAGCGCGGGCGCGGCGAGCGTGCCGAGCGCGGGCGGCAGCACCTTCTCGAGGAAGAAGCGCTTGCTGCGGCGGGTGGTCGCGCGGATCGCCTCGAGGTAGCGATCGATCGCCGCGGTGTGCGCGGGGAAGTACTCGTGCATGCGCGCGCGGAAGCGCTCGCGGCCGGCGACGAAGTCGTAGCGGTCGCCGCCGATCACGATCGTGTCGTAGACGTCGCCCATGTCGGCCCACTCGAGCTGGCCGTCGCTCAGGTGATCGAACGCGCGGCGCATGAGCGTGTGCGGACGGTGGACATCGCCGACGTAGTGCACGCCGACGTCCCACTCGTAGCCGGGGCGATGGAACGTGTGCGTGAAGCCGCCCGCGGTGTAGTGGCGCTCGAGGACGAGCACGCGCTTTCCCGCGTGGCGCGCGAGCAGGCTCGCTGTCGTCAGGCCGCCGAGGCCGGAGCCGATCACGATCGCGTCCCACCGACCCGCCGGCAGGCCGTGTTGCTTGTACGAGGTTCCGAGCCGCTCCGTCATCTGGTCCTCCGTTTGCGCCGCGCGCGAGAGCCGGCCGAGATCGGGTCCGCCGGGCGCGCGCGAAATCCCGCGAGCTCGTGATCGAGCGCGGCGAGCCGCGCGAGCGGACGGCGCGGCGAGAGCCGCCCGGCGAGGTGCAGCGACGCGAGCCCGTGCGCGCCCGCCCACAGGATGTGCGCGATCGTCAGCGCGTCGCCCTCGAGCACGCCCGCGTCGATCGCCATGCGCACCGCGCCATGCAGCACGCCGAACGCGCGCGCGGCCTGCGCGTCGAGGTCGGGCCAGCGACTCGTGTCCTCGGCGCCGCGCAGCTCGAACATGATGCGGTACGCATCGGGATGCGCGACCGCGAACGCGAGGTACGCGTGCTTCAAGCGGCGCAGCCGATCCTCGGGGTCGGTGCTCGTCGCGATGCCCGCCTCGAGCGCATCGGCGAACGCGCGGAACGCGGAGGTGCGCACGAGCCCGATCAGCTCGTCCTTGCCGCCGGGCAGGTAGCGGTACGGCGTCATCGCACTGACGCCGAGCTCCTCGGCGACCGCGCGCATCGTGATCGCCGCGTAGCCGTGCTCGGCGAACAGCCGGGTCGCCGCCTCGGCCGCGCGCGCGCGCAGCTCGACGAGCTGTTCGGGCTGGAACGCGGCGCGCGGCATCGCAGGCACTATTTACGCTGTAAACTATACGATGTAAACAGATATCGCAGGTGCCCGTGCTCACACGGGGTTCGTCGCCGATCCGGCCTCGCGCGACGCGCGGCCGTGCGAGCCCGCAACCGCGTGCTCGCTACCGGGTCTGGGCGGGCAGGAAGCGGCCGGTGCGCTGCTGGCCAAGCGCCGGTAGCGGCTGGCCGTCCTCCACGACGGGCGTGCCGGCGATGAACACGCGGCGCACGGCCTCGCCGCCGTTGACGACGCGCTCGAACCCCGGGACGCCGGGGAACGGAGCGAGGTGCATCTCGTCGACGCGCTCGTCGAGGCGCGTGGGATCGAGCACGACGAGGTCGGCGCGCCGGGTCTCCTGGATCGTGCCGGCGTCGAGACCGAACCAGCGGGCGAGCTCGCCGGTCAGGCGATGGATCGCCTGCTCGATCGGCATGATCGCGTTGCCGTCGCGCTCGGCGTCGCGGACGCGCCGCAGCATGCGAACGGGGAAGTTGTAGAACGCCATGTTGCGGAGGTGCGCGCCGGAGTCGGCGAAGCTCATCAGCGTGCTCTGGCTGCGCATCAGATCGGCGAGGCGGGCGGGACGATCGTTCGCCAGGCACGTATGCCAGCGCAGCGCGCGATCGTGCTCGACGATGAGATCGAGGAACGTATCGACCGGATCGGCGTGACGCTCGCGCGCGACCTGCACGAACGACTTGCCGACGAGGTTCGCGTCCGGCGCGGCGACGATCACCGCGTCGCCGAGATCGCGGTGCCACACCTTCGGCGCGAGCTTCTTGCGCAGCTCCTTGCGGAACGACGCGCGGTACTCGGGCGAGGCGACGAGGCGGCGGCGCGCGTCGAGATCCTTCGCGAGGTCGCGCACGGCCTGACCGGCGGGAAACTCCTCGAACAGCACCGAGTCCATGCCGTCGTAGAAGACGTCGAACGGGACTGGCGGCGTCTGCCAGCGGAAGTCGCCGCGGAAGAGGTGGTTGGCGAGCCAGGCGACGGTGCTCGTGAGGCCGTACACCCAGCGATCGGCCTTGAGATCCATCATCGCGATCGTGGTGGTGCGCAGCGGGCGGCGAAACCATCCCGCGCTGGCGAGCGCGATGCCGAGGATGTTGACGCGCGTGACGAGGTTGGGCGCGGTCTGGTGGATCGCGCCTCGCGCGCGCAGCACGGCCTCGAGGGCACGTCGCTCGCGGCGCCGCGCGTAGTACGACGGCAGGCTCTTCGACCACTCGCGATCGCCGTCGAGCCGGTCCCACGGGTTCGTCATGCCCGACATGCCGAGGAAGCCGTGGTCGAGCGCGGCGTCGACGAGCGCGTTCATCTGCTGCTGCTCGTCGGCGTTCGGCGTGACGTGCGGGTCGACCGCGCGCTGCAGCCCCATCGCCCGCACGCGCACGTCGCTGTGGCCGATGAAGCTCGCGACGTTGGGCCCGAGCGGGTGGCGATCGATCCAGTCTCGGTAGCCGCGCGGCTCGTCCCACGTCTTGATCTGCTGGAGCAGCGGCAACACCATCTCGCGCGGCACCGCCTCGACGCGCGTGAACATGTCGGAGCAGTCCTCCGGGCTCGACGCGACGAAGCTGACCGAGCAGCTACCGACGACGACGGTCGTCACCCCGTGGCGCACCGACTCCGTCAGCGCCGGTGCGAGTGCGAGCTCGGCGTCGTAGTGGGTGTGCGTGTCGATGAAGCCGGGCACGATCCACGCGCCGCGGGCGTCGATCCGGCGCGCATCCTCGACGGCGGCGAGCGCGCCGCGCGGTGCGAGCCTCGCGACGATCTCGCCCTCGATCAGGACATCGACCTCGCGAGCGGGCGCGCCCGTGCCGTCGAAGACGGTGCCTCCCTCGAGGATCGTGCGGTTGATCGCCACCCTGGCGCGAGTATAGCCGCGCGCGTGGTGGGCGCACTGCCCTTTCGCTCAGCGGCGGCGGATCGCGCGCTTGATCGCCTTCGCGTACGTGCCGACGCGCCGCAGCGCTGAGGTGCCTTCGACGCGAACGCTGTCACCAGGTTGGATCGTGCCGCCGCGCACGACCGTCGCGTAGATGCCGACGCTCGGCAGCTTCTTCGCGAGCAGCGGAAACAGCAGCGTGTTCGCGGTCGCCGTCTTGAGGATCTCCGGGTCGGCCGGGAGATCGCCTTGCGCGAGCGTCGGCATCACGCAGCGCGGGCACGGAAACATCACGTACGCGCGGACCTCGTCGCCGATCGCGAGCTCGCGCCCGATCCAGTCGTTCTCGTGAAACGAGACGTCGCCGGTCTCGACGAGGACGTTCGGGCGGAACCGCGTGACCTCGAACCGCGACTCGGGCCGCAGCTCGTGCAGCTTCGCGAGCGTGCCGGTCGTGAGGATGTGCAGCGACGAGAAGTCGAAGAACGTTCCCTCGGGCGCGCCGACCGCGAGTGGCTCGCCGGAGTCCTTGCCGCGCTGCGCGTTGTACTCGTCGTACGTCGCCTGCGCGGGCGGCGTCGAGACGAGCCTCACTTCGCGGCCGATCGCGGAGGACAGCCGTGCATCGACATCGGCGGCGTCGCTGCGGACGAGCGAGCCGTCGGGCAGCTCGATCGAGACGACGGGGTGACGCTCGCCTTCGCGCTCGATGATCTTCGTCTTGAAGCCGAGCAGAGGCGCCCAGTTGCGCGGGTGCTTCGCGCTCGCGATGCGCCCCGTCGCGACGTCGAGCAGCGCGTGGCCGCGATCCCCGATGATGCCGGTCTCGACAGCAACGCGCGCGGAGCCGAGTCGCTCGCCGGCCATCGACTTGATCGGAAAGCGCCAGAGCTGCGAGACGGTCGCCGGCATGTCAGGCCTCCGCGCGCGTGAAGATCGCGCTGTGGTCACCCTCGTACACCAGCCCGCCGTCCTGCTCGAAGCGAAAGCTGTAGCGCGCGACGATCGCGCTCTTGATCTTGCGCACGCTGGTCGCGCTGCACGTCAGCAGCATCGCGGGACCGACCTTCCCCATCTTCTTGAACTTGCCCTCGTGGATGTGCGTGCCGTAGCCGATCCAGCCGTCGGCGTGACGCAGGTCCATCACGTAGTACGCGTGCACGAAGCCGAGGATCCCGGTCGCGTGGATCATCAGGCCGCCCGAGACATGCAGCGGGTGCCGCGCGGGATGTGCGCGCTGGTCGCGCGTGATCGGCAGGTCCGGATGCGTCGGCATGCGCACGACGACGGTGCTGGCGTCTCGATCGACACGCACGATGTCATCGATGAGCAGCGCACTCGGCCCGTAGGGGCAGTCGGCAACGAACGCGGGATCGAGCGCCATCACACTGCCATACCGCGTCTCCCGCGGTCGAGGCGGTTTCATCTTCACGCGGCCCGTGATTTGCGCGTCCGCCGGCGCGAGGCGGCCCGGCGACCTCAGCGCGACGCGAGCGCCGCACCAACGCGCTAGGCTCACCGGATGAAGCTTGCCGGAATGGCCGCGGCCATCGCGCTCGTCGCGTGCGGAGGAGGCAACATGATGCCGCGCGAGGTGATCCAGGACCCGGTGCCGACGGCGGTCGGCCCGCCGCCGCCTCTCGACGACGAGCCGAGCACGAAGATCGACAAGCTGTACACCGATCTGCTCGCGAGGCGGTCCGCGCTGTCACTGCCCGCTCCGGCGCGATCGCCCGATGATGCGTGCGAGCCCGATTGTGTGTTCGCCGACCCGCCCGACAAGCCGACGCATACGCCCGGGTGCACCGTCGGCTCCGGTTCGGCGTGCCTCAGCGCGTGCGTGCAGGCCGATGCCGCCTGCGACGACGCGGCGAAGATCTGCGCGATCGCCAAGGACCTGCGGACCGACGCCGCCGCGGCCGGCCGCTGTCGAGACGCGAGCGCCACGTGTACCGCCGCGCACGCGCCCTGCTGCGAATGCAAGCCGTGAGCGCCGCGCCTACGCCGGCTGCAGCGTGAGCACCCACTGGATCACGAGCTGCGTGTCGATGCGCTCCGTCGGATCCGTCGCGGGATCGATGCCGACCCCGAAGTCGAGCCGCGAGAACGTCACCTCGCCCTCGACGCGGACCGATGTGGCGGTGGTCGCGAGCACCGCGAACGTCACGGGGTAGGTCCGGGTGACGCCGCGAAACGCCACGCTCGCGTCCGCGGTGTACGTCGTCGCGGACTGCGGCTTGACGTTCGTGACGTCGATGGTCGCGGTCGCGAAGTTGCCGACATCGATGTAGTCGGGCGACTGGAGATCCTTGTCTCGCTCCTCGGAGCCGGTCTTGATGCTCGTCATGTCGAGCTCGATCGTCGCGGTCCCACCTTCGAGGTGCTTGGGGTCGAAGCGCGCCTTCGTGACCTTGAAGCGGTCGAAGTGCACGACGACCGGATCGGCATCGCGATCCTCCTGGCTGGCCACCGCGCGATGCCGCGCGAGCACCTCGACGCGATCGGCATCGCCGGCCGGCGCGGACCTCCGCGGGGCAGACGCCGCGGGGGCTGCCGAGCCGCGGTCGAGTTGATCTGACGTCTTCTTGCAGCCGGCAACCGCGAGCGCGCTCGACAGGACGAGCAGGACGAGGGACTTCATGGTGGCTCCCGTGAAACGTCGATTTCAGCTACAACCGTAGTACCCGTACTACAATTGTAGTTCACGCCGCCAGCGGAATCGCGGTACCGCCGCTCACGCGGCATGTTCGCGCCCGTGATGCCGTCCGTCGCCTAGGGATGGCCGGGCATCCGAGCGCGGTCGCGGATGCGCCCCGACGTCGCGGCGTCGATCACGAGGCGTCGGGAGATCAGCGTCTGCACGGCGTGGGAGGCGGACTCGTCGAGGATCCGCGGGTTCTCGAAGGTGATGCCGAGACCCGGCAAGAACATCAGCAGGCCCTCGTTCGCGGTGAGCGTGTAGCTCGCGTCGAGCGCGATGCGGCGGCCGGCGACATGCACGCTGTCGACGAGCACGCGCTGGCCGGGGGGCTTGCTCGAGTCGTAGTCGAAGCGCATCCCGGAGACCTGCGGGAAGATGTCGGGCGGCCCCGCGAGAGCGACCTCGAGCGCGGTGAGCAGCTGCAGGCCCGTCATCTCGAACGTCGCGAGGCGGAACGGGCGCACGATGAAGCCATCGGATGTCGCCGTCGGCAGGCCGTAGCTCATCGAGCGGTAGACATCGACGGGGACGAGCGGCCCGGCGGGCAGACCGGTGTCGAGGAAACCGTTCGCCTCGATCGCGACGTCCGTGTGCGTCGCCGCGCGGTATCCGTCGGTGAACAGGTCGCCAATCGCCGTGTCGCGCTTGTCCTGGTGCCGGTGCGCGGCGGGCTCGTCGAGGAGCGGCTCGATCGCCCAGCCGATCACGCGGTGGTAGACGTCGCCGTAGCGGCTCGTGATGCCGGCCTCGAGCCCGGCGACCGTCTGGTGAATCGCCGGCAGCGGCGGCACGCGCCGATCGACATCGAGCAGCGCGTAGTCGACCAGCTCGACGTGATCGCTCTCGACCGCGATGCGCAGCCGACCGACCCAGCGATAGTACTCGCCTGCCGAGACGATCAGCGTCGAGCCCACGCTCTCCGGCTCCGCGAGCGCGACATGATCGTGCCCGTTGACGATCACGAGCGTGCCGTCGAGCCTCCAGTCCTTCGGGCCCCACGACGCGAGGTGCGAGTGCGTATCGTTGACGTGCAGCAGCGTGATGACCGGCGGATCGGTACTCGCGCTCGTCGCGGTGCCCAGCGACGGATCGATGCAACCTGGCAACGCAAACAACGCGGCGACCACGACGGGCAAGCAGCGCATGACGGCCTCCTGGAAGTTGCGCCCGAGAGACAGCATCGGGCATGCCAGCGGAGATGACGCACCGGCAAGAAACGAGCGCACGCCGTGCGGCACTCACGAATGCGCGCGGTAAGGTTGCGCGGTCATGAGATCCGCTGCACTCCTGCTCGCCAGCTTCGCAGTGCTCTCGACGGCCTGCCGGCGTGACTGCCCTGCCCCTCCCGCGACGACGGCTCCGCCAGCCTCACCGGCTCCCGCAGCTCCGGCGCTCGCCGCGTCGCCCGACCAGCTTCCGCCGGGCGTCAACGCCGTGCAGAACGAGATGCGCCTGCTGCACGAGGCGATGCGCGACAGCGTCAGCGCGATCGCGCTCGGCAAGCTCTCGGAGATTCCCGAGCGCCTGCACGCCGTGCATCGCGCGCGCGCACTGACCGAGCACGCCCTCGAGACCGGCTCGTACGTGCTGCCGAAGAACGCCGACCAGCTCGCCGCCTTCAAGGCGCTCGACGACGCCTTCCATGGCGAGCTCGAGAAGCTCGTCGAGGCGGCGACGGCGAACGATCCGGTCGCGACCGGCACCGCCCTCGGCTCGGTGATGAGCCGCTGCGAAGGCTGCCACGCGATGTTCCGCGTGACGAAGTAAGCGCGCAAGCCGTGCGGCCGGCGCGCCGCCGCGCGAAGCGCGTGCGAGTGCAAGGTCAGCGCGCGAGGACGCCGAGGTAATACGGCCAGAGAACGAGCGCGAGTACGCCCTTCCAGAACGACAGGTGCGCGAAGCCGATCGCGAACAGCCAGCCTCCGAACCACGCCATGCCGAGCCCGGGCATGTTGAGGACGATCGGCCCTGGCTTGCGACGCGCCTCTGACCCACAGCTCGACGATTCGATGACGACAGGTTCGACGCTCATGCAACCGCATCGAAGCAAGGCCGGGACCAGGCGGCCGCGATGGTCACTCGGGGACGTGGACCGCGGTCGCGCCCGGGTCGAGCAGGCTGCCGATGTTGTGGACCTTCGCGTCGTTATACCCGAGCTGGCCGACGGGGCCGATGAAGTTGTACTCGAGGAAGCGGACGATCGACGAGTGCTCCATCGTCACGTGCGAGACGGTGCCTTTCTTCGCGAACGGCCCGATCGCGAGCAGCGGCACGCGCGTGCCGTAGGGCACGGGATTGTTCGCGTCGTCCGTATCGATCGGCGGCGGCGGCGCGACGTGATCGTAGAAGCCGCCGCCTTCGTCCCAGGTCACGAGGATGAGCGTCGAGCTCGCGTACGGCGACTGCTCGATCGTCTGGATCATGTTCTGGACGAACGTGACGCCGTCGCTGATCGTCGAGACGTTCGGGTGCTCGTTGCGCGTCGTCAGCGCCTTGACGTACGCGAAGTCGGGCAGCGTGTGGTTCGCGACGTCCTGGGCGAGCTGCGCGTAGTCGTTGATGTGCGGGGTGTCCGCGAACTGGGCGTAGTAGGCGAACGGGATGTCGGAGGCGTCGTAGCGGCAGGCCTGGTACGCGATCGGGTGCGCGATCTGGCTGTACTGGCAGTCGTTCGCGATGTTCGGGCACTTGCCGTAGCCGGCGGCGACGGCCTCCGCGTAGCCGTCCGCGTAGACCTTGAACGTCTTGCCGGCCGCCTCGAGCAGGTCGCCGATCGTCGTGCGGCCGGTGAACTTCGTCTTGGCCGCCGAGAGGCAGACCGAGTCGATCGTGCAGTCGAGGAGGTCACCGATCGCGTCGGGCATCGCCTCGTTGTCGAGGAACTGGTAGTGCGCGATCGCGAGGTACATGTCGTTCGACGACGTGCCGCCCGCGATCGGCTGGAAGTACCGATCCGCGAGCGCGCCGTTGTCGGCGAGCGTCCAGTAGGCGCCGACGGCGCCGGAGCCCGCGAGCGCGAAGTTGTTCGCGCTGGAGCACGAGGGGCCACTGCCGACGCAGGTGTCCGCGCCGCTCGCGCCCGTGACGAAGTTGTCCATGCGGCCGCCGTCGATCTGCTGCAGCTCGCAGGCCTGGAGGTGATCGCGGTCCTCGGCGAAGTTCGAGCTGTCGTCGAGCGTGATCGGGGACGCGCCGCGCGGCTCGGTGTCGGGCGCGCGCTCGCAGCACGACGGACCCGCGGTGCAGGTCGGGTTCGAGCCGGCGGGGGCCTGGCAGTACCGGCCGAAGTACGCGTCGAACGTGTGGTTCTCCTCGACGACGAGCACGACGTGCTGGATCGCCGAGTCGCGGCACGTGCCGGCGACGCAGTGCTGTGCGCCCGTGCAGGCGGTGCCGCACGCGCCGCAGCTCGCGTCGTTCTCCATGACATCGACGCACGCGCCATCGCACGAGGCCTGGCTCGGATCGCAGGCGGTGCTGTCGGGCGTGGCGCCGCTACCGCTGTGGCCGCAGGCGACGAGAAAGCAGAGCAGCACGAAACTGCGAGGCACTGCGTTCAGTATAGAGGAACGTCACGCGGCTGAGACGTGTGTGTCACGACGACACCGGGGACGCGGTGCGCAGCGTCACGTCGTCGCCGGTCCCGAGGCCGTTCTCGAGCACGTCGATGCGGACGGTATCGTTGCTCGCGAGCTCCGCCGTGAGCCAGATCGTGCCGCCCCAGGGCAGCTTGGCGGCCGCGTCGAGGACGATGTCGAACATCTCGTGCTCGAGGACCTCGGGCACGCAGCGGACCGGAGGCGTGTCGGCCGAGATGATCGGGACGAGCTCGACGTACGCGGGCATCAGCCGCGCGAAGCTGGCGCACATCGCGGGCAGCCAGTCGTCGAGGTCGAGGGTCTGCAGGCCGCGCGGCGTGGGCGAGCTGCGCGCTTGCTGGGCAACTCGCAGCCGGTGAACGAGCGCGACCTTGCCGGCGCGTGCCAGCGCGAGCGCCTCGGTGCGGGCGGCGCGTGCACCGAGCGCGTCCTCGGGCGCGCGGCGGGCGGCGAGCAGCGACTCGACGCGAGCGACCAGCTCGCGCGTGTCGGCGACGACGAGGACGTCGCAGCCGAGCAGGTTTCGCACGAGCGTCGTCACCTGCTGCAGCTCGGCGTCGGGCAGGCCCGCGCCCACGACGACCGCATCGATCGCCTCCGCCGACATGCTCCGGAGCGCCTCGACGAGCCCGCTCGCGGCGCCACACACACGAATACCGGGGAGCTCGCAGATCGCATCGACAAGGTCGGCACGCCGCGCTCCCTGCTTCTCCACGACCAAGATGTTCAGCACGACTGTAAGATTCGACTGCCGAGGCCTGATCGTCAGTCGGGGTTCCGCCGATCCTCGCGTCGGTGTTCGTCCTACGCGCACCAAATGCGGTGCTACGCTCGGCGGGTCATGAAAGCGGACGAGGATGGCTTTCTGGACGTCAAGCTGACGATCGTGACGAAGGAGCCCGCGACGTGGCTGGAGGGGCTCGGCTCCCTCGGCGATGCCGCTCCCGACGATCACAACGGCGAGTGGCACATCCGCCGCGTGACGACCAGCGCGAAGATCGGCGATCGCGTGCTCCGGATCAGCGGGTACATCGGGCCGCCGACGGCGGACGTGACGGTTGGATGGGTCGCGAGCGATCGCGTCGTCAGCGACGGCACGACGGAGATCCCGGATGTCTCGATCGCGGTGGTGCCGCGCGTCAGCGGCGCGCCCGGCAAGGAGACGATCCAGACCGCGCTCAAGGAAGTCCTGCGCGAGGCCGCGTCGAAGTCGTGACCGCGATCTCGCGCACGATCTGCGCCGCGTCGAGCTGATCGCGATCGCCAGGCACCGGCGCGGAGCTGTTACGCTGCTTCGATGAGATCCGGCGTCGCAGCTCTGACGGTCGCGCTCGCGTTCGTGTCCACCGCTGCCAGCGCGTTCGCAGGAAGACGCGTGACGGCAGCGGGCGTCACCCTCGAGCCGCCACCGGCTGGAAGCTGAGCAACGCGCCCGACGGCGGTGCCACCCTCGTCAATCCAGGCGGCGACATCGTGTGGCGCTTCTTCGCCAGCGAGCCGTCGGCCGATCTCCCGGCGTGGTTCGACGACGCCTGGCGATCGGTCACGAGCGCGCATTCGAGCGTGCAGGCCTCGGACCCCGCGGCCACACCGACGTCGACCGGTCTTGCCGGTCGTGCCGTCGCGGGCGCGATGATCGACAGCAGCGGCGCGACGCACATCCTCGTCCTCGCGGCGGTCTCCGACGGCAAGCGACTCGCACCGATGCTGATCGAGTTCGCGACGCAGGACAGCCTGACGCATCTCGGCGACCTCGCGCCCGCCTCGGATTCGATCAAGCTCCTCGCGAAGAGCCCGGCGCCGAAGCGTCCGTTCGCGCGCGGCGGATGGCGCTATCCGATCTCGGGTGCCGCGCCAGCTCCCGCGCCGGCCGTCGTGACCGCCGCGCCCGCGCCACCTGCAGCCCCGCCACCGGCGGCCGCGCCACCTGCGCCCGCGCCGAGCGCGCCAGCCGCGGACACGAGCAGTCTGCCATTCCTCGGCACGTGGAGCGTGGGCCAGTCCGCGTACAGCGCGGGCTACAGCGTGAGCTACGGGTCGCGCCTCCTGCAGTACGAGTTCGCGGCCGACGGGACGTACCGCTACCACTCCGAGGCCTGGGGCGGCAGCTTCAACGCGAACTGGCGCTACATCGTCGACGAGAAGGGCACGTGGACCGCCAGCGGAGACCAGCTCACGGTGTCACCGAAGGAGGTCACCGGTGTCGTCCGTGATCTCGCGGGGAACGTGCAGAAGAAGGGCGGCCCCACGCTCGAGAAGGTCACGTATCGGTTCCAGACGACGTACTTCTCGGGTCTCCAGGAGACCCAGCTCGTGCTCACCCCGCCGAAAGCGACGGATCGCGACGGCGCCTTCGCGAGCAATCCCTCGTTCCCGCGCTCGTACCTGATGCGCAGCAGCGCCGTCTATCAGCCGGCGTTCCGGTTCGCACCGGCGAAGTAACCCGGAGTACCGTCCCGCTTCACGCCCGCGCGGCGCGCCAGGCGCGGGCGAGCGCGAGCGTCTCCGCGTTCTCGGGGATCGCCTCGAGGAAGCTGGCGCGCCAGGCGTCGTCCTGGATCTTCGCGGCGAGCGCGAGCACGTGCGCCTCCGCATCGGTGATCGCGGCGAGCGCCTCGGCGTGAGCGCCGGTCGCGTGGAGCGCGTGGGCGTGGGCGAGCCGGATCGACGACTCGCCCTCCTCGGGTGGGCCGTGGATCGCGATCAGCTCGAGCGCGCGCTTCGCATGGGCGATCGCGCCGGCCACGTCGCCGGCGAGCCGGCACGCGGTCGAGGCGGTCGCGAGGTACGGGCCGAGCGCGGTCTGCATGTCGCCGCCGTTCGCGATCGCCTCGGTGACGTGCGCGAGCGCCTTGTCGAAGTTGCCGGCATCGATCTCGATGAGGCCGAGGTAGTTGCGCGCGGTGAGCGCGAGGCGGCGGTTGCCTTGCGCGTCGAGGGCGCGCATCGCGATCGTCTCGATCTCGCGCGCCTCGTCGAGGCGGCCGAGCCGGGCGAGCACGAGCCCGAGGTTGTGCTGCGCCTGCGCGGTGACCTGGTGCAGGCCCATGCGCTGCGCGATCCCGATCGCCTCGCGCAGCGAGACCTCGGCCTGCGGGTACGCGCCGAGCACGAGCTCGTCGTAGCCGACATACGCGCGCTGCTGACACGCATGACGCAGGTCGCCGACGAGCGTGAAGCACTCGACGATCTTCGAGTCGAGCGCGTGGCACTGGCCGAGATCGCCGTCGCGAAGCGAGCGCCACGAGCGCGCGCAGCACACCCACGCGAGCGCGATCGGATCGTTGGGATCGAGCGTGGCCGCGACCTCGTCGAGGCGCTTGTGGAGCGCGACGTCGAGATCGGTGTCGGTATGCCAGAGTACGGTCGGCATCGTCAGCGCGACCGCGTGGGCGTAGGCGCCGTGCAGCGCGGGCGTGAGCGGCAGCTCGACGAGCTTGTTGCACAGCGCGATGACATCGCCATGCACGAGCTGGCGGCACCACGCATCGGCGACGGTCGCGGCGGCGTTGAGCCAGTGGACGCTCGCCGGCGGCAGCGCCTCGAGCGCCTCGCGGCCGCGCGCGGCGGCGAGCGGGTACTCGCCGCGCCAGATGTGAGCGTCGGACTGGAGCTGGCGGAGCACGCCGATCCGCTCGCTGTCCTGGGCGGTAGGCTCGCCGGTGCGCAGCGTCGCGATCGCGCGCTCCGCGTGGTCGATCGCCGCGCACAGATCGTCACCCTCGAGCGCCTGCTCGGCCGCGCGCTGGTACCAGCCGCTCGCGCGACGCGGCTCCCCGCCGCGCTCGAAGTGCTCGGCGAGCACGACGGCGTCGAGGCCCTGAAAGCGCGCCTCGAGCCACTCACCCGCCTGGCGGTGGCCGCGCGTGCGGTCGCGATCCGTGAGCATCGCGTACGCGGCCTCGCGCACGAGCGAGTGACGGAACCGGTACTCGTTCTGATCGCGGAGGCGCGACTCGCGCACCGGCATCACGAGCTCGCGCTCGATCAGCTGATCGATCCAGTCGGCGACCTCGACGTTGCCGTCGAGGAGCGCGGAGAGGCCGCCGGGCCAGAACGTCTGGCCGAAGATGCTCGCCGCGCGCAGCACGTGGCGTGCCGCCGCCTCGAGGCCCTCGATGCGAGCCTGCGCCATCGCGACGACGGTCTCGGGCAGCCGGTCTCCGTGCCCTTCCGCGACGGAGCGGACGAGCTCCTCGAGGTAGAACGCGTTGCCGGCGGCGCGGTCGATGAGGCGCGTGACCATCGCGTCATCGACGTTCTCGAGCGCGTCGCGGATCAGCTTCTCGGCCGAGCGGCGCGTGAGCTCGCCGAGCTGGATGCGCTCGACGCTGCGCTCGTGCCACAGCCGCGGAAACACCGAGTCGACCTCGGGCCTCGCGAACGCGAGCACGTACACCGGGCGCTCGGGGAGCTGGCGGATGATCGCGTCGATCGCGCGCACCGACGGCATGTCGCCCCAGTGCAGGTCCTCGAGCATGATCATGATCGGCCCGGCCGTCGACTCGGCCGCGACGAAGTCCTCCCACGCGCGCAGCATCTGATCGCCCATCAGCTGCGGATCCTGACGCGCGGCGCGCAGCTGCACGCTCGGCTCCTCGCGGCTCGGCGCACCGACGAGCTCGCCAAGGAACTCCGTGATCCGCGGACCATCGGTCGAGACGTTGCGCAGCACGCGCGCCTTGAGGCGGCGCTGGCGGATCGAGAGCGGCTCGTCGTCGGCGATGCCGGAGGCCCGGCGGAGCAGCTGCGCCAGCATCGCGAACGGTGCGCCCGCGCTCATCGGGTCGCCGCGCGCGATCCAGATCTCCGGGTGCGGGCCCGGGCCGCTCGTGATGCGCTGGACGAGCTCGTGGCGCAGCCGCGACTTGCCGACGCCCGCCGGCCCCGTGACGAGGACGATCTGCGACTTCGGCTCGGTGACGCACTCCGCGTACATCGCCTGCAGCGAGCCGAGCTCGCGCTCCCGCCCGACGCAGCGCGTGGCCTTGCCGAGCAGCGTGCGCTTGCTGTCGGTGACGTCGCGCTCGCGCGCGAGCAAGAGGCCCGCATCGTCGCCGTGGATCGCGAACCGCACGTCGAGCAGCCCGGCGGCCACCTCGTCGACGCGGATCGGCCGCACGCCCGCGACCTTCTTCGGCGACATCTTCAGCATGGCGGCCGCGCGGTCGATCAGCGTGCCGACGGCGCGATCGATGCTCGCGCTGCGACCGATCGCGAGCGCCATCGTCGAGCCGGGCATCAGCTCGCGGATCGCGAGCGCGCAGCGCGCGGCCTTCGCAGCCTGGTCGGTCGCCGCGCCCTGCCCCGCGATCGTCACCGCGATCGTGCCGTCGGGGAGCACGGCCGAGCGGCCGCGGTGCCCGGCGACCGTGTGCGCGACCTGCTTCGTCAGGCGCTCGATCGCCGACGAGTCCTCGCCGCCCTCGCTCGGATCGCTCGCCGCCGTCGGCGCGGTCTCGAGCGGCGGCATGCTCGGCGCATCGACGACGGTCGTCGCGACCACGACCGAGACGAGCCGCTGCTCGCCGACGGTGACGGCGGAGTCGCGCTCGCGCGTCGCCGACGGCCCGAGGTTCGCGATCGGACCGATCGCCTCGAGCTCGGCGGCGACCGCGAGACCGTCGCGCGGCCGCACGGCCGGATCCTTCGAGATCATGCGCGCGACGAGATCGTCGAGCTCGGCAGGCGCGCCTTCGCGCAGCGCCCCGATCCGGGGCGCCTCCTCGAGCAAGATCTTCATCAGCACGGCGATCGGGTTGTCGCCGGTGAACGGCGGATGCCCGACGAGGCACTCGAACAGCACGCAGCCGAGCGAGAACACATCCGCGCGCGCGTCGACATCGCGGTTGCCGCGCGCCTGCTCGGGCGCCATGTAGCGCGGCGTGCCGATCGCGGCGCCGGTGCGCGTCATCGCGGCGAGCCCCTCGCGATGGACGTGCGCGATCCCGAAATCGAGGACCTTGGCGAGATCGACGTCGCCGCCGACGAGGAACAGGTTGCTCGGCTTGATGTCGCGATGAACGATGCCGCGCGCGTGGGCGCCGCCGAGCGCCGCCGCGATACGCACGATCAGCCGGATCGTCTCGTCGGTCGACAGCGACCCGCGCTGGAGCCGCTGCGCGAGGTCCATCCCCTCGAGCCACTCCATCGCGAGGAACGGCCGCTCCGCATCGCTGCCGAACCCGAGGCACCGCACGAACGCCGGGTGCGAGAGCTCCGACATCAGCTGCGCTTCGCGGATGAACCGCTCGCGATGCTCCGGGGTGGTCTCATCGCGCAGGATCTTCACGGCCGCGTGCGTGCCGGTGATGCGATCGCGCGCGCGATACACCGAGCCCATGCCGCCTCGCCCCGCGAGAGCCTCGAGCTCGTATCGCTCGCCCACCGTCATCCCGACGTGGTCCACCGAGATCCATGGTACCCGACCCGGCGCCGCCGCGGCACGCTCGTAGCGAGCGTCCCGATCGGGACAGGGGCCCGGTCCTAGGCGGAGTGCAGGATCAGCATGCAGTGGCCGCAGGCGCCGGATGCGGGCGACAGGATCAAGCGCACCTGCGACGCCTTCGCACGGTTGAGCGTGAAGTGCCTGCGCACGACCTTGCCGTTGAGCGCGACGAGCCGGAGGTCGTCGTAGAGGTCCACGTCGAGCTGCGCGAGCACCGTCTGGTGGATGTTCGTGCCCTCGACGGCCCCCACGTCGTCCAGGCCGAGGAACCGTGCGAACGCGTGGTTCGCGATCGCGATCGTGCCGTCGCGCTGGATGCCGGCGGCGGGCAAGCGCAACGCATCGAATGCGGCAGCCGCGGCGTCGCCGCGCGCGTTCGCCGACGACACGAGTGCGGGAAGCACGCCCGCGCGCTGCCGGACGCCGAGCACGTCGGAGTACGCGCGCAGGTCGTCGAGCATCGCCTGGGCGCTCGGGTAGCGCTGCGCCGGATCCTTCGCGAGCGCCTTGTCGAGGATCGTGTCGAGACGCTCGTCGAGGACCTCGCCCCGCCGCGCGCCCGCCGGCTCCGGACGCTCCGACAGCTGGCGATGCAGGATCGTGGTCGGATCGCCGCCCGCGAACGGCGGCGCGCCGCACAGCATCTCGTAGAGGATCGTGCCGAGCGCGTAGATGTCGCCGGAGGGCTGCGGCGCACCGCCCGTGATGCGCTCGGGCGCGAGGTACTCCGGCGTGCCGTTGATCCGATCGGCCGCGCCTGCTGCCGTCGCCACGTGGGCGGTGCCAAAACCGAGGAGCTTGACCTCCCACGCGTTCGCGTCGCCGTCGTCGGCGGGCGTCAGGCACAGCACGTTCTCCGACTTCAGATCGGCGTGCACGACGTTCTTGCCGTGGCTGTGAACGAGCGCATCGGCGAGCTGACCGGCGACGAGACATGCGGCCGCGATCGGGAGCCTGCCGAGGGTCTCGATCCGCTTCGAGAGCGGCTCGCCCTCAAGGTACTCCATCACGATGAACCAGCCCCAGTCGGGGTCGTTGCCGAAATCGATCATCTCGACGATGTTCGGGTGCGAGAGGTGGCTGGCGAGCCGCGCCTCTCGCTGGAAGAGCTGCTGCGCGGCGGCGTCCGTCGATAGCTCGGCCTGCATGAGCTTGAGCGCGAATGCGCGGCCCAGACGGCGGTGCTTGACGCGCAGCACCTGCCCCATCCCGCCGGAGCCGAGGTGCTCGAGGATCTCGTAGCGACCGGCGACCACACGCGCGCGTTCTTCGGGTGCGAGCACCTCGGATGCCGCCGGAGGATCGAAGACTCCGCTCGGCTCCTCCTCGTCGAATCCGCTCACGCCGCCAACCTACCATCGCGATGATCGCGCAGCTCGTGCTGAGCTGCATCGCTGCGGGAGCTGCGCCGACGTTGCGTGACGACGCGTCGGCAGGCGTATGCTAGCTGTTCGAGAGGCCGTTGGCGGCGGGTGGACCGAGCTGCGGCAGTGACTGATGAACGAGTCTTGCCGGCGGCCCCATGTCTGACGCGCGCGACCCCAACCTGTCGCCCGAGCTGCTGTTCGACCGCAATCCGAACCCGATGTGGACGTTCGATGCGCGGACGCTGCGCTTCCTGTCGGTGAACGAGGCGGCGATCGCGCACTACGGCTACTCGCGCGACGAGTTCCTCGCGATGACGATCCTCGACATCCGGCCGGTCGAGGGTGTTCCGCAGCTCCGGAACTGGCTCGCCGATGCGCCGGGCGCACGAGACTTTCCGACGCTGACGCGGCACCGGCGCAAGGACGGGACCGTGATCGACGTCGAGATCTACGCGACGCCTTCGCCGACCGAGGCTTGGCTGATCTGCGCGATCGACGTGACGGCGCGCAAGCGTACGGAGGAGGCGTTGCGCGATGCGCGCGCGCGGATGGCACAGCTGCTCACGGCGACGTCGGCCGTGACCTGGTCGATCGGGAACGGTGGGCGTGGCCCCGCGACGTTCGTCGGCGAGAACGTGCGCACGCTGCTCGGCTTCGAGCGCGAGGAGTTCATGCGCGGGAGCGATTTCTGGTGGTCGCTGCTCCATCCCGACGATGCCGAGCGCGTCCACGCCGAGGTGGGCGCGTTCCTCGCAACGGGTGGCCCCGACCGCTTCGCGCTCGAGTACCGGGTCCGCCACCAGCGCGGCGATTACCGGTGGATTCGCGACGAGGTCGTGGCGCAGCGCGACGCCCAGGGCGCCATCGTCGAGATCATCGGCTGCTGGATCGACATCCACGCGCGCCGCGAGATGGAGGAGGCACTGCGGCGGTCCGAGGAGAGCTTCCGCACGTTGACGGAGCACCTCCCGATCGGCGTGCTCGTCCATCGAGAGGGCCGGATCCTGTACGCGAACCGCGCGACGGCAGCGCTGCTCGACTATCCCGCGCCGAGCGCGCTCCTCGGTCGCTCGCTGTTCGAGCTCGCCGCGCCGGCCGTGCACGAGACGATCCGCCGCCGCGTCGAGGCGTTCCGGACGGCGACGCCGAGCTACCAGCCGCCGGAGAGCGGCGAGATGCTGCGGCGCGACGGCACGCGGATCGAGGTCGAGGCCGAGGCGATCCGCATCGACTTCGACGGCGCACCCGCGATGCTGCTGCTGCTGCGCAACCTCACCGAGCGGCACGAGATGGTCGCGCGGCTCGCGGTGGCCGATCGCATGCGCTCGGTCGGCATGCTCGCCGCCGGCGTCGCGCACGAGATCAACAATCCGCTCACGTACGTGCTCGCGAACCTCGATCTGCTCGCGATGCAGCTGTCGCAGTTCGCGCGCGGGGTCGGCAGCGCGTCGCGGGCGGAGCTGGAGTCGCTCGTCAACGATGCACGCGAAGGCGCCACGCGCGTGCGCGACGTCGTCCGCGATCTACGAGCGCTGTCGCGCGCCGACGACGAGCCGAGCGGGTCCGCGGACCTCCGCCAGGTCCTCGAGTCGTGCTTCAAGCTCGCGGACAGCGAGATCCGCTATCGCGCGCGGCTCGTCACCGACCTCGAGGCGACGCCGCCGGCACGCGGCAGTGCGTCGCGGCTCGCGCAGGTCTTCCTCAACCTCCTGATCAACGCCGCGCACGCGATCCCCGTCGGCCACGCCGACGACCATCGCATCATCGTGCGCCTCCACGCCGCGCCGCCCGACAAGGTCGTCGTCGAGGTCTCCGACACCGGCGCCGGCATCGCGCCCTCCGTGCTCGGCCGCATCTTCGAGCCGTTCTTCACGACGAAGCCTGCCGGCGAAGGCACGGGCCTCGGCCTCGCGATCTGCCACGGCATCGTGAAGTCGATCGGCGGGGACATCGACGTCGAGAGCGAGCCCGGGCGCGGGACCACGTTCCGCGTCACGCTGCCGACCACCACCGCCGCCCCTGCCCCCGCACCACCGAGGCCCCGCCCGGCGAGCCCCGCTCGGCGCGGCCGCATCCTCGTGATCGACGACGAGCACGCGATCGGCAACTCGATCCGGATGCTGCTCGAGGACAAGCACGATGTCGTCGTGCTGACCCGCGCGTGCGACGCGCTCGCGCGCATCACCGACGGCGAGCGCTACGACGCGATCCTGTGCGACCTGATGATGCCCGAGATGAGCGGCATCGCGCTGCACGCGGCGATCGCGGAGGTCGCCCCCGAGCAGCTCGCGCACATGGTGTTCGTCACCGGCGGTGCGTTCACGCGCGAGGCGCAAGAATTCGTCGCGCGCTGCGAGCATCCGCCGATCCAGAAGCCGTTCGACGTCGACGATCTCACCGCGCTCGTCGACCGCCTCGTGCACGGCACCTCGAGCTGACGCGCCGCACGCCCTGCGCCGGCGGAAGCGACGCATGCGCGGCGTCGGATTCCCGGCGCCACGCAACGATCTCGCGAAACGCGCCTCGGTGTCGCCTCACGTCGCGCCTCCGGCGTGGTTCGCCGGATGCATGAAACCAGGCAGCCAACAAGGAGCCGGTCATGCAGATCCGGAAACTCATCGCGGAGCTCTTGGGCACCGCGGCACTCGTGTTCTTTGCCGTCGGCATCGCCACACTGACGTTCGGGTTCCAGCTCGTCGCAGGCAGCCCGGCGGCGGGCGTCGTCATGACCTCGCTCGGGTTCGGGCTCGTGTTGCTGGCGCTCGCGTACGCGCTCGGGCCGATCTCGGGCTGCCACGTCAACCCGGCGGTGACGCTCGGCTTCGTGCTGACGGAGCGGATGTCGCTGAAGGAAGCCGCCGGGTACTGGGCCGCCCAGTTCCTCGGCGCCATCGGCGGCGCGTTCGCGCTGTGGGCGGTCTTCCATGGCTCGTCGCAGTACAGCGTCGCGACCGTCGGGCTGGGCGCCAACGGCTGGGGCGAGCACTCGATGATCGGGATCGGGATGTGGGGGGCGTTTGCGGCCGAGGTCGTGCTGACGTTCCTGTTCGTGCTCGTCGTGCTCGAGGCCACGAGCCACGCCGCGACGGCAGGCTTTGCCGGTCTCGCGATCGGCATGGCGCTCGTGCTCGTCCACCTGTTCGGCATCGCGCTGACCGGCACGTCGGTGAACCCTGCGCGCAGCCTTGGCCCGGCGCTGGTGGTCGGCGGCGATGCGCTGCGGCAGGTGTGGCTGTTCATCGTCGCACCGCTGTTCGGCGGAGCCGCTGCCGCCGGCGCCGCGCGCCTGCTGATGACCGAGCGCCGCGTGCTCGAAGCGCCGCGCAGCAAGGGTCACGAGATCGTCATCCAGATTCACTGAGAGCGAGCCGCGCCGACGTGCACGTGATCGTCGTGCCGTGGCGCGGATGGCGCAGCCGCAGCTCCTTCGCGTGCAGCATGATCGCGGACGCCGCGGCGTTGCGATCGCCGCCGGGAGCGTACAGCGTGTCACCGACGATCGGATGCCCGATGCTCGCGAGGTGCGCGCGGATCTGATGCGTGCGGCCGGTGTCGAGCGAGAGCTCGAGCAGCGTGCGATCGCCGGCGTGCTCGAGCCGCGTGAAGTGCGTGACGGCCGGCTGACCGCCCTGCTCGACCGGCACGACGGCGCGGCGGTAGTCGCACGCGGGGTCGCGGCCGAGCGGCGCCGCGATCGTGCCGGTCTCGGCGGAGATGTGCCCGTGCACGAGCGCGAGGTAGCGGCGCTCGATCGAATTCTCGACGAACTGCCGGCGGATCGCGTCGTGCGCGGCGGCGTGCTTGCCGATCGCGATCAGGCCGCTCGCGGCGCGGTCGAGGCGATGCAGCGGCCGCGGGCGCCAGCGCCCCCATGCCTGATCGGGGCGCGCGCCGCAGTGCCAGAGCAACGCGTTGAGCAGCGTGTCGTCGCGATGCGGTCCGAGCGGGTGCACGTGCATGCCGGCCGGCTTGTCGCACACGAGCACGTCGTCGTCCTCGTAGCGGACGTCGAGGTCGATCGGCTGCGGGCGCAGCGCGCATGCAGCCAGCGCCGCATCGTCGACGGAGATCGCGGCGCCCGCGCGCACGGAATCGGCGATCGCGGCCACCGCGCCGTCGATCGAGACCGCGCCGCGCGCGATCACACCGGCGACGTCGCGCACGAGCACGACGACGAGGTGCGCCTTCGCGTAGTCGACGAGGCGTACGGGCTGCGCCGCGAGGGCCGTCGCGACGCTCACCGCACTACAGACCCATCGCGCACGAGAACAAGCTGCCGCCGGCCGGGTACTTGTACATGCCGGTGAAGCACATCTCCTTGTCGGAGCCGTCGCCGAACGTCATCGTGGACCCGGTGTTGTTGACGTACGTGCAGGTCGTGTCGATCGTGTCGCCCTTCTTCAGCAGCGTGTCGGCGATCGGGTAGTTCTTCTGCTCGGCGAAGCTGAAGTCGTCGTCGATCAGCGCCACCGGCGCGTTCGTGCCCTCGGTGTACGTCCACTTCTGGTGCGTCGCCGTCTGATGCATGTGCGGCCACAGCGTGAAGATGTGCCAATCGGTCGGCACCTTGCACGACCCGTGGGCGGGATGCGGCTGGCCGTCGCTCGGGATGTTGATGGTGAACGTGCCCGAGAACATCATGTCGGCCTCGTTCACGACGTCGGCGTGATCGACGAGCTTCACGAGCACGCCCGAGTTCCCCGAGATCGGGTTGTCGGTCGCGTTGAACAGGTGCAGGTTGAGGTTGATGTACGTGCCCGCCGCGATGTGCATCGCGACGCCGGACGGGAAGCTCAGATCATCGGTACCGACGCCGGCCGCGTACAGCATCTGGTTGTCGAGCGAGCCGGCCTGGCAGTCGTAGTCACCGGTCTGCGTGTTGTTCGTCGAGATCGTCAGCACCGAGTGGTGCGTGCCCGTCGGCGACTTCGCGCGGAAGCCGGCGACCCACATGTCCTGGGTCACCATGATGCGCGTGCACTTGTACGTGTTGGTCGCGCCGGCCGCGAGGTCCCAGTCGCGCGCGATCAGCGGCGTCCACCCCGCGGGCGTCGCGTCGCCGGACGCGTCGCCGGTCGAGCCAGGCGCGTCGGGGCTCCCCATGTGGGTCAGATCCTTGCCGCAGGCGCCAAGAGCGAATGCAACGATCGCGACGATCGTACCCTTCATCATGCGCGGGACTATACGGGCGAGCGCCTCGCCGTTGCGACGGAGCGGGCCCTGTCGGCTGCTCGCAGGTGCGCTAGCCACGAGCCTCGGTCGGCAGTCGCCACGGGCTCAGCCCCGTGAAATCGCCCGCGTGGTGCGCGAGATGCATCCTGTTCAGCCATGGCTCGCCCCCGCTGGAAACGCATCCTCGGTATCTCTGGTCTCACGGTGTTAGCCGCGCTGGTCGTCGCGCAGCTCGTGCCATACGGGCGCGATCACACCAATCCACCGGTCGCGGCCGAGCCGCACTGGGATTCAGCGGCCACGCGGTCGCTGGCGCAGCGTGCGTGCTTCGATTGCCACAGCAACGAGACGCACTGGCCGTGGTACTCGCACGTCGCGCCGAGCTCGTGGCTACTGCAGAGCCATGTCGACGAGGGACGCGAGGTGCTGAATTTCTCGGAGTTCCAGAAGACCTACAAGGAAGCGCACGAGGCCGGCCAAGAGGTGCGCGAAGGCGAGATGCCTCCGTTCAGCTACTTGCTGATGCACCCGGAGGCGCGCCTCTCGGCCGACGAGAAGCAGCAGCTCGCGCGTGGCCTCGATGCGACGCTCGGCGGGCACAGCGCGAGGAACTGAAAACGCGAATCACTTGCGCGGGTTGGGCGACCACGCGCCGGTCGCGCGCGAATCGGCAACTCGATTGCAGTGCGCGGGCGAAGGCACTACCCTGAGGGTGAAGTCATGCGCCGCATCGCGCTCACCGTGCTCGCCTTGGCGGTCCTGCTGCCGTCGCTGGCGCAGGCACGTGCGCGCTGGATGACCGACGTCGATCTGTACGTGCGCGACGTGTGCTGCTGCCCGCCGAAGAGGAAGGCGCAGCCCGCACCGAGCCTGCCGACGCTGCAGAAGCTGTGCTGCACGCTCGAGAAGCGGAGCGCCGCCGCGCTGCCGCTCGCGAGCGAGAGCCCCACGCCGCCAGCCATCGCGCCGCTCGCCACGCCGGTCGCGAGCATCGAGATCATCCCGCCTCCGCGCGCGGTCGTCGTCACGATCGTGCCGCGGGCCCAGGCCCCGCCCGCACCTACCCTGCTCGCTCAAGCTCGCGGCCTGCTCCTGTGAGCCGGCGCGCCACGCGGCGCGTCCCGGACCCTCACATGGAGATTGGCTATGCGCATGTCCTGGATGCCCGCCCTGCTGGCTGTTGCCGGCTGTGCGGGTTCACTCGATCGAACACACGACTACGACACGATGCTCGGCGCGCTGCGACGCGACGACACCGCGCGTCCCGATAACGACGCCGCACTCGCGGCCGTGACCTCGGCGCCGGCGCTCGATCGCACCGCGCTGGTGCGGGCGGTGCTCGCGCGAAATCCGAGCCTCGGTGCGATGCGCGCCGCGTGGCATGCGGCCGCCGCCGACGTGCGGGCCGCCGGGACCTTCGACGATCCGATGGTCACGTACGAGCTCGCGCCGCTGAGCATCGCGAGCAGCGCTCCGTTCGGGCAGCGCGTGCAGGTCAGCCAGAAGCTGCCGTGGCCCGGCAAGCGCGCCGTCGCCGGTGACATCGCGGTCGCCGACGCGGAGATGGCGCACCAGGACGTGCGCGGCATGACGCTCGAGCTGGCCGCGATGACGTCGGATCTGTTCGACGACTACGCGCTCGTCCAGCGCGAGCTCGAGGTCAACGACCACCACCGCATGACGGCCGAGCAGATGAAGAAGGCGGTCGAGGCGCAGCTCGCCACCGGCCGGGGCTCGACGCAGGATGCCCTCGCGGCGGAGGTCGAGCTGGGGCGCATGGCGCAGGAGCGCGTGATGCTCGAGACCGCGCGCGAGACGATCGTCGCTCGGCTCGATGGCCTGCTCCACCGCGCGCCCGATGCGCCGCTGCCCCCGCCGGCGGAGGTCACACCCACCGTCGCGGATCCGGCGCCGCTCGCCGAGCTGCTCGCGCGTGCCGCGGAGCGTCCCGATGCGCGGTCGGCGAGCGAGCGGATCGCGGGCGCCTCGGCGCGCGTCGAGGGAGCCGAGCGCGCGTTCTATCCCGATCTCGAGGTGATGGGCTCGTACGACTCGATGTTCATGCCCGAGCACCGCTGGATGGTCGGCGTCGGCATCGACATTCCGCTTCAGCGCGGCAAGCGCGACGCCGAGCTCGACGCCGCCCGCGCGCGCGTGACGCAGGCCACCGCGCAGCTCGATCGGCTGCGCGACGACGTGAAGGTCGACGTGTTCAGCGCGCGCCGCGCGGTCGTCGAGAGCAACGCGATCGTCACGAGCTACGACCAGCAGCTCGTCCCCGCGACGCGCGCGCAGGTCGAGGCCGCGCTGCAGGGCTTCGTGACAGGCCGCAACGACTTCACGGCCGTGATCACCGCGGAGCGCAGCGCCCGCGAGATCGAGCTCGCGTCGTACCGCGCGCGCGCGGAGCTATCGAAGCGGCTCGTCGCGCTCGACAAGGCGACCGGGCGGCTGCCCGGAGGAGGCGTGCCATGAAGCGACAGCACATCGTGACGCTCGTGATCCTCGGCGCGCTCGTCGTCGCCGGGGTCGTGTTTCATCGGCGTCTCGTCGCGTGGTTCACCGGCGAGTCGCTCGGCGGTGGCGCGGGCACGGCGGCCACGCTGACGGCCGGCCCGTGGCGCTTCGACGTCGCGCTCGATCCGGATCCGCCGCGCGAGCAAGGCCAGAAGGTCCACACGACGATCCGCGACACGGCCGGCAAGCCCGTCGAAGGCGCGGCGGTCGAGGTCACGTACGACATGCCCGCGATGGGGGCGATGGCCGAGATGAAGTCCTCGTTCAAGGCGACGTCGACGGGCGCGGGTCGCTACGACGCGGCGTTCGACCTGCCGATGGGCGGCAGCTGGGGCCTGTGGGTCGAGGCGAAGACGCCAGGCGCGTGCATCGTCGCGCGCTTCAAGTTGAAGATCGGACAGCCGGGCCTGCTCGCGGACGGCTCGTCGTCGTGCGCGGGCGGCGTCGCCGACAAGGCGATCGAGATCGACGAGGCCCGCCAGCGCGAGGTCGGCATCGTCGCGGAGAAGGTCACGCGCGGGCCGCTGCAGCTGCAGATCCGCGCCGTCGGCAAGCTGACGTACGACGAGAGCCGGCTCACCGACGTCGTACTCAAGGTCGGCGGCTACGTGTCGGACCTGCGCGTGCGCGCGATGGGCCAGCCCGTGAAGAAGGGCCAGCCGCTGTTCCTGCTCTACAGCCCGGATCTGTTCGCGGCCGAGCAGGACTACCTCGTCGCGCGCAGCAGCAAGGACCTGATGGGCAGCGCGAGCCGCGGCGACGGCCTCGTGCGCGCCGCCGAGAAGAAGCTCGAGCTGCTCGGGCTCAGCGCGGCGCAGATCCAGCAGATCGGCGAGCGCAACGAGCCGATCGAGAAGCTGCAGTTCACGGCGCCCGCGAGCGGCTCGATCATCGAGAAGAACGTCGTCGATGGTGACGCCGTGATGGCTGGTCAGCGCCTGTTCCGGATCGCGGCGCTCGACCAGGTGTGGGTCGAGGCGGACCTGTTCGAGGCGGACCTCGGGCGCGTGAAGCCGGGCATGACCGCGCACGTCACGCTCGGCGCGGGCGCGTTCGACGGCAAGGTCACGTTCGTCTACCCGTACCTCGATCCGCAGACACGTACCGGGCGCGTGCGCATCGAGCTGCCGAACAAGGGCCTCGAGCTGAAGCCGGACATGTACGCGACCGTCACCTTCGACATCGTGCTCGACAACCGGCTGTCGGTGCCGCGGTCGGCGATCGTCTATGCCGGTCCGCGCCGCGTCGTGTTCATCGAGCTCGGCGGCGGCAAGCTCGCTCCGCGCGATGTCACGCTCGGCGCCGAGGCCGGTGACCGCGTCGAGATCACCGCCGGTCTCGCCGACACCGACACGGTCGTGACCTCGGGCAACTTCCTCGTCTCCGCGGAGAGCCGGCTGAGGGGGACCTTGTGATCGCACGGATCATCGCCGCGAGCGCGCGGAACCCGCTGATCGTGATCATCCTGATCCTCGGGTTCGGCTCGTGGGGCTACCTGTCGCTGCGGCGCGCGCCGCTCGACGCCATCCCCGATCTCTCCGACGCGCAGGTGATCGTGTTCACGCAGTGGATGGGACGCAGCCCGGATCTCGTCGAGAACCAGGTCACGTATCCGATCTCGTCGGCGCTCGTCTCGGCGCCGGGCGTGAAGTACGTGCGCGGCCAGTCGATGTTCGGGATGTCGTTCGTGTACGTCGTGTTCGAGGACGGCACCGACATCTACTGGGCGCGCAGCCGCGTGCTCGAGTACCTGAACCAGGCGCAGGGCAAGCTGCCGGCAGGCGTCACGCCGACGCTCGGGCCCGATGCGACGGGCGTCGGCTGGGTGTTCGAGTACGCGCTCGTCGATCGCACGGGCAAGCACTCGCTGCAGGAGCTGCGATCGCTGCAGGACTGGAACCTGCGGTTCGCGCTGCAGAGCGTGAAGGGCGTGTCGGAGATCGCGAGCCTCGGCGGATTCGTCAAGCAGTACCAGGTGACGGTCGACCCGACGAAGCTGCAGGCGTTCGGCGTGACCGTGCGCGACGTCGCGATGGCGATCCAGCGCTCGAACCTCGACGTCGGCGGCAGCGTGATGGACGTCGCGGGACACGAGCAGGTCATTCGCGGGCGCGGCTACATCACGAGCACGAAGGATCTCGAGCGCGTGCCGCTCAAGACGAACGCGAACGGCGTGCCCGTCACGGTGCGCGACGTGGCCGATGTCCAGCTCGGCCCCGCGATCCGGCGCGGCATCGCGGAGCTCGACGGCCACGGCGAGGTCGCGGGCGGCATCGTCGTCATGCGCTACGGCCAGAACGCGCTCGACGTGATCGACGGCATCAAGGCGCGGCTCGCGGAGATCCAGCCGACGCTGCCCGATGGCGTGCAGATCGTCCCCGTGTACGACCGCTCGCAGCTGATCCGCGCCGCGATCGGCACGCTGCGCACGACGCTGATCGAAGAGATGATCGTCGTCAGCGCGATCATCTTCCTGTTCCTGCTGCACGTGCGCAGCGCGATCGTCCCCGTGCTGACGCTGCCGCTCGGCGTGCTGCTCGCGTTCGTGCCGATGGCGTTCCAGGGCCTGACCGCGAACATCATGTCGCTCGGCGGCATCGCGGTCGCGATCGGCGCGATGGTCGACGCGTCGATCATCCTGATCGAGAACGTGCACAAGCACATCGAGCGCGAGCCCGATGCGCCGCGCCGCGAGGTCATCGTGCGCGCGATGCAGGAGGTCGGCCCGTCGATCTTCTTCTCGCTGCTCGTGATCACGGTCGCGTTCATCCCCGTGTTCACGCTCGAGGGCGTCGAGGGCCGGCTGTTCAAGCCGCTCGCGTTCACGAAGACGTACTCGATGGGGTTCGCGGCGATCCTGTCGGTGACGCTGACGCCGGCGCTCGCCGCCCTGCTGATCCGCGGGCGCATCCGCGACGAGGCGCACCACCCGATCAACCGCTGGCTGACGAAGCTCTACGCGCCGGTCGTGCGGTTCGTCGTCGACCATCGGTGGCTCGTCGTCGGGATCGCCGCCGGCGTCGTCGCGTTCACCGTGCCGGCGGCACTGCGGCTGTCCTCGGAGTTCATGCCGCCGCTCGACGAGGGCACGATCCTCTACATGCCGACGGCGCCTCCCGGCCAGTCCGACGCGGAGGGCGCGCGCGTGCTGTCGATGATGGACAAGGAGCTGAAGGCGTTCCCGGAGGTCGCGAGCGTGTTCGGCAAGAACGGCCGCGCGCAGACCGCGACCGACCCCGCGCCGCTCGGCATGCTCGAGACGACGATCGTGCTGAAGCCGAAAGACCAGTGGCGGCCCGGCATGACGCAGGAGCGGCTGATCCACGACATGGACGAGAAGCTGCGGTATCCGGGCATGCCGAACATCTGGTGGATGCCGATCCAGACGCGCACCGAGATGCTGTCGACGGGCGTGCGCAGCAAGCTCGCCGTCGAGGTGTACGGAGACGACGTCGACCAGATCAACGAGGCGGCGGTCGCGATCGAGCGCGGCCTGACGTCGGTGCCGGGGACGCGCAGCGTCGTCGCCGAGCGCTCGACCGGCGGGTTCTACATCGACATCACGCCGAAGCGCGACGCGGCGGCACGCTACGGCCTGACCACGGCCGACATCGACGACGTCGTCGAGACCGCGATCGGCGGCGTGACCGTCTCGGAGACCGTCGAGGGGCGCCAGCGCTATCCGATCAGCGTCCGCTACGCGCGCGAGTTCCGCGACGACCCCGACGCGCTCGGCCGCGTGCTCGTCGCGACCGCGCAGGGCGCGCAGGTGCCGCTCTCGGAGGTCGCCGAGATCAAGACGGTGACTGGCCCCCCGATGATCCGCTCCGAGGACGGCAAGCTCGTCGGCTTCGTCTCCGTCGATACCGACCGTCCGATCGCGGACTACGTCGCCGACGCGCGCGCGGCGCTCGCGCAGATGCACCTGCCTGCGGGCACGCGCGCCTCGTGGGTCGGCCAGTTCACGTACCTCGAGCGCGCGAAGGCGAAGCTGAAGCTCGTCGTGCCCGTGACGCTCGCGATCGTGTTCCTGCTGCTCTATCGGAACACGAAGTCGCTCGTCGAGACCGGCATCGTCCTGCTCGCCGTGCCGTTCTCGCTCGTCGGAGCGGTCTGGATCCTGTACCTGCTCGGCTACAGCGTCAGCGTCGCGGTGTGGGTCGGCGTGATCGCGCTCGCCGGCCTCGACGCGGAGACCGGCGTCGTCATGCTGCTGTACCTGACGCTCGCCCACCGCGCGCGCGTCGAGCAGGGTCGCATGCGCAACCTCCACGACCTGCGCGAGTCGATCGTCGAGGGCGCCGCGCATCGCATCCGGCCCAAGCTGATGACCGTGCTGACGATGATGATCGGCCTCGTGCCGGTGCTGTGGAGCCAGGGCACCGGCGCCGACGTCATGAAGCGCATCGCGGCGCCGATGGTCGGCGGCCTCGTCACGTCGTTCCTGCTCGAGCTCACCGTCTACCCCGCGATCTTCGCGATCTGGAAGCGCCGCGGGCTGTCCTCTGTTACGAAAGAAGAAGAACCATGACCAAGCTGTTCCTCTGTGTCGCCCTCGTCGCCGCCTGCTCGAAGAACAACCCGCCCGCGGCCGCGAAGTCGCCGTACGAGATCGACGTCACCGAGAAGGGCTTCGAGCCGGGCGACCTCTCGGTGCCGGCCGGCAAGCCCGTGACGATCGTGTTCAACCGCAAGACCGACGAGACGTGCGCGAAGAAGATCGTGCTCGACATGGGCGACGGCAACAAGGTCGAGAAGGACCTGCCGCTGAACAAGCCCGTCGAGATCGCGACGACGTTCCCGAAGGCCGGCAAGCTGGGGTATGCCTGCTCGATGGACATGATGAAGGGCACGATCACCGTGCAATGAGGCGCGCGGTCGTCTTCCTGCTCGTCCTCGTGGCGTGTCGCGCTGGCGAGCCGCCGTCGATCGAGGCGCGCGCGCTCGCCGAGTTCCAGGGCGCCTATCCCGCCGACGCGCACCCGAGCGGCGCCGTGCGCGAGATCGACCTCGTCGCCGCGCCGACGGAGATCCCGCTCGTCGACGGCAAGCCGCTGAAGGTGTGGGCGTACAACGGCCAGGTCCCCGGCCCGACGCTGCGGATCAAGCTCGGCGACACGATCCGCGTGCGGTTCACGAACCACCTCCCGCAGGAGACGACGATCCACTGGCACGGCATCCGGCTGCCGAACGCGATGGACGGCGTCCCCTACATCACCCAGAAGCCAGTGCAGCCCGGCGAGACGTTCGTCTACGAGTTCACGCCGAAGGACGCCGGCACGTTCTGGTTCCACCCGCACGTCCGCTCGAGCGAGCAGGTCGAGCGCGGGCTCTACGGCGTGCTCGTCGTCGAGGACGCGCGACCGCCGCCGTACTCGCGCGACCTCGTCTGGGTACTGGACGACGTGCTGCTCGACCCGCAGACCGGCCAGATCTACGATCAGTTCAACACGCGCCACGACCTCGCGATGGACGGTCGCTGGGGCAACGCGGTCACGGTCAACGGCCGCACGGATACCGTCCTGAAGGTACAGCCTGGCGAGCGCATCCGGCTGCGCCTCGTCGACGTCGCGAACGCGCGCGTGTTCCTGCCCGACTTCGGCGACCTCGACGCGAAGATCATCGCCGTCGACGGCATGTATCTGCGCGCGCCGATTCCGGCACGCGGCTTCGAGCTCGCGCCCGGCAACCGGCTCGACATCGACCTCACGTTCGATCGCAGCGCCGCCGCGCCGCTCGAGATCTGGGACCGCTACATCGCGCAGCGTCCGAACAAGCTCGCGACGATCCAGGTCGACGGCGATCTCGTGAGCACGCCGAGCTTCCCGAGCCCCGCGCACGCGCGGGTGCCGGCATGGACCGACGCTGTCACGGCTCCGATCACGCACACGTTCAAGCTCAGCGCCCAGAGCGGCGGCCCGTTCGGCATCGAGTGGATGATCGACGGCATGCCGTTCATGAGCCACGAGCACCCGATGCCGCCCGCCGCGACGCTCTCGCGCGGCCACTTCGCGCACCTGCACTTCGTCAACGACTCGTCGCGCATCCACCCGATCCACACGCACGGGATGTTCTTCCGGCTGCTCGCGCGCAACGGCGTGCCGGCCGACGAGCCGTTCTTCCGCGACACGGTGCTGATCCACCCGCGCGAGCAGATCGATGTCGGCGTCGTCCCGATGGATGCGGGCGTGTGGATGATGCACTGCCACATCCTCGAGCACGCCGAGGCGGGCATGATGACGACGATCGCCGTGCAGTAGCGCTACTGCTTCGTGACGGCGCCCGACGAGATGGTCACCGCGTAGCTCTGGCTGCCGTCGAGCGTGAGCGTCGCCGCGTCGGGGCCGGTGAAGACGAGGTGCGCGCTCACCGCGAAGCTGCGCGCGGCCGGCGACGAGCTGCTCCGCGAGCGCTGCACGTTCGCCGTGACGTCGAGCGTGCCGGCGGTGGGCGTCGACGGCGCGGCCGGGTCGAACAGCGCGTTCTTGAGCGTGTCGCTCGCCATGATCTGGTAGTCGCCCGTCGACAGGTGGCTGACGTAGTTGTCCGTGCCCTCGCCGCCGAGGCGCGCGGACGGCAGCCCGAGGTCGCGCACGATCCACGCCGCGTTGCGCTGGATGCTGTCGATCGACGCCGTCGCGGCCGTGATGCTGCCCGTGTACACCGGCTTGACGTGGGCGTGGTTCTCCATGCCGTTGCACACGGTCGTCAGATCCGAGTTATCGCGGCAGTACAGCTTGTACTCGATCGTCACGCCACCGCGCGTCCCGTCGAGCAGCTCGTACTGATCGCCCGCCGAGTCGGTCTTCTGCGTCACCGCGTAGCCCTGCGGCATGCGGCCGTACGCCATGTTGACCGCGTCGACCATCGACGGGAGCTCGCCGACGGACAGGTTCGCCGCGATCGACGCCGCCACGTCGTTGTAGTCCTGCTGCTTGTCGGCGTCGCTGACGTCGCCGCCACCACCGTCGCCGCCGCCGACGACAACGCCGCCGTCGGGACCGGTGCTGCTGGACTTGTTGCTCGAGCAGGCCGTCACGGCCAGCAAGGCGAGGAGAATTTTCCGCATCGTGAGCCTCCGCCATGGTCCGATCAGCAAGCGGCAGACCAGCGCGAAACGCTGCGTTCCCAGGCGCGCGCGCGAGGATTGTGTGTCGTGCACGCACGGACGCGCCGCAGTCTCCGTGCGCGCGCGCGCACGCACGACGCAACTGCGCTGACGCGCGTAGGCGCCGGGATTCTCGCAGCCCGGCATGCGCGGTGCAGTCGATGCCCGCGTGCCCGCTCGCTGTTCGATCGTGCTCGCGATCATGCTCGCCGCGTGCGGCGTCCACGTGGGCGATCGCGACGGCGGCCCGATCGATGCCAGCGCGCCAGGCGATGCGTGTCGAGCCTGCATCGATGCGCGCGGTGCGGATGCGACGGTGGACGCGAGCGACGGCTCGGTCGCGCCGGTCGCGCCGGTGCTCTACCCGCTCGGACGCCTGCACTCGCCGCTCACCGCCTCCGTCGCGGCGCGGTTGCGCGGCATCGGCCACAGCGGCTCGACGGCGAACGTCTTCGCGAAGATCGGCGACTCGATCACCGCGATGTCGAGCTTCGCGACCTGCTTCGATCACGACTACCAGCTCGCATCGCACGCGAGCCTCGAGCCGACGCGCGCGTACTTCGCCGCCGGCAATGCCGCCGGGTCATCCCCGTTCGGCCGCTCCAGCCTCGCCGCGACGGGCGGCTGGCAGACGAGCGACGAGCTCGCCGGCACGCCCTGCCCGCTCGCGCAGGAAGAGAACGCGATCACGCCGCTCTACGGCATCGTGCTGCTCGGCACGAACGACAACCGCTACGGCCGCTCGCCGATCGCCTACGGGCACGACCTCTGGACGATCGTCGATGACCTGATCGGCGATGGCACGATCCCGATCCTCTCGACGATCCCGCCCGTCAACGGCGATACGAGCACCGACGCGCGCGTGCCGCTGTTCAACCTGATCGTCCGCGCGATCGCGCAGGGTCGCCAGGTGCCGCTCGTCGACCTCCACGACGCGCTGGTGCCGCTGCCGAACCGCGGCATCGGCAGCGACGGCCTGCACCCGACCGTGTCGCCGTCGGGCGCGTGCGACCTCGGCGACAGCGCGCTGCAGTACGGCTTCAACGTCCGCAACCTGATCACCGTCGAGGCGCTCGATCGCACGCGAGCGGCCCTCGGCGGCGCGCCGCCGGACTCGAGCGCCGCGACGCGCGCCGGCACCGGCACCCACGCGAGCCCGGTCCTCGGGTCGCTGCCGCTGGTCGACCTCGCCGACACCCACGACGGCGACGCCGGCTTCACCCAGTACGCATGCGACGCGACCGCGCGCAGCGGCCACGAGATCGTCTACAAGCTGAGCCTCGCGTCGCGCACGACGATCGGCGCGTACCTGATCGCGCACGACGCGACCGATGCGCGCGTGCACGTGCTTGCCGGCTCGCTCGCCACGAGCGCGTGCGTCGCCAGCGGAGGCCCGACGCTCACCGCGACCGTCGGCCCGGGAACGGTCTACCTCGTCGTCGATGCGACGACCGCTGCCACGGACGGCGAGTACGCGCTCGTCGTCGAAGCGGAGTGATCATGAAGCTGTCACCACCACGCGGATTCGTCCCGGAGCTCGACGGCCTACGCGGCCTCGCGATCCTGCTCGTGATGACGCACCGGCTGTGGCCGCGCGCCGGCGAGCTCGCCCGCTACAACGGGGTCGCCGAGATCGGCTGGATCGGCGTCGACCTGTTCTTCGTGATCAGCGGCTTTTTGATCGCGGGCATCCTGCTCGACACGCGCGACGATCCGGACGCGCTGCGGAACTTTTACGCACGCCGCGTGCTGCGGATCTTCCCGCTGTTCTACCTGTTCGTCGGCGGCATGCTGCTGACGTTCCCGGTCGTCACCGGCGCCGAGTATCTGCACCAGTCCGGATCGCCGTTCTGGTACCTGTTCCAGCTCGGCAACATCCCCGAGGGCGTGCTGCGCCACGATCCGCCGTACTGGCTCGCGCCGGTGTGGTCGCTCGCGATCGAGGAACAGTTCTACCTGTCGTTCCCGTGGCTCGTGCGTGCGGTCGATCGCCGGCGCCTTGCGCGCGTGCTCGTCGGCTTCATCGCGCTCGCCCCGGTCGTGCGCCTGCTCGGGCTCGTGCTGTTCCCGCAGCTCGACCGCTTCCAGTACGAGTTCACGCTCTGCCGCGTCGACACGATCGCCGTCGGCTGCCTGCTCGCGATCATCGTGCGCCTGCCGGCCGAGCGCCAGCCGCGCACGCGCACGCTCGTCGCTGTCGCCGCCATCGCCGCCGCGATCGCCGTCGCCACCGGGCTCGACCGCACCACGCCGTTCGGGCGCACGCTCGGCTACAGCGTCGTCGCGTTCGGCTTCGCCGCGCTCGTCCTGCTCGTCGTGCGCGCCCGCGGCCACGCGAACGCCGCCGCGCTTCGCTTCGCGCCGCTGCGCTACCTCGGCAAGATCTGCTTCGGCCTGTACCTGCTGCACCGGCCCGCCGACACGATCGTCGGCGCGCTCGCCGTACGCGCCGGCCTCGATCCGCTGTCCGGCATCCTGATCCCACTGAAGATGGCAGGCGCGGTCGGCCTCGCCTCGATGTCGTGGTTCCTGCTCGAGCGGCCGTTCCTGCGGCTGAAGTCGCGGTTCACGTCGCACGAGCATCCGCTCGCCGCGCCCGCGGGCCTCGCGCCCTCGGCTTCCGCCGCGTGATCAGCCTCCGCTCGGCCGCATGATCCGCAGCACCGGCGTCGCCGCGGTGCCCTGCGGCAGCGGGAAGAACACGCGGTGCGTCGCCGGGTCCGCCGCGACGGTGTGCGAGTTGTCGCCGGGACGGTCGTGCCCGACGAGCGCGGTGCCCGGCTGGTTGATGTCCCAGATCGTCAGGTCACCGCTCTCCGCGGAGACGTAGAGCCAGCCCTTGCTCGCGTCGATGCTGAGCACGTCGGGCCCGGAGCCCGTCGTGCCGAGCGTGATCGCGCTCGTGCCGACATCGACGCGCGCGAGCTTGTCGTTGTCCTCGCACGCGATGTACGCGCTCTGGCCATCGGGATGCAGGCGGAGGCCGTGGGCCCCGCCGCAGCCGGGCAGATCGATGCGCGTCGTGACCGTCGCGGCCTTCGGATCGACCTCGACGAGCTGATCGGGCGGGCTCGACCGCACGACCGTGATCCAGAACTGCTTGCGCCTGGCGTCGTAGACGACGTTGCCGGTCTCGGTGCCGAGCGGGACCGGCGTGCGCGTGCCCGTCCCCGAATTCGCGATCAGCGACAGCGCGCCGTCGCCCTGGTCCGACACGCCGACGATCTTGTCGTCGGGATCGAACGCGTCGCCATCGGGCGAGGTCCCGGTCTCGACGCGCGCGAGCTCCGCGAGCGTCGACGCATCGATGATCACGAGCTTGCTCGGCGTGCTGGTCACGAAGATCTTGCCATCGCCTACGGCGACGCCGCGCGGCGTGGGGATGTTCGGCAACAGCTTCTTGACCGAGCCGTCCGCGAGCGACAGGACGAGCACCGCGTTGTCATTCATGTGCGCGACGACGAGCTGGTTGTTCGGCGCGTCGATCTCCTGGTAGTCGAACCGGTTGGCCGCACCGGGCAGCGGCACGTCGTTGACGAGCGAGAGCAGCGTGCCGCTCGGAGCGCTGCCGCCCTTGCCGCAGGCAGCGAGCAAGGCGAGGGCGAGGTAGCGGCCGCACGTCCAGCGTTCGGGGCGGAATGTCGCAGCTGCAAGCGCCATGATGCAACTGTCATATCACCGGACCCCGCCGCAAGCGACAGCTGCCGCTAGTGATGCTCGTGATGCACGTCGCTGCCGTGCTCGTGCTCGTGCTCGAGGTGCTCGTGCTCGTGAAGATGGGTGTGCTCGCCCTCGATCGGCGGGTCGTGCGCATGGGTGTGGTGCCCGTCGTCGTGACGGTGCGGATGCGCATGCTCGACGGCGTGATGCACGTGGCGGTGCGCGTGGCGCTCGCTGAGGTGGAGGTACACGCCGACCGCGAACAGCACCGCCGCGACCACCGTGTAGATGCCGCCCGTGCGGTCGCCGACGAGCCACGCGACACTCGCTCCGACGAACGGCGCGAGCGCGAACACCGAGCCTGTTCGCGCCGCTCCGATCCGGCGCTGCGCGAGCAGGTAGAAGCGGAGGCTCGCGCCGTAGCCGGTCGCGCCGCAGGCGAGCAGCGCGACGGCCGCGACGAGCGCCGGACCAGGCTCGCCTCGCACCAGCGCGAGCGTCCCCGTGAGCGCGGCGCCGATGCTCGCCTTCGCGAGGATCACCTGCCACGGATCGCGCTCCGCGAGCGGGCGCGTCCACGTGTTGTCGAACGCCCACGCGAGCGTCGCGCCGGCGACGGCCAGCGCCCCCGCGATGCCGAACCCGGCGCCGTGGACGGCATCGAGCGCGAGCGCGCCGCCACCGGCGACCATGCACAGGGCCGCCAGCATCACGCGCCGGCCGATCGGCTCGCGGTAGAACAGGCGCGCGAGCGCGATCGTGAAGACCGCCTCGAGGTTGAGCAGCAAGGCTCCGACCGTCGCGCCGGCGCGCTGGAGGCCCCACGCGAGCAGCGTCGGTCCGATCGCGGCGCCGGCGAGCGCGATCGCGATCAGGCGCGGGACATCGGAGCGATGCAGCGGGTGCTCGCGCGATCGCCTCCCGAGCTGGAACGCGGCCGCGGCGAGCGCGGCGCCCGCGTAGAGCAGCGCGGCCGTCGTCAGCGGACCGAGGTCCCTTCCTGCCCACGCGATGACCGGCGCGGTCACGCCGAACGAGACCGCCGCGACGATCGCGAACAGCACGCCGACGCGGAGGTTGCTCACCGGGCAAGCGTACCAAGGTCCCGCGTGGCCGCCTGCCCCACGCTGGACGTCGCAATTGCACGCGGGATCGTGCAACTGCTATAGCTCCCCGCGTTGGCAACGCCCGCTCCCAGATGGTGGCTGCTGATCCACCAGATTCCCCCGAAGCCGCCGTACCTGCGGACGAAGATCGCGAAGCGGCTCGCGCGCCTCGGCGCCGTCGCCGTGAAGAACGCCGTGTACGTGCTGCCCGCGACCGAGTCGTCGCTCGAGGATCTCGAGTGGGTGCGCAAGGAGGTCGTGGCGGGCGGCGGCGAGGCATTCGTCGTCGAGGGGCGGTTCGTACAAGGCCTGACCGAGGCCGAGACCCAGGCCCTGTTCCGCGCCGCACGCGACGCCGACTATCACGAGCTCGCCGACGAGCTGCGCCCGACGCTCGCCCAGCTCAAGCGGCGCAAGAAGCTCGACGCGGCCGATCGCGAGGCGCTCGCCGCCGTCATCGAGCGTGCGCGCGCCCGGCTTGCCGATATCGTCGCGATCGACTTCTTCTCGGCCTCGGGCCGCGAGGTCGTCGCGGGGCTGCTCGGCGAGCTCGGCGCTCGCGTCTCCGGCCGCGGCGGTCACAAGACCGCCACGCTCGACCGCGCCGACTACCGGCGGCGCACGTGGGTCACGCGCCAGAACATCCACGTCGACCGGATCGCGTGCACGTGGCTGATCCGCCGCTTCATCGATCCCGAGGCGCGGTTTCGCTTCGTGCCCGGCAAGACGTACGAGCCGCGCGACGGCGAGCTCCGCTTCGACATGTTCGACGCCGAGTTCACGCACGAGGGCGACAGGTGCAGCTTCGAGGTGCTGCTCGACCGCTTCGGGCTGCGCGACCCCGGCCTGGTCGCGATCGCCGAGATCGTCCACGACATCGATCTCAAGGACCGCAAGTTCGCCCGGGCCGACGCCGAGGGCATCGGCCGCGTGATCTCGGCGATCGCCAGCTCCGCCGAGGACGACGACGACCGCGTCGCCCGCGGCTCTGCCCTCTTCGAGGACCTCCACAAGCTCTATGCGCGCGACTAACGCCATCCTTGCCACCGCCGTGCTCGTCGCCTCCGCGCACGCGGAGCCCGCGCCGAGCAAGCTCGACCTCGAGAGCGCGCTGCGCTACGCGGCGTCGCATCACCCGACCACGCGTGCCGACGCCGCGAACCTGCGCGCGGCCGAGGAGTCGGTCGACGTCGAACGCGCGAAGTACACGCCCGATCTCGAGCTGTGCGCGCAGCTCGATCGCTCGACGTCCAACGTGGTCCCCGGCGCGTACTTCGCCGTGCCCGGTCTGCCCGTCGTCGCCGGCACGCCGGGGCGCACGTTCGATTCGGGTCACTTCGGGACCGCGGCCGGCGCGACCGCGTCGTGGGACGCGCTCGGCTACCGGAAGTGGGACGCGATGATCGACAAGGCGCAGGCCGAGGTCCGGCTGGCGCGCGACAGCGCCACCGCGAGCACGCTCGACCTCGAGTACCTCGCCGCGGACCGCTTCATCGCCGCGGTCGAGCGCGACCAGGCCGTCAAGGCCGCGAAGGCCGGCGTCGATCGCGCGCAGGTCTTCCTGACGATCGTGCAGGCGACCGTCGGCTCGGATCTGCGCGCGGGCGCCGACCTGTCGCGCGCGAAGGCGGAGCTCTCGTTTGCGAAGACCGCGCTCTCGCGGGCCGAGACCGCACGCGACGTCGCGCTCGCCGACCTGCGCGAGGCGCTCGGAGCGCCGCAAGCTCCCGTCGAGCTCGATGCCGGAGGCCTCGCCGCCGCGCCGCCGCCGGCGCTCACCGCGCGCTCCGCGGCCGATCCGCACATCGTCGCGGCCGAGGATCGCGTGCGCGTCGCCGACGCGGAGAAGCACGTGCTCGCGACCGGCACGCAACCCAAGCACCTGTCGCCCGACGACGTCGCGCAGCAGCTCGCGAAGAGCAACCTGACGCTGCCGGCCGGCAACGTCCGCGTCGGCGACATGGCGACGATCGCCGACACGAACGCGATGGTGAAGGACGTCAAGGAGCTCGGCGACGTCCCGCTGCGCTCCGGGAGCGGGCCCACCGTGTTCGTGCGCGACATCGGGCGCGTCGAGGACAGCAGTGACGTCGTCGCCAACATCGCGCTCGTCAACGGCCGCCGCACGGTCTACATGCCACTGACGAAGCGCGCCGATGCGTCGACGCTCGACGTCGTCGCGAACATCAAGCACGCGCTGCCCGCGATGCGCGCGCAGCTGCCGCCCGACATCAAGCTCGACATGGTGTTCGATCAGTCGGCGTACGTGTCGCGCGCGATCCACGGCCTCGTGTTCGAGGGGATCCTCGGCGCGCTGCTGACCTCGCTCGCCGTGATCCTGTTCCTGCGCAACGTGCGGTCGGCGCTGATCGTGATCCTGACCATCCCGCTGTCCGTGCTCGCGGCGATCGTCGGCCTGCGGCTCGCCGGGCAGACGATCAACATCATGACGCTCGGCGGGCTCGCGCTCGCCGTCGGCATCCTCGTCGACGAAGCGACCGTCGCGATCGAGAACATCGATACGCATCTCGCCCGAGGTGCGCCGCCCGCGCGCGCCGTCCTCGACGCGATGCACGAGGTCATGGCGCCGCGCTTCCTCGCGATGCTGTCGGTGATCGCGGTGTTCATCCCGTCGCTGTTCATGGTCGGCATCGGCCGTGCGCTGTTCCCGCCGCTCGCGATGGCGGTCGCGTTCGCGATGATCGCGTCGTACCTGCTGTCGAGCTCGCTCGTCCCGGTGCTCGCGACCTGGCTGCTGCGCCCGCGCGCTCCCCACGAGGGTCGCCAGCCTCTCCGCGACGCCTACGCGCGGCTCGCCGGGCGCATCGTGCACTGGCGCTGGCTGGCGGCGCCGATCTACCTCGCGCTCGTCGTGCCGCTGATCTGGCTCGTCGCCGGCGGGCTGCCAACGCAGCTGTTCCCGCGCGCCGACAACGGACAGATGGAGCTGCGCATCCGCGCGCCGTCGGGGACGCGGCTCGAGCGCACCGAGGAGATCGTGCGCTCGATCGACGAGGCGGTGCGCGCCGAGTCCGGCAACCACGTCGAGCTGACGCTCGCGAACATCGGCAATCCCGCCTGGACCTTTCCCGTGAACGGCGTCTACGTGTGGAACGCCGGCCCGCAGGAAGCGCTGATGATGGTGTCGCTGAAGCCGGGCGCGCCGAGCGTGCCCGCGCTCGAGGACCGGCTGCGCGCACGCCTGCACCGCGAGATGCCCGACGTGCACATCTCGTTCGAGGCCGGCGACATCGTCTCGCAGGTGCTCGACTTCGGCGCGCCGACGCCGATCGACGTCAGCGTCACCGGGTCCAAGCTCGCCGACGACCGCGCGTTCGCCGAGAAGCTGCGCGCCGCGCTCGAGAAGGAGCACCGCCTGCGCGACGTGCAGATCCGGCAGGCGCTCGATTACCCGACGCTCGACGTCAAGGTCGATCGCGAGCGAGCCGGCCAGCTCGGGCTGACCGTCGATCGCATCGGCAAGTCCATCGTCTCGGCGACGTCGTCGAGCGTGCTCGTCACGCCGAACTTCTGGACGAATCCCGCGACCGGCGTCGCCTACCGCGTCGCGATGCGCGTCCCCGAGAACGAGATCCAGTCGGCGAACGATCTGCTCGACCTGCCGGTGATGACGGATCCATCCGCGAACACGCTGCTGCGCGACGTCGCGAGCGTGACGCCCGGCACGACGCCCGGCGAGGTCGATCACTACAACAGCCAGCGCACGATCTCGATCGTCGCGAACGTCGCGGGTGATGACTTCGGTGCCGCCGGCGCGGACGTGCGCCGCGCGATCGCCTCGGTCGGGCCGCCGCCGCGCGGAGTCACAGTCGCCGTGCACGGCCAGACCGAGCAGCTCCGGCTCGCCGTCGACAGCCTCGTGACCGGCCTCGCGATCGCGATCGTCGTCGTGCTGTTCCTGCTGGTCGCGGCGTTCCAGTCGCCGCGCGACGCGCTCGTCGTCATCCTGATCGTGCCCGCCGTGCTCGCCGGCGTCGCGATCGCGCTCGCGCTCACGGGACAGACGCTCAACGTCCAGTCGCTCATGGGCGCGATCATGTCGATCGGCGTCTCGATCGCGAATGGCCTGCTGCTCGTGACGTTCGCGCGCGAGCGCCGCGTCGCCTGCGACGACAAGGCCACCGCGATCGCGAGCGCGGCACGCGCGCGGCTGCGCCCGATCGTGATGACGAGCCTCGCGATGATCGCCGGCATGATCCCGATGGCGATGGGCATCGGCTCCGGCGGTGGCGAGGCAACCGCGCTCGGCACGGCCGTGATCGGCGGCCTCGCCGCCTCGACGCTCGCGTCGCTCCTGTTCGTTCCGCCTCTGTACGCGATCGTCGCCCGCGGTGGCGCGTACCGCCCACCGTCGCTCGATCCCGACGATCCGCAAAGGACCGCACATGCGTAACTTCCTGCTCGTCCTGCTGGTCGCGTGCAACCGTTCTTCGTCACAGGAGGCAGCGCCCGCGCCAGCCCCCGCTGGCTCCGCCGGCCCGCAGGCCGTCACCGTCGTCACCGTCGTCACCAGGCCGCTCGACGCGACGCTCGCGCTGCCCGCCGAGCTCGCGCCCGACGAATCGGTCGCGATCTATCCGCGCGTGACCGGCTTCCTCGACGAGATTCCCGTCGACCGCGGCTCCGCGATCAAGAAGGGACAGCTGCTCGCGCGCCTCTCCGCGCCCGAGCTCGCCGCACAGCGCGCCGAGGCCGAGTCGAAGGTCGCCGCCGCCAAGAGCACCTACGACCGCCTCAAGACGGCCTCCGCGACGCCGGGCGCGATCGCGGGCCACGATCTCGAGGTCGCCGAGGCGGGCCTCTCGGCCGAGAAGGCGCGCGTCGACTCGCTGCGCGCGCTCGAGTCGTACCTCGTCGTGCGTGCGCCGTTCGACGGCGTGGTGACCGAGCGCAACGTACATCCCGGCGCGCTCGTCGGGCCGCCGGCGGGCCCGAACGTGCCGCCGATGCTGCGCGTCGAGAAGATCGATCACCTGCGCGTCACCGTCGCCGTCCCCGAGGCAGACGCGGGCGCGGTGGCGACCGCCACGCCCGCGACGTTCACGGTGTCGACCTATCCCGGCCAGAAGTTCACGGCGAAGGTCGCGCGCATCGCGCACGAGATCGATCCGAAGACCCGCACGATGGCGGTCGAGCTCGACTTCGACAACACCGGTGCCAAGCCGCTCGTGCCCGGCGCCTACGCCGAGGTGCAGTGGCCCGTGCACCGCGAGGCGCCATCGCTGTTCGTGCCGCCGAGCGCGATCGCGACGACGACGGAGCGCACGTTCGTCGATCGCGTGCGCGGCGGCAAGATCGAGCAGGTGACGGTCGCCCGCGGCGTGCCGATGGGCGATCGGGTCGAGGTGTTCGGCGATCTCGCGGCCGGCGATCAGGTGCTCGAGCGCGGCTCCGAGGTCATGGCGCCCGGCACGGCAGTCAGCGTGCAGCCTGCCGCGAAGCCGTAGGGCCCTGCGCGCCGGATGTCGGCGGCGATGCCTTCGCGGGCGATCCGGGTGCGCGCGGCGGCGAGCGTCGACGACTCGGTGTCGGTCAGATCGCGGAGCGCCTGGTAGCAGACCGCAGGGTCTGCGCCGAGCAGCCAGCCAAGGACGTCCATCGCCAGAGCTATACCAGCAGCGCGCCATCCGCTCGTGTCTGTTTCGCGCCGCGGTGCTATCGTGAGCCGGGATGCTGGTCTTGAGGGACGTGCTCGAGGCGTTTCCCGGGTTCGCCGCGATCGCTGCTCTCGATGGCACGGTTGTCGAGACGAACACGCGCGACCACGGCGGTCGCGACTCGGTTCCGGTCTGGGAGCTGTCGCAGTGGCACGACTCGGCGGAGCTGCGCGCGCGCGTGCGCGATGCGGCGGAGCGCGCGGCCCGGGGCGAGCTCGTCCGGTTCGCGACGACGATCAAGGCGGCCGGTGGGGCGAGCGACGCGGTGGTGACCGTCGGCCCGGTGATGGAGGGCGTGACGCCCACGCACGTCGTCGTGTTCCTGCTCGAGGCGCCGCGCGCCGCCACCGATCTCGAGGCGCTCGGACGCGCCGACAACCTGTACCGCGCGGTGTTCGATTTCGCGGGCGACGGCATCTTCGTCGCGGATCGCAACGGCCGGTACATCGAGGTCAACGCGCGCGGTTGCGAGCTGGTCGGCTACACCCGCGAGGAGCTGCTGCGCCTCACGCTGTGGGACCTCTCGCCGGTCGAGACGCCGCCCGTGATCGCGAAGCTGACGAAGACGCTGCGCGACGAGCGCTGGCTGCGGCGCAAGGACGGCACGCTGCTGCCGATCGAGCTCACGGGCGTCAAGCTGCCCGACGGCACGATGCTCGGCCTGGTGCGCGACATCTCCTTGCGCAGGCGCGCCGAGGCCGCGCTGATCGAGCGCGAGCAGGAGCTCGAGGCTCTCGCGGATGCGACCCGCGAGGCGCTGTTCGTCCATCAGGACGGCGTGATCCTCGCGACGAACAAGGCCGCGCGCGAGCTGTACCGGTTGTCGCCGGATGGTGCGGTCGGTCGATCGCTGGCCGACTTCGTCGCGCCGGAGTCACTGGCGACCGTCCAGGCGCACATCGCGCGCGCGAGCTCGGAGGCATACGAGGCCTTCGGCCGGCGCGCCGACGGCACGACGTTTCCGGCGACCGTGCAGGCACGTACCACTTCGTTTCGCGGCCGCCCCGCGCGCCTCGCCGCGATCCAGGACCTGACCGAGCTGCGCAAGCTGCAGGCGAGCCTCGCGTTCGCGGATCGCATGGCGTCGGTCGGTACGCTCGCAGCAGGCGTCGCACACGAGATCAACAACCCGCTGACGTTCGTCACCGTCGGGCTCGGCGCCCTCGCGCGCCGGCTCGAGCAAGCGCCGCTCGAGGGATCGGCGAAGACCGATCTGCTGCAGATCGTCCGCGATGCGCAGGAGGGCGCGGATCGCGTCGCGTCGATCGTGCGTGACCTCAAGGTATTCTCGCGGGCCGACGACGAGAGCACCGGCGCCGTGTCGCTTGCGGCCGTGATCGAGTACGCGGCGCGAATGGTGAACTCCGAGATCAAGCACCGCGCCGAGCTCGTCATCGACGTCGGCGAGGTACCGCCGGTCGTCGGCAACGAGACGCGCCTCGGCCAGGTCTTCATCAACCTGCTGATCAACGCCGCGCAGGCGATCCCGCAGGGCAAGGCCGACCTGAACTCGATCACGGTGTCCGCGCGCGTCGCGGGCGATCGCGTCGTCGTGTCGGTCGCCGATACCGGCGAGGGCATCGATCCGAGCCTCGTCGACCGCATCTTCGAGCCGTTCGTCACGACGAAGTCCCACGGCACGGGCCTCGGCCTCGCGATCTGCCACGGCATCGTCACGCGCCTCGGCGGCACGATCGAGGTGGAGCGCGCCCCCGAGCGCGGCACGATCTTCCGCGTCTCGCTGCCGATCGCTGCGGCGACCGCCGACCGGCTGACGTCAGGGCCGGCGATCGCGCGCACGAAGACGCCGGTCCGGCGCGGCCGCGTGCTGATGATCGACGACGAACCACTCCTGCTCACCGCCACGCGTCGCGTCGTCGAAGGCGAATACGACGTCGCGGTAGCGGAGTCGGCGAAGCAAGCGCTCGCGCGGCTCGAGCAAGGCGAGCGATTCGACGCGATCCTGTGCGATCTCATGATGCCGGAGATCACGGGGATGGAGCTCTACGAGCAGGTGCGTGCTCGCTGGCCCGAGGTCGCGACACGGTTCGTGTTCCTCACGGGAGGCGTGTTCTCGCGCGACGCCGCGACGTTCCTCGAGACGTGCGGCCGGCCGTGGCTCGACAAGCCGTTCCAGATCGGCGACCTGCTCGCCGCGATCCGAGGCGTGGGCCTCCGACCGTAGCCGTAGCCCGTAGCCGCGCGCCGGAGCTCAGCGCTTCTTCTTGCGCGCGCGTGCCGAGACCGACGCGAGCTTGCCCGACGCGAGCAGCTTGCGCAGCTCGCCTTCCATGGCGCGCGCGAACAGCACGCGGACCGACTCGACGCCGACGACACGGAACGTCTCGAACAGCTTCGTCGCGTCGTCGATCGGAACGAGGCCGTCTTCGATCCGATCGACGAACAGGCGCACGAGGTCCTCGACGGCGCGGCCGAGGTTCTTGCGCAGGATGTTGGAGGCCTCCGCCGCCGTCTCGAGATCGATGCCGACCGCCTCGAGCTTGATCGCGACGGCGAGCAGCGCCGGGCTGGCGAGCAGATAGACATCGCCCTTGCGCTCGACGATGTGCGCGCGCTGCAGGTCCGCGAGCAGGCCCGGCCGGCGGCTGCCCGCGATCTCGTAGAGCTCGGCCTCGGTCACGGTGCGCGGCTGATCGAGCGCCCATGGCGCCTGGACCTGCTCCTCGACGCCGAGCCACTCCGCGAGATCGACCTCGCCGCGATCGATCCGCTTCATCAGATCGCCGATCGCGTCGATGCGCAGGCCGCGGTCCTGCAGCTGCGCGATCAGCTTGAGCCGCTCGACGTGCTGCTTGCCGTAGTACGCGACACGCCCGCGGATCTCGGGATTCATCAGCGCGCCGCGCGATTGATAGAACCGGATCGTGCGGCTCGGGACGTGAGACGCGGAGGCGAGCTGATCGATCGTGAGCTCGTGGCTGGTGTCGTCGTCGGTCATGCAGGGAGCGGCTTGGGCGTCGTGCGCGAAGGCAGTGCGAGGCGGAAGATCGTACGCATCGTCGTGCCGAGCTGGCGTGCGAACGAGCCCGAGTTGTACGGGATTCCGTGGCGCTCGCATAGCGCGCGGACGCGCGGGGCGACCTGCGGATAGCGATTGCTCGGCATGTCGGGGAACAGGTGATGCTCGATCTGGTGGCTGAGGTTGCCGCTCATGATGTGGAATAGCGGTCCTCCTTCGATGTTGCACGAGCCGAGGACCTGGCGCAGGTACCAGCGCGCGCGAGTCTCGCCCTCGATCTGCGCTTCGGTGAACACCTGCGCGCCGTCGGGGAAGTGACCGCAGAAGATGATCGCGTACGACCACAGGTTACGCATCAGGTTCGCGGTCATGTTCGCGAGCACGACGGGCAGGAAGAACGGCCCGGCGAGCAGCGGCCACAGCACGTAGTCCTTGAGCAGCTGCTTCGTCGCCTTGCGGCGGATGCCCGAGAGGCGGCCGCGAACATCGGCGAAGGTCAGCTCGCCGCGGCGCAGCGCGCCGAGGTCGACGTCGTGCATCGCGACGCCCCACTGGAACAGCATCGCGAGCAGCGCGTTGTAGATCGGCTGCGCGAGGTACGCCGGCTTCCACGGCTGCTTGTCGCTGACGCGCAGGATCTCGTAGCCGACGTCGCGATCCTTGCCCATCACGTTCGTCCACGTGTGGTGCACGACGTTGTGCGAGTGCTTCCACTGATCGGCCGGGCACACGTTGTCCCACTCCCACGTCGAGGAGTGGATCTCGGGATCGTGCATCCAGTCCCACTGGCCGTGGATCACGTTGTGCCCGATCTCCATGTTCTCGAGGATCTTCGAGATGCCGAGCGCGGCCGCGCCGGTGCCGATCACGCCGAGAAACAGCGGGAACGCGGGCATCAGCGGCAGGCTCGCGTAGATCAGGATCCGGCCGCCGAAGGCGAGGCTGCGCTGGATCGTGATCATGCGGCGGATGTAGCGGCGATCGGCGGCGCCGAGGCTGTCCTTGACCTCGCGCTGGATCGCATCGAGCTCGCGTCCGAAGTCTTCGATCGCGGCGTCGTCGAGACCAACAACCATCTGGTGAGTCATGAGAGTTCCTTCCTTAGAGATCGAGCTCGACATCGCCGGCCGCCGCGCACACGCAGATCTGGACGCGCGCGCCGGGCTCGGCGAGGTCTCCGGTCCGCAGGTCGCGCACGCAGCCCGCGACGAGCGTCGCGTCGCAGCTGTGGCAGATGCCCATGCGGCAGCCGTGGGGTGCATTGACGCCGGCGTCCTCGGCGACGCGAAGCAGCGGCGTGCGGCCGTCGCTGCGCGCCTCGGCGCGGCTGGAGAGGAAGCGCACGCGGCCACCGCTGTCGTTGGCCGGCAGCGGGGCGAGCGCGGCGGCGAACCGCTCGACGTGCAGCCTGGTCGGCTCGCACGAGGCCGTCATCGCGTCGAGCATGCCGGCCGGACCGCAGGCCCACGTCTCGCGCGTGCGCCAGTCGGGCACGAGCTCGTCGAGGCGCTCGGTCGACAACAGGCGCGGGTCGTCGCAGCTGTGGATGATCGTCAGGCGGTAGCCGGGGTGCGCGGCGGCGAGCGCGCGCAGCTCGCGGCCGAAGATCTCGTCGGCGGCCGTGCGCGCGTAGTGCACGTGGACGATGTCGTGCAGCGCGCGCTGCTCGGCGAGCGTGCGCACCATGCTCGCGATCGGCGTGATGCCGCTGCCACCGGTGACGAACAGGACGTGGCTCGCGCCGGCGGGGAGCACGAAGTCGCCCTCGGCCAGGCCGATCGACAGGTAGTCGCCGGGCTTCACCGCGTGCAGCGCGCGCGACACGCGGCCCTGCGCCTTCACCGTGATCGCGATGCGACCATCGCCGCGCGGCGCGGACGAGATCGAGTACATGCGCGTCGTCAGGCGCCCGTCGACCGCGAGCTGCACGCGCAGGTGCTGGCCGGGCCGATGCGGGACCCAGCCACGGCCGGTGCGCAGCGTCAGCGTGCGCGTGTCAGGCGTCTCGTCGTGCACCGCCTCGACGCGGGCGCGGCGGGCGTGCGTCGCCGCCAGCGGGGCGACCAGCGCGATGTAGTGCGAGGGGACCAGCGGGGTCGCCACGAGGCCGGCGACATCGGCGAGGCGCGACCAGATCGATGTAGCGCTCTTCATTGACCCATTGATAACTGTGACAGTGAAAACTGTCAAGCTTCATGTTGGGTCTTCGTGGTTTCAGATAGTTGCCGGCGTCGGCGCGCGTCTACTCGCCGCGGAGGAAGCCGAAGTCGCTGCGCCAGTTGACGCCGAGCGAGAGCAGGTCCGCGCGCGACTTGTACGTCCCCGGGAACGCGTCGCCGCTCGCCGTCACGCTGTCGAAGAACGCGTGCTGGTAGCCGAGGTCGATGCGCAGCGTGCGGCCGACGTGATAGCCGGCGCCGATGCCGAGCACCGTGCTGCTCGCGTCGGTGAGCGACGGCGAGATCGTGTCGGTCGGCTGGTCGGAGATGCTGCGCATCGCGCTTCCGCGGAGCGTGAGCGCTGGCAGGAACGGCGTGCGCTGCCACTCGACGCCGCCGCGGAACGCGTACGCGTTGTTGTAGTTGCGCGGCACGCTCACCATGAAGCCGTCGGTGCCGACGAACGTGTCGCTCTTGTAGACGTTCCAGCGCTCGTAGTTGACCGCGAACATCGCCGTCACATCGGGCGTCACGCGATACGCGGCGCCGACGTACATGTCCGACGGGATCGTGATCTTCTGCGTGACGCCCTGGTCGTGGATCGTCGGCGAGAACTGCATCGGCACGTCGGTGAAGTGGACATCGCCGGAGAGCGTCATGTCGGCCGAGTGCTTGTAGGTCGCGGCGAGCGTGAGCGGCGTGTCGGGAATCGCGACCTCGGCGCCGAGGCCGAATGACGTCGCATCACCCGTCATGCCGAGGTGCGCGTCGCCGTAGTGGTCGAGGAAGTTGATCGACTGGTGGAGGTCCTCGATCGTGTGGTAGCGCAGCACGCTCGCGCCGATCTTGAAGAACGGCAGCGGCTGGATCGCGGCACCGAGCCCGTACTGGAACACCTGCTGGTTGACGGACTGCACGGCCTCCTGCCCTTGCCACGCGTTCGGCCAGGTCAGCGCCGCGCCGCCGGAGACCAGCGCGCCGGCTCCGACGCCCCACGCCATGCCGTTGGGGAGCCGATCGCCGTACGACACGGCTCCGGCGGGCGGGAAGTTCGGCGACGAGACGAGCGACGATCGGCCGAGCGACGGATCCGACCAGTTGCTGTCGAGCACGAGCAGCTCGCCGTTCGCGCTGATGTCGACGTCCTCCTGCCCGGCGAGCGCGCTGACGTTGAGGAACACGCACTCGGCACCGTGCTGGTTCGCGACGGCCGACTCGCTCAGCGCGAGGTCGCGCGCGGTCTCGTTGGGGATGAAGTAGCCGCCGGCGAGGGCCGCCTGCGGTACCGCGATGGTGACGGCGAGGATGAGCTTGTTCATGGCGACCTACGGGTGTTGGACGCGAACGGGGTTGGTGTCGGTCATGACGAAGCCGGCGATGTCGCGCTGCGCGTTCGCGGTGAGCGACGGCGTGACCCAGTCGGTGAGGAAGCCGTGCTCGACGGCGCCGTTGGAGCAGGATCCGAACGTGCTCGGATCGAAGCCGGGGCTGACGAACAGCTGGAACGTGCCGGTGCCGCCGGGGGCGAAGAAGCTCGCGCCGGTCGGAAGCGGGCCGCTGCGGCCGTTGCTCGCGAACAGGAAGTTGAACGCGTTCGGCACGCTATCGTCGCAGTACGCGGCCTGCATCAGGACCTTCTTCGGCGCCTGCGGCGTCGCGCCGGTCTGGTCGACGAGCAGGTTCGGCAGCGTGTTCGCGGTAAGGTGCCCGACGTAGTTGAGCGACTCCGCCGGGTCGCCGACGGTCATGGAGACAGCGAGGAACTTCAAGTAGTCCGACGTGCCCTTCTCGATGCCGAGCTCGACGAGCAGCTGCTCGAAGTACGGCCTGAAGAACGGCGCGGTCGCCAGGATCATCGTCGTCGGGCCGCCGCCGACGTTGAGCGCGGCCTTCGTGATGCGCGGGTTCGTCGCGACGATCGCCGCGCCGTTCATCGCGCCGAGCGATTGCCCGGAGTAGTAGATCGTCGCCGGATCGATGATCACGCCGCGCGCGACCATGTGGTCGAAGACGGCGTGGCCCGTCGGCGGCGCGCCCGCGGGCACGAATGCGATCGCGCGGATTAGCTGCGACTGATCGATCAGGTCCTGGCGTGATGTATCACGCATGCGGAACGGGTTCTTCGAGATCATGTAGTTCGCCGAGACATACGGGATGCCGTCGGTCGCGGCCGCCGCACACCCACCGGTGCACGAGGCGCTGACCGGGTGCTTCGCGAAGCCGGCCGCACCGCACGTGCCCGGCGGATGCAGGTCGCCCTGCGCGCCCGCCGGCAGCGTCGTCGTACACGTGGCACCTCCGGCACAGCCGCTGGCAGCACCGGAGGTGCCCGACGTGCAGAACGAACGGTCACCGTGCTTCGCGGAGTCGATCGCGACCGTGACCATGCCCGCCTCCGCGTACGTATCGGCGACAGTCAGCATGTCGGCGCGGCCGCGCGCGAGCGCGTGGTGGAACACCATCATCGGGGCGCACTTGCCGAACGGCGCGAGGGCGCCCGCGCACGCGGGGATCTTCGGGTTCGTGGCGAGCGGCGTCGCGATCATCACGTGGATCACCTCGGCCGCCGCATTCGCCGGGTTCGACAGGAACCCACCGGTCAGCGGATCGAGCAGGTTGAACGTGACGATGTCGACCTCGAGCACCTGGTCGATGTGCGACCTCGGCACGACCCCCGAGTCGACGCCATACTTCTCGAATGCATCGGAGGCGCTGTGCGACTGCAGCGTCGCCGCGATCGGCATCGCTGTCGACGCCGGCACGAGCGAGCTGTACGGCAGCGCCGAGAGCTGCAGGCTCGTCTTCAGCATGCTCTGCGTGTGGAACGTGTAGGCCATCGCAACCTTGGACGGATCGACCTTGCCGAACACCGGCGCGAGCTCGAGGCGCATGCGCTCGAGCGACGAGGCGGTCGTGTCGTCGATGCCCTGCAGCGCGGACTTCCCGTCGACGCTGAGCGCGTTCTGGAACGCGAGGATCTTCGAGACCGTGCCGCGGCCGAGCGCGCGCCCCGTCTTGTCCTTGATGCCCGTCGTCATCACGACCGCATAGGTCGTGTCCTCCTTGAGCGGGTGAGCGCGGAACACGCTGGTCTTGTCGCCGGAGGTGGCCCCACCCGGCTGGATCGCGACCACCGGCGACAGCGCCGTGGGCGAGCCGCACGCCGAGGTGAACTCGCAGGGCTCGAGGACCAGCGTCGAGGGATCGACCTGCTGCGGGTTCGCGGGGTCGCTCAGATCGAACAGCATCAGTGTCGTCGGATCGATCGTGCGGGCCTGGATGAGATCCGACGTCGGCCCGAGGATCGCGGCCGTCGTCGAGAAGCCGTCGAGCTCCGCGAAGCCGGCAGCCGCGGCGCTCGGGCACGTGCCATCGGCCGCCAGCTTGGAACCGGCGAGCGTGCACGCGGCGAGCGTCGACAGCTTGCCGGTCGCGGGGTCACGGAGGAGGTCGATCGGAAGCGGCACGAGGCCGCGTGCGGGATCGATCGTCACGTTGGTGACGACCGGCTGCGTCTTAAACGTCGTCGTGATCGCGAGCTGCTGGTGCGGGAACCGCAGGTCGGCGGCGGCGAACGCCGTGTCCTTGTAGAGCGCGATCAGCTGGTTGAGCTGGGCGCCCTGCGCGATCGCCGCCTCGGTCGAGCCGAGCTGCGCCTTGAGCAGCCCCAGGTTCTCGCGCGCCGTCATGTCGAGGCCCTGGCGCACGAGCGAGAAGACCTCGGATGCCTCGATCGGCTGGCCGTCCTTCGTCTTGACGCCCTCGTCTCCGCCGCGCACGAGCACGGTGAAGGTCCCCTCGGGCCACGGCTCGAGACCCGCGTGGTGCAGCGTCAGCGTGCCGTGATCGCCGTTGACGACGTAGTCGGCCGCCTCGATCGGTTCGAGCGGGACCTCGCCCTGGTCGTTCGCGGTCCAGCCGTAGACGAAGAACGTCGACGGCGTGAACGTCGAGATGTCGAGATCCGGCGCGGTCTGCGTCGTCACGCCCTTCTCGCCGAACGTCGTCTGCGTGAAGTCGATCGTGATCGCGACCTCCTGATCGCTCGGGAAGTAGCCGGCAAAGCTCGCGAGGAGCTCGGCCTGCGCGCACGAGGGTGCCTCGCCGGCCGGGATGTTGCCGCGCGGGCACGTCGCGTTGACGTCGGCCATGAACACGAGGTCGTTCGGCAGAGGGACCCGGCTGTTGACCGGATCGAACACCGCGGTCACGAAGCCGGTCGGCGCCGTGTACGGGATATCCGGCGAGCAGGCGGCGAGCAGGAGAGAGGCTGGCAAGAGGATGCGGCGCATGAGGTTCTCCATCACGGCGCGAAGGTCTGGGTGGACGTGGCGGCGCTGTTGATCTGCGCGCCGTACGCGAAGTCGAAGTACGTGTTGGTGAGCCAGCCGCCGAGCAGATCGGGGCCGACGAAGACCGACGGCGTGTCGCGCTGCGGTCCAGGCAGCTGCATCTTCACGACCGGCTGCGCCGCATCCATCAGCGAGATGTGACGGACCTGTGCGCCGTGGCCGTACGCGAAGTCGAGTCCCGTGGTCGAGAGATCCGGCGACGCGACATCGACGGTGAACGCACCGCCCGGCCGCGCGAACGGCCCTGGCTCGTAGCCGATCGTGACGAGCTCCAGCTGGCTGATCGGCGTGAGCGTGTGCGCGCGGCCCCAGACCCAGTCGCTCGGATCGTTGCCGACGTGCGCCTGCAGCATCGCGACCGCGGTCGTCAGCGCGACGCCGACCTGCTGCATGCAGGAGTGCGTGGCAACGAGCTTGCCCTGCGCGTCGACGTCGTTACAGAACGAGGCGGCCTGCGGCGTCGCGAGCATGTAGAGCAGCGCCTTGACCGCGGCGCCGTCGTCGACGCCCTCCCCGACCACCGCGAGATCGTCGGTGAAGACGTTCGTCACGAGCTGGCGCAGGAATGCATGGAACAGGAAGCAGCCGGCGCTGTTCGCCTGCACTGTCGGATCCTCGCTCGCGCCGCTCGCCTGTGGATCGACGCCGGTGAGCCCCGACGGGCAATCGAAGCCCGCCGTGCCCCACGACGCGAGCACCTGCTTTCCGAGCACGAGCTCGGGCGGGCTCGTCTCGTCGGTCGGCAGCGCGGCGATGTAGGGAGCGAACGCCATGCCGGGTCGCGAGACGTGATCGCTCTGGATCGCCTGCATGTCGGCGAGCGATACGGTGCCGCGCGCCATGATGGACGCGCCGAGCAGCTGGTCGATGCGCGTCGCGCGGAAGCCGGTCGAGTCATCCCACGCGAAGCTCAGGTACGGCGGGTGCGCGAGCGGGTTGTTGTCGTCGGAGACCGAGGGCCAGGTCGGATCCGCGTTCGCGGTGAAGAAGTAGCCCTTCGCGGGATCCTTGCCGTGTGGCAGCAGATCGTCCGCGATCCAGCACGCGGCCGGCAGAGGTGTCGCGGTCGCGCTCGCGCAGTTCGCCACCCCGTCGCCCCACTCCGCCGTACCGTCGCCGGGGAGCGGGAACCACGGCGGGATGACGTTCGCGCCGCGCACGCGCGCATCCGCGAAGTTGCGCACCGGCACGAGCGCGTGCGGGTCGTACGCGATGTGGCCCTGATCATCGGCGAGCACGAAGTTCTGCGCGCCGGTCGCGTAGTCGCGCAGCGCGGCGATCGCGGCGTCGACGTCCGTCGCCGTGTTGACGCCGAGGAACGCCTTGAGGTCCTGCGTGTTGCCCTCCTGGCCCGTCCACCGCACGCTGATTGCCTTGCCGTTTCCGTCGGGCGCCTGGATGACCGGACCGTGGTGCGGGATCACGAGCACGGCCGCGGGCGGGGGCTTGGGCAGGCTCAGCGACGCCGCATCGACGATGCCCGCGGAGCCCGGTCCGACGCGGACGTGGAACGTCTGCGGTACCGGCAACGCCGAGACCGGCGCGCCCTTGAACAGCACGCACGGCGCGGCGCTCGGGCAGCTCGCCTGCGGCAGGAACTGCTCGAGGTAGAGGTCCGTCACGTCGTAACCGACGACCGTGACGCCCCAGCCGACGTGCGCGCCCCGCCCGACCTGCGCGCCCGGCAATCCGGGAAACGCGCCACCCGCGAGGTCGAGGTTGTCGCTCGCGTTCGCGGAGGTCAGCACGGCGAGGTGGAACAGCGGCGGATAGTTGAGCGAGAGGTGCGGATCGTTCGCGACCATCGCCGCCCCCGTCGCGGACTTCGCGGCGGCGACGACCCAGTTGTTCGAGCCGACCGGCGCACCGTGACGGCGCAGCGCCGCGCGCAGCTCGCCGGCAGCGGACGACACCGCGCCGAGCTGCTGCGACCACGCGGCGAGATCGACCGCCGGCATGCGCGCCGCGGTCTCCTTGCGAATCGCGGTGACGCCACCCGGCGCCAGGGTGTGCGCCTGCTCCGTGACCGGCGCGGCGGCGCGGATCCACGCGTTGATCTTCGCGAGGTCGGCGAGCGGCCCCGATGCATACGTCGACGCGAAGCGCCCGAACGTCGACTCCTGCCCGAGCGTCTCCGACAGCTGGAACTGGAACAACCGCATCATCGCGGTCGTGTCCTCGATCGACCAGTCCGCGACGTCCGCGGGCGTGAGCGCGTACGGAAGCTGGTTGTACTCGGGAGGCAGCGCGCCGCCGGTCGCGCGGAGCTGCGCGAGGTACGCGTTGATGCCGCCGGCGTAGCTCGTGAGCAACGCGCGCGTCGTCGGATCGATGGCGGCGGCGAGATCGATCTCGAGGCGATGCCCGGCGCGCGTCGTGAACAGCGTGCGCAGCTGGACGTCCTGCGACAGGCCGTCGAGCCCGATCAGCTCGGCGAGGTTCGAGCGCGCGACGTGACGCAGGAAGTCCATCGCGAACAGGCGGTCCCGCGCCTGCACCCAGCCCTGCACGGCGAAGCAGTCGAGTGCGATCGCGCACTGGATGTGCGGGATGCCCTCGAGGTCGTAGGCCACTGCAACCGGTGCGCTCAGCCCCGGAATCTGCGCCCCGGTGAGCTGCATCGGCGAGGCGCTGATCTGGACGCTCGCCGTCAGCGTGCCGGCGGTCGCGGTGAGCGTCGCGCTCGTCGAGCCGGGCGGCGGCTGATACGTGACGTGCAACCCGGTGTCGTTCGACAGCACGCCACCACCGCTGACGCTCCACGTCACGGGATCGTGGCTGCCCGCGAGCACCGCGTCGAACGAGGTCGGCGTGCTGATCGAGACCGTCGGTCCGGGATCGATCCTCAGCGTCGGACCGACGTTGTCTTCGCATGCTGCCGAAGCGATCAACGTCCCGAGTACACATGCCGTCGCGAGTCCAGACCGCATCGATGCCTCCAGGCCAGGCTGTAGCTGCGGCTCGCTCGACTGCATCCGCTGTACCCGCTTCGCGCCTATCTCGCGCGCGTATTCCCGCACTCGCTGCGTCTTGCGAGCCTGCGAGCCCGAACCTACGCGGCGCCTGCGCGCAGCCCGCCGGCCTCGATCTGTCGCCTGCAGAACGCAGCGCGCGGCCGGAGGCTCCACGTCGATGCCAGCAGAGTTGCGCGGTTAGCGTCGCTGCGCGCGTGGCACATCGGCTGCTGTTGTTGCGCTCGTCCGCAACTCAACCAGGAGAACATGACAATGGAAACCGCGATCCAGCTCCCCATCTTCGAGTCGATCGATCTCGCGCAGCTCTCGGACGTGACCGGCGGTGAAGGCCAGCAAGGCGGCAACTTCCTGCAGCGCTGGGGCCGCAACATGCAGAGCGGCGGCGAGTACGCGATGGCAGCTGGTGCGGTCGGCACGGTGATTCCGGGCCTGGGCGAGACGGGCATCCCCGAGGGCGTGGCGGCCGGTGGCGGCGCCGCGTGGCTGCTCGGCAAGGGCACCGAGGCGGTCGGCGGCTGGTTCGGCGGCCAGTAGATCGCGCGACCGAACCGTGCGGCTCACTCCGCGAACAGGTGCGCCGACATCGTCGGGTGCAGCGTGCACACGTAGTCGATCTGGCCGGGCTTCGTCACCGTGAAGCTCCACGTCGCGTTCGGGGCGACCGGCCCTGAATCGAACATGCCCTTCGCGGTGACGGTGTGCGGGACGAGGTCCTTGTTCGTCCACGTCACGTGATCGCCGACGTGCACCTGCAGCGTCGCCGGGACGAACTGCATGCCGCGGATCTCGACCTGGAACATCTGCGGCTCGTGCTTCGACGAGCACGCCGCGAGCAGGAGCGCGAAGGCGACGCCGCGCATCACATCTTGTGCCCGGCGGCCGAACCGCCATCGAGCTGCGACTGCAGCATCTCGGCGTGCTTGAGGTGCGCCTCGATCGTCGGCTTGACGCTGACGAGCGTGTTCTTCAGCTCGGCGTTCTGCGCCGACGGCACCAGCGCCTTGTCGATCGTATCGATGACGGCCTGGTGATACGCGACCTCGTGATCGACGTAGGCTTTGTCGAAGTCGGCGCCGTCGAGCTTCTCGAGCTTGTCGAGGTTCTCCTTGCCGCCGGCGACGAGACCCTTCGAGGCATCGCTCTCCTCGGGCGTGACCTTGAGCTTCGTCACGAGATCGACGGCCGCCTTGTTCACCGCGGTGTGGTCGGTGACCATCAGCTGGGCGAACTTCTTCACCTCGGCGTTCTTGGTCTTCTTGAGCGCGAGGTTGCCGGCATCGATATCGACCTGGTTCGCCGCGACGACGATCGCCGCGATCTGCGGGTCGGTCAGCGCCGCCGCGGGAGCTGCCGCGGAGCCGGTCTCGGCCACGGCGGAGCCAGTCGCGGGCGCCGAGCCGGTCGGCTCCGGAGTCGGCGCGGTGGCCATGGCAGATCCCGAGCCTTCGGCGGCGGGAGTGTCGGTCTTCTTCTTCTTGCACGCGGGCGTGAGGGCGAGCGTGCCGATCAACAGGAGGGCAAACGAATGACGCATGCCCAGTAGAGTGGGATGCCCGCCCGCGCGTTACATCGATCACACCGCGTGATTCTCCGGGGATGCCGCGGGCTGGATGAGGTCGAGCTTGTTGCCGAACGGGTCGACGAGCTTGGCGACCGTGCCGTAGCTCTCCCGGCGGGGCGCCTCGAGGAACCGGACTCCGCGTGCGACGAGCCGCGCGTGCATCGCCTCGAAGTCATCCGTCTCGAGGAACAGGAACACGGTGCCGCCGGTCTGGTCGCCGATGCGTGCGCGCTGCGCGTCGCTCGACGCCTTGCGCAGCACGAGCCCCACCCCGCCTGCGCGGATCTTGACCCAGCGCTTGCCGTCGACGAACGCATCCTCGACGACGCGGAACCCGAGCAGGTCGCAGTAGAACGCGATCGCCTCGTCCTGGTCGGGCACCACGAGCGCGATGTCGGCGAGCCTGATCATCGCGCGCCGGGCTCGCTACTTGAACCAGAAGCGCACGCCGACGGAGCCATCGATGCCGAAGTGCGACCGATCACCGTAGCGGTTGTAGTAGTCGCCGCGGACGAAGTCGAGCGTCGGCACGAGCTGCAGGAAGATGTCGAGCGGCTTGTTGTTGAAGTCGAACGCGATGCCGAACGGGATGCGAATGCCGACGGTGGAGCCGCCGTAGTCGCACACGGTCGTTCCCCCGGTCGTCACGCAGTAGTGGAAGTCCCAGTACCGCAGGCCGGCGCCGACGTAGAACGGCAGCTCGAACGACGGCGTCGAGGCGAGCGAGACGGGGTGCCACAGGTAGTCGGCGTACAGGTTCACGCCGTCGCCGTAGTAGTAGTGGTCGTAGATGTAGCCGAGGCCGAAGTCGATCGCGCCCGCTGGCGACAGGAACACCTTGCCGGTGAGGCCATCGGGCTCGCCGAGCTCGATGCCGAGGCCGAACGTCTTGTTCGCCTCGAAGCTCGAGCGGCCGCTGCGGGAGCGCCGCCCGCCGCTGCTGCGACGTCCGTCGTCGCGATCGTAGCGACGGCCACCGCGATCGTTGTCCTCGCGATCGTCGCGGCGGTTGTCACGGCCGCGGTCGTCGTCACGGCCGCGATCGTTGCCGCGGTCGTTCGCACGATCGTCACCGCGGTCGTTGCCGCGATCGTTGCCCTGCGCGGCACCGTGCCGCTTCTTGCAGTCGTCGAGCGACTCGTCGGCCGTGCACTGCAGCAGCCGCTTCTGGCAGTCGGCGATCTCCTCGTTCGGCTGGCACTTCAGCCGGTCGTGGCACTCGGCCTGGGTCTCGGTCTTCTTGCACTCGACGGATTGCGCGCGCGCCGGCGCGGCGATGGCGAGCAGGCTCGCGATGGCGACGAGACGGATCACTTGCACTCGTGCACCGCCTTGAGCTCCGCCGCGCACGCGTTCTTGCGCTGCGCGAGCACCGCGAAGTCATCGAACGCCCACACGCGATCGGTCTTGCCGCAGAGCTGGCTCTGGTAGCAGGTGTAGAGCGCGCTGACCTGCGCGGTGCAGGCTTGCTGCGTCTGCGCTGCCTGCTTGCAGCTGTCGGCGATCGCGGTGATGTGCTTCTCGTTGTCGCCGCACGTCTTCGCGAGCTCTTCGCAGCGCGAGGCGAGATCGCCGGCTTTTGCGGTGCCGCCGTTGCCGCCGTTGCCTTTGCAGGCCGCGAGGGCGACTGCGAGGACGAACAAGGTTCGGTACGCCATGCCCCGGATTCTATCAGTGCTGGCTACAGGCAGATCGCGGTGCGCACGTCGATCACCTTGCCGTCGCGCGGGCACTCCATCTGCAGCGTGCGCAGCGCCTTGGTCAGGCACTCCGCGGCGGTCTTGTCGGCCGGGTCAGCGCCGCCGAACGGATGGACCTGGACCTCCATCGCGGTGCCGAGCGCGGAGAGCTTCCAGTCGGCCCAGTAGCCGCGCACGTCGTTCGACTTGCGACCCTTGGGACCGCACGCGGCGATCGCCGGGCTCGACTCCATCGAGCGGTCGAGCTCGAGCGCGCCGTCGGCATCGCTGCGCGTGCGGACCGTGCCCTGCGTGAGCTCCTTGACGGCGAGGCCAGCGGTGGGCGCATCCGGCGGCGGGCCGACATCCTTGAGCTTGGGCGCGGCGGCCGCGATCGACTTCGTCGACTTGTCGGCGAGCGGCGCGGTGTACCGGACCCAGCGCTCGGCGGTAGGCCGGCCGTGCCGCTCGAGATCGACGACGAGCTCGCACTTGTTCTTGTCGTCGCACTGGATCGAGACGTGCGCCGTCGAGAGGTTCGCGTGCTTCTGGCCGAGCACGGCCGCGAGCGAAGGCGCGCTGTTGCAGGCGTTCGCCTTCTCGCTCCAGTGCCGATCGCGCACGAGCTGGATCGCCTTGTCGACCTCGGCGCCGAGCAGGATCTTCGCCTTCTCCGCGATCGCGAGGCGCACGCCGATCGGATAGAGGACCTCGCGCGTGGTGCGGCCAGGGAAGTCGTCGGGGTAGATCGGCGCGATCGACATCTGCCCGGCGCCCGACACGATCGTCTTCGATTCGCCCTTGCAGACGTCGAACACGCTGTCGGCGTGAGCGGTGGCAGACAGCGTCACCGCGATGGCGATGGAGAGGGCAATCCGGCTCATGCCCCGATGGTACTACTGGACGAGCCGCGCCACGGCGTCGTCGACGCGACGAGACGCCCGGTAGGTGTTAAGACCCCCTCCCCGATGGCCCAGCTCGCAGACCAGCAACGCGTGCGGTTTCCCGCCGAGCTGCCGATCACCGCGTACCTCGACGAGCTGGCGAAGACGATCGAGGAGAACGCGGTGGTGATCGTCGCGGGCGAGACCGGCTCGGGCAAGACGACCCAGCTGCCGAAGCTCTGCTACGCGATGGGGCGGGCGCGCGTCGGATGCACGCAGCCGCGGCGGATCGCGGCGTCGAGCGTGGCCACGCGCGTCGCGCAGGAGCTGGAGTCGCCGCTCGGCGAGATCGTCGGCTACCAGGTGCGGTTCGCGGAGCGCGTGAAGGCGACGAGCGCGATCAAGTTCATGACCGACGGCATCCTGCTCGCCGAGATCCAGAGCGATCCGATGCTGCGCCAGTACGACACGATCATCGTCGACGAGGCGCACGAGCGCAGCCTCAACATCGACTTCCTGCTCGGCTTCCTGAAGCGGCTCGTCGCGCGGCGCCGCGACCTGCGCGTGATCGTCAGCTCGGCGACGCTCGAGATCGAGCGGTTCGCGGCGTTCTTCGGTGGCGCGCCGGTCGTACAGGTCTCGGGGCGCACGTACCCGGTCGACGTGATCTACCGCGAGCCGCGCGATGACGAAGCGGACCTCGCCGAGCTCGTCGCGAACGCGGTCAACGACGTCACGGAGCTCGACTCGCGCGGCGACGTGCTCGTGTTCCTGCCTGGCGAGCGCGAGATCCGCGAGGCGATGGTCGAGCTCGAGCAGCGCGCGCTGCCACACACGACCTTGTTGCCGCTGTACTCGCGGCTCTCGGCGGCGGAGCAGCAGCGCGTGTTCGAGCGTGTGCCCGGGCGGCGCGTCGTGCTGTCGACCAATGTCGCGGAGACATCGCTGACGATTCCGGGAATCGTGTACGTCGTGGACCCCGGCCTCGCGCGCATCAACCGGTACGACGTGCGCACCGGCGTGTCGCAGCTGTTCGTCGAGGAGGTGTCGCGGGCGAGCGCCGATCAGCGCAAGGGCCGCTGCGGCCGCGTGCAGAGCGGCGTGTGCTTCCGGCTGTACAGCGAGCAGGACTTCGCGGCGCGGCCGGCGTTCACGGATCCGGAGATCCGGCGGGTGGGGCTCGCGGGCGTGATCCTGCGGATGAAATCGCTGCGCCTCGGCGAGGTCAGCGAGTTTCCGTTCCTCGATCCGCCGCCGCAGCGCGCGATCACCGAGGGCTATCGCGTGCTCGAGGAGCTCGGGGCGATCGGCGACGACGGCGAGCTGACCGAGATCGGCCGCCAGCTCGGGCGGCTGCCGCTCGATCCGCGCCTCGCGCGCATGATCCTCGGCGGGCGCGACGAAGACGCGCTGCGCGAGGTCGTGATCATCGCGAGCGTGCTCGGCTTGCAGGATCCACGCGACCGGCCGCAGGCCGCGCAGCAGCAGGCGGACGAGGCGCACCGCAAGTTCCGCGACGAGGGGAGCGACTTCGTCGGGCTGCTCAAGATGTGGGCGTTCTGGCAGGACGCGCGCAAGCGGCTCTCGCGCCGGCAGACGCAGAAGCTGTGCCGCGAGAACTTCCTCAACTACAACCGCATGCGCGAGTGGGAGGAGATCCACGACCAGATCGTGCGGATCATGAAGGAGCTCGGCTTCGCGCCGAACCGGCAGCCGGCGAGCGGCGACCAGATCCATCGCGCGCTGCTGCCGGGCCTGCTGTCGAAGATCGGGATGTGGAACCCCGAGACGCGCAACTACATCGGCGCGCGGCAGACGAAGTTCGTGATCCATCCGTCGTCGGCACTCGCGAAGAAGCCGCCGCCGTGGGTGATGGCGGCGGAGCTCGTCGAGACGTCGCAGCTGTTCGCGCGGACGTGCGCGAAGCTCGATCCGGCGTGGGTCGAGAAGATCGCGGGCGACCTGTGCCGGCGCAGCCACGGGGATCCGCACTGGGAGCAGAAGGCGGCGCAGGTGATGGCGAAGGAGCAGGTGACGCTGTTCGGGCTGCCGATCGTCAAGAACCGCTCCGTCGCGTACGCGAAGTACGATCCGGCGCTGTGCCGCGAGCTGTTCATCACGCACGCGCTCGTGCGCGGCGAGTACCAGAGCAAGGGCGCGTTCGCCGCGCACAACCAGGCCGTGCAGGCCGAGGCCCAGCGCCTGCGCGACAAGGCGCGCCGCAGCGACATGTTCGCGAACGAGTACGAGGTCGCCGAGTTCTTCGACCGCCGCGTGCCGCCCGAGGTCAATAGCGGCAAGACGTTCGAGCAGTGGCGCGTGCAGGCGGAGGCGCGCGACCCGGCGATCCTCCACCTGTCGCTCGCGGACCTGCTGCTCGACGAGGCCGCCGAGCTGTCGCCGGAGCGGTTCCCCGATCAGCTCGTCGTCGGCGGCGTGCGGCTGCCGCTCGTCTATCGCTTCGACCCGAGCGACGACGAGGACGGCATCACGGTCACGGTGCCGCTCGCGGCGCTGCCGCAGCTCGATCCCGACGTCATGCACGCCACCGTGCCGGGCTGGCTGACGAAGAAGATCGAGGCGCTGATCGAGACGCTGCCGAAAGCGCAGCGCAAGGTGCTCGCGCCGCACCTCGCGGAGCTCGCCGCGCGCGTGCGGCCGTTCGAGGAGCCGTTCCTGCCGGCGCTGACGCGCGCCGCGTGGGAGGTCGCCGGCGAGCGCACGAGCTGGGATCTCCGTGGCGTGCCGGCGTATCTCCACTTCGCGTATCGCGTCGTCGACGCGCGCGACAAGGTGCTCGGCGAGGGCCGCGACCTCGCGGAGCTGCAGCGCACGCTCGGCGGGCGCGCACGCGAGGTGTGGGCGACGGCGCCGCGCGGCTCGCTCGAGCGCACCGGCATCCGCCAGTGGGACCTCGACACCCTGCCCCGCTCGGTCACGATCGAGGTCGCGGGCCGGCGCACGCTCGCGTATCCGGCGCTCGTCGATGCCGAGAACCACGTCGATCTACGCCTGCTCGAGTCGGCCGCCGCCGCCGATGCCGCCTCGCGCGACGGCATCCGCCGGCTGATCATGTTCTCCGTCGGCGGCGTGACGAAGCTCGCGTCGCAGTTGCCGGGCGCGCTGCCGAAGGACGCGCACAAGCCGCTCGTCTATCGCGCGCTCGACGAGGCGTTCGAGCTGACCGACCTGCCGCGCGACCGCCGCAGCTTCGAGCACCGCCTCGCCGGCGGGCGCCCGCGCCTGCCCGACGCGCTCGCCACGATCGGCCGGCTCGCGATGGATCTCTCCGTCGAGCACCAGCGCGTGCTCGCGGCCGTGAAGCCGCTCGTCGGCAAGCCCGGCATCGCGAAGGCCGTTGCCGACGACGTGCAGAGCCAGCTGCGCCGCCTCGTCACGCCGGAGATGTGGCGCTACTCGCTGACGCGCCTGCAGCACATCCTGCGGTACCTCAAGGCGATCACCGTGCGGCTGCAGCGCCAGGCCGTCGATCCGCCGAAGGATCAGCAGAAGGCGGCCGCGGTGGTGCCGCTGTGGCAGCAGTTCCAGGCGCGCGAGGCCGAGCTGCGCGCGAAGGGCCGCACGCGCGACGAGCTCGACGACTTCGCGTGGCTGCTCGAGGAGCTGCGCGTCTCGATCTTCGCGCCCGAGCTCAAGACGGCCGTGCCGGCGTCGCCGGCGCGCGCGCAGGAAGTCTGGGCGTCACTTCTTGGCTGAGCACGCCGCGATCACGGCGCGCGGCGCCGCGAGGTCGTGGTGGTCCTTGCCGAGCTTCGCCTCGAGGATCGCGACCGCGTGCTTCGCATCGACGAGCGCGCCCGCGCAATCGCCCTGCGCCTGCAGCACCGACGCGCGCGAGCCGAGCGACCAGCCCACCGCCTCGTTGTCGCTGCCGAGGACTTTCGTGCGCAGCGCGAGCCCGCTCTCGATCGACGCGCGCGCCTCCGCGAGCCGGCCGCGGTCGCGCAGGATCTTGCCGAGGTTGTCGAGCTCGTACGCGAGATCCGCGTTGTCGGCGCCGAACGCCTTCTGACCGACCGCGAGCGCCTTGCGCTCCGTCGCCTCCGCCTCGTCGAGCCGGCCGAGGCGGCGCAGGTTCTCGGCGACGTTGTCGAGCGTCCAGGCCATGCGCGGGTTATCCGGCCCGAACGCCTTCTCGACGATCGCGTTCGCGCGCTGCGCGAGCGGCAGCGAGACCTCGAGGTTGCCCGCATCCGCCTCGAGCGACGCGAGGTTCGACAGCGGCGCCGCGAGCTGGCCGTGCTCCGGCCCGAACGTGCGCTCGATCGCCGCGATCACGTCGTGGTAGTCCGTGCGCGCCTGATCGATCATCCCGAGCCGCTGCTCGCCCATCGCGATGTTCACGCGGATCGTCAGCGAGTCGGGGTGCTCGCGGCCGAGCTCGGCCTCGTAGATCGCGAGCGCCTCGCGCGCGTGATCGAGCGACTCGTGCAGCCGCCCCGCATCGCCCTCGACGAGCGACATGTTGTTGTACGTGCGCGCCAGCGACAGCCGCTGGGCCGGCATCGCGAGGTACTTCGCGAGCGCGCTCTCGTACTCGTTCAGTGCCTCCGCGAGCTTGCCCTGCCCGTACAAGATCGAGCCGCGATACATCTCGAGGCTCGCCGCGAGCTCCGGCCGGTGCGTGCGCGCGACCATGCCCTCGGCGGCACGCGCGAGCGCCATCGCGATGTCGGGCTTCCCCTCGTCGTCGTTGGTGATGTAGACCTGCAGCAGCATCGCGCGCGCGGCGAGCACGTCGTCGCCGGCGCGGCCGGCCTCGGTGATCGCGTCGTACGCGGCGGTCTCGGCCTCCTTGTACTGCGCGAGCCCGTCGAGCGCGCGCGCCTGCAGGTGCAGTGCTTCCGCCGCCGCGGCGCCGTAGCCGAGCGTGCGCGCCTCGCCGATGATCGGCTGCACGATCGCGAGCTCCTCCTTGTACTTGCCGAGCGTGTCGAGCGCGTCGGCGCGTGCGAGGCGCTGATCGACATCCATCGCGTGCTCGCTGTGCGGGTGCGGCTTGAGGCCGAGCAGCGCGTCGCTATCCTGGCAGTCGGCGATCGCCCCGAGGCTGCCGACCGCGCCGACGGCCTTGTCGAGCGTCTCGCCGTCCTGCGGCCGCGACAGCTGCTCGATGAGCGCGCGCGTCTCCGCGTTGCGCCGGTCGAGGCACAGCATCCGCCGCGCGAACAGCTCGCCGGCCTGGTCGTCGCGCGCCTTGCAAGCAGCATCGTGCGCCTCGCTCCACGCGCTGGTCCGCTCGTCGAGTGCGTGCGCGAGGTGCGCGAACAGCCCGGGCCGTCCGCTCGCCGCGACCGCCGCCTGCACCGGCAGCCTCGCGAACGTGCCCCACGCGGGCCGCGCCGCCGCGCAGCCCTGCGCTGCCGCCGCCGGCGTCAGGTACGACGCGACGGTCGCCGCGAGCGCCATGCCGACGACGAGCGTGCCCGCGCCCCACCACCACGCCGCGTACGAGCGCGGCCGGATCGCCTCGACGAGCGCGTGCATCGACGGCCACCGCTCCGCCGGGTCATGTCGCAACCCGCGCCGCAGCGCCCGCGCGATCGCCATCCGGCGCGGCGGCTCGATGATCGCATCCGCCGCCATCGCGGCGCGCGCCTTCGCCGTGTCCCACGGCCCCGCGACGAACGGGTGCTGCCCGAACAGCGCCTTCCACGCCATCACGCAGAAGCTGAACTGATCCGAGCGCGGCGTCGCCGGCTCCCCGCGATGCTGCTCGGGCGCCATGAACGGCAGCGTGCCGACGACCGCGCCCGCGCGCGTCAGGTTGACGTCGAGCAGGCTCGCGTCATCCGCCGACGGCTCCGCCTCCTCCGCCGACCGCGCGAGACCGAAATCGCCGACGCACACGCCGCCCTTCGCATCGACCAGCACGTTCGACGGCTTCACGTCGCGATGCACGATGCCGGCATCGTGCGCGGCCGCGAGCCCGCGCCCTGCCGCGACGAGCATCTCGATGATCTCGCGCGGCGATCGCGACGCCGCCTCGAGCCACTCGTCCACGTTCACGCCATCGACGAGCTGCATCGCGATGAACACGCTGTGCTCCGCGACCCCGACGTCGTACACGGCCACCACATTCGGGTGCGCCAGCCGCGCCAGCGCCTGCGCCTCGCGCCGCAACCGCTGCTCGAAGTGCGCGCGTCGCTCGTCCTCGATCGCCGGCAGCACCTTCAGCGCGATCCGCCGATCGAGTGCCGGGTCGTACGCCGTGTACACCATGCCCTGCCCACCCGCGCCGCGCCGCGCCTCCACCCGGTAGCGATCGAGCTCGCTCCCGACGAGCGGATCGGGCTCGTCGGGCGGCGGCCCCGGCTCGCTCGGCAGCGCCGTGGAGCGCAACCCCGCGTCGCCGGAGTCGGTCCGCGTGCTGCGCTCGTCCATCCCGCGGCGATACTAGCGTCAGCCGGTCAGCCGTGCGAGGCCATCTCGCAGCGCCGCGAGCAGTGCCAGATCGGCAACCTCGCCTGCCGCATCGAGCTTCGCGCGCGAGAACACGTGCGCGCCGCCGTCGACGACGCGCATGCTCATCGTGCGCAGCACCTCGAGCAGCTGCGCGTGCGCGTGCCCCGCCCCCGAGGGCGACGCGCTGACGAGCAGCACCGGCTTGTCGATCGGCTCGGTCGCCGACACGAGCCAGTCGAGCGCGTTCTTCAGCGAGCCCGGCATGCCGTGCGCGTACTCGGGCGTCGCGATCACGAGCCCCGCCGCCGCCCCGACGGCCGCCCGCAGCGCCGCCACCGGCGCGGGCAGCGGCTCGACATCGAGATCCGGGCTGAAGTGCGGCAGCACGCCGACGCTCTCGTAGACGCGCACGGGCACCGGTGACAGCCGCGCGACCGCACGCACGATCGCGCCGTTCGACGAGGTCGCGCGCAGGCTCCCCGAGATCGCGAGCAGCTCCATCTCCGGTAAGGTCGCCATCGCGCACGATGTTACGGCGGCACGCGCGTTGACGCCGCACATGACATCGGCGCACGGGAGCGGAGCTGCGAACGCCGATGATTCGCGGCGTTGCGATGGCACCTGAGTTGCTGTCGCCAAGCTCCATGAACGACGAAGAGAAGCTGCTCGCCAAGGACGCCGACGAGACCGACCCGCGCACCACGGCGCCGTACGACTCGGTCGAGATCGAGGACGAGGAGGTCACGGAGCTGACCGACGACGACATCCTGTTCGAGGTCGACGCGCGCGACTAGCTCTGCTCGATCGCGTCCGCGACAGCCGGCCACGCGATGTCGCCGAGGTCGACGACCGGATGCACGGCGTGACAGGCGCCGCAGGTGCGCAGCGCCGGATCGGCATTGAACGCGTGCACGGCCGCCCACGCGGCGCGCTGCCGGAGCCCCGAAAGCTCCGCGACGTGGACGCGGGCGTTGCACGTGCAGAACCAGGCGAGCGCGGCGCGCGCCGGCGGCTCCTGCTCGAGGCGGACCTGGACGAGCTCGCCGTCGGGGACGAGGCGCGAGGGAGTGCGCGCGGGGATGTAGATGGTGTCTCCGGGCTCGAGCGCGTGATCGGCGTGGCCGCGCAACTCGAGGCGGCCGCGGCCGGCCATCACGACCAGCACCTGGTCGGCGTCGACGATCAGGTAGGCGGGTTGCGCGACGCGGTTCCGCGACAGGTGCGGCATCGGATCGAGGCCGCGCTGCCCGACCGGGAAGTCGTCGTAGCTGCCGAACGCGTGGCGCGCGTCCTTGAAGACGTTGAGGGTCTTCTTGCGCTCGAGCATCACGCGCCGCCTTTCTCGATGTCGCGGCGCGCGCGGTTCGCGAGCTCGAGGTACTGGACGTAGCGGCGCCAGCCCATCAGCTCGGCCGGGAAGCGCGGCTGCTCGGCGCCGCAGCTGCCGCAGCTGCGTGCCTCGGCGTTGTAGGCATCGACGGCGTCGGCGTAGAAGCGGATGTTCGCGAGCTCGGGGTAGTGCTCGTGCGGTGGGGCCTGCCAGATGTCGCGATCGATGCGGAAGACGATCGCGTTGCACTTCGCGCAGCGGAGCACGAAGCCCTCGTTCTGCGGTCCGTGCTCGCGCATGCGAAAGATGATCAGCGAGACCTGGTAGTGCTTGCCCTCGGCGCCGGTCGGCTGGCGGATGAACGTCGTCACGCCGTGCGTGCCCTGCTGCAGGTAGAGCTGGCCGGTCGCGATCAGGCCGCCGTCGCTCGCCATGCAGAGGATGACCTCGGGGATGTCGTTGTAGTGATAGAAGTGGACGCGCGGCGTCTCCGGCAGCGTCAGCGAGAGTGCGGCGGTCGGTACGATGTCGCCGGGCCCGACGTACGGGAACAGCGGCACCTGCTCCAGCATCCCCTGGTGCGAGAGCATGTGCGCGAAGACGTTCTGCTTGAGCGGCTGCTTCGCGGGCGGCTCGTCGAACCAGCTCATACCATCTTGCGAAGATCGTCCGCGGACGCGCTGAACTGCAGCTCCTTGATCTCGTCGAACGGGAAGCCGATGCGCTCGAGCTCGCGCGATACAGCCTGCTCGTTCTCGCCGTCGTACAGGTTGACGATCACGCCGTCGACCATGTTCGCGTAGCACTGGACGAACGTCGCGAACTTGCCCTCGAGCACGGCCGGGACGGACTTCCCGAAGTCCTCCGGCGTCACTCCGGGCGCGTGATGAATCACGAGGTAGCGCGGCATGTTGTCGTCATATCACGGGCCTCAACTTCATTTGATCTTCACAACGCGTGTGGCGGGAGTTCGGCCACGATCGCTCGTGATGTTGTCGGGGTATTGCATCGGCTACAGCCGGCGCCTTCCTCGGCTCGCCGTGCTCGTCGTCGACGACGATCGCGACGCGCTCGAGGCGATCGTCCGCCGGTTCCAGCAGCGCTTCAGCTTCGCCGTCGCCGCGTTGCCGGACCACGCCGTCAGCGCGACGGCGATGTTCGAGTTCGACGCGATCGTCGTGCCGCGCGCGATCGCGGATCGCGAGTTGCTCGTCGCACAGCTCGGGAGCTCCCGCGTGTACGAGACGGTCGATCCCGTGCTCGTCGCGCGGGAATTGCGTTCCGGCGGGCTGCGCACGGCTGTCGCGTAAGACCTTGCGCGGCGAGGCATGCTGCCCCATGCTCGGTGTGAGGCACCATGCCCCGCATCGCACGCGACCTGCTCGAGGGCGATCCACTGACGGTGGCGGCGGCGACTCCCGTGCTCGAGGTCCAGCACCTGCTCGTGCTCGCGCACGTGTACGGGATGCCGGTCGTCGAGGAAGATGGGCGCGTGATCGGCATGGTCAGCGCCGTCGACGTGCTGCGCGCGATCGATCAGGCGCTCGATCCCGACCTCGACGACGGCGAGAGCGAAGACACGTTCGAGCCGCTGCGCACGCTGACCGCACGCGACATCGCGGGCGATCACGTGCTGTGGGTCGATCCGACGATGCCCGTCGACGAGGTCGCGGCGCAGATGCGCTCGGCCGGTGCGCACCGCGTGCTCGTCGGCACCGGCGGCAAGCTCGAGGGCGTGCTGACCGCCTACGACTTGCTCGCCGCGGTCGCCTGAGCGGCGCGCAGCAGCGCGGCGACGAGGCCGTCGGTCGCGGCGAAGTACGCGACGTCGGCGACGATCACGAGCTTGCCGCGCGCACGCGAGATGCTGACGTTGAGGAGGTTCGGCGACTCTCCGACGAGCGCGCTCGGCCGCATTGGCTGCGCATCGACGAGATCGAGCAGCACGACATCGCACTCGCGCCCCTGGAAGCGATGGATCGTGCTGCACTCGACGGCGTCGGCGATGCGGCGCGCGGCGAGCAGCCGCCGGATCTCGGCGGCCTGCGCGGCGTACGGCGTGATCACGGCGACCGAGTCGTGACCGGCGCGCACCGCTTCGAGTGCGAGATCGGCGGTCGCCTCCGCCGACGTCGGGTTGACGCGCGAGCTGCCCTTCTGCGAACGCTGGCACGTCGAGGGGCGATCGACGACGACGACCGCGCGGCCCGCGAACGGCGCGCGCGCCGTGATCGCCTCCGTATCCGCGGCGTGGACGAGCCGGCCCGCGTAGAACAGCTCGCCGACGAGCGAGCCGATCTGAGGGTGCATGCGGTACTGCACGTCGAGCAGCGCGACGGCATCGCTGTGGAGCGGATCGGAGACACCGACGTCGAAGATCGTGCGGCCGATCGCGCGCCGAACGACGTCGTCATCGGACTGCACGATCGGCGGCAGCTGGCGCGGATCGCCGACCATGATCGCGCGCCGGTCGCAGCGCGAGGCCGCGTAGAACAGCGCGGGCAGCGTTGCCATGCCGGCCTCCTCGGCGATCAGCGTGTCGAACCGCTGGCCGGCCATGTGCGGCGACAGGTACGAGCTCGTCAGCGTGCACAGGATCACGCGCGCCTCGTCGACGATCCGCGTCTCGAGCTCGCGATCCTCCGCCGTCAGCGCCGCCACGCGCGCCTTCGCGAGCACGCGCACGCGCTCGAGCCGCGCGATCCGCACGTCGAGCAAGCGTTGCTGCGCCCGGGCATCGACGCGAGCGAGCGCATCCGCGGAGGAGAACACCCGCGCGAGTGCGGCCGCGCGCAGCGGCTGGGCGGCCTCCGCGAACAGCGACTGCTGCGTGCTCAGCGCGGGGGCGAGCTCGCCCGCGAGCGCCTTCGCGTAGCGCAGCTGCTGGTCGACCTCGCCGATCCGCGCGCGCAGCCGCCCGAGCGCGTCGCGCCCTGCCCCGCGTCGCGTCGCGACGAGATCCGCCAGCTCGGCGCCGTACGTCTCCTGGTCGCTGCGCCCGAGCCGCACGACGACGCCGGGCTGGAACCACGCGCGCGTCGCGAGCTTGCCGAGGATCTGGTCGATCGCGGCGTTCGTCGTCGATGCGAGCAGGATCCGCTCGCCGCGCGCGAGCAGCTCGTCGATCGCATCCGCGAGCGTGAGCGTCTTGCCGGTGCCCGGCGGCCCCCACACGAACGCGACGTCCGCCTCGACGCACAGCTGCACCGCCGCGCGCTGGCTCGCGTTGAGGCCGGCGTGATCGCACTGCAGCGCGGCCGGCCGGCGCGTGCGCTCGCCCTTGCCGAACAGCGCGAGCGCGAGCGGCGCCTCCGTGACCTCGTCGAGCGCGGCGATCAGCCGCTCGTAGAGGAACCACGGCGCGACGACGAGCGCGCAGGGCCCGGCCACCTCGACCGGTTGCGTCGCGAGCAGCGTGACCTTGCCGCCATCCAGCCGCTCGATCGTCACGCGCTGCCCGCCGAGCGTGCACACGGTGCCGGGGACGAGCCGCTCGCCCGCCGCCACGTCGAAGCGATAGCGCAGGCCGCCGAGGTCCTCGCCGCCAGAGAGCGCGATCTCGTACGCCTCGGCGGAGGCGTGCATCGCGGCGAGCTCTCCTTCGAGGCCGCGCTTGAACGCCGCGACGAACCTGGCGAGGAGCTCGGCCATGAAGGCGCAAGTCTACGTCTCGTGGACCTTCGAGTGCTTGATGCCGTAGCTGAAGTAGATCACGAGGCCGATCGCGAGCCAGATCCCTAGCCGCATCCAGTTCGGCCAGCCGAGGCCGAAGATCATCGCCGCGTTCACGATCACGCCGAGGATCGGGATCAGCGGCACGAACGGCGTACGGAACTGACGCGGCGCGTTCGGATCGCGGACGCGCAGCACCCACACGCCGATGCACACGAGCACGAACGCGAACAGCGTGCCGATCGACGTCATGTCGCCGACGATGTCGCCCGGCACGAACCCGGCGAACGCGCCGACGAAGCAGAAGAACAGGAGGTTCGCCTTGTAGGGCGTGCGGTACTTCGGGTGGACCTCGCTGAAGATCTTCGGCACGAGGCCATCGCGCGACATCGAGAAGAACACGCGCGACTGGCCCATCAGCATCACGAGGATCACGCTCGTGAACCCGAACAGGATCGCGACCGTGACGAGCTTCGCGAGCCAGGCGTAGCCCGGCATGTGATGCATGATCGCGTACGCGACCGACGCTTCCTTGCCACTCGTGCGGAAGTCCTCCACCGACGCGATGCCCGTGAGCACGTGCGAGAACAGGATGTAGAGCACGGTGCAGATCACGAGCGAGCCGAGGATGCCGATCGGCATGTCGCGCTTCGGATTGACCGTCTCCTGCGCGGCCGTCGAGACGGCATCGAAGCCGATGAACGCGAAGAACACGACGCCGGCCGCGCCGAGGATGCCCATGATGCCGCCGAAGTGGTGCGCGACGCCCTCGGCGTCCTTCACGGTCGTCGCCTCGGGGATGTACGGCGTGTGGTTCGCCGGATCGATGAAGCTCCAGCCGAGGACGATCAGCAGGATCACGATCGTGACCTTCGTGATCACGATGATGCCGTTGACGAACGCGGACTCCTTCATGCCGCGGATCAGCAGCAGCGTCAGCGCGCCGACGATGCACACCGCCGGGATGTTCATCATGCCGTGGGCGATCACGACGCCGCTCGCATCTCGCAGCTTCTCGAACGGTGAGTGACACCATTCGAACGGGATCGTGTGGTGGCCGGGCAGGAAGTCGAGCAGCTTGTTGAGGTACTCGCTCCACGCGATGCCGACGGTGGCGGCACCGATCGCGTACTCGAGCACGAGATCCCAGCCGATGATCCAGGCGACGAGCTCGCCGAGCGTCGCGTACGAGTACGTGTACGCGCTGCCCGCGATCGGGATCATCGACGCGAACTCGGCGTAGCAGAGGCCCGCGAACGCGCAGCCGACCGCCGCGACGACGAACGCGAGCGTGACCGACGGTCCCGCGTTGTAGGCCGCCGCCGCCGCCGTGCGCACGAACAGACCTGCGCCGATGATCGCGCCGATGCCGAGCGCGATGAGGCTGCCCGGTCCGAGCGTCTTCTTCAGCGAGTGGGGATGCTCTTCGCTGACCACCTCCGCGTGCAGGAGCTGGTCGAGCGGCTTCCGCTTCCACAGGTTCGACATGCGGGGCGAAACATACCGGAAATCAGGGCGATTCGTCGTCTTCCCAGTCTGCGCCGGAGATCGCGATGCCGAGCTTCTTCTGGATACGCTCGCGCAGGATCGCCGTCATCGTGCGCTCGATCTGCTCGGGATCCGTGAACAGGTCCCAGACCGGCGCGGTGTCGTCGGGCGACGTGCGCTCGGGCGTCATCGCGAGCTTCTCGGCGAGCGCGATGCGCTGGCGCGTCGAGGGATGCGTGTCGAAGCGCTCCGGCGCGCGGTCGAGCCGCTTCGCGATCAGGGCGTCGAGCTGCGCCTGCGTGACCGTGCGCTCGACGGCGTACTGATAGAAGTTCGGCAGCGACCACTGGTTCTCGACGACGTCCTTGATCGCCTGATCGAGGTCGACCGGCATCTCGACGGAGCGCGCGGCGATGTGGCGGTGCGCGGCGACGAACGCCTCGCTGCCGTACGCGCGGATCGCCCAGCGATCGGCGAGCGTCTCCTGCACGCGCGAGGCGCCGCGCGACACGACGAGGTACAGGTGCGTGAACGCGCGCAGGATCCACCACGCCGGGTTGAGCGCGCCGACCTTCGCCATGTTCTTCAGCAGCCGGATCAGCGTCGCCTGCAGCGAGAGCGCGCCGGAGCCGCCGGTATCGGCGTTCTTGAAGTGGCCGTACTCGTGCGCGAGCACCGAGCGCAGCTCGCGCTGCTTCATGTTGTCGAACAGCGCGACGCCGAGGATCAGGATCCGCTGCCGGCGATGCCGCATCACGCCGATCTCGGTGCCCGGGACGAAGTAGACGGTATCGACGGCGCGCGTGCCGATCGCCGCCGCGACCTCGTCGAGCAGCGCCTTCAGCTTCGGATAGCCGGCCGGATCGATCCGGTGGCCGTCGATCTCGAAGCGGCGCGCGGCGAAGATCGTGCGAGCGACCGCCGTGATCGTGCCGACGATCGCGAGCAGCACGAGGCCGAGCACGATCAGCGGCGTCGCGCCCATCTGATCGAAGATGTACAGCGTCAGCAGGCCGCCCCCGACGACGACGAACACCATCACCGGCAGCGACGCGTAGAACAGCACCGCCGTCAGCGCGAGCACCACGCGCTACACGCGCGACACGCGCACGGAGTCGCCGTCGACCCTCCGCAGCGTCGCATCGGAGAGCGCGTTGCCGACCATCAGCAGCACGCACAGCACGAGGAACCAGCCGAGCACGGCGGGCACGCCGATCGCGATCGCACGATCGCTGTCGATCAGCGACTCGGTCGGTCGCCGCATCGCGTCGACCTGGGAGCGCAGCGTTCGATACTCGGCATCCGGCAATCCGGGGTCTTCGCGCGCTCGAGGTAGATGCTCGCATGCGTAGGATCGTGATCGAACATCGCGAGCTGCACGCCGTGAAGATTCGCGACGACGCTGTTCGGCGCGATGTCGAGCAGGTGATCGACGCACCCGCGCATTGCGTCGATGTCGTTCTCGAATGCAAGTGCCGTGCACTGCGTGCCGACGACGTCCGGATCATTCGGAAGTGCCCGAGCGGCCTGCGATGCGAGGGTCACCGCGCGTGCGCGATCGCCTGCCTGATCGCGCCGGAGCAGGACGTACGCGTACGTGCTCGCGTCGTATGGAGACGCCGGAGCAAGCTGCATGGCCCGCTCGCACTCGGCCGCCGCTTCATCGAGCTGGTGCTGCAACATGAGCATGCTGCACAGTCGGCGATGCGGATGGTCGACCTTCGGGGCGAGCGCGATGGCCTTGCGATAACCGTCGGCGGCCTCGCTCGGATGATGCGCGTCGCGCGCGGCATTCGCCGCGTCCCATGCAGCCGCGGCCTCGCCACTGACGGCCGCGATGTCATCGCGGAAGCGCTTCTCGAGCGCCGGATCCGGATCCGCGAAGGCGGTCGCCTCGACGACCACCACCAGGACGATCCACCACAGCCGCACGCCGCGAGAGTACGTCAGCGGCGGCGCCGCAGCAGCCAGAAGATCAGCAAACCGACGAACAGCGCGCCGGCGGCGACGGCTCCCGCGATCGCGGCGCGCCGCGCATCGAACCAGCCTGCCGCGTTCGGCTGCAGGTGGTCGATCTGCGAGCGCAGCTGCGCGTACGCATCGTCCGGCAGGCCGCCGGCCTTCGCGCGCTCGAGATACTGGCGTGCGTGTGCCGGGTCGCGGTCGGCGACGGCGAGCTGCGCGGCGCGCAGGTTGCCGAGCGCGTTCGGCGGATCGAGCGCGAGCAGGTGCTCGATGCACGGGCGCAGCTGCGCGACGTGCTTCAGCGCCGCGAGCGCCTCGCACCGGACCTCGGCGACCGTCGCGTCGTTCGGCAGCTGCTGCGCGGCGAGCGACGAGAACTGCAGGCCGCGCTCGAGATCGCCTGGCTTGGCGCGCGCGACCATCACGCTCGCGAACGCGCTCTGGTCGTACGGCGAGTTGGGCGCGAGCGACATCGCCTGGTTGCACTCGTCGACCGCCGCGTCGAGCTGATCCTGTGCCGCGAGCATCGCGCACAGGCGGCGGTGCGGATGATCGACCTTCGGCGCGAGCGCGATCACCTTGCGGTAGCCCTCGGCGGCCTCGGCGGCGCGGCCGGCATCGCGCGCGGCATTCGCGGCATCCCAGGCCGCGGCCGCGTCGGCGCTCACGGCCGCGATCTCGTCGCGAAACTGCTTCTCCGCCGGTGCGGGATCCGCGAAGGCGGTGGCCGCGACCACCAGGAACGAGGCGAAGCACCACGATCGCACCTGTTCACGATATCGCGAGACGGGTATCGGCACACGCCTACATCGCGCGATGTGGCAGGCCGGCTTACGATGCTGCATGCGAGCGGCAGCTCTCCTCGTGCTGTGCGCCGCCTGCTCGTTCAGCGCGCGGTCGAGCGCGGCGCACGACGGAGCGCTCGGCGACGATGACGCTCCGATCGATCTCGCGATCTCCGCGGGTCCGCCGCCTCTGCACCTCGGGCCCGGTGATGGCAACGCGGGCACCGCCGACCTCGTGCTCACCGGCACGGTGATGATCGATACGACCGCGCCCTCGATCAGCGTGTTGCTCCCCGGCGGCGATACGTTCGACGTGCGACCGCAGGCCGGTGGTGGCCCCGACCTCGCGGTGCTGCACGTCGGCGGGCTCGCCGTGCAGGGTGGCGCGACCGTGCAGGTCACCGGCTCGCGGCCGCTCGTGATCGTCGCGGGCGGCATGGTGACGATCGCGGGCGCGATCGATGCGAGTGGCCACGGCACCACGCCCGGCCCGGGCGGCTCCGCGTCGGGCATGGGCAGTGGCGCGGGCGGCGCGGGCACGCACGAGAACACGAACGAGTCCGACTCCGGCGGTGGCGGCGCGGGCTACGCGACGGCGGGCGCATCCGGCGGCGGCATCACCGGCGTGTGCACCGTCAGCGGCGGTGCCGGCGGCCCCATCGTCGGCGACGCGGCGATCACGCGCCTCGTCGGCGGCAGCGGCGGCGCCTCGAGCAGCGGCACCGCGTGCACGCCCGATCCCGGCGGCGGTGGCGGCGGCGCGCTGCAGATCACGTCGGCCGTGAGCATCTCGATCAACGGCGTGATCAATGTCGGCGGCGGCGGAGGGCACGGCGCGACCGACTGTGGCCAGAGCGATGTCAACTCGGGCGCGGGCGGCGGCGCGGGCGGCTCGCTCGTCCTGCAGGCTCCGATGATCGCGAACAGCGGCGTGCTCGCCGCGAACGGCGGCGGCGGAGGCGGCAGCAGCGCGACGGGCGGCGGCAACGCGATGCCCGGGCAGGACGGCGTCGCCGGCACCGTCGCCGCGGCGGGAGGGACCGGGCCGCGCGCGATGGGCGGCTCGGGTGGCACCGGCTCGACCGCGCCGACGAGCGGCGGCGGCACGGCGTGCGGCAACAACGCGGGCGGCGGTGGCGCGGCGGTCGGCCGGATCGCGGCGTCGACGAGCTACACCGGCGGCGGCGTCACGAGCCCCGCGCCCGACACGTCGCTGCCGATGTGACTACTTGACGGCGACGTCCACCGTGGCCGGCATCTCGGCGCGGAACTTCATCGCCGGATCGTGGAGGTCGAAGCGCACGGTCTTCTTGCCGTCGTCGGCGCGGCGCGCGATGTAGCCGATCGGCGCGGTGTAGGTCCGGCCCGCGACCTTCACGCGGCCCGTCATGCCGAGCGCGAGCTTGTCGACGGTCGCCGCATCGAGGTCGGCGTAGAAGACCGCGTACGTCGGGTCGGTGACCGTCACGAGCTCGAGGCCGGCGTTCGGCTCGACGAACTGCTTCGGCTCGCCCTGCACGGCGACGACGGTGCCGGTGACGCGTGCGATCAGCGGGAGCTCGGCAGACGGCTTGCCCGACGCCTGCACCGCCGCGAGCTGCTCGCGACGCATCCCCCAGCGCAGCAGACGCATGCGCGCGGCGTCGAGCTGCTCCGGAGACCTGTACTCGCGGAGCTGCGCGATGACGTCGGCGGTCGTGAGGTAGACCTCCGGACTGTAGATGACGCCGAGCGTCTCGCCGGCGCGAACACGGCGGCCTTCCTTCACGGTGCGCTGCAGCCAGCCGTAGACAGGTACGCCGACGTGGTGCGTTCGGTGAGACTCGTACGACAACGTGCCCTCCGCGTGAGTGGCGCGAGCGACGTCGCGCGGCGGCGGTGTCGGCGCGGGTGGCGGGGGCGGCGGCGGCGGCTCGGCGATCGGCTCGGCGACCGCGGCGGCGGGTTTCACCGGCGCCGGCGGCGCGGCGTCGCGGTGCGGCTTCGATGTGACGACGACGATGACGGTCGTGACGAGGACGAACAGCGCGATCAGGCCACCGTGGGCGCCGTGGTGCTTCTGCAGCGGGGTCACCATGAGTCACCTCGTGCACCCAGGCGTTTCAAGCGACGTGCCCGGTGTACGCCCGCCACCGACGACGGTTTCCGGCAAACGCTGCGCACGGCGCGGGTTCGCGCGCAGTATCATCGGTCGCGGAGGCCGCGATCAGCGACGAGGATGAGACCCGCAGCGTCGGAGCCGGCGACAAGCCGGAGCCGGGACGCAAGCGGCCGCGCACGAAGCGGCCGGCACCGAAGGTCGTCCAGGATCGCTACGACGTCCTCGAGGAGCTCGGCTCGGGCGGCATGGGCGTCGTGTATCGCGCGCGCGATCGCCAGCTCGGCCGCGACGTCGCGCTCAAGCTCGTGTTCACGGATGACGATCCGGACGAGACGCTCGCCGCGCGCCTGATGCGCGAGGCGCAGGCGCTGGCGCAGCTGTCGCATCCGAATGTCGTCGCGGTGTACGACGTCGGGCGCGCGGAAGGCGGCGTGTTCGTCGCGATGGAGCTGATCGCCGGCGAAGCCGGTGACGCCTGGCTCGAGAAGCGACGGCCGTGGCGCGAGGTCGCGCGCGTGTTCTGCGATGCGGCGCGCGGGCTCGCGGCCGCACACGCGGTCGGCCTCGTGCACCGCGACTTCAAGCCCGCGAACGTGATGCTCGGCGCCGACGGACGCACGCGCGTCCTCGATTTCGGGCTCGCGCGCGCGGCCGGCTTCGGCACGAGCACGTCGATCTCGGATAGCGCCGATCTCGACGGCGACGAGCGCGAGACGAAGAAGCTCGGCAACGACTACGAGCCGCCCGTCTCGAGCTCGATGCGCTCGGCATCGCTGCTCGACATCGCGCTGACCCGCGAGGGCGCGGTCGTCGGCACGCCGCAGTACATGGCGCCGGAGCAGTTCCGCGGCGACGCGTACGACGCGCGCACCGACCAGTTCAGCTTCTGCGTCGCGCTGTACAAGGGCCTCTACGGGCAGCGGCCGTTCGAGGGCAGGACGTTCGGCGAGCTGCGCAAGAACGTGCTCGAGGGCAAGGTGCGCCCGGTCCCCGACAGCGACGTGCCGGCCTACGTGCGCGATCTCGTGCTGCGCGGGCTGGCGATGGATCCGGCGAGGCGGTGGCCGTCGATGGAGCCCATCATCGAGGTGCTCGCGCGCGACCCGGCGGCGCGCAAGAGGCGGATCGCGCTGGCCGTGGCGGCGGGCGTGCTGCTCGCCGGCATCGGCGTGACGACATGGATCGCGGTGCACCGCGATCCGGGCGCCGTGTGTCGAGGCGGCGAGCACGAGCTCGCGGGTGTGTGGGACGGCGCGCGCGCGAAGGCGGTCTCCGAGGCGTTCACCGCGACCGGCCGCTCGTTCGCCGCCGATGCGGCGGCCGGTGCGACGCGCGGGCTCGACGAGTACACGCGCAAGTGGGTCGCGATGCGCACCGAGGCGTGCGAGGCGACGCACGTGCACGGCACGCAGTCTGCCGAGCTGCTCGACCTCCGCATGACGTGCCTCGATCGGCGGCTCGACAGCGTGCGCGCGACCGTCGACGTGCTCGCACATGCAGACCGCGAGATCGTCACGCACGCGAACGAGCTCGTCGGCCAGCTGCCACCACTCGACGCGTGCGCCGACACCGAGACGCTGCGCGCGGCCGTCAAGCCGCCGGTCGATCCGAAGCTCGCGGCGCGCGTCGCGTCGGCCCAGCGCTCGCTCGCGGCGGTCAAGGCGCTGTGGATCGCGGGCCGCTACACGGACGCCGAGACCCAGCTCGCACCGCTGCGCACCGAGGCGAGCACGCTCGCATGGCGCCCTCTCGAAGGGGAGGTGCTGCTCCAGGCGGCGCGCCTCGCCGACTCGATCGGCAACTACGCCGACTCGGCCAAGCTCTACCGCGACGCCGCGGTCGCTGCCGAGGCCGGCCGAGACGACGAGACAGCCGCGCTCGCGCGCAACGGGCTCGTCTGGGAGACCGGCGAGCGCCTCGGCCGCTACGACGAAGCGCAGGAGCTCGCGCGCGACGCCGAGGCCAAGGTCGAGCGCCTCGGCCGCAGCGATCTCGTGCGCGCCGATCTCGATCAGAAGATGTCCGCGCTGCTCGCGGACCAGGGCAAGTACGCCGAGGCGCTCGAGCGCAGCAAGCGCGTGCTCGAGCTGCGTGAGAAGGTGCTCCCCGCTGGCGACGAGCTGATCGCCGCCGCGCTCGGCGAGCTCGGCGACGTCGAGAACGCGTGGTCGCACTTCGACGATGCGATCAGCTACTACCGCCGCGCGCTCGACATCGCGGTCAAGGCGGTCGGCCCCGACCATCCCACCGTCGCCGCCCTCCGCATCAACCTCGCGACCGCGCTGCGCGCCAAGAGCGACTTCACCGGCGCCCTCGCCGAGCTCGCGAAGGCGCGCACGATCACCGAGCACTCGGTCGGCCCCGAGCACTCCGACGTCGCGACGATCGCGATCGACACCGGCGGCGTCGAGCTCGACAGCGGCCACCCCGCCGAGGCGCTCGCGCAGTTCGAGCGCGCGCGCGACATCTGGACGAAGACCCTGGGCGCCGACCACCCGAACGTCGGCACCGCCGAGTTCCGCATCGGCGAGGTCGCGCTCGCGCAAGGCCGCGCCGCCGACGCCGCCCGGTCGTTCCAGCGCGCGCTCGACATCTGGGAGGCCAAGCTCGGTCCCGACCATCCGTCGCTCGCGGCCGCGCTCGAAGGCCTCGCCAAGGCCCGCCTCGCCCAGCACCGCAAGGCCGATGCGATCACGCTCTATCGCCGCGCGATCCCGCTGCTCGTGAAGGGCGTCGGTCCGAACGACGAGCAGACGCTCGAGATGAAGAGGGCGCTCGAGCAGCTCGAGCACCCGCGATGATCCCGACGACCACGCCCGCCGCATGCGCGATCGGCGTCTGCACGACGTGCGCACCGAGCGCCATCGGAAACGCGGGCGCGCCCGTCACCACCTCGTAGATCGGCTTCGCGATCGCGACCGCGCACAGCGCATACACCCACGCGCGCCGCCGCCGCAGCGCCTCGTACGCGAGCGCCGCCGCGAGCAGCGCGTGCGACAGCCCCGACAGCCCGCAGTACCACGCGACGCGGCCCTCGACGAGGACCGCGATCGTCGGCACGACGAGCCCGAGCCCGAACACGGCGCGCGGCAGCACCGCCTCGTACGCCACGCCCGCGAGCGCGACGAGCGCGAGGTCGCGCACGAGGTGCCCCCACGTCGCGTGGACGAGCGGCGCGGTCACGAGGCGCCAGCCCTCGCCGCCGAACGCACGGTCGTCCGCGATCAGCGCGTCGTGCACGCCGGGCACCGCGAACGCGAGCGCGGTCGTCGCGACCGCCGCGAGCGCGATGGCCAGCGTGATCGGAAAGTCGAACGGCGGGCGCTGTGGAGTTGGAGATCGAATGGGTTGGGTTCGGGTGGGTTGGTGGGTTGGATGCGTTGACTCGTGATTCAGGCGCGGTGCTTGCGGAGCGTGAAGGCGAGCGGGACGAGCGCGAGCGCGAGCAGGAGCGTCAGCGGATCCACATCGCCGCCGCCGCCCCAGCCTCCGCCGCCGCCACCGCCGCCCCAGCTGCCGCCACCGCCGCTGTACGAACTGCTGTACGAGCCCGACGAGCTCGACGCGCTCGACGAATCCTCGGCCGGGCCGAGCGACGTCTCCGGATCCACACCCGCCGGCACGAGCGCCGGCTGCTCGACGACCTTCGCGTGCCCGTCGGGCGATACGATGCGCGTGCGGTCGACTGCCACGAACGACGTGTAGTCCGTCACCATGTGGAAGCCGAGGCCGAGCTCGGTGATCTGCGCCTTCGTCGCGGGCGTCGGCAGGCCTTCGGAGAGCGCGTAGAGCTCGTCGATGCGCTTGCGCGCGTAGAGCGCGGCGACCGGCTCGTCGTCGACGCGGTCGGGCAGCGTGACGTCGATCGGGATCGCGACACGGTGGCCGGCGACCGTGCCGGTGACCGTGATCTTCGCGCGTCCGGGCTGCGTGTAGACGCCGGCGACGACGAGCGGCATGCCGGCATAGACGTCGGGGATCGCGGCCGGCGTGATCGAGCCAACCGCGAGGCCATTCCACTCGATCTTGATGTCGGTGAGGTACGGGTACGCCGTGCGGCGCACGAGGTCACCGCCAACGTCGGCGGCGTTCTCGGAGAGGTTCAGGTAGCTCGGGAAGCCTCGGCCGACCTGCGCCATCTGATCGAGGAGCGCGCGGTTCGGGGCGGAGCCGATGCCGATCGAGAAGATGCGGTTCGCGCCGAGGTTGGACTTCGCGGCGGAGACGATCATGTCGTCGTTGCCGACGAAGCCGTCGGTCAGGAAGTAGACGAGGCGCACGCGATCGTTGCCGGGTTTGGTCTCGAGCGCCTTGGCCATCGCGGGGCCCATCTCGGTGCCGCCTCCGGCGGACAGCGAGGCGAGGAAGGCCTTGCCCTCGGCCTTGCCGCGGTCGTCGCCCGCGATCGGGGCCGGCTCCATCGCGTTCGTGCCGCCGGAGAACGCCATGACGTTGAACGCATCGCTCGGGCCGAGCGAGTCGATCAGCACCGAGGCGAGCGCGGTCGCCTGCGCGAGTGGCTGGCCGTTCATCGAGCCGGAGGTATCGACGACGATCATCACCTCGCGCGGCGTGATGTCGCCGGTCCTGTACGTCGCCTTCGGCTGGACGACCAGCGTGAAGTAGCCGCGCTTGTCGACTCGATGCGCGAGCACGCCGACGATCGTCTGGTCGCCGGCGGTCTTGTAGCGCACGACGAGGTCGCGATTCGGCAGCTCGCCGTCGGCGGCGAGCGTCACGCGGCGCTTCGTCGGCGAGAGCTCTTGCACCGCGAGCTGGTGCGACGGGCTGGAGACGCCGAGCACGGGCACGCCCGCGTCGATGTCGGCCGAGAAGCTGACCGTGCTGCCGGCGACCGTCGCGTCGGCGTACGGGATCGAGGTCGTGCCGGGCCGCGGGGCATCGCCGGCGCGCCGCGCCGAGACGCCGCTCGCGCCTTCTGGCAGGTAGCGCGGACCGACGACGAGAGGCGCGACGATCTCGTACTGGCCGTCGGCGTAGCCGAGCAGCTCGGCGTACTGCATCTGCACGGCGATCTGCTCGTGCGGCGCGATGTTCGCGATCTTCTGCTTGAAGATGTTGCGCTTCTCCTGCTCGAGCAGCGCGGCCGTGTGGCCCTTCGCCTTCGCGTCCTCGTACGTCTTGCGCGCCTGCTCCTTCGTCTCGATCTCGCCCGCGATCGTGCGATCGCCGATCGTGATCGAGTAGCGCGTGACCGCCGCCTCGTCGCCGAGCGGGAACACGTAGACGGCGTCGATCGGCTCGTCGAACGGGTTCTCGAACGTCTGCGTCACCGTGTACAGCGCCGACATGCCGGCGACGCGCGCGTGGATATCGGTGTGGCGCAGCGGGAAGCCGATCGCGGTCGCCGTGCGCCCGTCGGCCTCGTGCACCGGGCGCGGCGCGACGAGCCGTAGCTCACCGCCGCTGACAGGCACCTCGTCCATCGCGGCGTAGTTCGCGGAGACCTCGACATCGAACCCGACCACCTGCGCGGGCGGCGGCGCGTACCCGCCCGACGTCGTCGCTGCCGAGCCGCACCCCGCGAGAACGAGAAGGACGCTGAGTGATCGCATGCACACGAAGCTGCGCGGCGGTCGGACCAGGCGCTAAACGGATCACGCGTTGTTCACGCCGCAGGTCGGAAATTGCCTGTCTATGCCTGAGCTTCACTCGTGATTGACGCCCGTCGCTCCCGGGTGCGTTACTCGCGGCCATGAAACTGATCCGGGTTGGATCGATCGTGGCGGCGGCGGCTGTAGCGATCGCAGTACCACTCCTCGTACCGCGTCATCACGCAGCGTCGCGTCCGCGTCGTCCCGAGCCGGATAGCCGACCGCACCAGCCGGGCATTCACCGCGCGACCGCGCAGGAGCTCGCGGTGCGCGATCGCGTCGCGCGCGCCGAGGCCGCGAAGCTCGCGTACAAGAAGTTCGCCGCGCTGCCGTCGGTTCCGTCGACGACGTGGGTGAACCTCGGCCCGACCGACGCGCCGCAGGAGTTCAACTACTTCGAGATCAACGGCGTCGACTCGGGTCGCCCGAACAACATCGTCGTCGATCCGCGCGATCCGAACGTCGTGTACATGGCGGTCTCGGGTGGCGGCGTGTGGAAGTCGTTCGACTTCCAGTCGAGCAGCCCGCACTGGGCGCCGACGATGGACATGCAGCCGAACCTCGCGGTCGGCTCGCTCGCCCTCGATCCCGACAACCCCGACACGCTGTTCGTCGGCAACGGCGACTTCGTCGACGCGAGCGGCGACACGATCCTCAAGTCGACCGACGGCGGCGGCACGTGGGCCGCACCGGTCGTGCTGCAGGGCATGTCGCCCGGCGGCTTCATGGCGCATGCGGGTGCGATCCGCCAGATCGGCGTGAAGGGCTCGCTCGTGCTCGCCGCGACGGACGTCGGACTGTTCGCGTCGAACGACGGGGGCGCGACGTTCGCGCTCGTCGATCTGCCGAACGGCAGCGCCGGCATGCTCGCGGAGAGCATGTGGAGCGTCGCGCAGGTCGGCGGGGGCGCGTGGGTCGCGGCCGGGCAGCCCGCGTGCGGTCCCGGTCAGGCGCCGCCGTGGGTCTATTACGGCTTCGACGCCGGCACGCAGTGCCCGGCGGGCAACAACACGGCGCTGTGGCGCTCGACCGACGGCATGACGTGGACGCAGGTCACGCAGACGCCACCGGCCGCCGGCACCGGCCGCACGACGCTCGCCGTCGGCTCGACGAGCGACCCCGCGCACACCCGCGTCTACGCGTTCGTCGGCTCGGTCGACGGCCAGACGACGGTCGGCTTCTGGCGCTCCGACGACGGCGGCCAGACGTACGTCAACGCGACCGGCACGCTCGCGAACCCGACGCTCGCCTCGAACGGCGACAACACGTGCACCGACCTCAACGTCGGTCACGATCAGACCTGGTACAACCAGGCGATCGTCGTCGATCCGACGAACCCCGACAACGTGCTCGTCGGCGGGAACCTGTGCGGCATGCGCACGCTGAACGGCACGAGCGCATCGCCGACGTGGGAGAACATCAGCCACTGGCTGCCGGGCCCGGGCTACGGCGAGACGCAGTTCGGCCGCCTGCCGTACGTGCACGCCGACTGGCACACCGCGACCTCGGTCGTCATCAACGGCCGCGTCACGACGTTCGCCGGCACCGACGGCGGCCTGTTCTCGACGACGAACATCTTCGACAGGTACACGAAGGCCGAGGACGTCGTGTGGACGCACCACAACAAGGGCCTCTCGACGCACCTGCTCTACTCCGTCGCTTCGGGCGATCCGACGACCGGCGATCCGTTCGTCGCGTTCATGGGCCTGCAGGACAACGGCACACGCTTCCGCGGCGATCCCCACAACCCGTCCGCGTTCAACCAGCCGACCGGCGGTGACGGCATCGGCGCGGCCGTGCACCACTCCGCCGCCGGCACCGTCTACTGGGACTCGGTCGAGTTCGGCCGCATGTACTGCAAGCCTGCCGAGGTCGACTGCTCGGTCGACACGCCGATGCCGGGCTCCGATGCCGACGCGCACTGGCACAGCGTCCCGAAGGCGCCGGGCACGAACATCTTCCAGGACGAGGAAGAGGCGGCCGAGGCGCATCGCGCACGCCGCGAGAAGATCTCCGGCGAGAACGCGGAGCCGTTCTTCGAGCACTACGCGGACGTCGAGACCGACACGACCGGCGAGAGCGTGCTGACGCACACCGACTCGCAGGTGTTCGTGACGACGCCCGACGGCAACGGCGGCTTCGTGCTGACCGCGATCTCGCAGGATCTGACGAACGATCCGAACGGCGCGGGCATCAGCAACGTCACGGCGTCGCGCACGATCCCGGGCCTCTACGGCGCCGCGGGCGCGGTCTCGATCGCGCCGTTCCTCGTCAAGACGCCCGCGAACACGACGACGACGTGGACGATCACGCAGCCGGTCCACCCGACGGGCGGCACGCCGCGCCTGCTCGGTCCGTCGTCGATCGACTTCCCGCCTGTCACGCCGGCCGGCAAGCAGCCGGGCGACGTGTTCATCGGCGCGTTCACGGGCGTGATGAACATGAACGCCGGACCGCCGCCCGACAGCGCCGGCCGCCTCTATCGCACGACCGACGGCGGCCAGACCTGGACGTCGATCGTCGGTGCCGATCCGGCGCACCAGCTGCCGAACGTCCCGGTCTACGTCGTGAAGTACGACCCCGTCACGCCGACGACGATCTACGCCGGCACCGACATCGGCGTGTACATCACGACCGACGACGGCGCGACGTGGAACCGCATGGGCGACAACTTCCCGATGGTTCCCGTGCGCGACCTCTACGTCGCGAAGAACCAGGACTTCATCCGTGCCGCGACGTACGGCCGCGGCCTCTGGGAGATCTATCCGAGCGCGGCGGAGAACCACGGCGCGCCCGGCAACGGCGACTACGATCGCAACCTGCGGCTCGACTGGGTCGACCTCGGTGCGATGTCGGCGCGCCTCGGCGAGACGCCGGCCGTGACCACCCCGCCGTTCTATTCGTGGATCCTCGACATCACGGCGGGCGGTGATCCGCCGGTCAGCTCGATCGACAGCACCGACCTGAATGCCCTGCTCGGCAAGTTCGGAGGTCACCCGTGAAGCGCCTCGCTCTCCTCCTCGTCATCCTCGCGGCCTGCGGTGACAACGACGGCCCGCCGCTGCAGTACACGAACCCGCCGAAGGGCGGGAAGCTGCGCCTCGTCCGGAACGCGGACACGTCGATGAAGTACGTCAAGCTCGACCTCGTCGTCGGCGATCAGCCGCTGACCGGCTACTCGGTCGGCTTCGACCTGCCGCTCGACGACACGAAGGTCGCGCTCGGCGACTTCACGCCGCTCACGGCGCTCGATCCGGGCAAGGATCCGATCGCGGCGAAGGCCGCGCTGCCCGCGGAAGGCCCGCTCGCGCACGTGCTCGTCGCGGGGCTGTCGCAGAAGGCCGACGGCACCGGCGCGGTCACGACCGACACGCAGCTCCAGCCGGGCGCGAAGCTGTTCACGATCGAGCTCGACCTCCTGACGAGCGCGAAGAGCGGCGTCGTGTTCGACGGCACGGCGACGGGCTTCGTGCTGCCCTCGGGCGGCATGCGCGACCGCGCCGGCAATGCCGTCGTCGATCCGGCGGATGTCGCGATCGGCAAGCTCCAGGTCAATCGCTAGTGCCACGCTGGCACGAGTGACGGGACGCGGCTCGCGGAAACGCGAGCTTGCGCGGCGGCACGTGCGTTGCTCTTCGCGGCCCGCATGACTCGCACCGTCTCCGCCCTCGTCCTCGTCCTGATGTCCACTGCTCCCGCGCTCGCCGACGCGCCGCCCGCCGACCGCGCCGTCTACCGGCTCGACTTCGAGCTGACGACGACCGAGCCCGGCAAGCCCGCGACCGTCACGACGTTCTCGCTCAACCTCGCCGAGGACCGCCACGGCGAGGCGATGCTCGGCGACAACATCGCGATGGTCACCGGCACGACGATCGCGCGCCAGAATGTCGGGCTGCGCGTCGACGCGAGCTTCGTGCTGCACGGGACGGCGCTGCTGCTCGATGTCGACACCGAGCTGACCGAGCGCGCCGGTGGCACCGCACTGCACCGGATTGCCACGAAGGGCGCGGCGCTCGCGCAGCCGGGCAAGAAGGCGTTCGTCGCGGCGATCGATCACGACAAGGCGCACACGGAGCTGAGCGTGACGCCGACTCGCCTGTAAGCTCGGCGCATGAAAGCACTGCACACGACGATCACGTCCGCGGGCGAGCTCGTGCTCGAGCTGCGCGACATCGAGCTGCCGGCCCCGACCGGCGATCAGGTGGTCGTCAAGATCGAGGCCGCGCCGATCAATCCATCGGACTTGATCCTCGTGACCGGCCCCGCCGACCTCGCGAGCGCGCGTCGCGACGGCGACCGCCTCGTCGCGAACGTGCCGAAGGAGCGCCTCGCATACGTCGCGGGCCGCCTCGACCAGGCGATGCCCTCGGGCAACGAGGGCGCGGGCACGGTCGTCGATGCGGGGCCCGATGCGAAGCAGCTCGTCGGCAAGCGCGTCGCGCTCGCGAGCGGCGGCATGTACGCCGAGTACAAGCTCGCGCGGGCGCTCGAGTGCCTCGTGCTGCCCGACGGCGCGTCGGCGGCGGATGGCGCGGCCGCGACGATCAACCCGATGACGGCGCTGTCGATGCCGGAGGTGATGCGGCGCGAGGGCCACAAGGCACTCGTGCACACGGCGGCCGCGTCGAACCTCGGCCAGATGCTCGTCAAGATCTGCAAGGCCGACGGCGTGCCGCTCGTCAACATCGTGCGCAAGGCGGAGCACGTCGCGCTGCTGAAGGGCCTCGGCGCGACGCACGTGCTCGACAGCTCCACGCCGACGTTCCGCGCCGACCTCGTCGCAGCGCTCGCCGAGACCGGCGCGACCTTGTGCTTCGACGCGATCGGCGGCGGCACGCTCGCGACGACGATCCTCGGCTGCATGGAGGTCGTCGCGGCGCGCGGCAAGCCGTGGAGCCGCTACGGCACGAACGTCCTCAAGCAGGTCTACACGTACGGCCGCCTCGATCTGAGCCCGACGGTGCTCGACGGCAGCTACGGGCTGGCGTTCAGCGTCTCCGGCTTCCTCGTCAGCACGTTCCTCGCGAAGGCAGGCATGGAGACCGTGATGCGCATGCGGCAGCGCGTGCTCGCCGAGCTGACGACGACGTTCGCGAGCCATTACGGCAAGACGATCCGACTCGCGGACATGCTCGATCCGGCCGTGCTGCGCGACGTCAATCAGCGTGCGACTGGCGCCAAGGCGCTCGTCGAGCCGAGCCGGTAGTGCGTCGCGGCCGCGATCGCGGCCGGTAGCCCGTCGAGCGGCGGCGTGGTCAGCGGCAGGCGGACGATCGCGCCGTCGTCGCGCGAGACGAGCCAGTGATCCGCATCGAGCTGGAGCGCCGTGCGCGCGCCGTGATCGAGCTCGACGACCGACGTCGCGCCGCTGCCGCGCTCGACCGCGCCGGTCTTCGTGACCGCATGGATGCCGCCGCCCGCATCGATCGCGAGCGCGGTCGCCGTGCCCGACAGCAGCACGTGATGCGGCTCGCCGGAGAGCGGCGCGACGATCACCTCGTGATCGCGGCCCGCCGACGCGACGAACCCGCCCTGCACCGCCAGCGCGCTCGCCGCGCCCGTGTGATGCGCGAGCTGGCGGCCGGGCGGCCACGCGTACACGATGCCGTCGTTACCGGCTGCGATCAGCGTGTCGCGCGCGAACGCGATGTAATGGATGTCGGCCGCGAGGCCATCGTACGTGTGCTGCGTGCCGTCGCGCGACCACACGCGCACCGAGCGGTCCTGGCCGCCCGAGGCGATCCGATCGCCGGCGATCGCGACGGCCTCCGTGCCGCCGGTGTTGCCGGGCAGCGTGCCGAGCGGCTCGCCCGCCGGCGAGAACAGCGCGATCGTGCCCTGCGTCCCCGTGACGGCGACGCGATCCGAGGCGGCGGCGACCGCCGTGAGGCTGCCGCCGATGTGGCGCGTGATCGGCGGCGAGGTCCAGAACACCGCGTCGCCCTCCGCGGAGGCCGTGACGACGGTACCGGCGGCGACCGCGACCGACGTGATGCGGGTCGCGACGTGGCCGAGCGCATCGCGGTGGCCATCCGCGAGGTGCCAGCGCCAGACGTCGCCGCGCTCGTCGACGCCGCCGAGCCACGTGCCGTCCGTCGCGACGTGATCGACGGCGGCGGTCGCCTCGTAGAGCGCCGGTGCGCCCGCCGGCAGCTGCCAGCGCCGCACGACGCCCTCGGAGTCGGAGGTCAGCAGCGCATCGCCGGAGAGCTCGACGTGGCGGATGCGCCCCTTGTGCCCGCGCAGCACGAGATCGCGGCCGGACGCCCGGTCGCGCAGCACGAGCGTGCCGTCATCGCTGCCGTCGGCGATCCAGCGCCCGTCGTCGGTGATCGCGAGGCTGCGCACCTGGCCGTGATGCGCGAGCGGCAGCGTCTCGATCGTCGTGCCTTCGACGCGCACGACCTCGCCGCCGACGCCGCCGAGCAGCAGCCAGGCCCCGCCCTTCGCGAACACCGCGCGCTTCGTGCGCTGCTTCGTCGCGACCGGCGCGTCCTCGACGAGCGGATCGCCGTGCCAGTGGTGCACGGTGCCGTCGCCGTCGACGATCGCGACGCGCGCGCCGTCGGTCCACGCCGTCACCGGATCGCCGGCAAGCTGCGCGGTGCGCGCGGTCCACGTATCCGTGCTCCACACCCAGACGTGCCCCGCGTGATCACTCGCGACGAGCGCGCGCCCGTCGTCGGAGAACGCGATCGTGCCGATCGGCGAGTGCGAATCGGTGAGCCGGCGGCCGGGCGCCGTGCCCTTGGGCCATGCCCACGTGTTGCCGTGATCGTCGGCCGTGACGAGCCACGCGCCGTCGCTCGACCACGCGATGTGCTGCACGTCGCCCTCGTGGCCGGAGAGCGTCGCGAGCACGCGTCCCTCGGGCGTGACGACCGCCGCCTCGCCTCCGTCGCAGCCGATCGCGAGCGCCTGCCCGCCCGGCGCCGGCCGCACCGCGTGCACGCGCCCGTGCTTCGCGGTGAGCACGACGTGCGGCACGCCGGCCTGCCACACGATCGCCTTGCCGTCGTAGCCGCCGCTGACGAACCCGCCGCCGGGCAGCGCCTCGACCCAGTGCACCTCGTCGGTGTGGCCCGCGAGCACGTCGGTCGCGACGCCGCGCGCGATCGCCTCGTCGAAGATGTCCCACGCGGTGCCCGCATCGACGCCGCGCGGCGTGAGCGTCGCGAGCCAGCCGAGCGCCTCCGTCGGATCGCGCGACAGCGCCTCGCGCGCCGCGCCGAGCACGAGCTGGTTCGCACGCGCCTCGAGATCGCCGCGCGCCGTCTCCGCCGCGTGCCGTGCCGCCCGCGCCTCGAGCCACAGCGCGGTGATCACGATGCCGAACGTCGTCGCCGCGAGCGCACCGCCCGCGATCGTCGCCGCGACCACCGGCCGCCGCCTGATGAACCGCCGTGCGCGCTCGACGCGGCCGGGCACGCGCACGCTCACCGGCTCGCCGTCGAGATAGCGCCGCACGTCCTCCGCGAGCGCCGCGACCGACGGGTAGCGCTCCTCGGGATCCTTGCGCAGCGCCTTGTCGGTGATCGCCTCGAGATCGCCGGCGAGCGCCGGATCGCGCCTGCCGAGCGGCACCGGAGGATCCTCGGTGATCACGACCGTCACGCCGGGCAACGGCAGGTCCTCGATGTCGTACGGCAGATCACCGCACGCGAGCTCGTACAGCATCACGCCGAGCGTGTAGAGGTCGCTGCGCGCATCGACATCCTGCGCGCGCATCTGCGCCTGCTCGGGCGACATGTACAGCGGCGTGCCGATCAGCTCGCCCGCGCGCGTGTTGCCCGGCGTCGAGCCGTCGTCGGCCGCGAGCCGCGCGACGCCGAAATCGAGCACGACGACGCGGCCGTCCGCGCGCACCATCACGTTGCTCGGCTTGAGGTCGCGGTGGATCACGCCCTTGAGGTGCGCGTGGTGCACAGCATCGCAGATCGCGAGGAACAGCCGCAGCTTGCGCTCGCGCGTCATCGAGCGCGCGGCCTCGTCGAGCGTCATGCCGTCGACGTGCTCCATCACGAGGAACGGCGACCCGTTGCTCTCGCCGGCCTCGAGCACGCGCGCGATGCCGGAATGATCGAGGCGCGCCATGATCGCGGCCTCGGCGCGGAACCTCGCCACCGCGTTCGGCGAGCGCGCGAACAGCACCTTGATCGCGACCCGGCGCCTCGGCTCGGCCTGCTCCGCCGCGTACACCGTGCCCATGCCGCCCTCGCCGATCACGTCGAGCACGCGATAACCGGGCACCTCGAGCTCGGGTCGCGGGCCGCGCAGTGCAGGCGTGATGCCGAGCGTATCGATCTTCTCGTCGGCGGCGAGCAGCGCGGTGAGCTCGTCGGCGATCGCGCGATCCTCGCCGCGCACGCGCTCGATCAGCTTCTCGCGCTCGCCGGCCGGCAAGTCGATCGCCTCGGTGAACAAGGCGGTCAGGCGTTCGTGTTGCTCGGCGGTCACGTCAGCTCGCGTTGCTACACCATCACGTCAGCTCGCGCGTCAGCCACGCCCGCGCCAGCCGCCACTCGGCGTGCACCGTGCGCTCGGAGAGATCGAGCGCCTCGGCAGTCTCGGGCACGGTGAGCCCGAGCAGGCAGCGCATCTCGACGATCCGCGCCTGCCGCGGCGACAGCTTCTCGAGCTTCGCGAGCGCGGTCTCGACCGCGAGTGCGTCGACCTCGCGCGCCGACTCGCCATCCGCCATGCCGCTCAGCGAGACCTGCACCTGATCGCCGCCGCGCTTCCCGGCACGCCGCCTGCGCGCGCGGTCCGTCAGGATCTGGCGCATCGCGAGCGCGGCGATCGCGAAGAAGTGCTTGCGGTCGCGGGCGTCGAGAGGTGCGGAGGAGATCTTCAAGTAGAGCTCGTGCACGAGACCGTGCGGCTCGAGGGATGCCGCCGGGTTGACGTACGCCTTCGCGATCGCCTCGAGGTCCTTGTAGACGAGTGGCAACAGCTCGTCTCGCGCCGCGCCGTCTCCGCCGCGCACGCGCTCGAGCAGCACCGTGATCTGCCCCGGATGGAGCTCTGCCATTGGCCGTACTGTCTCACGGCGCGTAGCTGAGTTGGATCGCCCACGCGTGCGCGGCGTTGTAGGGGTTGAACGGCGCGTCGGCGGTGCTGACCCAGCCGCAGTAGCCGCCGCCCTCGATCGCGGCCACGCGCTGCGCCGTGTCCATCGCCGCCTGTCCATGGCCACCCGCCCCGTGCGCCGCGAAGGCGTCCGCGATCGCGAACGGCGTGCCGCCGAGATCGATGTTCGCGAGGCCATCGCTCGCGCCGCAGCTCATCGCGACGCCGAACGGCATCGACGTGACGAGGTCGCTCGACGAGTGCTGCAAGCTGCCGGTCGACGACGAGAAGCGCTGGTCGCCGATGTCGATCATGAGCGTCGCCGGATCGATGCGCACGCGCAGGTAGCTCGTGCGGACGTTCGTGCCCGGCGACGCGCCGCCGGCCGTGTACTGCGAGAAGTTGTGGTCGCCGAGCAGCATGACGAGCGGCAGGTACTCGACCGGCGTCGTCGCCATGTCCGCGCAGTACGCCTGCCACGGCTTGCTCGCATCGCCGCCGAGGTAGAGCGTGTAGTCGCCGTCGGCCGCGCCGGGGCTCGCGGCCACGATGTCGGCGCACGTCGCGGCCTTCGCCGCCGCCGCCGTCTCGACCTGGGTCGCGCCGTCGCGATCCGCCGGCATGCTCGGGTCGTCCGCGGGGGCGGGCGCGCTCGGAGGCGCCTCGACCGCCGTGCAAGCAGACATCAGGGAAGCCAGCGCGATCGTCTTGATTGCCTTCATGACCAGACCCACGCAGGCGCCTGGCAAACCCTGCAAGAAATCGCTACGTGCGCGGTTTTACAGGCGTACTCGGCACCACGCTCGGCCGCTTCGCGAACCTGCCCACCCGCGCGGCAAGCCGCCCGTACGCGTCCAGCGGCCGCAGCCCGTAGTAGCCGAGGTGCTGCCACATGCAGATCAGCGCGATGTCGCGGTAATCGAAGCCGGCCGCGTCAGGATCGATGCGGGCATCGAGCCACGCGAGCGCGCCGTCGATCGCGGCGATCAGCTTCTGGAAGTAGACGACGTTCTCGATCCCCTCGAGCCCGCCGCGCTTCGCCAGGATCAGCACGACCTCGTTCGCCATCACGCCGTTCAACACCGCGAGTCGATTGAGGGCCTCCGGCGTCTCGTTCTTCACGCCGAGCCGGTCCGCCGGGTCGAACCGCCCGACGAGGTACCGCACGATGTGATCGGACTCGACGAGGCGCACGTCGCCGTCGACGAGCACCGGCACCCGCATCAGCGGGTTGTTCGCGTACGCATCGGCCGTGGACGTCATCACGCCGGTCGCCGCCGGCAGCGTCTGGAAGTCGAGCGGGATCGCGAGCTCGGCAGCGACGATCCGGACCTTCCGCGTGAAGTGCGAGAGCGGCGTGCCGACGAGCTGCATCATGTATGAAACATCCTACACGTGGTGAACGTCGTCGCGCGGCAGTATGCTGCACGACGGAGGGACTATGTCTTCGCGCCTGCTCGCGCTCGCGCTGATCATGGCTGCTTGTGGGCCGACGTCAAAGCATCACGGCGACGCCGGCATCGGCAGCGACGCCAATAGTGATGGAACGGTGCTGCCGCACACGCTGACGGGACTCGCGGTGTCGCCGACAAATCCGATCGTCGAGCTCGATCTCAACCAGACCGGCACACAGGACTTCACCGTCACGGCGAACTACGCCGACGGTGCGACCGAGGACGTCACGGCCTCGGCGTCGTGGACGGTGATGAACCCGAACGTCGGCGTGATGAGCGGCGCGACGCTGCAGATCCCGGCGTTCACCGCGTCGACCGCGCAGGTCTCGCTGCTCACCGCGAGCTACGGCGGCGTCACCGGCCAGGCGCAGATCACCGTCGTCGCGTATCGCAAGACCGGCACGCAGCAGGACTTCTTCTTCATCCTGCCGTATCAGGATCCGAACGGCCCCGCGAACAAGCCGCTCGACTTCGCGACGACGATCCCCGCGCTCGACGTGTTCTTCCTGATGGACACGACCGGCTCGATGTACGGCGAGATCTCCAATCTGCAGAGCGCGCTGACCGGCACCGTGATCCCCGGCATCCAGAGCGCGGTCGCGAACAGCGCGTTCGGCGTCGGCGCGCTCGAGGACTTCCCGGTCGACGGCTACGGCAGCCTGCACGGTTCCGACTGCGGCCGCGGCGGCGACAGCACGCCGGACCAGCCCTTCAAGCTGCGCCAGACGATCACGACCAACGCGAGCCTCGTGCAGACGGCGGTCAACGGGCTGTCGAACGGCGTCAACGCGCCGATCGGCTGCGGTCAGGACACGCCCGAGGCCGGCCTCGAGGCGATCTATCAGGCGGCGACCGGCGCGGGCCTCACCGGCCCCTCGCCGACGAGTGTCCCCGCGAACACGACCGGCATCGGCGGCGTCGCGTTCCGGCCCGGCACGATGCCCGTGATCGTCGACATCACCGATGCGGTCACGCACGGCGTCGGCGAGACCGCCACGTGCTCGTACACCGGCGAGGCCACCGGCTACGACGCGAACGTCTCGGCGTTCGCGCACAGCCGCGCGCAGACGAAGACGGCGCTCTCGAACATCTGCGCGCGCGTCGTCGGCATCTCGGCGATCCCCTCGTGGGCGAGCCCCAACTACCTCGACTGCACCGGCGAGGAGTACCTGCGCGACCTCGCGACCGCGACCGGCGCGCGCGTACCGCCGGCGGCGTGGGACATCGGCACGCGGCCGAACGGCTGCGCCGCGAACCAGTGCTGCACGGGTAACAACGGCGCGGGCGTCGCGCCGGACGCGCAGGGCCTCTGCCCGGTCGTGTTCGACGTGACGTCGACGGGTGCGGGCGTCTCGACGAACATCGTCACGGGCATCCAGATGCTGACGCGCTTCGCGACGTTCGACGTGCCGACCGACAAGCAGGGCCTCGGCACCGACATCAACGGCAACCCGCTGCCCGTCGGCCACACGACCGACGAGTTCATCAAGGCGGTCACGCCGACCGGCTTCGTCAAGCCGCCGCCGCCGCCCGTGCTGCCGGATCCGACGTTCGACGCGGTGAAGTTCTATGGCGTCACGCCGGGCACGAAGGTCTCGTTCGCCGTCAACGCGTTCAACGACTTCGTGCCGCAGACGCAGGACGCGCAGATCTTCCGCGCGACGATCCGCGTCCTCGCCGGCGGCTGCACGCCGCTCGATCAGCGCGACGTGCTGATCCTCGTGCCGCCGATGCCGATCGCGATCGAGTAGCCGCGCGCCTCGGGCGCGGACTCAGGCCGTCGCGACGAGCTCTTCGATGCGGCGCAGCAGCTCCTCGAGCGTGAACGGCTTGTTGAGCAGCAGGCCCTCGAGGTCGGTCTTGCCGTCGACGAAGTGCTCGCGGTCGTAGCCCGACATGTAGAGGATCTGCACGCGCGGCCACTTCTCGCGGACCTTGCGCGCGAGCTCGCGCCCGCTCATGCGCGGCATGACGAGGTCGGTCAGCAGGATGTCGAACGGGGCCTTGGCATGGTCGAGCAGCTCGAGCGCGCTGAGCGCGCCGTCGGCGCTGGCGACCTCGTAGCTGGCGCCGAGCACGTCGTGCAGCGTCTCGCGCAGCTGCGGCTCGTCCTCGACGAGCAGGATGCGGCAGGCCGTGCGCTGCGCGACCATCGGCGGCGTCAGCGTGCGCGCGAGCACGGGCTGCGCCGCGGAGGACGGGAGGTAGAGCGTGAACGTGGAGCCGCGGCCCGGTTGCGAGGCGACGTCGATGCCGCCGCCGCTCTGCTCGACGATGCCGTAGACGGTCGAGAGGCCGAGGCCGGTGCCGCGCTCCGGCTTCGTCGTGAAGTACGGATCGAAGATCCGCACGAGCGTGTCGGCGTCCATGCCGGCGCCGGTATCGCTGACGGCGAGCGTCGCGTAGCGGCCTTCGGGCAACGGGCCGGTCGTGAGCCGGCGCGCCGGCGTATCGATCGTATCGACGGTCAGCGCGAGCCGGCCGCCGCCGGGCATCGCATCGCGCGCGTTGACGACGAGGTTCATCAGCACCTGCTCGATCTGGCTGCGGTCGCCGTCGATGTGCGCCTCCGACGCGAGCTGCGTCGTCACCTCGATGTCCTCGCCGACGAGCGGCAGCAGCGTGCGCGCGAGCTCGCGCAGCAGCTGACCGAGCTCGATCGGACGCTTCTCGACCTTCTGCCGCTTGCTGAACGCGAGCAGCTGCCGCGACAGCGCGCCGCCGCGCTCGCACGCATGGCGGATCTGGTCGAGCTCGCGCCACTCCGGGTCTTCCTTCGTCACGCGCGACTGCAGCAGGCTCGCGCGCATCAGGATCATGCCGAGCAGGTTGTTGAAGTCGTGCGCGATCCCGCCCGCGAGGCGGCCGACCGCCTCGAGCTTCTGCGCCTGGAGCAGCAGCTCGTTGGTCTCGCGCAGCTCGCGCGTGCGTTCGGCGACGCGTTGTTCGAGCGCATCGCGGCTGCGCCGCAGCTCCTCCTCGATGCGCTTGCGCGCGAAGAAGTCGGGAATCTGGAAGTCGCCGCGAAACTTAGCGACGTGCTCCTCGATGCGGTTCGGGTGCGCCATGACGAAGCGGCACATGTCGTCGCCGCGCGCGCGGCACGCGATCTCCGTCGCGATCAGCGGGATCCCGAAGCTCTCCTCGCACCAGCCCGACGAGTATCCCGAGCTCATCACGCACACGGGAAACGACGCGCGCTTGCCGGCCTCCTGCCACGCGCTCGCCTCGAACGAGTACGGATGATCGTAGAGCAGGTAGAAGGTCTCGTCGGGCGCCGGCCGCGACTCCGGGCTGATCTCGACGAGCGCCCAGCCGGTGTGCGCGAAGTGCACGGGGCCCGCCGAGAGCCGCGCGATCGGCTCCGAGAGGCCCATCTTGGCGTGGAAGCTGCGCGCATCGGACTTGCCGATCGCGTGCGAGAGGTCGAACAGGATGTTGCGCGCGAACTCGTCCGCTTCCTTCGCGTGCGACTCGCCGTAGAGCGTGCGCACGAGGCTGAAGAACTCGACCGACAGCGCGGCGGCGCGCACGAGCACGTAGCGCTCGCCGTGGACCTCGATCGTGCCGCGCTCGGGCGTGTTTCCGCGCTCGGCGAAGTAGCGCGAGACGACCTGCTCCGCCGCCTCGAACAACGCCGACATCTCCTGCGGTACCCGCACCGTTCGCAACGCCACGACTACCTGTGTAGCACGCGGCGCTAGCTTTTGAATGCCGACGCGAAGTCGCGCGCGAAGTCGTCGACGGAACGAGACCTGCGCCCGACGACGGCCTCGAAGTCCGGCGTGACGTCGCTCGCCCAGCTGCGCGAGTACGCCGTGAAGTAGTCGACCATCATGCCGACCATCCACTCGTCGGCGCCGAAGCCGCGCATCGCGCTCGCCGCCGCCTCGACGGGAACGGGCACGTACGCGACCTGCTTGCCGATCGCGCTGCCGAGCGCCGCGACGACCTCGTGCAGCGTGAGGGCGGCCGGTCCCGTGATCGTGTACGTCTTGCCGTCGTGGCCGTCGCCGAGGACGACGCGCGCGAGGAGCTCGCCGATGTCGCGGACGTCGATCATCGGCAGCCTGCCCTCGCCCATCGCCATGTAGAGCGTGCCCTGCGCGACCTGGCCGGCCATGCCGAGCAGGTTCTGGAAGAAGAAGTGCGGCTTGACGATCGTCCACGCGAGATCGGAGGCGGCGACCTCCGCGTCGCTCACGCCGTGCAAGCGCCCGTTGATCGTCGGTGCTTCGTAGCCGGCGCCGATCGCCGAGAGCCGCACGACGCGGCGTGCACCCGCTCGGCGCGCGGCCCACAGCGCATTCGACGACTGCTCGGGCGCCTTCGGCCCGGGCGGATGGATGATCACGACCGTATCCGCGCCCTTGAATGCGCCGACGAGCCCGTGGTGCGCGTCGAGATCGCCTTGCACGGCCTCGACGCCAGCCGGCAGCTTGCCCGCCTTGCCCGGATCGCGGACGAGCGCGCGCACGGTCGCGCCGCCGCTCACGAGATGTGGAAGCATCGCCCCTGCTACCTGTCCCGTCGCACCGGTCACGACTACAGAGCTCGTCATGGCCGGGCACTGTACCTCACGTTGGCATATCGGATGCTCGTGTAGGCGGGCATGCGTGCTTTGCTCGCCGCACTCCTTCTGACCACTGCGGCGTGGTCGACTGAAACTCCACGGCATCTGCGCGCGACGCTCGAGCAACCGGCGCTCACCGCTGACCAGGTGCAGCACTACGCGGAGGCCTATCTGCGCAACGTCCGCGACTGCTACGCGACGTCCGCGCAGGACGTGCCGACGGCGACTGGAGAGCTGACGCTGCAGCTCGTCGTGCTGCGCAACGGCAGCGCCTTCATCGAACGGATGCACGCGCCCGGCATCACGGGCAAGCGCCTGAACGCGCTGACGTGGTGCGTGAGGGCAGAGGTCGATAGCTGGCACTTCCCGATGATGCGCAACGATACGATCGCGATCATCCCGTACGTGTTCCACAAGACGCGCGGCGCCGGCCCGCAGCTCAGCTGCTGGAACCCGCACGGCTGCCGGCGCTAGACTTCGGCGCGATGAGATACGCGCTGTTGGTCGTGCTCGCGGGGTGCTTCGCCGCGACACCGGTGATGCACTTCGGCAGCGGCAAGTCGGCGAAGGAAGCCCAGCACGACCAGGCCGCGAAGCTCACGCCGCCGACGCTGGTCACCGATCACGAGTGGTCGGGTCCGGTGGAGACGGTCAAGGTCCGCGTCTACGCCGACGAGCAGTTCCGCGCGCAGAACGTGCACTGGCAGGAGACGTTCGACGGCGAGCTCGCCAACGCGAACGAGGTGCTCGGCGCCGAGTACGGCATCAAGCTCGTGCCCGAGTATCACGAGTGGGCGCGCAACGCGCCGGGCGAGTCGCTCGAGGACGCGCTGCGCGAGCTCGAACAGCTCGATGACGGGCGCGGCGCGATGACGGTGATCGGCCTGACGTCGTCGCTGTCGCTCGTCAGCGCGACGTTCGAGCAGCTCGGCCTCGCCGCGCTCGGAGGTCATCACCTCGTCGTCCGCGGCTACGCCGACGTGTTCGAGCGGCAGATGTTCGACGCCGCGTTCAAGGAGCTGACCGCCGACGAGCGCGAGGCGATGTACTTCGCGCGCCGCAAGCACAAGACCTCGGCCGTGCTGCTGCACGAGCTCGGCCACACGTACGGCGCGCCGCACACCGACATGAGCGACACGATCATGAGCGCGATCTACTCGGATCGATCGAGCTCGTTCGACGGCAAGAGCCGCGACCTCATCCTCGCCACGCTCGCCGAGCGCCTGCATCGCGCCGCACCGGAGGCCGCGAAGCCCACCACCGCATCGGCCGCGCCGGCCGCGCCGGCCGCGCCGGTTGCGCACGCGACGCTCGTGGTCGTCGTCGATGCGAAGGGCACCGCGATGGTCGGTGGCAAGCCCATCGACAACGCGGCGCTCGAGCAGCTGCTCGAGAAGAGCTACGGCGACGATCACGACACCGAGATCAGCGTCCACGCCGCGAAGGGCGCGCCGCAGCACCGCATCATCGAGATCATCGACGCCGCGCGGGACGTCGGGCTCGTCAAGGCGAGCTTCCAGCGCGACTGAGGCGATCGCTCGTGCGTGCGCGAAGCACACGCCTCCCTAGCCGAAGGAATCCCGCAAAGCCGGACGACTTAGAGCGTCTTCAGGTACTCGATCACGGCGCGCGCGTCGGGGCCGAGGTCGGCGAGGAACGGGTGACCGGCGACCGAGAAGCCGGGCTTCGTGCCGTCGTGCGCATAGCCGCCGGTCGTCACGAGCGGCACGCCGACGGTCTTCAGATCGTAGAAGCCGCCGGGGTCGATCGAGAAGCGCGTCGGGCGCTCGGCGGGCGGCGTCGCGAGGAACGCGAGCGAGGGCCACTGGCCGGCGTGACCGTACGGCGCGCGCGCCCACACGTTCGTCAGCACCGGCGGCACGTAGCCGGTGGAGCGCTGGAACTTCGTGTAGCCGCGCGTCAGCGCCGGATCGTTCGCGGCGCGCTCGAAGCTCGCGGTCGCCGCCATCATGCGCGCCGGGTCGACGCCGAGATCCTCGAGCGGCACGATCTGCTCGTCGTAGGACTGCACGCGGCCGTCGGGCGCGTAGGTGCCGTGGCAGTGCGCGCAGCTGTCGGCGAACAGCACGCGGCCGCGGTCGGCGAGCGCGCGATCGATCGGGCCGGGGAAGCGCGGGCGCGGCCCGGGCTGGCGCAGGTACGCGCCGAGGCTCGCGCCCTGAAACGGATGCTGCTCGAGCCACGCGATGCGCACGCCGTTCGCGACGTCGGCCTCGACGGCGAGCAGGTCGAGCGAGCCCTGCTGGCTGCCGTCCCACGACAGCGTCGTGCGCTCGGCGAAGCCGATGACGTCGGGGATCTTCGCCCAGCCGACGTCCGGAGCCATGTCGGCGTGCAGCGCGAGCGCGAATGACTCGATCACGGCGACGCGCCCCGGCGGATTCGCGGCGGCGGTGCGCGCGTGGAGCTCGCGGCGCTCGGCGGCGCGCGTGCGCAGCGCATCGACGGTCGCGGCGGCGATCGCGTCGCGGTACTGCTCGGGCCAGCGAACGTGCCGCGCCGCGGCTTCCTCGGCGGCGAGTCGCCCGAGATGCTCGATGGAGAAGCCAGGCCGCCTCGTGAGGTCAGCGAACGCGGCGTCGTACGCGTGCACGCGGATGCGCTTGTTGCCGAGGCCGATGACCGTCGCCTCGCCGCCGGGCCAGCGCAGCCGCTCGCTGTGGCAGAGTGCGCAGCTCGTGACGACGAACGGGACGCCGGTGATCGGATCGGTCGTCAGGTGCATGCCGAGCGGCAGACCGGCGCGCACGTCCGGATCGTCGCTGTGCGGATCAGCGACGCGCGCGACGAAGCCGAAGCGCGCGGAGAGCTGCTGCGTGTCGCGCGCGAGCACGTCGGGATACGCGCGCAGCAGCGCGAGGAACATCGGGTACGGGATGCCGGTGCGATACGGATCGCCGATGCCGGTGCGCGTGAAGATGAGCTCGCCCGCGTCGCGCGAGATGCGCGCGATCTCGTACTCGGCGGGATTACTGAGCGGGATTTCGCCGCGTGTAGGATGAGGCGGCGGCGCAGCAGGCCGCACCGAGCTGCCGCACGCCGCGAGGACCAGGAGCCACCACCGCACGGGGCGAGGCTACCAGGTTGCGACGGTCGCGAAGCTGTCTTGCCCGAGGTCCTCGCCTGTCACGCGGCCGGGTGAGCCGGCGAGCTCGAGCAGCGTGCCCGTCGCCATCAGCTGGAGTGCGCGCCACGTCGGGTGCGCGAACAAGCGGTGGCCGGAGAACACGACGCGAGCGCGCCCCTTCGCCGTGTCGGCCTCGGCGGTGCCGCGGTCGTACACCGTGCGGAACTGACGAGCGCCCTGCGCGATCGCGCGATGTGCGCCGACCGTCTTGAGCAGCGCGACCTGCAGACGTCCGAGCCCGCTGCGCGTGTCCTCCGTGATGAGCGGCGCGAGCGCGCGCAGGTCGCCGCCGAGCAGCTCGTCGATGATCGCCTCCGTCAAGCACAATTGTGCGTGCACCGGCAGGATGTCCTTGGCCGTCAACGCGGGCGCGATCCGCGCGTGCTCCGCCGGCAGCCGGGCGCGAACGCGGGCAATTGCTTGGGGTCCAAACCGCCTCGCGAGGTTGTCGCCCCAGGGGCCGATCGCGTCGCCGCGGCTGGTGCCCACAAGAGTGAGCGTCTCCTCGGGTTTCCAGCGAGGGGCCTCCGCCAATGTATCGATGGTCAGCGACATCACGTATCGCGGGGAGCTGCGCGAACTGTGCAACGTTTGTACGCGCGACGTCTCGGTCTGCAACAACTTGATCGTTGAATGACATGCCCCTTCATGTGACCTTGCCGTTCCATGCCGTCCCCCTTGCCGTGGTGGCCCGTGCAGGGTCCGATCGATCTGTCTGTACACGATCTTCCGCACGCGGCCGCCGACACGGAGTGGTGGTACGTCAACACACACGTCCGGACGGCGGACGGCCGGGAGCTCGGTCTGTTCGCCGCCTTCTTCCGCATTATCAGCGCGGTAGACGAGGCGACCAAGCAGGTCGAGTACGCCCACTCGATGACCTGGGCGATCAGCGACCTGTCGACCGGCCGGTACATCGGCGAGTCGCGCGTCGACGAGCGGTCCCCGCAGCTCGGCCTCGAGCGCATCCAGAACCAGCGTGGCGTCAAGGACGAGCGCCTCAACCGCGCGATGCAGGAGATCCTCGAGCGCGATCAGGTGCCCGCGCCGGACCGCGTGTTCGATGGCCCGGTCGCGGTCGCGTTCGACAAGCTCGCGCTGCGCTACGGCGCGTCGGGCTTCGAGAAGCAGGCCGACGGCAGCTATCGCGTGACGATCGTCGATCACGACGGCAAGCACGGCGCCGAGCTCGTGTTCGCGCCGCAGAAGCCGCCCGTGCGCCACGGCGACGACGGCGTCGTGCGCGGCAACGCCGGCGAGCAGATGTTCTATTACTTCATCCCGCGGTGCGCCGTGACCGGCAGCGTGATGCTCGACGGCGAGCGCGCCGAGATCGCGCAGGGCTCGGGCTGGTACGATCACGAGTTCGGCGGCTACGTCGAGCAGGAGACGCCAAAGGGCCACGACATCGCCGGCACGAGCGCGCAGGGCGAAGGCGCGGGCATCCGCGACCTCGGCTGGAACTGGACCGCCGTGCAGCTCGACGACGGCACGGATCTCACCGCGTACGAGATCGTCGACGTCAAGACGAACGAGACGGTCGGCAAGTGGCTGATCGCGATCGACAAGGACGGCACGCGCCGCTCGATCCCCGACGTCACGTTCGAGGCGAAGCAGCCCTGGACGAGCAAGCGCACGTTCCACGGCTATCCGACGAGCTGGCGCCTGCGCGCACCGTCGATCAAGCTCGATCTCCAGATCGACGCCGCGTTCGACGATCAGGAGCTGATCACGGTGATCAGCAAGCCGGCGTTCTGGGAAGGCCGCTGCTCCGCGATTGGCTCGCTCGGCGGGCGCAAGGTCACGGGCAACGCGTACATCGAGCGCTCGGGCTTCGAGAACATCTCGACGCTCGACGAGTTCTTCAGCGCCGTCGGCACCGAGGTCCGCCGCTCGACGGCGGCCGTGCTGCCGTACGATCCGACGCACGAGGAGATGCGCGACCTGATCGCGAGCGAGGAGCTCGCGCACTACATGGACGGCGTCAGCTCGCCCGGCATGGTCGAGACGCTGATCAAGCCGATCCGCGAGATGGTCGATCGCGGCGGCAAGTCGTGGCGCTCGTACGCGGCGCTCGCGTGCTGCGACGTCGTCGGCGGCGACTCGCGCAAGTTCAGCCAGTGGCTCGCGATGCCCGAGCTGATGCACGTCGGCTCGCTGATCATCGACGACGTGCAGGACCAGTCGACGGTGCGCCGCGGCGGCCCCGCGTGTCACGTCACGCACGGCGAGCCGATCGCGATCAACGCCGGCACCGCCGCGTACTTCCTGACGCAGAACCTGCTCCACTCCGACGAGCTCACCGACAAGCAGAAGCTGCGGATCTACAACCTCTACTTCTCGGCGATGCGCGCCGGCCACGCCGGTCAGGCGATCGATCTCGGCGGCATGGAGTCGCTGATGCCGGGCGTGGTCGAGACGGCGGAGACCGACGAGCTCGAGCGCCGCATCCTCGCGTGCCATCGGCTGAAGACGGCGGCGCCCGCGGGCTGCCTCGCGCGCATGGGCGCGGTCGCGGGCGGCGGCAGCGACGAGCAGGTCGCGGCGGTCGGCGAGTTCTTCGAGGCGGTCGGCCTCGCGTTCCAGATCATGGACGACGTCCTCAACCTGCGCGGCTTCAAGGGCAACCTCAAGCAGCGCGGCGAGGACATCGCGAACGGCACGGTGACGCTGCCGGTCGCCGTCGCGATGAGCCGGCTGCCGCACGACAAGCGCGAGTGGCTGTGGACGACGCTGCAGAGCAAGCCGAAGGACGAGGGCACGGTCGCCGCGGCGGTCGAGCTCATCCAGGCCTGCGGCGCGATCGATGCGTGTGCGGAGCGTGCGCGCGACCTCGTCGAGGGTGGCTGGCGGAAGACCGAGCCGTTGCTCGAGCCGTCGCTGACGCGGGTGATGCTGCGCGCGTTCGGCTGGTACGTGCTCGAACGCCAGTACTAGATGCGCTTCCTGCCGTGGATCGTGATCCTGGTCGGGCTCGGCCTGGCCGCGCCGTGCCTGACCGCGGACTTCACGGCGGACGATCACCTGCATCGCATCCTCGAGCGCCCGGAGACCGGGATCGCGGGGCTGCGCTCGCGGCCGCTGGACCTGTTCGTGTTCGCCGACGGCGACCCGCCCACGAATGCGGCGCTGCGGGACAGCGGCATGTTCCCGTGGTGGACGGCGCCCGATCTCAAGCTCGCGTTCTTTCGCCCGCTGACGTCGGCGACGCACGCGCTCGATCACCTGCTGTGGCCCGACAGCGCGCCCGCACAGCTCGCGCACAACCTCGTCTGGCTCGCGATCGCGCTCGTGCTCGTCTGGGGCTTCTACCGCCGCTTCCTCGCGGTGCGCTGGATCGCCGTGCTCGCGCTCGCGCTGTACGCCCTCGACGACGCGCGCGGGCCGGTCGTCGGCTGGATCGCGAACCGCAACGCGCTCGTCGCGCTCGCCTGCGCCCTGCCCTCGCTCGCCGCGCACGACCGCTGGCGCCGCGAAGGCTGGCTGCCGGGGCGCTGGCTCGGGCCGCTCGTGTTCGGCGTGTCGCTGCTCGCCGGCGAGTCCGCGCTCGCGATCCTCGCGTACATCGCCGCGCACGCGCTGTGGCTCGATCGCGCGCCCTGGCGCGACCGGCTCGTCGCGCTCGCGCCGTACGGGATCCTGCTCGTCGCGTGGCGCATCGCGTACGCGCACATGGGCTACGGCGTCGCCGGCTCCGGCATCTACCTCGATCCGGGTCACGATCCGGTCGCGTTCGTCGGTGCGGCCGTGTCGCGCGTCGCGTTCCTGCTGCAGGGCCAGCTCGCGCTGCCGTGGAGCGACTTCTCGTCGTTCTATCCGATCATCGGGCTCGCCGTCGTGATGCTGCTGATCTGCGTCGCGACGCTCGCGCTGATCGGCCTCGCCTGCGCGCGCCTGCTCCACCGCGACGCGACGGCGCGCTTCTTCGCGACCGGCATGGTGCTCGCCGCGGTGCCCGTCGCGACGACGTTCCCCGCCGACCGCCTGCTCTCGTTCATCGGGCTCGGTGCGATGGGCCTCGTCGCGCAGTTCCTCGCGGCGGCCGCGCGCGATCGCACGATGCTCGGCGATGGCCGCGCGCGCCGGATCTTCGCGGCCGTGGTGGCCCTGCTGCTGCTCGTGATCCACGGCGTGCTCGCGCCTCCGCTGCTCGTCGCCCGGTCGCGATCGATGGTCGCCGTCGCGCGCGTGATCGATCGCGCCGAGGCCGGCATCCCGCGAGATCCGTCGATCGCCGGCAAGACGGTCGTGATCCTCTCCGCGCCATCGGATGCGCTCGCCGGCTACGTGCCGATCATGCGCGCGTCGCGCCACCAGCCGGGCCCCGCGCACCTGTACTGGCTCGCGACTGCGACCTCCGCCGTGACGATCACGCGCCTCGACGACCATACGCTGCGCGTGACGAGCGCCGACGGCCTGCTGCGCTACGAGGTCGATCAGATGATGCGGTCGCCGCGGCTCGAGCCGTTCCGCGCCGGCGATCGCGTCGCGATGCCCGGCCTGACGATCGACATCGCGGAGGTCACGGCCGACGGCCGCCCGCGCGACCTCGCCGCACACTTCGACCGCGCGCTCGACGATCCGTCGCTCGTGTGGCTGCGCTGGCAGGGGCACACCTACGTGCCGATCGCGGCGCCGACCGGCACCCACACGGAACCCGCCGTCGACTTCCTCGAGCTCCTCGAGTAGCGCTGGCGCGGCGCTCGCACTACGCGCCCGCATGCGTTTATCAGCCTTGCTCGCGGTCGCCGGTCTCTGGGCTGCATGTGGCGGAGATGACGGCGCAAAGCCGGACGTGCCCACAGGCAACCACCCGGATCCGATGGTGATCGCCGGTGGTGGAATCGGCGGCGGTGCGATCGACGGTGTCGTGAATCTCTACGTGATCGACGACGCCACGCGGATGCCGATCGAGGGCGCGAGCGTGCGCGTCGGGACGGTCTCCGGGACGACCGATGCGACCGGGCTGTTCGTCGCGAACGGGCTGACCGGCAAGCAGGAGGTCGTCGTCACCGCATCCGGCTATCGCTCCGAGTACTGGGTCGGCGCGAACGGCGCGAACATGACGATCGACCTGCAGCGCGGCAACCCGACGGTGCCGCAGGCGACGCTGACCGGCTCGATCACCGGCTTCGCGGCGCTGCCGCTGACGACGGGCCACGCGAACGTCGCGCTCGTCACGTACTCGCAGGACGACAAGGCCGGCGACGCCGCGAACAACCTGACGACCCCGAACAACGGCAACGTCTGCATCGTCGCGACCGCGAACACCGGCTGCAACTTCACGCTCGTCGCGCGCGCCGGAACGATCGGGCTCGTCGCGCTGATCTTCGACTACGACGGCCACGGCACGCAGACGACCGCCGACGACACGCGCACGCTGATCGGCTACGCCGTGCGCACCGGCGTCACCGTCACCGATGGCGTCGCGCAGGCCGGCCAGAACCTGACGCTGATCCCCGCCGGCTCGCTGACGGCCGCGACCGCCGATTTCGGCGCGCCGCCCGCCGGCATGACAGCCGCGCTCGGCCTCGTCGGCATCGAGCTCGGCGATGGCAGCGGCGTGTTCCAGCTGCCGGTGCTCGACGCGACGACGACCTCCGCCCAGGTCCCGGCGCTGTCGTACTTCAGCGGCGCGACCTACCGGTTCAGCGCGATCGCGCAGGACGCCGCGGCGGCGCCGAACAGCCAGTCCGTCGTGCTTCACCGCGCGCTGACGGACGCGAGCTTCGTCGCCGGCACGTGGCCCGCCGCACCGGGCGCCGCGACCGTCACGCGCACGAGCGCGAGCTGGACCGCCGTCGCGGGCGCGCCGCTCCAGGGCGTGCAGTACACGAGCGGCTCGACCGGCGTGCTGAACGTGACGAGCCTCGACGGCACCGCGGCGATCACGATCCCGCCGGAGATCGCGCTGCCGAGCGGCACGCTCGACGCGAAGGTGCAGGCGCTCGTCGGCGCGCTCGATCCGACCGACCTCGCCGTCGATCGCGACCGTGACAAGATCACGGCCGCCGGCATCGCGAACCTGACGGTGCCGTAAGGCGCGCTGACGACGCCCTACGGGGCCATGCAGGTGAACAGCGGCGTCGGCGCGTTCACGGCGGAGATCGTGAACTGAAAGCTCGTCGTCGTGACGTCGAAACCATCGGTCGGCGCGCGCGCGGGGGCGGCACACGTGAACAGCGTGTCGAACTTCGTCGAGTAGTCGGTGCCGTCGTCGCAGCCGAGCGTGAACGTGCCGTTCGAGAGGCTCGCGGTCTCCGTCTTGTCGCCGACCGTGAGCTCCATGTGGTTGTGGAACGTGTCGGTGAAGCTCCACGAGCACGCCGGGCCGATCACGTCGAACGAGAGGTGATCGAGGTCCGTCGTCGACATCGGCAGCGGCGCGTCGAACGTCACGATCGTGCCGTCGCTCCACGTGCAGCTCGCGCGATCCGCCGACAGCGTGCCGGGCGTCGCGCGCATCGCGATGCAGGCCGTCGCGCCCGCGGCCGCCTTCGCCCAGCAGTTGTTCGGATCCGCGAGCTGCTTGCAGGTCAGATCGCTGCCGCCACCACACGCGCTCAGCGCGACGAGAAACACCACGTGTCGCATCTCGCGATCGTATCAGGACCGGCCTGCCGCGTTCGGGTATCAGCACCGGCCTGCCGCGTTCGGGTATCAGCACCGGCCTGCCGCGTTCGGGTATCAGGAATGGCCTGCCGCGTTCGGCTCACGACCAGCGCTGCAGCTCGATCAGGTTGCGTTCCGGATCGCGGACGTACGCGAACTCGAGACGGCCCGCGCCCGGCACCTGCTCGCTGACGACCTCGCCCGCGAAGCCGCCGTGCGCGACGACCTCCGCGACCGCCGCGGCGACGTCATCGACCGCGAACGCGAGGTGCGCCAGCCCGTGACGGTTCGCGACCGGCTCCGTCTGCTCGACGGAAGTCGCGTACGAGAAGATCTCGAGCGTCGGGCCGCCGGGGCCGTGGCCCGGCAGCCGCAGGTGCACGCCGAACAGGTGCGCGTCCGCGACGCCGGTGCCGCGCTCGAGCCACGCGCCGGCGAGATCGCGCTCGGGCGGCACGCACACGCAGCCGAAGACTTCCTCGTAGAACCGAGCGAGGCGCTGCCAGTCGCGGGCGATCAGGTTCGTGTGGGCGTAGCGGGCTCGCATGGTCGCGAGCATCGCTCGGTGTTACGCTGCGCGGCAATGCGCTCGGCGACGACTCCCTTCGAGATGCTCGGCGGTGCGGAGCGCGTGCGCGCGCTCGTCGAGACGTTCTACGACGTGATGAGCGAGCGCGAGCCGGCCCTCGCGCGGCTTCACGAGGTCACGCCGGAAGGGCACGTCGCGCGCGGCCCGCGCGACCGGTTCGCGCTGTTCCTGATCGGCTGGCTCGGCGGCCCGCAGGACTACATCGAGCAGCACGGCCACCCGCGCCTGCGCATGCGTCACGGGCGCGTCGCGGTCAGCCTCGCGATGCGCGATGCGTGGCTGCGCGCGATGACGGCGGCGATGGACCAGCACGGCATCACCGGCGACGTGCGCGCGTTCCTCGATCAGCGCTTCGCCGAGGTCGCCAACTTCATGCGCAACGTCGAAGGCTAGCCTCGCGCCGCGATCCGTTCGCGCTCGTCGCGAGTGGCCGAGCGAAGGTCAGCGCAGCGTGCCGTCGAGCGTCAGCGTGTTCTGGATGCGCAGCGTGCCGCTGGCGCTGCTCGCCGCGAAGCCGTAGACGCGCAGCTCGATCGCGGTGGTCGCGCCATTGACGTGGAGCGCGGGCGTCGATGGCGCACTCGTCGACAGGCTCGACGTCTGCGCGTACGTGTCGTCGCTCGTCGCGACCACGGCCATCGCCGGGCCCGTGCCACTCGCCGACGCATCGATCGAGACCGAGCTCAGATCCATCTGGCAGCCGCTCGGCGGCGTGACGGTGAACGTGTAGTACTTCTGCGGATCGAGCTGCGCCGCGGTCGGCCAGTTGCTCGCGTTGATCGAATTCTGGCCCCCGCTCGGCACCGTTAGCGATGCGGATCGCGACACGGCACCGGCGGTCACTCCGGTCGCCATCGCGGTGGGAGACACCGAGGCCTCGGTGCCGTTTTGACCGGTGAACGACCACGTGACGAGCGCGCCCGTGAACGCCTGCGGGCACGAGCCCGGCGGCGAATCGATCGCGGCATCGATGTGCTGCTGCGGCCCGTCGCCGGTGCGCGCGCCGTCGGCTTGGTTGGCGGGCGCATCGTTCGGTGCTTGTTGCGCACGACCGGCGGTAGCACACGCGGCGGTGACCATCAGCACACACGGACGTAGCGACATCGGACACACCGTACACAAGCCACGTGACGTTTTCATCCCCGCAGTGCAGTGCGCACGAGACTGCACAGTGATGCCCCGGTTTCTCGGCGGTGTCAGACTTCGTTGTTTCGCAACGATGCGCGATCGCTCGCGCGCGTCAGCAGCGACGGACCGTGGCGGCTCTCGCTGCCGAGGGCGCTGGCGTCGCCGATCCCGCCCGGCTTGGGCAGCAGGCGATCGACGAGCGAGAGCGCCCGCTGCATCAGGTTCGGCGCGAACGCGAACAGCCGTGTCGCGAGCTTTGCCTGCACGCTCAGCGTGATCTCGGGGCGGCCGTGACGCATCGCCGTGAGGATCTGGCGCGCCGCCCGCTCCGCCTGCATCGACGTCAGGTGCGAGCTGTCGCCCGCCGCGAACCACGCGTACTCGGCCTCGTTGCGGCCCTTGAACAGCGCGTTCGGCGGACTGCCGGTGCGCATGAGGCCGGGGATGACCGTCGTGACGCGCACGTTGTCCTTCGCGAGCTCGGCGCGCATGCCTTCCGATAGCCCGACGAGCGCGAACTTGCTCGCGGTGTACGGCAGCAGGTGAGGCACCGCCATCTTGCCGCCGATCGACGCGATGTTGACGATGCGGCCCTCGCCGCGCTCGAGCATCTTCGGCAGCACGGCGAGCGTCAGGCGCAGCGGCGCCCAGAAGTGCGTCGCCATCGCCCGCTCGTAGTCGTCGATCGTCATGTGCTTCATCGGTCCGACCTGGATCACGCCCGCGTTGTTGATCAGGCAGTCGATCGGACCGAGCAGGTGCGCGACCTCGTTGACGAGGCGATCGAGCTGCTCGGGCTGCGTGACATCGCACGGGATCGCGAGCACCTCGCCGAGGTCGCGCTTCGCGCGCGCGAGCTCCTCGGGATCACGCGCGCAGATCGCGACGCGTGCACGCTGCGCGACGAGCTGGCGCGCCATGACGAGCCCGAGCCCGCGCGAGCCACCGGTGATCAGGACGACCTTGCCTGCAATCTCGAAGCTCATGCTCGAGGCTACCCGTGCACCGAGGCGATGCCAGCGCGCGCAGGCGCACTACGTTGATCGCTTGCTAAACGGCATTCGCGCAGAGCACGGGCAGCCGCTCGAGCAGCCAGCGATGCGCCGGGCCGAGCTTCGCATCGCGCCGGTGGACGACGGCGAGGTGGAGCACGTGCTCGTCGGGCGCCCACGCCTCGGGGCGGATCGCGACGAGCCGCTTGCGCTCGAGATCCTCGCGCGCCATGTGCTCGGGCAAGTTCCCCCAGCCGAGGCCGCCGAGCAGCAGCGCACGCTTCGTGTGCAGGTCGTCGACGCGCCACGTGCGCTCGCTCAGCACGGCCTGGTCGGGTACGCCGGTCTCCGACCGCTCCGACAGCACGATCTGGACGTGCTCCGCGAACGCCCCCTGCGGCAGCCTGCCGCGCCGCTTCGCGAGCGGGTGCCCCGGCGCGACGACCGGCACCATGCGGATCGCGGCGAGGGCGTGGCGCTCGAGCGCGGACGACTGTGCGACGGCGCTCGCGACGCCGAGCGTGGCGCGACCATCGACGACGCGCGCCGCCACCACCGACATCGTCTGCACGTCGACGCGCAGATCGACCGCCGGGTAGGCGCGCGCGAACTGCCGGCACAGCTCGACGAGCGCCGCGATCGGGAAGATCGCATCGACGCACAGCGAGACGCGCGGCTCGACGCCGGCCGCGATGCCCTGCGCGACCGTGCCGAGCGCATCGGCCTCCGTGATCACGCGGCGCGCGGCGGCGAGCACGGCCTCGCCGGCGGGAGTCAGCGTCGCGGCGCGCTTCGTGCGGTCCCACAGCGGCACGCCGAGCGCCTCCTCGAGGTTCGCCATCGCCGTCGACACCGCGGACTGCACCCGGCGCAGCCGGCGCGCGGCCGCCGAGAAGCTGCCCGCATCGACGACGGCCGCGAGCGTCCGGAGCTGGTCGAGGCTGACCTTGTTCATCATTTTTTCAGATGGATGATATCAATCTTTTGCCGATTCCGCTGATACCGAAGGATGCGCATGATGCTCGGCACCATGATGACGATCCGCAAAGCGGCCGACCGCGGCCACGCGAACCACGGCTGGCTCAATACCTGGCACACGTTCTCGTTCGCGAATTACTACGACTCCGAGCACATGGGGTTCCGTGCGCTCCGCGTGATCAACGACGACACCGTCAAGGGCGGCAACGGCTTTGGCGCGCACCCGCACAACGACATGGAGATCATCTCCTACGTGCTCGACGGCGGGCTCGCGCACAAGGACTCGACCGGCACCGACGGCGTGATCCGCCCCGGCGACGTCCAGCGCATGAGCGCGGGCACCGGCGTGGTGCACAGCGAGTTCAACGCGTCGAAGACCGAGCCCGTCCACTTCCTGCAGATCTGGCTGCTCCCCGGCAAGCGCGGCATCACGCCGGGCTACGAGCAGAAGACGTTCGCCACGGAGGAGAAGCGCGGCACGCTGCGCCTCGTCGCGTCGCCGGAGGGCGAAGCGGGCAGCCTCGTGATCCACACCGACGCGAAGGTCTACGCCGGCCTGTTCGAGCAGGGCGAGAAGGCGACGCTCGAGGTCGCACCGAAGCGGCACGCGTGGGTCCACGTCGCCCGCGGCACCGCGAAGGTCAACGGCCAGGAGCTGAAGGCCGGCGACGGCGCCGCATTCACCGACGAGCGCACGATCACGGTCGAAGGCGTGGCCGGCGCGGAGGTCCTCGCGTTCGACCTCGCGTAGTCGGTGCGGCGCCGAGAGCGTCGGCGCCTTCGATCTCGCGTAGGCTCGCGCCATGAGCACCGCACATCTCACGAGCGTCGGGCCGCCCTACGAGCAGGCGATCCGGATCGGCCGCCACGAGCTGGTCGCCGACGAGGGGCCGGGGCTCGGCGGCCAGGACAAGGGCCCCGCGCCGTACGACTTCCTGATGGCGGGCCTCATCGCGTGCTCGTCGATCACGCTGCAGATGTACGCGGCGCGCAAGGGCTGGGAGCTCGGCACGATCGGCGTCGACGCGAAGCTCGCGAAGAACGGCGATGACGAGCACGTCGAGCGCGTCGTGCGCCTCGCTCCGCACGTCACGGAGGAGCAGCGCGCGCGGCTCGCCGAGATCGTCGAGAAGACGCCGGTGACGAAGACGCTCAAGCGCGCGATGACCATCGTCACGCGCTTCGAATCCGGCCCCGGGGCGTAGGGTCCGGGCGCGCCGCCCCAGGAGCTAACCGGTCGTGAGCTGCTCGAGCGCGGCCTGGTCGCCCTTCTCCATCGCGGCCTCGACCTGCAGCGAGAGCGTGTCGCGGCCGAGCGTCAGCACGGCCTTGATCTGCCCGCCGTCGCGGTAGACGACGTGCGCGTCGCGCGCCTCGAGGTCGCCGTGGATCTCGGGCCGGTCGAACTTCTCGGCGTGCCCGACGTAGCCGAGCGTCACGTCGTGGTGCGCGCTCCAGAAGAACGGCACGTCGCGGCGCGCCGGCTTGCCGAGGATCGCGCGCGCGGCCGCCTGGCCGTGGCGCACGGCGACCTGCCAGTGCTCGATGCGCACGCGCTCGCCTCCCACGGGGTAGCGCGCGATGTCGCCGACGGCCCAGATGCCGTCGCCGGCGCGCAGCTGATCGTCGACGACGACGCCGCGATCGATCGTCAGGCCGGCGGCCTCCGCGAGCTCGAGCCGCGGCTTGACGCCGACGCCGAGCACGACCTGGCCGGCGGGCAGCTCGCTGCCGTCGTCGAGCACGACGTGCGTGGCGGTGATGCGCGCCGGCTTGCGGCCCAGCCGGAACTGCACGCCCTTGCCTTCGTGGACGCGCCGCACGAACGCGCCGACCTCGTCGCCGAGCACGCGCGCGAGCGGCACGGCCTCGGGGCCGACGACCGTCACGTCGAGCCCGCGCGTCCGCAGCGACGCCGCGACCTCGAGCCCGATGAAGCTCGCGCCGATGATGACGGCCGGGCCGCCGCCGGCCGCGATCGCGCGGCTGTCGGCGAGCGTGCGCAGCACGTGGACGTGCGCCATGTCGGCGCCCGGCAGCGGCAGCCGCACCGGCTCGGCGCCGGTCGCGAGCACGAGCGCGTCGTACGGGACGTGGCGGCCGGGCGTGCGCACGGTCTTGCCGGCGCGATCGATCGACATCGCCTGCTCGCGCAGCAGCTCGACCTCGATCGACGAGAGCGCATCACCGGTGCGCAGGTACACCCACTCCTCGGGCGCGGAGCCGGCGAGGAAGTCCTTCGACAGGTTCGGGCGATCGACCGGATCGCTGCCCTCGCCCGCGAGCATCGTGATCGCGCCCTTGTAGCCCTCGGCGCGAAGCGCCTCCGCGCACGCGACACCCGCGGCGCCACCGCCGACGATGACGACGCGCGACGGGCCCGACGCCGCCGGTGCGGCGATCGTCTTCTTCGCGCCGACGCGGATCGTGCCGTTCTCGAGCACGACGTCATAGCAGGCGATCGGCGCGATGGCCGGGCCGTGCGCCTTGCCGGTCGCCAGGTCGAAGCACGCGTGGTGCCACGGGCAGCGGATCGTGCCGCCGTCGACGATGCCCTCGTTCAGCGGGCCGCCGTAGTGCGTGCAGGTCGCGCCGACCGCGTGGACCTGACCGCCGGCGCGCACGACGACGACCTTCTCGCCATCGACCTCGCCGACCACCGGAGCTCCTTCTTTCAAGTCGCGATCCGCGATCTGCATGCCCATCTGAGTCTCCTCGCGCGTTCTGCGTTACCCGCCACTCAGCGCGCCGGCGATGAAGATCTCGGCGCCCTCCGGGATCCTCTCTCGCACGTCCTCGCACCGCTCGCCACCGACGAAGATCAAGATGTGCTGGCGCACGCGGTCCTGCTCGTCGATCACGCGGAAACGAAAGCCCGGGAACTGGCGGTCGAGGTCGGCGAGCGCCTCCGCGAGCGTCGCTCCCGCGGCCTCGACCTCCTTCGCGCCGCCGGTGTACCCGCGCAGCTGCGACGGGACGACCACCTTCATCGCCTTCTGGCCTTCATGCCGGCTCGCCGTACGTCACGGAGAACACGTGCGGCAGGTGGCGGAACAGGCACCGGAAGCTCGCGCCCTCATCGATCGTGCCCCATACCTCGCCGTTCGTCGTGCCGAAGTAGAGACCGGCCGGCGTGCCGCGATCCGCGCACATCGCCTGCCGCTTGACCGTCCACCACGCCTGCTCCTTCGGGAAGCCCTCGTCCTGGCGCTGCCAGCTCGCGCCCGCATCGCGCGTCATGTAGACGGCCGGCTTGCCGCCGATCGGGGTGCGCGGCCAGTCGCCGCCGCCGTCCATCGGGAACACCCACGCCGTGTCGGCCTCGCGCGGATGCGGCACGACGCCGAAGCCGATGTCGCCGATCTCCGGCGGCATGTTCTTGCCGACGCGCACCCACTTCTCGCTCGGGCGATCGAGCCGGTAGAAGCCGCAGTGGTTCTGCTGCCAGAAGCGATCCGGGCGCACCGGCGACTGCACCATGCAATGCGGATCCTGGCCGTAGTCGTACTCGCTGCCATCGGGCTTCGGCGGCGCGAAGTCCATCGCGACGCCGCTGTTCAGCGGCTTCCAGCTCTCGCCGCCGTCGGGCGACGTGAACGTGCCGCCGCCGCTCATCGACAGGTACAGCCGCTTCGGATCCTGCGAGTCGACGATGATCGAGTGCAGCTTGCCGCCGTCGGGCGTCTGGTCCTTGTCGCTGCCGACCCACTTGTGCTGCTCGGGGTGATCGTTGAAGCCGCTGATCGGCGCCCACGTCACGCCGTGATCGACGCTCTTGAACAGCCCCTTCGGCGACGTGCCCGCGTACCACACGCCCGGCTCACTCGCGTGGCCCGGCGTCAGCCAGAACACGTGATCGACGGCGCGCTCGCGCACGTCGCCCTTCGGGAACTGCGGAGGCGTCGCGGCTTCCTTCCACGTCGCGCCGCCGTCGAGCGAACGAAACACCGTCGGGCCGAGGTGCCACTGGCGTGAGGCCGCGAGCAGCGTCTTGCGATCGCGCGGGTCGAGCACGACGTGATGGCACTGCGTCCCGAGGAAGGCCGGCCCCCACAGCGACCACTCCTTGCGATCGCTCGACGTCGCGATCCAGATCCCCTTGCGCGTCGCGATGTAGAGCTGGTGCGGCATGCATCGCGGACGCTATCAACGTTTCGCGGTGCGATCGAGGGCGTGCTTTGCGATCCAGCCGAGCAGCACGGTCGCGGCGAGCGTCGCCGCGATGCCGCCCCACAAGAGCAGCGGGTTGCCGGTGTGCGCCGACGACAGCTCCGTCACGCGATGCAGCAGCGAGCCGGCGTACGCGTACATGATGCTCGTCGGCGCGGTGCCGACGACGACGGTCAGCGCGTACATCGATCCCGACATCCGGGTCGCGCCGAGCGCGTAGTTCGTCGGTCCGAACGGCAGCACGGGCGCGAGCCGCAGCAGCGTGCCGAGCCAGAACGCGTGCTCCCCGATGCCCTGGTCGAGCGCGCTGATCTTCTGGTGGTGCGCGAGCCCGCGCTCGATCCACTTGCGCAGGCTCGTGCGTGCGATCGCGTACGCGAGCATCGCGGCGACGAGCGACAGCACGGTCATCAGCGCGGCGCCCAGCCACGTGCCGTAGATCAGGCCAGCGCCGACGTAGAGCTCGATCGTCGGCAGCATCGCCAGCGTGCACGCGACGAACGCGAGCGAGAACCCGGCGAGGCCGAGCGCGCCCTCGTGACGCGTCCACCGGACCAGCGCCTCGATCCAGCTCCCGACCGGCAGCAACACGGCCGCGGCCACGACGCCGGCGAGGATCGCCGCGCCGATCCCGACGCGGACAGCCGTGCGGGAAGCTCGCATCCCCGCCGGTGGTGCGAGGTACGTGCCAGGGGAGCGCGGTCGGCTAGCCGCGTAACGCGGCTTCCAGCTCGGCGAGCGACATCTCGCCCGGGCGAGCGCCAGCGCGCGCCGCGGCATTCGCGAGGCGCTGCAGGCCGGCGTTGACCGGCGTGGCCACGCCGTGCTGCCGGCCGAGCAGCGCGATCTCGCCGTTGAGGTAGTCGACCTCGAGCGACGCGCCGCGTGCCAGGCTCTGCCACGTCGAGCCTCCCGAGCGCGGGCGATCCGCGATCGGCCGCGAGCGGATCCCGATGCGGCGCTCCGCGTCCTCCTGCTCGGTCGTCCGCGACAGCCCGGCTGCCTCGAAGCACGCGATGCCCTCGGCGCGGGCACGCTCCGCGATCGCCGACTCGCGCGCCTCGGGGCCGCACAGCGCCTCGGCGGCGTTCGCGAGGTTCGTCAGCAGCTTGCCGCGCTTGAACCGCATGATGTCGTCGGTCGGCCTGCTCGCGAGGTGCTCGGTCGCGAGCAGCACGCCGGCCTCGCCGCGCGGATAGCGCCCGAGATCGATCGCGCCCGCGAGCGGCCAGCTGCGCGCCTGCACGATACCGGGCTCGAGGTGCGTCGCCGGCATGAAGATGCACGCGCCCATCACGTGCGAGAGGTGACGCGCCGCGATCCGCTCGGCCTCGAGACCGTTCGTCAGGCACGCGGTCGGCGGATCGATCACCGCGAGCTCGCGCACGCACGCCGCGACATCCTGCGTCTTCACCGCGAGCAGCACGACATCGCCATCGCGCCAGTCGAGCTTCGCCGGGTGATCGACGACGCGCAGCGGTGTGGTCAGCGTCTCGTCGGGGGTCTCGACGGTGAGGCCGCGCTCCGCTATCGCCTGGCCGTGCGCGCCGCGCGCGATCGCGATCACCTCGTGCCCGGCGCGCGCGAGCAGCGCCGCGACAACTCCGCCGACCGCACCGACTCCATAGACGACGAACCGCATGCGGGCAGCATAGGCAACTCGCCGCGCGCCGGGTAGCCGAGGCAACCAGGTACGCGCCGGCTCGGTCGTACGCTGCGAAATGTTCGCGAAGCAGACCGCAATGTCTGCCTCGCTCCTCGTCCTGCTCGGTGGAGTCGCGGTGGCGGATCCCGGCGGCGATGGGCGTGGCTATTTCCAGCTCGGTGCCGGCTACTCGACGGACGAGGGCTTCCTCGCGACCGCCGCGATCGATCAGCCGGACCTCTTCCACACCGGCAACGAGCTCGGGCTGTTCGCGCACATCACCGAGCGCCACCAGCGCTTCGATGCGCTGTTCCGCGACCCGCACGTCCTCGGCGGCACGCTGACGTTGGATCTGTTCAGCGACGCGAAGCAGATGCCCGGCTTCACGCGCCACGCGGCCGGCTTCTCGATGCGGCAGAGCGAGCAGCTCACCGAGCACGTCTCGGCGTGGGTCGGCTGGCGGATCGAGGACGTGACGTCGGACGGCGTGTCGCTCGTGCGCGGCGCGCCGGTGCCGCTCTCGCCCGGCACGATGTCGATGATCTCGACGGGCATCGCGTACACGACGCAGCGCCTGCAGCTCGGCGCGTACGGCGAGACCGGCGGCGGGTTCCAGCGCGTCGGCGCGTGGGGCGCGCTGCGCCAGCCGGTCGGCCCGCTCGTGCTGCATGCGGGCGGCGACCTCACCGCCGTGACGCCGAACGCGCCGCTGACCGAGTGGCTGATGCTCGACGGTGGCTCCGACGTCCGCGGCTACGCGCCGGGCGCGCTCGGGCTCGCGACGACGAAGGCGGTCGGCCACGCATCGCTCGAGCTGCCGCTCGCGCACGACGTCTCGCTCGAAGGCTTCGGCGACGCCGCGCAACTCGGCAGCATGCACGCGCTCTCGGTGGGCTACGGCCTGATCTGGAAGTCGCCGATCGGACCGATCCACGCCGACGTCGCGTATCCGCTCGATGGTCCGCCGCAGTTCTTCATCTCGCTCGGCGCGCTGTGAGCCTCACGGCGCGTGCAGCGCGGCGCTGCGGCGCGCCCGGATCGCGTCGCGGATGCGCGCGCGCTCGGCCTCCGGCAGCTGACGGATCGCGGGGAACACGTCGCGCTCCTCGATGGCGAGGTGCTCGGCGAGCTCGCGCTCGAGGTGCTCGGCGAGCGCAGCCAGGTCCGCGGGCACGGGGCCACCCTGCTCGATCGCGGCGCACATCGCGACGAGCTTCTCGATCGCGGGCGTGTGCTTGACGTGATCGTCGTGGATGCGCTGCGGGATCGCGAGCAGCTCTTCTTCATCGGCGACGTGCAGCGGGAATGCCTCCGCGAAGTAGCGCCGCACCTGCCCGGCCGCCTCGCGCGCATCGCCGCCGGTCGTGGCGATCCGCCTCGCCATCGCGATGAACGATCGGATGCGTTCGTGGCACGCGAGCAGGAGATCGACGACATCCTCCGAGGCCGAGCGTGATCCGAGCTTCACCAGCATGCGAGGAGCGTACCTCGTGCGGTATGCCTCGCCCATGACCAAGAAGCTCGTGCTCATCGTTGCCCTGGTGGTCGGGATGTTCGTGCCGGCGTACGCGCAGAAGAGCGCGGGCAGCGCCGCGACCGCGACCGAGAAGAAGGCGCCGGCGGGCGCGGGGAGCGCGGCGGCGAAGGCCGAGCTCGTCGACCTCAACACGGCGACCGAGGACGAGCTCAAGGCGCTGCCGGGCGTCGGCGACGTCTACGCGAAGAAGATCATCGCGGGCCGCCCGTACGCGAAGAAGGATCAGCTGCTGAGCAAGAAGATCGTGCCGGCCGCGACCTACAAGAAGCTCAAGGATCTCGTCATCGCCAAGCAGGCGAAGTAGCTCAGCCCTCGCTCGTGAAGATCTGGAGCTTGGCCTCGGCGTCGCGCAGCAGCTGCTCGTGCGCCGGGTCTGGCACGGCATTGCGCCGCAGGTAGGCCATGCCGGTGATGATCGCGTCGGTGCCGACGAGCGTGTCGAGCAGGACGTTCGAGACGACCGTGATCACGCCCGAGACGACGCTCCACGCGCCGAGCTGGATCTCGTGGATGAAGTCGGCGACGCCGTAGACCATGAACACGGCCGACACGACGATGATGCCGATGTACGCGAGCCAGCTCTTGTGGATGCGGTGGTTCGCTTCGTCGTTCGTCAGCGGCACGGTCAGCTTGCGGCCGGCGGTCGCGATGAACACCTGCGCGAGCAGGATGCCCGCGTTGCCGGCGAGGAACTGCCAGCTGCCCGTGATCTGATACGGCAGCAGCACGATGATGTAGGCGAACAGCGCGTAGAGCGGCGCCGCGAGCATCATCAGCCAGCCCGGCGCCGTCGAGCCGGGGAACTGCAGCTTCGTGACGATCGAGGCGCGGATCAGGCCCGGCATCAGCGAGATGATCTTCGGCCCCAGCTGCAGCAGCGCCAGGATCCCGAAGCGCATGCCGACGATCATGTGCCAGCGGCCCGGCGTGAACTTGAACGGCAGCGTGTCGCTCGAAAGCATCGCGCGCGCCGCGTAGTAGCCGGCCGTGCCGTCGTAGGCGCCGCGATACGGATAGAGGTACATCGCGAACGGCGCGATGAAGTAGATGCCCCACGCGAGGAACAGGATCCGCCGCTGCTTGCGCCACTTCGCCCAGTTGCGCAGCTGGTCGAACATGACGATGCAGAACAGCGTCTCCGCGATCACGGGGAAGAACAGGAAGATCCGGCCCGGACCGGGGACCTTGAGGCCGTGCCACGTCTCGATGAAGCGCGACACGCACAGCGGCACGAACATGATCGCGACGAGCAGCAGCACGCTGCGCCGCCACGCGAGGAACGCCTGGTGCTCGGGGTTGCGGATGTGGCTCGCCTGCGCCTCGAGGTGCGCGCGCTCGGCGGGCAGCACTTCGTCGGTCTTGATGTCGAGGCGGTAGGCGCGGCGCAACGAGATCCCGACGAAGTGCCGCGAGAACGTCTCCGCCGGCGCCTTCGTGACGGGCACCACCGCGTGATACGCGGCGTTCGGATCGCCCGGGTCGTGGTCCGGCGGCGGTTCCGGCGCCACAACGCCGCGCTGGGTGCGTCGCTCGTCCATCGCTGCTCGCGATGCTACTCGATCTCCCACGGCGATGGGCCGGGCCGCTTATGATAGCCGGAGTGCGTGTCGTCAGCTGGCTGTTCGTTCTCTGCGCGCTCGCCGCGGCGACCGGCGTGTTCATGCCGTGCCTCGAGCTGACCGCGCTGCGCACGAAGCACGGCTCGATCTCGCTGTACGACGCCGGCCGACATCGCGCCGTCGCGTCGCGCGTGATCGCCGCGTATCACAAGAGCCGCGGGCGTGCGCTCGGCGAGCTGCTCACCGGCGCGGCGCTGAAGCACGTCAGCAACGAGTACCTCGGCGATGCGCACGATGCGATGACGACGCTCGACGACGTCAGCGATCAGGAGATCCAGCGCGCCGGCACCGCGCTCGTCGTCGTGATCTGGCTGTTCGTCGTGCTGCAGGCGCTCGCGGCGCTGCTCGTACTCGGGCAGCTCGTCGGTGACGTGTGGCGCAGGCGGCGGCTGCTCGCGATCGTCGGCATCGCGGTGGTGAACGCGGCGATCGGCGTCGGGCTGTACCTCGTGTGCAAGGAGGCCGCGTTCGAGGCGAACGACGAGATCGGCAAGAACGTCATCGGCGAGGGGCCGGGGCCGCTCGTCATGGCGGCGGCGTCGGTCGTGGGGCTCGCGAGCGCGATCGCGGTCGCGATCGGGCGGCTGCGTCAGCGCGCCGCCGCGAGCTGACCGTCACGCGCTCCGGTGCCGCTCACGCGAGCCTCCGGTGATCGGCGTACATCCGCAGCGCGAACTTGCCGGCGGGCGAGCTGCGCCACGTCGCGATCTGGCCGCGCGCCTCGGGCGGGAACGCATCGAGTGGCGGCTGCGGTTGCGGGTGCTCGAGCGGGAACAGCACCGGCGTCGCGAGCGACGCGAACGTCAGGTCGGCGACGGTGAAGCGATCGCCGGCGAGGTAGCGGCGACCGTCGCGCAAGAGCTCGCCGACGCGCGCGAACGCCTCGTCGATCTTCGCGCGCGAGCGCTCGGCGCCCGCGGCGTCGATCTTGAGCCCGCGCTTCAGCATCCCGACCGCGAGCGGGCGCGTCAGCTTCAGCGCGGCGAGCTCCCAGCGCGGCACGCCAGTCGCGAAGCGCGCGATCAGCTCGGGGTGTGGGAGCAGGTGGAAGTAGCCCCAGCGGCGCGTCGCGGGACCGAGCTGGCGATCGAAGTCGTCCTCGAGCGCGAGCGCATCGGTGGGCGCGGGCGGCAGCAACGAGCCGGGGCGCTGGCGGTCGGCCCACGCGACGATGTCGGTCGAGTCGCGCTGCACGCCGTCGGCCGTCACGAGCACCGGCACCGTGCGCCCGCCGCCGGCGCGATAGCTGCCCGTGTAGTGGAACAGCGGCAGGTGCGCCTCCTCGCGGTACTCGACCCCCGCGCGGTCGAGCGCCCATCGGGCCTTCTCGCAGTAATGAGAGAACGGGATGGTGACGAGCCGCGGGGTCATCGCTCGCAGCATACAATCCGCGCGTGGAGACGATCGGGCGATATCGCGTCAAGCGACAGCTCGGTCACGGCGGGATGGGCGATGTGTATCTCGCTCACGATCCGTCGCTCGAGCGCGACGTCGCGATCAAGCTGCTGCACCAGGAGTCACTGCGCGGGCTGCGCGACGAGGCGCGGGTGCTCGCGGCGCTGCGTCATCCGGCGATCGTCACGATCTACGAGATCGGCGAGCACGATGGCCAGGACTTCATCGCGATGGAGTACCTGCCCGGCCGCACGCTGCGCGACGTGATGAAGGCGGGCGCGCCGCGTGCCGAGCTGCTCGCGATCGTCGCACGCGTCGCGGCGGCGCTCGAGGCCGCGCACGCCGCCGGCATCCTTCACCGCGACATCAAGCCGGAGAACGTCATCGTGCTCGAGGGCGGCGAGGTCAAGGTCGTCGACTTCGGCGTGTCGCGCCGCCTCGATGCGACGAAGCGGCGCGCCGCCACCGCCTCCGAGGTCGCACAGCTCCTGCTCGCCGAGATCGATCTGACGCCGGACACGGTCGTCGAGGCCGGCACGGTGACGGTGTTCGGCACGCCCGCGTACATGGCACCGGAGGTGCTGTTCGGGCAGCCGTCGACGCGCGAGGCGGACGTCTACAGCCTCGGCGTCGTGCTGCACGAGATCCTCGTCAACAAGCGGCCGCACGACGCGACGACGCTCGTCGAGATGATCGCGCAGATCCTCGAGGACGCACCGCCGCGCGTGCCCGATCCGATCGGCGATCTCGTCGAGGCGATGCTCGCGCGCGACCCCGCGAAGCGACCGACGCTCGCGCAGGTGATCGCGCGGCTCGACCCGCCGAAGCGGGCACGGCGATGGCCACTGTGGGCCGGCGCGGCGATCGCGCTCGCGGGCGCCGGCACGGCGGCGTGGGCCCTGACGCGCCCGAAGCCGCCGCCTCCGGCCGCGAGGCCGGCCGAGCTCGCCGCGACGCTCGCGATCGCGCCGATCACGGTGCACATGCCGAGCTACGGCCCCGAGGCGCCGATCCCGGGCGCGATCGCGGACTCGCTCGGGCGCCTGTTCGGCGACGTCACCGGCGCGAAGCTGCAGGGGCTGCCCGCGCCGAGCACGGATCCGGCGGCGGCCGCTGCGATGTCGGCGACGTACCTCGTCACCGGCGCCGTCGACGAGCAAGCCGGTACGCTGCACGGCGCGTTCGACGTGATCGTGCTGCCGTCGGGGACGAAGCTCGCGAGCGTCGCGGTCGACGCGCCATCGCCTCGCCTCGCGCACCTGCTCGACGAAGCGGCCCTCGCGATCGCGCAGAAGCTCGCGCCGGGCGCCGCGCTCGACGGCAAGCCGGATCGCGTCCGCGCCGAGCGCTTCTATCGTGAAGGCCAACGCCTGCTGCGCCTCGGGACGTTCACGCACGCGCGCACGTATCTCGAGCAGGCCGTCGACGCCGATCCGACGTTCGCGGACGGCTGGTACGCGGTCGCGCTCGCGCTCGCGTGGACGGACGCCGCCGAGGATCTCGAGCACGAGGCGACGCAGAAGGCGTACGAGCTCGCGACCGGCACGCGCAAGGAGCTGATCCACGGCATGTCGCTGTTCCTCGCCGGCGACTTCGCCACCGCGGAGCACGAGCTGCAGCAGCTCGAGCCGCGCGTCGACGCCGCCGACCGCCGCGAGCTCACCTACTACCTCGGCGAGGCCGCGTATCACGACGGCGACTTCGCGAACGCGCGCGTCGACTTCGCGAAGACGCTCGAGCTCGACCACGACTTTCGCCCCGCGACCGTGCACGCGTGGGAGATGGCGGTCGCCCGCCGCGACGTCGAGGCGGCCACGCAGTACCTCGCGGCCGGCGGCGCCGAGCACGCGTGGATCGACTTCGCGGCCGGCCGCTACGAGGAGCTCGCCGATCGCGGCACCGGTCAGTTCCAGCACTGGGCGCAGCTCGTGCTCGACCGCGCGACGACGCTCGACCCCACGGAGCAGCTCGCGCAGGCCGAAGCGGCTGGCGATCACGCAAAGGCCGCCGAGCTGTTCGCCGGCCTGATGCACGAGCCCGAGCGCCACACGCTCGAAGGGATCGGCGAGGTCGTGCTCGCGGCGGGCGACAAGCAGCTGACGACACAGCTCGTCGCCTACCTGCAGGCGCATCCGACGCTGCGCGGCCGCGCCCGCTTGCTGCTGCTCGCGGCGCCGATCCTCGGCGACCGCTCGCTGCTCGCCACGCCGCACGAATCGACGCGGGACGGCCTGATCGCCGCCGCCTCCACCGCCGAGCTCGCCGGCGATCGCGCCGCCGCCGCCCGCGCACTCGACGCGCTGATCGGCAACCCGTCGTTCGTCTGGGACTACCCGGAGCGCGCCGCGCTGCTGCGAAACCGCAAAGACCACGAGCAGCTCTGCACCGATACGCTGCGCCCGGCGGTCTTCCGCCCCGCGTTCCTCGTGCTCCGAGCGCGGTGCGCCAGGTAGCCGCCGCTACGAAACTTTCCGCGCACCGGCGAGGCGCGTTCATGTATGTTCCGCGCCCATGAAGCGCGTGCTCGTCCTCGTCCTCGCCGCCGGTTGCACCGGCTCCGTCGACGGGGTGGCGGGCGGCGGCAGCGGTGCCGACACGAGCGGCCCCGATGCGGGTCCGACCGTCATCGAGACGATCGCGCGCGCGCAGATGTGGGTCGACGCGCAGGTGCCGTACTGCCAGGCCGCGAACCACCAGCCCGACCACGACTCGGCGTGCGCGAGCACGTGCACGCGCCCCGACGTGCCCGACTGGGATCCGTATCGCAGCGATTGCTCCGGCTTCGTGTCGTGGGCGTGGGCGCTGCCAGCGCCCGGGCACGTGACGAGCACGTTCGCGCCGTTCAAGATGGACATCACGTCGGTGATCGACGCGAGCGACCTGCAGCCCGGCGATGCCGTCAACAACAGCGAGCACATGATGCTGTTCAAGGCGTGGGTCACGCCCGGCATGACGGCGACGTTCATGGAAGAGCCCGGCTGCAGCTCCAGCGAGCCGTACGCGCGCGAGTTCACCGCCGACGTCACGATCGACAACACTTCGATCAGCGTGCTGCACCACGGCACGTTCACGGCGATTCGCTACCCCGACGCGCCCAAGTAGAGCGCTAGCCGCGTTACGCTCCCGACATGAACCTGTCGGGGCCAGGGTCGATCGACCTGCTCGCGCGGGCGTTGTGCGCCGAGTTTCCCGAGCTCGATCGCGAGCGCGTGAAGGCGGCGGTGCAGCGCGCGATCGCGAAGGCGCAGGCGTCGTCGCTCGATACCGAGGGGTATCAGGTCGTCAATCTCCACCTGCAGCGCGTCGAGGCGACGGAGGAGGCGACGGAGCGCGCGAAGATCCTCCGCGAGCTGTCCTCGACGCTAGAAGACCGCGGCGACGCGGATCGCGCGCTCGTCACGCGGCTCGCCGCGTTCGGCGAGGTGCCGTCGACCGACGATATCGAGCCCCTCGCGCGGCTCGCGAAGATCACCGACCGCTGGGACGAGCTGCCGCTCGAGAAGCTGACCGCGATGGTCGATCTGCAGGCGGCGAGCGCGGCGAAGCAGCTCGAGGCGCTCGCGACCGGCTGGCGCGAGGTCGGGCGCGCGTACCAGGCCGCCGACTGTCTCGAGCGCGTGCTGCTCGTCGAGCCAAAGCACGGCCCGGCCTTCGAGGCACTCGAGGTCTTCTACCGCTCGACGCAGGAGTGGCCGGTGCTGATCGATCTGCTCGGCCGGCGCGCCGTGCAGGTCGACAGCGATCGCGACCGCGCGGAGCTATTTCGCGAGATGGCCGTGATCTACGAGCGCGAGCTCGACGACGACGCGGCCGCGCTCGACGCCTACGAGGAAGCGGATCGCCTCGAGAAGAACCACCCCGACACCGTCGCCGGCCTCGCGCGCCTGAGCGTGCGCGTCTCCGGCATCCCCGAGGACGAGGCGCTCGCCGCACTCGAGCGCAGCTGCGACGTGATCGCCGATCCCAAGGAGCGCGCACGCCAGCTGACGCGCGCCGCCGAGCTCGCGAAGCTGACGAGCTGGGACAAGGCGCAGGCGCTGTACGAGCGCGCGCGCAAGGACGATCCGCAGTACGCGCCGGCCGTCGACGGCTATGTCTCGCTGCTGCGCGACCGCGGGCAGCTCGCCGATGCGATCTCGCTGCTCGTCAAGGGCGCGGAGGACATCGAAGGCGAGAGGGCGCGCTGGCTCGTCGACGCGGGCGACTTCTGCGTCGCGCTCGGCGACACCGACTGGGCGCGCCAGCTCTATCGCGACGCGCGCGCCGCCGATCCGGGCAACCAGCGCGCGGGCGCGGCGCTCGTCGAGCTCGCGGAGGGCGCGGGCGATCTCGGCGAGCTGGCTCCGATCCTCGACGAGCTGTGCCGCACGACCGATGACCCGGCGCGCCTGCGCGGCTATCTGCTCCAGCGCAGCAAGGTCGCCGCGCAGCTCGGCGATCAGACCGGTGCGCGCGTCGCGCTGTCGCGCGCGGTCGAGATCGATCCGGAGGCGTTCGCGCCGCGGCGCGAGCTCGCCGACATGCACTACGCGGCCGAGCACTGGGTCAAGGCGCGCCCGCTCTACGAGGGCCTGCTCGTCGACGAAGATCTGCTGCCGGCGGGAGTCGCGCCCGACCTTCACCTGCGCGTCGCGCGCTGCGCCTATGCGCTCGGCGATCTCGAGGCGGCGAAGAAGCACGTCGGCATCACGCTCGCGCTGCAGCCCGACCACCGCGAGGCGCTGCTGCTCCACGCGGACCTCGCGACCGACGATCCGGGCGCGCAGCTCGCGGCCGCGAACCTCGCTCCGCCCGAGGAGCGCGCCACGCGCTTCGCCGCGCTCGGCGATCGGTACAGCGAGCTCGGCGACCGCGGCGCCGCACGCGAGATGTATCGCGAGGCGATCTCGTATCGCCCCGGCGATCACCTGCTGCTGACGAAGTTCCTCGAGCTGATCGCGGAGGACGGCGACTGGTCGTACAGCCTCGACGTCGTCGGCAAGCTGATCGAGAGCGAGAAGGATCCGCGCGTGCGTGCGCGCTATCGCCACCTCGCCGGCCAGATCGCGCGCGACGAGCTCGACGATGCGGAGCGCGCGAAGGAGCTGATGACGCAGGCGCTCGAGGACGATCCGCTCGCGTTCGCGATCGCCGACGAGCTCGAGCAGCTGCACCGGCGCGACGAGCTGCCCGCGTTCTACGCGAAGCGGCTCGAGCACGTGCGCAGCGAGGAGGGCCGCCCCGGCGAGCGCATCCGCCTGTGGGACAAGCTCGCGACGCTGTGCCTCGAGCTCGGCCAGATCGACGACGCGATCGCCGCCCTTCAGGTCGCGCAGACGCTCGCGCCCGACGACGTCGACCGCCGCATCAAGCTCGCCGACCTCGCGTACGCGACGGGCAAGCACGACGCCGAGTCGATCGCCGCGCACCAGGCCGTGCTGCGCGATCGCCGTGCGCGCACCGAGTCGTACATCGCGCTGCGCTCGCTGTACGAACGCCAGCATCACCCCGAGAAGGCGTCCGCCGTCGACGACGCGCTCGCCGTGCTCGGCCGCGAGCTGCTCAAGGGCGGCATCGACGACCTGATCACCGACAGCCCGGCCGCCGTCGACATCCATCCGCTGACGAACGACGACTGGCTCGCGCTCGCGCGCCTCGACGTCGATCTGCAGCTCTCGGCGCTGTTCGCGGTCGTCGCGCCACCGTTCGCCGTCGAGCGCGCGCGCATGCGGCCGCCTCCGGCCGCACCGTCGAAGGAATCGCCGGTGCCCGAGCACCTCGCGGGAGTCCTCGCGCGCGTGCTCACCGCGTTCGGCATCCCGCGCCCGCCGGTCTACGTCGACAAGGACTCGCCCGGCGCGTGGAAGGTCGTCATGCGCACGAAGGCCGGCACGCTCGCGCCCGTGCTGCTGATCGGCAAGCTCGCGCTCGACAAGGCCGCGAACGATCACACGCTGGCGTTCCTGCTCGCCCGCGAGCTCGCGGACCTGCGCACCGACCGCATGGCCCGCCTGCTCTGCCCGCGCGCCGGCGAGCTCGCCCAGATCATCGAGATGGCGACCGGCGGCGGCACGACCGCGGCGCGCTGGCTCGAGACCTCGCTCCACCCGGTCGAGCTCGAGACGATCCGCGCGCTCGGCGAGCGCATCCGCGACCGCCAGCTCCACCCGATGACCGCGGCCGCCGGCTGGCTCGCCGCGACCGAACGTGCGGCGGATCGCATCGGCCTCTTGATCGCGGGCGACCTGGCGTGCTGCGTCAAGGCGATCGAGCGCAGTGCTGGTGACCGCGTCGACGATCTGATCTGGTCCTCCGTGACGGAAGAGATGCTCGCAATTCGCGGACGCCTGGAGGGATGGGCGCCGTGACGATTTCGGTGTACGACCCTGCCCATGGACGTCTTCGGCAAGCTCTCGCAGTACGACTTCGGCGAAGTTCACTTCTGTCTCGATAAATCGACCGGCCTCAAGGCGATCGTCGCGATCCACGACTCGCGCCTCGGCCCCGCGCTCGGCGGCTGCCGCTTCATCGAGTACGACACGGACGAGGCCGCGTACATCGACGCGCTCCGCCTCGCCCGCGGCATGACCTACAAGGCCGCGCTCGCCGGCCTCGCGCACGGCGGCGGCAAGTCCGTCCTCATCCGTCCCAAGCAGCGCTTCGATCGCGTCGCGCTGTTCCGCGCGTTCGGTCGCTTCATCGAGAACCTGCGCGGTCACTACATCACCGCCGAGGACTCGGGCACCGGCCTCGAGGACATGGAGATCATCCGCACGCAGACGAAGCACGTCACCGGCATCGATCCGACGCACGGCGGCTCGGGCGATCCGTCGCCGTTCACCGCGCTCGGCGTGCGCCGCGGCATCGAGGCGGCCGTGAAGTTCAAGCTCGGCCGCAACTCGCTCGAGGGCGTGCACGTCGCCGTCCAGGGCGTCGGCCACGTCGGCTACTACCTGTGCAAGGAGCTCCACGCGGCCGGCGCGAAGCTGACCGTCGCCGACGTCGACAAGCTCAAGAGCGAGCGCGCGCAGCGCGAGTTCGGCGCGTCGGTCGTCGAGATCGGCGATGTCGCGAAGGTCCACTGCGACGTGTTCGCGCCGTGCGCGCTCGGCGCCGGCCTCAACGACGACACGATCCCGCACCTCCACGCGCGCATCGTCGCGGGCGCCGCGAACAACCAGCTCGCGGAGCCGCGCCACGGCGACGACCTCCACGCGCGCGGCATCCTGTACGCGCCCGACTACGCGATCAACGCGGGCGGCCTCGTCAACGTCGCGCAGGAGGTCAAGGGCTACGACGCGAACGTCGCGCGCGAGCGCACGATGAAGATCTACGACACGATGTGGGAGATCTTCGACCGCAGCAAGAAGCTCAGCGCGCCGACCTACAAGGTCGCCGACATCCTCGTGGAGGAGAAGCTCCACGCGGCCGCGAAGCGCTAGGCAACCCGAGGCAGCCACGCCGGCAGCCGGCGGGCCCGCTCGACGACGGCGCCGTCGCGCACGACGAGCACGCGGACGAACGGCTCTGTCTCGGAGCTGTTGTCGTAGACCTCGACGACGGGCACGAAGCCGAACGCCTCGCGCAAGTTCGCGAGCGACTGCTCGAACCGGCGCGGCAGCCGGTCGCGCGGCACGTCGTGGCCGCCCTCCGCGAGACGCTGGTCGATGCGCTCGTTCGACTGCTTCACGTTCGCGATGCCGATGAAGATCAACCGCACGTCGAAGCCGCCCGCGATCGCGTCGCGGAGCATCTGCAGCTTCGCGCCGAACGGATCGGAGAACACCGTCTCGGTGATGAAGCCGAGCCCGTCGGCGATCATCCGCTCGCGCGCCGCATCCATGATGCGCGCGGCCTCCGCGGCATCGACCTCGGCCTCCTCCGCGAACGCATCGGGGTCGAGCAGCGGCAGCGGCGACTCGGCGAGGAACGTCTCGTAGAACGTCGACTTCCCGGCGCCGTTCGGCCCGGCCAGCACGACGATCTGCGGCGTCACTTGCGCTTGCGCGACTGCGAGTGCGAGTGCGAGTGCGCCACCGACTCGCGGCGCGCCTGGATCAGCTCGAGCGCCTTCGCGCGGCCTTCGGAGCTGGCCGCGAACTCGAGGCGCTCGTCGAGCTTCGTGTCGTGGCTGCGCGCCTTGAGCCGCGCGACCGTCGATGCCATCACGACGCGCTCGACCTGTTGCCCCAGACGCGCCCAGTGCTCGACCTGCTCGGTGAGCGAGCGCTCCTGCGTGCGAGCAGCCGTGCGGGCCGACGCCGCGAGCTGCGCGCTGAGCCTGACCGGGATGCCGTTCGACATGGTCGGATTGTAGCACTCTGCTACAGAGCGTCGAGACGTGGGGTGGCGCACACATTGCGACGTGGAGACCGGCGGTTCGTGCGACGATGGTTTCGTGGATCTGGACGCGGAGCTGGCGAGCCTGCTGTTCACCGCGAACCCGCGGCCGACGTGGGTGTTCGACCGCGAGACGCGACGGTTCATCGCCGTCAACGATGCCGCCGTCGAGCTGTACGGGTGGTCGCGCGAGGAGCTGCTGCAGATGACGCTCGCCGACGTGCGCCCGCCGAGCGACCGCGGGGCGTTCGAGGCCTCGTACGCGGCCGCGAAGGCGGGCACGACCTACGGGCGCGTCGGGCGGCACTGGCGCAAGAACGGGGAGCTTATCGAGGTCCACCTCGAGATCACGCGGCTGATGTATCGCGGGCGCGAGATCGGCCTGTCGGTCGCGACGAACGTCACCGGCATCGACGAGTTCGAGCGGCGGTTCCGGCTGCTCGTCGAGCACTCCGGCGAGGCGATCGCGCTGACGAACACGCAGGGGATCGCGGAGTACGTCAGCCCGGCGGCGGAGCGCATCCTCGGGTACACCGCGTCCGAGTTCGTCGGCAAGCCGACGCTCGAGTTCATCCACGGCGAGGACATCCGCTCGTGGACGCCGCCGCCGGTCGGCGGCACGAACGTCCACGTCGCGCGCGTCAAGCACAAGGACGGCCGCTGGCTGTGGATCGAGGCGTCGACGACGAACCTGACGCACGACCCGGCGGTGCGCGCGTTCGTCACGAACTATCGCGACATCACCGAGCGCTACACCGCGCAGGAGACAATGCGCCGGTCGGAGGCGAGCTTCCGCGCGCTGTTCGAGCGCTCGCCGATCGCGACGTTCGTGCAGAGAAACGGCGCGTGCGTGTACGCGAACGATGCCGCTGCGGCGCTGCTCGCATACGAGACCCGAGCCCAGATGATCGGCGCGCGGATCCTCGATTTCGTTCACCCCGAAGATCACGAGTGGGTCCGCGGCCGTCAGCGCGAGATCGACGAGCGCGGCCAGAACACTCCCGGCGAGGTGCGAATGATGCGGCTCGATGGGACGTCGGTGATCGCAGAGGCGAACGGCGTGCGCATCGAGTTCGACGGCGCGCCGTGCAACGTCGTGTTCTTGCGCGACGTGACCGAGCGCCGCGAGATGTTCATGCGCGCGGCGGTCGCGGACCGCATGGTGACGGCCGGCATGCTGGCCGCCGGTGTCGCCCACGAGGTCAACAACCCGCTCGCGTATGTCACGTCGAACCTCGAGATCCTCGCGCACGACGTACCCGCCCTGCTCGCGGGCACGCCGACGCGCGTCGCGAAGGAAGAGCTGACGACGCTCGTCGACGAGGCTCGCGAAGGCGTCGACCGCGTCAGCGCGATCGTCCGCGAGCTGCGCTCGCTCGCGCGACGCGACGACGACGTCACGGGCCCGGTCGACATCGTCTCGGTGCTCGCCTCGGCGATCAAGGTGGCGAGCGCGGAGATCCGCCATCGCGCGGTGGTCGTCGAGCGCTACGCCCCGGACCTGCCGCACGTCCAGGGACACGCGTCGCGGCTCGCCCAGGTGTTCATCAACCTGCTCGTCAACGCGGCGCAGGCGATGGCGCAGGCCGGCAGCTCGGGCGACGAGATCCGCGTGCGCGCCTCGGCGCACGGCGAGCGCGTCATCGTCGAGATCGAGGACACGGGCGTCGGCATCCCCGCATCGATCATCCACCGCATCTTCGATCCGTTCTTCACGACGAAGACCGGCGTCGGTCTCGGCCTGGGGCTCGCGATCAGCCAGCAGATCGTCGCCGCGATGCACGGCGAGATCACGGTGACGAGCACGCCCGGCGTCGGCACGACGTTCCGCGTCGCGCTGCCCGCATCGGCCCAGCGCTCGCGGCGGACCGCGCCGATGGTCGCGCAGAGCGAGCCCGCACCGGGCGGCCGCATCCTGCTCGTCGACGACGAGCCGTCGATCTGCCGCGTGATCGCGCTGCTGCTCTCCGACGACCACGAGGTCGTCACCGTGACGCGCGCCCGCGAGGCGCTCGACAAGATCGCCGCCGGCGAGCAGTTCGACGTGATCCTGTGCGACCTGATGATGCCGGAGCTCACCGGCATCGAGATGCACGACATGATGTGCCCGGCGGACCGCGCGCGGATCGTGTTCATGACCGGCGGCGCGTTCACGCAGCAGGCGCGCGACTTCCTCGCGAGCACGAAGCAGCCGCGCCTGCAGAAGCCATTCACGGAGAAGGATGTGCGCGCGGCGATCGAGCGCGTCAGATCGAGTCTAGGTACGCCACGAGATCCGAGATCTGCGCCGGCGTGAGCTGCGCCGTGTGACCGTGCTGGTCGCCGCCGCCACAGGTCGCACCGAAGCGATCCGCGAGGGTGGTCGCGCAGCCGTCGTGGAGCAGCGGCAGCCGCGCGCCGACGCCGAGCAGCGACGGCACCTTGAACGTGCCGCCGGTCCCGACATCGACGAGCGCGTGGTTCGTGAACAGCGGCCCCGAGTGGCACGTGCCACAGCCCACCTCCGCGGACTGGAACAGCTCGCGCCCGCGATCGACCGCCGCCTGATCGACGACGGACGGTGGCTGCGGCGCCGGCACGCGATCGAGCCACGGCCCGAGCGACAGGTGCTGGCTGCGCGTCGGCGGCGCGCCGCCCATGCGCTCGCCGAAAACCTGGTCCATCAGCGTCGGCAGGTCGGTCATGTCGCCGCTCCAGTGGTACGGCCCGCGATCGAGGATCCGGCCCGCGACGCTCTGCGTGCGGCGCTTGCCCTCGCTGTCGAACTGCCAGACCTGACCGTCGTCGCGGCCCTCCGGGTGGCACGACGCGCACGCGAGCCCGGCGCCGGTCTGCGTGTGGAACAGCGCGCGGCCGCTGTCGTAGCCGAACGCGCCGGGCAGCTGGAAGATCGCGGTCTTCGCGCCGTGCACGGCGAGCGCGGGCAGCTCGGGGTAGTACGCGACGAGCGCGCCATCGGGCGTGTACGCGACGGACGTGACGTGGCCGAGGTCGTCGGCGACGATGCTATCGACGAGGCCGCCCTTGAGCAGGCACGGATCCTCGTCGGGCTGTGACAGCTGCGAGACCGGCACCTGCTGGACGAAGCCACCGCCGGCGAGCGCGATCGCGAGCATCGTGCCGTCGGGCGAGAGCGCGGTGTCGACCGGGAGCGCGCCGATCAGCGTCGACAGCGCCGCGAACGGTGGCTGGCCGGGACGCACGACGGTCAGCGCGTCCTCGACGGGACCACCGCCGCAGTCGCCGCCGTAGCCGCCCGGCGTCGTGTGGAGGATCGTGCCGAGCGCGCGCTGGTGCGTCATCACGATCGAGCCGTCGCGCAGCGCGATCGTGCGCCAGGCGACCTCCGGGTTCGCATACAGCGGCGTGGCGCTGCCGCTGCCGACGCCCGCATCGCTGGTGAGCTCGCCGCCCGGCTCCGGCGGCATGCGATCGACGACCGGCGGCCGCACCCGCGACGTGACGGCGCCGCTGGCGTCGAGCGCGAGCAGCTCGGCGGTGCGGAAGCGCGTCACGTAGAGCTGGCCGCCGACGACGAGCACGTCGCGCAGATCGCGATCGAGGTGCAGCACGCGCGTCGGATCGCCACCGGCGGCCGGCAGCGTGACGAGCTCGCCGCCGCTGCACGCGACCTGCAGGTTGTCGCCGTCGACGGCGATGCCGCGCGGCTCGGCGCACACGAGGCGCCGCGCGAGCACGTGCAGCCGGTCATCGAGCGTGACGACCGCGCCACCGCGGCGCAGCGCGACGTGGATGCGGCCCGCGGCGTCCTCGACGAGGCGGCCCGGCTCGTCATCCTTCGCGAGCGCGACCTCCGCCGTCTTGCCGGTCAGCACGTCGACCGACATCACGCGGTCGCGATCCGCGTCGGCGATGATCGCGTGGCGGCCGTCGTGCGCGATGATCATGTTGCCGCCGCTGATCGGCACGCCCCAGGGCGGCGGCGGGTTCGGCGAAGGCGGGGTCCCCGTCGAGGAGCACGCGGCGAGCAGCAGGAGCGAGAGCTTCTTCACGACAGACCTCCGTTCCACAGCGAGCTGTAGGTGCGGGCGTGCAGGCGCCGGGCGTCGGCGAGGCCGGGCAGGCCGATCGCCGGGAGATCCTCGGGTCGCTCGTCGGCGAGCGCGTTCACGGCGGCCTCGCGCGCGAGGGCGACGCGCACCTGGGCGCCGTGATCGAGCCGGCTCATCGCCCAGCGATCGATCGCCCAGCCGAGTGCCGCGTGGCGGACCTCGTCGCGCGCGATCAGCGCGAACGCCGCGCGCATCTCGGGATCGGGCGCTCGCTCCGACTGCCACAGCGCGACGACCGCGCCCCACGTCTCGCGCACGCAGCCCTCGACGGCATTCTCGATCGCGAGCGCCTCGAGCGACCGCGCGCGGCCCGGCATCACCTCGACGGCCGGCGGCTCGCCGCCGAAGCGCCGCGCGAGCTTGCTCATCATCGCCGCGTGCCTCACCTCATCGCGCGCCGACGCATCGGCGAGCCGCACGAGCGCCCGCGGCGCGCCGTGGTCGCGGAGCTCCTTCGCGAGCTGCAGGAAGGCGCAGATCGACGATGCCTCGAGCCACGCCGTGTTCGCGAACCACGCGCCGAGCGCGCTCTGGGCCACCGCACGGCGCGGCGCGACGAGCCCCTCGGGCCGGCGGCCGATCGAGCCGCACGGGTTGGTGTCGCGATACACGTCGTACGCGACCGTGACATCGACCTGGTCGGACTCGAACGAGACGTCGCAGGTCTGCAGCGTGCCCATCAGCGAGGCATCGCTCATCAGCTGCGAGCACAGGACGATGCACGCATCGACGTCGACCCGGCAGCTCTCGATCTTTAGCTGCAGCGAGGCCTTGGAGCTGGGAGTCGACCGGGTCAGCGTCGAGACGTGGTGCTCGACGCACTGGTCGGTCGAGCCGGGGGTGGTTCCCGCGCAGCCGGCCGCCATGCTGGCGATCACGACCTCGCGGAGGACGGAACGGAGCCGTTTGACCTGCACGGCGGCGCAGGTCTGCAACGGCCATTCCCGCCGGCCAGAGCCCGGATCGCGCCATCTTGCCGCGTCGCGGCCTCAGAAACCTGAGGATTTCACTTGCACGGCCAGCACTTCCCAATGGAAAACCCCCGCGATGAAGCGCATCGCGGTGTGTCTAGCAGCCGTGCTCGCCGTCTCCACGACGGCCAGCGCGAACGTCGAGGTCGGCGGCATCGCCGGGTTCCATCAGTTCAGCGAGGACAGCTCGCTCGGCGAGGTCGGTCCGGAGCCCACGACGCAGAAGAACTCCGCGTTCTTCGGCGCCCGCATCGGCTACTACCTCAAGAACAACATCGGCATCGAGGTCGAGGGTGGCGTCATCCCGACCGAGCCCCGCTCGATGACGTTCGACGTCTGGGACGTCACGTACCGCGCGCAGATCGTCTACCAGCTCCCGCCCAAGCTCGCCGACAAGGTGCTGATCCCGTTCGTCGAGGCGGGCGGCGGCGCCGTCCAGATCGTGTCGTCGCAGCAGGAGCAGATCCTCAAGAAGGACTCGAAGTTCATCGGCTTCCTCGGCGTCGGCGCGAAGTACCAGGCGTCGGGCAACTGGGGCGTGCGCGTCGACCTGCGCGCGGTCGCCGACCCCAAGCGCGGCGGCGGCATCGCCCCCGAGCTCGAGGTGATGACGGGCCTCTATCGCGAGTTCGGCCGCGTCGAGCGCAAGAAGCACGAGGACGTGAAGACCGAGGAGAAGAACGTCGCGGCCGGTACCGACGAGGACCACGACGGGCTCATCGGCGCGCAGGACAAGTGCCCCAAGGAGGCCGAGGACAAGGACGGCTTCCAGGATGACGACGGCTGCCCCGATCCCGACAACGACGCCGACGGCATCGCCGACGCGGCCGACAAGTGCCCGAACGACGCCGAGGACAAGGACAACTTCCAGGACGACGACGGCTGCCCCGATCCCGACAACGACAGCGACGGCATCCCCGACGCGGCCGACAAGTGCCCGGACCAGCCGGAGACCAAGAACGGCTACCAAGATGACGACGGGTGCCCCGACGAGCTGCCCGCCGCGGTGACCGGCGTGCTCGGTCCGGTCACGGTCAACTTCAAGGCGAACAGCGCCGACATCGCCGGCTCGACGGCCGCGCTCGACAAGGTCGCGAAGGCGCTCGCCGACGCGAAGGACGTCAAGCTCGAGATCGCCGTGCACACCGACGACGTCGCCCCGAAGGGCAAGTTCACCGACAACAACGCGCTCTCGCAGGCGCGCGCCGACGCGGTCAAGGCGTACCTCGTCAAGAAGGGCGTCGCCGACGGCCAGCTGACGGCCACCGGCTACGGCTCGAGCAAGCCGCTCGAGGAGCCGTCCGCGCTCAAGGGTGCGGCGCTCGCGGCCGCCCGCAAGAAGAACGCGCGCGTCGAGCTGAAGCTGCCCGAGGCGGCTGCCCCCGCGACGCCCGCCCCGGCCGCGCCCGCCGCGCCGGCCGCTCCGGCCGCGACGACGCCGGCCGCTCCGGCCGCGCCCGCGACCGACAAGAAGTAGTCCTCCGCGCTTCATCGACGGCCGTGGGCGTCCCCCGCGGCCGTTTGCGTTTTCGGCCCGCGGGTGACGGTCCGCGGCCGTTTGCGTTTTCGGCCCGCGGGTGACGGTCCGCGGCCGTTTGCGTTTTCGGGCTACGATGGCGCATGCGCCTCGCGTGGCTCGTCGTGGCAGGGTGCGCGGCACCCGTCGCGAGCACGCCCCAGGCGGTCACGAACGGCTCTGGCGAGAGCGTGACGAACGGCTCTGGCGAGAGCGTGACGAACGGCTCCGATGACGCCGGCGACCCCGCCGTCGTCGCGCTCGTCGATAGCAGCGGCGCGGTGCTGTGCACGGCGAGCGTCATCGGCCCCCACACGGGCATCACGGCCGCGCACTGCTTCTCCGGCCCGCCCGCGCGCACGCTGCGCGTGTTCTTCGGCGGCGCGGTGGGCAGCGGCGGCACGTTCGCGCAGGTCTCCGACGCGCGCCAGCATCCCGGCTTCGACGCGACGACGTTCGCGCACGACGTCGCGGTGTTCACGTTCCGCGACGCGTCGCCGGTCGCCGCGCTCGCGCTGGACACGCGCACGATCGATGCGTCGCTCGTCGGCACGACGTTCGCCGCCGTTGGCTACGGCGCCACGGGCTCCGCCTCGGACGTCGGCGTGAAGCGCGCGGGCGTCGCGCAGATCTCCGCCGTCGCGGCCGACGAGATCACGACCGTCCCGGATCCCTCGCAACCGTGCCGCGGCGACTCCGGCGGGCCGATGCTGCTCGCGCCGGACGCGGTCGCGGCGGTCGTCAGTCATGGCGATGCCGCGTGCACCGACCACGCGATCTACGCCCGCATCGACGTCGCGCGCGCCGCGCTCGTCGATCCGTACCTCGCGGCGACCGCGCCGGGAGCCGCGCATACGGGAGACGCGTGCTTCTACGACGGCCACTGCGCCGAGGGACCGTGCCGGCAGACCAGCGACGATCCCCTGCTCTACTTCTGCTCGCGTGCATGCACGCACGACAGCGACTGTCCCGCGGCGATGACCTGCGCCACCGACGGCTGCCGCTATCCCGAGCCGTCGCCGGGCGCGCTCGGCTCGCCGTGCACGGCGGCGCAGGACTGCACGAGCGCGATCTGCCAGGACCAGGTCTGCACCGTCGACTGCCTCGGCGCGTCATGCCCCTCTCACTACGAGTGCCGGGGTCAGGGACTCTCGCAGTACTGCTTCGCGGCGCCCGAGGGCTGCGGCGGCTGCGCGAGCGGGAGCGAGGCTCCGATGTGGCTGATCGTCGTGGCGTTGTTCTGGTACGTCGCGTCACGACAACGAAACACATCTCGCACCGGATGAGACAAAGCAGATCTACCGAATCCGCTACACTCGAGGGAGGTGGTCAGCGATTTCGAGGACGATGACACCGACGCGTCCGGGGAACGTGGCGGTGGCAGCCGCTTGCAGGCGGTCGTCAGCGTCAACGGCGCGGTGATGACCAAGCTGCTGCCGGCCACCGGCGAGGTCGCGATCGGCCGCTCGACCGCGTGCGACATCCGGATCAACGATGCGTCCGTCTCGCGCCGGCACGCGACACTGCGGATGTCGCCGCTCGAGATCGTCGACGAGGGCAGCCGCAACGGCACACGCGTGCGCGGCAAGCCGGTCGCGAGCGGCGATGCGGCGACCGTCGCGGTCGGCGATGCGATCCACGTCGGGGAGGCCGCGATCCTGATCCAGCGCGTGGCACCGGTCAGCGAGCGCCGGCCGGCTCGCACGACGCTGCCCGGCCTCGACGTGCCCTCGCCGCCCATCGAGGCGGAGTGCGCTCGCTCGGCGCGCACCGGCGCACCGTTCGCGGTCGTCTACGTCAGCATCGACGCCGGTGACGCGCGCGAGGCGCTCCGCGTGCTCAGGATGACGCTGCGCACGAGCGACGTCGTCAAGACGGACGGACCGTCGGGTCTGCAGCTGCTGCTCGTCGATACGGGCGGTCGCGACGTCGCGCTCGGCGTCGCGCGCCTCACCGAGGTGCTGACCGAGCACGCCATCCGCGCGCGGTTCGGCGTCGCGCGCTATCCGCAGGACGGCGTCGTCGGCGAGCAGCTGATCGCGCACGCCTACGAGCACGTCGATCGCACCGATGACACGCCGACGCCGATGGACGCGGTGCACGAGATCGTCGCGCAGGTCGCCGAGGGCGATCTCTCGGTGCTGATCACCGGTGAGACCGGCGTCGGCAAGGAGCTGTGCGCCGAGCAGATCCATCGCCTGTCGCCGCGCGCGGCCGGTCCGTTCATCAAGTTCAACTGCTCGGCGCTCGTCGAGTCGCTGATCGAGAGCGAGCTGTTCGGCCACGAGCGCGGCGCGTTCACGGGCGCGATGAATGCGAGCCCCGGTCTGCTCGAGACCGGTCACGGCGGCACGGTCTTCCTCGACGAGATCGGCGAGCTGCCGCTCGGCGTGCAGGCCAAGCTGCTGCGCGTGATCGAGGAGCGGATCGTGCGTCGCGTCGGCGCGACGGCCGGCAAGAAGATCGACGTGCGGTTCGTGTTCGCGACGAACCGCGACCTGCTCGAGGAGGTCGCCTCCGGCCGCTTCCGCCGCGACCTCTACTACCGCATCAACGGCCTGACGATCTCGATCCCGCCGCTGCGCGAGCGGCGCAGCGAGATCGTGCCGCTCGCCCGCGCGTTCGCGAACCGTGCGCGAGGCGGCGCCGCGATCGGCTTCGGCAACGAGGTCGTCACGGCGCTCGAGCAGCACAGCTGGCCCGGCAACGTCCGCGAGCTGCGCAACACGGTCGAGCGCGCCGTGCTGCTGTCGTCGGGCGGCGCGATCCGGCCTTCGCACCTCGTGCTCGCGCCGCCTCGCGAGGCGCCGAAGCCGACGCGCGAGAGCCAGACGACGATGCCCGTCGAGCGCGTGTCCTCCGAGGACGAGGCCGCGTTTCGCGCCAGCGAGCCGACGATGCGGCCGAGCGAGACGTACATCCGCGGCAGCGAGCCGGCGCTGCGCCCGAGCGAGGCGGCGATGCGGCCGAGCGAGTCCGCCATGCGGCGCAGCGAGAGCTCGCTCGCGAGCGAGGTCGCGGAGCTCGAGCGCAAGCGCATCATCGAGGCGCTCGAGCGCTACGGCGGAAACCAGACGCAGGTCGCGCGCGAGCTCGGCATCTCCCGCGGCACGCTGATCGCCCGCCTCGACCAGTACGGCCTGCGCCGCCCCCGCAAGCGCGACACCAACTCGTGAGCCGGCAGGTCACGCGGCGGCGTCTGTTCGTCGTCACGAGCGCTCGTCTCCCGGTCGTCACGCGCGGCTGTGTCCTCCTCCTCGTGCTGGTGTTCGCGGCGAGCGCGTGCAAGTCGGACTCGCGCCCGCCGCCGCCGGCTGCGGCTCCGAAGGCTGCACCGCCACCGGCCGTCGACTGGGCGCGCGCAGTGGCCGCATCGCCGAAGGGCGGCGCGACGGAGCCGGGGTACGTCGGGTCGGCGGAGTGCCGCGCGTGCCACGACAAGATCAGCGACAGCTACGCGCATCACGGCATGGCGCGCACCGGCGTGCGGCCGCTCGCGGAGCTCGATCGCGCGTGGCTCGCGAAGGTGTTCGCCGCGGCGGCCCCGGTCCGCGACGCGCGCAGCGGCTACTCGTACCGCCCGTATCGCGAAGGCGAGCAGTTCTTCGTCGAGGAGACGCAGCCCGACGGCCACACCTGGGTGCAGCCGATCACGCACGCGATCGGCTCCGGCGACACCGGCATGGCGTTCTACACGCGCACCGGCGACCGCTTCTTCCAGATCCCGCTCGACTGGTTTCCGCGCACGGGCGCGTGGGGTCTCGATCCCGGCTTCACGCAGACGAACCTGCGCTTCTTCTTCGCGCTCGATGCGACATGCATCGCCTGCCACACCGATCCGCCGCGCCGCTCGCCGACCGCGGCGGAGGTGTTCTTCGATCCGCTGCCGGCGGGCGTCGGCTGCGAGCGATGCCACGGGCCGGGCGCGAAGCACGCCGCGTCGAGCAAGCGCGAGGACATCGTCAACCCGAAGCGGCTGACCGCGCAGCAGCAGATCGAGGTCTGCGCGCAGTGCCATCAGGACACCGCTTCCGTCTACTTGCCCGGCACCGAGCCATTCGGCTATCGCCCCGGCGATCCGCTCGACGGCTTCCGGCGCAGCTTCGTGCGCGAGCCCGCCGCGCCCGATCGCGTGATCCTGCTCGAGCATCCGGACCGCATGACGCGGAGCGCCTGCTTCCTGCGCTCCGAGGGCAAGCTGACGTGCACCACGTGCCACGATCCGCACTCGAGCTCGCGCGGGCGCCCCGCCGCCTACTGGCGCGAGCGCTGCAACGCCTGCCACGGCGCGAAGAACGGCTGCACGGAGGCGAAGGCGGTGCGCGCGAAGAACGGCGATGACTGCGTCGCGTGTCACATGCGGCGCGGCGCGACGGACGACATCCCATCGGTCGATGTCGTCGATCACTGGATCGAGGTCCGCCCGCCTCCGATCGCGAGAGGCAGCGCGGCGCCGCCGGAGCGCGTCGTGGCGTGGTCGGAGCACCTCGCGGGCAAGGCGCCCGCCGCCGAGGCCGAGGGCACGCTCGCGGTCGCGCTCGATCGCGACGGCCGCCCCGACGAGGCCGAGCAGCACGCACGCGCGGCGATCGGCGACGGCACGCACGTGCCCGAGGTGTTCGAGCTCCTCGCGGCGCGCCTCGGTGCCCGCCGCCGCTACGACGACGCGGCGAGGATGCTCGCTCGCGCGCTCGCGTTCGCACCCGATCGCCGGCGCACGCTGCTCGCGTACGCGATGACCGCGCTCGACGCCGGTACGCCGGCCTGGCGCGCCGAGGCCGAGCACGCGCTCGATCGGATGATCGCGCTCGATCCGGCCGACCAGCGCGCGCTCGAGATCAAAGGCATGCTGCTCGTCCGCGAGCACCGCTATCCCGACGCGAAGCAGCTGCTCGCGCGCGCCGCGGCCGCGGGGCCCGCCGGCGGAGCCGCGCATGTCGGCCTCGCCGCGCTCGCCCTGCACGACGGCGATCAGGACACCGCGAAGCGCGAGCTCGAGGCCGCGCGCCGGATCGCCCCCGACGATCCCTGGATCGCCGCGCACCTGGGCGCCGGATCGGGCGCGTACCCCGGAACAGCCCCCACGCCGGCCTCGGCGTGGCTACCATCGGAGCTGAGATGAACAAGGTCATGATCGCTGCGCTCGTCGTGATGTCTGGCTGTCGCGGCCACTCCGATCGCAAGGCCGACAAGCCGGCCGTCGAGCTGCCGGTGCCGACGAAGCTTCCGCCGCCGCCGACCGGCTCGGCCGCCGCGAAGCCCGCCGGCGACCACGCGGCGTCGATCGACAGCGAGTACGCGACGCTCCTCGCGATGTACAACGCGCCCGCCGGCGCGACGCCGTGCGAGAGCCTCTACAACGCCGTCGGCGCCGAGCAGGAGGCCGCGAAGAACCTCAAGCGCGACTCGATCTTCTCGTTCGTCGCGCCCAAGGCGGACTTCCTGAAGGTGTGCGGCGCGCTCCCACTCGCGGCGCAGCAGTGCCTCGTGCCGAGCTATCAGTCGAAGCACGCGCAGGAATGCGAGAGCGCGATGCCGCACGACGCCGAGATCTCCAAGCTCTACACGATGCGGACCGCGCTCGAGCCGCCGAAGGAGGCCGGGCAGATGCCGGCCGCGCACTAGTTGTTCAGCGATTGAACAACTCGTCGTACAGGCGTTGAGCAATTCGTTCAAAGTGTGTGGCGGGATCACCGTGTAGGGAACGCTAACCCCGCGCGCGCCCACGCAAAGTCTTCTGGCACCACCGCTGCAGTAATCGACCTCACTCGTTTCCACGAGGAGGAGGCCCGATGCGCAGCACTTGGTTGGCTCTTGGTATCACGCTCGGAATCGCGAGTTGCACCACGGACTCGCAGCCGGAGCTCCCCAAGGCGAGCGATCTGCAGCAGGGCGTGACCATCCTCGATGCGGATGCCGCACGCGGCGTCGTCGCGGCGTATCGCGAGGGCGACGACGTCGTCTACGTCGAGACGCGCATCGGCGCGCTCAAGCCCGCCGTCTACCGCGAGGACCCGAGCGAGCCGGCCAACGAGGTCGACATGATGATCGTCGACAAGCACGGCATCCCGTTCTACGTGCAGCGCGGCGGTGACGAGTACGTCGACCCGTCGTGGAACCAGAAGATCGCGATCGCGAAGTCGACGGTGTTGCCGGCCGACGAGGATCGCAACAAGGACTTCCACCTCGCGCAGAAGCTCGGCCTCGCGTTCCCCGCGGCCGCCGACGCTTCGCTCGCGATGAGCACCTACCACATCCACATGGTCGGCCTGCAGCAGACGCCCGACGAGGACCCGGGCCTCGTCGCGGCCGCCGCGAAGATCAGGGCGACCCCGCTCCCCACGGGCGCGGACCAGGCGTACTGGAACGGCGCCGGTTGGTGGTATCCGCTCGGCCGCCTCTACTCGAAGTGCCTCTTCCTGTGCGCGGGTCACCACAGCGCGGTGTCGAACTGGCAGTACCCGAACGGCGGCAGCGGCTATCAGATCGTCGAGAACTACTGCAACCACGGCACGTGCGCCGGCTCGATGAGCTGGGAGTGCGACCACTACTCCGACTGGCGCTACAATCCGTCGACCACGGGTGAGACGTACAGCGGCACGAACGCGTCGACCGGCGGTTGCGTGACGAAGTATGACTGGTGGGGCGGCGGCAACACGCACCTCTGCAACGACGACTCGGCGTACGAGCTGATGCAGATCAAAGAAGGCACGACGAGCACCAGCTATGGCGACAACTACTGGTTCAACTGGGGTAACTACTCCTGCTACGTCGGCCGCGGTAAGTGGGCCAGCCCAGGCTGCGGCGAATAGCCTGACGAAGCAGCTGTGCAGAGCGGCCGTCGTCACCGGGTGGGTGGCGGCGGCCGTCGTCGTTTCGGCGTGCGGCGACAACATCGTGCCCGTCGACGCGGCACCGGACCTGCCGCCGTGCAGCCTGTCGGTCACGCCCTACGGCACGATCGACACGTTCGCGAGCGCCCACGCCGTCCGCACCACCGACGGCGCCGGCAAGCAGACGGTCGCGTTCCTCGGCGCGCTCGCGCCCGGCCCGACCGCCGACACGCTCGACATCCAGCTGATCGGTGGCAACGGTGCATTCGCCAGCGGGCCGCCCGCGCCCGGCACCTACGCGCTGACCGGCGTCGAGGCGCAGCTGGCGACGTGTGGCGCCTGCGTCGTGATCGAGGCGGGCGAGCCACGGCAGATCTTCGCGGCGCAGCGCGGCACGCTCGTCATCGATCAGGTCGACACGCGGCTCAAGGCGTCGCTCGCGCAGGTGGAGCTCGCGCACGTGTCGGTCGATCCGACGACGTCGACCTCGACGATCATCGATGCCTGCCGCACGAGCATCACGGCCGCGAGCTGGGACGTCCCCATCAATTAGGGAGCGCGTTCGGGTTCTCGATCAGCGTCCACGGCCCGCTGCGCGCGACGACGACCAGTCCCGAATCCGAGCGCGGCGTGAACGCCGGGCCGCGCATCAGCAGGTAGTCGAAGTGCGGCAGGTCGCGGGTCGGCGAGAACAGCCGCGGATCCCACTCGACCTTCTCGGGGACCTCGTAGCGGGCGTAGTCGGCGCGATAGCGCACGGGTACGTTCCACACGACCGCGAACGTGCGCGCGAGGTCACCACCGGATGCGGCCTGGTAGTACGCGGCGAAGTGCAGGTACGGGAACGTCCTCGGCGACACGTACGGGCTGCCCTTGTCGAAGATCAGCGGCGCGACGCGCTTGTTCGGCTTCATCGCGGCGACGATCGGGTCGAACGTGTGCGCCTCGTCATCGAACCGCGCGACCTCGACGAACGCGAGCGAGAGGCCCGCGGCCGCGAACACGGCGCCGAGCGCGATCTGCACCCACGCGTGGTGCACCGCGGGCACGAGCGGCAGCGCGAACAGCACGATCAGCAGCGCGTGGCGCGCCGACACGTACGTCGCGGTCGGCGTGTTGACCGGCAGCACGAAGTACAGGAGCACCTGGCCGGCGAACGCGAGCGCGAGCGCGATCCATTCGCGGCGCGGCGCGCTGCTCTGCGCTCGCAGTACGATCGACGCCGCGATCGCCGCGACGAGCACGCCGCACGCGATCAGCGGCCACGGCGCCGGCAGCCCGGCCGCGAGGAAGTCGGGGAAAGCACGCACGCGCGCAGGCAGCGACATGTCGAGGCGCTCCCACGTGCCGGTCGCCTGGCTCCACGTGACGAGCACGAACGCGACCGTGCCGACGGCGGCCGGGATGATCGGCGCCACCGCGCGCAGCACCGGGCGCACGAGCGCCTCCTCGCCGCGGAACCCCCACGCGAGCACGGGCGCGAGCGCGATCAGCATGAACATGCCGTGCACGTGCGTGACGAGGATCAGCAGCGAGAGCAGGCCGAGCGCGATCGACCGGCGCCGGCTCGGCTCGCGCGCAATGCGGACGACGAGCGCGAGCGCGACGAGCAACAGCCCCGTCCCCGCGATGAAGTTCAGAAAGCCCCAGAACCACAAGCTGCCGAACGCGAACGGCACCGCGAGCAGCGCGAGGTGGCGAGGGCGCCCGGTCGCGGCGAGCAGCGCGCGCACCCCGACGACGGGCAGCAGCGTGCACATCGCGACGACGATCCGCATCGCGGCCGCGAGCGGCAGCACCTTCGCGAGCCCCGCCGCGACGAGGTACACCGACGCATACGGCCGGTGCGCGAGGTCGAACGTGAACCGCTCGGCGAACCCGTACGCCGGATCGCGGAAGTGCGCGAACACCGACACCATCGCGTAGTGCTGCGGCAGGTCGACCATCGGCAGGTACCGGAACACGAGGCAGACCGCCGCCGTGGCGGCGAGCGCCGCACCGAACAGCCAGGGCTCGTACCGTTCGATCAGCCCGCGCACGACGCCCATCATGTCATGAGACAATCGACGCATCGCGCGTCGAGTCGTGATCCTGGGTGGGGTGCTCGTGCTGCTCGCAGCCGTGGTGCTGTTCGTCCACTGGCTGCGCGCCGGGGAGCCGCTCGCGCTCGACCAGGGGCTGTTCGCGTGCTTCACGCGGTGGCCCGGCTCGCTGCCCTATCGCGACCTGTTCGACAGCAAGCCGCCGCTGTTCCTCTACTCGTGGTCGGCCGCGGCGGCCGTGCCCGGCGACGTGCCGCTCGCGATGTGGCGGCTCGAGACGCTGTGGCTGCTCGCGTCGATGGGCGCGACGTGGTGGGTCGTGCGGCGGCTGGTGCGCGTGGCGGCCGTGGCGCCCGGTGCCGCGGGTATCGCGCCAGAGGTCGCGGGCGTCGCGGCGGCGGCGGCGCTGTTCGCCGGGCTGTGGTGCCCGGCGTGGGGCGGCTACTGGTCGCGCGCGCAGGCCGAGGAGCTGGCAGTGCTGCCGATGATGCTCGCGGCGGGCGTCGCGCTCGGGCGGCGCGGCCCAACCACCACGCGCGAGCCAACAATGGCTCGCCCCAGCGCGCGGCGCCTCCTCCTGCTCGGCGCGCTGACCGGCGTCGTCGGCCTCTACAAGATTCCCGTGATGGCCGTCGCGGCGGCGTGGCCGATGCTGTGGGAGCGGCGCCACGCGGCAAAGGCGGCCGGCTGGCTCGCGCTCGGCATCGCGCTGCCGTGGGCGGCGATGGTCGCGTGGTTCGCCGCGCACGGCGCGCTCGGCAACTTCGTCGACGGCGTGTTCGGCTACCACCGCTACAACGCGCAGCTCATCGCGCCGCCGTGGCTGCCGACGATCGCCACGTGGGCGCGCACGATCGCGAGCGGCATTCCCGCGCTGCTCGTGCTCGCCGCGGCCGGCCTCGTCGCGCTGCCCGCGCGCGAGCGACGCTTCGTCGGCGTGTGGATCGGCGCGACCGCGCTCGCCGTGCTGCTGGAGCGTCAGCTCGCCGGCTATCACTACCTGCTCGTCGTGCCCGGCGTCGCCGTCGCGGCCGGATGTGGCGTGGGCGCGATCGTCGCGCGCATCCGGGCGCGAGTAGCCGACGCGCCAGCCGCCGCCGCCGCCGCGGGCCGCGCGATCCGGTGGCCGTGGGTCGCCGTCGCGATCGTCGCGCTCGGCCTCGTCGTGCGCGGCGCGATCGCCTGGGGCGATGCGTACGGGCCGGGGTTCGCGTACCAGCGCGGCGCGATCTCGCGCGATGCGTACCTCGCGTCGTTCGAGCGCGGCTCGCCGGCTCCCGAGGAGGCGGTCGCGGCGTGGATCCGCGCGCACGTGCCGGCCGGCGAGCACATCCTCGTGTGGGGGACGGCGCCCGGCATCTACGCGCTCGCCGACCGACCACCGGCGACGCGCTTCCCGTTCCACAAGATCCTGATGACGGAGGCGCCGCTGTCGCGGATGATTCCGGGGCTCGACGAGAGGCGCGCCGAGCTGCTCGCGCGCGTCGATCGCGAGCGGCCGGCGGTGATCGTCGTCGGGCGCAACGACCGCAACGGCTTCGAGCCCGAGACGTCGCTCGAGTCGCTCGTGCACTGGCCCGAGCTGATGACGCGCGTGAAGACCGAGTACGAGATGGCGACGCAGATCGACAACTACCTGGTGTTCCGGCGGCGATGAAGCGCGAGCGGCTCGCACTGTGGATCATCCTCGCCGTCGCGCTCGGCCTGCGCGTCGCGTTCGTGCTCGGCCAGCGCACGGAGGTCTTCTTCGACACGCCGCAGCTCGACGAGGCGCACTACGTCGACGAGGCGCGGCGGCTGATCGCGGGCACACCCGGCGAGCAGGACCACCTGCCCTACTGGCAGCCGCCCGGCATCATCTACGTGCTGACCGCGATCTTTCGCTTCGCCGGCACGGGGCTGCTCGCGCCGCGGCTCGTCTCGGCGCTGGTGTCGGCAGCGAGCTGCCTCGTGCTGTTCGCGATCGCGCGGCGGCGGTTCGGCGTGCGCATCGCGCTCGCGGCGGCGGCGGTGCTCGCCGTGCACGGCATGGTCATCTTCCAGGCGTACGAGCTGCTGCCCGCGACGTTCGCGATGTTCTTCGGCCTGCTCGCGGTTCACCTGCTGCTCGTCGCGCAGGAGCGCGGGTCCCCCGCGAATGGTGGGTACTCGACCGATGCCATCGCGGCCGGCGCCGGTGGCGCGCTCGGCATCTCCGCGCTGTTCGCGGCGACGATCCTGCCGTTCGCGGCGGTCGGCGTCATCGCGCTGCGCAAGCGGCGGCTCGCCGTGCTCGCGTTCGCCGCGGGCGTCGTCGTGCCGATCGCGCCGGTCACGATCCGCAACTACGTGCGCGCGGGCGAGCCCGTGCTGATCTCGTCCAATGGCGGCCTCAACCTCTACATCGGCAACAACGCCGACTACCGCGCGACGTTCTCGCTGCGCCCCGGGCGCCGCTGGGAGGAGCTCGTCGACGAGCCGCACCGGAAGGCGGGCGTCGTCGATGCGACCGGCGCGGCCTCGAGCTACTTCATGCACGAGGGCCTCGCGTTCGTGCGCGACGAGCCGCTCGCCGCCGCCGGTCTGCTCGCGCGCAAGCTCTACCTCTTCTTCCACGGCGCCGAGATCGCGCGCGACAGCGACATCTACGCCGTCCGCGGGAGCTCGCTCCTCCTGCGCGTGCTCGTGTGGCCGCCGCCGCTCGACTTCCCCGACGGCGTCCTCATCCCGCTCGCGCTGCTCGGCATCGTCGCGCTGTGGCCGCATCGCCGGCGCCTCGCCGTGCCGCTCGCGTACCTCGGCGTCCAGGCGGTGTTCATCCCGATCTTCTTCGTGTCGGCGCGCCATCGCGTCCCCGCGCTGCCGTTCTTCGTGCTGTTCGCCGCCGCCGGTGCGCCCGAGCTGTGGAAGCGCCGCGTGCCGGCCGCGACCGCGCTCGCGCTCCTCGTCGTCGCGCTGAACGTGCCGACCTGGGAGACGCGGTTCTCGCTCGCCGGCGAGCACGAGCTGTTCCGCGGCAAGGCGCTGCTCGACCGCGGCGACCGGCTCGGTGCGGCGCAGGCGATGAAGCGCGCGACCGAGCTCGCCCCCGACGACACGCGCTGCTGGTTCGAGCTCGGCAATGCCGACGATGCGCTCGGCCGGCCGCTCGAGGCGGCGGCGGCGTGGGAGCGCGCCGCGCAGCTCGACCCGTGGGATAGCCGCGCGCGTCGCCGCGAGGCGGTCGCTCTCTCCCGCGTCGGCGACCTCGACGGCGCGATCCATGCGCTCGAGACGCTGATCGCGACCGGTGGCCGCGAGCCGGCGCACTACGCACCCGACCACCTGAACCTCGCGGTCACCTACGTGCACCGCGGCCAGCCGGACCGGGCGATCGAGCACCTGCGCGCCGCCGCCGTCGATCCGAGCTACCTGCGCGGCGCGCTGCCGCGCATCGCCGGCCCGCTGCTCGGGGCGAGCGACGTGCAGTCACCCGCGTTCTTCCGCGCGCTCGCCGACGTCGCGCGCACCGCCGGCCTCCCGGATCTCGCCGTCGAGGCCGAGGCGCGCGCGGCTCGATAGCTATTCCACGCGCTGGATGATGTGGATGCCGAACTGCGTCTTGACCACGCCGACCTCACCCTTGTTGAGGCGCAGCGACAGGTCCTTGAACGGCTCGACGAGGCCCGCATCCGGCGTCACGTCGTACGACTGGCCCGACTGCGCCGAGCCCGGATCCTCGGAGAGCTCCTTCATCAGCGGCTCGATCTTGTCGCCCTTCTTGAGCTTGGCGACGGTGTCCTTGACGAGCTTCTCGAGGTCCGCACGCGTGCGCTTCGTGCCGCGCGGGTCTTCCGTGTGGTTCTCGGTCCAGCCGAGGAGGATGTGCTTGACCTTCGCCTTCTGGGTCACCGGCTCGCGCTTGAGGATGTCCGTCGAGTCGAGCGGATCCGGCGGCGGCGGCGGCAGGCGCTTGATGATCTGGTAGCCGTACGGCGCCTTGACCACGCCGACCTCGTTCTCCTTGAGACGGAGCGACAGCTTCTTCATCTGCTCCGGCATCGGCGCATCCGCCGAGATGTCGTAGGAGCGGCCGCTGTCCTTGCTGCCCTTGTCGTCGGAGTACTGCTTCATCAGCTCCTTGAAGTCGGTGCCGGCCTTCACCTTGCCCATCACCTCGGTCACGAGCTTCGCGGCGTCTTCCTTGCTGCGGTCCTTGCCGTCGGGGGTCTTGAAGCCGATCAGCACGTGCTGGACCTGGACCGGGCCCTTCTCGGCCGGGCGCGCGAGGATATCGGCGCTCTCGAGCGGATCCGGCGGCGGCGGCGCGATGCGCTCGATCACGTGGTAGCCGAACTGCGTCTTGACGATGCCGGCCTCGTTCTCCTTGAGGCGCAGCGCGAGGTTCTTGAACTCGGGGACGAACGCCGTCGTCTTGTTCACCGTGTACGGCTCGCCCGACTTCATGCCCGGATCCTCGCCGTACTGCGCGATCAGCGCGTCGAGCTTCTTGGGATCCGCCTTGAGCTGCGCGAGGACGTCCTGCGCGAGCTTCGCGGCGTCGGCGTTGCTGCGATCCTTCGCCTTCGCATCCTGCTGGCCGCGATAGATCGGAGCCAGGTCCTTCCACGAGATCAGCACGTGCTTGACGGTGACCTCGTCGGCGGTCTCGGTCCGGTTGAGGATGTCGTGCGAGTCGATGTCCTGCGCGGGAGCGGCCGCGGGCATCGCACCGGAGCCCAGGGTCGTCTTCGTGGCGACGGCGCCGGAGCCCGCCTTCATGTCGTCGAGCCGGCTCGGATTGCGCTGGCAGGCTGCGAGCGCGAGAACGAGTACTAGGGTTCGTTTCACGCGCGGAACATACAGCTATTCCGGGACTTGTGTACCCGTGGCGGCCGGATCGAGCAGTGAACCGAGGTTGGCCACCGTGGCATCGCGCCCTGCCAGCTGGCCGGTCTGGCTCGTCCAGTTCCACTCGATGAACTTCACGATCGAGCTGTGCTCCATCTGGACGTGCGAGATCGCGTTCGCCTTCGCGATCGGCCCGAGCGCGAGCAGCGGCACGCGCGTGCCGTACGGCTGGTTGTCGGTCCCCATCCCCGGCGGCGCGATGTGATCGAAGAACCCGCCGCCTTCGTCCCAGGTGACGAGGACGAGCGTGTCCTTGGCGTAGGCGGAGTGCTCGATGTCGTCGATCGTCTTCTTGACGAACGCCGTGCCATCGCTGATCCGCACGCCGACGCCCGGGTGCTCCGAGTGGTAGCCGAGCCCGCGCACCCACGCGACCTGCGGCAGCGAGCTGTTGTCGAGGTCGCTCTTGAACTTCGCGTAGTCGCGCAGGTACTTCGGGTTGTCGGCGAAATTCGCGTAGTAATCGACCGGGAAGTCGCCGACGTCGTAGACGCACGGATAGAGGCTCACGCCGAAGTCGCAGTCCGCGGGCGCCTTCGGGCACAGGCTCATCTTCTGCGACGTCACCATCGCGTCGTAGCCCTCGGCGTACCAGCTCCACGACACGCCGGCCGTGTTCAGCACGTCGCCGATCGTCGGGCCGTCGAAGCTCATCGGGTGCTGCTCGATGCTGCACTTCTGGCCGATCGCGGGCGCGGTGTACGAGTTGTCGGTGAACACGTAGTTCGCGCGGAACAGATACATGTCGTTCGACGACGACTGCCCGGCGATCGGCTGGAAGTAATGATCGGCGAGCGCGCCCTGCGCGGCGTACTGCCAGTACAGCCCGACGACGCCGCCATCCGCGTACGCGAAGTTCTGCGGGTGCGAGCACGAGTTGCCGGTGACGTACTGGTCCATCGCGCCGCCGTTCGTCTCCATCAGCTCGCAGGCCTGCGTGTGATCGGGGTCGTACGCGCCGTTCGCGGTGTCGTCTAGCATCACGGCCTCGGCGCCTCCCGGCTCGTGCGTCGGGCCCGCCTCGCAGCAGCTCGGCCCGTCGGTGCACGTCGGGTTGCTCGCCGTCGCGGCCTGGCAGTACTTGCCGAAGTACGTGTCGAACGTGTGGTTCTCCTGGACGATGATCACGACGTGATCGATCTTCGACTGCGGGCACGGGCCGTCGCAGTCGCCAGGCTTTCGCGACGAGTCACACGCGGCGATCAGCAGCAGCAGACAGGCTAGGCGCATGCGACGTCATTGTCGCACGAGTGTGACGAACCCGAGCCAGCTTCCGCCGAGTAACCCGGCAAAGAGCAGCGCGTGCCACGGGTGCGCCCACGTCATCGAGACGAGGCAGACGGCCGCGAGCACGCCGGCGACGAGCGGCGTCCACGGGTAGAGCGGCGCGCGATACGGCCGCTGCAGCAGCGGCTCGCGCCGGCGCAGCACGACCACCGCGGCCGACGACAGGATGTACAAGACGAGCGCGCCGAACACCGCGATCAGGATGATGTCGTCGGTGCGGCCGGTCAGCAGCGCGACGAAGCCGATGCTCATGTTCGCGAGCAGCGCGACGACCGGCGTCTTCGTGCGCGCGTGGACCTCGCCGAGCAGCGCGGGCGCCATCCGCGCGCGCCCCATCTCGAGCAGCGCCCGGCTCGCCGCGATCAGGATCCCGTGGAACGACGCGACGAGCCCGACGAGCCCGATCCCCGTCAGCACGACGAACAGCGGGCTATTGCGATCGACGACGTGGCTGATCGCGAGCGGCAGCGGCGAGTCGCTCGTGTGCCCATCCGGCGTGTAGACGACCGCGCGCCAGCCGGCCGCACCGACCGCGCCGAGCAGCGTGATCGCGGTCAGCACGACGAGCGTGCCCATCGACCCGAAGAACCCGCGCGGAAGATCGCGCTGCGGATCGCGCGCCTCCTCGGCGACGTTCGCGATGCCCTCGATCGCGAGGTAGAACCAGATCGCGAACGGCAGCGCCGCGAACACGCCGCCCCATCCATGCGGCAGCGGATCCTGCGCGAACGTCGCCCAGTGAAACTTCGGCAGCACGACCGCACCGAACACGCACAGCTCGATGACGGCGACGACCGTCAGCACGAGCTCGAACGCCGCGCTCATCTTCACGCCGACGATATTCACCGCCGTGAACACGACATACGCCGCGAACGCGACCGCGAGCACCGGCGCGCCGCTGACCTGGTTGATGTAGCTGCCGATCGCGAACGCGACCGCCGGCGGTGCGAACGCGTACTCGATCACCTGCGCGACGCCGCCGACGAACCCGACATGCTCGCCGAACGCGCGCGTCGTGTAGACGAACGCACCGCCAGCCTTCGGAAGCGCGCACGCCAGCTCCGCGTACCCGAGCACGAACGCGGTGTAGAGCACGGTGACGATGCCGGTCGCGACGAGCAGCCCGTACGGCCCGCCCGCCGGCAGCCCGAGGTTCCACCCGAAGTACATCCCCGAGATGACGTAGCCGACGCCGAGGCCCCAGATCATGACCGGACCGAGGCTGCGCTGGAGCTGCGTCACTTGAGATAGAGTCGCACGATGACTCGCATCCCCGCGATCCTCGTCGTGCTGGCAGCGTGCGGCAATGGCGGTCCGAAACACTGGAAAGACCAGCCGCTCGTCGAGATCACCGGCACCGCCGGCGGCCACGCCTACAGCCTGCAGGCGCCGCAGGGCACCGAGGCGAGCAAGGTCGATCCGAACGACTGGTCCTACAAGTACACGGTCGACGGCGAGAAGTACGTCACGGCGCCGAGCTTCAACATCTCGTGGCGCGAGCACAAGCAGACCCTCGACGACGCACTCCAGGACGAGAAGGAGCCCGCGCTCCACAAGGAAGCGACCGCCGACGGCTGGATGTTCTCCCAGGAGAATCCGTACGAGAAGGGCAAGGACCGCTACGTCGTCGAGGTCGAGCGCTACGTCGGCGACGGCGCGCTGTTCTGTCAGGGCCAGGTCTGGCCGATGAAGCGCAGCAAAGATGATGTCAAGAACCAGCTGTTGCCGCTGGTCGAGAAGATGTGCGCGTCTCTCAAGGCGAAGTGATGATCCCTAGCCGTGCTCGTGTCGTCGTCGTCGGTGGCGGCGTGATCGGTTCGTCGGTCGCGTACCACCTCGCTCATGCCGGCTGGAAGGACGTCGTGCTGCTCGAGCGCGACCGCCTGACCAGCGGAACCACCTGGCACGCCGCCGGGCTCATCGTCACGTTCGGCTCGACGAGCGAGACCTCGACGGAGATGCGCAAGTACACGCGCGATCTCTACACGAAGCTCGAGGCGGAGACCGGCCAGTCGACGGGCTTCAAGCCGGTCGGCTTCATCGAGGTCGCGGCCGACAAGGACCGCCTCGAGGAGTACCGGCGCGTCTCCGCATTCAACCGGCTGTGCGGCGTGGATGTTCACGAGATCTCCCCCGCGCAGGTCCAGGACCTGTTCCCGCTCGCGAAGACCGACGACCTGCTCGCCGGCTTCTACGTCAAGGAAGACGGCCGCGCCGATCCGGTCGGCGTCACGATGGCGCTCGCGAAGGGCGCGCGCCAGCAAGGCGCGACGATCCTCGAGGGCGTCCCCGCGATCGGCTTCACGACGAAGCGCGGCGCGGTCACCGGCGTCGTCACGGCGCAGGGCACGATCGAGTGCGAGTACGTCGTGCTGTGCGGCGGCATGTGGTCGCGCCAGCTCGCGGCGAAGGTCGGCGTCACGATCCCGCTGCAGGCCGCCGAGCACTACTACCTGATCACCGAGCGCATCCCGCAGCTCTCCGCCTCGTGGCCCGTGCTCGAGGATCCGGCGTCGTACGGCTACTTCCGCGAGGAGGTCGGCGGCCTGATGATCGGGCTGTTCGAGCCGCTGTGCGCGCCGTGGAATGTCGGCGGCATCCCGGAGGACTTCTCGTTCGGCGAGATCCAGCCGGACTGGGATCGCATGGGCCCGTACGTCGAGAAGGCGATGTCGCGCGTGCCGATCTCGATGGAGTCGGGCGTGCGCAAGTTCTTCTGCGGCCCCGAGTCGTTCACGCCCGACCTCGCGCCGATCGTCGGCCCCGCGCCCGAGCTGAAGAACTTCTTCGTGTGCGCCGGTCTCAACAGCATCGGCATCATCACGGGCGGCGGCCTCGGCCGCGTCGTCGCGCACTGGCTGATGACGGGCCGGCCCGATGTCGACGTCAGCTACATGCACATCGATCGCCTGCACGGCTACCAGACGAACCCGGAGTACCGCCGCACGCGCACCGTCGAGTCGCTCGGCATGGTCTACCAGTGCCACTACCCGACGCGCTCGATGCAGACCGCGCGCAACGCGAAGCAGTCGCCGTTCTACGACCGGCTCGCCGCGCGCGGCGCCTACTTCCGCGACGTCTCCGGCTGGGAAGGCGCCGACTACTACGCCGGCCCGGGCGCGAAGCCGGAGCCCGAGCTGACGTTCGGCAAGCCGTCGTGGTTCGCGCACTGGGCCGCCGAGCACCGCGCCGCACGCGAGGGCGTGATCCTCATGGACATGTCGTTCATGTCGAAGTTCCTCGTCGAGGGACGCGATGCGGGCGCGCGCCTCAACTGGATCAGCGCGAACAACGTCGACGGCGACGCCGGCCAGATCACCTACACGCAGTGGCTCGACGAGGCCGGCAGGCTCTGGGCGGACCTGACGGTCACCAAGCTCGGAGAGGACCGCTACTGGGTCGTCGCGTCGGATACGGTCCACCGCAACGTCCACGCGCAGATGAAGCGCGCGTTCGAGGACCACCACGCGTTCGCCGCCGACGTCACCGGCGCGTGGGCGCAGCTCAACATCCAGGGCCCGCGGTCGCGCGAGCTGATGCAGCTCGTGACCTCGACGGACATGAGCAACGAGGCGTTCCCGTTCCGCGCCGCGCGCGAGATCGACATCGGCTTCGCGCGCGTGCTCTGCATCCGCATCACCTACCTCGGCGAGCTCGGCTACGAGCTCTACATCCCGACGGAGCAGGCGCTCCACGTCTACGATCGGCTCGTCGCGGCCGGCGAGCGCGTCGGCCTCGTGCACGCGGGCCTCAAGACCCTGGCGTCGTGCCGGATGGAGAAGGCGTACCGCGACTACGGCCACGACATCGACAACACCGACACGATCCTCGAGGCGGGCCTCGGCTTCGCCGCCGACCTCAAGAAGCCGGGCGGCTTCCTCGGCAAGGACGCCGTGCTCGCGCAGAAAGCGGCCGGCCCGCTGAAGAAGCGCCTGCTGCAGATCCTCGTCAAGGATCCCGATGCGCTGCTCTTCCACGCCGAGCCGGTCCTGCGCGACGGCCACCCGGTCGGCTACATCCGCGCCGCCTCCTACGGCCACACGCTCGGCGGCGCGGTCGGCCTCGCGATGATCACCGCCGACCAGCCGATCGACGCGAAGTGGATCGAGGCCGGCCGCTGGGAGGTCCAGATCGCGAACACGCGCTATCCGGCGGTCGCGTCGCTCAAGCCGCTCTACGACGCCGAGAACAAGCGCGTGAAGATGTAGCTACTCGCGCCGGTACGACACCCGCCCGGTGAGCGTACGCACGTGCACGACGACGACGCCGCTCGCCGGCTCCGTCTCCGGCACGTTCACGACGAGCACGCCCTGCGCATCGGTCGCACCGTGGACCTCGGCCCCGCTCGGCATGACCGCATCGACGTCGACAAATGCGGCCGCGACGGGCGCCTCGATCGCCATCGTGCCGACCTTCTTCACGTACTGATCGTCCTGCGAGGGCGACACGGCGAGCGCCACCCCGGTGAACGCGGCGGAGAGGACAAAGAACGGTGCGTCGAGCGCCAGCACGGCGAGCACCAGCCCCGGATCCGTGGGCACGCCGCCGCTCGTATCGGGGCCGACGACCTCGGCGTGCGTCGACTGATGATGAGCGTACCGCTGCCACACGTCGAGCGTGCACCGGCGCGAGCGGGTCGCGACGACGCGCACCGTCGCGTGTGAGGTCGTCACCGCGACCTTCAGGCCGCCCGCCGGGGAGCAGGCCGGCCGCTTCGCCGTGCGCTCGAGCGGCCTCGTCGTGTCCGTCGTCTTCGGGAGCACACAACCGACCAGGCCGAGCAGGAGGAGCCAGCGCATGTGTCCCCTCACCGGTACCCGATCCGCAAGTCGGCACCGCCCGCTCGCACGACGACGGCGACGCCGCTCGCCGGCTCTCCCGGCAGCGACCGATCCTCGATCCACGACTCCTGATCGAGCGCGTTGATCACGCCCGCCGCAACGAACGCGGCCGGAGGCGCCCGCAAGCCCGGCTCGACCTCGCGATGGTGCTCGACAAGCTCGCGCAGCTCGCGGAAGCACGTGCGCGTGGGCATCGCATCGACGTGGAGCGTCGCGTACGATGTGGTCACGCTCAGCACGACTCCGGTCGGCGGCCCGACGAACGTCGGCATGACGTGCACGCTCCCCGGCGACTCGACATCGTGCCCCGACGCGACGAGCGCGCACCCGGAGAGGACAAGCAGCAGCAGCCAGCGCATGCCTCGTTGTCGCCGGTTCGCGCGTGACGGCGCCCGGGCCGGCGCGTGAACCGCGCGTGAAGTCGCCGGCAAGCGCCGTGGCCATCCGGGGCAGCTTGCCGCGCAAGTGCCCTCCGCGGCCTCGACACGGTGCTGCCGTTCGCGGCCGGCCATGCACCTTCCTCTACGGCAGCTGCCTCGGCTACGAGTACAACGTCCGACCGATCCTCGCCGGCAAGGGCGGCACCTCTACGGCCTCGACCACGCCAAGCCGCTCTGGCGCAGCATCCTGCTCAAGGTGCGCGCGAGCGTGGCCGGCGTCTCGGGCGTGCGCGACAACTGCTACACGCCGCTGCCACTGAGAGCCTTTGTCGGCTCCGCAAGCGAGAGCTCGCGCCATGGCCCCCGCGCACCCGCACGATCGAGAGACGCGCATCGCTCTCGCTTGCTCGAAACCACGGCGCGCGCGCCTTCCTGCGCACGCGAAGGGCAACCGCGGCGACCGCGCCGTGCCCCGGAGTCACCGATGTGCCGATCGCGCACGCGACATCGGCGAACGCGCGCCCGGCACCTCGTACACGCTCACGGGACCGCCACCACGACGCCAGCCTGCCGCGAGCAGCCAGCTCTGCGGATAGGCCGTGAGCATCCGGCGGTATGTCTCGCGTGTGGGCCACGCGAACGGCGAGTCGCCGCGCTCCAGCCAGCCGCCGAACGCCCAGCCCGACGAGAACGGATCGAGCAGCCAGCCGGCCGCGCGGTCCTCCAGATGCTCGCGATGTTTGCGCCAGTTGTTCAGCACGTAGCAGATCGCGTTCCGCGCCTGGCGCGGCGTCGTGATGATCTCCTCGTGGTAGCGGTCGGGGAACACGCTTCCCTTGCGGCGCCCGTCGATCCAGCGATGCTCCCTGGCGTTCCACCATCGCTGGCCGCGGACGTGCGAGCCGCCGCCGTGCCCGCGACGGCCATCCGTGCCGCGGCTGTGCGACGCCTCCCACCACCCGACGTCCTTCGAGCGCCCCTTCGAGATCGCGCCGTTGATCCGCCGGGCCGCGCTGATCTGGAATGCCTGCATGCCGCGCGCGAGCGCCATCTTGTCGTCCGCCTCCACGAGCAGATGCACGTGGTTGTGCTGGATGCTGAGGTGAACGATGCGGCAGCTCGCGCGCGCCGCGACCACGATCGTCGCCCAGCGAACGGCCTCGTAGACGTCGCGCTTGCGCATGCGACCGATCTCGTCGACCGCGCGTAGCGTCACGTGCACCGGCTGGTTCGCCTCGAGCTCGGGCCGCACCTCGTGCCGCTCGCTCGAGCGCGGGCCCTTCGGCGGTCGGCCGAGCTTCACGCCTCGCCGGCGCTTGCGCGCGCCCGGGTTGCCGCGGCGCTGGCCGTTCTTGTCGCCAAAGCACAGCGGCTGCTGCACGTGACGCTTGCGGGGCCGGGCCATGAATGCAGAATACCAGCTCATCATTAATTTCGCCGATTATTTATCGTAAAAACATCGTCACGTCGCAAATAGAGGCGTTACTCGCACGTCACCGTCGCAGCCGTGCGCATGCCGCGTCGTTGCTCGCGAGCGGTCACCATCGCAGCCGTGCGCATGCCGCATCGTTGCTCGCGAGCGGTCACCATCGCAGCCGTGCGCATGCCGCGTCGTTGCTCGCGAGCGGCGGCCTTCGCGCGGCGCGCGGCGGCTAGCAGCAGTCCCAGTGGTACCAGACGCGCGAGAAGTCGCGCGCGCGCAGGTCGGGCTCGCGGATGAACCAGTGCGCGATGCCCATGTCCCCCCACCGGACGTGTGCATCGGAGTCGAGCTGGAGCAGGCTGAACCACGGGTCCTCGGGCTCGCGCGGATCGTCTTGGGTGAACGCACAGTAGCCGCCGAGCTTGTGGCCAGCGGCGCCGTAGCCGTCGCTCGGGGCGAGCTCGGTGTCGAGCGTGAACAGCATGCGGCGCTCGGCCGTGTCGAAGAGCGGACCTCGGGGATTGGCGTCTCGCGGCAGGTCGGTGCGCGCGGGGGCGTCGAGGGTTGTGCGGTAGATGCAGCGACAGCCGCCTTCGAGGCCGAGGAGATCGTCGTCGCGCAGCCAGAGCTGGAGCAGGCCGTCGCGGGGAAGTGGATCGAGCGGCGGCAGTTCGGCGAAGTTGATCTGCGCGAGGAAGACGTGATCGGCGGGCGGTGGTGGCTCGCCCGCGGGGATGTAGGGCTGGCCGCCCACGCGGCTCGCGGTTGGAGCGAGCGGGCCGGTGGGGGCCGAGAGCGTGATCGCGATGAACGGGCGGCGCGTGCGCTCCGGCGCGGCGTAGGCGGTGTCTTCGCGCGCGTTGTCGTTGCGCGGCGGCGGCTTCTTGAAGCGGTCGAAGAAGCCCATCAGGCGATCTCGAGGCGCGTGACGGTGCCCTCGAACAGGCGACCGTTCACGGTCAGGTATAGCGCGCCGCCGGTGACGGCGAGGTCCCACGTGTTCGTGCGGTCGAGCGTGGTGGCGACGGCGTCGAGGAGGTCGGGGGGCAAAGCGTAGAGCTCTGGCTCGCGGTGTACACGGCGCTCGGCGATCGCGGCTGCGAGTTGCTCGGGGTTCTTCCAGGCGTAGATCGCGACGCGCGGCGCGGCCTTGCTGGCCTTGTGGACGCGGTCGGGTGAGGGGGCGCCGATCTCGATCCACGCGCGCAAGGCGCCCGTGAGGTCGCGCTGGATGAGGGCGGGCTCGTCGTCGTCAGAGACCCCGCCCTTGGAGAATTCGAGGCCTTCGGCGTGCTCGAGCGCACGGGCGAGGACGCGGGCGACGAGGTAACGCTCGGATTCCGATGGGTGCTGGGCCACACGAAGGTCGAGCGTTTCGTAGATCTGCCGATCCGAATCGGAGAGCGTGATCTCGAACTTGCGCATCGTGGCTGGGAGCGCCATCGCCGCGAACATACCAGCGACGCGATGCGTGACGATCGGCGAGCCGCGCAGGGATGCACCTGACGGATGTGCCACGGTGTGACGTGGGAGACCGGAGATCGTGGCGAAAGGCGACGGGTCTGGCGAACCTCCGCGGTGGCACGAGGGTTGTACCGGGGTTCACCCATGACCGCTCACCTCGCCCTCGCAAAGGTTGACGAATCGGAGCTCGTCTCGCTCACGCCGCAGCAGCAGACGGCGCTGACGTACGTGCGCGGCGCGCTGTTCAACCCGGTGAGCCTGTCGGTGATGGCGTTTGCCGTCTGCGTCGGTGTCGGGTACGCGGGCATGCTCGGCGCGCTCGTCGCGATGGCGACGTTCCTCGCGCTCGGTGCCACGGCGACGCGCTACCGCTACGTGCGTGCGCAGCTCGACAAGCAGTTCGAGTATCGGTTGAGGCAGCGGCGCGAGGCGGAGCGCATGCGGATGCTCAAGCCCGCCGGGCCGGTGCGCCAGCAGCAGTACGCGGATCTGCGCGACCTCGTCGGCGAGATCGAGCGCACGGATGCGGGCGAGGCGCGTCGCTTCGAGCTGCAGGAGCTGCTCGATCACTTCGTGTCGCTCGCGGTCAGCCACCAGAAGTGCCTCGACTCGCTCCGGCTCGCCGGCTCGAGCGACCTGCCGCGCGTGATGCCGATTCCCGATGCGCATCGCAGCCAGCGCCGCCGCGAGATCATGCAGCGCCGCCTCCGCCACCGCGACGAGTGCCTGCGCCGCATCGAGCGCATCGCGGACGAGCTGGAGGCGGTCGACGAGCTCGTGCGGCTGGTCGCCCAGCGCGTCGCGTGCCCGCAGGTCGGTGACGAGCTCGACCGCGAGATCGAGAAGCGCCTGTGGGAGCTCGACGAGGTCGACGCGGCGCTCAGCTCGCTGCAGAACGAAACCCGCGCACTTGCTGGCTGATTCTGCGACGCAAAGATTGCTTATTGACTAATAGTCAATAGCGAGGTACCCATGACGGCATGCTCAGCGCAGTCGTCGTGGGTGCCGGCTTTTCGGGGATCGCCGCGGGTGTCACGCTTCGCCGCGCGGGGATCACCGACTTCGTCATTCTCGAGAAGGCGGACCGCGTCGGCGGCACCTGGCGAGAGAACACGTATCCGGGTGCGGCGTGCGATGTGCCGTCGCACCTGTACTCGTTCTCGTTCGAGAAGAACCCGGGCTGGTCGCGCGCGTACGGCGCGCAGCCGGAGATCCTGGCGTACCTCGAGCGCACCGCCGAGAAGCACGGCCTTCGCCCGCACCTCAAATTCGGGCAGGCCGTCAGCGAGGCGCGCTTCGATCGCGATCGCTGGATCGTCACGACGGCGAAGGGCGAGAAGTTCGAGGCGCGCGCGCTCCTGCTCGGCAACGGCGCGCTCCACCTCCCTTCCCTGCCCGACATCCGCGGCCTCGACAGCTTCAAGGGCACGCAGTTCCACTCCGCGAAGTGGAACCACGACTACGACCTGCGTGGAAAGCGGGTCGCCGTCATCGGCACGGGCGCGAGCGCGATCCAGTTCGTGCCGCAGATCGCGCCGCTCGCCAAGGAGCTGCACGTCTTCCAGCGGACGGCCGCGTGGGTCGTGCCGAAGCCGGATCGCGAGATCACGGCGCGCGAGAAGTGGGCGTTCGAGCACGTGCCAGGAGCGCACTGGCTGCGCCGTACGAGCCAGTACTGGAAGATGGAGAGCTCGGTGATCGGCTTCGCGTACGCGCCGAAGGTGCTCGCGCTCGCCGAGAAGCTCGTCGTGCGGCACATCGCCAAGCAGGTTCGCGATCCGGTGCTTCGCAAGAAGCTCACGCCGACGTACCGCCTCGGCTGCAAGCGCGTGCTGATCTCGAACGAGTGGTACCCGGCGATGCAGCGCGAGAACGTCGAGCTCGTCACCGACGGCATCAGCGAGATCACGCCGAAGGGCGTCCGCACCGTCGACGGCCGCGAGCGCGAGGTCGACGCGATCATCTGCGGCACCGGCTTCAAGGTCAGCGAGTACCTGTCGTCGATCCGCGTGCTCGGAGCGGGCGGCGTCGATCTCAACGACGTCTGGCGCAAGAACCTGCGCAACTACCTCGGCATCACCGTCTCGGGCTTCCCGAACCTGTTCCTGCTGATGGGCCCGAACACCGGTCTGGGCCACAACTCGATGATCTTCATGATCGAGGCGCAGGCGCGCTACGCGACACAGGCGATCGTCGGTATGCGCGAGCAGCGCGTTGCCGCCATGGATGTGCGCCCGGAGATCGAAGCGGCGTTCAAGGACGAGCTCGCGCGCAAGATGAAGGGCACCGTGTGGATGACCGGCTGCACGAGCTGGTACCAGACGCCCGACGGCGAGGTCTTCCTGTGGCCCGCGGCTACGTTCGATTACTGGTGGAAGACGAGGCGAGTCGACTTCGCCGAGTACGCGCTGACGCGTGAAGCGATCGACGTGCTGCCGCGCGCCGCGTGATCAGAAACTCACGCACTGGCGAGTGGTTTGCACTCGTTTGGGGCAACCCCACCTGAAACGAGGTTCCCCTATGAAGATCGCCCGTGCCCTTGGCGTGGTGCTCGCCGCGGCTGTCGTGCCCGCGGTCGCGAGCGCGCAATCGACGAACACGACGGACCCCAACACGACGACGACGACCACCACCACCACGAATTCGAACGGCAGCGCGAACACGAGCGGCGCCGGCGTCAATGCAGGTGCCGGCGTCAATGCCGGTACCAACGGTGCCGGAGTCAACGCGGGCGCCGGCGTCAATGCCGGCGGTACCGGCGTCAGCGCGGGCGCTGGCGTGAATGCCGGTACCAACGCGAACGGCAACACCGCGAACCCACTGCCCGACCCGAACGCGGTACCGCCGCCTCCGCCGACGGTGACCACCGAGACCACGACGCCACCGCCCGTCGTCGTCGTGCAACCGAGCGCGAACACCACGGGTCCGACGTATCAGCCGGAGACCGAGGAGGAGTACGACACGATCAACGCGCCGGTGTTCACGACGGGCGCCGTGCTGTTCGGAGGTAGCTACGCGGCCTCCGCGATCGTCTCGGGCGAGAGCGACCACCCGGGCGCGGATCGCCTGTGGGTGCCGGTCGTGGGCCCGTGGCTGGCGCTCAACGACTGGGGCAACTGCCCGATCGATCAACCGCGCTGCGACACCAACACGACGGACAAGGTCCTGCTCGTCGCCGACGGCGTCGTCCAGGCGGCCGGCATCCTGGGGATGGTCGACGGCCTGCTGATGCCGAGCCACCACAAGGTGATCCGCCGCACCGCCGACACGAAGGTGCACGTGACGCCCACGGGCAACGGCTTCGCGGTGTTCGGCCACTTCTAGTGGACGTGGGCGTGCGCGAGCTGGCGGAGGTGATCGATGTGCTGTGCATCGGTCATCCCCTGATCGTAGCCGTTCTCGCTCTCGACACCGTCGCGCGAGACGACCGCGATCGCGGGGATCTCGGCGTCCTGCGAGTGAAACAGCGCCTCGTACGCGCGGTTGTCCGGATCGAACACGACCGGTAGCGCGTAGTGGCGCTGCGCCGCCGCGGCGACGCCGTCCTCGCGGTTCTCGTCGATGTTGACGGCGATGACGGTGATCCGCGCGTCGTGCTCGGACTGCGCGTAGCGGTCGACGAGCGGCATCTCGGCCTGACACGGGCCGCACCACGATGCCCAGAACGCGAGGATCGTTACGTCCTTCATGCGATCGGCGAGCGCGACCGAGGCGCCGGTGGCGTCGGTGACGCGCACCTCACGCAGCGGCGTTGCCGACGGTGCAGCCGTCGCCGTGCCGGTGCGCGGCGGCTGCACGACCGATGCGTTCGGAGGCGGCGCCGCATCGTTGTTGGAACGACAACCCGCGGCAGCGACGAGGACGAGCAGCACCGAGCGCACGCCTGGATGCTAGCATCGACGCGCGCATGGACGTCGTCCGACTCCAGGAGGTCGTCGCGAAAGCCACCGAGGCAGCGACGGCCGACGAGGTCGCGAGGATCCTCATCGAGGAGGGTACCGGGGTGCTACGCGCGTCGATGGGCGGATTGTACGACCTCTCGGTCGCGCTGTCGTCGGCGCGCACGCCCGAGGATGTCGCGAGCGCGACGGCGCGGCTCGGCTCGGAGGCGACCGGCGCCGCGTCGTGCATGATCTGGATCCGCGACAGCGATGGCGCGCTGCGCACGCGCGGCTCCAGCGCGCCGCCCGCGTGGACGGCGGAGTGGATGGAGCTGTCGACGGATCCGACGCTGCCCGCGAACCGCGTGATCGCGACCGGCGAGCCGGTGTGGGTCGAGAGCTCGAGCGAGTACGAGCACGAAGCGGCCCTCGTGTACGAGCGCGTGCGGCAGGCCGGCCGCGTGCAGCCGTTCGCGGCGCTGCCGCTCGTCGTCGGTGGCGTGCGCGCGGGCGTGATCGCGTGGTCGTGGACGACCGACCACCACTTCGCACCCGCGGAGCGCACGTTCCTGCATGCGATCGCGCGCAGCTGCGAGCAGGCGATCGAGCGCGCGCAGCTCTACGCGACGGAGGCCGGTGCCCGCGCGGCCGCCGAGTCAGGCAACCGCGCGAAGGACGAGTTCCTCGCGATGCTCGGTCACGAGCTGCGCAACCCGCTCGCGCCGATCGTCACCGCGCTCGACTTGCTGCGCATGCGCAACATCGCCGACGGCGTCCGCGAGCGCGCCGTGATCGAGCGCCAGGTCGCGCACCTGACCCGCCTCGTCGACGACCTGCTCGACATCTCGCGCATCACGCGCGGCAAGATCGAGCTGCGCCGCACGACCGAGGAGCTGATCCGCGCCGTCGAGCCGGCGATCGATGCCGTCGGCCCGCTGCTCGTGCAGCAGCGCCATCAGCTGTCGGTTGACGTCCCCGCGAACGGCCTTCGCATCAACGGCGACACGGCGCGGCTCTCGCAGGTCGTGCGCAACCTCCTGACCAACGCGGCGAAGTTCAAGCCGGCTGGCGGCACGCTCTCGATCGCCGCGCGCGCCATCGACGACGTCGTCGAGCTGACCGTGCGCGACAACGGCCGCGGCATCGCGCCGTCGCTGCTGCCGTACGTCTTCGATCCGTTCGTCCAGGGCTCGCAAGGCGCGGAGCGCGCGGGCGGCGGCCTCGGGCTCGGGCTCGCGATCGTCAAGAGCCTGGTCGCCGCGCACGGCGGCACGGTCGCGGTCCAGAGCGACGGCGAGAACCGCGGCACGAAGGTCGTCGTGCGCCTGCCGCGCGCCACCGGCGCCGCGAGCCCGCGCGACGCGAGCGGACCGACGGCCACCCGTCGGTCGCTGCGCGTGCTCGTCGTCGACGACAACGTCGATGCGGCGGCGCTGCTCGGCGAGCTGCTGCGCCTGCTCGGCCACGAGCCGTTGATCGCGCACGACGGCCCGGCCGCGCTCGCCGTCGTCGTGAAGGAGCAGCCGCAGCTCGCGATCCTCGACATCGGCCTGCCCGGCATGGACGGCTACGAGCTCGCGCGCCGGCTCCGCGAGCAGCCTGGCCTCGCCGGCGTGCCGGTCGTCGCGCTCACGGGCTACGGCCAGGCGTCGGATCGCGAGCGCACGCGCGAGGCGGGCTTCGTCGAGCACCTCGTGAAGCCGATCGACCTCAAGCGGCTGACCGATGTCGTCGGCCGCTTTGGCCCCGTCTAGGCGGTCGCGTCGAGCGACTCGGCGAGCGCAGTCATCAGCCGATCGATCTCGGCCTTCTCCGCGAAGAACGGCGGCGCGAGCTGGATCGTGTCGCCACCAAAGCGGACGTAGAACCCCTTCTCGAGGCAGCTCATCGCGACCTCGAACGGGCGCTTCGCCGGCTCGCCGGGCACCGCCTCGAGCGTGAAGCCCGCGGCAAGGCCGAAGTTGCGGATGTCCATCACGTGGCGGCGGCCCTTGAGCTGGTGGACCGCGTTCTCGAAGTACGGCGTCATCTCGCGGACGCGCTCGACCGCGCGCTCTTTCGCGAGCACATCGAGCGTCGCCACGCCGGCCGCGCACGCGACCGGGTGCGCCGAGTACGTGTAGCCGTGCGCGAGCTCGACCATGTACTCGGGACCGCCCGCGGCCATGAACGCGTCGTAGATCTCCTTCTTCGCGACGACGCCGCCGAGCGGCTGCACGCCGTTCGTGACCTGCTTCGCGAAGTTGAGGATGTCGGGCGTGACGCCGAACGCTTCCGCGCCCGTGAACGCGCCCATGCGGCCGAAGCCGGTGATGACCTCGTCGAAGATCAGCAGGATGTCGTGCTTCGTGCAGATCTCGCGGATCCGCTGCAGGTAGCCCGCCGGCGGCGGAATGACGCCCGCGGAGCCGGCCATCGGCTCGATGATCACGGCCGCGATGTTCGATGCGTCGTGGAGCGCGATCAGGTCGAGCAGGCGGTTCGCGAGCTGCTCGCCGCCGTCCTTCGGCATGCCGCGCGAGAACGCGTTGCCGGCGAGCATCGTGTGCGGCAGGTGATCGGCCGCGACCGCCTGACCGTAGACCTTGCGGTTACCGACGATGCCGCCGACGGAGATGCCGCCGAAGTTGACGCCGTGATAGCCCTTCTCGCGCCCGATGAGGCCGGTCTTCGTCCCCTGCCCCTTCGCGCGCCAGTACGCGCGCGCGAGCTTGAGCGACGTATCGGCCGCCTCCGAGCCCGAGCAGCAGAAGAACACGTGGTCGAGGCCGGCCGGCGTGAGCTCCTTGATCTTGTTCGCGAGCTCGAAGCTCACCGGCGTGCCGAACTGGAACGCGGGCGCGTAGTCGAGCTGCGCGACCTGCTTCTGCACGGCCTCGACGATCTCGCGACGCCCGTGCCCGAGCCCGCAGCACCACAGGCCCGAGAGCCCGTCGAAGATCTTCTTGCCGCTCGGATCGATGTAGTAGCTGCCCTCGGCGCCCACGAACATGCGCGGGTGCGCCTTGAACTGACGGTTGCCCGTGAAAGGCATCCAGTGCGCGTCGAGCCACGCCTTGTCGGTGCGGATTTCTTTGCTCATAGACCGAACGTCCCGCGGCGAACGAACTGCCCGCGGCCTTTCTGGTTCTTGGCGACCCACTTGTCGTTCTGGACGATCAGCTCGCCGCGCGAGAACACGTGCGACGCGCTGCCGGGGACCGTGTGGCCCTCGAACGGCGAGTAGTCGACCTTCATGTGGAGGTTCTTCTTGGAGAGCTCGAGCTTCTTGTTCGGATCCCACACGACGACATCCGCATCGGCGCCGGGCGCGAGCGTGCCCTTCTTGCCGTACATGCCGAAGATCTTCGCGGGCGCCGTCGACGTGATCTCGACGAACCGGTTCATCGAGATCTTGCCCTTCGTCACGCCTTCCCACAGCAGGTGCAGGCGCGTCTCGACGCCGGGCATGCCGTTCGGGATCTTCGAGAAGTCGCCGCGGCCGAGCTCCTTCTGATCCTTCATGCAGAACGGGCAGTGATCCGTGGCGACGACGCTGAGGTCATAGTTCCGCAGGCCGCGCCACAGGTGATCGTGGTGGTGCGCCGGCCGCAGCGGCGGCGTGCACACGTAGCCCGCGCCCTTCCACTCGTTGCCCGGCTCGCCGCGCAGGTGGTCTTCCGTCAGGAACAGGTACTGCGGGCACGTCTCGGCGTACGCCGGCAGGCCGCGGTCGCGCGCTTCCATCACGCGCTCGAGCGCGCGCTGCGCCGACAGGTGCACCATGTACACCGGGACCTTGGCCATCTCGGCGAGCGCGATCGCGCGCTCCGTGCCGGTGGACTCCGCGACCTCGCTGCGCGTCAGCGCGTGATACACGGGCGCCGTGTGGCCCTCCGCGATCGCGCGCTGCACGAGCACGTCGATCGGCAGCCCGATCTCGGCGTGCATCGTGATCAGGGCGCCGAGCTCCCCGGCGCGCAGCATCGCCTTGAAGATCTGCTGATCGTCGACGAGGAACACGCCCGGGTAGGCCATGAACATCTTGAACGAGGTCACGCCCTCGCGGACGACCGAGGCCATCTCCTCGAGCGTCTGCGCGTTCGCCTCGGTCATGATCATGTGGAACGCGTAGTCGACCGCCGCGCGGCCCTCCGCCTTCGCGTGCCACGTGTCGAGGCCGGCGCGCATCGAGCTGCCCTTCGACTGGATCGCGAAGTCGACGATCGTCGTCGTGCCGCCAAAGGCCGCCGCGATCGTGCCGCTCTCGAAGTCGTCGGAGCTCGACGTACCGCCGAACGGCATGTCCATGTGCGTGTGGCAGTCGATGCCGCCGGGGATGACGTACTGCCCGGTCGCGTCGACGATCGTCCAGTCGGGGCTCATGGAGGACGCCACGTTGCCCGGGGCGGCCAGCATGGTGACCTTCCCGTCGTTAAGCCACACGTCCGCGACAAACGTGTCGGTCGCGGTGACGACCGTGCCACCCTTGATCAGGGTCGGTCCGGGCATCAGCGGTCCTCCGTGAGGATGCCGTACGAATCCGGCCGCCGATCACGGAAGAACTGCCACGTGCGACGGACCTCTTCGATCATGTCGAGGTTCAGCTCGGCAACGATCAGCTCGTCCTTGTCGCGGCTGCCGACGGCCACCATCTGGCCGCGCGGGTCGACGAAGTACGACTGACCGTAGAACTCGCCGATGTTCCACGGCGCTTCCGTGCCGACGCGGTTGATCGCGCCGACGAAGTAGCCGTTCGCGACCGCGTGCGCGGGCTGCTCGAGCTTCCACAGGTACTCGGACAGGCCCGCGACGGTCGCCGACGGGTTGTAGACGATCTCGGCGCCGTTGAGGCCGAGCGCGCGCGCCCCCTCGGGGAAGTGGCGGTCGTAGCAGATGTAGACGCCGATCTTGGCGTACTTCGTCTGGAACGTCGGGTAGCCGAGGTTGCCCGGGCGGAAGAAGTACTTCTCCCAGAAGCCGCTCGTCTGCGGGATGTGGTTCTTGCGGTACTTGCCGAGGTACGTGCCGTCCGCGTCGACGACGGCGGCGGTGTTGTAGTAGACGCCCGCCATCTCCCGCTCGTAGACGGGGATGACCATCGCCATCTTGTACTTCGCGGCGAGCGGCGCGAGCTTCTCGACCGTGGGGCCGGGGACGGGCTCGGCCGCGTCGTACCAGCGCTTGTCCTGGCCGGGGCAGAAGTACGGGCCGTTGAAGATCTCCTGTAGGCAGAGGATCTGGACGCCCTTCTTGCCGGCGTCGTGGATCATCGGAAGATGCTTCTCGAGCATCGCCGCCTGGATCTCGGCGACCGACTTCGACTCGTCGTTGATGGGATTCGACGCCTGGATGAGACCAGAGATGATTTTGCGAGACATTAGTTCGTCACCAGAGTGGAGGTTTCCTTCGCGATGTCGCCCTTCCAGGTCTCGACATCGTTGCGCTTCGCACGCGCCGCTTCCTTCGCATCGCGCGCCGCCTTCTGGCGGTCGACGAGATCGTGGTGCGTCGTGAAGTACGGCAGGCTCTTGCCGATGAGCTCGCGCAGGTTGCCGAACTTGTGGTCGGTCATGAACTTGCTGAGCTCTTCCTTGAGCTCGCTGATGATCTCGTAGCCGCGGAGCATCGCGCCGGTGCACACCTGCACCGTCGACGCGCCGAGCAGGAAGAACTGCGCGGCGTCGAAGCCGGTCTCGATGCCGCCGATGCCGCTGATCGAGACGCCGGGGTTCGCGCGCGCGACCTCCATCACCTGGCGCAGCGCGATCGGGCGCACGGCCTGGCCGGAGTAGCCGCCGGGGACGGAGTGGCCCTCGACGGTCGGCATCGGACGCAGCGTCTTGAGGTCGATGCCCGAGACCGAGAGGATCGTGTTGATCATCGCGATGCCATCCGCGCCCGCGCGCAGCGCCGCGCCGGCCGGCACCGTCGGGTTGCCGACGTTCGGCGTCATCTTCGCCCACACCGGGATCCGCGCGACCTGCTTCACCCAGCCGACGACCTCCTCGACGATGTCGGGGTTCTCGCCCATCGCCATGCCCATCTTGCGCTCGGGCAGGCCGTGCGGGCAGCTGAGGTTCATCTCGAACCCGTCGACGCCGGTCTCCTGGACCTCGCGCACGATCTGTTGCCACGCCTCCTTGCGGTACTCCTCCATGATCGACGCGATCAGGATCTTGTTCGGATAGGCCTTCTTGAGCTGGCGGAGGTCGTCGAGCCAGTCCTGATACGGACGGTCGCTGATCAGCTCGATGTTCTGGAAGCCGATCACTTCCTCGCTCTGGTGGCCACGCACCTTGGCGTAGCGCGGCGCCGTGTTGATGACCTTGCTCGCGTCGAGCGAGAACGTCTTGCACACCATGCCGCCCCAGCCGAGGTCATAGCTGCGTGCGATGACCTTCCCGTTCGTACCCGGGGGGCCCGAGCCCAAGACGAACGGGTTCTCGAACTTCATGCCATTGACGGTGATCGACAGGTCAGTCACGTCGCCTCCTCGGGGTCGCTGAATTTCCGCGCGAAAGAGAGTTCGCTACCACGGGCTCCGACGGGGCTCAAGCTTCGCGTTTTTTGCGGCCTGCCTTGCCTCAGAAAGGTGAAAGTTTCGTCGGTTTCACCGAGCTGGAATTACCTGGCGCCCTCCTCGGATCAGGTGGTACGGACTCGACTCCATGAGGACGATCAGCCACTGGATCGACGGCAAGGCGTACGAGAAGACGGCGGAGCGCACGGGCGACGTCTACAACCCGGCGACGGGCGAGGTGCAGGCGAAGGTCGCATTCGCGTCGCCGGCGATCGTCGACGAGGCGGTCGAGTCCGCGTGGAAGGCGTCGCAGACGTGGCGCTCGGTCTCGATCGCGAAGCGCACGAAGATCCTGTTCGCGTTCCGCAACCTCGTCGACAAGCACCAGCACGAGATCGCGAAGCTGCTGACGCTCGAGCACGGCAAGGTCACGGGCGACGCGCTCGGCGAGGTCAACCGCGGCCTGGAAGTCATCGAGTTCGCGTGCGGCATCGCCGACCTGGCGAAGGGCGAGTACAGCGAGAACGTCTCGACCGAGGTCGATAGCTATTCGATCCGGCAGCCGCTCGGCGTCGTCGCCGGCATCACGCCGTTCAACTTCCCGGCGATGGTCCCGATGTGGATGTACCCGATCGCGATCGCGTGCGGGAACACGTTCGTCTTGAAGCCGAGCGAGCGCGACCCGTCGGCCGCGAATTTCTGCGCGCAGCTGCTCGCCGATGCGGGCCTGCCGGCCGGCGTGTTCAACGTCGTCCACGGCGACAAGGTCGCGGTCGATCGCCTGCTCGAGCACCCGAAGGTCGCGGCGGTCTCGTTCGTCGGATCGACGCCGATCGCGCAGTACATCTACGAGACCGGCACGAAGCACGGCAAGCGCGTGCAGGCGCTCGGCGGCGCGAAGAACCACATGATCGTGCTGCCGGATGCCGACATGGAGCTCGCGGCCGACGCCGCGGTCTCCGCCGGCTACGGCTCCGCGGGCGAGCGCTGCATGGCGATCAGCGTGATCGCGGCGGTCGGCAACGCGGCCGACAAGCTGATCCCGCTGATCAAGGAGCGCATCGCCAAGCTCAAGGTCGGCGACGGCTTCGAGCAGGGCGCCGAGATGGGCCCGCTGATCAACAAGGCGCACCGCGACAAGGTCGCCGGCTACGTCGATCGCGGCGTCTCCGAGGGTGCCACGCTCGTCGCCGACGGCCGGACTCTGAGTGTCGCCAGCCGCCCGAACGGCTTCTTCCTCGGCCCGTGCCTGTTCGACAACGTGAAGCCGTCGATGACGATCTACAAGGACGAGATCTTCGGACCGGTCCTTGGCGTCACGCGCGTCGCCACGTACGACGAGGCGATCAAGCTCATCAATGCGAACCCGTACGCGAACGGCGTCGCGATCTTCACGAACGACGGCGGCGCGGCGCGCAAGTTCCAGCACGAGGTCGAGGTCGGCATGGTCGGCATCAACGTGCCGATTCCCGTGCCGATGGCGTACTACTCGTTCGGCGGCTGGAAGGCATCGCTGTTCGGCGACCTCCACATCTACGGCCGTGACGGCGTGCACTTCTACACGCGCACCAAGGCAGTCACGTCACGCTGGCCTGATCCGCGTCATCGCGGCGTCGATCTCGGTTTCCCGCAGAATCGCTAGCGTCACTCGCGCGCGCCATCGCGCAGCGTGCTCGTGCGCGCAGGGCACACCACGTGCACCTGTACGCGGTCATGCGCTGGCACCTCGTAGGAGCCTTTCTGCTCGCCGCTGCAGCCGCTGCCTCGGCGGCGCCGCCCGGCGATGCGCCCGCGACGGCCGGCTCCGGCCCGAGCGGCTCCGCCGTGCCCGAGGATCCGTACGCCGACCGCGCCCCGGTAACGCCCGCGCAGGCTCCTGCTCCTGCTCCTGCTCCTGCTCCTGCTCCGTCGCAGCAGCAAGCGCCCGCGCAGGCGCCCGACCCCGACACGTCGACGAAGCCGCCGCAGGCCCCGCCCGCGCCGGCCAAGCCCGCCTCCGAGCAGCAACCGATCCCGCCGACCGACAAGCCTGCACCGGCGCCGGTCGATCAGCCCGCGCCGCGCGCGAACGACACGCAGTCGTCGCTGCCGGCACCGGCGATCGATGTCGCGAGCGCGCCACCGGCGTGTCGGTCGGCGGGGAAGCTCGTGGGCTCGCGCGATCGCAACGCGGCAGCCGCCGCCAAGATCTCGCTCGCGATGTGCGTCGCGAACGCGAACCTCGCGCCGCTGACGCTCGTCGATGCGGAGGCGTCGGTGCGCGATGTCGACGGCGCGACCGCCGCGTCGTTCGCGATGCTCGACGAGGTCGCGAGCGCCGGCGATCCGCACTGGCAGATCATCGCGCTGCACGCCGAGGGCGACCTGTACGCGTCGATCGCGCAGCGCATGATGGCGACCGTCCCGGCGGGCCCGAGCCCGCAGCTGCACGACACGCGCGTCGCGCTGCTCCAGCCGCTCGTCCAGCCATGGCTCGACAAGTCGCACGCCGCGTTCGCCGATGTCGACCGCATCGCGAAGGCGCATCCCGAGCTGCGCCAGCAGGCGATCGCCGACGCGGTCACCGACAGCCGCAAGCGACTCGCCGCGCGCTGAGGCGATTTGCCCTTGCCTCGCACGCGCCGGGCTGCGAGCGTGATCGACATGCGCGCCTCGCTCGCCGTCGTGCTCGCGCTCGTCGGCTGCGGCGACAATCGCAAGCCGGCCGCGCCCGATGCGCCGCCGCCCGACGCGGACACGTGCACGCCGGTCGGCCTCGGCGCACTCGACTTCACGGGCTCGAACCCGTCGTCGCTCGTGCTGTGGAGCGCGCCCGTGACCGGCGACGTCGGCGACGGCCAGCCGATCACGCTCGAGCTCCAGTTCTACGGCGGCATCGAGGACCACCTCACCGGCACGTTCGACCTCGCCGCCGGCAACCAGGCGAACTTCGAGACGTGCGCGATCTGCTTCGTCGGCAGCGAGCACGACGCCGACGGCAACGTCACGAAGTGGTTCTTCCAGAAGTCGGGCACCGTCACGCTGAGCGAGGACCCGCTGACGAACGAGCACCTCGTCGCCGCGATCACCGGCCTCGAGCTGCAGGAGGTCGACGTCGACACGCAGCACCACTTTCACTCGACACCGGTCGCGAACGGCGCGTGCGCGCGGCTCGGCGATCTCACCGTCGATCGCGACCACGTGCCCAACGCGTTCACGTGCTCGCACGACCGGTGGCTCGACGGCGCGACGTGCGACTGCATGTGCGGCCTCCAGGATCCCGACTGCTTCAAGCCCGGCAACCCGATCGAGGGCTGCACGAACGAGCTCTGCTTCGCCGCGCAGTGCCAGGCTCCGCCCGCGAACGACACCTGCCAGACCGCCGCCGCGCTGACGCTCGGCACGCCCGTCACGGGCACGACGATCGGCGCGTTCAGCAACTACAACGCGGGCCTCGAGGGCACCGGCTGTACCGGCTACACGCAGTCCGGCGGCGACGTCGTCTACGCGGTCGACCTCGCGGCGAACATCGCGTACCAGATCGCGCTGACGAACGTCGATGCGGGCTTCGATGCGTCGGTCGCGCTCGTCGGCCCCGGCGACGCGTCGATCTGCGATGCGACCCCGATCACGACGTGCGTCGCGGGCTGGGACACGGCGACCGAGGGCGGCGACGAGATCTTCACCTTTGCGCCGGCGAGCAGCGGCACGTACTTCGTGATCGTGGACTCGTACGTCGCGCCGGGGCTCGAGGCGGGCGCGTTCACGCTCGCCGTCACCGCGATGTAGCTCACACGGCGATGTCGATGCGCGTGACGTCGTCGAAGTCGACGGTGCGCGGCATGACGCGCGGGTGCGCCTTCGCGACCGGAGGCGGCACCGTGTTCGCGGGCGGCTCGATCATGCGGTGCGCGGCCGTGTAGACCTCCTCGAGCGTCGGCCGATCGCTCGGGTCGCGCGCGAGCATGCGGTCGACGAGCCACGCGATGCGCGCCGGCACGCGCGTGTGATCGGCGACCTTGCGCGCGAACGGCGCGAGCGTCGAGGCGGCGTACGGCATGACGCCCGTCAGCACCTGGAACGCGATCAGGCCGAGCGCGTGCACGCTGGCGGCCGCATCGGCCGGCGCGTTCGCGACGAGCCGCGCATCGTGCCAGCTGTCGATCGCGAGCACGACGCCGCGCGCGTCGCCGATGCAGACGACGCGGTCCGCGGTCAGACGGCGCAGCGCGTAGCCGCCGCGCTCGGCGCGCAGCAGTCTCGCGGAGAGGTCGCGAATGACGTGAAGCGCGTCGATGCGCGCTCCGGCGGCGATGGCGTCGGCGAGCGTGAACATCAAGACAGCTCCACGAGGATGACGTCCTCTTGCGTGAGCTCCTCGACGTCGTCGCGGCGCGCGGCGACACCGAAAGCAGGCGTCCAGCGCGGACGCAACAACGTGACCGGGATGCGCTCGAGCGCGTCGCGGACCTCGGATGCAGACGGGCGGTCCCACGGGTGCTCGGCGGTCATCTGCGCGACGAGCGCGAACAGCGCGACGGGGACGCTGCCGGGCAGCAGGCTGCGGGCGATGGCGCCGAGCGAGTAGATGTCGGCGCGGTCGTCGATCGCGGCGCCGGTCGCGAGCTCGGGCGCGGTGTAGCGCAGCGCATCGACGCGCGGCAGCGACGGCACCGGGGCGGCGGCGTCGTGCGGGCGCGCGGTGCTCCAGTCATCGATGCACACCGGAAACGCGCGCTCGGTCATCACGATGCGATCGGGATGCAGGCCGCCGTGGACGATGCCGCGGCGATGCGCGTGCTCGAGGATGTCGGTGAGGTCGCGGACGAGCGCGATCAGCTCGGCGAGCCCGAGCGGGCGCCGCAGGTCGGAGAGCGCGGTGCCGTCGATGTCCTCGTACGCGAACCACGGGCGGCCGTCGTCGCAGAGCCCCGTCTCGTAGAGCCGCGGGATGCCCGGGTGTTGCAGCGCCTCGAGGATGCACGCCTCGCGGACGACCGCGACGCGCAGCGGCTTGACGAACCCCAGCGCCTCGGGGACCGTCTTGAGGATCGCGCGGCGCGGCAGCACGACGTGCTCGACCTCGAACTGCCCCCCGGCGAGCTCGGCGACGATGCGGTAGCTGGCGACCCTCATGGCCAGCGGCGGATTGCAGCCGGCGTGCCCTCGTTTGTGACCGGGGTTCGCGGGGTTGCGATGGAGCCGGTTGGCCCCTCGGGCCGGTTGTCCCTACCCGCGAATCCGCACCACGACGTCGGGGGTCATCGTCCGCGAGACGCTGGGCTTGACGACCTCGAACGCGGGCACGCCCGCGCGCGGGCGCTGCTCGACGAGCGTCTCGGCCAGCCACACGGCGCGCTCGCTGACCTCGATCGCGGTCGGGCGGCGGTGCGAATCCTCGGCGAGCATCTCGTCGATCAGCTTCGTCAGATCGGCCGGCGCCTCGGGGCACTCGCGCTGCGCCGACGCGCCGGGAACCACCGGCGTGCGGAGCAACGCGCGATATGCCAGCGCACCGAGCGCGCGGATGTCGGCCGTCGGATCGGCGGCCTTCTGCGAGTCGTGCGCGACGACGTGGCCCCAGCCGCGCACGCAGACGGGCGAGCCGCGCTCCGGGGTCATGATGACGATCGTCTCGCTCAGCCGGTGATGGACGACGCCGCGCGCGTGCGCGTGCGCGAGGATGTCGCCTACCGCGCGCATGACCATCGCGAGATCCGCGATCGCGATCGGCGTGTCGTTCGTCGTGGCCGCCAGCGAGAGGCCGTCGATCGCTTCGAGCGCGACCCACGGCCGCTTGTCGGCGAGCACGCCGCACTCGTAGACGCGCGGCACGCCGGGATGCGAGAGCGCCTCGAGCACGCACGCCTCCCGCAGCAGCTGCACCGCCGCCGCCTTGTCGTGCGCGATCTTGATCGCTGCATGACGCGGCAGCAAGAGATGCGTGCCGTCGTAGACGATGCCCGTATCCTCGGTGCGGCGCTCGCCCTCGATGCGGTAGTCGCCGATCCGCGTACCTCCTGCGACACGCTCGGTACTGCTCATGTACCGCGGCGGGAGTGCAGGAATCGTGCGTGAGGAAGTGCGTGAGGTCTCGTCGAGAAACGCCGCGTTTTGTGGTCAGCGGACCACGGTCGCGTTCGGAATGGAGGCTGGAGGCCTCGGCGTCGATGTGCGCATCTGCAGCCAGTAGAGCGCGCCCGCGACGAAGAATCCGACAAACCACGACCACTGGTAGACCGGCGCGAGCGCGTCGATGAACGCGCCGGGGAGCGCGCAGGCCATGCCGCCGAGCGTCGCGATGACGGCGGCCTGGTTCCAGCCGTTCTTGTACTGGTAGATGCCGTCGACGGAGTACAGCGAGCGCAGGTCGAGCTCGGTGCGGCGGATCATCCAGTAGTCGACGATCAGCACGCCGGCGACCGTGCCGAGCGCGCCGCCGTAGCCGCCGAGCCAGCCGTCGAGGTAGCGATGCGAGTCCTTCACCAGCTCCCACGGCATCATCGCGATGCCGAGGATGCCGGTGATGAGGCCGCCCTTCTTGAAGTTGATCTTGCGCGGGAACGCATTCGCGAAGTCGTTCGCGGGCGACACGACGTTCGCCGCGATGTTCACCGCGAGCGTCGCGATCACCGCCGTGAACGTCGCGACGCCGACGACGAGCCGGCTCGTGAAGTGCGACGCGAGATCGATCGGGTTCCACACCGGCTTGCCGTAGATCACGGCGCTCGCGCTCGTGATCACGATGCCCATCGCCGCGAACACCGTCATCGTCGACGGCAGCGCGACGCTCTGCCCGACCACCTGCTCGCGCTGGCTGCGGCCGAACCGCGTGAAGTCGGGCATGTTGAGCGACAAGGTCGACCAGAACGCGATCGTGCCGGTCAGCGAGGGAATCAGCACCGCCCACAAGGTCGTGTGCGCGGCGCTCTCGTCGAAGCTCGTGCGCGACAGGATCGGCCCGAGGCCACCCGCGCGCCAGATCGCCCAGCCGACGAGGATCGCGGTCATCACGAGCACGTACGGCGCGGCCCACCGCTCGACGCGGCGGAGCACATCCATGCCCTTGAAGATGACGAGGATGTTGAGGCCCCAGAACAGCAGGAACGAGATCCACACCGTGCCGGCCTCGCCGTGGAGCGTGCCGAGCAGCGTGGCCCAGCCCGGCCACAGCGTGACGAAGAACGTCTGCAGCGCGAGCCCGCCGAACCACGCGTTGATGCCGAACCAGCCACACGCGACGATCGCGCGCATCAGCGCCGGGAAGTTCGCGCCGTATGTGCCGTAGGCGGCGCGCGCGAACACGGGAAACGGAATCCCGTACTTCGTGCCCGGATGCGAGTTGAGCAAGATCGGCACGAGCACGATCAGGTTGCCGACGAGGATCGTCACCAGCGCCTGCCACCACGCCATGCCCGCCGCGATCATCCCGCTCGCGAGCGTGTACGTCGGAATGCAGTGGGCCATCGACACCCACAGCGCGCCGTAGTCCCACGTGTTCCACGTGCGGTCCTTCACGCTGACGGGCGCGAGGTCGTGGTTGTAGAGCGGCGAGCCGGCGACCGCACCGGGGTCGCGCAGCTCGACGCGTCCGTCCGCATGCCGGATCTCCGTCTCGCTCATGACCGGCGAACCTAGTAGATTCCCGCGCGTGAAGCGAGCGTTCGTCACCGGCGGGTCCGGCTTCCTCGGCGGGCACCTGCTTCCGGCGCTGCGCGCCCGCGGCGTCGAGGTCGGCGCGCTCGCCCGCAGCGACACGTCCGCGGCGGCGGTCGCGGCGCTCGGCGCCACCCCCGTGCGAGGCGACCTCGACAACGTGCCCGCGCTCGACGGCTACGACACCGTCTTCCACTGCGCGGCGCACACCGACCAGTGGGATCCGGTCGACGTGCACATGAACATCAACGCCCTTGGCACGAAGCACGTGCTCGCGGCGGCGGGTTCGGCGCGCGTCATCCACGTCGGTACCGAGGCCGTGCTCGCCGACGGCCATCCGATCATTCGCGCCGACGAGACGCGGCCGATCGCGGCGAAGGCGATGGGCGCGTACCCGCTGACGAAGGGCCTCGCGGAGCAGGCCGCCGTCGCGGCCGGCGCGATCGTCGTGCGCCCGCGCTTCATCTGGGGGCGCGGCGACACGAGCGTGCTGCCGGAGATCGTCGAGCAGGTGCGCGCCGGCAAGTTCGCGTGGATCGGCGGCGGCCACTACCCCACGAGCACGTGCCACGTCGACAACGTCGTCGAGGGCATGCTGCTCGCCGCCGAGCGCGGCAAGCCCGGCGAGATCTACTTCCTGACCGACGGCGCGCCGGTCGACTTCCGCGACTTCATGACGAAGCTGCTCGCCACGCAGGGCGTCGACGCCGGCACGCGCTCGCTGCCGCGCTGGCTCGTGCGCGCGACGGTCGCGCTGACCGCGTGGATGAAGCGCCCGCCGCTCACGCGCACCGCGTTCGCGCTGATGGCGCACGAGGTCACGGTCGACGACGCGAAGGCGCGGCGCGAGCTCGGCTACACCGGCAGCAAGACGATCGAGGCCGGCCTCGCCGAGATGCGCAGCTAGGACCAGCGCGACCGCGTGCGGGGATGGCGCGCGCAGCGCGGGAGGAGGCGTTGTACAGTAGACGCAGTGGGAGATGACCTCGGCACCGCCGCGACCGCGCAGACCGCGCCCGGCGCGCCGGCCACGCTGATCGCCGAGCGATACGAGGTGCTCGGGCTCCTCGGGCAAGGCGGGATGGGCCGCGTGTATCGCGCGCGCGACACGAAGCTCGACGAGGTCGTCGCGCTGAAGATGCTGCGGCGCGAGCTCGCCGAGGTGCCGGGGATGCTCGAGCGGTTTCGCCAGGAGGTGAAGCTCGCGCGGCGCGTGACGCACGCGAACGTCGTGCGCACGTACGATCTGGGATCGCACGGCGACGATCATTTCCTGACGATGGAGTACGTCGACGGACGGTCGCTGGCGCAGCAGCTCGATGACGGGCCGGTGTCGGTCGACGAGGCGCTGCGGATCGCGCGCGCGATCGCGGCCGGGCTGGCGGCGGCGCACGCGAGCGCCGTCATGCACCGCGACCTCAAGCCCGATAACGTGCTCGTCGGGCGCGACGCGCGGATCGCGATCAACGATTTCGGCATCGCGCGGCTCGCGGCCGGGCCATCGGTGACCGGCGACGGGCTGATCGGGACGCCCGCGTACATGGCGCCCGAGCAGGTCGAGGGGCGCGAGCTCACGCCGGCCGCGGACGTGTACGCGTTCGGCGCGATCCTGTTCGAGATGCTCACCGGGCGGCGGGCCTGGCGCGGCGACGACGGGTTCGCGGTCGCGCTGGCGCGGCTGCGCGAGCCGCCGCCGGATCCGCGCGGCGTGCGCTCGGTGCCGGATGCGCTCGCGGAGCTGTGCGTGCGGTGCATGGCGCGCGAGCCGGGAGCGAGGCCGGCGGACGGAGCGGCGCTCGTCGCGGCGCTCGCGAACGTGCACAGCGCCGATGCGACGGCCGCGCGCGCGCTCCCGCGGACGACGCCCGCGAAGCAGTCGCGTGCGGTCGCGATCCTGCCGCTGCGGGCGACCGGCGAGCTCGCCGAGATCGCCGAGGGCCTCTCCGAGGAGATCGTCGATGCGCTGACGATGACGCGCGCGCTGCGCGTGCGGCCGCTGGCGAGCGTGCGGGCGGCGGTGCGCGAGCCCGGCGGCGGAGAGCGAGGGATCGATCGCGATTCGCGCGAGCTCGGCGAGCAGCTCGGCGTGGATGTCGTGGTCGATGGATCGATCCGCAAGCGCGGCACGCAGGTGCGGATCGCGGCGCGCGCGATCGGCGTCGCCGACGGGTTTCAGCTATGGGCGAGCCACTTCGACTGCGGCGTCGACGGGCTGCTCGCCGTCGGCGACGAGGTCGTGCGCGCGATCGCGCGGGCACTCGTCGTCGAGCTGCACGTGCCGGAGCGCGCGGCGCTCGACGCACGGATCGCCGAACGCTACCTCGAGGGCAAGGCGCGGCTGCGCGCCGGCTGGCTCGACGGCCGCGTGGGCGAGGTGATCGACAGCCTGCAGGAGGTGCTGCCCGAGGCCCCCGGCGATCCGCGCCTGCTCGCGACGCTGGCGATGGCGCTCGCGCGCGCCGGTTTCTACGGCGATCCGTTCGCGCTCGTGCGCGCGCGGCAGCTCGCGGACCAGGCGCTCGCCGTCGCGCCGACGTTCGGCGAGGCGCAGCTCGCGAAGGCGTTCGTGCACTTCTACGCGAACGAGACGCCGGACGGCGCGCGCCTCTTGCGGCGCACCGTCGAGTCAGTGCCCGGGTTCGCGCAGGCGCAGGGGCTGCTCGGGTCGCTGCTGCTCGAGGCCGGCGTCCTCGACGAGGCGCTCGTGCACCTCGAGGCCGCGCGCTCGATCGATCCGACGCAGTACGCGAGCGAGCTCGCACGCGCGTACGTCTACGCCGGGCGCCGCGACGACGCGATCGCGCTGCTGCAGAGTGCGGGCGAGCGGCAGCTGTACGTGCAGACCGCGATCGCGCGCTACGCGATGTGGCGCGGCGAGACCTACCGGATCACGGCCGAGATCCCTCCCGATCTGCCGGCCGGGATGTCGGACTACTTCCATGTCGCGAAGCAGATCCACGAGGGGAAGCCGCTGACGCAGGAACAGCGTAACGCGGTCGCCCACGGCATGGAGACCGCGAACCCGCGGCTCAAGGCGACGCGCTGCCAGTTCATCTCCGAGTTCCTCGTCTTCCTCGGCGAGCACGACCGCGCCGTCGAGATCATCGGGACCGGCGTCGATGCCGGCCTGCTCGACATGCTGTGGATGGAGCAGTGCCCGCTGCTGGCGCCGCTGCGGGGGCGTCCGGAGTTCCAGGGGTATGCGAAGATCGTCGGCGCGCGGGCGCGCGCGATCGTCGACGCCGTGTTCGCGCCTTGATATCGTGGTTCGGTGACAGCACGTTCTACCGTCAAGAGCAGCGACCTCGTCGCGAAGACCGCGGCGATCGCGTCGGAGGTCGCGGCGAAGCACGCCAGCGACGTCGACCAGAAGAGTCGGTTCCCGCACGAGACGTTCGCGGCGCTGAAGCAAGCGCGCGTGCTCTCGGCGGCCGTCCCGAAGGAGCTCGGCGGCCACGGCGCCGGGATGCTCGAGCTCGGCCACCAGTGCGCGGCGCTCAGCGGCGCGTGTGGCTCGTCGGGCATGGTGCTCGCGATGCACCACATCCAGGTCGCGTGCATCGCGCGGCACGGCAGCGGCTCGCCGTACTTCCAGCGCTACATGCGCGAGGCGCTCGTCGAGCGGCAGGATGTCGTCGCGTCGATCACGTCGGAGAACGGCACGTTCGGCGACACGCGCAGCTCGATCTGCGCGGTGGAAGTCACCGGCGACCAGATGAAGCTCGAGAAGGACGCGACGACCGTGTCGTACGGCGCGCACGCCGACGCGCAGCTCGTCACGTGCCGCCGCGACAAGGACGCGGCGCAGAGCGATCAGGTCCTCGTGCTGTTCGAGAAGGGCCAGTACACGCTCGACCAGACCGGCACGTGGGACACGCTCGGCATGCGCGGCACGTGCAGCCCGGGCGCGAAGTTCGTCGGGCACGGCAAGGCCGACCAGATCCTGCCCGGGTCGTTCGCGCAGAGCTCGGCGGAGTCGATGGTGCCGTACTCGCACATCCTGTGGTCGGCGCTGTGGTGGGGTATCGCCGCGGATGCGATCGGCCGCGCCGCGCAGTTCGTCCGCGCCGACGCGCGCAAGAAGCCGGGCACCGTGCCGCCGAACGCGGCGCGCCTCGCCCGCGCGCACGTCGAGCTGCAGGCGATGCGTCACAACTGGGAGAGCTGCGCGATCGAGTTCGACGAGCTAGGCGACGACCGCGGCCCGCTCGACGGCATGGGCTGGGCCCTCAAGATGAACCAGCTCAAGATGAGCTGCTCGGAGATGGCGCCCAAGCTCGTGCACGAGGCGCTGCAGATCATCGGCATCATGGCCTACAAGAACGACAGCAAGTTCTCGGTCGGCCGCCACTACCGCGACGTGCTCTCGGCGTCGCTGATGGTCTCGAACGAACGCATCGCGGGCAAGAGCGCGTCGATGCTGCTCGTGTTCAAGGACGACTGATGCCGACCACGGACTACGACGCGCTGAAGTTTCACGACGGCATGGTCAAGGCGGGGCTCATCGTGCCCGTCGGCGTGCCGGGCATCTTCGGCCGCAACCACGTGTTCGAGGACGTGCTCGCGCGCTTCGACGCCGCGGTCACCAAGCTCGCGACCGACGACCGCGCCGACTTCTTCGTGTTCCCGCCGACGATCGAACGCCGCATCCTCGAGAAGGTCGGCTACATGGATTCGTTCCCGCAGCTCGCGGGCACGGTCCACAGCTTCTTCGGCAAGGAGCTCGACGCGCGCAAGCTCGCCGAGCGCATCCACGCCGGCGGCGCGTGGGGCGACGCGATGGGCATGACCGACGTCTCGCTCAATCCCGCCGCTTGCTACCCGCTCTACCCGACGCTGCCAGGCACGGTGCCCAATGGCGGCCGCGTCGTGACGATGCTCAACTGGGTGTTCCGGCACGAGCCTTCGCCGGAACCGACGCGCATGCAGGCGTTCCGCGTCCGCGAGTACGTCGCGTGCGGGCCGCCCGAGATGGTCGTGCGCTGGCGCGACACGTGGCTCGAGCGCGGCAAGCACCTGCTCGAGTCGCTCGGCTTGCCGGCGAAGGCGGATGTCGCGAGCGACCCGTTCTTCGGCAAGGGCGGCAAGATGCTCGCCGCGAGCCAGCGCGAATTGAAGCTCAAGTTCGAGGTGCTCGTGCCGGTGATCTCGCGCGAGAACCCGACGGCCTGCTGCTCGTTCAACTACCACGAGGCGAAGTTCACGGACGCGTTCGGCATCGCGCTGCCCGACGGCCAGACCGCGCACACGGCGTGCCTCGGCTTTGGCCTCGAGCGCTGCGTGATGGCGCTGTTCCAGGAGCACGGCTTCGATCCCGGCAAGTGGCCCGGCGCCGTGCGCGAGAAGCTATGGCCATAAAGGTCCTGCCGCTCGACGCGAGCGCGTACCAGCGCCACATGCTGCACGCGGAGGACCGCGTGTGGGTCGAGAAGAACTGCTACGTCGACATCTGGATCGAGACGATCCACGCGGTCGGCTGCGAGCCGATGGCGATGCTGCCGTTCGTCGTGAGCCTCGACTTCGAGGGCGACCAGTGGACGTTCTTCAAGCCGAAGCACGACGAGCTGTGGGACCTCTACGGCATCGACGTCCAGGAGCTGAACTGCTGGCGCCCGCTGCTCGCGCACGCCGAGGAGCACCTCGGCGCCGGCAAGCTGATCTCGACGGAGGCCGATGCGTGGTGGTTGCCCGATACGTCGGGCACGGACTACCGGCGGCAGCACACGAAGTCGACGATCGTGCTCAACGACCTCGACGCGCCCGCGAAGAAGCTCGGCTACTTCCACAACGCCGGCTACTACCTGCTCGAGGGCGAGGACTTCGAGAAGACGTTCGAGCAGCCGCTCATGCCGTTCTTCGCGGAGCTCGTGCGGATCGATCGCGTCGTGCGGCGGCCGGAGGCGGAGCTCAAGGCGATGTCGAGGCCGCTGCTCGCGAGGCACCTGGCGCGCCGGCCCGTCGACAACCCGGTCACGCGGTTCGCGGAGCGGTTCGCGCGCGAGCTGCCGGAGCTGCAGAAGCAGGGGCTCGCCCACTACCACGTGTGGGCGTTCGCGACGGTGCGCCAGCTCGGCGCCGCCGCGGAGCTGATGGCGCTGTACCTGCGCTGGCTCGGCATCCACGAGCCGGCAGCCACGCAGTACGACACGATCTCGCAGGGCGCGAAGGCGTTCATCCTCAAGGCCGCACGCGCCGTGAACTCGAAGAAGCCGTTCGATCCCGCCGAGACGTTCGCGTCGTGGGCGCGCGCGTGGGACGCCGCGATCGGCGAGCTGGTACAATAACCGCGTGCTGCGCGTCGGGGTCGACCTCGTTCAGGTCAGCCGGATTGCGGCGTCGGTGGAGACGTTCGGCGAGCGGTTCGTCGAGCGCGTGTTCACGCCGGCCGAGGCCGCCTACGCGACGACGCCCGAGCGGCTCGCCGCGCGGTTCGCGGCGAAGGAAGCCGTGAAGAAGGCGCTCGAGCTCGACGGCGTCGGCTGGCGCGACATCGAGGTCTCGCGGCGCGCGAACGGGGCGTGCGATGTCGTGCTGCACGGCGCGGCGCGCGCGGCCGCCGAGGCGCTCGGCGCGACGCTGGCCCTTTCGATGAGTCACGATGGCGATTACGCGACCGCGACCGTGGTCGCATCTTGCGAGAGAACATGAGTCAGAACGCGACGAAGATCCGCAACATCCTCAAAGAGCACGGCCGCCTGACCAAGGACGCATCCGCGCTCGGCGAGCGCGACGACCTCTACCAGGCCGGCATGACCTCGCACGCGAGCGTGAACGTGATGCTCGCACTCGAAGGCGAGTTCGACGTCGAGTTTCCCGATCACATGCTCAAGCGCAGCGTGTTCGAGAGCATCGCCGCGATCACGACCGCGATCGACGAGCTGACCGCAGGGCGCTGATGTTCCGCGGGCGCGTTCGCGGCGTGACCGGCACCGTGCGCACGCAGCTCGCACGCGGCTGGCAGCTCGCGGCCGCGAAGCCCGCAGGCGACCTCGACGTCCTCCCCGGCGGCCTCGACTCGCTGCGCTGGCTCGCGACGACCGCCCCCGGCACCGCCGCCAGTGCGCTGCGCGCGGCCGGCGCCTGGAGCTGGGACACGCCGCGCGACTTCGACGCCGAGGACTGGTGGTGGCGCGTGCCGCTGGGCGGCGCCTCGGGCACGCTCGCGATCGACGGCATCGCGACGTTGTGGGACGCCTGGATCGACGGCGAGCTCGTCGGCCGCGGCGACAGCATGTGGCGCCGGCTCGCGGTCGAGCTGAGCGGCGCGAACGAGCTGGTCGTGCGCTGCCGCGCGCTCGCACCCGAGCTCGCGAAGAAGCGCCCGCGCCCGCGCTGGAAGGTGCCGATGCTCGAGCAGCAGCAGCTGCGGTGGTTCCGCACGACGCTGCTCGGCCGCACGCCCGGCTGGCCGCCGCCCTGCCCGCCTGTCGGACCGTGGCGCCCGGTGTGGCTGCTGAGTGGAGAGCGCGGCGCGCTGCGCGCCGGCGAGGTCACGCTGCGCACGCAGCTCGTCGGGGAGATCGGGTTCGTGCAGGTGGGCGCGCAGCTCGAGGGCGCGACGCAGGCGACGCTCGTCGTCACGCGCGAGGGCGCGCGGCATGCGGCGGCGATGCAGCAGGAACGCGGCGCGTGGGTCGGCTCGCTCGCGATCGATTCGCCCGCGCGCTGGTGGCCGCACACGCACGGCGAGCCCGCGCGCTACACGGTGACGATCGAGACGGATGCCGGCACGGTCGACCTCGGGCACACCGGGTTTCGCACGCTCGAGGTGAGCCGCGAGGGCGGCGACTTCCGCGTGATCGTCAACGGCGTGCCCGTGTTCTGCCGCGGCGCGTGCTGGACGCCGCTCGACCCCGTGGCGTTCGGCGCACCGGCGGAGGCCTACCGAGCCGCCGTCGCGCAGCTCGCCGCGGCCGGCATGAACATGATCCGCATCGGCGGCACGATGACGTACGAGGACGACGCGCTCTACGACGCGCTCGACGAGGCCGGCGTGCTGCTCTGGCACGACGTCATGTGCGCGAACATGGACTATCCGGCCGACCTCGCGATGCAGCTCGCGGCCGAGGTCACCGACGAATTCGCGCGCCTGCAGGCGCGGCCGTGCGTCGCCGTCGTGTGCGGCAGCAGCGAGGGCGAGCAGCAAGCGGCGATGTTCGGCGCGGCCGCCGCCGTGCGCGAGGCGTGGTCGCCCGCCGAGACCGCGATGCGCGAGGCGGCGATGCTGCGCCTTCCCGATACGTGCTACGTGCGCTCGAGCGCGACCGGCGGCGCGTTCCCGCACGCGTCGAACCAGGGACCGTCGTCGTACTACGGCGTCGGCGCGTACCTGCGCCCGCTCGAGGACGCGCGCCGCGCGGAGGTCCGCTTCGCCTCCGAGTGCCTCGCGTTCGCGAACATCCCGAACGATCCGGCGCTGCCGCGCGTGCACACGCCGGAGTGGAAGCGGCGCGCGCCGCGCGACCTCGGCGCCGGCTGGGACTTCGACGACGTCCGCGATCACTACGTCCGCCTGCTCTACGGCGTCGATCCGGCCGCGCTGCGCTACGCGGATCACGACCGCTACCTCGCGCTCGGCCGCGCGGCGACGGCCGAGGTCATGGCGCGCACGTTCGCGGAGTGGCGGCGCGCCCGCTCGCTCACGCGCGGCGGCCTGATCTGGTTCCTGCGCGACCTGTGGCCGGGCGCGGGCTGGGGCGTCCTCGATGCCGCCGGCCTGCCGAAGCAGCCGTACTTCGCGCTCGCGCGTGCGCTCGCGCCGGTCGCGCTCGCGTTCACCGACGAGGGCACGAACGGCCTCGCGCTCCACGCCGTCAACGATCACCCGGCGCCGCTCGCGGCGCGGATCGAGCTCGCGCTGTGGCGCGGCGGCGCGACGGAGGTCGGCCGCGGCGCGCGCGAGATCACCGTGCCCGCCCACGGCGCGCTCGAGCTGAACGCGGCCGAGCTGTTCGAGCACTGGATCGATCTGTCGTGGGCATATCGCTTCGGCCCGCCCGTCGCGCAGGTGATCCACGCGCGCCTCGTGGCAGAAGCGGTTGCCGGCGCGGATGACGCCGGTGGCGAGCGCATCGAGCGAGATGCGTTCTGGTTCCCCGCCGGGCTCGCGTTCGCGCGCGAGCCGTCCGTCGGACTCACCGCGAATGCCACGCCGAGCGCACAGCCGACCGCGAACCATATCGTCGAGGTGCGCGCGACGCGCTTCGCGCAGACCGTGACGATCGACGCGCCGGGGTTCGTCCCCGACGACGACGGCTTCCACCTCGCCCCCGGCCAGACGCGCCGGATCGGGCTGCGCGCCGTGGATGCCGCACGTGGCGACAAGCCGCTCCGCGGCACCGTCAGCGCGCTCAACGCCGACGCGACCGCACGCATCGAGACACCATGAGCGAGAAGGTCGTGCAGCTCGGCGAGCTGACCGCGATCGGCGTCGGCGATGAGCATGCAGAGCTCGCGGTCGTCGTGCTGCACGGGCGGCAGATGGAGGCGGCCGACCTCGCGCCGTTCGCGCACTCGCTGGGCGGGCCGGCGTACTGGGTGTTCCCCGACGCGCCGCTCGTCGCGGAGCCGCGCGGCCGAACGTGGTGGCCGGTCGACTCGGAGGCGCGCGTTCGCAGGCTCGCGGCAGGGCCGATGGAGCTGTCCGCGATGGATCCGCCGGGCCGCGCCGAGGCGCGTGCGCTGCTCGCCGGGCTCGTCGGTGCGCTCGCGCGGCGCTACGTGCTCGTCGGCTTCTCGCAGGGCGGGATGCTCGCGATGGACCACGTGCTCCACGACGGCACGCGGCCGGAGGCGCTCGCGCTGCTCTCGTCGACGCGGATCGCGATCGCGGACTGGCAGCCGCGCGTCGAGCGGCTCGCCGACCTGCCCGTGCTCGTCGCGCACGGGCGCGCGGATCAGGAGCTGTCGTTCGAGGCGGGCGAGCTGCTGCGCGACTTCGCGGTCGCGGGCGGCGCGCGCGTCACGTGGCTGCCGTTCGACGGTGCGCACGAGATCCCGCTCGTCGTGTGGCGCGCGCTGCGCGGCCTGCTCCGTCAGTGCTCGCACGTGACGTCGCCGTAGGCGGCCGTGCAGCTGCCGCCCGGACGCGGCGAGCACCGCACGACGCCGTACGCCGCCACGCAGCCGTAGCCGCACGCGATGTCGCCGAACGAGGCCAGGCACTCGGCCGGATCCATGCGCCACGCGAGCCGCCGGTACCGGCGCGGCGGGTCCCAGCACTTCACCTGACCGTAGGCGGCCATGCAGGCGCCGGGATACGTGTCGGCGCACTGCACGTCACCGTAGGCGGCGGTGCAGTGATAGCCGCACGCCGTCTTGCCGTAGGCGCTGGTGCACGAGGACTCGCTGCCGTCGTCGGAGACGGCTTCACGGGTGTGCGCGAACAGCACGCAGGAGACGACGACGAACGCGAAGAACGGGAGGACGATGCGGCGCACGGGCCCTTTCGTGGACGGCACGCTCGCTATAACGCACGACGCTTAGCGCGGGTTTGAAGGTTTCGTGAACGAATGTTGCAGCGCGAGCCGCGTCCACGCGCGCACGTACGGGACCGGGTCGGCGAGACCGCGCCGCAGGTCGACATAACGCGCGAGCGGCGACGCGGCATACGCCCACGTCGCGAGCACGCGCAGCGCGGGGCGTGGCGACGTCAGCCAGAGCTCGCCGAGCGGCGCGTCGAGGTCGATGCCCGGCTTTGCCGGCGCGCGCAGCTCGAGGGCCTCGAGGGTCCAGCGCGTCGAGCGGTCGAGGTGGCACGTGTTGCAGGCGTTGGGCGCGCCCTCGGCGTAGAGCGTGAGGTTCGTCGGCGCGCTGATCCGGTGCGTGCGCACGAAGCGATCGATGCCGAGCACGATCTTCGGCATGTGGCAGTCGAGGCAGCTCGCGCCTTCGTGACCGGGCCCCGCGTGCGCGCGCGCGCCGGCCGCGTCCGCGAGCGGCTGATGACAGCGGACGCACGCCGCGACCGCGCGGGCCTCGTCGCCGCGCGAATCGGCGCGGTGCGGATCGTGGCAGTCGGTGCACTTGATGTTCGTGCACGGCGAGGACGCCAGGTCGAGCGCCTCGCTCGAGTTGCGCAGCGCGGTGCCATCGGAGAGGCGCGGCGACGGCCCGGAGTGACACTGCGCGCACACGCCGTTGACGATCTCCGCCGTCTTCCGCTGGTCATCGAACGCCGCCGGCAGCCCCGCGCTCGCCGCGCCGTGCGGCAGGAACTGGATCGCGGCGCCGTCGGCGTGCGCGCGCCCGCCGAGGTGACAGCTCTCGCAGCTGATGCCGACCGTCACCTGCGCGTCGACCTCGAGCCGGTCACGCGTGCTCGGCTCCGCGCCGCTCGCGCTCCCGACCAGCTGCTCGAGCCCGTGCCCGACGCCGAGCGCCTGCGAGCGCGCGATCCGCTGCTCGAACGGATACGTCGAGTGGCACCACGGGCAGCGCTCGGCCCACGGCTCCTTCACCGGCCGGTAGGCATCGAAGGTCTCGAGCCACGGGTCGAACGCGATCTGCGGCGCCCAGCCGCCGTACGCCGGCCACCAGCCGAACGGCAGCCGCACCTCGTCGCCGTGGGCCTCGCGCCCGCTCGCGCCGCTCTCCTCGACACCGACGTACTCCTGCAACCCGCGGTGCCCGATCGTGCGCGTCACGCGATAGCGCACGCGTGCCCCGGCCTTCTCGAGCGTCATCACGTGCGCGTTGCCCTCGCGCGAGAACCGCGCCTCGCCGCCGTCCCACGCGAGCTTCGTGTTGAAGTCGCCGATCACGGCGCCCGCGGTCTCGGCGCGCGCGTTCATCACGCGATGCAAGCTCTTCGACCACCGCGCGTACTCCTCGGCGTGACACTCGCCGCACGCATCCGGGCCGACATAGTCGATGCGCCGCGTGTTCCACACACCGACGCGCGCGATGGGCGCCGCCGAGCCCGCGGAGCCCGTGCTCGCGACATGCTGCTCTGGCTCCGAGTCGCGCGTGCATGCGACCACGACGAGCGCCGCCGCGACGGCGCACGTCGAGATCAGCAGCAACGCGCGGTGCATGGCTACGTCCGCTTGCGCGTCAGCGCCTTCGCCTCGAGCAGCGCCGTGTACTTGTTCCACTCGGCGGCCTCGGCCTCGGTCGCGTTCCACAGCGTGAAGTGACAGGTCTGCGCGCCGGCGGGGATCGTCGAGTCGAACTTGACCTGCCAGCCCTTGCCGAGCGCGTGCTCCTGCGCCGCCTGGATCATGCCGCGCACGAAGTAGCGCTGGATGCGGCAGTCGAACGCCTTGTAGTGGTCCTGATGCGGACACCAGAGGATGTGGAACGTGACCTTGCCCTCGCTGTCGATCTTCGGATCCTCGAGCGACGCATACGCGATCGTGTTGATCACCGTCGCGTAGAACGAGAAGAACTCGGCCTCGCTCATGCCCTCGGGCAGCTCGACGCCGGCGAGGATCTGGTGCCCGACGTCGAGCCCGATCGCGGCGACCGCATCGGCCACCATCTGCTGCCCCTCGGCGCCGAACCGCGCCTCCGCGGCCTCGAGCACGGAGACGAGCGCCATCGCCTGCATCGTCCCCCACTGGAACAGCGTCGCCGGATCGAAGTCCGTCTTCGCGAGGACCTCGGTCTTGAGGCGCGCGAGCCCCTTCGCGTACGGCTGGTTGAACTTGAACTGCTTCCAGCGCGGCTCGACCCGGCTATCCCAGTGCGGCATCCCGCGACGGTATCGAAGCCCCGCGCGCGCGCCAAGCCTGACGTTCGCGGCGCTCCCGCGCCCGCGACGCCGAACGCGACAATCTCGCAGCGGTTCGCGCCAGCTCCGCCGACGTGGCGGCTAAAACAGGCGGCCCTGCGGGCTGTTGCCGCCGGTCGGCGCCTTCGTCGGCGCGACGAGCCCCATGTGCGAGAAGCCGGCGGCCGTGGCGACGCGACCGCGCGGCGTGCGCGCGATCATGCCGACCTGGAGCAGGAACGGCTCGACGACCTCCTCGAGCGTGCCGCGCTCCTCCGACAGCGACGCGGCGACCGCCTCGATGCCGACCGGGCCGCCGTCGAAGCGCTCGCAGATGACGGTGAGGTACGCGCGGTCGAGCGCGTCGAGGCCGGCGTGATCGACGGCGAGGCGATCGAGCGAGGACGCCGCGATCGTGCCGTCGATCGTGCCATCGCCCTCGACCTTCGCGAAGTCGCGCACGCGGCGGAGCAGGCGGTTCGCGATGCGCGGCGTCCCGCGCGAGCGGCGGGCGATCTCGGTGGCGCCGTCGGCGTCGATCGGCACGTCGATCAGGCGCGCGGAGCGCTCGACGATCGAGCGCATATCCGCCAGCTCGTAGTAGCGGAGCTGCCAGTGGAAGCCGAAGCGGTCGAGCAGCGGCGCGGAGAGCAGGCCCATGCGCGTGGTCGCGCCGAGCAGCGTGAACCGCGGCAGCTGCATCGTCATCGCCTTGGCGTGCGGGCCGTCGCCGATGAAGACGTCGAACTTGAAGTCCTCCATCGCGGGATAGAGGTTCTCCTCGATCACCGGGTTGAGGCGGTGGATCTCGTCGATGAACAGCGCGTCGCCGGGGCCGAGCGAGGTCAGCAGCGACGCGAGCTTGCCCTTGTGATCGATCGCCGGGCCCGACGACACGTGGAGGTTCACGCCGAGCTCGTTCGCGATCACGTGCGCGAGCGTGGTCTTGCCGAGGCCGGGCGGACCGGCGAACAGGAAGTGGTCGAGCGACCAGCCGCCCTCGCGCGCGGCGCGCACGCTGACGCGCAGGTTCTCGATCAGGTCGCGCTGGCCGATGTACTCGTCGAACGTGCGCGGACGCAGCGCGGCCTGCCAGCTGTCGCCGCCGCCGATGCCCTCGCCGCCGCCGCCGCCACCGCCGCCACCGCCACCGCCGCGCTTCTCGAGCGGCGAGACCTCGCGGTCGTCCTCGTCGCGGACGAGCTCGATGTGCTTCTTGCGGGCCATGGCTATCTCGCGATCCTCTCGATGAGCTGCGTGCGCGCCATGACTACCTCGGCATGCTCCGCAGCGCCTGGCGCAGCAGCTGCTCGGTGGTCGCGCCCGGCGGGACGGGCAGCTCGGCGATCGCCTGCTCGGCCTCGGCGGGCCGCCAGCCCAGCCCGACCAGCGCCATCGACACTTCCTCGAGCATCGGGTGACGCTTCGACTTGCCGCGCCCGGAGAGCGGCGACGAGCTCGCGATCGGCCGCAGGCCGCCGGCGGCGTCCCACGCGAGGCCGAGCTCGGCGCACTTCTCGTGCAGCTCGACGACGAGCAGCTCGGCCGTCTTCTTGCCGACGCCCTTGATGCGCGTGAGACCGGCGACATCCTCGGCCGCGATCAGCGACGCGATGTCGCGCGGGCTCGAGCCCGACAGGATCGCGATCGCCGTGGTCGGCCCGACGTTCTTGACCGTGATCAACAGATCGAACAGCGCCCGCTCCTGCACGTCGATGAAGCCGAACAGCGCGAGCTTGTTCTCCGTCGCGTGCGTGAAGATGCGGAGCGTGACCTTCTCGCCGTCGCTCGGCAGGCCGCCGAGCGTGTAGGTCGAGCAGATCACGTCGTAGCCGACGCCGTTGCAGTCGACGACCACGTGCGGCGGGTCGCGTTCGATCAAGACACCTTCGAGACGCGCGATCATCGGCGGACTCTCTTCTCGGCGATCGTGGGCGCCGCAACCTTCGCGCGGGCTCCGACCGGCACGAGCTTCGCGCTGCTCGGCCGGCACACGTGGCCGTGCGTGATGGCGACGGCGAGGGCATCCGTCGCGTCGGCGCGCGGCAGGCTGCGCAGGCCGATGAGCGCCTGCACCATGCGCGCGATCTGATCCTTGCCGGCGCCGCCCGAGCCCGAGACCGCCTTCTTCACGGTTGCCGGCGGGTACGAGCTGACGCCGATGCCCGCCATGCCGAGCACCGCGAGCGCCATGCCGCGCGCCTGGGCGAGCGCGAGCGCGCTGCGCACGTTCTGGTGCGTGAACACGTCTTCCACCGCCGCGACCGTGGGCGAGAGCTCGTCGATCACCTCGCGCAGGCCCCGCGCGATCTCGCCGAGGCGCTGCTCCATCGGGCGCGACTCCGGCGCGGTCAGCACGCCGCACTCGATGTAGCGCAGCCGACCGGCATCCGACTCGATCACTCCATAGCCGCACACGCGGCTGCCGGGGTCGAGGCCGAGGATTCGCACGTCTCACCCTACTCCACCCCGCTGACAGTGCGCCAAATGCTAGCCTTGCCCCATGCGGTGGGGGATCGCGCTCGTCGCGCTGGGCGTCGCCGCCACGGCCACCGCCGACGTCCGCGACGACGACAAGCTCGAGGCCGACAAGCTGTTCCAGGAGGGCCGCGCCCTGCTCGAGCAGGGCAAGCGGGCCGACGCCTGCGCGAAGTTCGACCTCTCCTTTCGCAAGGATCCGCGCGCGGTCGGCACGATGCTGAACCTCGGCCTGTGCGCCGAGGAGGCCGGCCAGGTCGCGACGGCCGTCCGCTACTACAGCGAGGCCCGCGACCGCGCCCACGACCAGTCGCTCGCCGAGCACCAGGACGCGGCCGAGCGCAAGATCGCCCTGCTCGCCCCGCGCGTGCCGCACCTCGCGATCACCCTGCCGCGGAACGCGCCCGACGCGAAGGTGATCGTCGATCAGATCGTGCTCGCGGCCGACCAGCTGCGCGACGTGCAGATCGATCCGGGCGAGCGCAGCGTCGTCGTCACGGCGGCCGGCAAGCTGCCGTTCGAGAAGAGGCTCACGCTCGCCGAGGGCGCGCACGAGACGCTCACCGTGCCCGACCTGCTGGGCGAGCGCACGATCGAGGTCCGCCCGAGCGCGCGGCGGCTGTGGGGCAAGATCCTGACGGCGTCGGGCGTCGGGCTCGTGGGCGGCGGCCTCGCGCTCGGCTTCTACGGCCGCTCGCTCTACGACCGACAGTTCCCGAACAGCGACCCCGGCGCGCCGAACGCCTCGGACCCGCAGCACCACTGCTTCACCGTCGACAGCGTGCGCCACTGCGATCCCACCGGCGCGTCGCGCATCACGACGGCCCGGCGCGTCGCGCTCGCGGGCACGCTCACCGGGATCGCGGGCGGGCTGCTTGCGGTGACCGGTGCGTATCTGTGGTGGCGCTCGCCGGCGACGGTCACGGTCGACGTCACCGCCGACCACGCGGTCACTGGCCTTGCGGTCTCGTGGTGACGAGGTCGTACCAGGCGTAGCTCGCGTGTCCCGTGATCGGATCCATCGTCGGCGGCAGCGTCGGCGGTGTGTAGCCGAGCGTCGCGAGGCCCGTGCGCCAGATCGGATTGGTCGTCGAGAGCTTGAACCCGCCGAACGCCGGCTGGTCATCGACGCTGCACCCGACCGCGACGAACCCGATGGCGCTCTGGTCGGTGACGGTCATGTGCACGGTGACGTGATCGGTCGACGCGATCGCCATGCTCGGCGCGTTCGTCGTGATGTTGCTGCTGATCGACCGCACGACGATGGCCTGCTGCCCCGGGTCGCGCATGACGCCGCACTCGATCGTGTTGGGCGGCGTCGAGCTGTCGACCGCGCGCACGCCGACGAAGCCGTTGTCGACGAGCGTCACGTTCGCGGACAGCGTGAACGAGCCGAGCCCGAGGCCCGCGTAGCGCGTCGCGGGCTGCGAGTTGTCGCAGGAGACGTGCGACTCGTCGTTGCCGTCGGTCCAGTCGCCGGGGCCGAGCACCCAGAGCTGGCTCGCCTGCACGAAGCCGTCGAACAGCTGGCGATCGGGCCCCTGGGTGTCGTCGCAGGCGTCGCCGACGCCGTCGGGCTCGCTCGTGTCCGTCGTGTCGCGCTGGTCCTGGTTCGCGGCCGCGGGGCAGTTGTCGAACAGATCGGGATGGCCGTCGCCGTCCTCGTCGTGCGGGTGCTCGCACGCATCGGGGACGCCGTTGCCGTTCGTGTCGGGGAGCCGGTTGTCGCAGGCGTCGCACTGATCGGGGATGCCGTCGCCGTCGCTGTCGCGCGTGTCGGTCGTCATGCACTGGCGGCACGCATCGCCGAGCGGCGAGCTCGGATCGCTCTTGCTCTGGTCGGGGTTCGCGACGTCGGGGCAGTTGTCGAGCGCGTCGGGGACGTGGTCGCCGTCGCGATCGTCGTCGCGCGTCGAGTCGAGCCCGAAGACCTGCGTGCAGCCCGCGATCGCGAGCAGCGCGACCCACCTCATCGCGTCATTCTACACGGGGGCGCTCGCCGAAGATCGCGGTGCCGATGCGCACGTGAGTCGCACCACACGCGATCGCCGCCTCGAAGTCGCCGCTCATGCCCATCGAGAGCACGGGCAGCGGGCCGAGCTCGCCCGCGAGCCGATCGCGGAGCGCGCGCAGCGCCTCGAAGTAGCGGCGCGGATCCTCGTCGGGAGGCGGCATCGTCATCAGGCCGTCGAGCCGCACGTTCGCCGTCTTCGCGACCGCACGCGCGAGCGCCGGCGCATCCGCCTCCGCGACGCCGCCCTTCGACGCCTCGCCCGCGACGTTGACCGCGATCAGCACGGGCTGCACCCCGCCCGCGCGCTTGCCGAGCTCCGCCGCGAGCTCGGCAGAATCGACCGCGTGCACGAGCGCGACGTGCCCGGCGACGAGCTTCGCCTTGTTGCGCTGCAGGCGGCCGATGAAGTGCCAGCGCACGTCGCCGCACTCGCCGCGCTTGCTCGCGAGCTCCTGCGCGTAGTTCTCGCCGAAGTCCGTCGCGCCGGCCGCCGCCGCCTCGCGCACCGCGCTCGCCGGGTGCGTCTTGGACACGGCGATGATCGTGACCTCGGCCGGCTCGCGCCCCGCCACGCGACACGCGGCCTCGACGCGCGCCTTCACCTCGGCCCAGCGCTCGGCGATCGTGCTCATGCCGGCTGCCCCACCGCGAGGTTCGCGCCAGGCGCGCCGAGCGCGCGCAGCGCGTCGAGCACCTCTGCGAGCGGCAGGCCGATGACGTTGGTCACCGAGCCGCGCACCTCGCGGATGAACGCCGCCGCGATGCCCTGGATCGCGTACGCACCCGCCTTGCCGCGCCACTCGCCGCTCGCGACGTAGCCGGCGATCGTCTCCTCCGACAGCGCCGCGACCGCGACGTCCGTCGAGACGCACAGGTCGTGATCGATGATCCGCTCGTCGCCGCCGAGGATCGTCACGGCCGTGATCACCTGGTGCACGCGCCCCGACAAGAGGCGCAGCATCGCCGCCGCCTCCTCGCCATCGGCGGCCTTCGCGAGGATCTTGCGGTCGATCGTCACGGTCGTGTCGGCGGCGAGCACCCACTGCCCCGGCCGGCGCTTCACGGCGCGCGCCTTCTCGTGCGCGATCCGCACGACGTACGCGGCCGGGTCCTCGCCGTCGCGCCACGACTCGTCGATATCCGCGGCGCGCACTTCCAGCGGCACGCCGACACGCTCGAGCATCTCGCGGCGCCGCGGCGACGCCGACGCCAACAGCAGCGGAAGCATCTACCGCAGCTCCTCGCTTCGCTCGGGCTCCGGTACAAGCCCGCCCACCACCAACACCACGCTCACTTCGTTCGCTTTCCTTACTGCGTGATCGGCGGCTTGATCGACTTGATCTTGGTCGTCGTGAAGTTCAGCTCGACCGAGATGCCGTCGACGAACAGCGGCTTGCCCTTCGCATCCGTGAACTCGGTGCACTGCTTCGTGACGTTGCCGCTGCCGTCCTTCACGTCCTTGTAGACCTTGCCGTCGCCATCGATGCAGGTATCGACTTCCTTCACGTCATCGTTCGGATCCGAGTCACAGAACGCCTCGAGGCCGTCACCGTCGACATCGATATCCGGCGTGCGGCAGTCCGGATAATCCTTGAGCACCGTCTTGTTCGCCTTCGGCAGCGCGAGCAGCGAGCCGAGGATGTTCGCGAACGTCGCGTCGAGCAGCGACTGCTGCGGGGTCAGGCCGATCTGCGAGACGTTGAGGCCGCGGATCGTGTCCGCGGTCTTCGCGTCGATCACGCCGCCGAGGCGGCCGTTCATCGTCGTGCCGTCGGCGCCGAGCGTCGCCTCGATCGTCGCGCCGCTGATCTTCAGATCCAGCGTGATGCCGTTCGTCACCGGGATGTTGACGCTGAACGTGCCCGGGCCCGCCACGAGGTGGCTCTTGCTGTCGATCGTGCCCGACGTGAACGAGATCACCGGCTGGCCGCCCATCAGCGACAGCGGGTCGAGCGCGATGTCCTGCAAGTTCGTCGCGTCGAACGGGTTGCACGCGATCGAGTTGCCCGAGCCGTCCTCGGTGCGATCCGCGACGCCGTCGCAGTCGTTATCGAGGCCGTCGCCGCAGATCTCGGCGGCGCCCTTCTTGACCATCGCGTTCGTGTCGTCGCAGTCGCCCTGGGCGATGCTCTGACCGTCGCCGTCGCGATCGGCCGTGTCGCTGCCGTTCGGCGAGTTATCCGAGCCGTTCTCGTCGGCGAGGCCGTCGCAGTCGTCGTCCTTGTGGTTGTCCGCGATCTCGGGCATGCCCGGCGCGATGTTCGGATCGTGGTCGTTGCAGTCACCGTTGTGCTGCACCGGCTTCTTGCCATCGCCGTCCGCATCGCTGATGCCGAGGTAGATCGCGAACTTCACGCACGTCGTGGCCGCGACCGAAGGCAGGTTGAAGAACTCGATCGGGATCACGATCTCCGTGTTCTTGATCGAGTCGGAGATCGCGCTCATCGCGAGGCTGCCGACCGCGGCGAGCTTGTTATCCGGCTTGCCGTCGCCATCGAGATCGAAGCCGTCCTGCACCGATCCGATGTTCAGCGTGTTGATCACCTGCGGGAACGTGCCCGCGTACGGCGTGATCGCATCGCCCTTGCACTCGGGCTTCGGCGTGAACAGCTCGTGCTTGTCATCCCCGCCGCACGCCCCCGCAAGCAAACAAATTAGCAATGCCTTCTTCATGGCTACCCTCGCCGCGGACTTGACCACGGCCGATCCAAGGAGGTCAATGCGTTTGTGAAGGCGCGCCACATCTCCCAAACCGGGCTCTCCGTGCTGGCGCTCACGCTCCTCTCGGCGCACGTCGCGCCGTCGGTCGACGACAACAACCGCTACCTCAAGCTCACCCCCCTCGGCGACCGCGTCCGCATCGCCTACACCGTCTTCTTCGGCGAGATCCCCGGCGCACAGGAGCGCCGCGGCATCGACGCCAACCGCGACGGCCAGATCAGCGACGCCGAGGCGAATACTTTCGGCCAGCGCCTCGCCGGCCAGGTCGCCGCGAACATCGAGCTCGACATCGACGGCACGCGCACCCCGCTCACCTGGCAAACGGTCGACGTCGGCATGGGCACGCCCGACGTCGCGGCCGGCGCGTTCTCCGTCGACCTCGTCGCCTACCCCTGCCTGGCCACCGCGCGCGGCCGCCACCGCCTCGTCCTGCGCGACCACCTCCGCCTCACGAACCCGGGCGAGACCGAGGTCAAGGTCGAGGACAGCCCGGGCGTAACCATCGACCACGCTCGCATCGGCGCCGCCGACGACCCGAGCTACGACTACAAGTTCGTCGGCGCGGGCGGCCCGATCTCCGACGACGGCCTCGACCTCCAGTACAACGCCGGCCCCAAGGCGCCCGTCACCGCGGACGGCACGTGCAAGGCGGCCGCCCAGCCCGGCACGTGGAAGGTGCCCTGGCTGGTCGGGGGTGCCCTGATCCTCGCGGCCGGCACCGCGATCTTCGTGCTCGTGCGACGCCGGCGCCGCGTACAAACCTGACCGAAGGCTGTCAACGCGGGGCGCTAGACCCGGGTCATGAACTTCGCCTCCGTCCGCATCGTCACCGAAGACATCCGCCGCCTGGTCTCCTTCTACGAGGGCGTCACCGGCCTCGCCGCCGCCTGGCGCACGCCCGAGTTCGCCGAGATCACGACCGACGGGTTCACGTACGCGTTCTCGAGCACGGCCGCGATCCAGCGCTTCCAGCCGGGGGCCGGCGCGCGTCCCGCGGCGAACCAGTCGGTGATCCTCGAGCTACGCGTCGCGGACGTCGATGCAGACTACACGCGCATCGCCGCGCTGATCGGCACGCCGGTCCAGGCGCCGACGACGATGCCATGGGGCAACCGCTCGCTGCTGTTCCGCGATCCCGACGGCAACCTCGTCAACCTGTTCACGCCGGGGACCGAGGCGGCGCGCGCGAAGTTCGACGAACGCCGCTGATCGCGCCGCGCCCCGC
>CAYUNM010000001.1:222041-223781 GCA_964446175.1 uncultured Kofleriaceae bacterium
ACCGAGGCGGCGCGCGCGAAGTTCGACGAACGCCGCTGATCGCGCCGCGCCCCGCAACGCCGCGCACCGCAACGCCGCGTGCCGCACTGCTGCACCGCACCGCTGCGCACCGCTGCGCAGCGCTGCGCGCCGCTGCGCGGGCCATCGGGCGCGCCCGGCACCGCGCTGCGCGCGGTCATACGGCGCGATGGGCAAGGCTGGCGCGGCATGGCTCGCGCGGCATGGCTCGCGCGGCTGGCTCGCGCGGCTGGCTCGCGCGGCTGGCTCGCGCTGCATGGCTCGCGCGGTATGGCTCGCGCAGCATGGTTCGCGCGTCGTGGCTCGCACGGTGACCCGCGCGCGGGGTCATGGCTCGCGCGGGGGGTCATGGCTCGCGCTGCATGGCTCGCGCTGCATGGCTCGCGCTGCATGGCTCGGACGGTGACCCGCGCGCGGGGTCATGGCTCGCGCGGCATGGCTCGGACGGTGACCCGCGCGCGGGGTCATGGCTCGCGCATGGCTCGCACAGTGACCCGCGCGCGGGGTCATGGCTCGCGCGTTCGTGGCGCACGCGGTCGTGGCGCTGTCATGGCTCTCCGGTGGTCATCGCGCGCGGGTTGTCATGGCGCACCCGGTGGTCATGGCGCGCGGGTTGTCATGGCGCACGCGGTGGTCATGGCGCGCGCGGAGGTCACGGCGCGCGCGTTGTCACGGTTCGCGCGCTCGGCACCTCGCGCATGCCGATGCCGCCGTACCTCTTCCAGCCAACGCGCATCAGCCAGCTACGTGCCGCATGCACCGGGATCGGCTCGTACAGCGGCGGCTTCGACCATGCCCATTGTTCGTGCTCGAGCTCGCTCCATCCGACAAACGCCCAGCCCGTCGAGAACGGATCGATCCGCCATCCGCGTGCGACCGCGCGGTGGTCCTCGCCGTGCTTGCGCCAGTTGTTCAGCACGTACGCAAGCTCGCGCCGTGCCTGCAACGGCGACGTGATGAGCCGCGCAAAGTAGCGGTCGGTGAAGACACGGCCCTTGCGGCGCTTTGGCGGCGACGCCATCCGACGACGCTCCCACCAGCTGCCCGCGCCCGACACCGCTGCATTGATGTGCTTCGCCGCGCTGATCTGGAACGCCTGCATGCCGCGCGAGAGCGCCCGCGAGCTATCAGTCTCGACCAGCAGATGCACGTGCGTGCGCTGGATGCTCAGCTGGACGATGCGGCAGTCATCGTGCGGGAGCATCGTGACGACCGCCTCGCGAATCGCGCGGTAACACGCGCGCGTGCGCAGACCGCCGACCGCCCGTTCGGCGCGCAGCGTGATGTGCACGACCCGCTCGCTCGCGAACACGGGTCGCTTCTCGTGGCGCTGCCTCGCCCCGGGCTTCCTCGGCCGCCCGAGCTTGCGCTTGCCGCGGCGGTGGCCGGTGCTGGGCGCTTCGCGCTTGCGCCCCCGCAGGTCGCCGGCGGCGTTGTGCCACCGCAGCTCCTGCTGGACGTGAGTCTTCCGCCGCCGCGCCATGTCCAGAGACTAGCCCAGTCGACGAAGTCGCGTCAATATTTTGGGCGTATATTTTGACATTTGCTGTGTGAGCTACATGTGGCGGGTGCGGGCTCGGGGCCGGGGATCGCGGCCAGGCGCATGCGAGCCGGGCTCGGCCAGGGCTCATGCGCCACTGTCACGCGCCGGGCTCCGCGCACGCGCCGGGCTCCACGCACGCGCCGGGCTCCGCGCACGCGCCGGGCTCCGCGCACGCGCCG
>CAYUNM010000001.1:223881-316454 GCA_964446175.1 uncultured Kofleriaceae bacterium
GCGCCGGCGCCGTTCTTCGCGATGCGGTCGGCCGGGTTCGTCAGGTGGCAGCGGTCGAGCGAGAGGCAGCCGCAGCCGATGCAGTCGGTCAGCGAGCCGCGCAGGCGCTGCAGCTCGGCGATGCGGGTATCGATCGTCGCCTGCCACATCTTGCTGATGCGGCCCCAGTCGGCGCGGCTCGGCGGCTTGCCGCCGGGGAGCTTCGTCAGCTCGGCGCGGATCTCGTCGAGAGAGAGGCCGATGCGCTGCGCGAACACGATGAACGCGATCGTGCGCAGCACCGCGCGCGGGTAGCGGCGCTGCTTGCCCGGCTCGCGAAACGAGAACAAGAGGCCGCGGTCTTCGTAGAACCGCAGGGCGGAGGCGGCGACACCGCTTCGCTTCGCGACCTCGCCGATTGTCAGCACGGAATGCATTGACTTCAAGTTAACTTGAACTTTTAGGTTCGATCCATGACCGACGCGTACACGCAGAGTTTCGAGGGGCTGGTGGACATCCACCGCAAGATAGGCCGGGCGTTCGAGGCCGCGATCGCGCAGCCGGCCGAGCTGCCGCTCGCGCAGGGCGCCGCGAGCTTCTGGCTCGCGCACCATATGATGGAGAGCGAGATCCTGTTTTCGGCGCTGCGGCGTGCGGGCCGGCTGCGCAGCGTCGACTGCGCGTTCCTCGACCCGCTCGACCGGGCGCACCACGAGCTGCACGCGATGGCGGATCGGCTGCTCGCGGCCGGGCCGTCGTCGGCGGGCTCGCTCGCGAAGGCGATCCTCGAGATGCTGCTCGACCACGTTGCGGAGGAGGAGGCCGGGCTCGCGCCGGAGCGGATGCGGCTCCTCGTCACGCTCGACGACATGGCCCAGATCCAGCGCGATGCCGATGCGATGCGCGACCGGATGCTTCAGAGCTTGCGGAAGTAGTCGCCGACGAGCTCGAAGTCCGCGATGAACTCCTCGTGCGCGATGCGGCGCATCTCGTCATCGGGCGCGCGCAGCACGGAGGATGGGTGCACGGTCGCGAAGGTCCACTTCGCGAGCGGCGTGTCGAGGACGTGACCGCGCTCCTTCGTCACGCGGAACGACGAGCCGAGCAGCGACTGGGCCGCGGTCGCGCCGAGGAGGACGACGATCGCCGGGTCGAGGAGGTCGAGCTCGGACTCGAGCCACGGCTTGCAGGCGGCGATCTCGTAGCGGTCGGGCTTGTCGTGGATGCGGCGCTTGCCGCGCCGGGTGAACTTGAAGTGCTTGACCGCGTTCGTCACGTAGACCTCGGTGCGCGGGATCTTCGCCGTGCCGAGCGCCTCGTCGAGCAGGCGGCCAGACGGCCCGACGAACGGCTTGCCCGCGAGGTCCTCGGAGTCGCCGGGCACCTCGCCGATCAGCACGACGCGTGCGTGCGCGCTGCCCTCACCGAACACGGCCTGCGTGGCGTGCTTGTAGAGCGTGCACCCGTGGCACGTCTGCACGGCGGACCGGAGCGTGCTCAGCGTTCTTCGCGCCGGCAGAAAGGCCTGGGCGCCCGGCACTTCGTCAGGGGGTGGTTTTCGCGCACGAACGGCCATGACCTCGGAGAAAGCATGGGCTGTGCCGGCACGCCGGATGCTCCTCCTTCCGAGCATGAAGAGCCTTGTCATGCTGGTTGCCCTCGGCGGGATCGCGGCCGCCGAACCGGCGCCCAACCCCGATTTCATCCCCGCGAAGGCGCCGAGCACGGTCGTGACCGAGCCCGCAAGCGGTGCGCGCTCGCTGATCGAACCGACGGAGATCGTGATGTTCGATCTGAACTCGGCGTCGCTGTATGACGCGTCGCTCGACCAGGTGGACCGCGTCGCGTCGTGGCTGAAGGCCCACCCGGGCTACCGGCTGGCGATCGAGGGCCACACCGATAGCCTCGGGACCCCGGGCTACAACAACGAGCTCGCGTTCACGCGGGCGGCGGCGGTCCAGTCGCGCCTCAACGCGCTCGGGATCCCGAACGATCGCCTGGTGGTGGTCGGCTTCGGCGAGGCTGGCGCGGCGGCGGAGCAGAACCACAACGATCGGCGCGTCGTGATGTACGCGACCAAGCTGAATGGCCCGCAGATCGCCTCCATGGACCTCGAGCGGGGGGCCCTGCACGCCACCTGGTTCGAGCGCGGGACGGCCATGGACATGGTCGGCAAGCAGTAGGTTATGCTCGGGAGGCTTGAAGAAGTTTCCCGACTTCGTCCCTCCGACCAAGGTCAGCTACCTCGACCGCGGTCCCACGCTGCACCTGCGGCGGTGCAGCCTGCAGGCCGAGAACGGCCAGGAGTGGGCGTTCGACAAGGAAGAGATCCGCATCGGCTCGATGAACGACAACGACGTCGTCCTCGATGACGACACGGTGTCTCGCTACCACTGCAAGATCATCCAGGACGATACGGGGTACGTGCTCGTCGACAACCACTCGACGAACGGCACGTTCATCAACAAGGTGCGCGTGCGGGAGGCGTTCCTCAAGCCGGGCAGCACGATCGCGGCCGGCCAGAGCCTGCTGAAGTTCAACGCGCGCGAAGAGGAAGTGCAGATCGTCCCGTCGCGCGCCGACCGGTGCGGGCGGCTGATCGGCGGCAACGCGAAGATGCGCGAGATCTACTCGATCATCGAGAAGATCGCGCCGACCGCGACGACCGTCGTCATCGACGGCGAGACGGGCACCGGCAAGGAGGTCGTCGCGCAGACGATCCACGACCTGTCGCCGCGCAGCAAAGGCGAGCTCGTCGTGTTCGACTGCGGCGCCGTGCCGCCGAACCTGATCGAGAGCGAGCTGTTCGGCCACGAGAAGGGCAGCTTCACCGGCGCGATGATGACGCGCACCGGCCTGTTCGAGCAGGCGGACGGCGGCACGCTCTTCCTCGACGAGCTCGGCGAGCTGCCGCTCGATCTGCAGCCGAAGCTGCTGCGCGCGCTCGAGCAGCGCGAGGTGCGGCGCGTCGGTGCGGCGAAGGCGCAGAAGGTCGACGTGCGCATCATCGCCGCGACGAACCGCAACCTCGAGGACGAGGTCCGGGCCGGCCGGTTCCGCCAGGACCTGTTCTACCGGCTCAGCGTCGTGCGGCTGCACCTGCCGTCGCTGCGCGACCGGCCCGATGACATCCCGCTGCTCGTCCAGAGCTTCCTCGAGAACGGCATGTACAACCGGCTGCCGAACGGGCAGCAGAAGGTCCGCGGCATCTCGCGCGAGGCCGCGGCGGCGCTCCAGGCGTACAGCTGGCCGGGGAACGTGCGCGAGCTGGTCAACGTGATCGAGCGCGCCGTGAGCTTCTGCAGCCACCAGGTGATCGAGCTCTCCGACCTGCCAGACTTCGCGCGCCACTCGCGCCCGGCGACCGCGCAGCAGCAGACGGTGCGCCGCATGCCGACGGGCCCCGCGGTGTCGCTGCAGCCCACGCCACCGCCGACGCCCGACGAGCTGCTCGGCGAAGGTGTGACGTTCAAGGATGCGAAGGAGCGGTGGGTCGCGACGTTCGAGCGCGACTACATCGTGCAGACGTTGAAGCGCAACAACGGCAACATCTCGCACGCCGCGCGCGCGGCCGACATCGACCGCAAGTACTACCGCAAGCTGATGAAGAAGTACGACATCGAAGCGGCGGGCGTCGACGATGACGACGAGCCCGGAGCCTGAAGAGGTCGACGAGGCGCCGTCTCACCTCGACGAGCACGGCAACCCGAAGATCATCGAGCGCCACCTGCACGTGCCGCCGGAGCTCGCCGGGCTGCGGCTCGATCACTTCGTCAAGACGCAGATCACGCGGCTGTCGCGCACGAAGATCCAGGGGATCATCGAGACGCAGCTGACGCGCTTCGATGGGTTCAAGCCGAAGGCCTCGACGAGCGTCGCCGCCGGCGAGCACTACATCATCCGCCGGCCGGCGCCGCCCGAGCCTCCGGTGCCGCGCACCTTCACCGTCGTGCACGAGGACGCGCGCATGCGCATCATCGACAAGCCAGCGGGGCTGCCCGTGCACGCGAGCGCGAAGTTCTACTTCAACACGCTCACGCGGGTTCTCTCGGAGCGCTACCCCGACGAGCCCGAGCTGCAGATCTGTCATCGCCTCGATCGCGAGACCAGCGGCGTGCTCGTGCTCGCGCGCGACCGCGCGGCGGCGGCATTCCTGAAGGATGCGATCGGCCGCAAGGACCGCACGACGAAGGAGTACCTCGCGGTCGTTCACGGCCAGCCGCCGTGGGACGAGGAGGCCGTGCTCGACACCGGGCTGCGCCTCTCGACCAAGGCCGACGACACCCGCCTGCCGCACGTCCGCATGCTGCCGGATCCCCGAGGGCTGCCCGCGATCACGCGCGTGCAGGTCGAGCGGCGCGCGGCCGCCTATGCGCTCGTGCGCTGCACGCTCGTCACCGGCCGCCAGCACCAGATCCGCGCGCACCTCGCGCACGCCGGGTTTCCGATCGTCGGCGACAAGCTGTACACGCACGGCGACGACGCGTTCATCGAGTACTGCGACGAGGGCCTCACCGACGAGCTCGCCGCGCTGTTCGTGATCCCGCGCCACGCGCTCCACGCAGCCCGGATCACCTTGCCCCACCCCGAGGGTGGCGAGGTCACAGCGCGGGCTGCTTTGCCCCAGGATCTGGCTGCGCTTCTCGCGTAGGCTGGTCCCAATGCGGCTTGTCCTGGCTTGCGTCTCGGTTCTGGCGATCGCGTGCGGCTCGAACAGCAAAGGTAACAGCGATGCATCCTCGGGCGGCGACAGCGGCGGCAACAGCGACACGGGCGGCGGCAACGGCGACGGCAACAACGGCGGCGGCGGCACGACGGTGCACGTCACGCTGACGAACCACCCGACGAACGCCGCGATGTTCTCGTACCTCGTCGCGTTCCAGGACGGCAGCGGGACGTGGCAGCTCGCGGGCGCACCGAGCGGCGACACCTACAGCTTCGACGTCAACTCGCCGAGCTGGGGCGTGATGTGGACGTGCTCGGGCACGAGCCCCGTCAGCCCGACAGCGCTCAACCAGGTCACCGAGGTGCACTTCGCCGTCGCGGAGCGCACGAGCCTGACGATGGACGTCCCCCAGCGCTGCAGCGATACGGCGCCCGCGCCAGTCCCGCTGACGGGCGTCGTGAGCAACCGCAACGGCGGCGGCGCGTGGCTCGTCGAATTCGGCGGCAATGCGGGCCTCGTCAACCCGCAGACGGGCGCGTATCGGATCCAGGCCGTGCCCGGCACCGCCGATATCGTGCTGATCCACGCGCAGCCGACGGGCACCGGCACCGGGACGGGCGCCGAATACACGACGACGGAGGCGCTCGTCGACCGCAGCGTCACCGTGAACGGCGCGACCGTTCACGACCTCGACGCGTCGAACGTCATCGCGACGCAGTCGTTCAACGTCAACATCCCGCTGAACAACCAGAATGCGCGCGTGATCGCGAGCACGGTGCTCTACAGCGCCGGAGGCACCACACCGATGCTCGACCGGCTGTCGCAGAACTTCGAGTCCGACGCGCTCGGCGCGACGCAGGGCGTGAACGGCGACGTCTACGACCAGCAGGTCACCGTCACCGCGAGCGGCCAGACGGCGATCGTGACGAACGCGACCGCGACGCCCGGCGATCAGACGTATTCAGCGCCGGCCCCGCTCGGCGGCGCGACGGCGCAGGTCACCGGCACGACGCCGTATCCGATCCTCCGCACGACGTGGTCGCCGTACGCGAGCGCGATCGGCTACGCGTGGCACGCGGCGCAGTCGCCGCCGCAGTGTGGCGGGTGCACCGTGATCTGGAGCGTCCTGCTCTCGCCCGGTGTCACCGGCAGCTCGCCCGGCTACACGACCCCCGACTTCTCGGCGCTCGCCGGCTGGAGCAACAACCTCGCGTTCGCCACCGGCGCGACGGTCACCGGGTACGCCGAGGCGGGCGTGTCGAGCGGCGGCGCGAGCGATTTTCCGCCCGTGACGCCGCCTCCAGCGGGCACGCAGCGCACCTACGTGCGCAGCGCCTTTACGGTCACGCCGTGAAGCGCTAGACAGACAGGGTTGCAGAAGGACCGCGCCGCCCCGTTCTCGAAGAAGCACCGCCGGTACTGGATCCCGGTGACGGGCGGCATGATCGTGATCGGCCTGCTCAACGTGTTCATCGGCTACTGCTCGTACACGCCGCCGAGCGACAGGCACGAGCGCATCGAGCTGAACCTGATCAAGCGCGATGCGGGCATCGATGCCGGCAACACGATCGCGGCGTCGGAGCTGCCCGCCGAGGTGATGCGCGCGTTCGCCGTGAAGTACCCACAGACGCTGCCGACCGGCGCGACCGTGATCTCGGGCGCCTACGTCGTGCAGTTTCCGCCCGGCAAGGCGCACAAGACGGCGACGTTCAAGCCCGACGGAACGTTCGTCTCTGAAGACTGAGATCGACGAGCCAGGTGCACGCGCCGACGACGAGCGCGGCCGAGCCGAGCGCCGCCAGGTAGACGCCGATCAGCGCCTCCTCGCTCGACGCCCACAGGCCGAACCATGACGTGCCGAGCACGCCGACGATCAGCGAGGCGAGCGCGAGCCGCCACTCCGAGCAGCCGGTCCAGCCGATCGTCGCGAGCACGAACACGCTGATGCCGAGCTCGACGCACCCGACCGGCGGCGCGACGAGCAGCGTCACCGTCGAGCACGCGATCGACGCGAACGTCACGAGGCGCATCACGCGCACGGCGCGATGGAGGCCGCGCACCGTCCACGCCCACGCCGCGAGCATGAACGCGAACCCGAACAGGTACGGCGGCAGGAAGATCGGCGCCTCGATCGGATACACCGGCGCCGAGCAGCCCTTCACCGCCGGCAGGAACATGCACGCGAACAGGATCGCGCCCGCCGGGCCCGTGATCCTCCGGTGCCGCCGCCGCCCGAGCTCGAGCTCGACGCGCGGCGCGGGCAGATCGATGGCAACCCCCACGTGCATCGCGCCCCCAGCATGACATGCGACCGCGTCAGAACGGTTCTCAGACGCTCATCGCCGCGGGGCGACTTCAGTGCCGGCGCAGCAGCTCGCCGAGCGTGTCGCGAACGGTGGGATTCGTCTCGATCTCGTGGTGCTGGCGCAAGATCGGCAGCACGTCGGCGTTGTCCATCGACTGCAGCGCGGCGTACGCGGCCTCGCGCAGGCCGCCGGCCTCCTGGCGCAGCACCATCACGAGGAACTCGCCGGCCTCGACGGTCTGGATCTTCCCGATCGACTGCAGCGCGGCGGCGCGCACGCGCGCATCGGTCGACTCGCGGTAGATGCGCGCGAGCGGGTTGAATGCGTGCGGGAAGTGCAGGCCGCCGATCGCGACGAGCGCCGCCTCGCGCACCTGCGAGTCCGGATCGTTGAGCGCCTTGCGCACGATCACGAACGACCGCTTGAAGTAGAGGAAGCGCAGCGCGCGCACGGCGGCGCGGCGCACCGTCGGCTCGGGCGACGCGAACAGCTTCTCGAGCGGCGACAGCGCCGCGTACGACTGCAGCTCGCCGAGCTTGTCGGCGACCTCGACGAGCGTCTCCGTCTCGCCGACGGCGTTGCGCGCCTGCGCGTCCGCCATGATCAGCAGCACGACCAGCGCGCGGCGGCGGATACCGTTCGGATAGCGCAGGTCTCCGACGATCGACGCCGCCACCGCGAACGGATCGCCGTCCATCTCCCACTCGAGCAGGTCGACGAACCAGATGTCGGCGTACGCGTGCTGCTGCTTGAGGTAGTCCGGCAGACCCGGCAGCTCGACGGGCGGCGACGCGAGGCCCTTGTAGCGCTGCGCGATCGAGGAGAACCGCTTCTTCGCGCGGTCCGGCAGCTCGAGCCCGGCGAGCCGATCGAAGCACTCGCGTACGGCCGGGTAGTCGCCGACCGCGCTGTGCTGCGAGGCGGCCGCGAGCAGCGCGTTCTCGACCATCTGCACGGGCACGCCCGTCTCGACGAACTTCTCGGCGCACTTGACCCAGGTCAGCGCGCTCTTGTGCTGGTAGTGGCGGTCGTACGGCAGGCCGGCGCGCGCCGCGAACGCGGCCGCCTCCTGGTACAGCGTGGCCGCGGCGTGGAGCTCGCCGCGCTCGAGCGCGAGCTTGATGAAGTCCTCGTAGTACTGCAGGACGTAGAACTTGAGGTTGTCGTCGCGCAGCACGCGGATGCAGTTGACGTAGCCCTCCGCGAGGTTCTCGAACTGCGCGCTCTCCTTGCCGAGCTTGAGCAGGATCTGGAAGCAGTCGAACGCGCGCTCGAGCTCGCCGGTCTGCTCGAAGTCGTCGGCGACCTGCTCGAGCTTGCGCTGGCTCTCGATCAGCGCGCGCCGCGCCTCGGCAGAGCCCGCCTCGAGCCGCACCGCCGCGAGCCCGTAGTTGAAGTGCACGAGCGCCGCCTCGTACGGCCGGTGCGAGAGGCCGGGCGCGTGCAGCAGCGACTTCCACGCCGCCGTGGCCTCCGGGTACTGCTTCGCGCGCTCGTACGCGACCGCCGCGTGCACCGGCAGCTTCGCCTGCTGGTACAGCTGCGCCGCCTCGATCCACTTCTTCTCGATCTCGGCGAGGCGCGCACGCAACGCGACGTGCTCGTCACCGGCGAGCTGGCCGCGCGCCATGTCGAAGTAGTGCAGGTACAGGTAGACGAACGCCGCCTCGCGCGCGCGGCCGAGGTGGCGATAGATCTCGCCGAGCCGGCGCAGCCAGTCGTCGTACTCGTAGTTGATGACGTGCGTCTGGCCGATCAGCTCGCGGTAGTGCCGCTCCGCCTCGACCCACCTGCCCTGCTGGACGAACGCCTCGGCCTGATCGGCCGTGCTCTCGATCGAGTTGAACGTGCGGCGCGCCACGCGGCTATCCCTTCACGGCCTGCATGCGCAGGCTGGCGCTCGGCGCCGTCGTCGTCGGGCGGGCGCCCTTCGGCGCCTGGGCGGCATCACCGACGATGTCGAGCGCGCGGCGCTGGCGTTCGGCGCGCGAGGTCAACGCATCGGCGTGGACGATCTGCGAGCGATCGAGCAGCGGCACGAACTCGGGCAGGTGGTCGCTCGACGGCAGGCACACGATGCCGTAGAGGAACGCCTGCTGCTTGAGCGCGGTCGTCAGCTCGGGCTCGATGTGACACTGCCCGTGCGTGATCACGTACATCACGACACGGCGCTTCTGCTCGCGCCGCAGCCGCGTGACCTCGACGAGCAGCTGGCGGAACACCTTGCCGTAGTTACGGCCGCGCTCGCTGCGGAACGACAGCAGGTACGGCACCGGCACCTGCCCGGAGCGGCCGATCTTCACGGTCTCATGGAGGCGCGAGTCGAAGAAGCGCACCCAGATCTCGTCGCCCTCGAGCGTCAGCTTCTTGATCAGCGCGAGCGCGAGGCCGCGCGCGAAGACCTGCCGCTGGCCGCGCATCGACGCCGAGCAGTCGATCAATAGATATTGCAGGCGGCGCTCGTCCTCGCGCTGCTTGTCGCGGCCGTAGTAGAGCAGCTCGTTGTCGACGACCTTCTGCTCGAAGATCTCGCGGTCGTACGCGAGCTCGGAGAGCACGAGCGAGTCGATGTTGCCCTTGCGCTCGATCGACGCGTAGCCGTCGACGCTGAACGTCTGCGCGCCCGTCGAGCGCCGCGTCTCGAGCACGCTGGGCAACAGGTCGAGCGAGAAGTTCGCGACGTCGTTCGCCTCCGGCGACCCGAGCGCGGCGAACAGATCGACGAGATCGATCGCGCCGCCGAGCGCCTCGCTACCCGAGGCCGAGTCTTCCTTGAACAGGCCGAGCAGGCGCACCGTATCGAGGTCGATCAGCTCGACCTGCGTGTACACGTGCATCGCCTGCCCGACGAGGTGCTCGAGAAAGCCCCACAGGCTGCGCGGATCGAAGTCGCGGAAGTGATCGGCGAAGTCGATCTCGCCGAGGATGCCGAGGTCGAGCGGCAGCGCCTCGACGCCCGCCGCCTTCGTGCGATCGCGCCACCGGTTGTACGTGTCGCCGAGGATGCGCGACAGCAGCACCGCGATCATCTCGTCGCGCAGGCGCAGGCCGGCGAGCCGCTCGGTGACCTCGCTCTGCGCGATGTTCTCGAGCAGCCGGCGGTACTGATCGAGCTGCGGCTTGGCGTTCGGCGGCATCTGCACGCGCGCGAGCTGCGACTCGCGGGCCCGCAGCACGTAGCCGCCCGCCCCGCGCGTCATCGACAGCATCACGCCGATATCGTGAACGACGAACAGCGGCAGGTTGACGCCCATCCGCGACAGCGAGTTCGACCACGCGGCCGCGCGCACGAGCGCCATCGGCGTGTCCGCCTGGACGTGCGAGAGCACCATCGTCGCGGCCTGGCGCGCGAGGTAGCTCCGACGACGTTCGACGGGAATCGGCACGGCACGAAGCTACCATGCTAGCGTCGATCGGGTGAGGCAGGTTGTCCTCGTCGTCGCGCTCGCCGCGTGCGGCGGCCGCTCCGGGCCGAGCCACACGGTGACCGTCACCGCGCTCGCCGGGCCGCAGCCGGCCGCCGGCGCGACCGTGGTCTCGCACGCGATCGACGGCACGAAGCTCGACCAGACGAGCGCGGACGCGGTCGGGGTCGCCGAGATCGGCTTCGAGACGGGCGCGCTCGTCAGCGTGCTGTTCCCCGGGCAGATCAGCGCGCTGACGCCGAGCATCGAGGTGATGACCGCCCCGCTGACCGACGGCCTGACGCTCGTCGGCCCGGCCGATGACTCGGGGCCGGTGACGATCGTCGGCGGCCTGCAGATGAAGCCGAAGAACATCAACGCCGACGCGTTCGAGATCCAGCTCGGCTGCGCGACGTTCCACGTGGCGCAGATGCCGGCGGTCGTGGATGTCGGCACGCGCTGCATGGGCAGCGATCAGAACGTCGACGTGCTGATCACCGCGCTGAAGGCGGGCGCGCCGGTCGGCTACGCGGCCGGCCGCGTCGCGATGGTCGACGGCATGGCGGAGTTCGATCCCACGGCGTGGGAGACCGCGTACACGATGCTGCCGGTCTCGATGCCATCACCGATCACGGCGATGTGGTCGCTCGTCGTCGACGGTCTGCCGTTCACGACGCCGCTCGGCGAGCTGCCGACGGGCCTGATGGTCGACCGCCTGCGGGTCGACGCGATGATCAGCAGCACGCAGCAGACGACGCGCTGGTACTCGACGGTGCCGTCGGCGATCGCGCTCGCGCCGTCGGACTTCCTCGACCTGATCCCGCCGACGCTCGCGGCCGGCTACACGTGGACCGCGGCCGGCCTCGGCGATGCCGTCGATCTGCGCGCGAGCTGGGACGTCGATGCGACCGGCAGCGCGTACGCGGTCCCGCCGGGCACGCACCACATCCAGTGGGACGCGATCCTGCCGCCCGATGCGACCACCGTCGGCGTGCCGCCCGTCGATCTCGCGCCACCGGCGAGCGCGATGTTCGACGTGCGCTACGTCGACGGGCCGGGCGACGGATTTCCCGCGACCGAGATCCACGCAGACACGATCGTCGCGCCGATCACCGACGGTCAGATCCGCGTGACGGAAGCGCTCGGCCTACGATAGGCCCCGAGTGCCGGGTCGCTCGTTCCGGTCCAGACTGGAGACGTGCGTATGTTTCCGCTGTTCGCGGCCGCCGCTCTGGGGATGCTCGCTGCTGCTCCGCGTCCCGCGCGAGCCACCGGCGCGCGCAAGCTGCGGCTGATGACGTACAACCTCAACTACGGAAATCGCGACGTACCCGCCACGCTCGACGCGATCGCCGAGGAAGACGCCGACGTCGTCCTGCTCCAGGAGATCACGGCCGAGTGGCAGCGTGCGCTCGCGGCGCGCTTCGCGACCCAGTATCCCGTGCAGGTCTTCCGCATCCACACGCGCGCGGCCGGCGGCCTCGCCGTGCTCTCGAAGCTGCCGATCAAGGCCGAGGAGGTCCTGCCCTGCCCCGAGCGCGGCTGGTTCCCCGCCGAGCGCCTCGTGCTCGACACCGGCTTCGGCGCGCTGCAGATCCTCAACATCCACCTGCGCCCCGCGATCGACGGCGGCAGCTGGTTCAAGGGCTTTCTGACCACGCCGCCGCTGCGGCGCCGCGAGATCGAGGCGTACTGGAAGAAGCTCGCGCGCGACCTGCCGACCATCGTCGCGGGCGACTTCAACGAAGATCCGACGGGCAGCGCGATCGCGTTCCTGTCGCGCCAGGGACTCGCGCGCGTCCCGACCGACGGCCCGACCACGTGGCACTACGAGCACGTCGCGAACGGCAAGGCGCATGACGTCCTGCGCATGGACATCGACCACGTCATGGTCGACCGCTCGCTCGTCGGCCGCAACGGCCGCGTGCTCGATGCCGGCACGAGCGACCACCGCCCGGTCGTCGTCACGATCGAGCCAAAACGCTGATTGTTCGCGCGGCGCGCATCGCAGTAAGATGGGGGCGTGCGTGCGGTGGTGCTGCTGGTGTTGGCCGGCTGCGGGCGGCTCGGGTTCACGCCGGTGCCCGGCGACGGTGCGCTGTTCTCCGGCGACGGCGCGCTCGGCGACACGGTCGCCACGTCCGACGCGCTGCCGATCGGCATGAACATCGCGTACCTGCGCGCGTCGAACGCGGAGGCCGGCGACCAGTTCGGCCTCGCACTCGCGATGTCGGCAGACGGCACGACACTCGCCGTCGCCGCGCCAACGGAGGCCGGCGGCGACAACGTCATCAACGGCAACGAGGCCAGCAACACGAGCCCCGACGCGGGCGCCGTCTACGTGTTCGTGCGCAGCGGCACGCAGTGGACGCAGCAGGCGTACGTCAAGCCGACGAACACCGACGCCGGCGACCAGTTCGGCTGGGCCGTCGCCCTCAGCGCCGACGGCAACACGCTCGCGGTCGGCGCGCGCCACGAGGACGGCAACGGCATCTCGCAGGCGAACAACACGACCTCCAACTCCGGCGCCGCCTACGTCTTCACGCGCGCCGGCACGACCTGGTCGCAGCAGGCGTACCTCAAGGCGCTCGCGCCGAACGACAGCGACGAGCTTGGCTCGAGCCTCGCGCTCTCCGGCGACGGCAACACGCTGATCGTCGGCGCACCGCTCGCCGATTCGCCGGCGGTCGACGCGGGCGCCGCATTCCTGTTCACGCGCACGGGCACCACGTGGTCCGTACCGACGCAGCTCGTCGCGCCGAACGCCGATGCCGGCGACTCGTTCGGCTTCCAGGTCGCGCTCTCCGGCGACGGCCTGACCGCGATCATCGGCGCGACGCGCGAGAGCAGCGCGAGCGCCAGCCAGCCGACCGACAACTCGCTCTCGCAGGCGGGTGCGATCTACACGTTCACCGCGCCGTGGACGACCGGCACGCTGCTCAAGGCCTCCAACCCGATGGACACGGCGAACTTCGGCTACAGCGTCGCCGCATCGCACGACGGCTCGACGATCGCGGCCGGCGCCATCGACGAGCGCAGCAACGCCCGCGGCTTCAACGGCAACCAGGCCGACCGCTCCGCGCTCCGCTCCGGCGCCGCGTACGTGCTCGCCGGCGCCCAGCACGCGTCGCAGGCCTACGCGAAGGCGCCGAACGCCGACGCCGGCGACTCGTTCGGCTGGAGCCTCGCGCTCTCGGGCGATGGCAACATCCTGCTCGTCGGCGCTCCCGATGAAGCGGGCGCGGCCTCCGGCGTCGACGGCGACCCGGGCAGCAACACGCTCGCGAACGCGGGCGCCGCCTACATCGCCGTGCGCACCGGCACGCAATGGAGCTGGAGCCACTACCTCAAGGCCAAGACGCCCGGCGCCAGCGACACGCTCGGCTGGTCCGTCGCGATGTCCGCGAACGCGACGATCTTCGCCGCAGGTGCCCCGGGCGACGACGGCCCCGGCGACACCTCGACGGACTCCGGCGCCGCCTACGTCTACTACTAGAGCCCGAACTTCGACGACGCGAACACGGTCTCGAGCAGCTGATCGACCTCGCGGATCATGCGCGCCGCACCGTCGCCGGGCAGCGCCGCGAGCGCGACCTTGATCTCGTTCAGGTTCTTCAGCTGGCTGAACAGCTGGATGTCGCTGAGCTCCGCGCCGCTCGTCAGCAGCTCGCGGATCAACCCGAGCTCGGTCATCAGATCGTCGAGGCTCGCCGACGGCCCGATGAACCGGCGCTCGTCCGGATGCTCGCGGTAGTACGAGTCGACGACGGGGTTCACGATCTCCTCGAGCAGCTCGACCTGATCGAGGTTGTTCCAGATGTGGCGCAGCACGAAGAAGTCGCCGTCGTGCACGCGCGTACGCCCGTCGAACACCGCGCTCGCGGCGAACAGCTTGAGCAGCTTCACCGCGCGACGATCGCTGACGCTGATCCCCTCGCTGCGGATCTGGAAGATCAGTCCCTTGTACTTCGTCAGGAACTCTTCCGGGAACACCATGAACTTGTCGAAGTTCTGCTGGATCTGGCGCAGCTCGCGCGCGCTCGTCACCGGCCGCAGCTCCTGCGTCGGCCGCCCGCCCGCATCCATCCCGCGCCCGGTCATCTTCCGCAGCTCGAGGGACACGCCCTTCTTCATCAGCTCGTGGAAGTGATAGCTGTCGAGGTTGTCGCTGAGCACGCGCACCAGGAACCGGTCGAACATCGCGGCCAGGTTCTCGTCGTTCGGGACCTCGTTGCTCGCCGCGTACAGCGAGATCAGCGGCACCGGAACAATCTCGGGCCCGTTCTGGAACTTGCGCTCGTTGATGACGTGCAGGAGCGAGTTCAAGATCGCGCTGTTCGACTTGAAGATCTCGTCCAGGAACACGATCTCCGCGGTCGGCAACATGTTCTCGAGCCGGCGCGTGTACCGCCCCTCGCGAAACGCCGAAATATCCACCGGCCCGAACAGCTCGTTCGGCTCGGTGAACCGCGTCAGCAAGTACTCGAAGTAGCGCGCGTCGATCAGCTTCGCGAACATGTCGATCATCGCGGACTTCGCCGTACCCGGCGGCCCGACGATCACCATGTGCTCGCCCGCGATCGCCGAGATCGTCATCAGCCGGATGATTTCCTGCTTATCCAGGAACTGCGCACCCATCTGGCGCGCGAGGTCCTGGAACGCCGCACTGACCCGCGCGACATCAATGGCAAAGCTTCGCGGAGTAGGAGGCGGAGCGACCATGAAGAAGCGCACATTACCCGAAAACCGGCGCCTGGAAAGGCGTTGGGGCCGCAAGGCAGAGTGCCCCGCCGCGGCGAAACCGCTCGCTATCCGGAGCGGAAGATGCCAGCAGAAATGCGCATCTAGCGGGGCGCGACTCGGCGCGTCGCGTGCAACGATGCAGGCCTCGAACTACCTAGGGTGACCTCATGAACCGAACGTTGATCGCGATCCTGTTCGCTGCTGGTTGTACCGCCACGGTTCGCACCGCTGGCCCGCCGCCGGCCGAGCCGATGCCGCCCCCGCCGCCGCCGCCGCACCACGAGCCTGCGCCGCCGCCGCCGGCCCCCGCGCCCACCCCCACGCCGCCTCCGCCGGTGGCCGGGAACCACCCCGCGTACATCGACGCGATCCATCATCTTCGTTACGCGCGCGCGCTGGTGGAGCGTTCGGGACCGGGGACCGCCGAAGTGAAGATGGATGAGGGCGCCGCGATCCGCGAGATCGATGCCGCGATGCGGCTCGCGCACGACGCCCACATTGACGACGGGCGCCCGCTCACCGAGCACCCGGCGATCGACAGCACCAAGGTCTATCGCACGCGTCTCCGTCAGGCAGTCGCGGAGTTGGGCAACGCACGGCACGACCTCGATCTCCCTGAAGACAACTCCTGGGCCGCGACCGACCGCAACGAGGCCAAGAAGCACATCGATGCGGCGCTGCACCTGCTCGAGGCAGCCGCGAACGCGCCGCACAGCGAGGCAGAGCCGCCGGCCGGCAACCCGGTCCCGGGCACGCCCGCGGCCGCCCATCCGGCCTACATGACCTCACTCCAGAACCTGCGCCAGGCGCGCGCGCTGCTCGAGCGGCCGGCCGGTGCGGTGGACGTCAAGTGGGACGAGAAGGTCGCCATTCGCGAGATCGACGATGCGCTGCACGACATCCGCGCCGCGCGCGTCGACGACGGCAAGCCGGAGACCGAGCACGCGCCGATCGAGAGCAAGCTCGTCTATCGCGACCGCCTGAAGGAGGCGGAGAAGCAGCTACACGAGGCCGCGCGGGACCTCGAGTCGCGCGAGGATAACTTCTGGGCGAAGAAGGACCGGAAGCACGCGATCGACTCGATCCGCCGCGCCGAGAAGGCGACGCACGAGGCGATGAACGATCGCAAGGACGACAAGGCCGAGAAGCGCGAGGAGAAGCGCGAAGACAAGGCCGAGAAGCGCGAAGAGAAGGCCGAGAAGCACGCTCACTGAGGCAGTGACACGACGCTTGCGGGATCCGGGGTCGGCCCCGGCCGCAAGTGCCGCTTGAGGCGCTGCGCGAGCGCGTCGATCACGGCGTCGCTGAGCAGCTCCGCGGTCTGCGTGCGGTGGACCTTCCACCGCGCGGCGAGCTGCGGGATGGAGTCGATGCCCGGCGGCGTCGCGAGGCGCTTGTCGACGAGCGCGAGCGCGCCCGGCAGCGCGAACAGCGTGGTGAGGCCGCGCGGGCGTTGACCGGCGGCTTCGGCGGCGAGCACCGTCGAGATCAGCGGGCTCTTGCCGGCGGCCTCGCGGAGGTTCAGCTCGCCGACGCAGAACAGCGCGCCGAGGTGGACGAGGAACGCGGCGACCGCGCGGACGTCGGACTCGGCCGGCGTGCGCTCGAGCATCTGCTCGAACGCGGCGGCGAGGCGGGCGGGACCGTCGACCTGCTTCTGGTGCGGGACGTCGCCCGGGATCAGGCGATACGCCACCGCGCGTGCGAGCTCGTGATCGCGCAGGATGAAGACGGCGTCTTCCCAGTGGAGCGGCGGTGCGCCGGCGTGCGAGTCGAGCAGCTGGGTGAGCGGCGTGCGGCGCAGGAGGGTCGCGATGATCGGCGCGGTGTCGGGAACGGCGAGCAGCTCGTCGAAGTCGACGACCGTCACGTCCTCGCGCACGCGGCGCACGCTGCGCCACGCGGTGAGGCGCGCGCTCGGCTTCTGGCCCTGGAAGCGCGCCTTGCCGGTCCACCAGGAGACGACGGTATCGGAGCGCGTGAGGTGAAAGACCTGGTGGAGCAGCGCGTGGCGCGCCATCACGCGCGTGCGGTGCTGCGTCAGCGGCTGGCTGACGAGCGAGAGCGCGGTGTCCATGATGCGGCGGCGCTGGCGGTCGCTGACGGACCAGCGTTCGGCGCGCGGGTGCACGAGGAACAGCGCGTTGTGGAGGCCGGCCGCGAGCGCGAGCTCGTCGCGATCGAGGATCAGCGCGGGCGGGCGGACGACGAGCGTGGAGAGGACGGCGGCACGCGCGTCGTCGACGGCGACGAGCTCGACCGACGCATCGCCCAGCTCCTGCTCCCAGCGATCGACATCCGCTCGCGGGATCGGCGCGCCGACGTGCAGGTCGCCGCCGGCGACGAGCGGCCGCACGAACGTCTCGAGGAAGTGGCGGACGTGCGGGCGCGCCATTATTTTTCGCCGCTGGGGAGGGCCTTGCGGTCGGCGGGATCGGGGAAGCCCCAGAGTGCGAAGCGTCCGACGGCGTCGTTGACGACCTGCGCCTCCGGCACCTGCTCGGCGGCGAGATCGGTGACCTCGGCGCGATCGACCTCGAGCTTGGCGAGCGAGCGACGCTCGAGCGTGGAGAACGCGGAGTCGGGCACCTGGAACGGGCGATCGTCCTTCGACGACGGCGGCGGGAAGACGGTGACGACACCCGGCGCGTGGCCGAGCGCGCGCGCGAGGACCTCCGGCGAGACGCGCGGCACGATGTCCATGCCGAGCGGGACGAGCAGGCCCGGCGTCAGCTCGCAGAGGAGCTGGCCGAGCGGGATGACGTCGAGGTTCTCGCTGCCGACGACGAGGATCCCGCGGTCCGTGACGCTCACGCGATGGCCGCGCAGCGAGACCGGCGGCAGCGCGAACAGGATGCGCTTGAGCCGAGGGCCGTGCTCGATGGGAATCAGCGTCGCGACCACGCGGCGCGGCGGGCCCATCGCGGCCGCGAGACGCAGCTCGACGCCGATCGGCTCCGGCGGTCCGCCCGCCAGCTGGCCGGGCTCCTTCGGGCGATCGAGCTCGACGTCGACCTTCGTCAGATCCGCGATGTCGCTGAGCGAGAGTGGCCCCGGCAGCACGTCGACGCGATCGTTCGGCCAGAACACGTGGAACGTATCCGGCGGAAACACGCTGCTGCAGCTCGCGAGATCGATCGGGTGCTCGTAGCCCACGGCGACCGCCGCGTTCGCGCCGGCCGGGCGGAACACGTCGATGCCGGGCGTGCCGAGGAACAGCGCGAGGATGCGCTCGGGCAGCGCACGCACGCGGATCCACATGTAGCCGCGCTGGCGCTCCTCGAACGCGCTCTGCGTGCGCGGCTGGAACAGGCCGGCCTCCGCCTCGACGCGGTTGCGCCACAGGTAGCGGATGATGCCGTCGGCGAGGCCGTGCGCGACCGCGAGGTACAGCTCGCCGCGATCCTCGGGCGCGAGGTTCTCGCCGCCCGGCACCTTGCGAATGGAGAGCCGGAACAAGAGGCGCGCGAACGGCAGCTCGCCTTCCTTCATGTAGCCCTGCGCGAACTCGTCGCCGTGGACCATGAAGTCGACCTGGGCGGGCATCGCGCCGATGTCGACCGCGTCGTAGCCGTACGGCGAGCGATCGTCGCGGTACTTGACGAAGTGCTTCGCCGTGCCCGTGTAGATCGCGCCGCCGACGAGCCGCGCCAGCCGCGCCGCGCGATCGCTCGCGTAGCTCGACACCGCCGGGATCTGGATCACGATCTCGCGGCTGCCGAGCTGCGTGCGCGCCTTCGTGATCGTCAGGTTCGCCATCAGCTCGTCGAGCGACGCCTCGCTCGAGTACAGCCGCAGCCAGCTGACCGCGCCCTCGAGCGTCGGGAACGTCATCAGGCAGAACCGCCCGAGCAGGATCCCGCGCGGATCGGGCGCCACGCCCGGCGTGAAGAACCGGGTCTGGCCCTGCGCGACATGCTCGAGCGCCATCGCGGCCAGCCTACGATATGTTCCCGGCCATGACGAGGGTGCTGGCTGTCCTGTTGCTCGTGGCGTGCGCCGACCACTCCGCGCCGCCGGCAAAGCCCGCATCCACCGCGCAGCGCCCGATCACGCCGCGCGCCAGGCTCCCCGCCAACATCATCCCGCTCGTCCCGCAGCACGGCATCTACGCCGCCGGCGGCGGCCTCACCAGCGCGCCGTGGCGCGTGGTCGTCGACGACGATGCGAACACGCTGTTCGCCGGCAGCTCGAAGACCGCGAACACGCCGTCGTTCGGCAAGCTCGAGAAGGAGAGCACGCAGCCGCTCTCGCCACGCAACAAGGACTACTTCGCCAAGCTCGCCGACGACGCGTGGCGCGAGCCCGCCCCCGCCACGCCGCCCGAGGGAACCGCCGACTACGACGAGCTCGTCATCGCGTGCGACGGCGATGACTGCTTCTTCCTCGAGGGCTACGGCCCGATCAAGCGGCCGGCGGCGGCGAAGCTGATCGAGATGCTGCGCGCGGCAGGCGGCCTGTGAGGCGACTCGCGCTCGTGATCGTCGCGGCGTGTGGCTCGGGCGCGCCGCACGCGGCGGATGCGCCGGTCGACGTCGCCCACATCGATGCACGCTCCGATGCTGCCGTCGATGCCGCCGGCAGCGGCAGCGGCAGCGGCAGCGGCAGCAACGCCGGCTTCGTGCCGCCCGCGACCGCCGTGACCGCGTGGACCGGCTCGGCGGGCTCCTACACGGAGGTCGCACCGGATCTGTCGTGCCTCGGCGCCCCGCGCAACGATGCGGCGACGACGGTCGCGATCACGTTGACCGTGAACGTCCGCGACTTCCAGTCCGGCAACGCGCTGCCGAACGCGACGGTCGCCGCGTACTCGACGTTCGGCTCGCCGTTCGACATCGCGACGACGAATGCCGGCGGCACCGCCACACTCACCGTGCCGGTCGGCACGCGGCGCATCGGCTTCGACGTGACGGAGGCTTCGAGTCACGAGACGATCACCGTCGATCGGCTGCTCGCACCGAGCACGGCGACGCAGTCGATCACGATCCGCGTGCTGTCCGACTCGACCGTCGCGACGCTGCCTGCGCTCGTCGGGGTGACGTACACGCCGGGCACGCCGATCGTGCTCGGCGCGATCCACGACTGCGCGGGCGCGAACCTCGGCGCCGCGATCGCGACGGTGAGCTCGACCGCGGGCACGGCCACGCACCTGCCCGGCGCCGACACGTTCTACTTCGCCGATTCGGTCGATCTGCCGGTGCACCATCCCGAGCAGCCCGACACGTCGCGCGACGGCCTGTTCATGGTCATCGGCTTGCCGGCAACCACGACCGCCTACGTGCAGGTCTGGGGGTACCGCACGGCAGCCGACCAGTTGGCCGGCACGCTCGGCGAGATCGCGGAGCTCGCGGTGCCGCTGCCGGCCTCGGCCGGCATCGTGACGGTGCAGGATCCGCGAGCGACGAACTAATCGACCTTGAGCTGGACGTCGACGCGGCGGTCCTTCTGCCAGCCCGCCTCGTCCGTGCCCGTCGCGTCGAGCGCGCCGCGCGTGGTGACGGCGAGCTGCGGCTGGCCGACGCCGAGCTTCGTCAGGTAGCCGGAGACCGACTCGGCGCGGCGCGAGCCGAGGCCGAGGTTGTACTCCTCGGTGCCGCGCGGGTCGGCGCGGCCGATGAGCGAGACGGCCTTGCCTTTGAGCGCGCCCGTCATCATGCAGGTCGCGAGCTGGTCGAGGACCGTGCGGTCTTCCGGCGTCAGCTCGTCCTTGTTGTAGTCGAACGTCGGGTTCGCGGTGGCGCCGGCCTTGATGCCGCACATCTGGACGATGTCGCCGGAGAGCGCGAGGTTCGGGCTCACCTGCTGATCCTGAGTCACCTTGGGCTCGGGCTTCTTGGTGTCGGATGCGGCCGGCTTGTCGGGCGTCGGCTGCGGCAGCGTGGTCGGCTTCTTGTCGTGGTGGCACGCGGCCATCGCGAGCAAGGCGGTGGCAGCAGCGAGGGTGATGGTCTTCATGGCATCCTCCGTTGGTGCTGCAAGCATTACCACGGGTGGTCGTGGCGTTCGCGTTGATCGCCGCGTGCGGAAAGAAATCCGATGTGAGGGGAAAGGAAGACGCGGGCGTGAAGGTCGTGGCCGCGCCGATCGCGATCCCTGTCGTCGGTGTCGACCGCGTGGGGCGATTTAACTTCATCTATGACGATGGGCGCCCCGCCTACGAGAAGGCGCGCGCGGCCGCGAAGACGAAGGACTGGGCGACGGTGAAGGCGCAGTGTGAGGCCGCGCTGGCCAAGGATCCGATGCACCTCGATGCGCATCGGCTGCTGGCGACGGCGCTCGCGCAGCAGGGCGATGCGGCGGCCGCGGTCGATCATCTCGTCACCGCGCTCGCCGCGGACTATTACGGGTACCAGGACTTTGCCGCGGACAAGGATCTGGCGGCCTTCCTCGCGACGCCGCAGGGCGCGGCGGTCGCGGCGGTCGCGCAGCAGATCCGCGACGAGTACGCGAAGCGGATCAAGGGCGGGCTGTGGCTCGTGGGGCGGCGTAGCCCGTTTCACTGGCCGGAGAAGTCGGGCGTGCAGTTCGCGTACAGCCGCGGCGAGGTGTACGCGTTCGATCGCGACAGCAAGCGGTTCTTCCGGCTCACGCACACCGATCATCAGGTGATCGGGTTCGCGCGCGCGACGGGCGAGACGGCGGTGATCGGCTTCGACAAGGTCGACCACCCGGCGGATGGCAGCACGCCTTCGATCGCGCATCCGTGGCTCGAGGTGCACGACCAGGATCAGAAGCTCGTCGGCAAGCGCATCGGCTTGCCGGCGGGCAAGCAGATCGCGGTCGGGTATGGAGCGGGTGACGCGCTCGTCGTCGGGGTGGATGGGGCGGCGAGCTCGGTCGACAGGACGACCGGGAAGCTGACGAAGGTCGCCGCGCTGCCGGTGCCGCGGGTGGAGGCGTCGCTCGAGGAAGGGCATGTCGTCCGCGTTCCGGACGGTGTGGAGGCGGCGTGGAGCGGCGATCCGCCCGCGACGTCGCAGCTGAAGACGGCGGCCGGCGGGACGATCGCGGTGCCGGAGAGCGGGCAGACCGCGCAGAGCTCGGTGGTGGTGGCGCCCGGCGGCGCGCGCGTGGCGTTCTCGACGGCGGTCGACCCGTGCGCGAAGGACGCGGCGCCGTCGCTGTACGTCGCGGACGCGAAGACGGGCGCGCTCAAGCACCTGCTGACGGCGAAGAGCAGGTTCGACACGCGGTGGCTCGATGCCTCGACGCTCGCCTACGAGGACGGTGACGGCGCGATCCGGATCTGGGACGCGGCGACCGGCCGCGAGGCGTTGCGCCTCGACGAGCGCGGTGGGCTCGGCCTCGACGTCATCGCGCTGTCGCAGGCGCCGCTATGCAAGCAGGCGCCACCGACGGCGGCCGGATCGGGCAGCGGCGGCGTGGAAGAGCCGCTACCACCCGAAGAAGGAAGCGGTGGTCCCGTGACCGCGCCGCAGTAGGATAAGGACGAATGCACATCTATCTGGTCAGGCACGGAGACGCGGTGCCGGAGGAGGACGCGGGCAGCGATCGCGATCGCTGGCTCTCGCTCCGCGGGCGCGAGGCCGCGCGCGTGCTCGGTCGGCTGTTGCGCGAGCAGAACATCGAGCCCGACGCGATCGTGTGCTCGCCGCTGCCGCGCGCGGTGCAGACGGCGGAGCTGCTCGCCGCGAGCCTCGACTTCCTGCATCCGATCGTGTCGCTGCGTGCGCTCGAGCCGAGTGCGCAGCCGCGCGTCGCTGCGAGTGCGGTCATGGAGCTCGGCGTGCGCGTGGTCGTCGTCGGGCACGAGCCGTCGATCTCGTCGCTCGGCGCGTACTTGCTCGGCCGGCCGAGCTTCCCGCCGTTTCGCACGGCGCAGTGCTGCGCGATCGAGAAGGGCAAGCCGACGTTCACGGCGCGCGCGGACGTGAATCAAACGCAGGCGTACTTCGTCGACTGAGATGGCATGCGCTGGCTCGTGATTCTGGTCCTCGTCGCTTGCGGCGGCAGCCCGAAGCACGCGCGTGACTCGGGCGACGACGGCCCGGATCCGTTTGTCGACCGGGCGAGCAAGCCGAGGTCGTTCACCGTCGAGGTGAAGGGCGAGGGCCGCCCGGTGATCTTCATCCCCGGCCTCGGCTGCCCGGGTGACATGTGGGACGCGACCGTCGCGCACCTGACCGGCGTGCAGGCGCACGTGCTCACGCTCGCGGGATTCGCGGGCACGAAGCCGGTCAAGCCGCCGCTCGCCGCGACGGTGCGCAAGGAGCTCGTCCACTACATCCACTCGCACCACCTCGAGAAGCCGATCGTGATCGGCCACTCGATGGGCGGCTTCATCGCGTACTGGCTCGCGGCGACCGCGCCAGATCTCGTCGGTGGCGTGATCGTCGTCGATGCGGGGCCCGCGCTCGCCGACAACGATCTCGAGACCGCGAAGTCGCTGCGCAACACGTGGGCGCAGGCCGGCGACGACGAGCTGCCCGAGCAGGTCAAGGCCGCCTACTCGAGCATGACGACCGATCCCAAGCGCATCGCGCCGTACCTCGACGCGATCGCGAAGAGCGACCGCCAGACGATGGGCGACGCGATCTTCGAGCTCGTCACGACGAGCGTCGCCGACAAGGTCAGCCAGATCACCGCGCCGCTGCTACTCGTGCTCGCCGACGGCGGCTACCAGGGCATGTACAAGCAGCAGGTCGCCGCCGTGCCGCACCACGAGGTCGTCGTGCTGCCGCACACGCGTCACTTCGTGTTCTTCGACGACCCGACCGGCTGGTATCGCGTCGTCGACAAGTTCCTCGCGGATCATCCCCACAGCTGATGCGCGCGGGCCGCGAGGCCCCACGCGACGCTCGTGAGCTCCTCGCCGCCGACGAGCTTGTCGCCGCCGAACCGAGCCGCGAGGTGCGCGCGGACCGCGGGCACGAGCGAGCTGCCGCCGGTCGCGAATGCGCGGTCGACCTTGGCGGCGTCGACGCCGGCGCGCGCGAGCACGTCGTCGAGCACCTGATCGATCGCGGCGAGGTCCTCGGCGATCCACGTATCGAACGCGGTGCGCGACACGCCGAGGTCGAGATCGACGGGCGCGAGCGCGACGCGCGCGAGCTCCTGCCCCGACAGCCGCACCTTCGCGCCCTCGACCGCGCGATGCAGCGGCATGCCGAGATCGTCCTCGACGACGGTGACGAGGCGCCCGATCTTCACGGGGTCCGCCGCACCGCGTGCGACGCGCGCGAGCAGCCGCTGCGTCGACTCCTCCTTGAGGAACGACAGCAGGTGCCAGCGCCGCAGGTGTCCGTACAGCCACGCCGGCACCGGCGCCTGCCCGCCCATCTCGTCGGTGACGTACTGCGTGCCGCGCCCCATCGCGGGCGCCACGACGGCGTCGATCACGCGCGCATCGAACGCATCGCCGGAGATGCCGATGCCGCCCGTCGCGAGGACCTCGCTCTTGCCCGGGCCGACGCGGATCACCGAGAAGTCCGTCGTGCCGCCGCCGAAGTCCGCGACGACGATCAACTCCTCGCGCTCGAGCCGCGCCGCATAGCGTGCGGCGGCACCGACCGGCTCGTACTCGAACGCGACGTCCGTGAACCCGGCCTTCGCGAGCGCCTCGCGCATGCGGCCGACTGCACGCGCGTCGTCGTCGGCATCTTCCGCGCCCCAGTAGCGCACCGGCCGCCCCACGACGGCGCGCGCACCGAGATCCATCGGCGCCGCGGCACGCACGAGCCGCAGGTACGCCGCGATCATGTCCTCGAGCGCCCAGCGCCGCCCGAGGATCTGCGTCTTCGAGAACGTCGAGCTCGCGAGGTGGCTCTTGATCGATTGCACGAGGCGGCCCTCGCCTTCCGTCTCCTGGTAGCGCGCGATCGCCCGGGGCCCCGCCGAGAGGCCGCCGCCGGGCTCGAAGTACAGGATCGTGCGCCAGAACGGATCGCCGGAGAGCGGCGCGAGCTGCACGCGCCCTTCGTCGTCCGCGATCGCGACGGCGGAGTTCGTCGTGCCGAAATCGATACCGACGTGCATGCGGCCCACACTCGGCGATCCGGTTTCGCTTTACTAGCTATCGGCTCCTACGTATCCTGTGGGAGCCAATCGGGATGGCTACTTCACCGGTAGCTTCTTGGCCCCGCCGATGTCGGCGAAGAAGTCGTTGCCCTTGTCATCGACGACGATGAACGCGGGGAAGTCGACGACCTCGATCCGCCACACGGCCTCCATGCCGAGCTCGGCGTACTCGAGGACCTCGACCTTCTTGATGCAGTCCTTCGCGAGGCGCGCGGCCGGCCCGCCGATCGAGCCGAGGTAGAAGCCGCCGTGCTTCTTGCACGCCTCGGTGACCTGCGGCGAGCGGTTGCCCTTCGCGAGCATGACGAACGAGCCGCCCGCGGCCTGGAACGCGTCGACATAGCTGTCCATGCGACCGGCCGTCGTCGGGCCGAACGAGCCCGAGGCGTAGCCCTGCGGCGTCTTCGCGGGGCCCGCGTAGTAGATGCAGTGATCCTTCGCGTACTGCGGCAGGCCCTCGCCGCGGTCGAGGCGTTCTTTCAGCTTGGCGTGCGCGATGTCGCGCGCGACGACGAGCGGGCCCGTCAGCGAGAGGCGCGTCTTGATCGGGTAGCGCGAGAGCGTCGCGCGGATCTCGCTCATCGGCATGTTCAGGTCGATCTTGACGACCTCGCCTTCGAGCTCGGCGTGCGTGACATCGGGCAGGTACTTCGCCGGATCGTGCTCGAGCTCCTCGACGAACACGCCCTCGCGCGTGATCTTGCCGAGCGCCTGGCGATCAGCCGAGCACGAGACGGCGAGCGCGACCGGGCAGCTCGCGCCGTGGCGCGGCAGGCGGATGACGCGCGCGTCGTGGCAGAAGTACTTGCCGCCGAACTGCGCGCCGATGCCGGTCGCGCGCGCGATCTCGACGACGCGCTTCTCCCACTCGAGGTCGCGATAGGCGTGGCCCTTCGTGCTGCCCTTCGTCGGCAGGTGATCGAGGTAGCGCGCCGAGGCGAGCTTCGCGACCTTGAGCGTGTACTCCGCGCTGGTGCCGCCGATGACGACCGCGAGGTGATACGGCGGGCACGCGGCGGTGCCGAGCGAGCGCAGCTTCTGATCGAGGAACGCGGTCAGCGACTTCTCGTTGAGCAGCGCCTTGGTCTCCTGGAACAGCAGGCTCTTGTTCGCGGAGCCGCCGCCCTTGGCCATGAACAGGAAGTGATACTCGTCGCCGTCGGTGGCGTAGAGCTCGATCTGCGCCGGCAGGTTCGTGCCGGTGTTCTTCTCCTCGAACATGTCGAGCGGCGAGACCTGCGAGTAGCGGAGGTTCGTCGTCGTGAACGTCGTGTAGATGCCCTGCGAGAGCGCGGCCTCGTCGCCGCCGCCCGTGTACACGCGCTGGCCCTTCTTCCCCATGATGATCGCGGTGCCGGTGTCCTGGCAGCCGGGGAGCACGCCGCCCGCCGCGATGTTCGCGTTCTTGAGCAGCTCGAGCGCGACGAACTTGTCGTTCGGCGAGGCTTCCTTGTCGTCGAGGATCGCGCGGAGCTGCGCGAGGTGGCCGGGGCGCAGCAGGTGCTCGATGTCGCGCAGCGCGGTGCTCGCGAGCAGCGTGAGCGCCTCGGGCTTCACGTCGAGGAACGTCTCGCCGCGCGCGGTGAACGTGCTGACGTGGTCGCTGGTGATCTTGCGAAACGGCGTGTCGTCGTGGTGCCCGACGGGCAACAGCTCCTGGAACTCGAACGGCATGCGGGGGAGCTTACAGCGGCTCGAGCAGATCGACATCCCGTTGCGTCGCGGTGCGCAGCCAGACGAGGTACCCGGCCAGCGCGTCGCGGTCGACGATCGACAGATCCTTGTCGAAGCGCGGCATCTGGCTGTGGTCGGGCCCCATGTGCACGGCGGATTTCGGATTGCCGATGAAGCCCGTGTACCAGTCGCGGCTGCCGAGGCCGCCGAGGCCGGGCGCGGAAGCGCCGGCGACGCCCTCGTCGATCGCGTGGCAGTCGGTGCACGCCTTGTCGAAGATCACCTTGCCGCGGTCGCGCTTGGCCGCGTCGATATCCGTGGCACCGGTCTGCGCGTAGAGCAGCTCGGTCAGGTCGGCGAGATCGGCGTCGGAGAGCTCGACGGCCTTCATCGCGTCGTCGGTCTTGGCGAGCTTGGTGCGGCCCCAGAACGCGTCGCCGCTCGGCGCCTTCATGAACGCGGTGAGCCACGCACGGTTGCCGTGGCCGGCGCCGATGATCGGGCCCTTGCGATCCTTGCTGTCGGCGCCGTGGCAGCCCTCGCAGCGCTTCTCGTACAGCGAGCGCGCGCGGTACATCGGGATGCCCTGCTTGATGTCGAGCGGGCCGGTCGCGGGCACGCCGTGCTTGACGGCGAGGGCGCGCGTGCGCGAGGCGTCCTTCTCGGCCTGGGCCTGGCGCTTCGCCAGATCCTTGTCGCCCGAGTCCTGCACGATCGACGCGATCGACAGCGCGATGATCACCGCGAACAGGCCGCAGATGGCCGCGATCCACGGCGTGCGCTTGTCGCGCTTGTCGACGAGCGGCAGCGCGACGAGGAACCCTCCGACGATCGCGGGCGCGGCCATCGCGGCGAGCTTCTCGGCGCTGCCGGCGAGGTGACGCAGCTCGAACAGCCAGCGGAAGTACCAGAGCGGGCGGGCGTCGTAGGCGGCGGACGGATCGGCGGGCGCGGCGAGATCGGCGCCGTGCTGCGACATCACGTAGGCGAGCAGCACCGCGAAGATCGCGGCCATCGCGAACGCGCCGCGCACGCCGTCGGACCAGTCGCGCGCGCGCTTGGCGAGCACGACGTGGACGAACACGGCGACGGTGATCAGCGCGGGCAGCGCCACGATGTGCAGCGTGTAGAAGCGCGTCAGCGTGAGGTTGCCGTACTCGTTGCCGCCGATCGCGAGCGCGCGGATCGTGCCGCCGACGAGCGGCGTGCCGGCCGCGATGCCGACCTCGACGCGATTCGCCCAGTAGCCCGCCTGATCCCAGCGCAGCACGTAGCCCGAGATCGCGAAGCCGAGCACGAGCAGCACGAGCACGAGGCCGAGCCACCACGCGCGCGGACGCTCGCGATACGTGCCCGCAACGGCGACCTGCACGAGGTGAACGCCGGAGACGATCACGATCGCGCTCGCCGCGTGGAAGTGGAGGCCGCGCACGAGCCAGCCCCACGGCATCTGGTCCTGGACGTAGGCGACGGAGGCCCACGCGTCCGTCGAGGACGGGCTGTAGAACGCCGCGAGCGCCGCGCCGGTCAGCGCCTCGACGACGAGGAGCATGACGAGCGACCAGCCGAGGACGCGCCAGATCTGCTGGTTCATGCCTTGTCTCGGGTGGCGGTATCCAGCTGGTAGCGGATCCAGGTCAGGCGCAGGCGGCCGTCCTGGACGGTGACGGGCAGCGGATCGAGCCCGCGCTTGGCGGGGCCGGTGCCCGCGATCGCGTCGCCGTCCGCGGTGAACTTGCTGTCGTGACAGGGGCAGTGGAAGTTCGTGCCGTTCCAGCCGATCGCGCAGCCGAGGTGCGGACACACGGCCGAGAGGGCCTGGACCTGCGACTCGGTCCGGCGCACGTAGGCGGCGCCGAGCACGACGTCGCGGGCGGTGGTCCAGCCGTCCTTGACGAGCGGCGCCACGACATCGAGCTTCTGCCAGGGAGCACCGACCTTGAGGCGGTCGGCCGCGCCGATGTCGATCGGATCGGTCGGCGTGGTGACGGTCTGCTCGCCGGTCGGGCCGAGCACGAGCCGCAGCGCCGGCACGGCGATCACGAGCCCCAGCCCGCCGCCGACCGCACATGTAAGGATCTTCCTGCGATCCGGATCGTCAGCCATACCCGCTCAACCGTAACAGAGCGCGCGACCCTCGGCTCCGTTTCGGGGTTTTTCGAGTGCGGGTTGGCGCGCTAGCCCATCGTGCGCTCTTCGCGCTCCTGATCTTCCTTGCACTTGATGCAGAGCGTGGTCTCGGGGCGCGCCTCGAGGCGCTTCTTGCCGATCGGCTCCTCGCAGATCTCGCAGACGCCGAACGTGCCGTCCTCGATCTTCTTCAGCGCGAGGTCGAGCTTCGACAGCAGGCTCTTCTCGCGGCCGCGCAGGCGGAACTCGAACGACTGCAGGTACTCGCTAGACGCCAGGTCCATCTCGTCGGGGAGATCGTTCGTATCGAGCGCCATGTTCTCGACCGCCAGCATCTCGCGGGCGCGCTCGAGGACGGCCTTCCGCTTTTCCTCGAGTAGCTCCTGAAACTTCTTCAATTCTTTCTTGGTGAGAGCTTTCGACGAGGCAGCGGCTGCGGTGGACATAGGGGCCTCCAAAAGGCGCGACAGGATAGTGACGGGTTCATACCCTGGCAAGCCCGTCTGACGAGATCGACCATCTTACACCGGCACATGCCTTGACACTGTGTAGGCTATCCATCGAAACTAACTCGCGTATGGCCGGTTCTGATAAGCGAAAGCAGTCTCTCTACTTTCCTGAAGACATGCTGAAGGAGATCCAGGACGAGGCGACCCGCCAGGACCGCTCTTTGTCTTGGATCGTCCAGAAAGCCTGGAAGATCGCTCGGAAAGAGATCATGAAGTACCCGTCGGTGAACGAGTTCCCCGGCGAGGAAGACGAGAAAGAGATCGCCTAAAGCTCGTGCCGGGGGGCGCGAGCTGGGCGTACGCCGTCTCACCGATCGACGGCAGCCCGCTCTTTTACGAATCGTGGGGTGAGCGCGGTGCGAAAGCGCCGCTGCTCTTGTGTGACGGGATCGGATGCGACGGCTACGTCTGGCGCTATCTGCGCACGGACCTGGCCGATCGGTTTGGCCTGCATCCTCATTATCGAGGGCATGGCAGGACCGCGCCGCCGAAGGATCCCGCGCGCGTCACGATCGAGGATCTCGCCGACGATGTCGCGTGCGTGCTCGACGATGCGCTCGTCGAGAAGGCCGTGCTCGTCGGGCACTCGATGGGCGTGCAGGTCGCGCTCGAGACGTACCGCCGGCATCCGGATCGCGTGGCCGCGCTCGTGCTCGTGTGCGGCGCGAGCAGCCATCCCTTGAAGACGTTCCGCGGCTCGGCGGCGCTCGAGGACATCCTGCCGATCGTGCAGCGCTGGATCCATCGCGTGCCCGGCGTCATCAACCGGGTGACCAGGACGCTCCTGCCCACCCGGCTAGCGTACGAGGTCGCATCGCGGCTCGAGATCCGGCGCGAGCTCGTCGAGCCCGCCGACTTCATGCCCTACCTCGAGGGCATGGCGCGGATCGATGCCCGGCTGTTCGTCGCGATGCTCTCGGCGGCTGGCCAGCACTCGGCCGATGACCTGCTGCCCTCTATCCGTGTCCCGACGCTCGTCGTCGCGGGCGCGCGCGACGGCTTCACGCCGCCCGAGCGCAGCCGGGCGATGGCGGCGGCGATTCCCGGCGCCGAGCTGCTGGAGATTCCGAACGCGTCGCACACCGCTCCGATCGAGCGTCCGCACCTCGTGGACTGGACCGTTCGCGATTTCGTGGCAAGACGTGTCGACTCGTTGGATAGTGGTCTCACGAAGGCACCCGATGACCCTTTCGCCCGGGAGTGAGGCGACGTGGCATCGGTGCTGGGGTCAACCGAACCCCTCGTGGGGTAAGGCCGGGGTAGTTCTGAAGGTGAATCGATTGTCAGTGTGTATCACCCAAAAAAATCGCCGGGTTTGCACCGGAATTTCATCGATTTTTTAAACCCACTCAGGCAAGGTCGCGGTCCATCGCATCGCGCCCTTACGGGGGAAAAGTAAGGATCCCGATGCGAGACCAGGACAAAGAAGACATGGAAACCGACAAGTCAATGACACGCCCTGTCCTCCGTCGGCCCGACGACGACAACGATGGTCTGGTTGCCTTGCCGCCGGTCCCGCTGGTTCGTCAGCGGCTCCGCGCGTCTGTGAAGGAGTTTGGCGCCTCGCAACCCGGTCGTCGCGCTGCTGCGCTGGCCGCGGTGTGGATCGCTGCGACCGGCTGTGAAGCCGACCTGCATCACTACGATCCGGAGGAGGCCCTCCGCACCTACCGTCTCATCGAGAGCGAGCTGCGCGCGGAGCTCCGCATCAGCCTCGGTCGCGCGATCACGAACGAGCCCCACGCGGCGACGCGCAACACGATGATCAGCATGCTCGAGCACCTCGAGGAGCTCGAGGCCGCGGCCGTCGCGCCGCGCCCGGCGCGCCGTCGTCGCCGCCGCTAAACCGATTCGAAGCAGTAACAGCGATGAGGCGCCCGAGAGGGCGCTTTTTTCGTGACTGAAGGCGAGGGATAGCGCGCCGGGTCCTCCCGGCGTCTCCTTGGCCCGAAGGAATGCCCGCAGGGCGTTCGGTCCGCGTGGCGGACGCGTGTCCCGGACACCTGTCCGATGTACGGACGCTCACGCGTCTAACATCGAGAATTCTCGTCGGCGATCGTTGGCGCTCGCGTTGCTGAAGCACCGCTCTGCATGAGCGAGCCGCAGCTACCCGCAGACCGACCAGCCGCAGTGCCGGCAGAGCCGACAGTGCGATTGCACGACAAGCACCGAGCCACACTCCGGGCAGCTCGGCGCGGTGTTCACCACCGTCCCGCGAGTCCCCGTGACCAGCACCTGGCCCTCGCGGCTGCCGTCCCGGTACACGGTGATTCCCTTGCAACCGAGCTCGTACGCGAGCTGATACGCAGCTTTGACGTCAGCGGCGCTCGCGTCGCGCCGCAGGTTGATCGTCTTGCTGACGGCCGCGTGCACGTGCCGCTGAAACGCGGCCTGCATCCGGACGTGCCACTCGACGTCGATCTCGTGCGCGGTCGGGAAGACGCGGCGGAGGTCCTCGGGCACCTCGCGTCGGTCCCGCACGCCGCCGTGCTCGGCGATGCTCGCGAAGAGCTCGCTGCTGGCGAACCCGCGCTCGCCGGCGATCCGCTGGAATGCCGGGTTGACCTCGGTGAGCTCGGCCCCGTCGAGGACGTTGCGGCGGTAGGCGAGCGCGTAGAACGGCTCGATGCCGCTCGCGCAGCCGGCGATGATGCTGATCGTCCCGGTCGGGGCCACCGTCGTCGTGGTCGCGTTGCGGAGCGGCTTGTGGCCAGCCTCCTGCCAGCGGCTCCCCTGCCACGCGGGGAACGGCCCGCGGCGCTCCGCGAGCGCGGCGCTGGCGTCCAGGCTCTCGCTCTCGAGGAATGCGGCGAGCCGCTCGGCCAGGGCGATCGCCTCGTCGCTGTCGTAGGCGATGCCGAGCGCTGCGAGTGCGTCCGCCCAGCCCATGACGCCGAGGCCGATCTTGCGGGTCGCCTTCGTCGCGCGCTCGATCTCGGGCAGCGGGTAGCGGTTGGCGTCGATGACATCGTCGAGGAAGCGGACGGCGGTGTGGATCGTCTCGCGCAGTCGGGGCCAGTCGAGGTCGCCGCCGGCGACGAACCGGCCGACATCGATCGAACCGAGCGTGCAGGACTCGAACGGGAGCAGCGGCTGCTCGCCGCAGTTGTGGACGAGCAGGCCGTTTGCGAAGAAGTGATGCGTCTCGGGCTCGACGAGGTCGAAGACATCCTCTTCGCCGGCGGGCTCGATCGCGGTGACGGTCGCCCACCGCACGAGGTCGTCGAGCCGGTCGCGGGGCGCGTCGAGGCCGGCCGCGACCACGCCGGGAATCTTCCAGCCGATGCGGATCTGCGCCGCCGGCACGTCGCCCATGTCCGTCGTGACGACGTGGTCGGGCGTCAGCCGCAGCTCGAGCCCCTTGTCGGTGCGCAGCCGAAGGACCTCCTTGCGTCCCGTCTTGATGACCGCGCTGGCGGTCCGGAAGATCACGTCGGCCCCGTCGCAGGTCGCGATCACGGGCTGCGTGCCGACGAGCTCTTCGAGCGCGACGAGCCCGCGGTCGAAGGTCCAGACCCGCGTATCGCCGGTGACGCACGGGTTGGTCGCCTCGATCGCACCGAGCTGTGGAGTCGGCTGGAGCTCGTTGACGCGATCGATGAACACCATGCCGGGATCGCCGACGGCCCAGGCCGCGTTCGCGATCGCATCGAGGACTCGCCGTGCATCGAGCTGCCCGACGACGATGCCGGTCCGTGGGTTGACCAGGTCATACGCCCGGCCAGCGGCGGCCGCGGCCATGAACGCATCGGTCACCGCGACGCTCAGGTTGAAGTTGCGCATCCGCGCCGGGTCGAGCTTGAGCGCGATGAACTCGAGGATGTCTGGATGATCGACGCGCAGCATCCCCATGTTCGCGCCGCGGCGCGTCCCGCCCTGCTTGATGGCCTCGGTCGCGACGTCGAAGACCTGCATCAGAGCGACAGGCCCGCTCGCGGTGCCACCGGTCGATGCGACGAGATCCCCGGCCGGCCGCAGCTTGCTGAAGCTGAACCCGGTGCCTCCGCCGGTCTTCTGGATCTCGGCGGCCCACCGCACGGCCTCGAACACGCCGGTGGTCGAATCGTCGACGGGCACGACGAAGCATGCCGCGAGCTGGCCGAGTGGTCGGCCGGCGTTCATGAGAGTTGGCGAGTTCGGGACGAACTCGAGCGCCGTGATCATCCGCTCGAACACCGCGCGCGCGGCCGCGACCTCGTCCGCCCGGTACCCGAGCGCGCCCTCGACGCTGCTCACGTGGCGGGCGACGCGCACGAACAGGTCTTCTGGCGTCTCGACGACGACGCCGTTCTCGCGGGCCAGGTAGCGCGCCCGCAGGACCTGGAGCGCGTTGTCCGTGAGCGGCGCCGTCACATCGGCACCGTACGATCCGCGGCCAGGGCACGCAACCGAGGCTCCTCCTCCGCCAGCGCCGCAACCGCGCAGCACGCACACGACCTTGCCGCCGGCGATCGGACCATCGTCTTCGCGCGGCCTCGGCGCGCCGCCGCACCCGCCGGACGCTCGCTCGCGCTCGTCATCCTCGCCGTGCTCGCCCTGCTCGCCGTGCTGGCTGCGCGCGCGGCAGCCGCGGCGCCCCCGCCGACGCTCCCCGGGGACGACGCGAGCGACAGCGATGCGGCGGACGCCGATCTGTTCGACCGCGCGGGCGAGCCGCACGCGCCGGCGTACGTCGCAGGCGCTTCGTCGAGCGGCGTCGGCGCGAGCGACGCCCCACCACCGGCCGATGCACCCGCGGGGCCCGCGATCGACCCGCGGAGGCTGCCGGCGACGCGCGAGGTGGTCGCCGCCGCGATTCGCGCGGCCGGGCTCGCCGGCGACCCGGCGTCCGGCTGGCGAACGCGCTCGCGGCTCGCCGGGCTCGTCCCGCAGCTCTCGGCGCGCGTCGGTCAGGACGATACCTGGCGCGAGGTCGCCGACCCGACCCTCGGCCACGTGATCGCGTACGGCATCAGCGCGAGCTGGCGGCTCGAGCGGCTCGTCTACGATCCGAGCGAGCTGCGCATCGCGACGGTCGACGTGCTGCGCCGGCGCGAGCGACGCCGGCTCGCGTGGTACGTCATCTCGCTGTACCGCGCGTGGCGGCGCACGCAGAACGAGGACCTCGCGGCGCAGCTCGACGTCGTGACGGACGGCTGGTTCTCGCAGCGCGTGCTGGGCGGGCCCTTCCCGTAGACGCGAGCGACCGGCGAGCCGCCAGCACACGCGGGCAGCTCACGCGTCTCACCGCCCAGAAAGCGAATCCCGTCTACAAGCGAATCCCGTCTACGAGGATTCCTTAACGTTGCGTAATATCGTGACGCGGCGTGTCCGAAATGCGGACAACCATGCGCAGCTGCTCGACGAAAGCGCGGGCCGGCGAGGTCGCGGCCGCGGGCAGTTACCCGAGCGGTCCCCCGCCCCTGCCCGACCGACCATGCAAGGAAACTTGCCTCACCCCGTCGGAGCCGGAGAAGCTTTCGGTTACGTGAGTCGTCTGGAACGCGAGCATCGGCGCTATGCCCACGACGTGGCCGTGACGTTCCGCGTGGGCGCGGAGGCGATCGAGGGCCGGACGCGCAACGTGTCGCGCGGCGGGCTGTGCGCGACGATCACCGATGCGCTCACGGCGGGCACCGATCTCGATGTCGACATCGTGCTCGTCTTCGACGACGGCATGCAGTCCGAAGCGCTGCGGCTGCCCGGCCGTGTCGCGTGGTGCACGACGGTCGACGAGTCGTACCAGATCGGCATCTCGTTCCGCGCGTTCGACAAGCAGCGCGCCGAGTACCTGTCGATGTTCCTGCGCTACCTCGACGACGCGCAGTCCGAGCAACCGGCCGGCGAGCCGTCGCTCGACGAGCGCTTCGGCTAGCAGCTCAGTCGAACTTCGTCTGCGCGGCGAGCTGATCGATCAGCTTGGGGTCGTCGCCGCCGTCGACGATGAAGACCTTCGTGCCGGCGAGCTTGACCCAGACCTTGCCGAAGTCGGTGCGGGCGACGCCGGTCTCGGGGTGCGAGGTGTTGGCGCCGGCGAAGCGCGCGGCGAGCGTCGCGACGTAGCCGTCGTAGAACTGCTTGGCGTCCTCGGGCGTGTCCCAGACCGTCGCGATCTCGGCGACGACGTGGCCGTCGGCGTGGCGCGTGACGACGAAGTGATCGCCGCCCCAACCTTCGGAAGCGGCGGTGCCGGCCTTCGGCGTCCACAGCGAGAAGTAGACCTGCCACATCAGCTCGCCGAGGACGTTGTTCTCGAGCTCGGTGCCGGCGGCCTTGGGGAGCGTCACCTTGTGCGGGCGGTCGCGGGTCGGGAAGAGCTTGGTCTCGGGGTGGAGCGTCTGCTCGGTCGACTCGGGAGGGTGGGCGTAGAGCTCGTCGACAGCCTTCCAGCCGCCCTGCTTGTACGCGACCGCGGAGACGAGCGCGCCCTTCGTGTACGAGACGACGAGCGGCACGAGGACCGCGGGCGGCAGCGAGTCCATCGCCTCGACCGACTTCTTGATCTCGGGATCCATACCGCCCATCAGCGCCGACTGCTGCTTCGTCATGTCGGCGAACGAGGACAGGTCCATGTCGGAGAACTGCTTGACCTGCTGCTCGAGCATCGACATCAGCGTCGGCGAGAAGCCGCTGCCCGCGCCCGGCGCATTCGCCGCGACCGCGTAGAGCAGCATCGTGAACGTCGCGTCGCCCTCGACGACGAAGCGGCGCGCATTCGCCTGGTCGTCGTCGAGCTTGGTGCCCTTCGGCTCGAGGTACTTCGTCAGATCGAAGTGCTGGTCCTGGAGACCGTGGGTCAGCTCGTGGGCCGACATCGTGTCGAGCATCATGTCGTTGCCCGGCACCATGACGAGGAAGAACTTCTTCGCCTTCGGGTCGTAGTAAGCGCCCGCCTGGGTCGCCATCGTCTGCTCGAGCACGGCGGCGAGATCGATCGGCTTCTGGAACAGGCCCATCTGCAGGAAGGCCTCGGCCTCGCCCTTCGCCTTGTCGGGAGGCAGCTCCTTCTTGATGTCGTCCTGCAGGTATTTCCGGAAGTCGTCCGTCGTCTGGTACTCGGTCGGCACCGGATGCTCGAACGTCAGGTCGCGGACCTTCGCGAGCTTGGGCATGATGCCCTCGACGCGCGAGAGCGCGGCCTGCGCACGTGCCTTGCGCTGCTCCGGCGTGTCGGGTTGCACCGGAGCGGCGGCCTTGTTCCACGGGTCGCCCGCGACGCCCGAGCCGCCCGCGCCCGCGATGTTCGAGCCCGCCGAGCCGCCCGCCGCAGAGCCCGCCGCGCCAGCGAGACCCGAGGCGGCGGTGCCCGAGGCGGCGGTGCCCGAGGCGGCGGTGCCCGAGGCGGCTCCCGAACCGGCAGCGGGCGCGCCGGCAGCGCTGCCTCCGGCGGGTGGCGCGGCCTTGTTGTTGCTCGACTTGCACGCGACGAGCGCGAGCGCGGACGCCGCGAGGGAGGCCACGAGATACGGGCGTACAGATGCCATGGCGCGGACCTTACTACTGCCCGGCCGGGCTCGCGCTACTCCTTCGGCTTGAGCTCGACGATCGTCGCGCCCCAGTTCGCGTCGGCCTGGGCGAAGCTTGCGACCGCGGGGTGCTTCGCGAGCACGCCCTCGACGATCCGGCGCAGCGTGCCGGTGCCCTTGCCATGGATGATGCGGACGGTGCGGTAGCCCTCATCCTGCGCCGAGCTCAAGAACTCCTCGGTCACGCTCGCCGCTTCGCTCGGCTGGAACGTGTGCAGGTCCAGCTGATCGGTGCGGATGAGCTCGGTGATCGGTTGTTCGAAGTCGTCTTCGGGCATGTCATCCGGGCCAGTGGCTGGAGTGGGGCGTGAACGCAATCATGCGCTTGCGGAGGCCGGAAGGCACGCGCGCATCCAGGATTCGCGCGACCTCGTCGGGACGGTAGAGCTGCGAGACGTGCATGACGACGACGTGCTCGTTCGCGAAGTGATCGGCGCGCTCGATCACCTCGTCGAGATGGATGTGACAGCCGGCGCGGGCAGCGTCGAGTGACTTGCGCTCGTCGAGGAACGTGCACTCCATGACGAGCACGCGCGCGCGGTAGAGGTCGGGGTTGTGGTCGAGCACGCTGACGAGCGTGTCGGTCGCGTACGCGAGCTCGAGGCGGTCCTCGTGCTCGGAGACCGGCTCGCCCGCGATCCGGCGCGCCGCGATCTCGGGGCCGGGCAGGCCGCGCAGGTCGGCGCGCAGCTTGGAGACGCGGCGCACGACGAGGTAGGCAAGCGACGGCACGGGATGGAACGTCCGGATCGCGCGGATGCGGAGGTCGCCGCGAAGTGCGTGCTCGTCGCCGGGGAGCATGCCGATCGGCTCGATCGCGAGCGGGAACCGCTGCAGGCGCGAGAGCGCCTCGAGCGCGGTCGTCAGGTCGTCGACGATCTCGGCGGGCATGATCACGCGCGGCGGCGTCTGCTTGCCGTGCAGCGCGCGGATCCCGAGCAGCGAGGCGAGCGCGCCCACGTGGTCGGCGTGGCCGTGCGAGAGCAGGATCGTGTCGATGCCGCCCGAGCTGCGTGGCGCAATGCCTGCGTCGAAGACGAGCCCGAGCTCGGGGACGGCGAGCGAGGTGTACACGCCCCCGACGGACACGCCGCGAATCGTGTAGGGCCCGGCGGTGACGGTCGTCAGCACCGGAGCGAGTGTACCTGCTAGGATGAGGCCCGCATGTTCTGGTACCTGCTTCTCGGCGCCGTCGCGGTCTGGCTGCTGATCACCATCGTGCTGCCGGTGCCGCGCCGCATCTGGGCCTTCAGCCTGATCACGGCGAAGCACGTCTGGCTGTGGCTGATGGACGTGACCTACCTGCGCAGGCTGTGGTTCGTGATCACCGGCCAGGGCAAGAAGTATCAGAAGCTCTCGCGGCCGGTCCTGCTCCGCATGATGTGCGAGGACCTCGGGCCGACGTTCATCAAGTTCGGCCAGATCATCGCGTCGAGCGCGGGCATGTTCCCCGACCCGTACGTCAAGGAGTTCCAGAAGGTCCTCGATCGCGTGAAGCCGTTCCCGTTCGAGGACGTCAAGCGCACGCTCGACGAGGACCTCGGCACCGAGAAGGCCGCGCACCTCGTCGAGATCGATCCCAAGCCGCTCGCGAGCGCGTCGATCGCGCAGGTCCACACCGCGAAGCTGCGCGACGGCACGTCCGTCGTGATCAAGGTCCAGCGGCCGGGCATCATCGCGCGCTGCATGGCCGACATGCGGATCATGCGGCGGGTCGCCGGATGGGTGCAGCGGTTCAAGAAGAACGCGGAGCTCGCGAACCCCGTCGGCATCGTCGACGACTTCACGAACACGCTCACCGAGGAGCTCGACTTCCGCAAGGAGGCCGCGAACCTCGACAAGTTCAACGAGATCATGCGCGAGCTTGGCTACAAGCACATCCACGCGCCGGTCCCGCACCACGAGTACACGACCCGCAAGGTGCTCGTCATGGAGCGCTTCAGCGGCCTGCGCGTCGACAAGTTCGAGGAGATCAAGGCCCGCGGCATCGACGGCGAGTCCAAGCTCGTCGACGGCCTCCGCGCGTGGTTCCAGTGCGTCGTGTTCTACGGCTTCTTCCACGGCGACGTGCACGCCGGCAACCTGATGCTGCTCGACGACAACACGATCGGCTTCCTCGACTTCGGCATCGTCGGCCGCTTCGATGACAAGGAGCGCTACCTCGTTACCGACTACATGATCGCGTTCGCGTCGGGTAACTACAAACGGCTCGCCGAGATCATCATCGAGATGGCAGGCGCTCCCGACGGCCTCGACCTCGACGCGTTCGTCAAGGACCTCGGCGATACGTACCGCCCGCTGCTCACGCTCTCGTTCGGCGAGGTCAACTACGCCGACTTCCTGCCCGGCATCCAGCGCACGGCGACGCGCCACAAGATGCGCATGCCGAACGAGTTCATCCTGATCACGAAGCAGCTGCTCTACTTCGATCGTTACGCGAAGTCGCTCGCGCCCAAGCTCAACGTCTTCACCGACCCGCGCCTCGTCCTCGGCATGATGCAGGACATCCAGAAGGCGCGCATGATGGCCGAGGCGAAGGCGAAGTCGCAGCCCGCGGGCTAGCCGCCGCGCGAGCGATCGCTTCGCGCACGAGCGCTGGCTCAGTGCACGAGGATCGCGTGATAGCGGTCGGCGTCGGCGACGCCGGAGCCCGATCGGTAGATCACGTGGCGCTTGACGATGCGCGCGCCCCAGTTCTGATCGGCGACGCGGATGCCGATCGTCGAGCCGGCGCTGTTCTTCACGTAGCCGAGGAAGATCGCCGTGTGGCCGTAGTAGTGGCCGTTCGAGAACGTCGCGATCGCGGTGCCCGAGCGCAGGCCGTTGAACACGCCGGTGCCCTCGACCCAGCCGCCTGTCACCGTGTTGTTCTTCGTCGCGGCCTTGACCAGGCTGACGCACTCGCCCCAGTAGCCGCCGTAGTTGTCGGCGACCTCGGTGTCGTTCGTGCCGACTCGCATCTTGTGCGTGAAGTCGGCGTGGCGGCCATCCAGGCTCGAGCTGCAGCTCCAGTCGAACGTGCCGCCGCCGAAGCAGCCGTGCAGGAACTTGTTGAGGTCGCCGTTCGTCGCGTAGATGCGATGGAGCGAGCTCGCGATCGGCTCGGGTTGCTCGTCGAGCGCCTCGACCATCGTCTCGGTGTCGGCGAGGTCGTGATCGCCCGCGCTCGCGATCTGCGCCGCGGTCGTCGGGTCGGTGGCCTCGGCGCCAGGGTCGTCGGCGCCCGCGTCGCCGGTGGTGCCGTCGTCGATGCAGCCGGCCGCGGATGCGGCAACGGCGAGGAACAGGAACGTCGAAAGCTTCATGCGGCGACGGTCAGCACGGGGCATGCCGGCCGCGCCGCCGTCGCAAGTGTGCGCGTGGACGCGGGTCTCGTGACATGCGCGCGGGTGCCTGTAGCGTCGCGAGTTACAGGCGCGCACGGGTGTTCGCAACAACGTCGCGGCGACAGCCCGCTACGTCGCGGCGGCCGCGAGCAGCACGAACAGCTCGCCGAGGGCCGCGCTCGTCGCGACGACGGGCGCCGACAGGCCCGCATCGCGGCGCTGCGCATCGACGCCGAGCGCGAATGCGGCGACCGTCGCGAGCGCGACGGCGGCGAGACCGGCGCGGCCGAGCGCGAGCGTGGCGAGCGACGCGACGGCGAGCCCGAACGCGGCGGCGAGCCAGGCGGGCGCCGGCGCGGCGACCAGCGAACGTGGCGCGCGGTCGTCGGTGATCGGGTCGCCGATCGCCTGCGGGAAGACGGCGGCCCAGCGGCCGACCAGCGCGGTCGCGACGAACACGCCGAGCCAGTGCGCGGGCGCCACCGACCAGATCGCGGCCGCGCGCACGAGCAGCGTGAACACGAGCACGAGGACGGCGGGCGTCGAGGGCGAGCGCGCCTGCGCGCGGTCGAGGCGATCGACCAGGCCGCGCTCGACGATGCCCGCCGACGCGAGCGACAGCACGCCGAGGCCGGCGATCGCGTCGATCGTCGGCGGCAGGTACAGGCCGCGCAGCAGCGCCGCCGCGAGGTACGCGACGATGCCGATCGGGATGCCGACCGCGAGCACCCAGCCGGGCGCGCGCGCGTCCTCGCGGACGTCGGTCGGCCAGCGCCACGACGAGCTGTGCACGAGCGCGACCGCGCCGCCGTAGAGCGGGCCGAGCCGGCGCTGCCAGTCCTCGCGCGAGGGCATGTGGGTAGCGTACCGCATCGGCGCGCGAGAGCCCCGCGTGCATCGCCCACCCGCGGCGAGCGGCTACATCGCCGGCTTGATCGCGTGCTTGCGGTCGGGAATCGAGACGATCTTCGCGCGCACGAGGAACGGCGCCGGATCGACGTAGTGCGTGTTCGTGTTGTCGCCGTGCTGGCGCGGATCGTTCGGCACCTCGAGGCTGAAGTGGAGGTGCGGCGCCGCGGAGTAGACCGCGGTCGCGCCGAGCGTGCCGATGTACTGGCCGCCGTCGACGTGATCGCCGACCTCGAGGCCATCGGCGATGTCGTCGAGGTGCATGTACGCGGTCAGCGTGCCGTCGTCGTGCTCGATGCGGACGTAGCGGCCGCTGCGGCCGTCGAGGCCGAGCTCGTGCCGCTCGACGCGGACGACAATGCCGTCGGCGACCGCGACGATCGGGCGGCCGCGCGGGCCATCGAGGTCGACGCCGCAGTGGCCGGCGCCGCACTCGGTGCGCATGATGCCCTTGCGCTCGGCGCCGAAGTGCCGCGACGCCTGCTCCGGCATGTGCTCCTCGGAGCCGGTGACCGGGTGGATCCAGTCGACGAGCGACGGATAGAGCTCGTCGAGCGGCTGGCCCGCCTCGGTCGGGATCGGCCAGCGCGCGTCGAGCGATGGCACGTCCTCGCGCGAGGTGAGGATCGTCTTCATCGGCAGCTTCTCGTGCTCCGCGAGATCGATCGTCGCGAGCGAGCTCGCCGCGTGCGACGGGCGCGCGTGCGCCGCGAACAGCGCGAGGCCGGCGAGCGCGGCGGCACCGGCGGCGGCCCAGTGCACGTGACGGCGGCGCGGCGGCGGCGCGATCACCGTGACCTCCTCGACGCCACGCGCATCGCGGACGGCCCAGCAGCTCGGATGCCAGAGCTCGATCGCGCCGGCCGTCGAGACGACCGGTCGACCTTCATGCAGCGGCACTGCGTTCGCGCAGCGCGGACACACCCCCATGACGAAAGGCTAGATCGCGAGGCGTGTCGCTAGGTGTCCTACCCCGCTACTTTTTTCGGCGCATGATGATCAGGTGGTTCTGGTTCTTCTTGTCGTAGTAGCCGAAGCGGAACGGTAGGTCGCGCTTGTCCTGGCTCTCGAACTCGGTGCGCCAGTCCTTCTGGATCGAGTTGCCGGCGGGGATGTGCGGCCCGACGAACGAGCCGTAGGTCTCGTACTCGAAGCCCGCGGGCTTGCCCCACTTCGGCGCCACTCCCGTCGCGTCGGAGACCATCCACTGCACGTGCTTGAGCAGATAGTTCCGCATCAGCGAGAACGAGTCCCACGAGAGGAGGTAGGAGGCGGCCTTCGTCATCGCCGCGATGTCGCCCTTGAGCTCGAGGTGCTTGAGGACGCGCGGATCCTTCTTGAGGCCGGGGCCGATGCCCTTGCTCTCCTCGTCGCCGAGGTTCGCGCGGATGTGGCGCCACACCTGGATGCGGCCGCCCGGCTTCTTGAACTCGAGCTCGGCGTTCGAGAACAGGAAGTTGCGCGTCTCCGGCTTCAGCCTGATCGGATCGGCCTTCGCGAAGTCTGAGTCGTCGAGGTAGTGGAGCGTGCCGTCGTCGTTGATCTTGAAGTAGCGCAGCTGGACGATCTCGTAGCCGTGGATCTTCATCGCGCTGAGCGCGAAGATCAGCTCCGTCGGCAGCGAGCCCGCGCGCATCGCCTCGATCATGTTCATCGTGTTCGAGAAGTTCACGCGGTAGAGGAACTTCAGCTCGTACTCGACCTTGTCGAGCGCCTTCTCGAGGTCCTTGCCCTTGAGGACGTCGATGTCGCGCGGGTCGCCCGCGGGCTCGAGCGAGAGCGTGGTGATCTCGTCGGCGTCGGGATAGACGGTGAGCGCGGTCGAGAGGTCGCCGCCCGCGAACGGATAGACGACGGTCTTCGGGATGTCCTTCGGGACGTGCGCCTCGAAGAACGCGCGCGCCGGCTTCACCCACGCGTCCGTGTAGTCGGTCTGCGCCTTGTCGATCACGTCGCAGTGCTTGGCGAGCAGGTCCTTCGGGAAGCCCTCGGGCGGCGCGCCTTCGCCACACGCGCCGACGACGTACAGCGCCTTCGCCTCGGCCGTGAAGTCGTGGCCGCCGGCGGGCGGCACCTTCGCATCGGGAGCCGGCGGCGGCGCGGGCTTGTTGCCGGAGTCGGCGACCTTCGTCTCGCCGTTGTCGGTGACCTTCGGCGCCTCGGCAGGCTTCGGGGTGGGCGCCGGCGTCGGCGCGGCGACCGCCGACGGAGTCGTCGCGGGAGCACTGGAGGCGGTGCCGGCTCCGCCCGTCGCCGGGTCGTTGCCGTGACAAGCCGCGACGAGTACCGCGGCAGACAGAAGGTGACGCATGGCGGGGCCCATCATGCAACGAATGCCAGGGGTTGGCTATTCCTCCGCGAGATCGATGACACCGTCGGCGTCGCCGCGGCGTACGGCCACGGAGAGACGTTTTGGCAACGCCTTCGCGAGCGCCGCGAGCTGGGCCGCACTGGTGATGCGATGAGCGTCGATCCCCAGGACGATGTCGCCCGCGACGAGCGACCACACCGGCTTCGCGAGCCGAACGCCGATCACCGTGCCGTTCTCGATCACGCGGTCGCCGAGCGCGTTGCCCAGCTCCGCGAGCGCATCGGGGATCGAGTGGACGCGCACCGGTGCGAACGTCGGCGCGGCGTGCACCGGCGCCGGATCGAGCTGCGCGAGGACGTCGCGCGCGAGTGTCGCGACCTCGTCCGGATCGAGCGCGGGCGCGTGCACGAGCACCTGACTGCCGTGGCGCGTGATCGCGAGCTTCTTGCCGAGCGCTTGCCAGCGCGCGATCGAGATCGCGAGGTCGCGCTGCGTGGCATCAGGATCGGCCGCATCGATCGCGAGCCACGCGCTATTCGCATCGCCGGCAGCGAGCACGTGGCGCTTGCCGAGATCGGCGGCGAGCGCGATCGGCGCGGTCGCGAGGTAGTCGCGCGCGCGGTTCCAGCGGGGGCCGAGGCCGTGCTCGATCGTGCTGTCGCCGAGCGTCGCGACGTAGAGATCGGCCTCGACACGCGCGAGCGCGGGGCACGCGGCAACGGGCCGCCGGGAGCCGATCACGATCGTGGTGCCGGTCTCACCGTGCGCGAGCGCCGCGGCGTCCGCGCTCAGCGCTGCGTCGATCACGCACGCGAACGACGCCGGCGCGTACGGCCGCGCGATCTCGACGGCTTTGCGCCACGCGACGAGCGCGCTTCCGTCGGCAGCGGCGACGACGGTGGCCTCCGCCGGTAGTAGCGCTAGGACGCGCTCACGCGGCGACGGTGGGTGATGGCACGCGACGAGCGCACCCGCGATCACCACCTTCCCGTACGAGGACACGATGTCTCTGTATCAGAAGAGCGCTAAGGTCGAATGCATGGCCACCATCAATGACGCCCGCTTGCGGGAGATCTTGACGGGTTCGCCGACCGTAGCGGTGCTCGGTGCGCATACGCAGGAAGACAAGGCTGCGTACTACGTGCCCGAGTACCTACATGATGAGGGGTATCGCATCATCGGGGTGAATCCACAGTTCACGGGCGAGACCCTGTTTGGCGAAAAGGTTCGCGCGACGCTCGCGGAGATCAAAGAACCCGTCGACATCGTCGACGTGTTTCGAAAGCCCGAGCTGATTCCCGAGCACGTGCCCGACATCCTCGCGATGCAGCCGCGACCCAAGGTCGTGTGGTTCCAGCTCGGCATCAAGAACGAGGAAGCGGCCAAGATCCTCGAGGAAGCGGGCATCACGGTCGTGCAGAACCGCTGCACGCTCGCCGATCACCAGCGGCTCGGCCTCGGCGCGCCCGTCAAGCGCTGAGCCTGCAGCTCGGGCGCCGAGGCTGCAGCTCAGGCGCTGATCACGTCGCGCAGCCGCTTCGCGAGCCGCGAGCTCGTGACGCCCCGCGCCGGCGCGACGAAGATCGTGTCGTCGCCCGCGATCGTGCCGAGCGCCTCCGGCAGGTGCGCGCGATCGAACGTGCTCGCGACGACCTGCGCCGCGCCGGGCGTCGTGTGGATGACGACGAGCGAGCCGTTGTCGTCGACGGCGCGCACGAGATCGCGCAGCAGCGGGGGACGCGGCGCATCCGCGAGCTCGTACGAGGTCCCGCCGCCGGGCTGGGCCGCGCGCCGGGCGCCGAGCTGGGCGAGGTCGCGCGACAGCGTCGCCTGCGTGACCGCGTGACCGCGCGCGGCGAGCAGCTCGCGCAGCTCCTCCTGCGTCGCGATCGGGCGGCTCGCGATCAGCGCGCGGATCGTCTGCCTGCGCTCGGCGACGTCGCTCACGGCGTCACCAGCGTGCCGACGCCGCGGTCGGTAAACAGCTCGGCGATCAGCGTGTGCGGCGTGCGCCCGTCGATCACATGCACGCGGCCGACGCCACCCGCGAGCGCGGTGCGGATCGCATCCTTCGCGATACCGCCGGTCTCCTGCGCGCGATCGAGATCCGGCACGTGCAGATCCGTGACGAGCTCGCCGTGCTCGAGGATGCCTTGCGCATCGCCGAGCAGGATCAGCTTCGGCACGCCGAGCGCGACGGCGAGCGCCGCGGCGGCCGCATCGGGCTCGATCGGGTGCGCCATGCCGTCGTCGCCGAGCGCGACCGGCTTGATCACGGGCACGTAGCCCTGACCGAGCAGCACCTCGGCGACGCCCGGGCTGACCGTCAGGACGCCCTGCTTGACGCGCAAGAGGCCCGCGTCGTTGCCGGCCAGGCCGATCGCGTGGCCGCCGTCGAGGTTGAGCAGCGTGACGAGCGTCTGCGGCGCGTGGCCGTGCACGACGATCGGCGCGAGGCCACACGAGCGCAGCAGCTCGATGTCCTTGCAGAACGCCTGCGCGAGCGCCGGCTTCTCCATCGCGGCGCCGCGGAAGCACACGACGCAGCGCGTGCCCGCGAACCGCGAGATGTACGAGAGCGCCTCGACGAGCAGCGTGCGCTTGAACGACGGCGAGTAGTTCGTCAGCCGGTCGTCCTTCGCGAGCCCGCCGTCCTTCGTCTGCACGATCAGCGACGTGTAGTCGGCGTTGATCTTCACGTAGTCGTAGCCGAGGTCGCAGCCCCACGCGGTCGCGCTGCCCTGCCCCGCGCCCAGCGCGACCTCGACGCGAACCTCGGGCGCCCGCATCTTCGCGCGCAGCGCCGGCGGATCGGCGAGCACCGGCTCGCCCGCGAACACCGTCATGCCCTGGATCGCGACCGTCGCCTGGTGCGGATCGACCGCGAAGCCCTGCGAGCCCGCGCGCGCGCCGACGGTCGCGAGCACGCGCCCCCAGTTCGGATCCGCTCCGAAAATCGCCGCCTTCACGAGCGACGAGGCCGCGATCGACCGCGCGAGGTCGCGCGCGACGGCCGTGCTCGGAGCACCGCTGACGTTGACCTCGAGCAGGCGCGTGGCGCCCTCGCCGTCCGACGCGATGTCGCGCGCGATCTCGACGCACAGCTCCGTCAGCGCGGCTGCGAACGCATCGAAGTCCGCGCCCGGATCGCTGATCGGCGCGTTGCCGGCGCGGCCGTTCGCGAGCACGAAGATCGAGTCGTTCGTGCTCGTGTCACCGTCGACGACGAGGCAGTGAAAGCTCGGCTCGATCGCCTGCTCGAGCGCGCGGTCGAGCAGCGCGGGCGCGATCGCGGCATCGGTCGTGACGACCGCGATCATCGTCGCGAGCTGCGGCATGATCATGCCCGAGCCCTTCGCGATCGCCGAGATCGTGACCGTGCGCCCGCCGAGCTGCAGCTGCCGGCTCGACAGCTTCGTGCGCGTATCCGTCGTCATGATCGCCTCGGCCGCCGGCTCCGGCGCCGGCGACAGCGCCGCGACGAGCTTGCTCGCCGAGTCGACGACCTTGCCGACCGGCAGCCGCACGCCGATCACGCCCGTCGACGCGGTCAGCACCGCCTCGCTGCCCACGCCGAGCGCACGCCCGAACGCCTCGCGGATCGCGACGACATCGGCGACGCCCGCCGCGCCGGTCAGCGCGTTCGCGTTCCCGCTGTTGACGACGACGGCGCGCACGCCGCCGGCCGGCACGCGCGGACGCGCATCGAGCACCGGCGCCGCGGCGGCGAGGTTCGTCGTGAACGCGCCGGCCGCGACGCACGGCGTATCGCTGACGACCAGCGCGACATCGCGGCGCACCGGCTTGAGGCCGGCCGGCACACCGGCGAACGAGAACCCGAGGGGCGTTTGCATACCTGCTGCATGAATATGCACTATTTATGCATAATGCAAGCGTGCTCCGACGCCACGGCGCGATCCCACGCCACGCCGGCCGCGCTGGCACGCTCGATGCTCTAGCTCCAGGCATGTCCGGTGTGATGAGCGAACGGCTCGAGAACACCACCGATGCGACCCGCGGCCAGCCCCTCTGGGCTCGGGTGCTCGCCCGCAAGGACGAGCTCGAGGACGCGCTGGCCGAGCTCGGACCGCACGACGCGATCGAGCGGCAGGCGATCGAGACGGCGCTCGCAACGGTGTATCTCCTGATGACGGGTGACCTGGCGCACCCGTCGAACGTGGTCGCGCGCGACCTCAACCGCTGGCTCGAGCGCAACAAGCATCTCGGCCAGGAGATCACGCGGCGCCAGCAAGCAGCTCGGCTGCGCGCCCAAGCACAGGCGGCGTAGCTGCCACGGTTGCCCGCGGGTGGTAAGCATCGCGGATGACCGATCTCGACGCGTCGCTCGCGATGCACGACGAGCTGCTGGCTCGCCGCAGCGTCGACGTGTGGGTCGGGGCCGTACCGGCGTTCGCGCTGTCGCGTGCGAGTAGCTCGCTCGGCCGCATGATCGGGCCGTGCCGCGGCGCCCGGGCGTTTGGCGAGGAGGCGCGCGCCGAGTGGCAGGCGGCCGAGCTCGCGGGGCTCGCGGCGGTGCATCACCACGACAACGGCGAGCCGCGCACCGCGCCCGGGTTCTCGCTCGTGCTCGGCGGCGAGCGGCCGGCGGCGTCGCCGTTCGCGCGCTACCCGCACGTCGTGCCCGCGCTCGTGCGCTACCTGAACAACCACCCGTCGCTGTCGTACTGGTTCGCGGGCGAGCAGCGCGCGGCGCGCGCGGACGAGGGCACGCGCGAGCAGCTCGACGAGCTCGACGTCGCGCTCGGCTGGATCGAGCGCGCGGCGGATCGCGGCGAGAAGCTCGACCTGATCGACGTGCTCGCTCCGCTGCTCGGCGAGCGCAGCGAGCTGGAGCTGCGTCGCGATGGCGGCATCGCGCTGCCGGCGATCCGCATGCCGGAGCGGCCGGAGATGCTCGCAGCGCTCGCGGTGCTGTTCCGGTCGATCGTCGCGCGGCTCGTCGTCGCGCACTATCGCGAGCCGCTGATCGACTGGCACGACGAGCTGCACGATCGGTTCGCGCTGCCGGCGGCGCTGCACCGCGACCTGCGGCTCGTCCTCGGCGATCTGGACGAGCACGGCCTCGGCGTGCCGGCCCAGCTGCGCGGCGAGCTCGAGGCGTGGCGCACGCCTCCGATCACGTGCCGGCTCGGCGATGCGACGCTCGAGCTGCGGCCGGCGCTCGAGTTCGGCCCCGGCGCGGGCGAGACGCAGCGCTGGGAGCTCGCGATCGATGGCGTCGGACCGGACCGCGTCGTCGTGGCGGGCCGCTGGGCCACGCTGCGCGACCTCGGCGGCGGCGTGCGCGCGATCGGCGTGCGGCGACGCGTTCACGAGGGTGGGCTCGCGCCCGTGATCGATCCGCTCGTCATCGAGTGGGCGTGGGCGGGGCGCGCGCAGCGCATCGAGCTGTGGGCATCCCGCCCCGGCGGCGCGACCTACAGCGAGCCTCCGCGCGATGCGACGGACGCTCAGCGTCGGCGCACGGAGCGAATCTCGGTCACTTCCGTCGACGGCGGAGTCGAGGCATCGCGCTCGTGGCGCGAGACGAATCCGTTCACGATCGATCTGCGGCGCGTTACCATCGACGCGTGAAGTGGCTCGCGGTCTTGCTCGCCGGCTGTTCGTTCTCGGCGAAGGGCTCGCACGCCGGCGACGACGGCGGCGGCAATGGGGCGACCACGCTCGTCGACGACACCGCCGCCGACTTCTCCGCCGGCACGCGCACGGATCTCGCCGTGGATTCGCTCGGCCTGCTCGTGCCCGAGGCGTACATCGCGGGGCTGCACGCGCGCAGCTACGCGAACATCAACATCGACGACAACTCGACGTTCGAGACGCTGAACCTGCCGGCGATGATCGGCGAGCGCTACGGCGCGTCACCGACGGAGGACTGGGGCTACAACCGGCCCTACTCGCTGGGCCTGACGAGCGGCAGCGACTACTTCACCGTGCTCTACGACGGCGAGATCTACCTCGCGGGCCCGACGACGCTGCAGCTCGCCGCGGACGACATCGGCTTCCTCCAGGTCGACCTCGGCGCCGACAAGCCCTACCTGCGCGCGCACTACAACGACGCGGCGCAGCCGACGCTCGCGCTGATGCCGGCCGCCGCGGGCTGGTATCCGATCCGCGGCATCGTCGTCGAGACGTACGGCAGCGCGAAGTTCCAGATCTCGACGACGACGGGCCCCGCGACCTTCCGCACGCGCGTCACCGATGCGCAGGGCGTGACGGTCGTCGGCTCGCAGGACCGGATCTTCACGCACCCGATCAGCGCGCCGTCGCTCGAACCGCAGCTGCTCGATCGCACGTGGAACGGCACCGTGCCGAGCTACGACCTCGAGAACATCCAGAACAACGATCACTCGCTGCGCTACGCCGGCCAGCTGCGCGTCGACGCCGACAGCGACGTGACGTTCACGCTCGACGAGGGCGGCGCCTCGCAGCACTACGCGCGGCTGTTCATCGACGGCACGCGCGTCGCCGCGAGCTGGCCCGGCGATCCGATGAAGCCGACGAGCGACCCCGTGCACCTGCTCGCGGGCTGGCACGACGTCGTCGCGGACTTCGCGATGTACAGCGGCAACGAGCGCGTGCACCTGACCGCGAACGGCGCGCCGCTCGATGCGATGCACCTGCGGCCGGTGCGCACCGGAGGGCTGCTCGCCTACAGCGTCGGGCCGAGCGCGAACCTCGGCACCAACGCGACGACGACGACGACGTACACGCTGCCCGTGCCTGCCGGCGCGACGATCGACTCGCTCGACAACGGCATGTACCTGCAGAACGCGACGCGCGACCAGCTCGCCGTGACGCTCGCGGGCACCGCGCTGACCGTGCCGGCGACGGCGACCTACGAGGGCAACTTCGACTACTGGCCCGAGCTGCCGCCGACGAGCACGGCGACGGTGATGGAGACCGTCGCGACGATGAACACGAACGTCAACCTGTCGTACCCCGCGCTCGTCGCGAGCTACCACGGCGGCGACGACGCGCCGTTCGCGAAGGCGATGACGTACGTCTCGGCGCCGCACGCGGCCGGCGGGACGATCACGGCCGTGCGCGTGATCGGCGACCTGCACGGCGCGCAGCTGACCGTCGAGGTCCGCACCGGAGATACCGGCACGATCGATACCGCGCCCTGGGTCGCGCCCGAGACGATGCCCGCCGGCGCGCTCGTCGAGTACCGACTGACGCTCACGAGCGACGGGTGGAGCTCGCCGTCGATCGATCGCGTCGAAATCGACGTCACGCGCTAACCCGCGAATCACTTGCCATGAACCGAGAATCGCCGAGCAGGTCGCGCGAGCGCGAGGAGCCGCCTCGAAGCGCTCCCGGGCGGAACGCGAGCCGGCGGCGACGAAGCGATCGCGTGACTTGCCGCGGCGAGACCGATTCGGGGCAGGTGATTCGCGGGTTAGATTCGGGGCGTGGACGTCCTCAACCTGCACGACCTCGAGACGCTCGCCCGTGCGCGCCTTCCGCAGATGGCGTGGGACTACTACTCGAGCGGCAGCGACGACGAGCGCTGCCTCGCCCGCAACCAGGCGGCGTTCTCCGAGATCGCGCTGCACTACCGCGTGCTCGTCGATGTCGCGCACCGCGAGCTCGCGACGACCGTGCTCGGCCAGCGCATCAGCCTGCCCGTCGTGGTCGCGCCGACGGCGTTTCACAAGCTCGCGCACGAGGAAGGCGAGCTCGCGAGCGTGCGTGCGGCCGGCGATGCGGGGACGATCTTCATCCTGTCGACGCTGTCGAACACGCGCGTCGAGGACGTGGTCGCGGCCGCGGCCGGCCCGGTGTGGTTCCAGCTCTACGTCTATCGCGATCGCACGGCGACCGAGGCGCTCGTGCGCCGCGTCGAGGCGGCGGGCTGCCAGGCGCTCGTCTTGACCGTCGATGCGCCGCTGCTCGGCCGCCGCGAGCGCGACGTGCGCAACCGGTTCGCGCTGCCGCCCGGGCTCGCCGTCGAGAACATGCACGGCTACGGCGAGGTCGCGAAGCCCGCGATGGACTCCGGGCTCGCGCAGTACTTCGCGGATCTGATCGATCCATCGCTGACGTGGGAGGCGATCGGGTGGCTGCGCTCGCTGACGAAGCTGCCGGTGCTCGTGAAGGGCATCGTGCGCGCGGACGATGCGGCGCGTGCGGTCGCGGCCGGTGCGAGCGGCATCGTCGTGTCGAATCACGGCGGCCGCCAGCTCGATGCATCGCCGGCGACGATCGAGGTGCTCGCGCGCGTGAGCGATGCGGTCGCGGGCCGCGCCGAGATCCTGCTCGACGGCGGCGTGCGCCGCGGTGCCGACGTGATCAAGGCACTCGCGCTCGGCGCCCGGGCCGTCCTCGTCGGGCGGCCGGTGCTGTGGGGCCTCGCGGCGGCGGGCCGCGCAGGGGTCGCGGCGGCGCTCGGCGTGCTGCGGCGCGAGCTCGATCTCGCGATGGCGCTGTGCGGCTGTCCCGACGTCGCGAGCATCACGCGCGATCTGGTGCAGCCGTGATCGGCGTGATCGCGGGCACGCTCGCGATCGTCGCGGTCACCGTCGTGTTCGGGATGTGGGCGACTCGGCATCGGGGCATCGTCCCGACGAAGCAGGAGCTCGTCGAGGCGCAGAAGCCGACGCGCCCGCGCTACGCGGCCGGCGAGGCACCATCGACTGCGATCCGCGCCGGCGACGCGCAGCTCGAGCGCCTGCGCACGACGCAGCGCTGCACCAAGTGCCGCGCGACGATGAAGGTCGCGAGCGAGGACACCGTGCGCTACGACGATCGCGACCTGCTCGTGCTCGACCTGCACTGCGCGTGCGGCGAGCGCCGAGGCCTCTACGTCATCAAGGTAAGTACGCCCACGACAGCTTGAGCAGCACCGCATCCGCCGAGGGCCCGCGCAAGAGCGCGCGCGGCTCGAAGCCGGAGCCATCTACCGGCGTCTGCCCGTGCGAGTACACGAGGAATGCCGTCGAGCCAGGCCGGTACTCCCAGCGCCCGACGATCGTCGCGTTCAGCGCGCCCTCGCGGCCATCGTACTGCGCGGGATCGAAGCCGCCGGGCGCGAGCGAGTCGATCGTGATCACGCGCTGCATCGGATCGCTCGTCAACGCGTCGCGGTAGCGGATCGATGCGAGCAGCGCCTGCACGTACGCCTGCAGCGTCAGATCGCGCTGCAGCGTCCAGTTCACGCGGGTCGTCAGGCCGACCGAGCTCGCGTCCTGGCGCGCGAAGCGATTGTCCTCGCCGAGGTAGCGCGGCTCGCCGCGCGTGAACAGCAGGTACGGATCGAGCTCGATCTCGACGTCCGCGCGCGGCCGGATCTTCACGAACGCGTCGGTCTCGTGATCCCAGCCCGCGTGCAGCGCGTGCGTCGAGGTCCAGCCGCCGACGACGACGGACTTGCGCGCGTCACTGGACAGCTCGAATTCGAGGCCGAGCGCGCCGGAGCGCTGCAGCGCGCGGCCGTCGCCGAGCTCGCGGTCGTCGAAGTACGCCGGGCGCCAGTGCAGCTCCATCCAGACGTCCCAGAAGCTCTTCGTCGTCGCGCCCAGGTTCCACTGGTAGCCGCTCGGCAGCGTGAGGCCGTCCATGTTGCGGCGGAAGAACGTCTCGACGCGCATGCGCTCCTCGAGGAACGGCCCGGCCGGCTTCGCGCTGTACAGCTCGCCTTCGACCTGGAGGTGGTGGAGGTTCGCGCGCGGCTGATACCCGAGGTCGTCGATGTCGAAGCGCCGCGAGTAGCCCTCGTAGTCGACGAGCCCGCGCAGCCAGCCGCCCTCCTTCGCGAGGTGAAACGTGCCGCCGAGGCCGGAGTCGCCGGAGCGCAGCACGGTGCCGTCGGGGCGCACGACGGGCGCGCCGTTCGTGATCTGCGTCGCGACGAGCTGGCCGCTCGCGACGAACGTACCCTCCGGCGATCGCCACGCGCCGTCGATGCCACCGCTCGTCGCCTCGTCGACGCGCTTCTGCTGCGCGGTCGCGAGCGCGCCGAGCGTGAGGCCGTCGGTGGTGCCGCGGACGCGCACGACGTGATGCGCCGCATCCGCCGTCACGACGCTGAGCGCGCCGATATCGACCGGCCCCGCCGACGCGATCAGCTTCGCGGCCGCATCGATGTCGCGCTGGGGGGCGATGCGCCGCGTGTACAGCTGCTGGATCGGCGTCTGGAACAAGTCCATGCCCTGCAGGAAGAACGGGCGCTTCTCGGGATATTCGACCTCGGTCGTCGTCAGGTTGATGACGAGCTGATCCGCCTCGACCTGCCCGAAGTCGGGCCGGATCGCGCCCTGCAGCGTGATCGTCGGCGCGGGCCGCCACGTCAGATCGAGGCCCGCCGAGGCATCGGGATCCGTCGACGTGTGCATGAGATCGTCGCGCCGCGTGAGCTTGCCGAGCACGAACGGCACGAGCGCGAGGCTGCCGCGCGGCGCGAGCCCTTCGAATGGCCCGAGCTCGCCGTAGCGCGAGACCTCGCCGCCGGCATCGCGCGGCGCGTACGCCCACATGTCCTGCTCGCCCGTCGCGGCGACCCAGCGCCGCACCTGGAAGCCCCACGTCGTCACGCCGTCGTGGAGGCGCAGGATGCGCAGCGGGATCGCGAGCTCGGCGGACCAGCCGTCGGCGCTGTGCGAGACCTCGGCGCGCCAGATGTCGTCCCAGTCCGTCGACAGCTCCGTGTCGCCGTAGCGCAGGCCGTCGACGAGCACGCCCGCGGAGCTGATCTCGAAGTGAAACGCGCTGCGGCGATCGTGCGCGGTATCGAGATCGATCTCGATGCGATCATCCTCGGTCGTGCGATCGCGGCGCGTCAGCCGCGCGATCGAGCGCGCCTTCTGCGGGCAGTCGATCGCGATGTAGATGTTCGTGTCGTCGTACGCGACGGAGAGGCGCGTCGTCTCCGTCGGGGCCGCGCCATCGTGCGGGAACGACTGCGTGAACGCCTCGGTCGCCGCGATCGCGTGCCAGTCGTTGAGCTTGCCGTCGATCGTGGGCGCGTGGTGCACCCGCGTCGGCAGCAGCGCGGCGAGGACGAGGAGGTGCATCAGTACGGATCGGCGTCGACCACCAGCCGCCCGCCGCGAGGATCGCACACGTACGCGTGCCCCGCGTCGTCGGTCGTCACGCAGTGGCCGCCGCTCGCGCCGGCGCCCTTGCCGAGCAGCTTCAGCTTGCCGTCATTGCCGACGCCGACGATCGCGAGATCCGCGCTCTTGCTGCCCGCGAGGTAGAGGTGCCGCTTCGCGGGGCTCCACGCGATGATGTCCATGCCGTCGACGGGCTTGAGCTGCGCGATGATCTTGCCCTTCTGCAGCACGGTGACCTTGCCGTCGGCACACCCGGCGAACACGAAGCCGTGCATGTTGTCGACGGCGATGCCGCGCGAGCCGCTGCAGCCGTTCTTGTACGTTGCCGTGATCGCGCGCTTCTCGACGTCGATCTCGACTGTCGCGCCGTCCCACAGGTGCGTGTACGCGATGCCGCCCGAGATCGCGAGCGACTCCGGCCCGCCCTTCACCGCGATCTTCGCCAGCGGCTCGAGCGCCGCCGAGAAGATCTGGATCTGATCGGCGTCGGGCTCGGTGACCCACAGCTCCTTCGTCACCGGGACCCAGCGAACGTAGTCGGGACCGCCGGCGAGCTTCGCGCGCGCCGTGATCTTCGTGCGCCCGGGATCGACGAGCACGATCTCGTCGGTCGAGCGATCCGTCACGGCGAGCGCGCTGCCCGTATCGGCGACCGACGTGATGCCGAAATCATGGCCGCCGTCGAACGCCTTCGCGGACGAGAACCCGGTGACGACCGTCGCGACCTTGCCGGTGGCAGGATCGATCAGATCCAGGTTGCCGCTGCGTCCCGCCGGCGCGAGCACGCGCTGGAGGCGCCACGAGTACTGCAGATCATCGAAGCCGATGCCGGGCTTGCCGCCGGGCAGCTCGATCGCTTTCGGTGGAGCGGCGAGCGCGGACGCGGACGCGAGCAGCAGCAGCAGGGTCGCTCTCATGACGCAGTCATACCTGACGCCTTTTGTCCGTGCGCGTGTTGCCGATCGCAACGAATGACCGTCGGGCTCGTGTGTGCTGCGTTGGTTACACGGGCATGTCCGTTGCAATCGTGAACGCACGATGAAGAGGGCGCTCGTCGCGATAGCGCTGCTCGCGGGTTGTTCGAGCAGCAGTGACGGCGCGTACGACTACGCGTCCAGCCGGGGCGCCGCGCTCTATCAGGACCAGTGTCAGGTCTGTCATGGCGAGTCCGGCGAGGGCGGTCTCGGCCCCGCGCTGCTCGACTCGAAGCGCTCGCAAGGCGAGCTCGCGCACATCATCGCGATGCGCATGCCGGCGAACAATCCCGGCCAGTGCACCGGCGATTGCGCGAACGACCTCGCGGAGTTCATCAAGCACGGCCTGACGACGCGCGCGCTGCGCTGCGATGGCGTGCCTCCGGGGCCTCGCCGCCTCCGCCTGCTGACGCGCCGCGAGTACCGCGCGACGATCGCGGATCTGTTCGGCATGCCGGCGATGATGTGCTCGCGCGAGACCGACTGCGGTTTCCGCGATACCTGCACGAGCGGCGCGTGCGAGGCCACGCCGTGCGACGCCCAGACGTTCATCTACGATCCGCACGGCCAGACGCTGCACAGCGTGCACGTCGCCGGCGACTTCAACCACTGGCCGCAGACGGTGGCCGCGGGCGGCCTCGCGCTGACGTACGACCAGGCGAGCGGCCTGTGGACCGGCACGTTCGCGATCGGCGAGGGCGCGCACCTCTACAAGCTCGTGCTCGACGAGACGACGTGGATCGCGGATCCGCGCGCCCCGTCGAGCCAGTCCGACGGCTACGGCGGCCAGAACAGCGTGCTGAACCTCGCGTGCGGCGGCGCCTCGACCGCCGACATCACGGCGAACTTCCCCGTCGAGACGCGCAACGCGAGCTTCCCGTTCGACACCGACAGCGCGGCCGCCCTCGTCACGAGCGCCCACGTCGATGCCTACCTCGACGCCGCTCAGGCGATCGCGGCGAAGGCGACGTGTGGCGACTGCGTCGCGGAGCTCGGCGAGAAGCTGTTCCGCCGCCCGCTCACCGACGACGAGAAGCAGAAGTACGGCTCGCTCGGCGGCAAGACGGCGCTCGCCGCGATGTTGATGTCGCCGACCTTCCTCTATCGCAGCGAGCTCGGCGCACCCGACGGCCACGGCCACTACAAGCTCACGCCGTACGAGGCCGCGACCGCGCTGTCGTACACGTTCCTCGGCACGACGCCCGGCGACGATCTGCTCGCGGCCGCCAAGAACGGCGAGCTCGACGACGCGAAGGGCATCGAGACGTGGGCGCGCAAGCTGGTCGCGGATCCGCGGGCGCGCGCGCAGGTCGGCGAGTTCGCCGCGCAGTGGACCGGCGCGATCAACATCACCACCGCCGACAAGCGCGCGGACCTCTATCCCGACTTCGACACGGCGACGCGCCAGTCGCTGCTCGCCGAGACCCGCGCGTTCGCGGCTGATGTCGTGTTCGACGGCGACGGCACGTACGCGTCGCTGCTGACCGCGAACTACACGGTGCTCGATCCGGTCGCCGCGAAGTTCTACGGCATGCAGCCGGGCCACGCGATGTACGACGGCACGCGCGCCGGCATCCTGTCGCATGCGAGCGTGCTCGCGTCGGCCGCGCACAGCGACCAGACCTCGCCGGTGAAGCGCGGCCTGCTCGTGCGCCGCAACTTCCTGTGCGAGGACCTGCCGCCGCCACCGCCGCAGGGCGGCACGCTGCCGCCGGTCGATCCGAACGCGACGACGCGCGACCGCTTCTCCCAGCACTCGAGCGACCCGCTGTGCCACAGCTGCCACGAGTACATCGACGGCGTCGGCTTCGGCTTCGAGCACTTCGACCCGGTCGGCCGCTGGCGCGACACGGAGAACGGCAAGCCGGTCGACGCGAGCGGCAACATCGAGGACATCGAGCGGATCGGTACGGACACGCAGGGCGCGTTCCAGTCGCTGCCCGAGCTCGCGAGCGCGATCGCGACGAGCCAGGCCGGCCCGGCGTGCTTCGTGCGCCAGTACTTGCGCTTCTCGCGCGGCCACCGCGAGACGCTCGCCGATCGCTGCACGCGCGCGTTCGTGCAGACCAAGTGGAACGGCGACGTGCGCGAGCTGATGGTCCAGAGTGTGGTCGCCCCTGACTTCCTGGAGCGCGCGCCGTGAACATCTCGAGACGACGTCTGCTCCAGCTCGGCGGCGCCGCCGCGATCACCGCGCCGCTCGCGCGTTACCTGCGCGCGAACCCGTCGCCGACGACCGCGAAGCGCTTCATCGTCTTCTACTTCCCCGACGGCATCGCGGGCACCTCGCAGAACGGCGATCCCTCGCTGTGGACGCCCGCGGACTCGCTCGCGCCGCTCGCTCCGTACACGAACCAGTGCATCTTCTTCAAGGGCCTGTCGATGGGCCCGACCGACTCGGGCAGCCACCCGGGCGGCGCGAAGAAGCTCTTGACCGCGACCGACGGCGGCAACGGCATCTCGATCGATCAGCACCTCGCTTCGACGATCGGCAAGAACGATCCGTTCCCGCTGCTCTACCTCGGCGCGCAGGCGAACGCGAACAACGCCTCCGGCGACATGCACATCTCCTACGTGCAGCCCGGCTACACGACGCCACCCGAGGACGATCCGGTCGCCGCGTTCAACCGCGTGTTCTCCGGCACCGGCTCGACGACGAGTGGCGGCGGCAGCGGCGCGGGCGACGGCTCCGCGAAGCTGTCGATCCTCGATCGCTCGCGCGAGGAGCTGCAGGCTCTGCAGGCCAAGCTCGGCGACGTCGAGAAGGCGAAGCTCGACCTCCACCTCCAGGCCGTGCGCGAGGTCGAGATGCGCATCCAGGCACTCGGCGGAGGCACGCCCGCGACCTGCGGCCAGCCCGCGATCGACGCGAGCGGCATCGACTCGAGCACGCTCTACGCGCCCGAGATGTTCCCGAAGATCCTGCGCGCGCAGACGGATCTGATGGTGCAGGCGATGGCGTGCGGGCTGACGCGCGTCGGCGTGATCCAGGCCGCGCATCACACGAGCGACCTGATCATGTCGCGGTTCATGGGCACCGACCTCTACGAGGCCGGCTTCGACATGCGCAGCCACCAGGCCTCGCACTACGGCGCGGCCCACGATCTGACGCACCACGAGTACGCCGACTACGTGAAGCAGGTGCGGTGGTGGGTGTCACAGTTCGCGTATCTGCTGTCCCAGCTCGCGGCGCGGCCCGAGGATGGCGGCACGATGCTCGACCACTCGCTGGTGCTCCTGTGCACCGAGATCTGCGACGGCAACACGCACCTCCACGACGACATGCCGTTCGTGCTCGCGGGCGGCGGCAACGGCGCGATCCACACCGGGCGCACGCTCGACGTCGGGTATCGCCGCCACGGCGATCTCTACGTCGCGATCGCGAACGCGCTCGGCGACGGCATCACGTCTTTCGGCGACGCGAGCAGCGGTCCACTCCCGCTGTGAATGTCAGACGGCCCCCGTATATGGGAGCCGATGCGCATCTACTTCGTCGGCAGTCACGCGACCGGGAAGACCACGCTGTGCCGCTACGTCAGCCGTCGCTACGGGCTGCCGATGATCAGCGAGGTCGCCCGCGCCGTGCTCGCGGAGATGGAGACCGGGCTCGACGCGCTGCGCACCGACATGGACCTCGTCGCCGAGTACCAGGAGCGCGTGTTCGCGCGCCAGGTCGCGGTCGAGAAGCTGCACGACGGCAAGTTCGTCAGCGATCGCGCGTTCGACAACCTCGCCTACGTCGCCGAGCACACGTGCAACGCGGCCGCGATGATGAACGACGCGCGCTTCCTCGAGTACATGAAGTGGGTGCGCGAGGGCATCGTGTTCTTCGTGCGGCCGCACCAGTCGCTGCTCAAGGAAGACGGCGTGCGCGCCGGCGTGTCGTGGGACTCCGTGTTGCGCATCGACGGCATGGTCAAGCTGATGCTCGAGCAGCACCGCATCTCGTACCTGCCGCTCGAGAGCGTGTCGATGCAGGAGCGCGTGCGCACGATCGAGTTCGTGCTCGATCGCTGTGGCCTGCGTCCCGCCGAGCAGAAGCCGCGCCCGCGCGCGCAGACGATCCCACCGGTGCCGCAGATCGCGTCGTGGCCGTACGCGCTCGTCGAGCGCGGCGATAACGAAGCCTAGGCGTTCGCGCGGCGGCGGCGCACCAGCGCGCGCAGCCACAGCAGCCAGCCGGCGAGCGTCGCCGCGGCGACCGCGATCGCGATCACGAGCTCGAAGTGATCGCCCTTCTCGCGCAGCAGGTAGAGGTCGGCATACGACGCGTTGTCGAGGTCGCTGTCGTGGCGCAGCTCGGTGACCCAGGCCTCGTCCTGCAGCGGGACCTGATCGAGCCCGCGCAGCTCGCCTTCGATCGTCGTCGGCTCGAGATCGAGGTCGTCCTTCGTGACGACCGGCAAGACGTGATGGCCGAGCCAGCAGAACGTGATCCGCTGCTCGACCTTGCCGTCGAATTCGAGCTGCCAGTCATCGTTCTCGATCCGGTCGCACTGCACGCGCACGTGCTCGCCGGTCGGCGGGCGGATGCCGGAGAGGTCGTGCTCGCCGACGGTCACCGTCGGGCGCAGCTGGTGCGCGCCCCACACCGCGACGTTGAAGGTGAGCAACCCGAGCGCGACGAGCTGCACCCACGGGTTGTGGAACCAGCGCCTGCGCGGCGGTAGCCGATGCGTGGCCGCGGCGACGCGCGCGGCGGCGACGATCGCCGGACCGAGCGCAGGAGACGGGCTCGCGGTGGCCTCGCGGTACGGACCGCCGTCCTGCGGCAGCTGATCGAACGCGCTCGCGAGCAGGCGATCCGCGGCGGCGCCCGCCGGGCGGTGCTTCACGCTCGACATGCGCAGGACGCCGTACGCGAGCAACGCCTCGTCGATATCGCGGGCGCCGAAGCGCGCGACGTCGTCGGGTGGCCTCGCGTCGGGCCGTGCGGCGAGCTTGGTCTCGAGCTTGTCGGCGAGGCGCAGGCGCATGTCGTCGGTCATCCACGCCGGATCGCAGCGGCTGCCGAGCGCGACATGGTCGAAGTCGCTGCGGCGCTGCACGAGCTCGCCGCGCCGCGATCGCCAGGTCCAGCTCCACGCGCTGAGCGCGACGAGCACGAGGCCGGCGACCGTCGTGCCCACCGCATGCGACGTCCCGAGCAAGATCGCGGCGGCGATGGGGCCCCACACACGCAGGTACGTCGCGAGGACGCTCTTGCCGTTGAGCTTGATCGGGAAGCCGTAGCGCTGCCCGTTGCCCTGGTCCTGCGTGACCCAGAACGAGCTGATCGGAAATAGCGGGACGAAGTCGACGTGGGCGAACTGGGTGTCCGCGTACTCGCCCTCGTGCTGGTGGACCCGCCCGTACGCGCGACGCCCGTAGATGATGAAACCCATGCGCGGCCGAGCCCGCGACGGCGGTTCAGTCGCACGAAAAGTGCGCTACTCGGTGCGATCGTCGCTGCGGAGCGCGTGGGCGATGGTGATCCCGACGAGCATCGCGGTCATGAACACGAGCGCGCCGCGCGTTCCCGACACGACGGCGACGATCGCGGGGCCCGGGCAGTAGCCCGCCAGCCCCCAGCCGATGCCGAACAGCGCGGCCCCACCGACGAGCCGCAGGTCGACGACCGGCGACGGCGGCCCCGGGAAGCGGTCCCCGAAGCGCGGCTTGCGCACCGCCTTGACGACGGCCCACGCGACGACGTGCAGCGCGAGCGCGGTCGCGAACACGACCATCAGCGTCGCGTCCCACGGGCCGGCGACATCGAGGAAGCCGAGCACCTTCGACGGCCGCACCATGCCCGAGATGCACACGCCGGCCGAGAAGATCGCGCCGCACAGCAGCGGGATGAGCGCGTTCATCGCAGCACCAGCCCCGTGATCGTGGCGGTCACCATGCCGACGCCCATGAACACGGCGGTCGCGATGATCGAGCGCTTCGAGAGGCGCGAGATGCCGCACAGCCCGTGACCGCTCGTGCAGCCGTTGCCGAGCCGCGTGCCGAGGCCGACGAGCACGCCCGCGATCGCGACGACCGGCAGCGGCACGCGCGACGCCACGTCGAACGTGCTCGGCCGGACGAGCGCGAACACGGCGCCGACCGCGAGCATCCCCGCGACGAACCACGCGCGCCACGCGCGGTCGCCCGTCGACAAGAGGCCGGCGAGCACGCCCGAGAGGCCTGCGATGCGCCCCGTCGTCACGAGCATGATCGCGAGCGACAGCGCGATCAGGGCCCCGCCGATGACTCCTTGCAGGGGCGTGAAGTCGTGCACCGCGGGACACTACCGCACTGAACGGTGCTCCCAAAGCGGCGCGTGGGCATCGGTCCTCGACGAGGCGGTGAGCGGCCGAGAGGCGCCAACCAGCGATTCTCCCAGGGCCTCCCGTGTTACTGTCGCGAGCGCGGGGATGTCCGAAGACTCCTTTTCTACGCAGCCGTCGCAGGTTGTCGATCCACTGGAGGCCAAGGTCGTCGTGTTCCGGCAGCAGCCGGACTCGAAGGGCTTCGCGGCGTTGCGCCAGGAGCTGCGCGATGCGGGCCGTGGCGAGCTGCTCGCGGAGCTGTGCGCGACGTGGGCTCAGCATGAACGCGATCCGGTGCGCGCAGCGGATGCGTGGAGCGAGGCCGGCGAGGCGATGGTCGTGCTCGGCGAAACCGCGACCGCGATCGAGTACCTGCGCACGGCGCTCGAGCTCGATCCGACGAACGATCGCGCCGCGGATCGGCTGCTCGAGATCGTCGAGCCGAACGATCCGGCGGCGGCCGTCGAGATCCTCGAGGGCGAGCTGACCGAGCTCGGCAAGAAATCGAACAAGCAGCTGCTGCCGCGGCGAGCGAGCCATCACCGGCGCGCCGCGATCCTGTGGAACGATCACCTCGGCCGCGTCGACCGCGCGCTGTGGCACTGGCAGCAGGCGTGGAAGCTCGAGCCGCAGCGCACGGAGGCGCTCGAGGCCGCGCGCGGGCTGTATGCCTCGCTCGGCGACGACGCGATGGTCGGCAAGCTGTGGCAGGCGGAGCTCGAGGTGCTCGGGCACCAGGGCGATCGCGGCCGCAAGGCGCACATCCGCCTCGAGCTCGGCAAGCTCGCGCTGCGCAAGAAGGACCTCGAGGCGGCCGCGAACCACCTCGAAGAGGGCCAGAAGCTCGATCCGCAGAACCTCGACATCGCGGAGGCGCTCGCCGAGGTCTACGCCTCGCCGGGTTTCCGCGAGGGACAGACGCGCCACAAGGCCGGCGAGCTGTTCGTCGCGCTGGGCAAGCAGCGGCTCGCGACGCGCGACGACGCGACGGGCATCAACTACTTCCGGCGCGCGGTCGGCGTCGATCCGTACGCGCGTGGCTCGAGCGCGGCGCTCGAAGAGGCGCTCACCGGCACGTCGCAGTGGGACGAGCTCGATCGGATCCTGCGACACCGCAGCGCCGTCGTCACCGAGCCGGCGGAGCGGCAGGAAGTGCTGCGGCGGCGCGCCGCGCTGTATCGCAACCAGCTGCCGAACCGCGAGGGGCTCGTCGAGGTGCTGAGCGAGCTCGTCGCGTACGAGCAGCCGGGCAGCAAGGCCACGCGCGAGCTCAAGGAGCTGCTCCGCGAGGACGAGGAGTGGGAGAAGCTGTCGCATCTGATGGAGGCGGAGATCACCGCGCTCGGTCAGAACCCGGAGACGCCGCCCGAGGTCCTCGTCGGCGAGATCCTCGAGCTCGCGACGATCGTGCGCGAGCACATGGGCGAGCGCGATCACGCGGCCGAGCTGCTGCATCAGGCGCTCGGCGTGATGCCGACGCACGAGGAGGCGCTCGCGCGCTATGTCGATCACTTCCGCGAGCGCCGCGACTGGCGCGGGCTGATCGACCTCTACGAGTTCGCGCTCGACAACATCCGCGAGGCCGGCGCGCCCGCCGAGGAGATCATCCGGCGCCTCGAGGAGATCGCGCAGCTCGCGGAGCTCCGGCTCGGCGATATCCCGCGCGCGCTCGAGGCGTGGCAGCGAATCGCGGAGCTCGAGCCCGGCTCGCCGAAGGTCAACGAAGCGCTGCGGCGGCTCACGAGCCGCGGCAAGATGTGGGAGCAGCTCGTCGCGTCGCTCGAGGCGGAGGTCGCGCAGGCCGGTGATCCGGTCACGCGCATGCACTCGCTGAAGAAGATGGCGCAGACGTATCGCGAGCGTCAGCTCGAGCCGCGCCGCGCGATCGAGCTGTACGAGCAGGTGCTGCAGGAGTCGCCCGACGACGATGCGACCTTGAAGGCGCTCGCCGAGCTCTACGAGAAGGAAGGCGACGACGCCGGCCTCGCCCACACGCTGCGCCGCATCCTCGATCTCGACGAGCAGCGCCTCCTCGCGCAGATGGCGCGCCAGGGCAAGTCGCCCGATGCGCCGAAGGAGTGGCCGGTCGCCAAGCGCAGCGAGCGGCTCACCGTGCTGCGCCGGCTCGCGCAGATCTACGAGACGCGGCTCGCCGATGTCGACGGCGTCGTGTTCGCGTGTGGCGCCACGCTCGAGCTGCTCAGCGGCGATCGCGATGCGCTCGAGCGCATGGAGCGCGTGCTCGACAAGGCCAACGATCCGCGGCTCGAGCAGACGCTCGAGTATCACGCGGCCGCGAGCGCGAACCCGGCCGAGCGCGCGAAGCTGCTCAAGCGGCTCGCGAACCTCGCCACCGCGCGCGAGGACGACATCACCGCGCTCGAGCGCTGGGAGCAGACGCTGCGGGCGTCGCCGAGCGATCCCGACGCGCTGGCCGCCCTGAGCGGCCTCTACGAGCGCGCGCAGCGCTGGCCGGAGCTGATGCAGATCCTCGAGCGCATGGACGGCGGCAAGCCACTGCCGCCGGCCGGCACGCCCGATGCGGCGATCCGCGCCGTCGATCTCGAGCGCTACGCGATCGTCGTCGATCAGCACCTCCAGGATCCCGTGCGCGCCGTGAAGGCGTGGCACCGAGTCCTCGAGCTGACGCCGAAGAGCCGCACCGCGCTCGACGCGCTCGCGCGCCTCTACAAGTCGCAGAGCAAGTGGCGCGAGCTCGCCGAGATCCTCGCGCGCCAGATCTCGATGCTCGATGATCCCGAGCAGGCCGCCGCGCTCGCGATGAGCCGCGCGGAGCTGCTCGAGGAGAAGCTCGGCGCCCCCGGCGACGCGATCAAGGCACTCGAGCACCTGCTGCGCGAGATCAACCCGAACCACCTCGAGGCGCACACCGCGCTGCGCCGGCTGCACGAGGCGCGCGGCGACTTCGACGCCGCCGTCCGCATCGCCGAGCGCGAGATGTACCTGTCGCCGGATCCGATCCGGAAGGTCTCGCGCGGCCTCGAGATCGGCTTCATCTGCCGCGACCGCCTCGGCAACCCGACGCGCGCGCTGCAGGCGTTCAAGCGCGTGCTCGAGCTCGACGGCGATCAAGAGGAGGCGCTCGGCGCCGCCGCCGATCTGCTCGCGAAGCTCGGCCGCTGGAAAGAGCACGTGCAGTTCCTCGAGCGACTGCTCGGGAAATTGCCGGGACGCGACGCGACGGACGATCCGGCGATCGCGGAGCAGCGTCGCGAGCTCGTGCAGCGCATCGCGGCCGCGACGGCGGACAAGCTCGGCGATCCGAAGGCCGCGTTCCGCTGGTGGCGGCGCGCCCACGACGAGGCGCCCGACGAGCAGACGCTCGCCGACGTGCGGCGTGCCGGCGAGGCGTACGGCCTGTGGCGCGAGCTCGGCGACGTCCTCACCGACGAGCGCAAGCGCCTGCTCGCGGCGGGCGGCGGCGTGCCCGCGGAGCCGGATCGGTTCGTCGCGCTGTCGCGCGAGCTCGCCGGCCTGTGCGAGCGCCGGCTCGGCGACAAGGCGAAGGCGCTGCAGGTGTTCGGCGAGGCGCTGGCGGCCGCGCCGCGCGATGGCTCGCTGCTCGCCGAGCTCGAGCGCATCTGCAGCGAGGTCGATCAGCGCCCGGTGTGGAAGCAGCTGCTCGACGCGAGCGATGTCGCGCTCGGTGCGGCCACGCCGGCGGAGCGCGTCGATCTGTACCTACGCCGCGCGCGCATCCTCGACGAGAAGCTCGGCGATCCGAAGGGCGCCGTCGCGGATCTGCTCGCCGCGTTCTCGTGGGGCCCCGATCGCGACGACATCCGCAAGACGCTCGAGACACTCGCGGGCAAGGCGCGCGCGTGGAACGACGTCATCGCCGTCGACACCGCGCTGACCGAGCGAGCCGCGACGACCGAGAAGCGCGTCGAGATCCTGCGACGCAAGGCGCAGACGATCGAGGAGCAGCTCAAGGACGCGCCGCGCGCGTTCCGCGTGCACCTGATCGCACTGCTGCTCTCGCCGGAAGACGCCGACACCACGTCGCACCTGTGGCGCCTCGCGCGCGTGATCGGCAAGTACCGCGACGCCGACAAGACGCCGCGTCCCGAGCCGCCCGCCGCGACGATCCAGGCCGAGGGCGCCGTCGCCGAGGCGGTCTCCGCCGCGAACCGCGCATCGCCGGTGCGCCCGCACGTGCCGAAGCGCCTCGCGACCGACCCGCTGTCGGAAGACGATCTCGATCCGACGAAGCTCTCGGTCGGCGACTCGACGCAGCCGCTCGACCTCGCCGACGTCGAGATGGCGGCGCAGTCGATGGCGATCAAGGCGCAGTCGATCCTCAAGGGCGAGAAGCAGCCGCCGCCCGACTTCGCCGCCGAGAACCGCACGATGAACCTCGACCAGGCCGAGATCGCGCGCCTCGTCGTGCCGCCGAAGCCGCCCGCCGGCAAGCTCCCGCCGCTGCCGCCGCGCCCGCCGCAGATCACGGCGCAGGGTCCGCGCGCGAAGCGCGTCAGCTCGCCGCCGCCGCTGCCCGGCGTGGGCTCCGGCCCGATCAAGAAGCCGCAGGTCCCGGTGCGCCGGCCGCCGCTGCCCACGCTGCCGAACCGCTCGTTCGACTCGCCGTGGGAAGAGCTCGCGGTCGCGTACGAGTCGCTGCCGTCGCCCGACTCGCAGGCGCGCCTGCGCTGGCTCTACAAGGCCGCCGAGGTCTGGGAGACCGGCGGCAAGGACATCCCGCGCGCGTTCGACGCGCTCGCCCGCGCGTTCGCGCAGGCTCGCCGCACGCCGCAGGGCGATGCCGAGGTCCGCGCGCGCCTGCATCGCATCGCGCAGGAGCACAAGGCGTGGGACCGCCTCGCCGATCTCTACGAGACGATGGCCGAGCAGGCCGATACGGCCGTCGCGGCGGCGGACCTCTTGATGGAGGTCGCGTCGATCCGCGGCGAGCAGCGCCGCCCGCGCGAGGCCGAGGCGCAGCTGCGCCGGATCCTCGGCATGATGCCGAACGACGCGACCGCGCGCGGCCGCCTCGAGGAGCTGTACCGCAGCGAGGGTCGCTGGGTCGAGCTGGCGGCGTCGCTCGAGGAGCGCACCGATCCGCGCCTCGGCAGCGCCGCGCCCGAAGCGGAGCGCCCGCAGCTGCTGCGCGAGCTCTCCGCGATCTACACCGACAAGCTGTCGCGTCCGCACGACGCGATCGACGCGTTCGAGCGCCTGCGCGTGCTCGAGCCGACCGACATGTCGATCCTCCAGCGCCTCGCCGATCTGTACTCGGCGGTCGGCCGCTGGTCGAAGGTCATCGAGACGCTGCAGAAGATCAACGAGAGCGCCGAGGGCAGCGACGACGCGCGCCATGCGCTCCACGCGATCGCCAAGATCTACGAGCAGGAGCTCGAGCTGCCGGAGCGCGCGATCGAGGCGTTCACGACCGTCGTCGGCACGTGGCCCGACGACACCGACGCGTGGGCCGCGCTCGACCGCCTCTACCAGGCACAGGCGCGCTGGAGCGATCTCGCCGACGTGCTGCGCCGCCGCGCCGCACTGTCGCGCGATCCGCAGGAGCGCTCGCAGCTGCTCGCTCGCCGCGCGCAGGTCCTGATGGAGCAGCTCGGCTCGCCGGAAGAAGCGGCCGCCGCCTTGAAGCACGCGCGCACGATCGCCGACGACCCGGCGCTCGCCGACCAGCAGGTCACGGCGCTCGCGAAGGCGGGGCGCGAACGCGAGGCCGCAGGCATCCTCGAGAGCCGCATCGCCGCGCTGACCGAGGGCCACGGCCCCAAGGGCGAGCTCGCCGCGCTCCACATCCGGCTCGCGCAGCTGCGCGTCGCGCAGGGTGAAGACAAGGCCGGCGCCCGCGCCGCGATCGAGCAGGCGCTCGCGCTGGTGCCCGAGCATCCGACCGCGCTCGCCGTGCTCGCACAGCTCGCGTCTCCCGACGAGGATCCGCGCGCGTTCGCCGATGCCAAGCTGCGCGAGGCCGACAGCGCGAAGGACGAGGACGTCAAGATCGCGGCGCTGATGGCGGCCGGAGACGTGCTGCAGTCGCGCGTCGGGGATCCGGGCGCGGCCGCCGCCGCGTTCGATCGCGTGCTCGCGATGCGCCCGTATCACGCCGAGGCCACCTGGGCGCTCGCCGGCCTCTCCGAGAAGAGCGGCGATCCGGACGCCGCGCAGCGCCTGCTCGAGCACAAGCTCGAGGACGAGTCGCTGACGCCACCCGAGAAGGCGCGCATCCTCACACAGCTCGCGGCGCTGTCGCGCGCCGCCGGGGTCACGCCCGCCGCGGAGCGCCGCCTGCTCGAGGCGCTCGGCACGGTGCCCGATCACATCCCGGCGATCGTCGCGCTCGCGGACTTCTACGCGGATGCGGAGCGCTGGGCCGACCTCGAGGCGTTCGTCAAGGAGATCCTCGACGGGACACTGCTCGCGGCCGCGCCCGCCGCGCTCGTCGCCGACCTCCACCGCCGCCTCGCGACCGCTCAGGAGAAGCTCGGCCGCGACGACGACGCCTACCAGACTCTCGTCGCCGCCGACCGCCTGCAGCGCGGCCACCTGCTGATCAAGCTCGCGATCGGCGAGAACCGCTACAAAGCGCGCCGCTGGCGCGAGGCCGCCCTCCACCTGTCGCCGCTCGCGACGCACGACGACGCCGCGCGCTACCCGAGCGAGGTCGCGCAGGGCCTCTATCACGCCGCGCTCGCCGAGATCCGCTCGCTGCGCCCCGAGAAGGCACCGGCGCTCTACCAGCGCGCGCTCGAGCTCAAGCCGAACTTCGCCCCTGCCCTGCAGGCGCTCGCCGAGATCGCGATGGAGCAAGGCGACCACAAGAAGGCCGCCGACCTCCTCACGCGCCAGGCGACCTCGACCGAGGAGCCCGCCGAACGCCTGAAGCTCTTCGAGGCGCTCGGCGACATGTCGCTGATGATGCTGCACGACGAGGAGCGCGCGACGACCTGCTACGCGGCCGCCGTCGCCTCCGCGCAGCCGCTCGAGGCGCGTCACATGCCGCTGCTCGAGAAGCTGCTCGAGCGCCAGGACCAGACCGGCGACCTCGCCGGCTCCGCGCGCACCTCCGAGCTGATGGCCGCGTTCGGCACGACGCCCGCCGAGCGCGCCCAGCGCCACCTCACCGCCGCGCACGACTACCTCGCCGCCGGCGACAAGATCCGCGCGCGCGCCGCCGCCGAGCGCGCCGTCGAGAACGATCCGTACGATGTCGACGCGGTCGATGTCGCCTCGCAGCTCGCGCTCGACCAGGCCGACGTCGAGGCCGCGTCCGCGATGCTCACGCGCCTGCTCACCGCCAAGGACGATCGCCTCGGCAGCGCCGCCCACCGCGCCCTGCTCGGCGCGCGCCTCGGCACCGCCCGCATGCAGCGCGGCGACACGCGCCAGGCGCTCCAGGCCTTCGAACAAGCGATCGCGATCGCGCCCGATTCCGACGGCGCGATCACGGCGCGCCGCGCGCTCGTCGAGCTGTCCAAGGACGACCCCTCGCGCCGCGAAGCCGCGCTCGCGCACCTCGCCGCGATCGTGCACGGCTCGGGCGCCCTGCCCGACCTCGTCGCGTGGGCCGACGAGCTGCGCCGCCAGAACAAGATCTCCGACGCGCGTGCCACGCTCGAGCTCGCGGTCGCCTGCGGCCACACGCCCGACGTCCACCAGTCGGCGTTCCTGCAGGTCAACAAGCCGACGCAGCTCCGCGACGACGAGTCCTACCGCGCGACGGTCGAGGACCAGTCGCTGATCGTCGAGGAGCATCCGCTCGCCGCGATCGCCTCCACGCTCGCCGAAGCCGCCGCCCTGATCTGGCCGAACCTCGACGAGGCCTTCGCGCGAGCCGGCTGCGAGGGCGCCAAGCGCATCCCCGCCACGTCGCACGCGCCCGCCGTCTCGATCTTCCCGCGCCTGACCACCGCGCTCGGCACGGGCGCCGTGATGCTCTACTTCGCGGAGGCCGCGCCCGACACGACCGTCGTCGCGGCCGGCACGCCGGTGATCGTCCTCGGCAAGCGCCTGTCCTCGGAAGCCACTCCGCCGCCCTCCGACGAGATCCGCGCCCACCTCGCGCGCGCCGTCGAGCTGACGCGCCCGGAGCACCTCGCGTTCGCCGGCCTGCCGCCGCGCGATGCCACCCGCCTGCTCACCTCGGTCGTCCGCCTGTTCGGCCCCGCCGCGCTCCACGACGCCGTCTCGGCGCTGCTTGCCGACGAGGATGTCCAGCGCGCGCACGACGAGGTCGTCAAGGGCGCGCTGCCGGTCAAGCTGCGCACGCGCCTCGAGCAGCTGCTCGCGCCACTGCCCGCGTCCGCGCTCGACAACGCGAGGTACGCCGCCGTCTGCCAGCGCAACGCCGACCGCGCCGCGCTCCTGCTCGGCGGTGACGCGCAGGCGATCGTCGCCAACGTGAAGGCGCGTGGCGAGACGACGACGCACCTGATCAAGGCGATCGGCCACCCGCAGTGGCTCGCGACGCGCGCGAAGCTCGGCCTCGGCGTCCGCTAACGGAAAGGCGGCCTTACCGGGGCAGCAGCTGCCGCAGGTGCCACGCCTGCGTGACGAGCTGGATGCGCGCCTCGCGGTTCGCGCGCAGGATGCGGGCGGCGTCGATGCCGGCGACGACCATGATCGCGACGCTGGCCGTGACCAGCAGCACCGGCGTCCGCGGCGACGCGAGGATCAGCGTGCGCGGATGGTAGACGAGCGCGCCGTCGACCATGTGCCACGTCTGCTCGAGATACCCGAGCTGCTCGATGCCGACCGAGGCGACGAACCCGACGACGATCATCGCGATCACGAGCCACGGCCGCTCCGTGAACGCCGGCCATGCCATCAGCGACATCGCCATCACGGCCGCGAGCGCGGGCATGAACGTGAACGGACCGGCGAGGCGCTCGACGAACACGATCAGCGCGACGTTGCCCAGGCCGTAGACCAGCATCGTCACGAGCGACGGATGCGGGCGGCGGTGCATCGCGAACGCGCCGAGCGCCATCGCGGTCGAGATCGCGAGGCCGGCGCCGAGGATGTCCCAGTAGCGCACGCCGTTCCAGATCGTGAACAGCAGGAACACGACGATCGCCGAGTACGCACCGATCGCGGTCTTCGCGTGACGGCGCACGCCATCGGCCTCCGATGCCGCGAGCACGCGCTCGAGCTCGGGCGGCGGTGCGGCCGGCGGCTCGAGCACGAGCGCCGTCACGAGCTGGGCGGCCTCGCGCGACTCGGGGTCGAGCGCGAGCGCACGCGACGCCGAGCGCATGGCCTCGGCCCGCTCGCCGCGATCGAGCAGCGAGCGCGCGGTCCACACGAGGTCGACGGCCATCGTCTTGCGGCGCGCGACGTCCCGATCGCCGTCGATGAATGCCTCGATCTTCTCCGCGACGCGCTTCGCAGTCGGGCGCGCCTCCGGCTGCATCGCGAGCATCGAGGCGCACAGCCCGTCGAGCTCGGGGGCGATCGCGCGGTCCGGCCGGCGCCTCGCGGGCGAGATGATCGCCTCGCCGCCGACCGTCGACGGCAGCGCGTTCGCGCCGCGCGGGTGCAGCGGCTCGCCGGCGAGGATCTCGAACAGGATCGAGCCGAGCGCGTAGATGTCCGCCGGCCGACCGGCCTCCGCCGCCTTCTGCAGCTGCTCGGGCGCCATGTAGCCGGGCGTGCCGAGCAGGTCGCCGGTCTTGACCTCGAGGCTGTCGATGTCGTCGGTGACGACCTCCGCGACCGCCTCGCCGACGACGCGCGCGAGGCCCCAGTCGATCACGTACGTGTCGCCGAAGTCGCCGAGGATGATGTTGCCGGGCTTGAGGTCGCGGTGCACGACGCCGCGCGTGTGCGCGAACTCGATCGCCTGACACACGTCGGCGAACGCGCGCAGCAGGCGTGGCTGGTTTTGCGTGCGCTGCGAGAGCAGCTCCGAGAGCGTCACGCCGGTCAGCCGCTTCATCGCGAAGTACGGGCGGCCGTCGGGGTCGCGGCCGAGCTCGTGCACGGGCGGGATCGACGGGTGCTCGAGGCGCGCCTGGATCCGCGCTTCTCGCAGGAAGCGGTTGATCTGCTGCTCGCTCGGTGCGGCGTCGCGCAGCCGCTTGATCGCCACGTCGCGGCCGATCCGCAGGTCGTGAGCCGCCACCACCTCGCCGATGCCGCCCTTGCCGATCGTGATGCCGAACGCGTATCCCTCGAGCGCCTTCGTCGGCTCGACCAGCTCGTGCGGCGCGGTCGAGACCTTCGAGACCTCTCGGGGCGTCAACGGCAAGGTCGGCGGATCGTTCTCATCGCCCTGCATCCCCCCATCGTAAAGGTTTATAGTGCCGGCGATGTACCTCGGAATCGTCAAGGGCACGGTCGTCGCCGAGAAGAAGGCGGCGGGGCTCGAGGGGGCAAAACTCCTCCTCGTGCAGCCGGTCGACGAGCACGGCAAGGCGGTCGGCGACCTCCAGGCCGCGGTCGATCGCGTGCAGGCGGGCCCAGGGGATCTCGTGTATCTCGTCGGCTCGCGCGAGGCCGCGCTGGCCTGCGATCCGTGGTTCGTGCCGGTCGATGCCGCGATCGTGGGCATCGTCGACGGCGTCGGCCTCCCGGAGACCCCGCGATGAGGTGCTGCCGCGTGGTCGCCCCGATGTGGGCCGCGGTCAAGCACCCCGCGTTCGCCGGCCGCCCGCTGTTCGTCGTGCAGCCGCTCGACGAGCACGGCAAGGATGCGGGCACCAGCTTCGTCGCGATCGACCACGTCCAGGCCGGCATCGGCGACAAGGTCATCGTGCTCACCGAGGGCAACGGCGTGCGCCAGATCCTGCAGATGGGCGACCAGGTCCCGATCCGCTCGATCATCGTCGGCATCGTCGATCAGGTCGCGACCACATGAGGCAGCTCCGCCACCAGGTCGCCGAGACGTCGCAGTTCCTGCACCGCGCCGGCTGGACCGCCAACCACGACGGCAACGTCACCGCGCGCGACGGCAACCGCTACATCGCGACGCCGACCGCCACCAGCAAGCGCCTCGTCGGCGAGCGCGACCTGATCGAGGTCGACGGCAAGGGCCAGGTCCACGGCGCCGGCAAGGTCTTCGGCGAGATCGGCCTGCACCTCGTCGTCTACGAGCGCCGCCCGGATGTCGGCGCCGTCGTCCACGCGCACCCGCCGTACGCGACCGCGATCGCGTGCGCGCGCGGCAACCCGATCGAGCGCCCGTTCATCGCCGAGGCGCTCGTCTCGCTCGGCGCGCGCATCCCCAAGATCGCGTACGCCCAGCCCGGCGAGCCGGCGAAGGCCGCGCTCGCGCCCTGGTGCGAGCTCGTCGACGCCGTCCTCCTCGGCAACCACGGCGTGCTCGCGTGGGGCAAGGACTGCGAGCAGGCGCTGCTGCGCCTCGAGCTCGTCGAGCACCTCGCGAAGATCGCGATCGCCGCGGAGCCGCTCGGCGGCGTCGAGCCGCTGCCCGAGGCCGCGATCCAGCCGCTGCTGGCCGCGCGCGCGAAGGCCGGCATCGGACGCGCCGCGGACCGCGCGCTGGAGACTGCGGCGCAGCTGCTCGCCGGCACCGCCGCCTCGCCGCCCGGCGCATCGCAGAAGCCGGTGGTCGCGTGCGCGCCCGCGCCGCACTCGCCGGTGCCGACGATCTCGCCGTCGGGGAAGCGCGAGCCCGCCGATCTGGCGCAGCTCGTCCGCGAAGAGATCGTCAAGGCGCTGCGGAGCTCGTAGTCGTCGCACGCTCGCCGGCGGCCCGATCGAGCCTCGCGGGCCGCGTTATGATCGGCCGCATGCGAAACCTGATGTGGATGCTGGCGATCGTCGCGGCTGGCTGCGGCAAGAAGGCGGGCGGCGGCGACAACCGCGTTGCGTCATGCCTGAGTGAGAGCATGCACGGCTGCCGCGAGTACAGCGCCGCGAACCTCGCCGCCGGCAGCGACAACCTCGCGAAGCTGTGCACCGTCGTCGACAAGGCCTCGACGTTCTCGATGACGGCGTGCCCGACCGCCAACGTGATCGGCAGCTGCGCCCAGCGCGAGGGCAAGGACGTCTACTACCAGGGCTACGACCTCGAGCCGGTGGCCGACCTCGAGAAGAGCTGCACCGGCAAGGGCGGGACCTGGAGCAAGTAACCTCGCGCCGCCGCGCACGCGCGGGCATGGCCCGTCGTTTTCCGGCAACACTTCTCGCCGCGGCGGCAACAAGGGGCATGCTCCGACTCCATTCCCTCCTGGTCCTCGCCGTCGCCGCGTGCGGCGGATCCTCACCGCCGCCCGCCGAGAAGCCTGCGCCGCAGCCCGCCGCACGGACGGCCGATGATCTCGTCCCGATGTGCAAGCGCATCTTCGCGCGCAAGGAGACGTGTGCCGATGACTACTTGCCCGTGCTGCTCGATCTGCGCGTCGAGCTGAACAAGCCGCCCGGGATCGCCGACGAGGTCAAGGCGAAGGGCCGCGACGCGGTGCTCGCGATCGCGCACACCGAGCTCGCCAGCGACACGCAGCCCGACAAGGTGGCAGCGACCTGTGACGGCGCAGCCGGGCAGCTGGCGAAGGCACCGCCGGAGCAAGCGAGCCAGCTGCTCGATCAAGGGGCGAAGTGCGAGGCGACCACGGACTGCAAGGCATTCGCGACCTGCGTCATCGAGATCGACCGCGGCTTCATCGCCGCGGCGCCACAGTAGTCGCGACGCCATCGCATGTAACCGCGCGGCCGTGCGAGCGTAGACCGGCCATGCGAGCCCTGCCCCTCCTGCTCCTCGCGGGCGCCAGCGCCGCCTGTGCGACCGCCTCCGGCGAGACGCGCGCCGACGAGGTCCCCGTCGTCATCGAGCTGTTCACGTCGCAGGGCTGCAGCTCGTGCCCGCCCGCCGACGAGCTACTCGCGCGCCTCGCCCGCGCCGGTGTGGTCGACGGGCGGCGGATCGCGCCGCTCGCGTTTCACGTCGACTACTGGAACGACCTCGGCTGGGCGGATCCGTTCTCGCTGCCGGCGTGGACGGAGCGCCAGCGTCAGTACGCGAACGCACTCGGCGACGACCGCGTGTACACGCCGGAGCTCGTCGTGGCGGGCGCCAGCGGGATGGTCGGCTCGCAGGGGACGCGCGTGATCGGCGCGATCGCGACGGCGCCGAAGCAGCACGCGGTCGCGGCGAAGGCGACGTGGGCGGCGACGAGCCTCACCGTCGAGGCAACGGCGCCCGCGGATGCCGACGTGCTCGTCGCGGTGTGGGAAGACGGCACGAAGACGAAGGTCACGCGCGGCGAGAACAGCGGCTCGACGCTTGGCGGCGAGCGCGTGGTACGCCGGCTGGAACGCGTCGCCGAGGCGGGCAAGGCCGGTCGCGTCACGATCGCGCTCGGGCCGTGGCAGGCGAGCGGCGCGGTCGCGTTCGCGCAGCGTCGCGACAAGCGTATCGTCGGTGCGACGCTGCTGCCGCATTGACGTCGCGGCACGACAGCTCATGTCGACGCGTGCCGCCGGTGCGCGATGTTATAAGGGGCCCATGCGCGCTGTTGCCGTCGCACTCATCCTCTCGCTGCTCGCCGGGTGCTTCCCGCACGACGCGCACAAGCGGACGATCGCCCAGCTCGTCGAGGGCGGCACGCTCGGCGTCGGCATCGGCATCGAGTACTTCGCGAACACGTCGGCCGACTGCGATCAGATGAAGCAGACGGGCGGGCCGGTCGCGACGTGCGATACGACGCGCCAAGCGATCGGCTCCGTCGGCGTCGCGCTGATCCTCGCGGGCCTCGTCGGCTTCATCGCGACGATCTCGACCGCGGAGGACGACAGCGCCAACGGCTCGGGCAGCGCGACCGCGCACTAGACCTGGCGCTAGATCGCGCCGGCTTTTCTCGCGACGACCCGGCCCTTGCGCTCGCAGATCTTCGAGCCGTCGAACACGGGAACGTGGCGTGCCCACGCGTGGCTCCCGCCACTTCCCGACATGCCGAGGAAGTACGCCTTGCGGCCGACGAACAGGTCGAGCTGGTTGCCATCGATGCCGCCGCCGACGTCATCGGCGACCACGCAGCCGTCGTGGACGTACCCGCCCCAGGGCGGGCGGCCCGGCATGGTCCGGCCTTCCAGCAGCGGGACGTAGAGCAGCGAGCCGAGCTTGACGACCTTGGGGTCGACCGCGACCGTGCGGAACGGCTGGAGCGGTTTGCCCGTGCCGGCCGTGCCCCATTGAGTGGGCGTCACGCTGAAGCACGGGGAGTGGCCGCACTTGCAGCGCCCGGCGACGTTGAGCACCCGGCCGTCGTGGAGCTTGCCGGTGCCCTGGAGCTGGAGCTGGCTGGCGAACTCGGGCGAGACGTCGGCGATCGCGGAGCAGCCCTTCGGCTCGTAGAGGGTGACGAGATCCGGGGTGATGGAGGCGAGCGTCGTGTCGTTGTCGTTGGCGGGCGGCGGGGTCTTCGACTTGGCGACGACCTCGTCCTCGCCGATGACGTAATAGAAGGTGATCGAGAACTGGCCGAGCGGCTTGGGCTCGTCCGTCTCCTGCTTCGGCGCCGGCGCGTGCTCGACCACGGCGGCCGGCGGCGGCGCCTTCTCGACGTGGGTCGACTCGCACGACAGCGTCACCAGGAGAGGCGCCACTCCGGCGATCTTCCTGACGATTCTGGCGACTGCCTCGGCGAGATAGCTCGCACCCGCGCGGACGACCGCGCGAAGGCTCAGCTGCTCGTTTTGGGTCGTCGGTTCCGGCACCGGCGATCGAGCTTACCTGCCGGCCCCGGGAGTAAAGAGCCGGCCGGTCGGAAAAAGTTCGTGAGAACCCCGAATGCGACTCAGGCTCACCCGGCGGGTGCGCCCGCGACCGCTAGAAGCGGGCCTGCAGAGTCGCGTTCACACCGAGCTGGTTGAAGTTGCCGAACTTGAACTCGAACGGCTGGTCGGGGCACGCCTGGGTGTCGGTGCAGCCCGCGCGCTGGTAGCGGGTCGTGTTCGGGTCGTAGCTGTAGAAGACCTCGAGCAGCGCCGAGTAGATCCGGCCGAACGTCAGCTTGGCGCTCACCTTGGTCGCGAGCTGGGCGGCCGCGCTCTCGTTGGTCGGCAGGATCGTGATGATCGTGTCGATGTTGTTGTTGCGGATGACGGCCGTCGACTTGCCGGTCGCCATCGAGCCGGCGATGCCGGACGGCGAGGTCAGCGTCGCGGGCTTCTCGATGCCGGCGATCACGCCGAGCGTCAGGAAGTCGTTCCAGTTCTTGTCGGCGCCGACCGCCGCGAACAGGTCCGGGGTCGTCGTGTACTGCGACGGGAAGTCCTCGTACGTCGGGAGGCTAGGCACCGAGTGCAGGATGAACGCGAGGTCGCGGTAGCTGACGTCGAGGCGCAGGCGGACGCGGTCGATCATCACGCGGACGTTGAGGTCGCCCGCCATGCCCGGCTGGATCACGGTGGTGCCGGTCTTGTTCGGATCCTTGAGCGTCTGGCCGAGGTACGTGAACTCGGTCATCGCGAGCCACGACACGCCGCCCGGGTACTTCACCGGGTCGAACAGGCCGGTGACGCGCTCGCCGTTGTACTTGTAGAGCCGGTAATCGACCGACGACTGGACCGGCATGCCCTTGTGGATCGACAGCTGGGCCGAGGCGCCGAACAGGCGCACCTTCTGATCGTTGACGTCGACGAGCTCGTTGTAGCCGCGGTCGAAGTAGCCGCCGTTCGCCTCGAGGCGGACGCCGATGTTGTCGCCGGTCGCGGGCAGCAGGTCGACGCCGCCGCCAGCCAGGAACGCGAGCGCGCTGCGCTGCTCGGCGGTGCGGCGGTCGAGGATCACCGCGCTCTTCGCGCCGATGAACGTGTACGACTTCTCGGTGTCGTACTGCAGCTTCGCGCCGGGCGTCGCCGAGCGGGCGCGGCCGTACTCGGGATCGCCACCCCACGACAGGCGGTAGCTGTAGCCGAGGCGCATGCGGTCCGCGGAGATCGGGAACGCGGTCAGCGACAGGCGCGTCGGATCCTTGTGCGTCGGATCCTTCCAGTTCGACAGCGTGATGTAGCTGCCGTCATCGGAGAGCGCGATGTTGTTGCCGCTCAGCTCGTTGATGCGCAGGACGAACGCGGTCTCCGCGTCGAAGTGACCCTTGTGGAAGTCGCGGTACATCGTCGCGTGCGACAGCGTCTCGAAGCCCGAGTAGCGCGTGTCGTAGTTGTCGAAGAACAGCACGCCGAGCGAGTTCGGCACTCCGAAGCGCCAGCCGGGCACGCTCGGGATCGTCTCGCCCGGCTTGACGAGCATGTTCTCGTTCGTCAGCGTGAACGCGAGGCGGGTGTCCATGAACCCGCTGTTGCCGGTGATGCCGTCGGCGCCGGCCTGCTGCTGCTGGTCGGGCTGCGCCGCTTCGCGGGCCGCGCGATCCGCCGCATCCTTCGCGGCGCGGTCGTTGAGGACCTTCGCGAGCTCGCGGTCGACGATCTCCTTGATGCGAGCGTCTTCCGTCTCGCTCGGCGTGGCGGAGCCGCTGCCCGAGGCGTCGGGCGTGCCCGGCGGCTCGGACGGTTGAGCAGAAGCCAGAAGAGGAGCCGCGGTCGCGGCAGCGACAATAACTAAGCGAGACAGAAGGCGCATGAACCAGTCCTATTGCGTGACGATGTCGCTCATCGAGCGCGGGAAGATAATCCAGTGCTTGAAGATTGGGCGCGAGACGCCGATGACTTTCGGTAGCGTCTTGCCGACCAGGGTCGCGGGGTCGAGATCGAGCGTGCCGGCCGTGACGACGTTGATGAAGTTGCCGGTGCAGTTGCCGCCCGCCCCCGAGGGGTCGAGCTTCCACTGCTTGAACGTGATGTAGTCGGCGTCGAGGTTGCAGACCTTCGCGCCGTCGATCTCGATCACGGCGGACTCGTTGCGCTCGAAGTTGATCGGCGCCGTGAACCAGGTCTCGTCGAACACGACCGGCGCCGGCTCCATCGCCTTGTTGACGACGGGCTCACCGGCGACGAACGTCTGCGGGAAGCCGATCTCGGTCAGCGAGTCGAACTCCGACACGCCGCCCGCGAACCCCGTGATCACCTGGCCCTCGTTGAGGAACCGCTTGTTCTGATCGAGCGGCGCCGAGTACGAGAACACGTCCATGTAGTCGTAGTCCTGCGACACGCACGGCGGCGTGCCGTTCGCGTCCGCGCACTGGACGTCGGCGACGGTGTAGCCCTGGGTGTAGATCGACGTGATGACGAGGCGGCCCTTGTCGCCGTAGCGCGACGCGCGGACGTCGACGTTCTTGTTGTCGAGCGGCGCGGCATCGAGCGCGTCGATCGAGGTCTCGCTCGCGGGGCGCTGGATGTCGGCGATGAACGGATCGCGGAACCACAGCGTCGGCGACACGCCGGTCGCGTAGGTCGCGTTGTCTCCGTCGGTGTAGTCGTCGATCCACACCGTCGTCGGGCCGTAGGCCGACGGCAGCATCAGCGATACGGTGCCCTGCCCCGCGTTCATCGACACCGTCGCCAGCGGCGTGCCGCCGAGGTACGGCGTCAGCGTGCCGAGGAAGTGCGCGTAGACCTGGAGCGAGTTGTTGAACGTCGTGTCGGTCTCGCCGTTCGGGCCCTTCGCCGTGATCGACAGCGTGACGCTGCGGGCGGTATCGGGCAGGCGATGATCGATGTCGCCGGGATCGGCCGGTGACATCAGCTGCACCTGCAGCGACTGCGTCCCGGTGATCGGCGGCTGGTGATCGACGCACGCGGCGAGCGCGAGCGGCAGGACGTACAGGGTCTTCATCATCGCCTTCATCGCGCCACCGGCCGGATGCGTCCGTCGTGCGCCTCGATCTTGTCGTCGAGGCACGCGACGTTGCCGTAGTTGTCGAACACGCTCTTGCCGTTCGCGTCGGTGATGTTGTGCACGTCGACGCCGTCGCAGACCGGTGCCTGCTTCGTCAGATACACGGTCAGCGCGTCGCGCAGCGAGACGCCGGTGTCCTGCTGCGACGTGTTGCGCTTGAGGACGAAGAACCCCGAGCCGCCGGCCGCGATGTAGTTGTTCACCGCGACGCGATACAGGCCGTTGATCTGCATCGGCGCGCACTTCGTCGTCGTCGGATCGACCGCGTGGTCGGTCTGGATCTGGCCGGTGTTCGGGTCGGTCGGCCGGCACGAGTCACCGATATAGATGTTGGCCGAGCACGCGGTCTGCACGCACTTGTGGAGCGTCGAGGAGCCGGGCGTGACATCGCAGCGGTCGTTGACGGCGCTGATCGTCGTCGTCGGATCGGCGGTGTTGCAGTCCGCGTCCGTGCTGCACGTCGTGCCCGCCTGGTTCGGGTCGATCACGTTGCAGCGGCACGGCTTGTCGCCGAGGCCAGGCTCGTCGCACGTGTCCGGCGCCGTCGGATCATCGCGGCAGATCTGATCGTAGGTGATGCCCGCGACCTGGACCTGCGACTGACAGCCGCGCGTGGCGGACTTCGCCGACACGAAGTCGAGCGTGTCCTTCACTTCCTGGCCCGACAGGTAGATCACGACGATCGTGTTCTCGAACGGGAACACGTTGTACATGTCCTCGTTCGTCAGCGCGCCGCGCTCGAAGTCAGCGCGGATGCCGAGCGAGTTCGTGAACGCGAACTGCGCCTCGACGCCCTCCTGCTGCTGCATCGCGCGGGCGACCATGTTGCCGAGCTGCGAGTCGCCGCCCGACGGATCGTTGCGCAGGACCTTCGCCGTGCCGGGCGGGTTGATGTACGCGAACACGCCGTTGAGGTTGATGTCCTGGTTGAGCTTGATCGAGTACGGCCACAGCAGATTTGCAATGTCCGGATCGTCGGGGATGTAGTTCGGATCGGTCGGAGCGAACGTCGCGACCGGCTGGTTGTCGTACGCGAACGACACGATGCGGCTGCGCTTCTCGGGATCGGCGTTGTTCTCGCCGACGTGCACGACGAGATCGAGCCGGCCGACGTACTTCGCGAACGCGCCCGAGTGAACGAGCACGGTGCGGCAGTCGTGGGTCTGGCAGTAGACGGCGTCGTCGCCGTTCGGCAGCAGCTTCGGCGGGTTCGTCACGATGTGGAGGTGGCCGCCGAGGACGAGGTCGACGCCCTTCACGGCGAGCGCCTGGTTCGGGTCATCGACCTGCGACGACGAGAGGCCCTCGTCGGTGTCGAGGCCGAGGTGGCTGACGACGACGACGACATCGCAGACGGGCCGGATCATCGCGACGTACTGCTTGAGGACCATGTTGTTCTCGATCGGCCGGAAGCCGAGCGAGTTGCCGCCCTCGAACGAGGACAGCAGCGTGTCCTGGTTGCCCATGCCGATCACGCCGACGCGCAGGCCCTTGACGTCGTAGATCTCGAACGGCGTCACGACATCGCGCAGCGACCGCTGGCCCTGGCCCGCCGGGTTGTCGTCGAACGCGTAGTTCGCGACGAGGTGCGGGAACTGCGACCAGTTGTCGAGCTCGGTGAACAGCTGCTGGCTGCCGAGATCGAACTCGTGGTTGCCGAGCACCTCGCCGTCCATGCCGGCGAGCGACAGCGCGCGGATCTCGACCTCGCCCTTGAACTCGTTGAACACCGGCGCGCCTTCCCAGGCGTCACCGGAGTCGAGCCACAGCGACCGGTCGGCGCTCTTGCGGATGCGCTTGACCATCGTCGCGATGCGCGCGATGCCGCCGTACGGGCCGGCCCCCGGGAGCAAGCCGAAGTCCTGATCGAACTTGTTCGGTGTGAAGTGATACGGGAACAGCCGCGAGTGGATGTCCGACGTATGGATGATCGTCAGGCGGATGTCCTGCCCGACGAGATTCGGTTGTGGTTTGTCGACCGTGCATGCCGAAAGACATGCAGCGGCAACGACACCCACGAGAGCGTGACTACGACGCATCGGCCCGGGGTAATAACCGGGTCTCGCGGTGTCGAGCAAGGGCTATTGATGTGGTCTACTGCCCAGCGAAATGCCCCGGGCAAAAATTGTTTGCACCCTCGGGCCCGCGTCGTCATCGCCCGAACGGATCGGCGAGCTGATCGAAGCCGGCATGAGCGTCGCGCGTCTGAATTTTTCGCACGGCAGTCACGAAGATCACGCGCGCATGTTGCAGGTGGTGAGGAGCGAGGCGGAGAAACGCGGACGTGCGATCGCGGCGCTGCTCGATCTCCAGGGACCGAAGATCCGCGTCGGCAGGTTCGAGAAGGGTCAGGTCGAGCTGCGCGCGGGCGCCGAGCTGACGATCACGACGGATACGAGCGTCATCGGCGACGAGAAGCGCGTCTCGACGACGTACTCGCAGCTGCCGCTCGACGTGCGGCCCGGCGACCAGATCCTGCTCGACGACGGCTACCTCGCGCTCGCCGTGACCGAGGTGAAGGACCGCGACGTCAAGACGGTCGTCGTCACCGGCGGCACGCTGAAGAACAACAAGGGCATCAACCTGCCGGGCGTCGACGTGTCGGCGCCGGCCCTCAGTGAGAAGGACCGCACCGATATCGGCTTCGCGCTGCGTCATGGCGTCGACTACGTCGCGCTGTCGTTCGTGCGCAAGCCGGAGGACGTGATCGAGGCGAAGCGGCTCCTCACGGTCGATCAGGTGTCGATCCCGGTCATCGCGAAGATCGAGAAGCCGCAGGCGCTCGATCGGCTCGGCGCGATCGTCGATGTCGCGGACGGCGTGATGGTCGCGCGCGGCGATCTCGGCGTCGAGCTCGGACCGGAGAAGGTCCCGCTGTGGCAGAAGCGCATCATCGAAGAGACGAACAAGCGCGGAAAGATCGTCATCACCGCGACGCAGATGCTCGAGTCGATGATCCAGCAGCCGCGGCCGACGCGCGCCGAGGCGAGCGACGTCGCGAACGCGGTGCTCGATGGCACCGATGCGGTGATGCTCTCCGGCGAGACCGCGAGCGGCCTGCACCCGATCGAGGCGGTGCGCACGATGGCGCGCATCGTGGACGAGATCGAGAAGAGCGCGTACTACCGCACGAACATCGAGGTCCCGACGATCGAGCTCGCCGTCACGACGAACGCGATCGCGCGGGCGGCCGTCGATGCAGCACGTGCGATGAAGATCCGCACGATCGTGGTGGTCAGCGACTCCGGCGGCGCCGCCCGCCTGGTCAGCGAGTACCGCCCCGACGCCAACATCGTTTGTTTGACCACCAACGAAGTGACGTTCCGGCGGCTGGCGCTGTTCTGGGGCGTCACGCCGGTGCTGGTCGGGCCCTCCGCGAGCACCGAGGAGCTGGTCGATCGCGTCGAGGCGACGCTGATCGAGCGGAATCTCGCACTTCCGGGCGAGAACGTGCTGATCACCATGGCCGTGCCCGTGGGCGGAGGCATGCAGACCAACGTGCTGAAGATCCACCAGATCCAGCACTGATCACCGCACGAGTAGGTCAAAACCTACAGCCGCCGTTCCTTGAGGGTAGCGCCCTCGGTTGCTACCATTTTCCGGCGTGCCAATGACTCCCAAGCCAGTCGACGCGGGTGTGAGCGTCGGCCAGGTCTTTCAGGGCAAGTATCGCGTAGATGCGATCCTCGGCCATGGAGGCATGGGCGTCGTCGCGGAGTGCACTCACCTCGCGTTGAACGAGCGCGTCGCGGTGAAGATGCTGCGTCCGGACGTCCTGCAAGATCAGGATGCCGTCTCACGTTTCATCCGCGAGGCCCAGGCGGCCGTGAAGCTCAAGAGCGAGTACGTCGCGCGCGTGTCGGACGTCGGCACGTTCGAGAACGGCGTCCCGTACATGGTCATGGAGTTCCTCGATGGCCAGGACCTCGGGGACCTGCTCAAGGAGCGCGGCGTGCTCGGCGTGCAGTGGGCCGTCGAGCTGATGCTGCAGACCGCGGAGGCACTCGCGGAGGCGCACTCGCTCGGCATCGTCCACCGCGACGTCAAGCCGACGAACCTGTTCGTCACGTGGCGGCCCGATGGCAGTGCGCTGATCAAGGTCCTCGACTTCGGCATCTCGAAGTCGCCGATGGGCACGGACATGCAGCTGACGCAGACGCAGTCGCTGCTCGGCACGCCCGCCTATATGTCGCCGGAGCAGATGCGGTCGGCGCGCCTCGTCGACTCGCGCAGCGACATCTGGTCGCTCGGCACCGTGTTCTACGAGGCGCTCGAGGGCCGCCGGCCGTTCGAGGCCGAGTCGTTCTCCGAGATGTGCGTCAAGGTCGCGGTCGATCCACCCGCGCCGATGGTCAACACGCCGCCGGGGCTGCAGCAGGCGATCCTGCGCTGCCTCGCGAAGTCGCCCGAGCAGCGCTACCCGAACATGGCGGAGTTCGCGCGCGACCTCATCCCGTTCGCGCAGGACCAGCACCAGGCGTCGCTGCTCGTCGAGCGCATGCAGCGCATGCTCTCGCGGTCGACGTTCAACTGGGAGACCGGCACGGGAGGCACGAGCCGCACGCCGGCCCCCACGCGCCAGCGCGCGATGACGCCGCCCGCGGTATGGGGCGCCGGTTCGGATCCCGCCGCGTCGCCGTGGGCGGGCAAGTCCGAGCCGAACGCGCAGCCGTGGCAGGCGCGTGACGGCAGCGCGCCATTTCCGAAGCAGGTCCTCGCGCACGAGCCGTCGGCGCCGCTGCAGGCCGTCGTCACGATGGACGTGCGGCACAAGCGCCGCTGGCCGCTCGTGCTCGGCGCGCTCGCGCTGCTCGGCCTCGGCGGCGCGATCGCGGCGGTCGCGGTGTCGCGCACGGACGCCGGCGAGCCGAAGACCGAGCAGAAGGCGGCGACCGAGGTCAAGGCGAGCACGGTGCCGGTCGAGGCGCCGAAGCAGCCCGTCGTCGAGGCCCCCGCCGCGACCGGCAGCGGAAGCGCGGCCGTCGAGAAGGTGGAGACCAAGGTCGAGACGAAGGCCGAGACGCCGAAGCCGCCGATCAAGAAGACGCCGCCGAGGACGCACGAGGTCGTCAAGACCGTCCCGAAGACGGGTCAGGAGACCAAGGCGTCCGAGCCGCCGCAGCAAGCTGCACCCGTGCTGCAGAAGCCGAAGTGCGATCCGTTCGCTTCGATGCACGACTGCAATTCGAAGTAGAATATTCCGCGATGCGACTGACCGCGATCGTGGTGCTCGGCGCGCTCGCGCGTGTCGCGCAGGCAGACGGCGATGCCGACAGCCTGTTCGATCAGGGCGTCAAGCTGCGCGAGGCCGGCAAGAACGCCGAAGCGTGCGTGAAGTTCCGCGAGTCGTACGAGAAGAACAAGAACGCGGTCGGCACGATCCTCAACGTCGCGCTGTGCAACGAAGAGGAAGGCAAGATCGCGACCGCGCACCGGCTCTACGCGGAGGCTGCCGCGCGCGCGAAGGAACAGAAGCTCGAGGATCACGAGAAGGCCGCGCTCGAGCACAAGGACAAGCTCGCCGGCGACGTGCCGCGGCTCTCGATCGCGTTCACCGATGTGGCGCCCGACAGCAAGCTCTCGGTCGGCGATCAGATCGTCGATCCCGGCAGCGCCTCGGACATCGAGGTCGATCCCGGCGACACGAAGGTCGTCGTCAGCGCGCCGGGGCGCGTCCCGTACGTCACGCACGTCACCGTCGGCAAGGGCGAGCACAAGCTGATCGCGATCCCCAAGCTCGGCTATCCCGTCGAGGACACGGGCCGCGCGACGCTCGGCAAGGTGATCACGATCTCGGGCGGCGGCGTCGTGCTCGTCGCGATCGGCGTCGGCTTCCTCGCGCACAAGAAGTACGACGATCAGTTCTCGAGCGGCCACTGCACGATGAAGGACGCGGCCACGCCGCTGTGCGATCAGACCGGCTATCGCGAGACCGGGAGCGCGAAGACGCTCGGCTGGGTCGGCACCGGTATCGGCGCGGCCGGCCTCGTCGCGGTCGGCGTCGGCGTCACGCTGTGGCTGACGGCTCCGCATCACGAAGCCGCGCGCGGTGTTTCGTTCGCGCCGTCGCTCGCGCCGGGAGAAGCGGGCGTGGTCGCGTTCGGGCGCTTCTGAGCCCTTGCTGTTATGATGAGGTGATGGGACGCCTCGCGGCCGCGCTCGCCGTTCTCGCTGGCATGGCGTCGGTGGCGTCGGCGGATCCCGAGGCCGACAAGCTGTTCGAGGAAGGCCGCAAGCTCGTCGACAGCGACCCGGCCGCCGCGTGCGCGAAGTTCGATCAGGCGATCAAGCTCGATCCCGATGCGCCGGGCGTGTTGCTCAACCTCGGCCTGTGCAACGAGAAGCTCGGCAAGTACAAGACGTCGATCTACTGGTTCGTGAAGGCGCAGAAGCGCTCGACGGAATCGAACCTGCCCGAGTACGCGAACGCGGCGGGCGAGCAGCTGCAGAAGCTCGGCAAGATCGTCGCGCGCGTGAACATCACGTTCGCGGGCACGCCGCCCGCCGACACGAAGGTCCGCATCGACGGCGAGAGCGTCGCGCCGGAGGATTACTCGCAAGCCGAGGTCGACCCGGGCCATCACGCGCTCGACGCGGGCGCGCCCGGCATGCGCATCGTCCATCAGGAGTTCGACATCGCGCCGAACCCGACGGGCGCCGAGGCGAAGATCGTCGACCTCGAGCCGATCGCGTTCGTCGCCGGTGACAACACGGTGATCATCGACCGCGGTGCGACGCGCCGCAAGCTGGCGTGGGCCGGCATGATCGGCGGCGGCACGCTGATGGCGTTCGCGGGCGCCCTCAGCCTGTACGAGCTCCACGTCTACAACACGTGCGTCAAGCAGACCTCCGGCAAGCCGCCCGAGATCGACACGACGCGCGCGGGCTGCAGCGACGTCCAGGCGCAGACCGACAAGGCGAACCACGCCGGCCACGTCGCGGCGACGTGGGGCACCGGCACGTTCATCGCCGGCGCCGCCGTCGCCGCGATCGGCATCACGCTCTACTTCACGGCTCCCGACAAGGAGCGCGTCGACCGGACGGTGCTCGCGCCGACGCTCTCGCCCGACGGCGTCGGGTTCAGCTGGAGCGGCCGCTTCTAACCTCTCGCCGCGTTCGCATCGCGTGCCGATTCAGCTCGCGCGCAGGCGCGTCGCCTCGGCGCGCAGGTTCGGATCCGCGCGCACGTCCTCGGCGAGCTTGCCGAGGACCCCGTCGGCCTCGGCCCGCTTGCCCTCCGCGGCGAGCACGCGGCCCCGCGCGAGCAGCGCGCGGTCGTAGCCGGTCGCGTGGAGCCGCCGATCGAGCTGGCCGACGCGCGGCTCGATCTCGCGCTCGAGCATCTCGCGGGCGCGCGCGACCTCGCCGGTCTCGCACATCGCGTGGATCCGCACGGCGGCCGCGATCACGTGTCGCTCCGGCGTGGCGGGCGTGACGCCGTCGAGCGAACGCAGCGCGCTGGGCCAGTCGCGGCGCAGCTCGTACGCGATCGCGCGGTCGACCGGATCGCGCGCCAGCTCGAGCACGCGGTCGTGATCGCCGACGGCGATCGCGCGCGCGAGCGCCCCGCGATGCGTCAGCTTGCGGAAGGCGATCCAGAACCCGACGACGAGCAGGAAGCCGCCGGCCTCCCACAGCGCGCCGCTGACGCCGACGTCGCTCGTCGCGATCAGCACGCAGTACGCGCCCGCCATCATCAGCGGGATCACCCAGCCCGCGGCCCACGCCCAGCCGCGGCCCCGCTTCCCGGCGAACGATGCGCCCTGCTCGCTCATCTATCGGCCCGAGCGGAGGTGCTTGGCAATGCGCATCGCGCACTCGAGCGCCTGCTCGTAGTTGAGGCGCGGGTCGACGCGGCTCTTGTACGCGCGCTCGAGATCGACCTCCGCGAGCCCGCGCGCGCCGCCGATGCACTCGGTGACGTTCTCGCCGGTGAGCTCGACGTGCACGCCGCCGAGGTGCGACCCGAGCTGCGAGTGCAGCTCGAAGCTCTGCTCGAGCTCGGCGACGATGTTGTCGAAGCGGCGCGTCTTGATGCCCTGCGGCGTCGTCTCGGTGTTGCCGTGCATCGGATCGCAGATCCACAGCACCTGGCGGCCCGCCTTGCGCACGGCCTCGACGAGCGGCGGCAGGTGCTGCTGCAGCTTGCCGGCGCCCATGCGGTGGATCAACGTGATCTTGCCCGGCGTGCGCTCGGGATCGAGGACCTCGAGCAGGCCGAGGAGCCACTCGGTGGTCATGCCCGGGCCGATCTTGACGCCGAGCGGGTTCTGGATGCCGCGGTGGAACTCGACGTGCGCGCCGTCGAGCTGCGCGGTGCGCATGCCGATCCACGGGAAGTGCGTCGAGAGGTTGTAGTAGCCGGGGCGGCGCGGCACGCGGCGCGTCGTCGCCTGCTCGTACGGAAGCGCGAGCGCCTCGTGGCTCGTGAAGATGTCGACGCGGCGAAGCACCTCGGCCTCGACGCCGGTGATCGCGCTGACGAAGTCGAGCGACTCGCGGATCGAGTTGACGATCTGATGATACTGCTCGGCGTACGGCGACCCCTCGGCGAACGAGACGTCCCAGTACTCCGGGTGGTGGAGGTCGGCGAAGCCGCCGTCGACCAGCGCGCGGATGAAGTTGAGCGTCAGCGCGGCGCGCTCGTACGCACGCAGCATCAGCACCGGATCCGGCGCGCGGTCCTCGGCCGTGAACGGGTCGCGGTTGATGAGATCGCCGCGATACGCCGGCAGCGTGACGCCGCCGCGCGTCTCGTTATCGGAGGAGCGCGGCTTCGCGTACTGCCCGGCGATGCGGCCGATGCGGATCACCGGCTTCTTCGTGCCATGGACGAGCACGAGGCTCATCTGCAGCAGGATCTTCAGCTTCGCCGCGATCGGCTCGCTGCGGCAGTCATCGAAGCTCTCCGCGCAGTCGCCGCCCTGCAGCACGAACGCCTCGCCGCGCGCGGCACGCGCGAGCCCGGCGCGCAGGTTCTCGACCTCCCACGACGTCACGAGCGGCGGAAGCCGCGACATCTCGGCGATCACGCGCGTCAGCGCGTCGGAGTCGCCGTAGCTTACCTGTTGCGCGGCGGGCTTCTGCGTCCAGCTCGTCGGTGACCACGTCATCCTAATCCTCGTCCTCGTGCTTACCACCGCACGAGACCGGGCGCCTGCCTTCATAGTCGAGGCGGCGCGGAATCTGCTTCGGATCGATGACGCCGCCGCGCTTGCGCAGCACCTCCGCCATCGCATCGCGGATGACCTCGTCGGTCATCTGGATCGAGCCCTCCGGCAGGTGCAGCCGCGCGAACAAGCCGTCGCCGCCCGACGCGAGGAAGTCGCTCGTCACGATCGTGTAGGTCGCCGCATCGTCGAGAGGTTTGCCCTTCACGCTGATCTCGGAGACGAGCTTGCCGCCGTTGCAGCGCGCCTTCGCGACGAGCCCACCCCACGACAGGATCCCGCCGCCGCGCTGAAGGTTGCTCGTGAGCAGGCGTCGCACGTGCTTGCCGCTGACGCGGACGAGCGCGAACTTGTTGTCGAACGGCATCGCCTCGAACAGGCCACCGTACGTCAGCGCGCCCGCGGGGATGTCGGCGCGCAGCCCGCCGCCGTTCGTCAGCGCCACATCGGCATCCGGCCGCGCCGCGATCATCAGATCCCCGAACCAGTCGCCCTCGGCGGACTCGCTGCCGTAGGCCTTGGTCATCGTCGACGTCAGCGTCGGGCCGAGCTTCTCGCCGCGCCGCTCGTTCGCGCGCGCGAGCGCCGCATCGACGATCGCCTGCACGCCCTTGTCGGCGACGACCGGGCGCCCTTCGTACGGATCGGGATGACAGTCCGCGACGGGAATCGGGTTGTTCTCCTTGTCGAGCGGGCACACGAGCGTCGGATCGAAGATCTTCGTGCCGCTGACGCGGTCGCCCGTGAGCTGCACGTCGATACGGCCGAACGCCCGCCCCGACGACAGCGACTCGATCGATGCCACGCCATCGATGTGATGCGCGACGAGCGCGTGCGTGTGCCCCGCGACGAACACGTCGACGAGCCCCGGCGGCAGCTTGTCGATCACGCGAAACAGCTCGTCCTTCGTGTCGCAGCTGCCGGTGTCCTCGTGGCGATGGATGTCGCGACACGCGCTGCCGATGTGCGCGATCACGACGATGACCTGCGCGCCCTGCGCCCTCGCCTCCTTCGCGGCCGCAGCGATCCCATCCGCCGGACTCGGCTCGATCGCGAGCCCGGCGAAGTTCGCGGGCATCGTCGTCGTCGGCGTCGCCTCGGTGCTCGCGCCGACCAGCCCGACCTTCACGCCGGCCGCCTCGACGATCGTCCACCGCTTGACGTTCGGCCACGCGATCGGCGCGCCGCCCTCGGCAATATCCGTCGTCAAGAACGGGAACCGCGCCTCCGCGATCCGCGCCTTGAGCGCGCCGCGCGGATCCTCGCCGACCTGCGCCGTCACGTGCGGCCCCACCGGCCCGAAGTCGAACTCGTGATTGCCGATCGCGCTCGCGGCGTATCCCATCGCGTTGTACGCCTTGATCACGTCCGCGCCCTCGCCGAGGTTCGACTCGAGCGTCCCCTGGAACAGATCGCCGCCGTCGAGCAACAGCACCGCGCCGCCATCCGCCGCGCGCGCCGCCCGCACGTTCGCCACGTACCCCGCGATCAGCGGCAGCCGCACGAGCGCGCCATGCAGATCGTTGGTCCCGATGATCGTCAGCGTCCGCACGGCCGGCGGCTTCGGGGGCACCGGCGCGCGCGATGCGCCCGAGCACGCGACGAGGCCCACAACAAGCAGCCGGCTCCAGCGCATCTCAACCATCCGCGCGGCCTGCGACCATCGCGGCGCGGGCATCTCCTGACGTACGTCCGGTTCTCGCGCCGCCGTTACCACCAGTAGCGACGGCGCTGCGCTTCCGGGCGTGCGCCCCGACCTGCCTCGCGCCGCTCGGTCTCGGCTCGCGGGGATGATTGAGATGCGCTGTCATGGCGGCACTGTAGCCGAATTCTCGTCTTCCTCGTCGCCGCTGCCGTGCTCGAGCAACCGCGAGGTCTTCGTCAGATCGCGCGGCTCTTCACTGCGCACCGCCGCGACCGCCGGATCGAGCGCGAGCTCGAGCGACACGTGCCCGTCGCGCGCGATCGTCGCGAACGCCGCGCCGCCACCGCTCAGCGCGCACGCGACGCGCGTTCCGATCGCGACCGCCCGACCACAGTCGACCGCCTGCGCGACACCGAGATCCACGAGCTCGTCACGCACGCGCGCCGCGATCGGCGCCGTCGCAACCACACCGCCTTTGACCCACCACTGCCACTCGCCGCGATGATTCTCGACGACGAGCGGCACGCGCACACCATCGACGCTCGCCCGACATCCCGCGACACCCGCGATCACCAGACATCGCACCTCCGCCGGAACGCCGAATCGCGTCGTCAGCTCGCGCGCGATCGCGGTCTCGACAGGCGATCGCTGTAACGCCGCTTTCGTCTCGCGATCGCGACAAGCGACTACACACAACAACACAAAACCCCACGACAAGTTCCTCGTCGTGAGGCGCTGCGCCACATGAATAACCTGAGGTACCCTGCGTCTCACGTTCGTCCAGGAGGAACGATGCGATCACAACTCTATCGCTGGCTTGTGACCTCGGGGCTCGCGACCGCCACGCTTGTCGGAATTCCGACCGTCGCGTCCGCGCAACCCGACGTGCGCGATCACCGTCATGGCCGCCACGATCACGATCGTGACGGAGACCGCGACGACAATCCGCGCGAGGCACCGCCGCCACCCCGCGAAGAACGCGCCGCCCTCCGCGCCGGCTTCGTCTGGCAGCCCGGCCGCTGGGACTGGCGCCGCGGCAAGTGGGAATGGCTCTCCGGCCACTACGAACGCGAGCGCCGCGGCAAGCACTGGCGCGAGGCGCGCTGGGAGAACCGCGACGGCCACTACGTCCTCGTCGACGGCGACTGGATCGATGTCGACGTCCGCCCGACCGCCGCCCCGCCCCCGCTGCGCGAGGAGCACTGGGATCCGCGCCCCGGCTTCGTCTACGTGCGCGGCCGCTGGGACTGGCGCAACGGCAACTGGGACTGGATCCCGGGCCACTGGGAACGCGAGCGCGCCGGCAAGCGCTGGCGCGAAGCACGCTGGGAGCTGCGCGACGGCGCGTACGTCCTGGTCGACGGCGACTGGGAAGACGCGCCCGCCTACCCGACGGCCGCCCCGCCCGCGCCGCGCGAAGAACGCTGGAACGCCCGCCCGGGCTTTGTCTGGGTGAAGGGCCGCTGGGACTGGCGCGGCGGCAACTGGGAATGGGTGGCCGGCCACTTCGAGCGTCAGCGCGCCGGAAACGTCTGGCTCGACGGCAGCTGGCAGCTGCAGAACGGCCGCTACGTCTGGGTGGAAGGCCACTGGGGCGCGCCTCCAGCCAATCCTCCGCATGACATGCCACCACCGCCGCCGCGTGAAGAGAATCCGCCGCCGAGACCAGGTTCGTTCTGGATCCGTGGTCACTGGGAATGGCTCAACGGTCAGTATGTTTGGCAAAAGGGGATGTACACGCTGTACCGCCCCGGATGGCACTGGGTCCAAGGCACCTGGCAGATGAACGAGGCTGGCGTCTGGTACTACAAGGCCAACGGGTGGGTGCAGGACTCGGCTCCGCCTCCACCGCCGAACTACCCGCCGCAGCAGCAGCCGCTGCCGAACTACCCGCCGCAGCAGACGCCTCCGCCGCCGCCCGCGCAGCCGGCTCCGCCGCCGCCGCGCGACGAGAACGTGCAGCCGCGCGCCGGCTTCGTCTGGGTCCGCGGTCACTACGGCTGGTCGGAGAACCAGTACAAGTGGATCGCCGGGCACTGGGAGCGGCAGCGTGCGAACGCGCGCTGGGTCGACGGCCGCTGGGAGCAGCGCGGCAACGCGTGGGTGTGGGTCGACGGCAGCTGGCAGTAGCCGCTCGCGCGTGATGTGAAGGCGCCGCGCT
>CAYUNM010000001.1:316554-345065 GCA_964446175.1 uncultured Kofleriaceae bacterium
CGCGCGGCGGGGCGGTGCTACCAGCGGCGCTCGAACAGCGGCAGCTTGAGCATCACGCCGTCCTCGCCGTGGTAGCTCGTCGGTTCCATCTCCATCGCCGGCAGCTGGAGCGCGACCTCGTGACCGGCGAGGCCGAGCTGGACGCGCGCGTTGATGCGCGCCTTGCCGTCGGAGAAGAACCAGTCGCTGTCGAGCTTGAACGCGAGGTAGTGACCGGTGCCCGTGCCGAAGCGGAGGCGGGCACGCTGGCCTCGGCCGTCGACGTGGAGGCCGATCAGCTGATCGGAGAGCGCGGTCATCTTGCTGCCCAGCGTGTTGCCGAGCTCGGAGAGGTGATCGGTGATCACGTCTTCTTCGGATTCGGCGTGGTCGGCGGGGAGCGAGGGCCAGCGACGCTCGAGGAGATCGGGATCGTCGAGGTGCGCGAGCAGGCCGGGCGCGCTCGCGACTTGCTGCGTGACGGTGACGTCGGCGATGAGGAACGGGTCGGCGTGCGCGGCGGCAGGTGCCAGCACGACCAGCGCGACCGCGAGCGTCCTCATAGCTCCATGCTCGCCAGAGTGGCGCGGCCGTTCTGTGAGCAGAGTTACGGAGTGCATGCTAAACGGTCGGCATGAAGCTGGGGCTCACGATCAGTCTGCTGGTCGGGCTGGTCGCGTGCAAGAGCGATGGTGGCGGCCCACATGTGGCAGGAAGTGCGTCTCGCGCGGAGAGTGCGGCGGCCGCGCACGATGTGCTGCCGCGCCCGCTGTTCTGGAAGGTGGAGAAGGACGGCAAGACGACGTTCGTCCTCGGCACGATGCACGTCGGGGTCGATCCGGCGAAGCAGCTGCCGCCCGTCGTGTGGAAGACGCTCGACGACGCGCGCGCCTTCGCGATGGAGACCGATCTCGACAAGGCCGCGAGCCTCGATGTCATGCGGCACGACGGAAGCACGCTGCACGGCGACCTCGGCGACGCGTACTGGGCCAAGCTCGAGGGCGCGCTCGGCAAGGAGCGGGCGGCGCGCGTCGACGGCATGAAGGTGATGATCCCGGCGACGCTGCTGTCGATGCGCGGGCTGCCCGACACGCCGGCGATGGACGGCGCGTTGCTCGCGCGCGCGCAGTCGGAGCACAAGCCGATCGTGTTCCTCGAGCCGATCGAGGCGGAGGAAGCCGTGCTCGACAAGTGGCTCGACGCGAAGATGCTCGAGGCGATGCTCGACGATCTGCCGGGCGAGGAGCAGCACGCGCGCGACATGCTCGCGGCGTACATCGCCGGCGACGAGGCGAAGATCGAGGCGCTCAGCGATGCGGAGCGCGCCGACTGGAAGCGCGCCGGCAAGAGCGACGCTGACTACGAGGCGCAGATGAACGATCTGCTGTTCTCGCGCAACGCGTCATGGGTGCCCGAGCTCGAGGAGATGCACGCGGCCGGTGGCGGGTTTGTCGCCGTCGGGGCCATGCACCTCATCGGCAGCCGAAGCGTGCTCGCTTTGCTGCGCCAGCACGGATACACGGTGACCCGCCTCACGCCCTGACGAAAAGAACCTCTGTTCAATAGAGGGGCGAGTTTGTACGCTGCGCGCCGGAGGGAACATGCGTCGTATCGCTGTGCTTTGTTTGCTGGCCGCGTGTGGCAAGAGCCCGGGTTCCAATAACGGTAACGGTGCTGATGCGAACGTGTTCGCGGATGGCCCTCCACTCTCCGGCACGAAGTACTCGCTGACCTGGGGTCCGGTCAGCGTGAATCCCGGCGTCGAGAACACCCAGTGCGTCTGGATGAAGCTCGGCAACGATGCCGAGATCAAGGTCCACCAGCTGCACGACGTGCTGTCGACGAGCTCGCACCACCTGATCGTCTACAAGGACGACATGGACACGACGGAACAGCTCACGCCGACGCCGTGCCAGCCGTTCACCGGCGCGCTCAACACGACGGGCAAGATCTCTCCGATCGCGATCACCCAGAAGCATGACGACGCGATCACGCTGCCCGATGGCGTCGCGTACACGTTCGCGCCTCACCAGATGGTGAAGCTCGAGATGCACTACATCAACAGCCAGGATGCGGCGCAGATGGCGCAGGCGACCGTCGACATCTACGCCGCCGACCCGGCGACGATCCACGACGAGGCCGCGCTGCTGTTCACCGGCTCGCCCGACATCTCGATCACGAAGGGCCAGACGGCGACGCTGCACCAGTTCTTCACCGTGCCGACCTACAGCACGTTCGATCCGACGAAGGTGAAGATCTTCGCGATCACCGGCCACGAGCACCATCTCGGCACCGGCGTGAAGCTGAGCGTCGGCCCGAGCAAGGCAGGCCCGATGACGGACGTCTACGATCCGATGCCGTTCCAGTGGGCGGAGCCGGCGACTGCGAACTTCGCGACGCCGATCACGTTCCCCGCCGGCGGCGGCCTCGACATCACCTGCAACTGGGACTACACGCAGGGCACGGCGAATGATCCGGCGACCGTCAGCTTCGGCGAGGCGACGACCGACGAGATGTGCTTCGCGTGGATGTACTACTACCCGTCGCAGGGATCGAAGGTCTGCATCCACACCGAGAAGTACGGCGGCGCGAACGGCATCAACATCTGCTGCCCCGGCGACTCGCTGTGCAGCCAGGTCGGCTTCTAGCGCTTCGCGCTAGCAGGTCATCCTGGAGCTTCGCCTACGGCTCGCGGGCCTAGGCGGCACGCGCGCGCAGGAACGCGCCGACCGCATCGACGACCATCGGCGGGATCTCGTGCCCGCCGATGAACTGGTGCCACTCGACCTTGGCGCCCGCTGCCGCGAGCTTGTCGCGCAGCGTCTCGGCGGCCGCGAACGGCAGCAGCTGATCGGCGCGGCCGTGGGACATCAGCACGGGCGTGCCGGCGAGACGCGCGAAGCGCGGGCCCCAGACGGGCTCCGCGAGCAGCGTCGTTGACATGAGGACGAGGCCGGCGGGCGGCGTCGGCGCGTGCAGCGCGACGTCGAGCGCGATCATCGAGCCCTGCGAGAAGCCGCCGAGCACGAGCTGGCTGTCGGCGAGCGAGAAGCGGGCCTTGGCGTGCTCGACGAAGCGGAGCACCGTCTCGCGCGCCGCCGCGAGGCCGTCGGGGATCTCGGCGGCGCGCAGGCTGGGCTGGCCGGACGCGAGGTCGCGCTCGAGGCGCGCGAGATCGAGCATCCACCAGGCGCGCGAGTCGCCGTAGAGGCCGCCGAGCTCGAGCGGCGCGGCGGGGAAGATGAAGCGCACGGGCGCGTCGAGGTACGGCGCGAGCCCGACGAGGTCGTCGCCGGGCGCGCCGAAGCCGTGCATCAGGATCGCGGTGACCTTGGCGTCGGCTGGGCCGACGATGCAGGTCGTGAGGCCGGCGAGCTCGACGCGTTCGATGGAGAGCTTGGGCACGCGCGGACCTTCGCACGGCTTCGCGGTGCGGACAACGCGTGCTCAGAGACCGGCCGGGCCGCCCGAGCCCTTGTCGGCGACCGGGCGATCGTGACTCTCGCTGCCGTGACGGACCGTATCCTGATCGTCGTTCGCGTCGACCTCGCGCTCGGGCACTGGCCCGCCTTCGGCGGCGTCTGTCTCGAGCGTCTCGAGCCAGTTCTCACCGAGCTCGGTCTCGGCGTACTGGCCGAGGTCGGGGCCGGCCGCGCGCTCCGGCTCGTCGGCGGGCGTGAGGTGACCGCCGTAGAGCTCGCCCGTGTCCTCGGCGTCCGCGGTGCGGGCGTCGTAGGGGTCGACCTCGGCGGCGACGCCGTCGTCGGCCTCGGAGAGGTCGAGCGCCGCGTCGATGTCTTCCTGCTGCTCGGCGCCGGGGTTGACCTCGACGTCGAGCGGTTCGAGGTGGAAGTCCTGGGTCTCGTCGAGCGTCTGCACCGGATCCGTCGGATCCGGAGGCGGCATCGTCGACGTGAGCGGGACCTTGCGCGGAGAATGCTTGTGCGTGCGCATGCTCGGAGATGGAGCATGCGGCGTGCCGAGCCGTGCGTTAGTCGTTTGGCTGAGGCACGTCGACGACGAACACGTAGTCGAAGCTCGCATCGACCCCGTTCGTGCGCAGGCCGAAGTCACCGACGTTCGCGGGCTCGGTGTCGTAGCTCGCGTTCGCCGTCGTCTGATCGCGGTGTCCCGTGCAGTCGAAGTGCGTGCCGTTCGGCGGCGTCGCGAGGCGTGCTTGCAGCGTGATCCAGTCGCCCGACATCTGATCGGCGAACGCGTCCTGGTTGTAGTTGAAGTTCCCCGAGTACACGACGCCCGCGTCGACCTCGGGCTGGTTCTGCGGCGCCGCGAGCCCGCAGAAGTAGTAGTTCGCGAGGTTCTCGTAGCCGATGACGAGACCGACCGAGCGGCGCGTCGAGCTGTTCTGGAGGACATTGTTGACCTTCACGCGCGCGTCGACGAACACGTCGTGCAAGTTCAGGCCGGCTACGACCTGGTGCTGTTGCATCGGATCGGACTCGCGGAGCGCGCCGTTATCGACGGTCCACGCGCCGCCGGTGACGGCGTGCCAGCCCGGATCGCTGTAGAAGCCCTCGAACAGCGCGATGTGCTCGCCCGGCGTGGTCGGATTCGGATCGCATGCGTCGCCGACGCCGTCGCCATCGGCGTCGCCGCCCGCATCGACGATGTGCGGGCAGACGTCGCAGACGTCGCCGCGGCCGTCGCCATCGTGATCGTGCTGGTCGGCGTTGGGGACGGTGGGGCAATTGTCCGTCGCGTCGGCGACGCCGTCGCCGTCCGTGTCGCCGCCGCCCGCGTTCGAGCCGGAGCCGCCGGTCGCGGCGTCGGGCTGGCCGGAGTCGTCACCACCGTTGTTGCCCGGGTTCGAGTGGAACGAGCAACCGGCGAGCACCATCACGCTGAGGAGGACCCTCTTCATCGGCGGGATACTGCGACGGGTTGCGCTACCCTGTCACCATGAAACTGAGCCGGCGGGAGGTGCTCCGCCTGGCAGGCGCTGGCGCCGCCGGTCTCGCGATCGGCTGTGGTGATAACGATCCGTCTCGGCCGCCGGGGCCGCACCACGCGTCGCTCGTGCTGGAGCCCGATTCCGGGGCGTTTTCCGTCGCGCTGTGGTCCAGCCTTTCGCGCAGCGTCGCGGTGAGCGTGCGCGATTCGCGCAACGACGAGGTGTTGGCGACGTTCGTCGATCTCGACGACGCGGGCCGCGCGGTCGTCGATGTCACCGACCTCGAGCCGAGCACGACGTACACCGTCGAGCTGCTCGCCTCCGGCGGCACGCGCCTGGGGCCGCACACCGTGCGCACGGCACCGCGCGATGACGACGCACGTCCCGTGCGGCTCGCCGTGTGCGCGGATCTCGATCCGTCGCCGGAGTTCGACAGCGATCTGCTCTCGCAGCTCGCAGCGGCGGCGCCCGAGCTCTACGTCTCGATCGGCGACTTTCCGTACACCGACAACGGACCGCCCGCGATGACGGTCGCCGAGTATCGCGCGCGTCACGCCGAGCTGCGCACGTGCCCGAAGGTGCGCGCGTGCTTCGAAACGATGGGCGTGCGCGCGATCTACGACGATCACGAGTATCGCAACGACTGGGATGCGCACTTCGTCGCGATGGAGCCGGAGCGGTTCGCGGCCGCGATGCAGGTCTGGGACGAGTTCTTCCCCGTGCGCGGCGCGAGCGGAGAGACTCGCTATCGCTCGTGGCGGTGGGGCGCGAACGTCGAATGCTTCCTGCTCGACACGCGACGCTTTCGCAGCGCCGATGCCGCGCCCGACAACGCGCTCAAGACGATGCTCGGCGAGACGCAGCACGAGTGGCTCGTCAATGCGGCACGCGCGTCGACCGCGACGTTCAAGCTGATCTTCACGACGGTGCCGCTCGACTTCGCGACCGGCGACGACGCGTGGCACGTGTTCACGGCGGAGCGCGACCGGCTGTTCGGCGAGCTCGTCGGGGTGTCGGGCGTGGTGTTCTTCAGCGGCGACCAGCACTTCTTCGCGGCGCACCGCCACGCGCACGGAATTCGCGAGTTCCAGGTCGGGCCGCTCGCGCGCGGCCTGGGGACGCCCGGGCCGATGGCGCCCGGCGTGCTGTTTCGCAGCGTCCAGTACAACTTCGGGCTCGTCGACGTCACCTCCGACACGCTCACGGTGTACGGCATCGCCGCCGACGGCAGCTGCTTCTATAAGGAGATGCTGTCCGCGGCCGACCTCACGCCGATGTAAGATCGGCGTTCGAATGGGGAGTGCCAGGACGTACCTGGCCGCATTCGCCGGGCTCCACGCGCTCGACGATGCGGACGAGCGCCGGCGCGTCGCGCGCCAGGGGCTCGCCGTGCTGTCGCAGATCGCGGAGCGCGAACCGGCCCCGCTCGAAGGTATCGCGGAGGACGCGCTCCTGAAGAGCGTGCGCGCGGCGCTCAACGACGGCTCGCTCGCCGATCTCGGCTGGCTCTCACCGGCGGCCGCGGCGGTCGCGCTGTTCGAGCTGGCGCAGGCGCTGCCGGCGGGCGCAGAGCGACGCGAGCTCGGGCGCCGCGTGCTCACGCAGCTGCGCAACGCGGATCGCGACACGTTCGTGCGCCTGTTGATCGCGCTCGCGCGCAGCTCGCCGAAGGTCGTCGCGAGCGAAGGCTTGCGCGCGCGCCTCGAGGTCGTGCTGTCGGCGCCGCTGACCGCGCCCGGTGCGATCGGCGAGCTCGCGCTCGGCCTGCTCGCGCAGCCGTCGCTCGCGCAGAGCTGGATCGAGATCCCGGCGAGCGGCTCGTTACCGGCGCGGCGGCTCGCGGCGCGCATCCTCGCGCACGGCGCGCGCGAAGCGGTGCGCCGGCTCGACGGCGGCGATCGCGGCGGCGTGCAGGTGCTCGTGCGTCCCGGCGTGCGCGCGGCGCTCGCCCGGCTGCTCGGCGACCGCGAGGCGCTCGTGTGGCGGTTCGCGGGCATCGCGCGCGGGCTGCTCGCGCACGTCGACAGCGAGCTTGCCAACGACATCGATCGCGAGCTGCGCACGACCGCGACGAACACGCAGCTGCGGCGCGCGGCGGCATCCGCGGCGAGCGCACTCGAGCGCGGCGGCGCGGCGCAGCGCTGGGCGCAGCTGCTCGTCGAGCGCGCCGGGAAGGAGCCGGGCGTCGCGCGCGGCACGATCCTCGGCCTCGCGGGACTGGCGATCGCGGCGCCGGCCGATGCGGACGCGATGGCCGAGCAGCTCGTGCAGCGTGCACCGCTCGAGGCGGCCGAGTCGCTCGCCGAGCTGCGCCGCGAGGAAGCCGCGCCGCTCTTGCCGCGCGCCACCGGCGCCGCGCTCGCGTGGATCCGCATGCAGATGCAGAGCGATCCATCGAGTGGCCCGACCATGGAGGGAGCCGGGTTCACTCCGGCGACCGGGGACGACGGGCGCTGGGCGCTCCTGCACGCGCTCGATGCGGAGCTCGCGGATCCGCGGCCGGATGGCATCGGCGTGCCGATCGCGGCCGCGCGCGTCGCGCTCGATCACGGCGACGTGCCGACCGCGCTTCGCGAGGCGCGAGCCGCCGTCGAGGAGATCGCGGCCGCCGCCGACTGGCTCGCCGGCGCGACCGACGAGGATCCGATCGATCGCCGCCACTCGATGCGCCTGTTGCGCGAGCTCGATCGCGAGCTGCTCGCCGACAACGCGCTCGCCGCCGTGCTCGCGCTCGCCCCCGATACCGATCCGGCGCGCGCGCAGTTCGCCCGGGCGCTGTCGACGATCGAGAGCGCGCTGCTCGCGCGCGAGAGCAAGCCGGAGACGGGCGGCGTCGCGCACGGTGGCCTGCGCATCGCCCGGCTGCGCGCGCTCGTGCGCCTGCTCGACGGCGTGCGCGCGACCGCCGACGCCGACCTCGGCCCGCGGCTCGCCGCCGTGCGGCAGCTGATGGAGCGCGCGTCGCACGATCAGTCGTCGCTGCGGCGCGCGGTGTGGGCCGCGCTGACGCGCGCCGGCGATGCGCTGCTGCGCGACGGCCACGCCGAGCTGACCGACTTCCTGCTGACGTGGACGACCGCGTTCCCCGACGAGGACTTCGCGATCGTGCGCGAGGCGTCGATGGTGCCGGAGATCGAGAAGGCGTTCGAGGCGTACGCGCGCCTGCAGCAGGCGACGTGGGCCGCCGCCGACCCCGACGATGCCGACGCGATCCGCGCGGTCGTCGAGCGCATCGCCGAGCTCGCGGACGCGCTGCCTCCCGAGCAGTCGCCGCGCGTCGAGTCGGTGCGGCTCGCGCTCGCGCGTGCCGGCAATCAGCTCGCCCGCATCGCGACGGCCGCGAGCCGCGATGCCGTGCCTCCCGGCGCCGTCGATGCGCTCGCGACCGAGCTCGGCACGCTCGCCCGCCGCGTGTTCGGCGCGCGCCAGCGCATCGGCCTGCCGGCCGAGGACCGCGCCGACGAGCTCGAGGGCGCGCTGCGCCAGGTCGCGACGTCGCTCGGCGGCATCGTCGACGAGCCCGTCGCGCTCGCGATCGATCACGCGCGCATCGCGCTGCCGCCCGCGGTCGCGTCCGCGCTCGAGCGCGTGCTCGTGTGGCTCGCGCGCCGCCCGCACGAGACCACCGACGCGAAGACGACGATCCCGCTCGAGGCGCTGCTGCCCGGCTGGGTGCCGCTCTCGCGCCTGCTCGGCAGCTTCTATGTCGTGCGGCCGATCGGCCGCGGCGCCGGTGGCTCCGTGCTGCTCGCCGTGCGTTCCGACGAGCGCGCGCGGGCCGATCGCGAGCTGGTCGCGCTCAAGACGCCCGATTACTCCGGCGATGCCGCCCGCAACCTCTCCGAGCAGGAGTTCGAGCGCCTGTTCCGCGAGGAAGCCGGCGCGCTGCTCGCCCTGCCCGCTCACCGCAACCTCGCGCGCTTCATCACGTTCGACGCGAGCGCGCAGCCCAAGCCGATCCTCGTGATGGAGTTCGTCCGCGGCACGAACCTCGAGCGTGCGCTCGAAGGCGCGGATCTAACGATGACGCGCGCCCTCGCGATCATCGAGAACCTGCTGGCCGGCCTCCAGGCGATGCACGACGTCTCGATCGCGCACCTCGACGTCAAGCCCGCGAACGTCGTGCTGCGCGAAGGCTCCGGAGAGGCGGTGCTCGTCGACTTCGGCCTCGCCGGCCGCCGCCTGCGCTCGGGCTGCGGCTCCGTCCACTACGGCGCGGCCGAGGTCTGGCTCGAGAGCGGCGCGCACGCGGAGCCATTCCCGGCCGATGTCTACGCGGCCGCGTGCGTCGCGTTCGAGGTGCTGACGAATCGCGTGCTGCTCGGCGGCGACTCGATCCAGGCCGTCCTCGGCCATCACTTCTCCAAGCAGCCCGGCGGCGAGCTGCTCGCGCGCCTCGAGCGCAACCGCCGCTTCGCGCCGCTCGCCGAGCTGCTGCGCGCCGCGATCTCCCGCGATCCGAAACGCCGCCCGACCGCCGCCCGCCTGCGCGCCGGCTTCAACGCGATCGCCCCCGACCTCCGCACGCAGGCCTGGCCCATCGCTCTGTAAGCCCGCCGACGAGCTTTGCCCGCGGCGCTCCCTGCCTACATCGCGTAGCGGTACGCTCAGGTCATGGCGAACCGAGCCGATTCCGGTACTCCCGTGAAGCCGCCGAAGCAGCGGCGCTTCCCGTGGCGACTCTGGCTGTTTGCGATCCTGATGACCGCCGGCACCGGGGCGGGCGGCTACTTCGCCTGGAAGTACCGCGCCGACGCGAACACGTCTGCGCAGCATGAGAAAACGTCTTCGGAAGCATGGGCGAAGTGCAACTTGGAATTTGGCGCACTGAAGACCAAGGCTGCCAACTGCGATGTCGCTGTCGAGGCCTCGACCCAGAAAGCGCAGCAGCTCGAGACGCAGCTCAACGAGTTCTCCAAGAACCTCAACGCGAGCAAGGACGAGCTCGAGAAGCTGCGTGCGCAGAAGGCCGAGGCCGACAAGCGCATGGCCGCGATCGAGGACATCCAGAAGCAGTTCGCCAAGATGATCGACACCGGCCAGCTCAAGATCAGCGCGCGCCGCGGCGAGCTCGTGATCTCGCTGCCCGCCGAGGTCCTGTTCCCCTCGGGCTCCGCCGAGCTCTCCAAGACCGGTGAGTACGCGGTCGTCGAGGTCGCCGCCGTGCTCAAGAAGTTCCCCGACCGGCGCTACCTCGTCGTCGGGCACACCGACAACCAGGACTTCGCGAAGGCCAAGCCCGGCTCGCCGGTCGTGCCGACCTGCGCGCCCGCCGACAACTGGCAGCTCTCGACCGAGCGCGCGCTCACCGTCACGCGCGTCCTGATCACGGCCGGCATGGATCCGAAGAACGTGATCCCCGCCGGCGCGGGCGATCACGATCCGGTCGCGAGCAACGCGACCCCCGACGGCCGCGCGAAGAACCGGCGCATCGAGATCGCGCTCCTGCCCGCGATCAACGAGCTGCCGCCGCTGCCGGCCGGCATCGCCGATACCGACGCGGCAGGCTCGGGCGCGAAGTAGACCCTGGTGCGCCCACCCGGGCGCGAGGCAAGCCGAACGAGGGCGCCTGGCGCGCTCTACTCGAGCCGAACGAGGCGGCCTGGCGCGCTCTACTCGAGCCGAACAAGGGCGCCTGGCGCGCTCTACTCGTTCGTGCCGGGGTTGAGCGCAGCCGCGATGGCGGCCGCAACTTCTGCTTCGGAGGGCGTTCCGGCCGGGCCCGCGTTGGGATTCGCGTCTCTATCGGCCTGGCGGGCGGCGCGGCGCTCGGCCTTGGCCTTCGCCTTGTCCTTCAGCTTCATCTCGCGGTCGCGCTTGGCAAATGATGGGCGTTGACTACTCATGATCCTCCGATGGCCGCGAAAACTGCTCGCACCACCGGGTGGCCGAGCCGGTGAGCGAAAACCACGCAGCTCTCAACCGCGTCCGCCCACTTCGAGACGTCACTTATAGTAGCACGCGGGAGGGCCCGCGGCACCCCTAGGGGCAGTGCGTCGCCTTCAGCGAGAGCGTGTCGTAGAGGAAGCTCGTGGCGCCGGAGATGTCGTTCGTCGACGTGAACCGCAGGCGAACCGTCTGGCCGGCCGGGATGTTCGTGAACGTGTGCGAGAACGCGGTCCAGGCGTTTCCGGTGACGGACAGGTTCGTCACCGCCTGGATGTTCTCGATCTCCGTGCCCGAGGTCTGCGTCAGATCGACGCTCGCCGTATCGTAGACGGAGGTGTTCGGGCTCTCCTGCGTGCCGATCGCGTAGACGCCCGTGAGCACGAGCTGCGTCGTGCCGGCGGGCACGAGGAAGTCCTGGTAGAGCTGGTCGGTGACGGACGAGACGCCCTCGTCCGAGCCCGCGTAGCCGCCGAGCCATGCCTTGTTCGGCGCGGTGTGCGCCGCGAATCCGGCGCTCCCGATGATCGGCCCCGACGGATCGATCAGCACCTCGGTCCAGCCCGTCGCGAGCGGCGTCCCGTCGAAGACCGGGTTCGCGAGCAGCTCGGTCGTCTGCGGCACGCACGCATCGGGCGGCGCGTCGACCCGCGGCGGCGCATCGACCGGCGCGTCGATGTGAGGCGGCGCGTCGATCGCGGCGTCGATGTGGCCGCTGTTGCCGTCGATCGGCAGCGTCGCATCGTTGTCGCCGACGGGCGCATCTTGCTGCGACTGCGCGGCGCTGCCGGACGCACAGCCGGCGAACAGGACCGCGGCAAGGACGCGCTTCATGAACGCGGAGATATCCCGCCCTGGGGCGCGTTTCAACGAAGATTTCGGGCCCCGGGCGGGCCGCGCGGCGGGTTGTGGTCCGGCGCACGTTCTCGACAGCCGCGGCTACACCGCCGTGCCTGCCATCGACCGGCGGGCGGCGGCCGCCGCGGGGTGCCAGCCCGAGCGCGCGACCCGCAGCCAGAACAGCGACGCGCCGACGACGATCTCGATCGCCAGGCCGATCCAGCCGCCCACCGCGCCGAGGTGCCAGTGCATACCCAGGAGGACGGTGAGCGGAGGCGTCGTCAGCCAGGAGGTCGCGATCCCGACGACCGCCGCGTAGCGGACGTCGGAGGCGCCGCGGAGGACGCCGCGGGCGATCACGTTCGCCGCGTCGGCGACGAGGAACGCGAGGCTGACGTGCAGGAGCATCGTCGCGCGGATCGCGAGCGCGTGATCCCCTGCCGACATCGCCCGCGCGATCATCGAGCCGAGCACCGCGTAGCCGACGAGGCACAGCGACGAGTAGCCGGCGCCCAGCGCGAGCGCGCGCCTGGCGACGCGCGGCACGAGGTGGTCGCGGTTCGCACCGACCGCCTGACCGACGAGCACGGCGGCCGCCTCGGCGAGCGCGTGCGCGGGCAGGAACGACACGTTGATCAGGTGGAGCACCATCTGATGAGCCGCACCGTCGACGGCGCTCATGCGAGCGACGAGGATCGTGAGGATCAGGAAGGAGCCGACCTCCATGATGAACTGCACGCCGTTGGGCACGCCCTGCGCCCAGACGTCGGCGACCGCGCGCCGCGACCAGCCGAGCGAGCGCAGCTGCTTGCGCATCGGCCACGCGAGGAACGACAGCTCGGTCAGGTTGCCGCAGATCGTCGCGATCGCCGCGCCCTGGACGCCCCAGTGGAAGCCGAGGATCAGCGTCGCGTCGAGCGTGATGTTGACCGCGTTGCCGGCGAGCGAGGCGCGCATGGGCGCCGTCGAGTTGCCGACGCCGTAGGAGGCCTCGCGGAGCGCGGCGTAGACGAGCACGAGCGGCGCGCCGAGCGAGCGGATCGCGAGGTACTGCGCGGCGAAGTGACCCGCGCGCGGTGAAGCCGAGAGGCGGACGAGCAGAGGCGCGACGAGCTGACCGGCGACGAGCGCGCCGATGCCGAGCACGACCGCGATGCCGAGCGCGGCGCCGATCAATTCGGGCAGACGATCGCGGCGCCCGGCGCCGACCGCCTGCGAGACGAGCGTCTTGGCGCCGCGGAGCAGACCGATGCCGAAGCAGACGAGCGCGAAGCCGATGACGCCGGCGAGGCCGACGCCCGCGAGCTCGTCCGCACCGACCTGCGCGACGAACGCGGTCGACGCGAGCGTCATCGTCGAGAACGAGACCATCGAGACGGTGATCGGCCACGCGAGGCGCAGCAACGCGCGGCCGGGATGTTCGGACCAGGTCAACGAGGAGGAGCTTGTGGAAACACCGAGAGCAGACATGACGAGCAGCCTTCCGATACGGAAAGGTGGGGCGTCCGGGCGCATGGACCGGCGCCATTGGGAGCCAGGTTCGCGCCGAAACGAACAAGGGCTCCAGGGTTGCTGGAGCCCGCGTCAGGGAGGGAGATGCCTCGGTTCAGCCGACCGAGCCTCGCCTGCCGCGGGCCACGCCGCAGTCGACGATGCACATCGTCGAAAGCGGTCGCGTGTATGCGGTGGCGATGCTCATCGGATCTCCGGTTGGTAAAAAATACTCTCGCGCCGCGCCCGCGAGCCGTCAAGCATCGTCTTCGCGTCGCGACAAAGAAGTGCAAGTCGTGAAGAGATCGGACCGAATCGGCGAGGCGCGTGTCGCACGTGTCGCGGCCGGGAATGTCTGCCGGCGTGGGCCGGTTGACAGGCCGCTCCCCAGGCGGTTTTCTCCAGGCCCCCACACTTCTTATGTCGGATCGACTCAGCGAAGACGTTTCCAAGCTCCAGGCGCAGTTCACGACGCTCAAGGCAGAAGTCGGCAAGGTGCTCGTCGGTCAGGACGAGATGCTCCACCGGCTGCTGCTCGGGTTACTCGCCGGCGGCCACGTGCTGCTCGAAGGCGTGCCCGGCCTCGCGAAGACGCTGGTCATTCGCACGCTCGCGGACGCGCTGCACGGCACGTTCTCGCGCATCCAGTTCACGCCCGACATGCTGCCCGGCGACGTCGTCGGCACGCAGATCTACAACCCGCGCGAGGGCACGTACTCGGTGAAGAAGGGGCCGGTGTTCGGCAACTTCATCCTCGCCGACGAGATCAACCGCGCGCCCGCGAAGGTCCAGGCCGCGCTGCTCGAGGCGATGCAGGAGCGGCAGGTCACGCTCGGCGATCAGACGTTCAAGCTCAACGAGCCGTTCCTCGTGCTCGCGACGCAGAACCCGATCGAGCAGGAGGGCACGTATCCTCTGCCCGAAGCGCAGCTCGATCGCTTCATGCTCAAGGTCAAGGTCGGCTACCCGACGAAGGAAGACGAGGTCAAGATCATCGATCGCATGGCGGGCTCGGGCAGCGAGCCGCACGCGACGAAGGTCATGACGTGCGACGAGATCCTCGCCGCGCGCGAGGTCGTGCGGCACGTGTTCGTCGACGACAAGGTCAAGCGCTACGCGGTGGACCTCGTCGCCGCGACGCGCGATCCGAAGGCGGCCGGCGTCGCCGCGCTCGCGCCGCTGATCGACAACGGCGCCTCGCCGCGCGCATCGATCGCGCTCGTCAAGGTCGCGAAGGCACAGGCGCTGCTCTCCGGCCGCGCGTACATCTCGCCGCACGACGTGAAGACGATCGCCCACGACGTGCTCCGCCACCGCGTCCTCGTCAGCTACGAGGCCGAGGCACAGGGCAAGACGACCGACCACGTCATCGCGCAGATCCTCGAGAACGTTCCCGTTCCCTAAGGCGCGTCATGCTTCCGGCGGAGATCGCGCAGGCCGTCAAGCGCATCCAGTTCATCACCGGCCGACAGGTGTCGGACGTGATGGCCGGCGCGTACCTATCGGTCTTCAAGGGACGCGGCATGGAGTTCGACGAGGTGCGCCCGTACGTGCCCGGCGACGACATCCGCGCGATCGACTGGAACGTCACCGCGCGCACCGGCGAGCCGCACATCAAGCGGTTCGTCGAGGAGCGCGAGCTGACGGTGATGCTGCTCGTCGACGTGAGCGCATCGCAGGACTTCGGCTCCGGCCGGCGCAGCAAGCTCGAGGCCGCGGTCGAGCTATCGGCGCTGCTCGCGCTGTCCGCCGTCGAGAACGGCGACAAGGCCGGCCTGCTCTTGTTCCACGGCGGCGCCGACCTCTACATCCCGCCGCGCAAGGGCGGCAAGCACGCGCTGCGCATCGTGCGCGAGGTGCTCGCACGCGGTCAGGGCGTCGCGGAAGGCCCCGCGAAGCGGCCGGTGCTGCCGGCGTTCGTGCGCAAGTGGTTCTCCAAGCTGCAGCGCGCGACCCGCGAGGCGCCGCGCCGCTCGACGAGCATCGCCGCCGCACTCGAGTTCTGCCGCCAGGTGCTGCCGCGCCGCGCGGTGCTGTTCCTGATCTCCGACTTCATGGATGACGGCTACCTCCAGGTGCTGCGCCACGCGAACCGCAAGCACGACGTGGTCGCGGCGCTGATCACCGACCCGCGCGAGGCCGACATGCCGCCCGCCGGCCTGGTGACGCTCGAGGACGCCGAGACCGGCGCCGAGCGCCTCGTCGACACGCGCTCGCCGTCGTTCCGCGCCGAGCTCGCCTCGCGCGCTGCCGCCCGCCAGCAGAAGCTCAAGGACGAGCTGCGCGCGACCGGCATGGACCTCGTCGTGTTCGACGCGTCGCAGTCGATGGTCGACCCGCTGCTGCGGTTCTTCCGCGAGCGCGAGCGGAGGCTGCGATGAGGGGACGGTCTTCAATTGCGACAGTTACGGGGGCCAAGCTCGCGACATTACTCGTGGCGCTGGGGACGGTCTTCAATTGCAGCGGCAAGAGCCTGCTCGACCAGCAGGCCGTGACCGCGGCCGAGCCGACGAAGGACGCGCTGACGAAGACGACCGAGAACGGCCCGGTGAAGGCGACCGTCACGGTGTGGCCGAGCAAGCCCTCGCTCGGCGATGCGATCTACCTGCGCCTCGATGTCGATGCGCCGGCCGGCGTGTCGATCGATGCGCCGTTCCAGGAGGCGGGCGACCAGCGCATGGGCCGCTTCCAGGTCACCGGCTTTTCGCGCGACACGCAGCACAAGAGCGACGGCGGCGTGCACGAGCGCCAGACGTACACGCTCGAGGCGCCCGCGTCGGGCAAGCATCGCGTCCCGCCGCTGCGGCTCGAGATGGTCGACACGCGTCCCGGCCAGGGCAGCGAGGTCGGCAAGACGCAGGAGATCCTGACCGAAGAGGTGCCGATCGACGTCGCGCCGGTGAAGGCCGAGCAGATCGCGGCCGAGCTCAAGCCGGCCCCGGGCAAGCTCGACGAGAACGTCGGCGGACCGCCGTGGACGTGGATCCTGCTCGGCGGCTCGCTGCTGCTGATGCTCGGCGCGGGCGGCACGCTCGCGTGGCGCGTGCTCGGCACGAAGCGCCGGATCGCCGAGCAGCGCAGCGCCTATGAAGATGCGATCGCGGCGCTCGCGTCGCTGCAGAAGCGCGGCGCGCCGACGGCGGCAGATGCGGATGCGTGGTTCGTCGAGCTGTCGTCGATCGTCCGCGCCTATCTCGAGCGCCGCTACGAGATCCGCGCCCCCGAGCTGACGACCGAGGAGTTCCTGCAGGAGGCCGCGCGCGCTCGCGAGCTCACCGCCGAGCATCGCGCGCAGCTCACCGCGTTCCTCGAGCGCTGCGACCGCGTGAAGTTCGCCGGCTATCGCCCCGACGAGGCCGAGTCGCTCGCGACGCTGCAGGCCGCGCGCGCGTTCGTCGAGGACACGAAGGCCGTCGAGGCCGTCGAGGCCGCGAAGGAGGCCGCGTGATCCACCTGCCCTTCGAATTCGCGCATCCCTACTTCCTGCTCGCCGCGCTCGCCGCGCTGCCGGCGCTGTACTGGTCGCGGCGGGCGGCGGGACGCGTCGTGTTCTCGTCGCTGCGCGCGCTGCCGCTGCACGGCGAGACGTGGCGCACGCGGATCGCGTGGCTGCCCGATGCGCTGCACGTGCTCGCGGTCGTCGCGCTCGCGATCGCGCTCGCCGGTCCGCGCCAGGGCGATCGCAGCTCGCGCGTCCGTCGCGAGGGCATCGCGATCATGATGGCGGTCGACGTCTCGGGCTCGATGCGCGCCCAGGACCTCGCCGGCAAGGACGGCGCGACGTGCAGCCCCGACGGCCGCGATCCGACGCGCCTCGGCGAGGTGAAGCGTCAGTTCGAGCGGTTCGTGCTCGGCGGCCCCGGCCTCGACGGCCGCCCCGACGACGCGATCGGCCTCGTCGCGTTCGCGCGCTACGCGGACACGCGCTCGCCGCTGACGCTCGACCACTCGAACCTGATCGCCGCCGCGCGCGCGCTCGACTTCGCCCGCGAAGATGAAGACGGAACGGCCATTGGCGCGGGCCTCGAGCTCGCCGTGCAGCGCCTCGCCGACTACAAGGGCGCGCGCAGCAAGGTGATCGTGCTGCTCACCGACGGCGAGTCGAACGTCCACGACATCGACGAGGACCAGGCGATGGAGGACGCGAAGACGGCCGGCATCAAGGTCTACACGATCGGCGCCGGCACCACCGGCGTCGCGCCGATCTGCGCCGACCGCGGCGACGGCCGCACGCAGCTGATGCAGATGGGCGTCTCGATCGACGAGAGCCTGCTGCGCAAGATCGCCGACAAGACCGGCGGCCAGTACTTCCGCGCGACCGACCAGGCGAGCCTGGCCCACATCTACAAGCAGATCGACAAGCTCGAGCGCACGTCGATCGAGGAAGAGCGCTTCCTCGAGTACCGCCAGTTCTATCCGTGGTTCCTCGGCGGCGGGCTCGTCGCGATCGCGCTGGCGCTCGTCCTCCGCGGCTCGATCTTGCGGAGGCTGCCGTGAGGAGAGCAATGCGAAGCATTGCGGGGTGTTGGTGGTTGGGTGGGCTTGCACAGCATGCCGACCGAAGGGAGGACATGCTGTGAACCTCTTCGGCTGGAAGCCTGTCCACCCCGGGTACATCCACTTCGTGTGGCTCGCGATCGCCATGATCGCGCTCGCCGTCGTGCTCGAGCTGCGCGCGCGCGACGCGCTGTCGATGTTCCTGTCGCCGGTGATGCAGCGCCGGCTGACGGCGCAGTCGAGCCTGACGCGCACGCTCGTGCGCCTCGGCCTCGTGCTCGGCTGCTTCGTGTGCGGCGTGTGGGCGCTGACGCAGCCGCGCGCCCGTGGCGTCACCGAGACCGTGCCCGCCTCTGAGGCGAGCGCCGACGTGATGTTCGTGCTCGATACCTCGCGCTCGATGCTCGCGGAGGACGCGGCGCCGAACCGGCTCGCGCGCGCGAAGGCCGAGATCGCGCAGCTCGTCGGCAAGCTCGAGGGCCAGCGCGTCGGGCTGATCGCGTTCGCGGGGCGCGCCGCGCCGGTGTGCCCGCTGACGCCCGATCACTCGTTCTTCAACACCGTGCTGTCGACCGTCGACACGCGCAGCGCCGGCAAGGGCGGCACGCGCGTCGGCGAGGCGATCAAGGCGGCCGTGCGCGCGTTCCCGCCGGGCGACGGCGCGAAGCTGATCGTGCTCATCACCGACGGTGACGACCAGGATCCGTACACGCAGGACGCGGCGAAGCTCGCGCGCGACAAGGGCGTCAAGATCGTCGCGGTCGGTCTCGGCAGCGAGCAGGGCTCGAACATCACGCTCACCGATCCGAAGACCGGCGCGAAGACGACGCTGATGTACGACGGCAAGCCCGTGATCAGCAAGCTCGACGGCAAGGCGCTCCAGCAGCTCGCCCTGACGACGGAGGGTGCGTACATCCCCGCCGGCACGAGCGCGATCGACCTCGACTCGATCATGGAGTCGCACGTGCGCCCGATCGTGCGCGCCGCCGCCGACCGCGCGTATCGCGAGATCCCCGCCGAGCGGTTCCCGTGGCTCGTGCTCGCGTCGCTCGTGTTCTTCCTCGCGGCGCTCGCCGTCGGCGCCTCGCCCGACAGGAGGGGCGCATGAAGAAGCTGCTGATCCTGGCGCTCGTCGCCGCGTGCACGCGCGGCGAACATCGCGAGGCCCGCGCGAAGTACAACGAGGGCATCACGCTGCTGCAGAACGGCGACTACGACGGCGCGGAGAAGGCGCTGCTCGAGGCGCGCAGCAACGCGGGCGTCGATCCCGAGCTGCGCTACCGCGCCGCATACGACCTCGGCATGGCGTACGCCGCGCACGCCGACAAGGTGAAGAAGGACAAGGACGGCGACCTCGCGAAGGCGCTCGAGCTCGAGCAGCAGGCCGTCTCGTGGTTCTCCGACGCCGTGAAGCTGAAGAAGGACAGCGACGCGCAGGCGAACCTCGCGACCGTTCGCGCGCGTGCCCAGGCGATGGCCGACGACCTGCGCCGCAACGAAGGCAAGCTCGAGGCGCGCCTCGACAAGGCGATCGGCGAGCAGCGCAAGATCCTCGAGGGCGCGCGCGCCGCGTGGGTGCAGATCAAGGAAGCGGGCGGTGCCGATCCGCTCGCGCAGCAGGGCGCGCTCACGCAGCTCGCGGATCAGGAGCGCGGCATCGTCGCGGAGGTCGGCACGATCGGCGACATCGCCGACGACGAGATCGACTCGATCGGCAAGAAGCCCGAGGACAAGCGCGAGCCGCAGGAGAAGGCGCGCATCGTCCAGCTCAAGAACCTCGACGTCTACATCCTCGACGCGCGCGCCCGCATCGCGGAGGCCCGCCGCAAGCTGCAGGACCTCGCCGCCGAGGACGCCGTCGCGCGCAGCGAGGCCGCGCTCGTGGCCCTCAAGCGGGCACGCGAGCAGCTGCTCGAGCCGATCGACGTGCTGCGCGAGGTCGCGGGCGACGAGATGAACCTCTTCCAGGAGACGTCGGCCGTCGCGCAGGTCGACAGCGGCAAGCTCGCCGGCAGCGCCGCCGAGCCGGCCCTGCTGATCCCGGCCTGGATGGAGCCGCCGGTGCTCGGTGACCGTCAGGGCGGGCTGCGCGACCGCGTCGAGGAGGTGCGCACGCGCGTGCAGGCCGCGAGCGAGCACACGAACGACGCGCAGCTCAAGCCCGAGCAGCGCAAGGTGCTGCAGATGTACGTCGATGCGCTGCCGTTCGTCACGGACGCCAGCACGGCGATGGATCGCGCTCACACCGCGCTGGCGAGCAAGAAGCTCGGCGAGGCGCAGGCCGCCGAGAAGGACGCGCTGGTCGCGCTCGGCAAGGCGATCGAGCGCTTCGCCGATCTCAAGCAGACGATCGATCTCGCGAGCGACACGCAGAAGCAGCTCGTGCGCCTGCTCTCGCCCGAGGGCGCGAAGGTCCCCGACCGCGCCGCGACCGCGAAGGACGCGCTCGAGGCGAACGTCGCGCGCATGGGCCGCATCAAGGACCTGATCGCCGAGCAGCTCGCGCAGGTCACCGAGCAGGAGAAGCAGCTCGACGCGGCCGGCTCGGGCTCGGGCAGCGGCGCGCAGCAGCAGCAGGTCGAGGCGCAGAAGCAGCAGGTCGCACAGGCGAAGGCGCTGTTCACGGAGGCGGAGACGCTGCGCGGCGAGGCCGAGAAGTCGATCGCCGAGCTCGACGCCGCCGTCAAGGCGAACAAGGATCCGCTGACGCCCGCGAAGGCCGCCGACGCCAAGCTCGACGAGCTGCGCCGGCTGTTCTTCAACGTCGTCGAGCACCTCCAGGACCTCATCCGCCGCCAGGGCGAGACGCGCGATCAGACGAGCGCCGCGCAGGCCCAGGACGAGGTCGCCCGCGAGCCCAAGCTCCCCGATCTCGACGCGCGCGAGACCGAGCACGGCCAGCTCGCCAAGGCGATCACCGACAAGCTCGCCGAGATGGCCGACGCCGCCGGCAAGCAGCCGCAGCAGCAGCCGGGCGCGCCGACCGCGAAGAACCTCGCCGACGCGACCGCCGAGGTCCGCCTCGCGCAGGGCGACATGAGCGACGCCAAGGGCCAGCTCGACAAGGCCGTCTCGACGAAGAACCAGTCGTTCTCGCTCGATCCGTCGATCAAGAGCCAGGGCAAGGCGCTCGAGCACCTCGAGAACGCGCTGCGCCTGCTGCAGCCGCCGAAGCAGCAGAAGCAGGACGACCAGGACAAGCAGAAGCAGCAACAGCAGCAGCAGCAGCAGCAGCAGCAGCAGCAGCAGCAGCAGCAGCAAGGCGGCGCGGGCCAGCGCGCGCGCGACATGGACGCGCAGCGCCAGAAAGACAAGCAGCAGCAGCAGTCGGCCAGCGATGCCGTGGACAAGGACTGGTAGATGAAGCGCGCGCTCGTCATCCTGCTCGCCCTGTGCGGCATCGCCGCGGCCGAGCCGCCGTCGGCGCAGTTCCAGCTCGGCGAGCGCGGCCAGCCGCATGCCGGCGTGCCGTTCACGCTCCAGCTCGTCGTCGACGGCTTCGACGAGCAGCCGCAGCCCGACGCGCCCAAGCTCGACATCGCCGGCGCGAAGGTCACGTTCGCGGGCGTGTCGCCGAGCGTGTCGCGGCAGATCACGAACTTCAACGGCCAGGTCTCGCAGACGACGATCGTACGCTGGGTGTTCCAGTGGCGCGTCGAGGTCGCGAAGGCCGGCGCGCTGCACGTGCCGTCGGTCACCGTCACGCAGGGCAGCAAGCGCGCGACCGCGAAGCCCGGCGACCTCGACCTCGACGACGTCCCGACGACCGACGCGATGAAGCTCGAGCTCGCGCTGCCCGATCGCCCGGTGTTCGTCGGCGAGACGTTCGAGGCGAAGCTCACCTGGCTGTTCCGCAGCCAGCCCGAGGACCAGACGTTCTCGGTGCCGATGATGTCGCTCGACGACTTCACGATCAGCGCGCCGCCCGCGACCGACCAGCGCAAGGCGATCAAGCTGCAGGCCGGCACGAAGGAGCTGGTGCTGCCGTTCGACCTCGATCAGGTCGAGCAGAACGGCCAGAAGTGGAACCGCGTCGTGCTGCACTTCTACGCGGCGCCGCGCAAGCCGGGCAAGATCGACGTCCCGCCGGCGTCCGTCGTCGCCGCGCTCGCGGTCGGCCGTCCCGACTTCTTCGGCAACGCGCCGACGCGCCTGTTCCGCACCAGCGACCAGCCGCACTCGCTCGACGTCAAGCCGCTCCCCGAGACCGACAAGCCGGCGAGCTTCTCGGGCGCGGTCGGCTCGCAGTTCTCGATCGCGGTGGCGACGAGCCGCTCGGTCGTCCAGCTCGGCGAGCCCGTCGAGCTCGACATCACGATCAAGTCGAGCGAGCGCCTCGACACGCTCGCCCTGCCCCGCCTCGACACGCTGCTCCCCAAGGAGAACTTCACCGTCCCGCCGGATCCGCCGACCGGGACGCTGAGCGACGACGGCAAGACCAAGACGTTCAAGGTCACGGCGCAGGTCACCGGCCCCACGACGACGGAGATCCCCGCGCTCGCGTTCTCCTACTTCGATCCGGTGCGCAGCACGTACCAGACGATCCACTCCGACCCGATCGCGCTGTCCGTCAAGGGTGGCAAGATCGTCGGGGCGAACGATGTCGTCGCGGCGACGCAGAGCACGCCGGCCAAGGTGCAGCCGACGCAGGCTGACGACCTGACGCGCGTCGGCGCCGACCTCGCGCTCTCGAGCGACCCCGACAAGCGTCCGCTCGGCGGCGGCGTCGTGTGGATCCTCGTTGCCCTGCTCTATGCCGTGCCGCTCGCGCTGCTCGCGCTGCGCACGTGGCAGCTCCGCACGCAGAGCTCGCGCGAGGAGGCCGCCGAGGTTCGCGCCGCGCGCCGCCGCGCCGAGGACGAGCTCGCCCGCGCCGCCAAGACGCCCGCACGCGACGCCGCCGGTCCGCTCGCCTCCGCGCTCCGCGCGTACGCCCGCACGGTCGATCGCAACGCCGACGAAGGCGGCCTGCTCGCCCGCATCGAGACCGAGAGCTTCGCGCCCGGCGCCGCCAGCGAGCCGCTCTCGCAGGACACCCGCGACAAGATCGGCGACCTCATCAGGCGCTGGTCGCAGCGCGGCCGCGCCGGCGTGCCGAAGGCCGCGGTCGTCGTGCTGCTGCTCGCCGCGCTCGCACCTGCCCGCGCGCACGCCGACGCGCTCTCCGACGGCCGCACCGCCTACCAGCAGGCGATGACGCAGACCGACGCCTCCGCGCGCAAGGCCGCGTTCTCCCGCGCCGCCGCGCTACTCGGCGAGGCCGCGCGCACGCACACGGGCCGGCCCGAGCTGCTCGCCGACTGGGGCAACGCCGCGCTCGCCGCGGGCGACGTCGCGCACGCCACGCTCGCGTACCGCCGCGCGCTCGCGCTCGATGCCCAGAACCCGCGCGCGCGCCACAACCTCGCGTGGCTGCGCAGCCGCCAGCCCGAGCTGTTCCGACCGGCCGACGAGAGCTCGGGCGACTCGCTGTTCTTCTTCCACAGCTGGCCGCGCGCGACGCGCCTGCTCGTCGGTGCCGCCGCGTTCGCCGCCGCGATCCTGCTGCTCGTGCCGTGGAGCGGGCGCCGCCGCCGCGCGCTGACCGGCCTCGCGCTGCTCCCCGCCGCGATCTGGATCGCGATGACGATCTCGCTGCTCGTCGAGGAGCGCCGGCCCGCCGATGCCGTCGTCGTCGATGACGCGGTCCTGCGCGCCGCCGACGCGATGGGCGCACCGCCCGCACTCTCGCAGCCGCTACCGAAGGGCGCCGAGGTCACGATCGTCGAGCAGCGCGACGCGTGGACGAAGGTTCGCCTGCCGGCCGGCACGGCCGGCTGGGTGCCCGCGGGCGCCGTCGAGCCGGTCGCGCGCTGAGCGGGCGCGAATCGGGCCACGCTGGCGCGATCGGGGCCAGCAATCGCCGTGATTCGTCGAGGCGTCGCTGCTATTTGACTGCCCGTGCGGTGGCTCCTCGTGCTTGTACTGGCGGTCGGATGCGGCGGCGGTCAAGGGGTGGGCGACGATGGCGTGGTGAGCGATGCTGGTACGAGCACGGGGAGCGGCGGCGGGTACGGAAGCGGGAACGGAAGCGGGTACGGAAGCGGGAACGGAAGCGGGAACGGAAGCGGGAACGGGAACGGCAGTAGCAGCAGCGGCAGCGACGGCAGCGACGAGACGGTCGAGACGAACTGCGGTCGGCCGATCGCGCCGAGCGTCACGATGACCGTGACCGGCTCGGTGCCGTTCATCGGATTCCATGACTTCGACTCGTTCGCCGTGTTTCGCGTGCACGATCAGATCATCTCGGCGGCCGTCGTCGATCCGGCGCACTACTGGCAGCGATGGACCGGCAGCGGCTGGAATTCGGAGAGGATTCCGTGGCCCGCGAACCTGCGCACGGACATCAACCACTACATCACGCGAGTGATCGCGCTCGCGAACACGAACGTGCTCATCGTCACCGACGACGGCTCGGTGATGACGTACGACGGATCGACCATGTCGGCGGCGGTCGCGTGGCCGGTCGGCAACGCGCAGCACGCGTGGGGCTTCACGCAGGATGCGAGCGGCGCCTACCACGTGTTCTGGGGCACGCAGGAGTACGTCAGCAAGCCGGACGGCACGTGGTACCCACCTGCCCCCGTGCCGATGGGCAACCTGCCGAACAACGACGACGTGCGCGGCGCAGCGGCGATCATGCGCGATGGCCGCGAGGTCGTCATGTTTCTCGACGACAACATCGACGCGCCGGCTACCCACGTGCACGTGCTCAGCCACGCCGCGAATGGGCCGTGGACGGCCGAGATGGACATCACGCCGACCTGGCGGGTCAACGCGCACAACCCGCGGGCGTATGCGCCGCCGGGTGGCGGGATCGTGCTCGCCGCCGACGCCGACACGACACCCGCGATCTGGACGAGCGCGACGGGCACGTCGTTCGGCGATTACGCCTACGCACCTGGCGAAGCGATCGGTGGCGAGTGTCTCGATTCGCTGGTCCTCGTCGGCACCAGCGGCGCGAGCATCATGTCGCGAGGCGTTCACGCGGTGTTCGAGCAGCAAGGATCGAGCTGGGTGCCGTTCGGGTTCGATCAGCTCCCCGCGTACACGTACGACGTCGTCGGAGTCGCCACGCTGCCGGGCGGCAAGACGTTCATGGTCGTCAGCAGCTACACGGGCAAGACGGACTATCTCGTCAGCCCCTGAGCGTGCGCTACAGTCGGCGCGATGACTCGCCGGCTCTACCACGATGACGTGATGCTGCGTCGCTTCGACGCGAACGTCGTCGCGCACACGATGTACAAGGACAAGCAGGGCATCGTGCTCGATGCGACCGCGTTCTATCCCGAGGCGGGCGGACAGCTCGGCGACCGCGGAATGCTCGGCGCGGCGCGCGTGCTCGACACGCAAGAGCTCGACGACGGCACGATCATCCACCTCGTCGAGGGAGCGCTGCCCGAGGTCGGCGCCCGCGTCACCGGCGAGCTCGACTGGGCGCGGCGGCGGCAGCACATGGCGCAGCACACCGCGCAGCACCTGCTGTCGGGCGCGCTGCTCGATCGCGCCCAGGCTCCGACGGCATCGGCGCGCCTCGGCGAGTCCGCGCTGACGATCGATGTCACGCGCGACCGCATCCCGGATGCGGAGATCGCCGCCGCCGAGGATCTCGCGAACGATCTGATCGATGACGACCTGCCGATCCGCGCGTGGTTCCCCGCCGCCGACGAGCTCGCGCAGCTGAAGCTGCGGCGTGATCCGAAGGTGTCGGCCGATATTCGCGTCGTCGCGATCGGCGACTTCGACTACTCGCCGTGCGGCGGCACGCACGCGACGCGCACGAGCCAGCTCGGCTCGCTGCGCATCACGAATGCCGAGCGCTACAAGGGCATGACGCGCGTGACGTTCGCGGCCGGGCGCCGCGCGCGTGCGGAGCTGTTCACGCGCGACCAGGTGCTGCGCCAGCTCGGGACGCGGTTCTCGTGCGCGCCGGCGGACGTCCCGGCGGCGATCGACAAGCTGTCGCGCGATGCGGAGGCGACGACCGCCGAGGTCACGCTGCTGCGCGGCCGGCTCGCCGGGATGATCGCGGCGTCGTTCGCCGGCGAGGGTCCGGTGATCGCGGCGCTGCCGGGCGATGCGGACCTGCTTCGCGGCGTCGCGGCGAAGCTCACCGCCGCCGGTCGCGACGCACTGCTCGCGGCATCGGACGACACGGGCACGACCGTCGTGCTGTTCCGCGCGCAGGGGTCGTCGGTCGACTGCGGCGCGCTGTTCAAGAAGCTCGCGGCGAGTGCCGGTGGCCGTGGCGGCGGGCGGCCGGATCGCGCCGAAGGTCGCCTCGCCACACGCATCGAAAACTGGCCCGAGGCAGTGGCTACCCACCTGCCCGTGTGACGCCAGCGCTCACCGTGGCGAACATGAGCGCGCAGAATTGCGACGCTCTCACTATCCTCGCGAAGTCCTGCCGCGCCCCTGGCGAAAACGCAGGCGCGCTTTTTGTATTCACGCGCGTGTCGAGCCAGAGACGTACATGGGTATGCGCATCGTCGGAATCGGTGCTTCAGCAGGCGGCCTCGAGTCGCTCGAGCAGCTGTTCGCCGCCCTGCCCCCGGACACCGGGATGGCCTTCGTCGTCGTCCAGCACCTGTCGCCCGACTTCCGCAGCCTGATGGACGAGCTGATCGCGCGTCACAGCACGATGCCGGTGAAGATCGTCGATGACGGCGAGAAGGTCGAGGCGAACCGCATCTACCTGATCCCGCCGCGCAAGGAGATGATCGTCAAGGGCGGTCAGCTCATCCTGACCGACAAGCCGCACGGGCTCTCGCTGCCGGTCGACATCTTCTTCCGCTCGCTCGCGCAGGAAGCGGGAGCCGATGCGGTCGCGGTCGTGCTGTCGGGCAGTGGCTCGGATGGCTCGCGCGGCATCGTCGACGTCAAGCGCGCCGGCGGCACCGTGATGATCGAGAACCCGGCGACCGCGAAGTTCGACGGCATGCCACTGTCGGCGCAGGAGAGCGGCACGGTCGATCACGCCGCGTCGCCGCGCGACATCGCGCGCCTGCTCTGCGGCCTGCCCCCGCTCGAGATGCCGGACGATCTCGAGGAGGACTCGCTCGCGAGCGAGCCCGCGATGGACTCGCTGCTGCGCCTGCTACGCGACAGCTTCGGCATCGACTTCTCGCTCTACAAGACGAGCACGGTCGGCCGCCGCATCCAGCGCCGCGTCGATCTGCTGCGCATCGCGAACGTGCAGGCGTACGTCGACCAGCTGCGCGAGGATCCGGCCGAGCTCAACGCGCTCTATCAGGACCTGTTGATCGGCGTCACGCAGTTCTTCCGCGACCCCGAGGCGTTCGATCTGCTCGAGCGGCACGTGATCCCGCAGATCCTCGAGGACGTCGCGCCCGATCACGAGGTCCGCGTGTGGGTCGCGGGCTGCGCGACCGGCGAGGAGGCCTACTCGCTCGCGATGCTGTTCCACGAGCAGCTGACCGCGCGCAAGCGGCCGATCAACATGAAGATCCTCGCGACGGACGTGCACCCGTCGTCGCTCGAGCTCGCGAGCCTCGGGGTCTACGGCGAGCACCAGCTCGCGAACGTCTCGGCGCAGCGCCGCGAGCGCTACTTCTCGCGCCGCTCGACGGGCTTCCAGATCTCGCAGGACCTCCGGCAGCTGATCGTGTTCGCGCGTCACAACGTCACGAAGGACGCGCCGTTCACGAAGATGCACTTCATCTCGTGCCGGAACATGATGATCTACCTGCAGCCGGCGGCGCAGCGGACGGTGCTGTCGCTGTTCCACTTCGGCCTGTGCCCGGGCGGCGTGCTGTTCCTCGGCGCGAGCGAGACGCCGGGCGCCCTCGCCGACGAGTTCACGTCGATCGACGAGCACTGGAAGATCTTCCGCAAGCGCCGCGACGTCCCGCTGCTCGGCCACGTGCGCCTGCCGATGGGCAGCCCGATGCGTCGCCCGGCGTACGAGCTGCAGCGGCCGTCGCAGACCGATCCGCTGATCCTCGCGACATACGATCAGCTGCTCGATCGGTTCATGCCGCCGAGCCTGCTCGTCGACGAGTCGCGCGTGCTCGTCGATAGCTTCGGCGGGGCCGAGAAGCTGCTGCACGTCCGCCGCCGCCGCCCGACGCAGAACATCCTCGACATGCTCGATACCGAGCTGCGCACTGTCGTCGCCGGCGCGATCCAGCGCGCGCTCAAGGACGGCTCGGGCGTCGCGTTCTCCGGCGTGCGCGTGCCGACCGACGCCGGCGAGAAGCGCTGCACGATCACGGCCGAGCCATTCGTCCACCCGCGCACGGGCGCGCGCCACATCCTCGTCGCGTTCCACGACCTCGAGGAGAAGGCGCAGCTGCCGACGATGGCGGCGAGCCAGATGTCGGCGGAGCAAGTCTCGAGCGACCGCATGGACACGCTCGAGACCGAGCTCGCCTACACGCGCGAGACGCTGCAGGCGACGATCGAAGAGCTCGAGACCAGCAACGAGGAGATGCAGGCGACGAACGAGGAGCTCGTCGCGAGCAACGAGGAGCTGCAGAGTACGAACGAGGAGCTGCACTCGGTCAACGAGGAGCTGTACACGGTCAACGCCGAGTACCAGCAGAAGATCGTCGAGCTCAAGGAGCTCAACACCGACATGCAGCACCTCCTCGAGGGCACGGATGTCGGCACGATCTTCCTCGATCGCGACCTGCGCATCCGCCGCTACACGTCGAAGATCGCCTCGATCTTCCGCATCCAGCCGCACGACGTCGGCCGCCAGATCAGCGACTTCTCCCACAACATCGATCGCAGCCAGCTCATGCAGGACATCGAGTCCGTGCTCGCATCGGGGAAGGTCGTCGAGGACGAGGTCCGCGACCGCACGGGCACGACGTACTTCCTGCGCATCCTGCCGTATCGCGTC
>CAYUNM010000002.1:0-32950 GCA_964446175.1 uncultured Kofleriaceae bacterium
GAACGCGCGCCGGAACGCGCGCCGGAACGCGCGCCGGAACGCGCGCCGGAACGCGTATACGCGCACGATCCGCGACGTGCCGCGAGCGCTTGCCACGACGCTACCGAAGCGGCGCAAGGGCCGCGTGTTCGCGGACCGCTATCACGCGCGGATGATCACGAAGCCGTTGCAGGCGCGTCGCGAGCTCGCATACGTGCTCAACAACTGGCGCAAGCACGGCGAAGACCGCGTGGGCGTCGCGCGTACGTGGCAGCTCGATCCGTTCGCGACCGGCTGGTGCTTCGATGGATGGCGCGAGCGCGGCGACACGCCGTTCGCATGGAAGCTGCGCGAGACGTACACGCCGATCCCGGTGTACCTGCCGCGCACCTGGTTGCTGCGCGAGGGCTGGCGTCGTCATGGGCTGATCAGCACGCGCGAGGTGCCGAGCGCGGCGCGTTGAGGTGCGCGGCGCGTCGAGGTGCGCGGCGCGTGGAGGTGCGCCGCGCGTGGAGGAGCGCAGGGGCGGGCGCTACCGGCGCGGCGGCGTAACGGCCGGCGGGCTACGGGCGTGGCTGCAGCGCGAGCAGCGCGGGGCGGGCGGGCGGTGGGGCGGCGTAGCGGCCGTCGGGCAGGCGGCGCCAGGGTGCGGCCGGCGGGACGTGACCGGGGGGCAGGGCGATCGCGACTCGGGCGGCGGAGATCTCGAGCGCCAGCGCGCCGATGCGGCGGGCGAGCGCCTTGATACCCATCAGCTCGCCGAGGAGGATGACCTCGCCGGGCGGGGGGCCGTAGCGATCGGCGATTTCGGTCATGACCGTGCCGAGCTCGTCGTCGTCGAGGACGGCGGAGAGGCGCTTGTAGAGCTCGAGGCGCTGGCCAGGGTCGGGGACGTAGTCGTCGGGGATGAAGCCGGGGGTCTCGATCGCGAGCTCGGGGTCGACGGCGCTGTGGATCGGCTCGCCTCGCAACTCGGCGACGGCGGCTTCGAGCATCTTGACGTACTGGTCGAAGCCGACCGCGGCGATCGAGCCGGATTGCTTGGCGCCGAGGAGCTCGCCGCCGCCGCGGATCTCGAGGTCCTGGGATGCGATCTGGAAGCCGGCGCCCAGCTCGGTGAAGCGCTGGAGGGCTTCGAGGCGGCGGCGGGCTTCGTCGGTGATGTGCTCGGGCTCGGGGACGAGGAGGTAGCAGTAGGCGCGTTCTTTCGAGCGGCCGATGCGGCCGCGCAGCTGGTAGAGCTGGGCGAGGCCGAACGCGTCGGCGCGCGCGACGAACATCGTGTTGGCGCGCGGGATGTCGAGGCCGGACTCGACGATCGTGGTCGCGACGAGGACGTCGAGCTCGCCGTCGACGAACTGGACCATGACCTTTTCGAGCTGGTCGGGCGTGAGCGCGCCGTGGCCGATGCCGATTCGGGCCTTCGGCACGAGGGACTGGAGGTAGTCGGCCCATTCCTGGATCGTGCGGTCGTCGTCGCGGGGTTTGGTCTTGCGCTGCGGGCGCGCGTCGTTGGGGAGGCGCGGGTCGGGTTCCTGGCGCCCCATCTGGCCGATCGTCGGGGTGATGAAGAAGATCTGGCCGCCGCGCGCGAGCTCGCGCTCGACGGCTTCTTTCACCGTCGCGTCGTCGACGCGCGAGACGAAGGTGCGGACCGCGCGGCGGTCGGCGGGCGGGGTCGCGATGATCGAGAGGTCGCGCATGCCGGCCATCGCGAGGTGGAGCGTGCGCGGGATCGGGGTCGCGGTGAGCGTGAGGACGTCGACCTGGGTCTTCGTCTTCTTGATGCGCTCCTTGTGCGCGACGCCGAAGCGCTGTTCTTCGTCGATGACGAGGAGGCCGAGGTCCTTGAAGCGGACGTCGGCGGAGAGGAGGCGGTGCGTGCCGACGACGACGTCGAGCTTGCCCTCGGTCAGCTTGGTGACCGTCGCGACCTGGTCCTTCTTGGACTGGAAGCGCGAGAGCTTGCCGACCTCGACGCCGAAGCCTTTGAAGCGTTCGGTCAGCGAGCGGTAGTGCTGCTCGACGAGGACGGTCGTGGGGGCGAGGAGGCAGGCCTGCTTGCCGCCCTGGATGCAGCGGAAGATCGCGCGCATCGCGACCTCGGTCTTGCCGTAGCCGACGTCGCCGCAGACGAGGCGGTCCATCGCGCGCGGGGCTTCCATGTCACCGAGGACGGCGTCGATCGCTTCTTGCTGGTCGGGAGTCTCGTCGAACGGGAACGTGGCCTCGAGCTCGCGGAACTGATCGTCGGCGGGCGGGAAGCGGTGGCCGGGCAGCGAGGCGCGCTGCGCGTAGATCTGGAGCAGCTCCTCGGCGAGCGCGCGGACGTGGCGCTTGACCTTGCTGGTGGTCGCTTCCCAGGTGATGCCGCCGAGCTTGTCGATGCGCGGCGCGTGGCCCTCGGCGCCGACGTAGCGCTGGACCTCGCCCAGGCGGTAGACGGGCAGGTAGAGCGTGCCGCCGTCGTACTCGAGCTTGAGCGCGTCGATCTGGGTGTCCTTGAGGTTCAGGCGCTCGAGGCCCTTGTAGCGCCCGACGCCGTGCTTCTGGTGGACGAGGTAGTCGCCCGCGGCGAGCTGGCTCCAGTCGGCGACGCCGCCGAGCAGCGCATCCTTCGCGCGCTTCTTCTTGGCGCTCGGGCGGTGGGTGCGCTCGCCGAAGATGTCGGCGGCGGTGACGAACGCGATGCGGTCCTTGAGCGAGGCGAACGAGTGCGAGAGCTGGCCGGCGACGAGCTGAAAGCCGGTGACGCCGCGCGCGGCGAGCACGCCCTGCAGGCGATCGATGCGGGTCTGGGAGTCGCAGACGAGCGTCGCCGCGATGCCGTCGTCCCGCCACGCCTTCAAGGCTTCGATCAGCGGGCCGACGTGCTCCGTGTCGCCGAACGTGCGCGCGTGCTCGAGCTGCTGGCGCAGCGGCGCGAGGTGATCGACGTCGACGCGCAGCCGCGTCGCATCCGACTCGCCCGTGACCTCGAGCGTGGGCAGCTCGATGCGGCGCGGCGAGGCGAACAGCGCGAGCGACTCGACGTAGTGGCGGTTCGGCGGGTAGGCGAGGTCCTTCGTGACCTGGCGCTCGTCGAAGCGCAGCTCGGCGTCCTTCCAGAGATCCGCGAGCGTGCGGCGGCACGCCTCGGAGTCGACGACGAGCCAGCGTGCGCCCTCCGGCATGTACGTCTCCGGCGCGACGAGCTCGTCGTGGAACGCGGGCGTGAGTCCCTCGATGCCGACGAACACCTCGCCCTGCTCGAGCTGCTCGATCACGCGGCGCGTGGCCTTGGACGGGAAGGCGATCTCGTCGGCGTACGCGCGCACGCGCGACCGCACGTCGCTCGCGCCGGTCGAGATCGTCTCGCGCACGGGGTGCAGGATCACGTGGTCGATGTCGCGCAGCGTGCGCTGGGACTCGGCGTCGAACAGCTTGAGGGTCTCGACCTCGTCGCCGAACAGCTCGATGCGGATCGGGTGTGGCGCGAGCGGCGCGAAGACGTCGATGACGCCGCCTCGGATCGCGAACGTGCCCGGCTCGTCGACGACCGGCGTGCGCGACCAGCCACCGGCGACGAGCAGCGCGGCGAGCTCGTCGCGATCGATCGACTCGCCCTTCTTCACGGTGCGGCCGCGCGCGGAGAGCTCGGCGGCGGGCACGGTCTTGCGCGCGAGTGCCTCGGCGCTCGTGACGATCAGGCGCGGGCGCAGCTCCGGCTGGGTGAGCCGGTAGAGCGTGGCCATGCGCTCGACGATGCAGCTGCGATCGGGCGAGAGATCCGCGTATGGCGAGACGTCGATGCCCGGCAGCATGGCGATCTCGCCCTTCGTGAAGAAGGTGATGTCGTCCGCGAGCTCGCGGGCGTGGACGTCATCGCGCGCGACGACGACGACCAGCTCGCGCTCGGCCAGCTGCGCGGCGAGCCACGCGGCCCAGCCCGGCGACAGACCGGCGCCGTACGCGATCACCGCGCCGGACTGGAGCGCTCGGTCGAGCTCGGACCACATCGCGCGCGCAAGCTAGCACGTCAGTTCCAGTTGCAAACGGCGGTGTCGGCCGCGCCGATGACGATCTGGACGTTCGCGCACGGCGTGAGCTCCCAGCTGTCGAGGTTGCCGTTGCCGCCGCGCACGCACTTCGCACACGAGTAGCTCGCGCCGAACGTCGAGACCCACGGCAGCCCGGGCACGTCCTCGACGGTCGAGCCCTTGTAGATGACCGCGTAGTCGGTCGCGATGCCGAGGTGCGGCGTCGTGGCGAGGTCGATCGGGCCGTCGGCGACGGTCGCGCTCGTGTCGATCAGCACCGGGATGCCGACGGCGTCGCCCGTCATCGTGATGAACGTGTTGCCCGGTGGCACGGGATCGAGCGAGACCGTGAACGTGCTCGCCATCGACGTGCCGTCGCCCCACTTCGTGAGCTGCTGCGTCGTATCCCACACGAACACGACGTTGCCGCTCGGCGGTGCAGAGCCGGAGACGTTGCCGTCGATCGCGAACTTGCCCGAGCTCGCGGAGGAGGTGCATGCGGTGAGGGCGACGAGCAGCAGCGATCGCATGCTTCGATCATAGCCGCGGCACGTGGCGTCGGCGACGGCGCAGCGCGCGCACGGCGAGCGTGACGAGCAGCGTGGCGACGACGCTCGCACCGATCGCGAGGTCATAGTGAGGCTCGACGGTGACGGGAGCGGCGTCGTCCTGCACGGGAACGATGACGTCGCCGTGATCGTGCTCGACGCGCAGGTAGGCGGGCATGCCGGGCGCCACGTGGCCGGAGAGGCGCGCCATGTTGTCGTAGCGATCCGCGCTCGTCTGGACGTAGGTGTACGTCGCGTCGCCGCCGGTGTACTCGTGCGGCAGGCCGGGCACGCGATCCCCACACGGCGGGCAGAACGTGACGGCGATCATCGCCGACCTCGCCGCGTGGCGTGCAGCGCGATGTCGATCACGGCCGCGACCGCGAGCGCGACCGCGACGACGATCAGGCAGCCCGCGAGCACCCAGCGCGCGTGTGCGAAGAAGTCCGCGCGCCGGCCGGCGCCGTGCAGCAGCGGCAGGACGAGCGTGATGACGAGATACGCCGCGATCGGGACGCGAAGCGCGCGCAGCTTACGAGCGAGCCACTGCATGATGCCTCCGTGCGAGGGCGTACAAGGCGCACAACCCTCCGAGATAGATGACGATGCCTTCGAGCCGGTGGAGCTCCTCGCGGTTGCCGGGAAGCAGATCCATCCGGTGCATGCGGATCGCGATGACGATCCGCACGGTGTTGATGACGAACGTGGCGACGTAGGCGAGCACGGCGGCGGCCGCGAGGTGCCGCACCAGCGAGCGCCCGTCGCGCATCGCGCCGAGCCAGCAGAGCACGAGCGCGACGAACGCGGCGAGCGCGAAGTGCAGGCCGGCGCACGGCGGGGCGATCGCGAAGCCGAGGTCGCGGTCGACGTAGCCGAGCTGCGCGTCGAACGTGAAGTGACCGCAGCCGAGCCAGGTGGCGACGTGCGCGGTCGGCGCGAGGATCCACCGCAGGTCCGCCGCCGATGCCGTCCGGTAGAATTCCTTGCCGGCGACGACGACGAGCGCGGCCACCGCGAGCGCCGCGACCTGCGTGCGCTTCACGCCGCCCTCCGGCGGAGCTGGAAGCCGAGCATGACGGCGCCGACGAGGATCAGCACGATCATCAGGCCGGGCTCCGGGCCCTGCTCGAGCGAGCCGACCGCCATGTCGCTGACGCCGGCGGGCATCGGCAGCGGCTGGTCGACATCGGTCGACCCCGCGGGCCGGAGTGAATCCGGCCCGCTCCATTCCGGGCCCGCGGTCGTGCGCACGAGCTGCTGCACCGCGATGAACGACGTGAACTTGGTCAGCAGGTTGTACTGGAGGCCGAGCGCGACGACGGCATCCTTGTTCTTGTCCTCGTTGTAGAAGTCGGAGAGCTCGCTGATCTTCGAGCGCGCCCACAGGTACGAGAGCGCCGCGTTGCCGGCATCCGGAGCGGCCGCCGAGGCATCGACCTTCGTGACGAAGCGCCCGCGGCCGCTCTCGCCGGTCAGCGTGATCGTGCCGGCCGGCGCGCCCTTGTACTTGCCGAACACGATCACGGGGCGCTGCGCGAACACGTCGGGGATGACCTTCGGTTGCACGTCGTACGCGTCGAAGCCGTCCATCTTCACCGCGACGTGCGTCAGCACCGGCTGCTCGATGTAGCTGCGGAACTTCGCGGCGGCCGCATCGGCGGAGGTCTCGTCGAGCACGACGAACGGCTCGCCCTGGCCCGCCTTCGCGACGCCCTCGATCAGGTGGCGGTTGACGCTCGTGCCGATGCCGAACGCGAACACGTTCGCGTCGCCGAGGTGGTCGCGGACCTCGTCGAAGATCTGCGGCTCCTCCGCGATGTAGCCGTCGGTGATCACGACGAAGCTGCGCGACGTGCCTTCGACCTTCGGCAGCTCCATCGCCGTCTGCAGCGCCGGATAGAGCTCGGTGCCGCCGCCCGCGTCCTGGCCGTCCATGAACTTCAGCGCGTCGTCGATGTGCGCCGCGGTCGCGGTCACGCTCTTGGGCGCGTACATCTTCGCGGCGCCCGCGAACAGCTCGACGTCGAACGTGTCGGTCGGGCGCAGGCGCGTCAGCAGGCCGCGCATCAGCGTCTTCGCGGTCGTCAGCGGGAAGCCGTTCATCGAGCCCGAGACGTCGACGATGAACACGTAGTCGCGCGGCACCACATCTTCCGTCGCCGGCCGGTGCGGCGGCTGCACCATCATCAGGAAGAAGTTCTCCTTCGCGCCCGCGAACGTCAGCAGGCCGCTCTGGATGCCCTCGCCGGCGAGCTGGTAGTGCAGCACGAAGTCCTTCTGGCCCGCCTCCGGCGCGCTCGCGTCGAGGTCGATGCTCGCGCTCTTGTGGTCGGCGGCCCACGCGGTGTGGATCGCGTGCGACGGCGAGTCGACGGCGTGGAGCTCCATGCCGCCCGCGATCGAGACGTGCACGCCGAAGCCGAAGCTCGGCGCCGCGCCCGCGTGCGTGTAGCCGGTGTGCGTGAACGAGTCGAGCGCGGCCGAGTGCGGCAGCGCCTCGCTGACGTAGCGCGGCCCGACGACCTGCGGGTACACGAGCTCGTACGTGCCGTCGGTCGGGACGAGCAGCTCGGTGTAGTGCAGCTCGACGTCGATGTGGTCCTTCGGGAGGATGTTCGCGACGCTCATCGAGAAGACGTTCGGGCGGTCTTCCTCGAGCAGCGACGCGGTCTTGCCCTCGCTCTTGGCCTCCTCGTACTCCGCCTTCGCCGCCTCGCGCTCCTTGATCTTCGCCTCGATCACGCGCTCGCCGATCTTCATCTTCATCCCGTAGACGGCGGCGCGCGTCGAGGCCGGGAATACGTACTTCGCGTTGATCGTTGTATCGCCGTCGTTCCGGTAGCTCTGCGTCACGACCACGTCGGCGATCACGCCGGTGATGTGGACGTCCGCGTGCGTGCTCTCCAGCGGCATCGCCTCGACGCCGGGCTTGCCGCCGTCGACGACGAAGTAGGGAGACAGCGTCTTGTCGGCGTCTTTGGGCTCCGCGTACGCGCTCGCCGAGAGCGCACACACCACCAGGGCCACGAGCTTCCTCATGACGGCCGCTAGAGCAACGCCAGTGCCATGCGCAACCACCTGCATCGTCACGCGGTGTGCCTCCCGGGCAACAGCAGGTGCGGTCACGTTGACACGCGCTATGCTCGACGCGTGTGGCGGACTGTCATCCTCGTCAGCGGTGCGATCGCATCGCTCACGCAGGAGGTGTCGAAGGTGCGAGGTCTGCCCGCGAAGAAGCCGATCGCATCCGACGAGGTCGATCGGGACGAGCTGCATGCCCGCCTCGTCAAGCTCGCGAGCGAGGACAAGACCGCCGACGAGACGCGCGCCGAAGGGCTCGCGCTCGCGCGCTGGGGCCTCATCCCCGCCTCGCTCGACTACACGGGCCTGATCGTCGATCTGATGACCGACCAGATCGCCGGCTACTACGATCCCGACACGAAGACGCTGACGATCAACAAGGCCGCGCAGTCCGACCCGCAGTGGAACGAGATGGTGCTCGCGCACGAGATCGATCACGGCCTGCAGGACCAGGCGTTCGACCTCAAGGCGTTCGAGGACGTGCCGGACGGCGAGGGCGACGCCGCGCTCGCGCGTCACGCGCTGATCGAAGGCGACGGCATCGCGGTGATGCTCGAGGTGCTGCTCGCGCGCCAGCACGTGGCGCCGCCCTGGGCGAATCCCGCCATCGCCGACGAGCTCGTGCGAGCGATGTCCGCACCGACCGGCGACTCGCTCGACCGGGCGCCGCTCGCCGTGCGCGAGGGCATGCTGTTCCCGTATCGCGATGGCTTCGCGTTCGTCGCCGCGCTCCGGCGCAAGAAGCCGTGGTCCGCCGTCGACGCCGCGTTCAAGCGCCCGCCGCGCTCGACCGAGCAGATCATGCACCCCGACAAGTACGCGCGCGACGAGAAGCCGGTGCCCGTCGTCGCGGGCGCGCTCGAGTCGCTGCCCGGCTACGCGCGCGTGCACCAGACCGTGTGGGGCGAGTTCGGCTTCTCGGTGTTCCTGCGCGCGCACGGCGTCACCGACGAGATCGCGCGCGAGGCGGCGGCGGGGTGGGGCGGCGATCGCGCGGTCGTCTACGCGAAGGCCGGCGATGCGAATCCGGCGCACGCGGTCGCGCTCGCACGCCTTGTGTGGGACAGCGAGGTCGACGCGATCGAGGCGCACGACGCCGCGGTGCGCGCGCTCGACAAGACGACGCCCGGCGCCACGCTCGCGAACACCGAGCTCGCCACGCGCTGGCTCGCGCTCGACGGCACGGTGACCTTCGTCGAGCGGCGCGGCGCCGCGCTGATGATCGGCATCGGGATTCCCGCGCGGCTCGCCGATGCGGTGATCGCCGACGCGTGGACCGCGCTCCACTAGGACGCGAGCAAGTAGCCTTCGTCAGGACGCGAGCAAGTAGCGCTCGAGCCCGACGAGGCGATCGACGTCGTGGACGTCATCGCGCAGCAGCGGCACCTGCACGAGCAGCGCGCCCTTGCCGGCATCGTGCAGCTTCGCGAGCGCGGTGCGGTCGGCTTCCGCCAGTGTCTCGAGCTCGCCGTGCGCGGTGAACAGCGCCTGCGCGGCCATCGTGCGCGTCGTGCCGGAGAGGCCGAGCGCGGCGACGCTGGGCTGGGCGGCGAGCGCGGAGGCGATCTGCGAGACGTCGGCCGTGATCGGCAGGGCGGGATGGATCTTGTTCACGACGAAGCCGACGAACGGCATCTTCGCGGTGAGCAGGCGCTCGTGGAAGAACAGCGCCTCGCGCACGGCCATCGGCTCGGGCGACGCGACGAGCACGAACCCGACGCGCGGCTGGCGCAGCAGCGAGAACGTCTCCTCCGCGCGCGTCTTGAAGCCGCCGAGGATGTCGTTGAACTCGGTGAAGAACACGCCGAGGTCGTCGATGAACTGGCTGCCGACGAACTTCGCGAGGCGCTTGAGCACGAACGCGCCGGTCTTGCCGACGAGCGACCAGCCCGAGCCCGAGCCGCCCTGCAGCTTGCGGAACCACTCGATCGCGGGCGAGTCGATCGCCTCGGAGAGCTTGCGCGGCGCATCGAGGAAGTCGAGCGCGTGCGCGGTCGGCGGCGTGTCGACGACGATCAGGTCCCACTGGCCCGTCGCATCGAAGTCGTGGAGCTTGGCCATCGCGGCGTACTCCTGGGCGCCTGCGAGTGAGCCGGAGATCTGCGCGTAAATCGGATTCGCGAGCACGCGCTGAACCGCCTGCGGATCTTTGGCGTGCTTCGCGACGACCTCGTCGAAGGCCGCTTTCTGATCGAGCATCATCGCGTGAAGCTCACCCCGGTCGCTCGGGGCGCCCTGGCGGACGAGCTGGCGCGGAACCTCTTGAACTTGATGGCCGAGTGCCGAGAGGCCGAGCGAGTTCGCGAGCCGCTTGGCGGGGTCGATCGTGAGGACGAGCGTGCGCTTGCCGCGCCGGGCGGCTGCGAGCGCGAGCGCGGCGGCGGTCGTGGTCTTGCCGACGCCTCCGGAGCCGACGCACACGAGGATCCTTCGCTCGAGCAAGACGTCGGCTAGGGTTGGCACTGCTGGTCGCGGATAGCATATAAGTAGCCGCACATGAAGCGCGAGCTGATCGTTACCGCCGACGGACGTGATCGCACGGTGGTGGTCGAGGGACCGCTTCCCGATGGCCGCTTTCGCGTGACGATCGATGGCCAGACGCGCGAGGTCGACGCCAAGCCGATCCGTCCGGGCACGTGGTCGCTGGTGCTCGATGGCGCGAGCTTCGTCGTGGACCTCGACAAGCGGCGCACCGGCGTCGCGGCGTCGGTCGGCGCGAGCGAGGCGATGCTGCAGGTCGAGGATGCGCTGCATCGCCGGCTCGCGACCGCGGCGTCGCCGCGAGGTGCCGCGCGCGGCGAGACGATCCGCGCGCCGATCGCCGGCAAGGTCGTCAAGGTGCTGGTCGCGGTCGGCGACACCGTCGCTCCCGGCTCGCCCGTGATCGTGCTCGAGGCGATGAAGATGGAGAACGAGCTCGTGTCCGAGCGCGGCGGGACTGTCGCGCAGGTCGCGAAGCAGGCCGGACAGGCCGTCGATACCGGCGACCTGCTGGTCGAGCTGACCTAGTCGGCCCGCCGCGTGTCCGGCGCTGGCCGGACCGCTCCCGCGCCGGCCGCCGCGCTGCCAGGTCTTGCCGCTGGCGCCTCGAGGAGCCACCTAACCCTGCGACACCCCTGGGGCTGGGGTCTGCCCACGACGCGTCGCGGCTAGCGCGGCTTCCTGCCCCGGCTACTCGACAAGCCTGTGACATGCCCGCGACTTAGGGGTGACGGACATTTAGCGCAACTTGCGCAATGGCACGTCCGGCGCAATGCGCCCCGTCCGCCATGCGCCGGGAAATCCTCTCCACCCTCATGTTCGGGATCGCGCTCACGGCGTGTCTCGACCAAGCCTACGAAGACGCGGACGACGGAAACGACGACACCACCGGTGTCGACGACTCCAAGGCCGACAGCAGCGGGACCACCGCATCCAGGAGCTACCGCTCGGGCTGCGGCGCGCCGATCCGCACCGGCAGCTACGCGCTGCACGGTGACGTCGTCACCCCGGCCGGCGTCCAGGCGGGCTACTACCTGACGGTCACGGACGAGAAGATCGCGGCGATCTCGCCGACCGCGCCCGATGGCGTGCAGGTGATCGAGACGAACGGCGTCATCTTCCCGGGCCTCATCGACGGTCACAACCACGTCGAGTACAACCACATCCCGCTCGCCGACCTCGGCAAGCGCTACAGCAACCGCGATCAGTGGCCGGGGGCGTCGAAGTACCAGACCCTCGTCAAGGATCCGAAGAACGCCGTCACCGCCGCGGGCCTGCAGTGCGAAGCGCTGCGCCACGGCGAGACCCGCGCGCTGGTCGGCGGCACGACGTCGATCCAGGGCACGCCGCTCACCGCGTGCACGCGCTCGCTCGTCCGCAACCTCGAGGGCATCAACTTCTGCCAGGACCGCGTTCGCCAGAACGTGATGGACATCTCCGGCTTCGGCCGGTCGGTCAGCGGCAAGGCGTCCTTCGCGGACTCGATCAAGAGCGACATCCTCAACCGCAAGCTCGACGTGTTCGTCGTGCACGCGGGCGAGGGCATCGACGAGCACGAGCGCGCCGAGTGGGATCAGCTCAAGTCGTTCGGCCTCGACCTCCCGCAGCTCGTCATGATCCACACGACGGCGTTCGGGCCGACCGAGTACACCGAGGCCGCGCAGGTCGGCGCGAAGGTCGTGTGGTCGCCGCTCTCGAACCTGCTGCTCTACGGCCGCACCGACGACATCCCGAGCGCGCTCAAGGCCGGCGTCAGCGTCTCGCTCGGCACCGACTGGGCGCCGAGTGGCTCCGCGAACGTGCTCGCCGAGCTCAAGGTTGCCGACCGCGTCAACCAGAAGCTGTGGGGCAACTACATCAGCGACCAGCAGCTCGTCGACATGGTCACGATCAACCCGGCGAAGGCCTACGCGCTCGACAAGTTCGTCGGCTCGATCGAGGTCGGCAAGTACGCGGACCTGATGGTCGTCGCGAAGCAGCCGGGCCTCACCGCGCAGCGCGACCTGATCGACGCGCGCCCGCAGGACGTCCTGTTCGTCGCGATCTCGGGCGACCCGCTGTTCGGCGACCCGTCGCTGATGGACGCCGCCGGCAAGAGCGGCGACTACGAGACGATCGATGCGTGCGGCACGCCGAAGGCCGTCGACGTCACCGTCTCCGCGAAGGACGTCACTCGCGGCTCCGAGCCGCTCTCGATGGTCGAGAGCCAGCTCGCCGCCGTCAATCCGAAGCTCACCCCGGTCGTCGAGTGCAACGAAGACGCGCTCATCGCCAAGGCGTTCGCCGGCACGACCCTCGCGAACTAACGCACAGGACCAGCCATCATGAAGACTCTCGCTCTCGCGCTCACGCTCACCGCGCTCGGCTCATCGCTCGGGGGCTGCATCGGCGGCCCCGACGACGGCACCGACGACAACCTCGAGAATCAGGACGACAAGGCCGACGGCACCTCGACGACCCCGCAGGTCACCGACGACCAGCTCAACGGCCTCTGGAAGGAATCGATCGGCGGCAAGCTGCAGGCCTCCGACCTCGTGATCGAGTCGTGGTCGCAGATCGGCATCCGCGTGCACCTCGGCGACAAGGTCGTCCAGCTGACGCGCGCCGGGAACGCGCTGACGGGCGACCAGATCGCGCTGACCGTCAACCCGAAGAAGGCCGGCATCAAGGATGACGAGATCACCGGCACGGTGAACGGCGAGACCGTCAAGCTGAACCGCGACTCCGACGTCAAGGATCCGCTCGAGGTCCCGTTCCCCGGCACGAAGCCCTACCGCATGTGGCTCACCGACACGATCCTGCCGATGGCGCAGCAGGACCGCGAGTCGTTCAAGGAGCTCGACAAGGGCGAGATGTTCACGTTCCTCAAGAGCTGCGAGCTCTACAAGCACGGCTCGTGGATGCGCCAGTACATGAAGGGCGACACCATCGGCGCCCAGTACAAGAGCTTCAACAACATCATCTACGCGATGGACGGCCAGACGACGACGCCGCACGCGATCGTCGGCAACTACAAGTTCCAGCAGGCCGTCCAGAAGAACCTCAAGGACCCGTCGAAGATCGGCCTCGCGCTCTCGAGCTTCGGCATGTACTTCTCGACCGCCGGCGGCGGCGCGCTGCGCATGCCGATCACCGACGACTCGATGGCGTACTTCATCACCGACCGCCCGGCGCGCGGCGCGCTGCTCGGCCTCGTCGTGATGGCGACGCCGACGCACGGCCCGCTCGCGTCGACGTTCGGCCGCCAGCTGCTCGACATGGGTGCGATGCCCGCGACCGACGATGCCGCGTACGGCCGCACGATGATGGAGCTGCTGACGAAGTCCGACAACCAGACCGCCACGAAGCTCTCCGGCACCGGCCGCAGCGCGCTCACCGACTGGTTCGCGGTCATGACGATCGAGGACTACCGCGGCGTCGCGTTCGGTAACCCGAGCCTTGGCTGGGGCTACAACATGACCGAGGTCCAGTTCTACGGCCTCGTCGCGCGCGCGCTCGCACGCCCGGGCCAGACCGACTCGACCGGCAAGCCGGTCCTCGGCCAGGTCATCGTCGGCAGCCAGCTCAAGCCCGGCGATCCGTCGTACGCCGACGTGCTCAACGGCGGCAACGACATGCAGGAGTACCAGGACATGGCGACGCTCAAGCAGCTCGCGACGAGCTTCCTCGCCGAGAAGCACCCCGAGTCGATCGCCGCCGTGAAGGCCGCGTTCGCGAACGTCGTCCCTGCGAACGAGATCGACTGGCGCGCGCAGAACGACATCTTCCACTTCATCGGCCAGCAGCTCTACGACGACCAGGGCCGCCAGGCGGCGCTGACGGGCGCGGCTGCCGACCAGGCGGTCTCGTCGGTGACGGCGCTCCTCGACACGCTTCGCTCGGACTCGGCCGGCTTCGAGGCATACATCCTCGCGCACGGCTACACGAAGGCGAACGACCCGGCCCCGAAGTCGACGGGCTTCTAGTACAACGGGTCGCATGAACGCGACCACGCTGACGGTCGATGGTGTTCGGTCGGAGCTGTGGGACCGCGGGCCGCGCGAGCGAGACAGCGCGGTCGTGTTCGTGCACGGCAACCCCGGGCCGAAGGAAGACTGGGAGTCGCTGATCACGCGCCTCGCGCCGGGCGTGCGCGCGGTCGCGCCCGACATGCCGGGCTACGGTCACGCGGATCGGCCGAAGAAGTGGCCGTACACCGTCGAGAGCTACGCCGCGTACCTCGGGGCGCTGCTCGACCAGCTCGGCGTGCGGCGCGCGCACCTGGTGATGCACGATTTCGGCGGGCCGTGGGGGCTGCAGTGGGCCGCCGAGCATCGCGACCGCGTCGGCAGCATCACGCTGATCAACACCGGCGTGCTGCTCGGCTACACGTGGCACAAGTACGCGCGGCTCTGGCAGACGCCGGTGCTCGGCGAGCTGCTCCAGCTCGCGCTGACGAAGTGGGCGCTGCGCGCGGCGACCGACCGGGACAATGGCCGACCGATGCCGCGCGAGTTCTACGACCGCGTGTACCCGACGCTGGACTGGGGACAGAAGCGCGCCGTGCTGCGGCTCTATCGCAACACGCGCGACATCAGCGGCGGCGCGGAGCGGCTCGCCGGTCAGCTGCGCGGCCTCGACGTGCCGGTGCTCGTCGTGTGGGGCGACGGCGATCCGTACCTGCCACCGCGGCTCGCCGACGTGCAGCGCGAGGTCTTCCCACAGGCCGAGGTGCACCACCTCGATGGACTCGGCCACTGGCCGTTCGTCGAGAGCCCGGAGCGCGTCGCGGAGATCGTCGTGCCGTTTCTCGATCGCGTCGCGGCTACCTAGGCTCCGCCGGTCTGCCGACGAGCGACTCCATCGTGAACGGATCGCTCCCCGGGCGCCGGTTGAACAGCGCGATGTACTCGTCCTCGGTGAGCGTCTCCTCGAAGCTCGCGAGCGCGGCGCGGATATCATCCTTGAGCGCCGCGACGTAGTCGGCCTCCGACATCTTGCCGTCGACGAACGCCGCGCGCAGCTGCCGCTTGTCCCACGCGAGCCGGTCCGCCTCCTCGAGGAGCACGGCGCGCTTGGCGGCGGGGAGCCCCGGTGCGCGCTCGTCGATCTCGGCGCTCGCGCGCTGGCGGCGCTTCGCCGTGACCTCGGGCGGCTCGGTGACGCTGCGCTCGATCAGCGGATTCGCGCGGGCAGGGGCGGGCGCTCGCGTCAGGCGCACGAGCAGCGTCTGCATCGCGGCACGCCGGGCCGCGCTCGAGCCCGGTGCGGCGGCGCTCGTCGAGGTGGTGGCGCTCGCGGACGGGCTGGTGCTCGCGACCGCCGGCGCGTCGGTCTGGGCCGCGCGCGCGGGATGGACGCGGCGGCCCGCGTAGAACAGCGCGACCCCGACGGCGGCGAACACGATGGCGCGCTTCACGAGATCCCTCCGATCGAGATCCCCGGGATGACGTGCTTCACGGCGTCTCTCCGTCGGCGATCTTCTTGCCGTAGGTCCACGGGTCGCGCGGGTTCTCGGCCTGGTTCGCGGCGTCGCCTTCGCCGGGGCGCCGCATCAGGATGTCCTCGCCAAGCGTGTAGCCGGGCGGCAGCGCGATCCCCCACGCGGTGACGACGAGGAACGGATCGTCGCCGGGCTCCATGCCGGGGTACTTCATCATCTGGTCGTACGTCAGCTGGTTCTCGAGCTCGAGCTGCCAGGCGAGCATGTTGCGATGGTGCTGCTCCTGAAACGCGGTCGTCTCGAGCGTGCCGGAGAGGAACTCGCGGAGGTTCGCGGTCTCCGCGAGTCGCAGGTGGTGCATCGTGACGTCGAGCTGCGCACACAGCTCGGGCGGATCGGGCAGCAATTCGTGACAGCGCGCGATGTGCTGCGCGGAGGCGCCCATCGCATCGCCCTTCGCGACGGCCTGCTCCGGCGTCATCGTCAGCAGCTCGCGCTCCTCGTCGGTGAGCACGAGGTGCGGGTAGATGACCTCGCGCGGGCGCGGGCTCGCCACCGGCGGCGGCACGGGCGCGGGGGCAGCCGGCACGGCGGCGACGGCCGGCGGCGCCTTGCTGACCACGCGATGCACGGCGGGTGCATCTCGATGCGAGAGCCAGCCGGCGCCGAAGCAGCCGAGCCAGCCGAGGGCGACGATCGTCCGCATCAGTTGCAGCTGTACGCGTAGCCGAGCGGGCTGACGCCGCAGTTCGCGTACAGGACGTAGCTCGTCGTGCCGCCGGCGATGCTGACGTTCTTGACCCACGGCACGTTGCTGAAGTGGCCGTTCGCGCGGTTCGCGCTCTGGTGGCACACGCCGGTGACGCCGTACGTCAGGTTGTCTGCCCACTTGTACTGGCAGCTCATGTAGTCGAACGTCGAGCAGTTCGAGCCGCCCCACGACGCGTACCAGGCGCTGTAGTGCGACGAGCAGCCGCTGCTGCCGTTCGTCGACGCGCAGCTCGTGTTGCCGCCGCCGAAGTTGTTGACGACGTCCCAGTTGCTCGTGCGCCAGGCATCGGCCCATGCGTGGTCGCCGTTGAAGCCGAGGATGCTGCTCGCGTTGCCCGCCTTGACGAGGCGCGTCTGATCGGTGGCGCCGCACGAGCTCGTGCACGCGTCCGCGACCGTGTCGTGGACGAGCAGGGCCGACCCGAGGAGCAGCGCGAAGAGAAGTTTGTTGTTCACGTCACCAGGAAAACATCCGGCGTGCGCGACGAGAACTAACCAAAGTTATGCGACTTCGACTGCAACCTCCGACGCTACAGTGCCCACAATTGTCCGCGGTGTTCGCGCTGGAGATCGAGCGGCGTTCGTGGAACGAATCGCGCTCGTGCACGTCGAGGATTCCGCAACGCTCGCGATCGAGGCGCTCGATGGTCTCGACCTCGGCGTCATCGTCGTCGCTCACTCGACGGAGCGCGTGCTGCTCGCGAACGAGATCGCGCGGGGGCTCGCGAGCGAGCTCGGCATGCGCGCGCTGCACGCGGCGCTGCGCGAAGCGATCGCCGGGTCGCAGGCCATTCGGCTCGCGCTGCCGAGCGGCCGCCGCGTGTTCGTGCGGACGCGGCGCTTGCGCGACGGCTGGCTCGTCACGCTGCGAAGCGAGGTGCTGCGCGAGGACGATCTGCTCGACGTGCTGCGCCGGCGGTTCGCGCTCTCGGTGCGCGAGCGCCAGGTGATCGGGCTCGTGCGCGGTGGTCACTCGAACGAGCACATCGGCCGCGAGCTCGGCATCTCGGTCGGCACCGTCAAGCAGTACCTCAACCGCGTGTTCAAGACGTTCGACGTCCACTCGCGCGGCGAGCTCGTCGCGATGATCGAGCGCATCGCGCGCGAGCAGCTCACTCCGTGACGACGGTCGACGTGAACGTGTTCGCCTTCGCGCTCACGTCGTGATCGTTGAACGACGCGCCGCTCTTCGTCACGTTGATCGAGATGTTGCCGGGCGGCACGTTGACGAGGAACGCGGTGCCGTCGGTGTTCGTCGCGGTGCCGCTCGCGGGCTTGCCGGTGGAATCCGAGTAGAGATACGAGCCGGCGGCCGGCGTGCTCGAGACGGCCGCGCCCGCGACCGGCATGCCGCTCGTGTCCAGGATCTCGACGACGACGATGCCCTTGCTCGACTGCTGCCCGGTGTAGAGCCCGAGCAGCCCGAAGTTGCTGGTGGTCACGAGGTTCGAGTCGGCCTTGTCGTTGTCGGCGGCAAACGGCAGCGCCGGGAACGCGGCCGCATCCGTGTAGCCAGACTTCGTCGCGAGGATGTACGCATCGACGACGAGGCCGCCCGTCGTCACCGACAGCGAGTACTTGCCCTGCGCGTCGCTGGTCGCGGAGACGATCGTCGAGTCATCGGAGCGCTTCTTCAGCGCGATCGCGACGCCCGCGAGCGGCGTCGAGCTGGTCTGGCCGCTCTCGTACGCGGTCCCCGAGAGCGTGATCATCGCGGGCACGTGCGGCGGCGCGTCGAGGTAGACCTTGGCATCGGCGGTGCCCGGCGCGTCGCCGCCGCCCGGGTTGCTCTTGCTGCCGCTACAGGCCGCGAGCGATGCGGCGATCACGATCGGGAGGATCTTCATGCCGGGGACAACAGCACCGTTTCGTCGCTTCCCGGACGAGCAAGTTCTTACAATCTCGTGATCACGTCGCGGCGCGCGATGCGCACCTCGGTGCGCAGTTACGGCGGGCACTCGCCGGGCGTCGTGCGGACGCGGCCGATGACCTGCAGCACGGCGGCGTCGATCGCGTCGTCGTGCTCGCCGAACGGGTACGCGTACGAGGTCGGCTGGTAGCCCGCGTTGCGCACGGCCTCGATCGACGGCACGACCTCCTGCAGGACGTAATCTGCAACACCGTGCTGGCTGACGTAGTCGAGCGCGTGCACGTGGTGGACCGAGTGCGGCTCGATGTCGTGGCCGTCGGCGGCGAGCGTCGCGATCCCCTGCAGGTCCTCGGGCGTGAGGTCCTGCCACTGGCTGACGAAGAACGTCACCTTCGCGTGGTGTGCGTCGAGGATGTCGCGGATCGAGAGCCAGTCGGTGACCGACTTGTCGTCGAACGCGAACGCGAGCGCGCCTTGCGGATGGTCGGTGTCCATATCCGAGAACCGGACGTAATCGAGGTTGTACTTGTCGGCGAGCGAGAACATCTGCTCGAGCGCATCGCGCGAGACGGTCGTGCCGGGGATGTGCGCGTGCGCGAACGTGACCCAGCCCTTCGTCTCGGCCTCGCGAATGCGCGACTCCTCGGCGGTCCAGTTGCGCGCGACGCCGGTGAGGTCGTCGATCGGCACCGAGCACAGCACGCGACGGCCGTCCCACCGGTAATAGACGTCGGCCGGCGCCGACGGCGCTTGCGACTCGGTGACGGCATCGGTCCCGCACGCGGCGAGCGCGAGCGCGACGAACGGCAGCGTCTTCATGCGGCAACGCTAGCCTCGGGCGCACCGCGCGGCACGCGGCAAGGTTCCCCGTTAACGAGGTCTTCAGCTCGCGGCGCGCTCGACGACGACGCGCTGGAGCTTGCCAGCCTTGGTCAGTGGAATCTCCGAGAGCAGCTTGATCTCGAACGGCACGCCGCGCAGGTGCTCTCCGACGAACTTGTACACGAGCGCCTCGACGTCGCGCGGGATGCCCGCCGCCGAGTGCGGCACGAGGTTGAGCACGACGGTGCCGTCGACGCGCTGCACGGCCTGGAACTGGCGCGCGCACTGGGCGATCTCGGTGAACAGGATGTTGAACAGGATGCCCTCGACGGGATTGCCCTGCGCGTCGCGCAGCGTCTCCGTGACGCGGCCCTGCACCGGCCCGAACCGCGGCAGCGTGCGGCCGCACGCACACGGCGTGGCATCGCGTGCGCGCGCGCGATCGCCGATCAAGTAGCGGATGAACGGGTTCGCGAGGTTGTGCAGATCCGTCACCGCGACCTCGCCGATCTCGTCGGGGTTCGCGACTCGATACGTGCCGTCGGCCTCCGCGACGAGGATCTCGACGATCAGGTTCTCCGCGGACTCGTGGAGCCCGTCGTGCAGCTCGCACTCGCTGCCCATCAGCGTCAGCTCGCGGCAGCCGTACGTCTCGAACACGGCCGGACCGAACGCTTCCTCGAGCGCGGCGCGGTCGTGCGGCCACAGCCGCTCGGCGCCGTAGACGACACGGATCAGCTCCCAGTCGCGCAGACCGTGGCGGTTGATGAAGCGTGCGAGGTCCGCGATCGCCTGCGCGTAGCCGAGCATCGCCTCGGGCCGCTCGCGCTTGATCGTCTCGACCATGCCGCGCAGCGCGTCGTCCGAGCGCACCATGCAGCTGACGTAGACGTCGCGGCGCAGCTTGCGATCGACGGCGATCTTCGCGCGCTGGAGCCGCGAAGGCTTGCTCGGCGCGATGCCCCACAGGTGCATCGCCTTCATGCCCATGCGATAGCCGCCCCAGCCGAAGCCGCGCCAGCGCGTCGCGTCGCGCCAGTGCCGCGACTCCGACGAGAACCGCACCTCGAGCGGCTCGCCGGTCGACCCGCTCGTGAACTTCTTCACCGCGATGCGCGGCCACGGCGCCGTGCGTTCGGCGACGGAGTCTCGCGCGCTGGCTCGCGTGAGCACGGGAAGCTTCGCGACATCGGCGACCGACTGGATGTCATCGGGATGGACGCCGCGCGCGTCGAACGCCTCGCGGTAGAACGCGGTGTTCTCGTATGCGTGGCGCACGAGGCGGCGCAAGAAGCCGGTGCGCAGCGCGTGGAGCTCGTCGACGCTCGCGCGCTCCGTGCGCTGCAGCTCGCGCAAGAGCGGGAACGTCGGACGGCCCCGCAGCCGCTCCCACGTCGGGTAGAGCACGTGCTCGAGCGTGGTGCCGTATAGCGACATCGCCGTCAGGGCAACGCCGCGCGCATCGGAGCGACCGTGGGCGCGGATCCAGGCAGGCCGGGCGTCCGGTCGCGGGGAATGTGGTAGCGCGCGAGGATGCGCGGCGTCGCCTTTCGCACGTCGTCGGAGTCGAGCACGATCATGCCACCCGAGGTCGTCGTGATCTCGACGACGCCGTGCGCGCTCGAGAGCGTCTGCACGAAGTCGAGCATGTCGAGCGGTGCTCGCCCGTTCACCGTTGCCACTGCTTCATTGTAGAGGTGCGCGTAGCCGACGTTGATCTCGTCGGCCAGGATCTGCGTCAGGATCACGACCTCGTGCTGCTCGGCGGTGCGATATCCGAGATAGTAGTAGTTCAGAAATTCCTTCGGCGCCTTGTTCCACCACTTGTCCCACGTGGTGAGGTAGTCGCGTGTCAGCGTCTGGAACACGAGGCCGCCGTAGACGAAGTAGGCCGGCGGCTCGTCGTAGCGCGAGCGCGGCACGAGCGGCGACCACTTCTTGAGCTCGACCTCGACGGTCTTCGACTTGCCGTCGCGCTTGATGTCGAGCTTGATGCGATCGCCGACGTAGCGGTAGCCGAGCACGACGTCGTAGCGCGTGCGGAACGCCTTCATGAACTGGACGGTGCCGTTGTTCGCGATCGGCAGGCCGTCGATCGAGGTGATGACGTCGCGCGGCTGGAGCACGCCGTCGGAGCTGCCGCCGTGATCGATGTGCAGCACGACGACGCCGCGCTCGCCATCGCCAAGGCCGAGCTGCTTGCGCAGGAGCGGGTTCTCGAGGTTCTGCGTCGTGATGCCGAGCGCCGGGATCTCGGGGCGCTTGCCCTTCTTCACGCCGTCGAGGAACGCGCGGATGATCGGCGGCGGCACCATCTCGCCGATGTTGTCGACACCGGTGAGCTTCTGGAACGCGATGCCGACGACCTTGCCTTCGCCGAACACGGGGCCGCCGGAGTTGCCGGCGTTGATCGCGGCATCGACGGTCACCGCGAGCAGGTGGCGCTGGCTGTGCGAGTAGCGCTGGACCTCGATGCGCGACACGACGCCCTCGGTGATCGAGATCTCCTCGCCGCCGACGGGATAGCCGACGACCGCGACCTCGTCGCGCAGCCGCGGCATGTCGCCGACCTCCGCGGGCTCGACGTCGTCGAGAAAGTCGACCGGCTCGACGACCTCGAGCAGCGCGAGGTCGCAGTCGTGACTGACCGCCTTGACCCTCGCGATCGCCTTGTCGGGCGAGGTCATCTTCTGGATCTGCAAAAACGTAGCGTTTGCAACGACATGCGCGCCCGTCAGCAGCTCGCGGCGGCCGATCACGACGGCCGAGCCCGTGCTATTGGAGGGCGTTCTCGCCTGCCAAGGTCCGTCGAAGTCCGGGTCCTGCGACGTCGCGAAGACTCGAATCACCTCGGGGTACGCCACGAAGAAAAGGGTACCGTGGCATGCCGGTTCCAGCAAAGTGTACTCGGGACGACATCTCGTAAATGCTCGCACTTCAAGCCATCACGCCCGAACGTCTGAGCAGTGCCACGTCGATCACGATCGGTGAGGCACGCAAGGTCATCGCACAGGTCCACCGGGGCGAACCGGTACGCGCGACGAGCCGCGTGCGGCGCGAGGCGGCGGAGGCGGTGCGGGCGGCGGGCAGCGTGCCCGAGCTGCGCGTCGTCGAGGAGACGCCGAGCGCGATCGATCCGTTCGTGAAGTATCTCGTCGAGGCGCCCGACGGCGCGCGCTTCGAGACCGTGCGCATCCCGCTCGAGCGCGAGGGCCGGTTCACCGTCTGCGTGAGCTCGCAGGTCGGCTGCGCGCTCGCGTGTGCGTTCTGCGCGACGGGGCGGCTGGGGCTCGCGCGCAACCTGGCCGCGTGGGAGATCGTCGAGCAGGTCCGCGTCGTGCGCGCGCGATTGCACGCGGAACCCGCGCGAGCGGGAACCAACGCCTCGCGGGTTCACGGCGTCGTCTTCCAGGGCATGGGCGAGCCGATGGCGAACCTCGATGCCGTGCTCGAGGCGATCGCGGTGCTCACCGAGCCGTGCGCGCTCGGCATCGACGCGCGCGCGATCACCGTGTGTACGTCGGGGCTGCCCGGCGGCATCGTGCGCCTCGCGCGCGAGCAGCCCAATGTCCGGCTCGGCGTGTCGATCGGCAGCGCGATCGCGGCGCGGCGGCTCCCGATCATGCCGATCACGAAGGCGCACGCGCTCGACGACGTGCTCGCGGCCGCCGAGGAGCACGCGCGCCTCACGGGGCTGTCGCCGATGTGGGCCGTCACGCTGCTCGCCGGCGTCAACGACTCCGACGACGACGCCCGCGCGCTCGCCGACCGGGCCCGCGCGTTCGAGCAGGCGACGGGGCGCCGCCCGCGCATCTCGATCATCCCGTACAACGCCCTCGGCGACGATCGATTTGCGCGCTCGCCGCGTGAAGCCGAGTTCCGCGCCGCGCTCGGACTCCCGAGCCATCGCCGGTACTCCGGCGGTTCCGATGTAGGGGCGGCCTGTGGTCAACTCGTCGCCGATGCATCCGCTGCACGACATCGAGGTCCCCGCTGACATCGCGACGTTCGTCCCGACGGTGATCGAGATCCCGCGCGGCTCGCACCTCAAGTACGAGGTCGACAAGCCGACCGGCCTCCTGAAGCTCGATCGCGTGCTGTACAGCGCCGTGTACTACCCGGCGAACTACGGCTTCATCCCGCGCACGCACGCCGACGACGGCGATCCGCTCGACATCCTCGTGCTGATGCAGGAGGCCGTCGAGCCGCTGACGATCGTGCGCGCGCGTGCGCTCGGCGGCCTGCGGATGAGCGACGACAAGGGCGGTGACGACAAGATCATCGCCGTGTGCATCGACGACCCGGCGTACGAGCCGTACACGACCCTGCAGCAGCTGCCGCCGCACGTGATGAAGGAGCTCGATCGCTTCTTCCGCGACTACAAGATCCTCGAGGACAAGCGCGTCGACGTCGAGGAGTTCTACGACAAGGCGAAGGCGCTCGAGATCATCGCCGCATCGCGTGCCGCGTACGACCGCGGCGAATGGAAATAGCTACGCCTTCGTCGACGGGCGCTCGCTGACGCGCTTGTGCCACGCGGCGAGCGCGGGGTGCGCGGCCGCATCGATGCGGATGTTCGCGACCTTGCCGAAATCGATCGCGCAGAGCGCCGTGATGTCCGCGACCGTGAAGCGCTCGCCGGCGAGGTAGGGCCTCTTGTCGAGCTCGTGCTCGAGCCAGTCGAAGCGCCCGGCGACCAGCTCGCGCATGATCTCGCCGAAGTCGGGCGCCTGCTTGATCTTGCCCTCCCAGAACTTGTTGGTGTTGCGGAACACCTGCGAGATCGGGACCAGCAGCTCGAGCTCGGCGTGGCGGTTCCACATCTCGATCTGCGCGCGCTCCCACGCATCGCTGCCGAACAGGTTCGGCTCGGGATGCAGCTCCTCCATGTAGCGGCAGATCGCCATCGACTCGCGGAGGATGCGGCCGTCCGGGAACTCGAGCACCGGCAGCAGCGCGAGCGGGTTCTTCCGGCGAAACTCCGGCGTCTGGTGCGCGGATGACGCGATCAGGACCTCGATCGTGTCGTACGCCACGTTCTTCTCGGCCAGGAAGATCCGCACCCGGCGCGGATTCGGCGCGCGAGGGTCGTGATACAGCAGCATCCGGCGACTGTAGTACAATTACGCAGTATGCGCCTCGTGGGGATCCTGGCCTTGCTGTCTCTGGTCTTCGGCATCGCGACGGGGTGCAAGAGCAAACAAGATGCGGACGCCGCACCGGATCCGGCGGCGATCAAGGCGCAGCAGGAGCTGGTCGCGAAGCGAGATGCCCTGCTGAAGAAGCGGCAAGAGCTGCAGAGCACCGCCGATAACCTCGACCAGCAGATCAAGGACGCGCAGGCTGCCGGCAGCGACACGACCGAGCTCGTCAAGCAGAAGACCGAGATCGAGAAGCAGATCGAGACGCAGCAGACGGACTTCAGCGAGCTGTCGACCAAGCTCGATCAGATCAAGGTCAGCGGCGACAAGGCCGCGCAGATCGCGTCCCGCGAGGCCGAGATCGGCAGCCGCGAGCGCACGCTCGCCGAGCGCGAGGCCGGCCTGGCCGCGCGCGAGAAGGCGCTCGCGCAGCGCGAGGCCGAGGCGGCGCAGCGCTGGAAGGACAGCTGCACGATCGCGGCGCCCGCCGCGCCGGTCGTGATCACGAAGCCCGACGGCAAGTACACGAAGAAGGACGTGACGGACCTCGTCGCGCGCGCTCGCTCGGCGATGAACAGGAAGGGCTTGCTCGCCGCGGATCTCGGCAGCAACGCGAACCTCGAGCAGGAGGCGAGCAAGGCGCTCAACGACAACGACGTGACGACCGCCTACTTCGCGGCCACGCACCTCGTCGCGGCGGTCGAGGGCGTGCGGATCGACCGCGCGTTCATCCAGGCGAAGTACAACCGGCTGTCGTCGCAGGTGAAGAGCGCGAAGCTCGACGACAACAAGCAGCTCGCCGACATCCTCGGCGACGTGATGCAGAAGTACAACGACGGCAACTTCGTCGCCGCCAACGCCCGGCTAAACCAGCTCGCCGGGATGATGCACTAGGAGGCCGTGCGCGTAGCGCATACGGCCGGCATAAGCGGTAGGGGGAGGGGGAGGGGGAGGGAAAAATGACGCGCGAAGCGCGCACCAATTACGGCGAGCACATCCCGCCGCCGACCTTGCACTTCGCGTCGGCGTCCGGGAGGTGGTTGAGATACGAGAACGCGATGCCCGTGCCGATCGCGAGCACGACGATCGCGGGGCCCGTCACGTACCAGCGCCGCCACAGCGGCGGATCGACGTAGTTGATGTGGTCGAGGTTCGTCGGCTTGCCCTGGATGTCGTGCTCGATCGTGCCGTAGTTCTGCAGCGCGACGGGGACCTCGGTGCGCTGTCCGTACGTGACGTCGACGAAGCGCACCCAGTCGCGATACTGCGGATGCGTGACGCGGACCGCCTGCGTGCCGACGGGCAGGGCGACCTCGCCGTTGACGAGCGGCGCCTTCGCGCCGTTGACGTAGACGGTCGCGCCGGGCGCGTCGATCGTGAAGTGCACGGTGCCCTTGTACCTGTCGGGATCGAGCAGGCGCACGGCCGCGCTCGAGGGCGAGTCCTTCGCGCCGACGGCGAGCGTGGTCGAGCGCAGCTCCTTCGCCGCGCCGACATCCGTCGCGCCGAGATAGACGACGCGCGAGTCACCGAGACCGCCGACCTCGCCGGTGACGACGACGTTCGCGCCGACGAGCTTGCCGAGCTCGGCCAGGCAGGTCTCGTCGCCCTCGCACGCGCGCAGCTGCGGCTTCTTCGCCTTCGCGATCGCCTCGGCGACCTGCTGCGCGGTGACGACCTTCGTGCCGGGCAGGGTGCCGATCGCCTGCTCGATCTGGCCGAGCAGCTTCTTCGTGCCGGCGGACTTGTCCTCGGCGCCGAGCGTCGAGAACGGTGCGATCGCGACGACGCGATCCGCCCACGCGGTCTGCGCGACGAGCAAGAGCGCGATCACGCGCTTCAGCATCCGGGCACCAGCATGCCGTTCTTGAACGTGCTGCACGTCGTCTTCGTCGACTCGTAGCCGATGATCCCGCCGAGCGCGATCGCGCCGACGCCGACGGCGACGATGAACCACGGCCGCGTGTAGATCGGGTTGCGCTCGATCGTGACGGTCTTGCCGGTGCCGATCACCTGGTCCGACGGCAGCAGCTTGACGAGCACCGGCGACACCTTCTGGAAGTGGACCTCGAGGTCCTGATCGAAGACGTCGTAGCCCTTGCTCTCGACGCGCAGGTGGTGCTTGCCGAGCGCGAGCTTGCCGATCACGCCCTGGTTCGGCAGCGGCGTCTTGCCGACGTCCTTGCCGTCGAGCGCGACCTGGGCGCCGACGATGTCGCTCTGGATCTGCACGGCGCCGTGCAGCTGGTCGGGCGCGAGCAGCTTGTACGCCGCGACGCGCACGCCCTCGATCAGGTCATCCGGGCTGCCGCGCAGCGGATCGGACTGCATCTTCTGTGACTTGCCCGTCGCGACGTCGACGACCTTGATGTTGAGCACGTAGTTGTCGCCGAGCGACCCGACGGTGCCCGTGACGACGAGGTCGACCCCGAGCCGCTTGCCGATCGCGGCCAGACACTTCTCCTCGCCGGTGCAGTTCTGCTCGGCGGGCGTGACCGCCTTCTCGACGGTCGTGCGCGACGGCAGCGGCTGCTTGTCGAGGCGGTCGAGCTCCATGCGGAACAGGGTCTCGAGGCGCTGGACGATCTCCGGGTCGATGCCGAGCGCGTCGAAGCGCCAGACCGCGATCTTCTTGTTGAGGACCTCGGCCGGGTCGATGACGGAGTCCACCGGTCGCTCCCCGCCGCTGGGCTCCGGCGTGGGCTGCGCGTGTGCGGTCACCGCGAGAGCGGCGAGCACGACCGAGGTGACCCTCCAAGCCACGATGCAGCGATCCTATCACCGGTCGTGTTAGCCTGCGCGCTATGTGCCGGCTCTGGACGTTGCTCGTGTGCGCGGCGTGCGCGTGCTCGTCCGTGCAGACGGTGCGGATCCAGGGCGAGAACGTCTACGCCGGCCAGCACCTGCGGCCGATCGCGATCGTCCACGCCCAGGTGACCAGCGCCTACTTCCTGTTCCTCGCGCTGCCCGGTCACGTCGATCTCGATCACGTCGTCAACCGCATGCTCCTGCCGGCCGCGAAGATGCTCGGCGCTGACAAGGTCGTCGACATCAAGGTCGAGATCACGCCCGACTCCGGCGTGTGGGTCCTGCGCGAGCTGATCGGCTGGCGGTCAGCGGAAGCGAGCGGAGTGGCCGTGGTCGTCGAACCCGATACGGAAGCGGTGCCTCCCGCTCCGCCCCCGGCGGGCAAGTAGGCTATACACCCGCCGTGGATGTATCCGAGCGTCGCCTGATCTTGGTCGTCGGCAAGGGTGGCGTCGGCCGCTCGACCGTCGCGGCCTCGATCGCCGGCCAGCTCGCCGCGCGCGGCAAGAAGACGCTGCTCTTCGAGACGAACGCGAACGACCGCTTCGGTAGCTACTTCGATAAGCCCCCGGTCGGCGAGAGCGTGACGCAGCTCGCGCCGAACCTGTGGGCGGTCAACACGAACCCGGCCGCGGCGCTCGCCGAGTACGGCCTGATGATCCTCAAGTTCAAGAGCGTCTACGAGATGGTGTTCGAGAACCGCGTCACGCGCGCGTTCCTGCGCGCCATCCCCGGTCTCGACGACTACGCGCTGCTCGGCAAGGCCTGGTACCACACGCAGGAAGAGAAGCGCGGCAAGCCCGTGTGGGACACGGTCGTGTTCGACATGCCGGCGAGCGGCCACTCGATCTCGATGCTCAAGATCCCGTGGGTGATCGTCGACACGGTGCCCGAAGGCCCGCTGACTCGCGACGCGCGCACGGTGAAGACGCTGCTCTGCGATCCCAAGCGCACGGCGACCGTGCTGGTCACGCTCGCCGAGGAGATGCCCGTCAACGAGGCGATCGAGCTCGAGGGCAAGCTGAGCGGGCTCGGCATCGTGCCGCAGCACATCGTCTGCAATCAGCTCTACCCGAGTCACTTCCCGCCGGGCGCGCCGGTCACCAAGGTGCTCGATACGCTCGCCGCCACGCCGTCGCTGCCGTCGCCGCTCGCCGAGGTCACGCAGCACGCGACGCTCTCGCGCGACCGCCGCGCGCTCAACGAGCGCTATCTCGCGGAGCTGCGCAAGCGCGCCAAGGCGCCGGTGCACGAGCTGCCGATCATCTTCACGCCGGCGCTCTCCGCCGCGCACATCCACGCGCTCGGCGACCTGCTGGCGAAGGGGTAGCCCTTACTCTCCCGTCGCGCGCATCGGGAACAGCGGCTCGCCGTGGATCTCGAGGCGATAGACGCTGTTCTCGGTCTCGACGTAGATCATCTTGCCGCCCGGCTCGCCGAGCACCCTCTTGACCGGTGTCGTGATCATGCGGTGCCCGTGCGGGTCGCGAAAGATCACCATGCCGCGTCCGATGTACGGATAGGAGATCAGGTAGCCGGTATAGATCCGCCCGTTGGCTCCGCCTGGCCGCTCGGCGCCTAGCTCGCGAATCTTCCGTGCAGTGACGCTGACCATGGAAGCGCTTACCAATAGTCTAAGAGATGCTAGTGAAGTCGTCATCCTCTTTGCGGGATAGCCGTGGGTGAATCGAGCGTTGACGATGTGTATGAGCAGGTGCGCAAGGCGCTCCCTGCGACGGCGCATGACGCGCCGCGAGTCCTCGCGCCCGTAGCGCCAGGGATTCGCGTGCTTGCGCTGCGCACGCCCACGCTCCCGCCGGCGGCGCACACGAACGTCTACGTGGTTGGACCCGAGGCTGACGGTCCGGTCTACGTGGTCGATCCCGGCTCGCCGTACCCCGAGCAGCAGCAGATCCTCGTCGAGGCGCTCGCCGGGCAGCCCGTCGCGGCCGTGCTGCTGACGCATCACCATGGCGATCACGTCGGCGGCGCGAGCGCGCTCGATGCACCGGTGTGGGCCCACGCGGCGACGGCGCGGCGCCTGCGCGTGCCGGTCGCGCGCGAGCTCGCGGACGGCGAATCGTTCGACGGCATCACGTGCGTCTTCACGCCCGGGCACGCGGAAGGCCACCTGTGCTTCGAGGTCGGCGGCGCGACCGTCGCGGGCGACATGGTCGCGGGGCTCGGCACGATCCTCATCGATCCCGACGAGGGCGACATGGCGCTCTATCTGGCCTCGCTGCAGACGCTGCTCGCGCGCGGCACGCAGCTCGTGTTGCCGGCCCACGGCCCGGCGATCACGGATGGACCGGGCAAGCTGCGCGAGTACATCGCTCACCGCACGATGCGCGAGGACCGGATCGTCGCGGTGCTCGCGCGCGGTGAGGCAACCACGGACGAGCTCGTCGCACAGGTCTACGCCGATACGCCTCGCATCCTCTGGCCGCTCGCGGAGCGATCGCTGCGTGCCCACCTCGCCAAGCTCGTCAGAGAACACCGCGCTTTCGAGCACGTGCCGGGGCGATGGACGTCGACGGGTAGTCCGCTATAGTCGGCCTCTGGTGGCTTTGACCTTCGATTCATTGCCCGAGGTGATCCTCGCGCGTGACTTGCTCCGCCGTTGGTGGGGCCTCGAGCTCGGGCTCGCCGCGGCCGATGGCAGCGGCTACGAGCGCGTCTCGCACGCGACCTGCGCCACGCTGCGCGCGCAGCCCGGCGGCGCGTGTGCCGGCGCGATGCGCGAGATCGCATCGGTGGTCGCGAAGGATCGCGGCGTCGTCGTGCAGCGCTGCCACGCGGGGCTCGCGATCATCGCGGCAGGCGTGCGCGGTGCGTCGGGCCTCGCGGGCATCGTCTACGCGAGTGGCGGCCGCACCGGCGACCTCGGCGACGTCGAGGCCGCGATCGCGAAGGGCCTCGGCGCGGCGGAAGCACCCGCGCTCGCCGCCGTCGCGCCCGCCCTCGGCGAGGCGGACCTCGCGCGGATCAAGGATCTCGTCGCGGTGGCGGCAGGTGCCGTCGAGCGCGCGCAGCCGGCGACGATCCCGCCGACGACGTTCACGCACCCGTTCTCCGAGATCGTCGGCGATGCGCCGGCGGTGCGCGATGTCGTCAAGCTGCTCGGCAAGGTCGTCAAGTCCGAGGCGACGGTGCTCGTCCACGGCGAGTCCGGCACCGGCAAGGAGCTGATCGCGCGCGCGATCCACTATCACGGGCCGCGTGCGAAGAAGCCGTTCGTCGTGCAGAACTGCTCCGCGTTCAACGACAACCTGCTCGAGAGCGCGCTGTTCGGTCACGTGCGCGGCGCGTTCACGGGCGCGGTCAAGGACCAGCCCGGCCTGTTCCAGGTCGCCGACGGCGGCACGTTCTTCCTCGACGAGATCGGCGACATGTCCGCCGCGCTCCAGGTCAAGCTGCTGCGCGTCCTGCAGGAAGGCACGCTCACCCCGGTCGGCGGCACCAAGCCGATCAAGGTCGACGTCCGCATCATCGCCGCCTCGCACAAGGACCTCGCGACGATGGTCGAGAAGAAGCAGTTCCGCGAGGACCTCTTCTACCGCGTCAACGTCCTCAAGATCACCGTGCCCCCGCTGCGCGAGCGCGTCGCCGACATCCCGCGCCTCGCCCAGCACTTCGTCAACAAGCACTGGCGCATGGCCGGGCAGGCGCCGCGCCTCTCCGCCGGTGCGCTCGCGCGCCTCGTCGCGTACCCGTGGCCGGGCAACATCCGCGAGCTCGAGAACGAGATCGAGCGCATGCTCGTCCTCGCGGGCGACGCGCAGGAGCTCACGGCCTCGATGGTCTCCTCGCGCGTCTCCGGCGGCTCCGGCACCTCGCCGCGCGCGCTGCGCGACGTGGTCGATACGGCCGAGGCCGACGCGATCGTCGCCGCGCTCGGCCGCCACTCGGGCGACCGCGAAGCAGCGGCCGCCGATCTCAACGTCTCGCGCGGCTACCTCGACGCCCGCGCCAACGCACTCGGCCTATGACGAAGTCCGCCCGCTGCCCAACCTGTCGCCAGCCGTCGAGCAAGGACGGCAACAAGCTGTTCCCGTTCTGCAGCGAGCGCTGTCACCTGATCGACCTCGGCCGCTGGCTCAACGAGGACTACCGCATCCCCGACCAGCCCGACACCTCGGGCGGCGGCGCCGACACCGCCGCGCCGCAGAAGCCCGAGGACAACTAAGGGCAGCCGGTCGCCGTCTCGAGCGCGTCGAGAGCCATCCAGCCGAAGCGCTTCGCGCCATCGCCCTCGATGTAGCCGTACACGAACCGCATCGAGCCGCTGCGCACGACGTACCGCCCCGCGCTGTTCGCGACCCACAGCGGGATCGAGATCGAGGGATGCCCGCTGCTCGTCGGCACCTCGACCCGCCGGAACTTCGTGCCCGCCGGAAAATGATCCGTGGTCGCGCCGCCGAGCCCGAACCCCGGCACGCTGAAGATCAAGTTCGCGCTGCGGCGCCCGTTCGCGCGCACCAGCGGCAAGTAATCGCCGGCGCGCTCGTGGCCGTTCGGCCCCTCCTTGCTGTCGTACACGACCTTCTTGGCCGCGAGCACCGCGCTGTCGCTCGCGCGGATCCGGTAGCAGGCCATGCGCGCCTCGCCCGGATCCTTCGCGTCGACGTTGCCGACCGCGGCCCGGAATGACGCCTCGCTCACGATGTGATCGAACGGATACCAGCCGGCGCTCGCGTTGCTCGTCGTCAGCGCGAGCGCGTGCGCCTTGCCCGCGAGGCTCCGCGTCTGCCCGAAGTTGAACGTCAGCTTCGTCCCGGTCTCGATCGCGAGCACGTTGCCATGACCATCGCGCACGCTGGCGCCGGGCTCGATCGCCCAGCTGTCGTCGCCGGCCGCGTTCGTCACACGCGAGTCGCCGGCCCGGAACCGGCAGTTGAACGGGCTCGCCGTGCACGCACTGCCGTTGATGCCGGGCCTGGTCGCGAACGCCGTCACGGCCTGGCTCGTGTCGACGAGATCCTCGTCGCCAATGTCATCGGGATCGCCGCCGACCATGCAACCGCCGAGCACGAGCGCGAGCCAGACTGCTTTCATCTGCGCCGGCGTAGTGCAGCGGCTGTGCCGCGCCTCGACGTGCACCCGGCTCGCGTAACCCGCGATTTCGCACCGGCTCGCCCCGGGACGCCGCGCCGCGCCGTGCCCACCACCGTCCGCAGACCTGGGGCCGCACTGGTCGCGCGCTGTCGCCTCGGGCACGATGGGAAAATGGGAACGGGGCGGCGCACGCTCGCCACGCTGGCGCTCGGCGCGACGCTGCTCGGCGCGTGCTCGGCCGTCGTCGTCCGGAATCGCGAGCGCGAGCACCATCGCCCGGAGCGCGCCGACTACTGGGCCCCCGCGGCCGACACGGTGGTCGCGCTCGCGGCCGCCGTCGGCACCGTCTTCGTCGCTCGTTCCGAGGTGAACGATCCGGACTGCATCGCGGGCGAGTACAGCACCCGGTGCGGCTTCAGGTACCGCGGCGCGATCGTGCTCGGCTCACTCGGCACGTTCGTGGCGATCAGCGCGACCTACGGCTGGTGGAAGCTCCACTCGCTGCGAAACCCGCAGCTGGTGAACGGCTGCCCCGATCCGACCGAGCCGCTGGAGCAGGTTGCCGGATGCCCGGAGCCGACGTGGGAGCTGACCCAGCGAGCCGCGGGGGCGGCCGCTTCCGGCGATTGCGCGACTGCGCGTGCGATCGCGGCGACGATCCGCGCCCGCGACGGCGGAACGATCCACGAGTCCGAGTTCCTCGATGACGAGACGATTCACGGTTGCTTCGTGGTGCCGCCGCCTGCCGCGCCGGCACCGCCCGGCGCATCGCCACCTGCCGCGCCGCCACCGCCCGGCGCGTCGCCACCGCCCCGCGCATCGCCACCTGCCGCGCCGCCACCGCCCGGCGCATCGCCACCGCCCGGCGCATCGCCACCGCCGCCGGCCGCGGCGCCAGCGCCCGGCGCATCGCCACCGCCCGGCGCATCGCCACCGCCCGGCGCATCGCCACC
>CAYUNM010000002.1:33050-36404 GCA_964446175.1 uncultured Kofleriaceae bacterium
ATCGCCACCGCCCGGCGCATCGCCAGCGCCCGCCGCATCGCCACCGCCCGCCGCGAGCTAGCCCGGGCGTTCGTCGAACCGCAGCAACCCGTGCCGCTTCCACCCGGTCGCGAGCAGCCATGTCTCCGGCGGGGCGGTCGGCGCGGGCAGCGCGAGCAGCTCGCGCTTCCACGGCTCGTCCGCGCGAACCGGCGCTGCCCAGCCGGTGAACCACGCCGCGCTCGAGCAGGCATCGATCCACGTGCGCGCGAATCGCTGCTCCGCCGCATGGTGCTTGCGGTTGAGCAGCACGTAGCGAAGCGCGTTGCGGACCTCGCGCGGCGTGCGCAGGGCGCGCGCGTGGTAGCGCTCGGGGAACAGCTTGCCGCGGCGGCCGAGCGCCGCGTTCACGCGCCGCGCGACACGGACCTCGAGGCCCGCGATGCTCGACGCGAGCGCGCGCTTTCCGCCGGCCTCCACGATCAGGTGGAGATGGTTGCCGAGCACGTTGAACTCGACGATGCGGAACCCGGAGCGACCAGCGGGCCGCTGCGAGTCGCGAATCGCGCCACGGATCACCTTCATCAGGCCTTCGCGCGCGAGCGATGGCGCACCATCGGCCACGCGCAGCGTGACGTGACGCGGAAATCGCGACGGCTCGTCGGGCCGCACGCCGTGCGAGACCGAGCCCGGCTTCTTCGGGCGCCCGGCGTTCGGACGCCAGCCACCGTGCCGACCATCCGGCTTGCGAGCCTGGTCGAGCGTCAGCTGCACGTGTCGTTTGCGAGGTCTGCGGGGCATCGGGAGAACTTGATTTCCGCACTGATAGTCGCACGACCGTCTGACATCGCCGCGCCGCCGACGTCGCTACATCGCTACGTCGCTACCTCGCTACGTCGCTACCTCGCTACGTCGCTACCTCGCTACGTCGCTACCTCGCTACGTCGCTACATCGCTACATTGCTACATCGCTACGTCGCCAAGGTCGCTGCGTCGTCGCCAACGCCGCTACAGTCGCCAACAGCGCCGCACTCGCGGGCGGTTGCTCCTCGCACCGCTCCCCTCGAGCTCGAGCGAGCTCCTTCCTTTCGGAGATACAAAAGAGAGCGGAGAAGAGCCGCCTGCGCGGGCGCTGTACAGAACGCGCGCGCTCCCAAGAGCTGCTGCGGAGCGTGTTCGGGCAGGTGCCCGCTGGTGCGAATACGCGCCTCGATTGGGCGACTCGAGCGCGGTTGATTTCGGCACTGTTCTGGTTTCGAAGATCGAGCTCGTGCCGGCGCCTGGGTTGTTCGCGCTCTCGATGCACGATCGCGGCAGCGCGGCGCGCTCGCGCTCGGGATCACCCCCGGCGAAGCCAGTCGCACACGGGTGTCTGTGGCGAGGCGCTTGTCTGGCGCGGCGGCCTTGATGAGCGCGGCGGCCTTGCTGAGCGCGGCGTGGTCGGTGAGCGTGCTCGGTGCGCGTGGCGCGGTTCGCCCGCGCGGGGCGCGCTCAGCTCGGCGAGATCGTCTGGCCGGTTGCCTTGCCTTCGAGCGCGGCGACGTACGCCTTGGCGACCGTGGCGGCGGGGAGGGCGCCGGGCTGCGGCGGCATCTTCATCGCGACCAGGGTTTCGGTGACCCACGGCGGGCTGACGACGTTGACGCGGATGTTGCGTGGGGCTTCGAGGGCGGCGGCGCGCACGAAGCCTTCGAGGCCGGCGTTCAGGATCGAGACGGCGGCGCTGCCGGGCATCGGCTTCTGGGCGAGCACGCCGCTGGTGACGACGATGGCGCCGTTGTCGCGGATGCGCGTGAGGGCGGCGCGGATGACGTTGACCTGGCCCATCAGCTTGTCGGCGAGGGAGGCGGCGAAGTCGGCGTCGGTGAGATCGGCCAGGGGCTTCCAGGCGCCGCCGCCCGCGGTGACGACGACGGCGTCCGCGTCGCGGTGGGCGTCGAGGAGGCGCGTGATCGAGTCGGCGTTCTTGATGTCGACCTTGTGCTCGCCGTTGCGCGAGGCCGGGATGACGGTGTGCTTGGGGCGCAGGGCGGCGACGACCGCGGCGCCGATGGTGCCGGTCGCACCGATGACGATGATCTTCATGAGGGCGGTGTAGCTCCGCGCGCGGGCGAGCGCGAGGTGGGGATGCGCGAAGCTGTGTTGCGGGAGCGCTACTCGGCTTCGCGCGCACGCGTGGTGGTCACGGGTCGGGGTCGGCCGGGCGGGGCGCGAGCGGGAGGTGGGGGACGAGCTCGAGGCGGAGGAGCGGGGCGGTGGGGTACGCGACGCGGTGCGGGAAGCCGGCGAGCGCGGCGCGGACCGCGGCGCGGGTGCGGAGGGGGAGCGGGCGGTAGCGATCGGCGAAGACGGTGCCGGAGCGGGCGAGGGTGCGGTTGAGCGCGCGGGCGGCGGCGACCTGGAAGCCCTGCATGCCGCGCGCGAGCGCGAGCGCGTTGTCGGCCTCGACAACCAGGAGGACGCGGCGGGGTTGGCGCGTGATCGCGATGATGCGGAAATCTGCGCGGGAGAGGGAGCGCGTGAGCGCGCGGTGAAGGGCGGCCCAGGCGGCGCGGCCGCGGAGGCGGGGCAGCGTTCGGGCGGTGACGAGGACGGGGTGGGTGGGCGCGAGCGCGGGGCGGCGGCGATGCGGGGAGGACGCGATCGGTCCGCGCGCCGGACGACCGGCGTTGCGGCGTGGACCTCCCCAGGTACCCATCGATCGGATCGGGTACCTCCGGACGGCGCTGGGCGAAAGTTGTTTGCGCCGAGATCTCTCCTCGATCGAAATCTGAACGCGGTACTTGCGTCACTTATGGAAGGTGTTCTACAAGATTTTCACGGGAGCTCGGGGTTGCGACGGTGCTGCAGGACGAGCAGAGGGACTCTGGTGGGGAGTCCGCTCGCGCGCGGCCGCATGGCCCGAGATCCGTCAACCACTCGTCACAGGAGACGCATGCAGGACAGCGAGGGCGACTTCGAGGATGAGGTGACGATCGAGGTTCAAGCGGTGGTGCCGGAGGTCAGCAAGAAGGTGCGGCCCCGGTCGAAGCGCACGCGGCCGCGCAGCAAGACGATCGCGCTCAAGCGGTTGACGCGCGCGGAGCTCGCGGCGGGCGCGGCAGAGTTCCCGCTGCAGGAGTATGACGATAGCGATCGGCCGCGCACGCGCGCCGAGTGTGCGGGCGGCCAGCGGCCGTGCCCGTGGGTGGCGTGCAAGCACCACCTGTACCTCGACATCAATCCGCGCACCGGATCGATCAAGATCAACTTCCCGGATCTCGAGCCGTGGGAGCTGCCGCACACGTGCGCGCTCGATGTCGCGGATGCGGGCGCGCTGACGCTCGAGGAGATCGGCGTCGTCACGAACCTGACGCGCGAGCGCGTGCGGCAGCT
>CAYUNM010000002.1:36504-132535 GCA_964446175.1 uncultured Kofleriaceae bacterium
AGCCCGGGCGGAGGACCATCACCGGCTTGCGCGTCGCGCGGATCAGCTTGTCCGCGATGGAACCGACGAGCGCGCGCGAGATGCCGGAGCGGCCGTGCGAGGCGATGCAGATCGCGTCGACGCCGAGGCGTGCGGCGGTCTGGGCGATCGCGTGCGCGGAGTCGTCGCCGCGGACGACGTGGGGCTCGAGCGTGCGGCCGGGTGGGGCGAGTGCGAGCAGCTGGTTGCGGAGCTCGGCCTCGTCGACCTCGGCGTCGTCGTCGACGACGTGGGCGACGTGGACCTCGGAGCCGATCGCGAACGCGTAGGGCACGGCGCGGTTGGCGAACGCGGAGAGGTCGGTCGCGACGAGGATGTTCGAGATCGTCGGGACGCGCATCGTCGGGATGTTCGCGATCGGCGGCACGCAGATGACGGACTGGTGCGCGTCATGGACGATGACGGAGGAGACGGAGCCGAGGCGGTCGAGGCCGGTCTTCTGGCCCGTGCCGACGACGATCGCATCGACTTTCTCCTCGTCGGCGAGCTCGACGACGTGGTCGCCGATGCGGCCCAGGCCGCGGCGCGTGCGGGCGGTGACGTGCTGGTCGTCGCCGAACCGGCGCAGCATGTCGCGCGCCAGCAGGCGCTCGATCTCCGGATCGCGATCGACGAGCGCGCGCGCGTGGAGGCCGTAGTGGTGCGCGGCGTCGTCGGGGTAGTAGACCGCGCCGAGCACGACCTCGACCGGGCCGCGGGTGCGCAGCGCGTGCGTCCACTGGATGCCGAGCTCGCAGGCGACCGAGTCGTCGATGCCGAGGAGGAGGCGCAGGGGGCGCTCGCCGCGCGCGAAGCGCAGCCAGGGCGCCGGATCGCGGATGACGAGGACGGGCACGCGGGTCGCGGCGATCACGCGCTCGGCGGTCGTGCCGAGGCGCAGGAGCGAGCCGGGCTTGCTGCTCGAGGCGATGACGACGAGGTCGCTGCCCTCGGTGTCGGCGAACGAGACGAGCGTTTGATCGGCGGAGCCGACGACGAGCTCGGCGCGGATCGCGGGGCCGGGGCCGGCGGACGCAACTTGTGCGTCGAGCTTTGCGCGTGCGGCCTCGACGCCCGCCTCGTCGTCGATCACGTAGACGAGGATGACGTCGGTGTCGCCGCGCTGGGCGGCGAGCGCACGTGCGACCTCGAGCGCGCCGGCAGACGCGGCCGAGAGGTCAGTACCGCAGATGATCGACATCAGGTGAGGTAGGCGAAGCGACGGACGAGCTCGAGCAGACGATCGCGCACGTCATCATCGAGGTCGACGAAGCGGATGCCCATACCCGGGTGCAGGTTATCGGGGGCACCCGGGCGGAATGGATTGACCCAGATCACCTCGCCCTCGATCTCGATCTGCGGGCTCGCGTCGTCGGGACGGAAGCGCAGGTTGAGACGCGTGCCGGGCTGCTCGGGGGTGGTCGTGCGCACGAAGATGCCGGTCTCGGAGATGTCGGTGATGTACGCGAAGAGGTAGTTCTCCTCACTCGCGTAGTCGACCTCGAGGTCGACAAGCACGCGTGGTGCTTGCCGGCGCTCGGCCGGATCGACGACCGGGACCTCCGCGGTACCCCCCTTGGCCTTGACCATCAAGGGCGTCATACCGCCGGGGTCAAAGCGCCGTCAATCGATAGCGATCAGTCGACGGTGATCGTCGTGATCTTCACGCGATCCGTCGCGGTGTCGCGCATGTCTGGGGGCGCTTCCGAGACCGGCATGTTTCGCCAGTTCGGATTGCTGCCCGTGAAGAATCCGGTCCACACCTCGTACTTGCCCGGAGGGAACGCGGGCGCGAGGCCCTGCACCGTGAAGTGATCGACGATGTAGTCGCCCGCCTGCCAGGTCGACGTCTCGCACTTCTTCTCGATCGGGAAGTGGTCGCCGTTGCCGGCGCGGCCCGCGGCGCCGTCGAAGTGCATCAGCACCTGCCACGAGCCGCCGACCGGCTGCAGCACCTTGTAGTAGAGCGTGACGTCGAACTTGCTGCCGCGGCCGACGCGCTTCGGCATGTCCCAGCCGATCAGCTCGACGCGCGAATCGAACACGATGCGCGCCTTCGGCGTCGCCTCCATCTTCGCGGGCGGCGCGTGGAGGATCATCCGGCGCAGCGGGTTCTTGTCGGTCGTGCCATCGACACGGTTGCTCAGCAGCGCGGCCTTCGTGAAGTCGTTGTCGAGCACGTAGTACGGCTTGCCGCCGATCTCGCGATGCAGCTGGCACAGCTCGGTCGCGGGCGCGATCGCGAACACGCGCTGCGGGCGGCCGAGCGCCTGCACGACCTGCTCGCGCTGCGTGAGCACCTCGGGCTTGGCGTCGGGCGCGTAGTCGTGCGGCGCGTCGCCGTAGTCGCCGAGCAGCACGAGCTGATCGCCCGGCTTGCGGAGGTCCGTGTACATCTCGAACAGGCCCTTGCTCGACAGGTGATGCGCGAGCACCGGCTGCCAGCCGAAGGCCCAGAACGCGGCCATGAGCGCGGTCCCCGCGAGCGCGACGGTGAGGCCCGGGCCCCGCGCCTTCGCGGGCGCCGCCATCACGGTGACGAAGCCGCCCGCGACCATCAGCCCGAACACGAGGACCCACAGCTTGAGCGGCAGGTGGAGCAGGTGCGCGGCGGTCGGGTAGGGAATCGCATCGCCGCCGACGAGCAGCGACGTGAGCCTCGGCGCGCCGAGCGCCTGGCCGGGCTCGCCGATCATCTGGATCTCCTTCGCGAGATCGACGACCGCGATCAGCACGAACAACCCGACGAGCTTCGCGCCGGCCGGCAGCCGACGCTCGGCGAGCACGGCGTCGAGCCACACGCCGACGGCGAGCGCGAGCGCGGGGAAGCCCGCCCAGATCGTGAAGCCGACCTTGCGCTGGAACACCTCGCTCGCGATCCACGCCGCGGCCGCCCACGCGAGCGCGAGCGCGCCGACCCGCCGCCGCTCCGCATTCTCGCTCTGGATCAGCGCGACCATCGCGATCGGCGCGAGCACGCCCCAGGGGAACGTGCCGTACGCGATCTGCTCGAACGTCGAGTCCCAGATGTAGCGGAGGTCGTCGTCGGGGCGCCACGTGCCGCCGAGCGCGCTCGACCAGCAGCTCGTCGGGACGATCGCGTGACCGAGCACCTCGCGCTGCGGCGGGACGATCCACGGCTGCGGCTGCTTGAGCGAGAACAGCTGATACGCGAGCACGCCGAGCACGCCGATCGCGGTGAGCGTCGCGATCAGGGCGACCGCGTTGCCGCCGCGATACACGCACGGCGTGCGGCCGATCGCGCCGCGCCGCCACACGACGCCGAGCACGCGCAGCCCGCCGTTGCGTAGCGCGCGGCCGGCATCGGCGATTGCCGTCGCGCCGAAGCTGCCGGCCGCCGCGAATGCGAGCAGCGGCACGCACAGGCCGAGCAGCGCACCGCCGCCGGTGAACGCGACCACGAGCCCGACCGCGAGCGACACGCCCGCGACCGCGAGATCGCCGACGGCGACGAGTGACCTCGGCGCGCGCAGCGCGAGCAGGCCATAGAGGATCAGCGCCGCGCCCGCGGCCGTGCCGATCTCGCTCGTCAGCTGGCGCGACTGCAGCACGAGCAGCGGCATCGACAGCAAGACGAGCGCGGTGAGCACGCCGGCGCGCCCGCCGCTCGTGCGCAGCGCCATGCCGGCCGTCGCGAGCACGGTCAGAAGCCCGAGCAGCGCGAGTGGCAAGCGGCGCCCGGTATCGCTGTCGCCGATCGCATCGCGGCCCCACGCGGTGGCGCGCGCGGTGAGCGTGCGCGCGACGGCACCCGGCGGTGCCTGCTTCGGGCACGTCTCGACGGGCAGCTCGGCCTTCTGCTGCACGAGCTGCACCGCCGGCTCGACGATGGCGCGCAGCTCGGCGACCGTGCCGGCCCGGCGCGGCGCGACGCGGTCCGCGACCTGGCGCTCCTGCGGCTCCCACAGGCCGAAGCCGCCGAGCCCGGGCAGCAGCACCGCGAGCGCCAGCACGAGCACGCAGCCGAGCGCGACAGGCCACCTGGCCAGCTGGCGGGCGAGGAACTGCACCAAGAGCGTTTGTACACGCTAGACTTTGCGCGTGTCGACCGCGCGTGCCGGGGAGCTCGCGAACCTCCACCGGAACATCCCGGTCGAGCGCTATCGCAGCCTCGTCGGGCACTGGATCGCGCGGTGGTTCCGCGCCCCGCGCCCGGCCACCCACGAGCCGCCGCCGGCGGTCGATACCGGCCAGCTCAACGTCACGTTCGGCGGGCATGCGACGGTGCTGGCGCGCTACAGCAAGCTCGCGGTCGCGTTCGATCCGATGCTCGGGCGGTGGATCGGCGGCGTGCGCCGCGCCGTCGAGCCGGGCCTCGCGCCCATCGACTTCGAGGGCGTCGGCCTCATCCTGATCTCGCACCGCCACGCCGATCACCTGCACCTGCCGACGCTGCGCAAGCTGCCGCGCGCGTGCACGATCGTGGTGCCGGCCGGCGCCGCCGCGACCGTCTCGGGCCTGGGCTTCGCGCGGGTCGTCGAGCTGCAGCCGGGCGCGGACCTCGAGCTGCGCGGCGTGCACGTCGTCGCGTACGCGACGAGCCATGGTGACGGCGACCTCGCGCGCGGCCTGTCCTACGTCGTGCGCGGCGACGGGCCGACGCTGTATCTGTGCGGCGACAGCGGCTACTTCTCGGGGTTCGCCGATGTCGGCCGCCGCCACGCCCCCGACATCGCGATGCTGCCGATCGGAGGGTTTCTGCCGGGCTCGTTCCGCAGCCGGCACATGTCGCCGCTCGACGCACTTTATGCATTCGAGGACCTGCGCGCCCGGCTGCTGGTGCCGATTCACCACGGGGCGTTCCCGCTGTCGTACGAGCGGCTCGACGAGCCGGTGCGCTGGCTGACCGAGCTGGCTTCGCAGCGCGGTGTGCGCGATCACGTCGAGGTGCTGGTGGCCGGGCAAACGAAGCGCTTCACATGATAAAGACGCGGTCATGCCCGATGTCTCGATCGTGATCCCCGTCTACAACGAGGAGGGGATCCTGCGCGAGGCGATCACGGAGCTGCTCGACGGCTACGACACCGTTCGCGTGGCGCTCGACTGGCCGGATCTCACCGTCGAGGTGATCGTCGCCGAGAACGGCTCGAAGGACCGCACCGTCGAGCTCGCCGAGCACCTCGCCGCCGAACGCCCCGAGGTCCGCACGTTCTCGCTCGGCGAGCCGAACTACGGCAAGGCGCTCAAGCGCGGCATCTCCGAGGCCAAGGGCACGTGGGTGATCTGCGAGGAGATCGACCTCTGCGACCTCGACTTCCATCGCCGCGCGCTCGAGGCCCTGCGCCACCGCGATGCCGACATGGTCGTCGGCTCCAAGGCGATGAAGGGCGCGAGCGACGCCCGCCCGCTGTTCCGCCGCGCCGCCACGCGCGTGCTCAACGGCATGCTGCGCGTCGCGCTCGACTTCCGCGGCACCGACACGCACGGTCTCAAGGCATTTCACCGCGCGACGCTCGCGCCGATCGTCGACCAGTGCGTGATCGACAAGGACCTGTTCGCGAGCGAGTTCGTGATCCGCGCCGGCCGCGCCGCGCTGCGCGTGATCGAGATCCCGATCCGGCTGCACGAGAAGCGGCCACCCGCGATCAACCTCGTCAAGCGCGTGCCCAACGTCCTGCGCGGCATGGCGAAGCTGACGAACGTGATCCGGTTCGGCGGCAAGCCCTGAGACCCATGCGGGCCGCGGCCGTCTCCATCGATCTCGACGGGCTAGGCTGCTACTACCGCATCCACGCGCTCGGCGAGCCGCCGCCCGAGCTCCAGCACGTGATCCTCGAGCGCGCGCTGCCTCGCGCGGCCGCGCTGTTCGCGAGCAAGCAGATCCACGTGACGTGGTTCGTGATCGCGCGCGATGTCGAGCACGCGCCGAACGCGCAGCGCCTCAAGACGCTCGCGGACGCCGGCGACGAGCTCGGCAACCACAGCTACTCGCACCCGTACGACCTCGCGCGCATGGGCGCGCCGCAGATCGACGACGAGATCTCGCGCGCGCACGCGCTGCTGAGCAAGCTCGCGCCGATTCACGGCTTCCGCGCGCCCGGCTACGACGTCGCGCCGGCGATGCTCGATACGCTCGCGCGGCTCGGCTATCGCTACGACTCGTCGATCTTCCCGGCACCCGGCTACTACGCCGCGAAGGCGGCCGTGATGGCCGGGCTCGCCGCGCTCGGCCGTCCGAGCGGCGCGGTGCTGACAAACCCGCGCGCGCTCGCGGCGCCCGCCGATCCGTATCGCCCGTCGATGACGTCGCCGTGGCGGCGCGGCCAGGCGCCGATCGTCGAGCTGCCCGTGGCGGTCACGCCGTGGACGCGCGTGCCGGCGATCGGCACGTCGCTGCTCGTCGCGCCGGCGTGGCTGCGCGACCGCTTGGTCGGCGCGATGAACAAGCGCGACGTGTTCAACCTCGAGCTGCACGGCATCGACTTCGCGGACGCCGAGAAGGACGGCATCCCCGGCGAGCTCGTCGAGCGCCAGCCCGATCTGCGCATCCCGGTCGGCGAGAAGCTCGCACGGCTCGATCGCGTGCTCGACGAGGTCGCCGCGCGCTGGCCGTTCATGACGCTCGGCCAGATCGCCGCGCAGGTGCAGCGCGAGCGTTAGCGCCCGCGGACGATCGCGCTCGTCGCGAGCTCGTCGACCCGCTCGTTGAGCGCGATGCCGGAGTGGCCGGCGACCTTGACGAACCGCAGGTCGTCGAACTGGCTGCACATCGCACGCAGCTTCGCGACGAGCTCGACGTTCGCCTTCGCCTTCCAGTTCTGGGTCAGAAGGCCGATCGAGTAGGCGGAGTCCGAGTACACGACGACGGGCCGGCTGCGATCCTGGATCTCCTGCAGCCCGCGCAGGATCGCGGTGAGCTCGGCGATCTGGTTGGTGCCCTGGCCGAGGAACTCGCTGAGCTCGCGGTGCTTGTCGCCGTCGACGATCACGACGCCGATCCCCGCCGGCCCCGGGTTCGGGTTGGCGCCGCCGTCGGTCCAGACGTGGATCGCATTCGCGGGGACCGCGGCCGTGCTCGGTGCGGCCGCCTTCTTCGGCTTCTCCGCGGCGGGGTCGCCCGGCGTGAGCTCGATCAAGTCGCCGCCGGCATCCGCGAGGTTGCGCGAGGCCGCGCGATACGTCTTCTGCCCGGAGGCGGGCTTGTAAACGATTTCAACGCGACCGTCACGATCGGTGACAAGTGCACCCGCCGCATCGACCTTTGCCCAGACGTCACTGTCGCGCAGGCGATGTCGCTTCCACGGCACGGCGAGCATCCATACCACTGTCGACCGACAAACTCGTGCGTGTTATAGACGCGGGCGTCCGATCTCGGACTCATCTTCAGGGAGAACGCACAATGGTTCGCATTCGCAGTGGGTGGCTCGCCGCCATCGTCGCCGTCAGTCTCGTCGGCGCGTGCAAGAAGAACGACAACAAGGCTGGCGCGGGCTCGGGCTCGGCCACGACCACGACGACCACGACGACCACCACGGGTGGCGGCGCGACGCCTGTCGCCGTTGCCGGCACCGACGATCTGTCGCTCCTCCCGGTCGACTCCGAGATGGTGATGGGCCTCAACTTCGCCCAGCTCCAGCAGAGCGCGCTGTGGAAGCAGTTCTCGCCGAAGCTGATGGAGAAGGCCGCGACGAACCTCGCCGAGTTCAAGGCCGCGTGCGGCTTCGATCCGCTCGAGGCCGTCAAGAGCGTCTCGATGGGCCTCAAGGGCCTCGGTGGCACGCAGCCGGACGGCGTGATCGTCGTCCACGGCCCCGACAAGTCGAAGGTGATGGCGTGCGTCGACAAGGCGAAGGCCGAGGCGGCCAAGCAGGGCACTGACATCACGGTTGATGGCGGCGTCTTCGTCGTCAAGGACAAGTCGGGTCAGCCGAGCGCGTTCACGTTCGTGAACGACAACACGCTGATCGGCACGATCGGCACGATGGGCACCAAGGACGGCGTCCTCGCCGCCGCGAAGGGCACGTCGTCGCTGAAGAGCTCGGCGATGTTCACGGAGATGTACAGCAAGATCAACACGAACGACTCGCTGTGGCTCCTGATGAACGGCAACTCGCCGGCGTTCTCGAAGATGGGCTCGATGGGCGTCAAGCCCAAGGCGATCTTCGGCTCGATCAACGTCACCGACGGCCTGACGGTCGACATGCGCATGCGCCTGGGCACGCCGGACGAGGCGAAGCAGCTCGTCACGATGCTCCAGGGTCAGCTCAACAACCCGCAGGTCAAGCAGATGTTCGACAAGCTCGACGTCGCGCAGGACGGCTCGGACGCGAAGTTCTCGGTCGCGATGTCGAACCAGAAGCTGCAGCAGCTGATCGGCATGGTCGGCGGCATGATGGGCGGCATGATGGGTGGCGCCGGAGCGGGCACCCCGTAAACTCGGGGCGTGAAGCTCGCGCTTGTTGTGACCAGCCTCGCGCTCGCGTGGGGCTGCGGAAAGAAACACGGAGGCGGCCCGGCGGCGGAAGTCGCGGGCCTTTCCGCGGTGCCGGCGTCGGCGGAGATCGTGATCTCGGCCGACGTCGCCCGCGTCATGGATTCGCCGCTCGTCGAGCGGGCGGTCGACCAGCTGATGCTGCGCGAGCCGTCGCTCGCGACGGAGTGGCAGCGGATCCACGACAGCTGCAAGTTCGATCCGGCGCGCATCACGCACGTGCTGCTCGCGCTGGGGCCCAAGGGCAACCAGCAGGTCGGCACCGGACCGGTGCTGATGGTCGCGACGGGCAAGATCGTCGAGGCGGAATTCGCGACGTGCGTGCGCGGGCTCGTCGGCTCGGGCGGCGGCGACGTCACCGCGAAGACGGTCGCCGGCCACACGCTGTACGTCGCGCGCGACGGCAGCCGCATCATGTACTTCAGCTTCGGGCGCCCCGACACGGTGCTGCTCAGCTCGAACGAGGCGTTCATCACGGAGGCGCTCTCGCCCGGTAAGAAGGCGTCCGACAACCCCGACCTCGGCGCGTGGATCGCGCTGGCCGATCAGAAGGCTCCCGTGTGGGCCGCCGGCCGCACCGACCCGGCGCTCCGCGATCGCCTGGTGAAGCTCGTCGGCGAGGGCCTGTCGTCGGGCCCGGTCGCGATCACCGTCAGCTTCGACGGGAGCGCCGGCGCCAAGCTCGACCTCGGCGCCGTGATGGCCTCGCCAGCCGATGCCAAGACGCTGGAATCGTTCGCGAAGAATCAGATCGCGCTGCTCGGGATGGCGGCGCAGGCCAAGAGCATGGGCAAGCTCGTCGACAAGATCGCGATCACCGCCGAGGGCAAGGTCGTCCACGTGCGGCTGAACCTCAGTATCGACGAGGTCAATCAGCTACTTTCGGCGCTTGACGGCGGGGGCTCCGCCGCGCAGGATTCCCCGCCCGCAGGTTCCGGCACCGGCTCGGGCCCGTAGAGGTAACGAACATGGCGACGAAGAAGACGAACACCAAGTCCCCCGCAGCGAAGAAGGCCCCTGCCAAGAAGGCCGCTGCGCCGAAGAAGACCCGCGCCCCGAAGGCGGAGGCCTCTGCAAAGGAGCAGCTGCCGCGGCACCCGAAGGCGCGCCTCGCGAAGCTCCACAACTCGAAGGCGGACCTCGCCAAGACGCTCGCGGGCGCGCTCGCGGCCGGCGACGAGGATACGGGCGCGCTGACGGAGCGCCTCTCGAAGGCGTCGAACATGCAGCTGCTCCGCCTCCAGAAGGTCGTCGAGACGGTCAAGTCGAAGTACGGCAGCCGCGAGAAGCTGATCGAGGCGATCGGCTCGGCGGCGAACAAGAGCAAGGACAAGGACTACCTCGCGAAGCTCGCGACGTACCCGCTGCCCCGCCTGCTCGATCTCGCTCCGCGCGCCTGAAGCAGTTCTCACCGCTGCTCGCCGCGCTCGTCGCGTGTTGATGGGCAGCGTGAAGACGCGGTTCGGCAAGGGCGGCAACGTCACCGAGGCTCGCGGCGTCGCGATCTGCCGCCGATCACACCTCCGTCGGCGTCGCGGAGTCGAAGGGTAGCCCGCGCTACCGGATCACGAAGGTCGTCGAGACGGATCCGACGTTGCCGGCGGCGTCGGCGACGCGCACCGCGAGCGTGTGCGTGCCCTTGGGCAGGCCGGCCGGCAGGTCGATGCGCAGGTCTTCCGTCTGGTCGTCGAACAGGCCGTCGGCCGTCGCGCCGAGCTGCCAGGTGCCGTCGTCGACGGAGTAGGCCATCTCGGCGATCGTCGAGATCGCGTCGCTCGCGCGCGCGCTCGCCTTCGGGTACGTGACGGAGAGGCCGTCGATCGTCGGGCGCGTGTTGTCGATCGCGAACATCGTCGACGTGTACGTCGAGGTCAGCGCGCGGTCGGGTGAGTTCGCGGCGGCGTCCGACGACGTGACGCGGACCTTGTACCAGCCGTCGGGGTACGTCTCGGTGTTCCACTCCCACTGCGTCGCGGTGAGCGGGGCCTTGCCCGTCGAGATCGGGCGCCAGTTCGCCTCGCCCTCGCGGCGTGCCTCGAGCGTGTAGGCGGTGTCGTCGCCGTCGGTGTTCTCGACCTTCCACTTGACGCGCAGCACGGGCGAGCGCGGCTTCGCGGCGGAGTCCTTGAGCGTCGGCAGCGACTCCTTCGTCGCGATCTCGACGGTGACCTCCTGGACCTGCGTCGCCGTGTTCTGCGGCACGTAGTACGACATCACGCGGCGGACGCGTGCGGCGTCGTCCTCGAGCGCGACGCGGAACTGCAGGTAGCGGCCGGGCGGCGACGTGATCTTGCCGCCTTCGTTGCCGCCGCCGAGCTTGCCGATCGCCGACGGCGCGGCCCAGTCGCTCCAGCCGACGCCGGGCTTCGCGGTGTTGCCCGAGCGCGTCTCGACCTTGACCTTGCCCGACGTCGCCCACGTCAGCTTGCCGAACTTCGAGACGGCCTTCGCGTCGAGCACGTCGGAGACGTAGCGCGCCTGCGAGGCGCGGCCGGTCGAGCGGTAAAGCGCGGCGGCATCGTCTGTCGTGAACGAGACGAGGCCGTGATCGAGCCACACCTGCGAGACCGCGCGCTCGTCGACATCGAACGCCGTGCCGACCGACTGATCCGGATCGACGACGTAGACGCGGCCCTTGTCGGCGGCGCCCGCGTAGACCGTGCCGTCCTGCGCGACGGCGAGCGACGTGAAGTACGTCGCGGTCAGCGCGTGCAGCTGATCGAGGCGGCCATCGTTGCCGACGCGGAACAGCGCGCCCTTGCCCTTCTTGGCGCCCTTGCGGCCGAGATCGGTGACGGGGGACGGATCCTTGTCCGCGCCGGGCTTCGTGCCGACGTCGGGCGCCTTCGCGGCCTGACCCTTCGCGGCGGTCGGCTTCTCCACGGTCTCGACCTGCGTCGCGGTCTTGCCCGCCGGAGGCGGCGTGTCGACCAGCTCGTTCGCGGCGACGACGACGCCGTCGCGGTACGGGGCGATCGCGCTGATCTCGTTGCCGGCGAAGTCGGCCATCGCGCGCGTCTTGCCGTCCTTCGGGTCGTAGCGGAACACGAGCGCACGCTCGCTGGTGCCGAACCACACCGCGCCGTCGCTCGTCACGGTGGCCGCGGTGATGCGCTTGTCGTCGGTATCGAAGACTTCCTTCGCGGTGCCGCCGCGGATCGCGAACAGCTTGCCGCTCGGGCCCGTGCCCGCGTAGACGGTGTCGCCAGCGGCGGCGAGCGACCAGATCGTCTCGACGTCCTTGAGCACCGGGCCGGGCGTGACCTTGCTGCCCTCCACGCGCCACAGCTTGTTGCCCGGCATCGAGCCGGCCCAGATCGCGCCGTCGCTCGTCTGCGCGAGCGAGACCACCGCGATCGCGCCGGGCACGGTCGCGAGCTTCGTCGCCTTGTCGCCGGAGACCTTGATGATCGCGCCGCCCGCGTCGCTGCCGAGCAGCACGCTGCCGTCGGCGAGGTGCAGCGCGGACCACACGGCATCGCCTTCGAGCGCGACGCGCTTCGTATCCCAGCCCGGGCGCACCTCGCCCGACGACGTGATGAACGCGCTCGTCGCGTCGCCCGCGTCGAACTGCTGATACGTCTCGACGGTCCACTGCGCCGTGACCACCGCATCGGCGCGCATCGCGAACAGCGCCAGAGGCGCCGCCAACCACAGTTTCTTCACCAGGCTCTCCTTATTTCTCGGCCGCGCGGACGCGCACGAGCATCGAGGTCTGACCGTTGACGACGCGCTTCGCCGGCGACAGCGTGCGCGCGATCGGCTTGTACACCGCCGCGCGCTGCGTGTGGCTCTGCGGGTGCAGCTTGTCGAGCGCGCTCGCGGGCAGGTCACGCACGAGCTTGCCGTCGAGCGCGACGCCTTCATCGGCGGGATAGATCGTCACCGCCCAGACCGTGCCGGGCAGCAGGCGGCGGAACGCGTTCTCGAGCGAGGGCAGGTCGACGGGCGGCGCCGCGTCGAGCTTCGCCGAGTCACCGGCCGTGACCTCGACGTTGACGATGCTGCCGGCGAGCGACGCGGGGACATCGACGGGAACATCCTGGACGATGTCCTTGCCGTCCCACGTGCTCATCAGGACCTGCACGTTGTTGCGCACGCCCGGGACGAGGTCGCCCGCGGGGAGGCGGATCTCCTTGATGTCGCCGAAGTTCGCCTCGAACTTGAGATCGACCTTGATATCGACCTTCTCGATCGTGACCGGCGCGTACGGGTTCATCAGCAGCGGGACGAGCACGCGCAGCCCACGCACGGCGCCCATCACGCTGCCCGCGCCGTCGTTCGCGTAGAGGTAGTCGGTGAACGTGATCGGATCGGCGCCCTTGATGTGGACGACCGAGTCGACCTTCGCCGTCACGTCGTCGCGGTCGGGTAGGTAATAGTTGATCGCGTTCATCAGCGCCGCGCCCGCGATCGCGGGCGTCAGGAACTTGTTGTCGAGCAGCTCGACGTGGAAGTTGCCCTTCTCGGTGTGCTTGCCGCTCGCGGTCGTGATCTGGATGTCCATCGGGATCACCGGCGTGCGCAGCCCCGTATCGGCCGCGATCGCGGCCTGGCGATCCTGCGTCAGCGAGCCGATCTCGTTCGCCGGCGAGGCCATGACGAACGCGCTCTGCGACGACGGGATCACCGTGTGCACGTTCGCGGTGGCGACCGGCGCGTAGGTCTCGCCGGTCTGGAACATCGGGTGGCCGAACGCGAGGACCTTCTCGCCGTCGATGTACGAGACCGTGCCGACGGCCGCCGCGCTCATGTCGCCGCGGATCAGCTCGACGGCGATCGCGCCGCCCATCTCGAACTTCGTCGGGCCGCCCTCCGCGACCGAGCCGCCGGCGCCGCCGCTGCGGACCGGCACGATGTTCGAATCGCCGAACATCTTCTCGAGCTGGCCGAACGCGGGCGCCGAGAACCCGGCGACGCTCAGCGGCACGCTCGCCTGCATCACCTGGCCGTCATCCGCCTCGGCGGGCTTGGCCGGCGAGGGCAGCGGCGCCGACAGCAGCCAGTTCTTGCGCGACGGGCCGAGCGCGTCGAGCGCGGCCTGCGGATCGACGGTCGGGGCGAGACGCCTCCAGTCGGCCATCGTCGCGGCCGGCTGGGCGGCGACCGTCTTCAGGCCGCCGCGCGCGGTCGTCACGGTGGCGCGCCGGTACGTGTCGAGGCCTTCCTTCTTCATGTAGTCGATCGGCGTGCAGCCACCGAGCGCGACCTTGTTGAAGCGGAAGCCATACGAGAACGCGCAGACGAGCTTGTCCTCGATGTAGAGCGGCGAGCCACTCATGCCCTGCCAGAAGCCCGAGACGGCGAGCTTGGGGTCGTCGCTCTTGACGAGGATGATGTCCTGCTTCGGGAGGAAGTTGTGGACGACCGAGACGACCTCGAACGTGAACCGTTCGGGCTTGGTCCCGGCCATCGTCGTCATCCCGTAGCCGGTCTGGCCGCGGCGAACGTTCTCTAACGGATAGGTCGCAGGGGACGCGTACGCAGACGCGGCGACGCAGAGCCCCAGGACGGCGGCTCCCAGCCGCACTTCTCCACGCATGTGTCGTTAATGATACCGGCCGTGGTGGCTTCTGCCATGGTGGGAGGACTGCGGAAAATTCGCGACAACTGTGTCAGCTCTTGCGTCGGTATTCATCGACTTGTGTCGAGCCGTTGACACCTGGGGTTGCGACCTAAGTCCCCGACCACACACGGATCTCCTCGAATTTCTCGCAGCGGCACGACCTCTGCAGAAAGGCCCGACCAACGGAGGATGTCCATGTCGAATTTTGTCGAGACCTGGAAGGGAATTGCGACGGCTCTCGGTCGGTCGGAGCGGTGGTGCCGGTACATGGCGCGGCGCGGGGCGGATCCGCTTCCGGTGTTCAAGGTCGGCGGCATCGTTCGCCTCAACAGCAACGATCTCGAGGACTGGCTCGCGCGCCAGCGCCAGAGCTCGATCCGCGTGCCGGTGCCCGAGCAGCAGCAGGCGGCGGGTGATGTGTCCCTGCGCTTGATCGCGTAGCGCACCGCGCGTGGTACAACGCGCGCGCCGTATGACACGCCCTCTGTCCGAGTTGCGCGGCCCGGTCCGCGCGCTGTTCTCCGACGTCGATGGCACGATGACCACCGGCGAGCGCATCGAAGCCTCCACCTACGAGGCGCTCGAGCGACTCGGCGAGGCGGGCATCCCGGTGATCATGGTCACCGGTCGTCCCGCGGGATGGGGACAGGCATTCATGAAGATGTTGCCTGTGCTCGCGTGCGTCACGGAGAACGGCGGCGTCACGTTCATTCGCGAGGGCCGCAAGCTCGTCAAGCACTACGGCGTTCCGGCGGCGTCGCTGCCGGAGTGGCGGCGTCGCATGAACGAGGCCGTGCTCGAGTGCAAGCACAAGGTGCCGGGCGCGCGGCTGTCGAGCGACTCGAAGTATCGCGAAGTCGATCTCGCGATCGACTGGAACGAGGAAGTCTCGCTCGCGAAGGAAGACGCCGAGGCGTGCGTCGACATCCTGCGCAAGGCCGGGTTCACCGCCGTGCGTTCGAGCGTGCACGTCAACTTCGGGCCGCCGCACTTCGACAAGCTCAGCGCGTGCATGGCGGTCGTGCGTCAGGTGCTCGGCGGCGACGGCAACGATCTCTCGCAGTACGTCTACGTCGGCGACGCGCTCAACGACGCTCCGATGTTCGGCGGCTTCCCGACGTCCGTCGGCGTCGCGAACATCAAGACCTGGTGGGACGAGCTGGCCTTCAAGCCGGCGTACCTGACCGAGCGTCCCGAGGGCGCGGGTCTGCGCGAGCTGGTCGCGCACGTGCTGTCGCTGCGCTGACCCCGGCGCTCGCGGCTGGTAGAGTGCGAGCGATGCCTCGCCCGAACGTGTTCGCTGCCGCGCTGCGCGCGCTGGACGCGGGGCGTGGCGTGGCGATCGCGGCGGTGACCGGGGCGAGCGGCTCGACGCCGCGCCACCTCGGCGCGCGCATGGCGGTCGCGGCCGACGGCGAGCAGTGGGGCACGGTCGGCGGCGGCAAGATCGAGCAGCTGTGCGTCGAGGCGGCGAAGCAGGTCGCGGCGGGAGGCGAGCCGCGCGTCGTACGCCAGCACCTCGTGCGCGACCTCGCGATGTGCTGCGGCGGCTCGATGGAGGTCGCGATCACGCCCGCCGGCCCGTCGCGCGACGTGATCGCGAAGCTCGCCGATGCGGGCGAGCGCCTCGTCTTGATCACGCCGCTCGATGGCGCGCCGCTGCGCGTGCGCCCGCCGCGCGAGGGCGATCCGAAGCCGCACCACCCGGCCGTCGTCGACGGCGCGCTCGTCGAGCGGCTCGGCCGCGGCGAGCGGGTCGTGCTGTTCGGGCTCGGGCACGTCGCGCGGACGCTCGGGCCGCACCTCGCGCAGCTCGGCTTCCACGTGATCGCGTGCGACGACAACGAGACCGGTGCCGCGGCGGCGCCGCCCGCCTGGGCCGAGCAGGTGATCGAGTCGTTCGACGCGCGCGAGGTGGAAAAGCAGCTCGGCGGCTTCGGCCCCGACGACCACGTGCTGATCATCACGCGCGATCACTCGATCGATCAGCAGCTGCTCGAGCAGCTGATCGGGCACGCGCAGCTCGGCTACCTCGGCATGATCGGCTCTCGCGGCAAGATCGGCCGGTTCCGCAAGCGGCTCGAGGCGAAGGGCCTGTTCGACGAGACGACCTGGCGGCGGCTGCGCGCGCCGATCGGCCTCGACATCGGCGCCGAGACGCCCGAGGAGATCGCGATCGCGATCGCGGCCGAGCTGGTCGCGCACCGCCGGCGCGGCGAGCCACAGGCGGGGGACTGGTCGATCGCATGATGGCGGCAGGCCGGGCAGGGCGACCCCATGCGTAAGGGCGCGGTGATCCTGGCGGCGGGGGCGGGCATGCGCCTCGGCGGCGTCGCGAAGGCGCTGCTGAACGCGGGCGGCGGCCGCACGTTCCTGTCGCAGATCCTCGCGACGGCGCGCGAGGTCGGGCTCGAGCGCGCGATCGTCGTCGTCGGGCCGCCGTTCGGCGAGCAGGTCGCCGCGCACGCCGTCGATCTCGGTGCGGAGGTCGTGATCAACCCGCAGCCGGAGCGCGGCATGGCGAGCTCGGTCGCGCTCGGCTTCGCGGCGATCGCGGGGACCGCGCCGAATACGGAATTCACGTCCGGCGCCGGGGTCGACGCGGCGTGGCTGTGGCCGGTCGATCATCCCGACGTGACGGTCGCGACGCTGCGCGAGCTCGAGCGCCAGCTGGGCACGCACGCGGCCGCGCGGCCGACCGTCGGCGGGCGCGGCGGGCATCCGCCGCTGATCACGCGTGCGCTGTGGCCGCAGCTCGCCGCATGCGGCGATGCACCCCAGGGCGCGCGCAGCGTGCTCGTCGAGTCCGACATGATCGATGTCGAGGTCACCGACGAGGGCTGCGTGCGTGATGTCGACACGCAGTTCGATCTGGAGAAGGCATGAGGCGGGTCGCGTTGCTCGTCGCGCTTGCGGCCTGCGGTCATCCGCCCGCGAAGCCGACGGCGATCACCGACGTCACGGCGCCGGTCAGCGACACCGAGGCGGAGCGCCGCCAGCGCATGGAGACCGAGCTGCAGGACGACATCCTCAGCTCGTACGAGCGCGACGAGCTGCCCGACGTCGACACGGACCTCGTCGACCCGCGCGTCGGGCCGGCGCGCATCGGCGTCGGGCCGGGCGACGTGCTGTTCGGCGCCGAGGTCCGCGAGCGCGCGTCGAGCCGGTGGCCGATCCGCGTCGACAACACGATGAAGAGCGAGGTGCGGAGCAAGCGCCTCGATATCCACCTCTCGGCGGATCGCGCGGTGTCGGCGGCGTGGATGTCCGACGAGCTGTCGTGGCGGATCTCGTTCTGCGGGCGCACGGCCGTGATCCCCATCCGCGTCACCGCGCTGTACGCGCACGACGGCGATCGCTGGGTCCAGGTGCTCGAGCACCTGTCGTTCGGGCGCACGCCGCAGCCGAGCGCCGATGGCTCGCTCGTCGGGCGGCCGATGGCCGATGCGCTGATCGACACCTCGCTCTCCGACGAGCTCGGCCGCGACATCGTCGCGCTGTTCTCCGGCCAGGCCGACCGCGTGCGGCCGCTGCTCTCGCTCGATCCCGAGCACCGTATCGAGGATGATCCGCGCCAGCCCGCGCCATCGTTCCTGCTCGCGCCGGATCCCGACAGCGAGTGGCACGGCGACGATGACCTCGCGCGCCTGCAGCTCGTCGACGGGCGGCTCGTCAAGATCCAGGACCGCCGCGTCGGCGTGATCGGCCGCACCATCGCGAAGGCGACCGTCGCGTACATGGTCGCGAACCTCGTCGTCGATCTGCGCATCCATCCCGGCTCACCGGCGAGCCAGGTCCTGCTGCGCGGCACGTTCGTGTTCGAGAAACGCGACGACAAGTGGCTGATGGTGCAGGGCCACGTCAGCGAGCCGATCACGGACTACGCGCTCGCGAACCGCGTGTTCGGCACGGCGCTCGAGAGCGTCAACCTCGAGAGCGGCGAGGCCCTGCGCGTGACCTGCGACGACGGCTCGCGCCCTACAGCTCGGACTGCGCCGGCTCGCCAGCAGGCAACTGGTAGCCCGTGACGTGAGGATCCGCGAGGTACGTGTCGGTCACGCGCTTGCGCTTGAACCACGGCAAGAGCTTCAGCGGCAGCGCGAGCAGCGAGCCCAGCCCACCGACGAGCTTGCCGCCGTATGCCTCCGCGACGAGCGCGGCGCGCTTCGCGCCCGATAGCTCGGCGAGCGGCTTCTCCAGCACGCCGATGCGGCGCAGCCGGAGCTCGGCGCAGCGGTTCGCGTGCTCGAGGAACGCCGGCAGGTGCTTCAGCACGACGTGGTCGGCGGGGACCTTGCGGTGGATGTAGCTCGCGAGCCGGCGCACGCCCCACATCGACACGAGCGAGAGCCCGAGCAGGCGGCGGCGCATCCACGGGCGCGCCTCGATCGCCTTCATCGTCTGCTGCTCGCCGAACTCGACGTGGCGCTCTTCCTGCTTCACGGCGCGCTTCAAGATGTCGACGCTCGGCTTGTGATCGAGCGTATCGATCACCGCGTAGAACGCCTGCAGCACGAAGCCCTCGCCCTGTGCCATCTCGAGCGCGACGTGCTCGGCCCACGAGCCGCCCATCATGCCGGTCGCGAGGAACCGCACGGCCGGGTGGGCCGGCTGCGGCCGCAGCCCGAGCATCGTCATGATGCGCAGGAAGTTGTCGACGTGCTGCATCTCCTCGAGCGACTGGCGCGCGAGGAACTTCGCGGCCTCGAGGTCGGGCGCGTCGTACAGCCAGTGACCGCACTGGATGCCGGTCACCTCGCCGTAGAGGAACTGGTTGAACATCCACTCGAGCAGCTCGCGGTCGCGCGCAGGATCGAGCTTCGCCCCACCGAAATCGAACGTCATCTCCTCGCGCGTCAGCAGCATCGTCCTGCCCGGAGCTTAGCAGGGGGCAGGACGGCCGCGGCGAGCTTTCAGTGGTGCTGCGGGGGCGGGCCGTGCTTGGGCAGGCGCGCGAAGGCCGCATTCACGGCCTTGTCGTTGCTGCACTTCTCCATCATGGCGCCGGCCATCCGCCTGCCGGTCTCCATCATGTGCTGCTTGACGTCATCCGGCATCTTCTTGCCCGACGCCTGCATGGCCTTCGCCTTGTCGAGGAGGGCCTTGTTGTCGTCGATGTCCTTGTTGACGTCGGCCGCCATCGTCGTGCAGTTGTCCTTGTCCTTGACGACGATGTCGGCGAGGCCGTCGAAGAACTTCAGGAACGCCTTGAGGTCGGCCTCCGTCGGCTCGGCCGGCGGCGCGACCTTGTCGGCCATCGCGACCGAAGGTCCGAGCGCGAGCGCGCCCGCGATACAGAACATGCGCATGAGCTTCATGCGCGCCGTTGTATCACTCCGGGTCCTCGCTCTGCGAGGCCCGGCGCGCGAGCCCGCCTACTCGGCGGGCGGGCGCTTGCGAATTCGCGTGCGTCCCGCAGGACGCGCCGCGTGAAAGTGAGGGCCCGAGATCGTGCAGCCCGGATATTTCTCCGAGATCGTGCGCGCCTCGCCCATGGCAACTTGCCCCGTCTTGTCACCCTCGTGCATGACGGGATCACCGGCATCCGCGGGGTGAAAAGAGATCGTGGAGCGGCCCGTGCTCTCGTCAACCGAGACGAACACGCGCTCCGGACGACCTCTCATGCGGGGAGTCGCCACTAGTAGCGACCGCCGCGGCCGCCGCGGTCACCGCGATCGCCGCCGCGGAAGCCGCCGCCGTCACGGCCGCGACCACCACCGCCGCCACCGCCGCCGCCGCGCGCCGGACGCTCCTGCGCGACATCGACGCGCAGGGCACGGCCCTCGAAGTCCTGGCCATTGAGCTGCGACAGCGCCTTCTCCGCGCCTTCCGGCGTCGCCATCTCGACGAAGCAGAAGCCGCGCGACTGACCCGTCATCCGGTCGAGCATCAGCGCGACCTCGCGAACCTCACCGCACGTCGCGAACTTCTGCGTGATCAGGTCCTCGGTGGCGTGAAACGGAAGGTTACCCACGTACAAACGATTCGACATTCGAAACACTCTCTCTGATCGGCATTCGAAAATTTAGACAAACGCCCACCAGCCGTTCGGAAGGCGAAGTCGTGATCGCCCTCTACGAGAACGCAGCGCGGGTGTAGCACGCGCCGCCTAGCGGAACAACCGCGCTGCCGCTTCGTTCGCGTGGGCCCGAACCTGATGGATATCGAGCGTCTGCAGCGCGCGATCGCGCACGACCACGCTCCCGTCGACCGCAACGTGCTTCACGTCGCACGCCTTTGCCGCATAGGCGATCTGCGACCACGGGCTCGTCGCCGGCACCGTGTGCAGCGGCGTGACGTCGACCGCGATCACGTCGCCGCGCTTGCCGACCTCGAGCGAGCCGAGGCGATCCGCCTGCCCGATCGCGGCCGCGCCGGCGAGCGTGGCGATCTTCACGCACTCGGGAGCGGGCAGGGCGCGCGGCCCGACGCGCGGCTTGTGCAGCAGCGCGAGCAGGCGCAGCTCCTCGAAGCCGTCGAGGTTGTTGTTGCAGGGCGCGCCGTCGGCGCCGAGCGCCACGCTGACGCCGGCCGCGATCAGCTCCGGCACCTGGGCGATGCCGCTCGCGAGCTTGAGGTTGCTCGACGGGCACGTGCAGATGTGCGCGCCGCGTGCGGCGAGCAGCTGCTTCTCCTCGGCCGTCAGGTGGATGCCGTGCGCGATGCACGTGTGCGGGCCGAGCATGCCGAGATCGTCGAGCACGACGATGTTGTCCTTCGCGAACCGCTCGCGTACGAGCGCGACCTCGCCGCGGTTCTCGCTCGCGTGCGTGTGGATGCGCACCCCGCGCGCCTTCGCCTGCGCGCCGACCTCGCGCAGCAGCTCGTCGGTGCAGCTCAGCACGAAGCGCGGCGCATAGGCGTAGCGCAGCCGATCGTTTGCCTGGCCATGCCAGCGGGCGATCAGCGCGGCGCTCTCGTCGAGCGAGGCGCGCGTCGACTCGCGAAGGCCGGGCGGGATCAGCGGATCGTCGGCGTCCATCATCGCCTTGCCGATCACCGCGCGCAGGCCGCTCTGCTCGGCGGCCGCGAAGATCTGGTCGGTGTGATGGACCGTGCCCATGTCGAGGATCGCGGTCGTGCCGCCGAGCAGGAGCTCCGCGCACGCGAGGTCGCCGGCGGCGCGCGCGGCCCGCTCGTCGAGCGCGGCCTCGTAGGGCCAGATGACCTTCCGGAGCCAGTCGAGCAGCTCGAGGTCGTCGGCGCGGCCGCGCGCGAGCGTCTGGCACGTGTGGACGTGCGCCTGCACGAGCCCCGGCATCACGACGCAGCCCGCGCAGTCGACGATCGTGTAGTCGGCGGTCTGCGGCGTGTAGCTGCCGCCGACGTGGACGATCACGCCGTCGCGCGTCGCGACATCGCCGGCCAGCACCCGGTGTTGCGGGTCGATCGTCAGGATCGTCCCGCCGCGAAAGATCGTCTCGCTCATCCCGGGTCCTCGCTGCGCTCGGCCCGTGATGCAAGCCCACCCAACCCCACCACCCGCTCGCTGCGCTCGCGAAACCTCATGGCAGCTCGGCCCCGCTGAACGAGTCGGGCAGCAGCTCGGCCACCGTCCACTCGCGGCGCTCGCCCTGGCGGTTGATCGAGATGACCTTGACCTTCGTCGGGTCGGCCGAGAATTCGCGCAGCACCTGGCGGCAGCCACCGCACGGCGACGACGGCGGCGAGGCATCGGTGACGACGACGATCTCCTCGAGGTGGCGCGCCCCCGCCGCGACGCCGGCCGCGATCGTGTTGCGCTCGGCGCACACGCTCAGCGGGTAGCTCGCGTTCTCGACGTTGACGCCGGTGTAGACCTTGCCGTCCATGCGCGCGGCCGCCCCGACCTTGAACTTCGAGTACGGCGCGTAGGCGCGCGTCTGCACGTCGAGCGCGGCGTCCTCGAGCTTCACACTTCGCCTTTCGCGACGAGCGTCTCGAGGATCGTGTCGAGCAGCGTCTCGAACGTCGTGCGCACGCGGTTCGCCGTCTCGGTGACCTCGGCGTGCGACAGCTCCTCGCCCGTGATGCCCGCGGCCTGGTTCGTGATGCACGAGATGCCGATCACGCGCGCGCCCATGTGCCGCGCGACGATGACCTCGGGCACCGTCGACATGCCGGTCGCGTCGGCGCCGAGGCCCTGCAGCATCTTGACCTCGGCCGGCGTCTCGTACGTCGGGCCGGGCATCGCGACGTACACGCCTTCCTCGAGCGCGATGCCCTTGCCACGCGCCGCTTCCTTCACGAGCGCGCGCAGCTCGCGCGGGTAGGCGTGCGTCATGTCGGGGAAGCGCGGGCCGAGCCGGTCATCGTTGGGGCCGCGCAGCGGATGGTCGCGGAGCAGGTCGATGTGATCGCGGATCAGCATCAGCGTGCCCGGCTGCCAGGCCGGGTTGAGGCCGCCCGCCGCGTTCGTGATGATCAAGGTCTTCGCTCCGAGCGCGATCAGCACGCGCGCCGGGAACGACACGGTCGCCGCGCTGTGGCCCTCGTACATGTGCACGCGGCCCTGCATCGCGACGCACGTCGTGCCACCGCGCTGCCCGACGACGAGCCGGCCCTTGTGACCGACGACGTGCGAGCGCGGGAACCCGGGGATCTCCGCGTAGTCGAGCACGCGCGCATCGGCGAGCTTGTCGGCGTAGCCGCCGAGCCCCGAGCCGAGGATCAGCCCGACCTTCGGCGCGGCGCCGAGCTTCGCGCGGACGGCGGCGGCGCTCGCCTGGACCTCGTCGAAGAGGCTCATCGGATCACCTCGAGGATGCGCGAGGCCCGGACGTCGAGCGCGGTCTCCGGTGGGGCAATCACGAACGCCTTCTCGATCATCGCACGGGCCTCCGCGAGCCGCGAATCGCCGGCGGGCAGCGAGTGGTGCAGCATGACGCTCGGCGGCCCGCCCGCCTCGATGACCTCGCCGAGGTACGCATCGACGACGAGCCCCGCGCTCGGATCGATCGCGTCTTCCTTCGTGCGCCGGCCGGCGCCGAGGATCAAGGCCGCGATGCCGAGCGCCTCGGAGTCGATCGCGACGACCTTGCCAGGCTTCAGCTGCAATTCGTCACGCGATTTCGGCTTCGGCAGCACCGAGCCCGGCGAGTCGCACACGCGCGGGTCGCCGCCCTGGGCCTGCACGACGCGCCGGAAGACTTCGAGCGCGCTGCCGTCGGCGAGCGACCTGTCGATCTTCGCGCGGCCCTCGGCCGTATCTTTGGCCGCGCCGCCGAGCACGAGCATCTCCGCGCCAAGCACGCTCGTCAGCTCGCGCGTGTCGACCGGGCCGCCGCCGCGCAGGACCTCCACCGACTCGCGGATCTCGAGCGCGTTGCCGATCGTGCGCCCGATCGGCGCCTCCATGTCCGTCAGCACGCAGGTGATCCGCTTGCCGGCGCGCGTCGCGATCGTCCGCATCAGCGCGCAGAGCGCGCGGGCGTTCTCGATCGTCTTCATGAACGCGCCCTTGCCGACCTTGCAGTCGATCACGAGGCCGTCGATGCCCTCCGCGAGCTTCTTGCTCATGATCGACGAGGCGATCAGCGGCAGCGACTCCACCGTCGCCGTCACGTCGCGCAGCGCGTACAGCTTCTTGTCGGCGGGCGCGATGCGCGCGGTCTGCCCGATCAGGCACACGCCGAGCTCGCCGGTCAGCCTCGCGAACTGGTCGACGGGCAGGTCGACGCGGAATCCCGGGATCGACTCGAGCTTGTCGAGCGTCCCGCCGGTGTGCCCCAGGCCGCGCCCCGACACCATCGGCACCGCGACGCCGCACGCCGCCACCGCGGGCGCGAGCGGAATCGAGATCTTGTCGCCGACGCCGCCGGTCGAGTGCTTGTCGACCTTCGCGCGCGCGATGCTCGACAGGTCGATGACGTCGCCGGAGCGCGTCATCGCGTCGGCCCACGTCGCGAGCTCGCGGTCGTCGAGGCCGCGCCAGAAGATCGCCATCAGCATCGACGCGATCTGGTAGTCGGGGATCGAGCCGTCGGTGACGCCGGCGATGAACGCGCGGAGCTCGGCGTCCTCGAGCGCGCCGCCGTCGCGCTTCTTGCGGATCAGCTGAACGGGCAGCACTAGTAGCCTTTCGACTTGCCGTCCGTCTTGCCGGTCACGATCGCCACGCTCGCGCTCGCGCCGATGCGGTTCGCGCCGGCCTGCGCCATCTTGATCGCGTCCTCGACGGTGCGCACGCCGCCCGACGCCTTCACGCCGAGCTCGCCGCCGACGATCGAGCGCATCAGCTGGATGTCCTCGACCGTCGCGCCGCCCTTGCCAAAGCCCGTCGACGTCTTCACGAACGCGGCGCCCGCGAGCTTGGACAGCGTGCAGCCGATGATCTTCTCCTCGGTATTGAGCGCGCTCGTCTCGAGGATCACCTTCACGCCCGCCGGCGCGCTCGCCTTGACGACGCGGCAGATGTCCTCGAACACCGTCTCGTAGTCCTTGGACTTCAAGGCGCCGATGTTGATCACCATGTCGATCTCTTTGGCGCCCTGACGCACCGCCTCGCGCGCCTCGTAGGCCTTCGCCTGCGGCGACATCGCGCCGAGCGGGAAGCCGACGACCGTGCACACCATGACGCCGCTGTTCGCGAGCAGCGCCTTGCACAGCGGCACCCACGTCGTGTTGACGCACACGCTGGCGAACTTGTACTTGCGCGCTTCCTCGCACAGCTTGACGACCTCGTCGCGGGTCGCCTCAGCCTTGAGCAGCGTGTGATCGATGAGCTTCGCGAGGTCCGCCGGCACGTCGCCGACGCCGGGCATCGCGCCGACGCGCATCGCGCCGACCTCTTCCATCGCGCGCACGGACCAGGGCCGCCGCACGACGCACGAGCCGCAGCCCGCGCAGTCCTCGCCGGGGGCCGTATCGTCATTGCACTCGCCGCGGTCGCGCGGCAGAACGTTGAGCTTCGCCGCCGGAGTCTGGTTCAGGCGGTCCTTCACGCGCTGGGTGATCAGCTCGACCAGGCGGTCGACGTCGGACATGGGGCGGACTATAGCCTCAGATGTCCTTGGCCATCCGGAACGTGACGTCCTTCTGAGGGCCGTCCGGGCGGACCCCGCCGCCGCCCTTCTTCTTGACCTCGCGCTTGCCCTCCGGGCTCTCGACCCACTCGGAGAGGCCGTCGGCAGCCGAGAAGCCGGGCAGGGCGGCCGCGGCGTCCCACTCGTCCCCGCGCAGCAGGCGCCCGCCGCGGGTGCCCGCGTAGCTGCGCGCCTGGTCGTAGCTGATCATCGTGACCGGGTCGTCGCCGGAGCCGGCGTGGTCGGCGAACACGGTGCGAAATGCGGCCGCCGACACCGGCTTCTGATCGACGAACAGCCACGGCGTGCCGTCGGGCTTGATGACGAGCAGCATGCCGGCGGGCGGCACGGGCGACGCGCTGCCGCTGCCGGTCTGCGGGGCCGGGGGCGTGGTGTCGCGCTGCAGATAGACGACGAGCCCCGCGACGAACAGCGCCACGCACAGCGCGCTGAACACGATCAGCCACACCGGCATGCCGCCGCTGCGCACCGGCACCTCGAGCGAGTCGCCCGCGAGGCTCGCGCTCGGCCCGGTCGGCACGACGAGGTTCGGGCGGCTGCGGTCGCGCGAGCTGGCGATGATCTCGGGCACGCTGCCCGGATCGAGGCGCGCGAGCACGCCGGTCAGCCGCTGGATCAGCTCCTGGTAGCTCGGCCGATCGCCCGGCTTCTTCGCCATCATCTGCCGTGCGAGCTCGGCGAGCTCGCGGTCGGCGGCGGGGTTGCGCTCGGCGGCGTCGGGCGCGGGGTTGCGCAGGTGGCGCGCGACGACCTTGAGGTACTTGTCGTCGGCCGGCTTGCCGGTGCGGAACGGCGGGATCGCCGTCAGCAGGAAGTACAGCGTGCCGCCCAGCGCGTAGATGTCGACGCGCTCGTCGATCGTCTCGCCGCGCGCCTGCTCGGGCGCGATGTAGTCCGGCGTGCCGACGACGACGCCCATCGCCGTCAGCGCCGGCTCGCTGCCCGGATCGACCGGCTTCGCGAGGCCGAAGTCGGTGACCTTGACCTTGCCGTCGGCGAGCCGCACGAGGTTCGACGGCTTGACGTCGCGGTGGATCAGGCCCGCCCTCGCGGCGGCGGCGAGGCCCTGCGCGGCGTCGAGCACGGCGTGCGCCGCCTCGACCGACGTCAGCGGCCCGTGCTTCTCGACCTGGCCGCCGAGGTCCTTGCCGTCGAGCAGCTCCATCGCGATGTACGGCCGCTCGTCGAAGCTGCCGGTCGCGAACACCTGCACGACGTTTGGGTGGCTGATCGCGGCGACCGCGCGCCCCTCGCGGACGAAGCGCTGGCGCAGCTCGGGGCTGTCGCGGTGCTTCTCGCTGAGGATCTTGACCGCGACCTTGCGGTTCAGCCCCGTATCGACGGCGCGAAACACCTCGCCCATCGAGCCCGCGCCGAGCTGCCCTTCGATGCGATACGCACCGAGGATCGTTCCCGGCGTCGGGTTCGGCACACCGCCACTATACGACAGCTACTTCTTCATTACGTGGCAGGTCTCGCACGATAGCTCGCCCTGCTTGGTGCGCGGGTCGAACACCGTCCGGCCGAGCAGCTGGCCCATCGCCGGCTCGAGCTTCTCGCTCATGAAACCGGCCCACTTCGCTTCCTCGGGGTTCTGGTGGACCCACTCGACGAACGCCTTCTCCGTGCCGGGCAGCTGCTTGATCTTCGGGTTCGGCATCTTGAAGGAGTGATCCTTCACGCCATCGCCGTGGCACGTCTTGCACGTGACCTCGCCGAACTTCGGATCGAACGAGGCGAACAGCTCCCTCGCCTTCGGCAGCACGAGCTTCTTCATGAACTCGGCTTTGCCCTTCTTGTCGAGGTCCTTGTACAGCTTGCCGTCGAGCTTGGCGTACTCGACCGGCGCGGGCGCCTCCTGCGCGGCGCTGCCCGCGGCGGTCGCGGCGCTGCCGGCTTCCGGCGCGGCGCTGCCCATGTCGCTGCCGGCGGCGCTGCCGGTCGCGACGGGCGTCGCGTTCTCGACGGGCGGCGGAGCCGGCGGGGCGACGGGCGTCTGCTTCGACTTCGATCCACATGCCGCGAGCGCGGCGACCAACACGAGGCAAGTCTTCATGTCGCGGGGCATATCATCGCTTCACGACGGCGGCCAGATGATCGAGCGACTGAGACCAGCCGATCGGCGCTCCCTGCATACGCGGCCCGAGCAGCTGCCGCTCCGCGGGAGTCAGCGCGTCCCACGCCGGGAACACCTGGCGCACGGTGAGCTCGGTCTTCGCCCCGCGCGCCACGAACGTCACGGTGGTGACGATCTCGCGTCCCGGGAGGTCATCGAACCCGAACGCCCACACGATCCGCTCGTGCGCGACGACCTCGCGGACGGTGCCGCGCGCGGTGTGATCCATGCCCATCCCGATCATCCGCACGTCGAACCGCCCGCCGGGCCGCAGCTCGACGACGCACTCCGCACGGAACTGATCGGGTGCGATCCACTGCGCGACGTGCGCGCCGTCGGAAAACGCTTCCCACACGATGTCGCGCGGCGCATCGAGCTCGCGCGTCAGGTTCACTTCGTTCTTCATCGCTTGCTCTCCTTCAGTTTCTGGACGTATGCATCGAGCCGGTCGAGCCGGCCCTCCCACGTCGCCTTGTGCTTCTCGATCCACGTGATCGCCTCGTCGAGTGGCTTGGGGCTCAGCTTGCACGGCCGCGTCTGCGCCTCCCGCCCGCGCGTGATCAGCCCCGCGCGCTCGAGCACCCGCAGGTGCTTCGAGATCGCCGGCAGGCTCATGTCGAACGGCGCCGCCAGCTCGCCGACGGTCGCCTCCCCGCGCGCCAGCCGCGCGACGATCGCCCGCCGCGTCGGGTCGGCGAGCGCCGCGAAGGTCTTGTCGAGGTCGGTCATGTGAACCATCTGGTTAAGTAACCCGATGGTTAAATAGCAATGCTCGCGCACGCGGTCAAGCCCTTCTTGCTACGCTCGCGACGTGGAGGCCGTCCCGTTCCTAGCGACGTTCGTCGGCCTGATGTACCTGACGTGGCGCCGTAACCGCCGCACGCCGCGCCTGTCTGCCGGCATCGGCGTGCTCGACAACTTCGACGTCGACGCGGCCGTCGCGATCCACGTCGCCCACCGCGAGGCGGCCGAGCGGCGCCTGCCCGTCACGCCGACCCACCTGCTCTACGGCCTCCTGCAGACCGAGGCGTTCGCGGCGCTGCTCGGCGAACGCGCCCGCGCCGTCGAGGACCACGTGGTCGCCGCGCTCGGGGAGCGCCCCGTCGACTTCGCGCTCGGCGTCGAGATCGAGGCGCACACGGCGCTCGCCGCGAAGCACGCGCACCGCCTCGCGACGATCACCGACCTGTGGTTCCGCCTCGCGCGCACCACCGCCGCCGAGCTCGTGCCCGATCCGAACGCGGTGCTGTTCCAGCTCGTGCACCGCCTCCCCGAGCCGCCGGCCGCGCACGCCGACCCCGAGGTCCACGTCGTCATCCGCAACGACGACTACACGCCGATGCGCTTCGTCTCGTACGTCGTGCACGCGATCTTCGAGCGCTCGCCCGAGGACGCGGTCGCCATCATGCAGGCCGCACACGAGCGGGGCCGCGCGATCGTCGGCCGCTTCGCCACGCCGCGCGCGATCGAGCTCGTCCAGGCGGCGCGCGCGAAGGCCCGCGAGTCCGGCTATCCGCTCTGGCTCGAGCTCGAGCCGTGGTGACCGAGGTCCCTCGAGCCGTGGTGACCGAGGTCGCTCGAGCCGTGGTGACCGAGGTCGCTCGAGCCGTGGTGACCGAGGTCCCTGGAGCCGTGGTGACCGAGGTCCCTCCGGGCGCCCGCCGCTCGCCGTTCGATCGCGGCGTCTAGCGATGCGCGCCGCGCGCGGTTCGTTGCGTCCGATTTGCCCTTCCGCGCGCGATTTGCAGCCCTACGTTGAGGGGGTGCAATCCAGGCCGCCTCCGCTCCACGTGCCCGACCTCTCGCGGCCACCCGGCGCGGACATCGATGCCGAGGGCTTCGTCCGCTGCGCCGCGTGCGGCGCGCGCGTCGATGTGATGAGCGCCGACGTCGTCGGCGACGGCTACCAGTGCGCGACGTGCACGGCGCTGGCGCCGCCGCCCGACCCGTACGTCGGCATGCCGCGCGCGAGCCGCCTCGCTCTCGCGGGCGCGATCCTGCTCGTCGTCGCGGCGGTGCTGTGGGTGCTCCGGATCGGCGACACCCCGCTGAGGCCCAGCTACTACGACGACATGCCGCTGCCGGTGATCGTCGGCATGGCCGCGGTCGGCTCGTTCGGGCTCGCGTGGGCGCGCTGGCGCAAGCGCTAGCGTCGAGCGGTCGCGCTCGCGTAGGTCTGCCCCAGCTCGGTCAGTACATCGTGATGACGGATCGTGGCCGGGGACTCTAGTGCTTGGCGATGCACTTGTAGAACGGGCCGCACGCAGGGTCGGCCTTCGCGCACGCGATCTGGATGTTGATCGAGCCGGCCATCGCGGTGTTCTTGGTAAGCGCGCGCTCGCACTCGTCGGCGATGGTCGCCTCGTCCTTGAGGCCGTGGGTGCAGCTCTTCGAGACCTTCGCGTACAGCACGCAGTCGGGGCGCGCGCCCGTCGAGCCGGTATTCGAGCCCGCGGCGGAGCCCGCGGCCGAGCCGGTCGGCGCGGCTGCGCCGGCATCGACGAGGACGACGTCGCTGCCGGCCGATCCGGCGGGCGCGGGCGTGGCGGCGCTGCCGGCGATCGCGGAGCCCGTATCGGTCGCGGACGGGCCGGCGGCCATGGCCGAGCCGGCGGTCTCGGCGGAGCCGGCGGTGGGCGCGGGCTGCTCCTTCTTCTTGCAGGCGGTGAGGGCGAGGGCAGCCGAGAGCACGAACATCGAGAAGTTCATGCGGGCCGTCGTAACACGCGCAGCGTCAGCGCGAGCAATGTCAGGTCGGCCACACCGAAGGTCAGGCCGCCGCAGAATTCGTTGAAGATCCCGGGGAAGAGCGGGCACGCGTAGGGGAGCGCCGCGACCGCGTACGCCGCCAGCATGGCGAGCCAGCCGGTCCAGCCGGCGCGGCGAAACCCGACGACGACGAGCGCGAGCGCGGCGGCGATCACGAGCGCGCTCGCCACCGACAGCGCGAGCAGCTCGCCGCGCAGCACGTACAGCATGACCGCGGGCAGGTGGAGGACGGCGAGCACGCCGGCGAGCGCGAGCACACGCGCGCCGAGGCCCGGCTCGCTGCGACGCTGCGTATGGACGAGCGTGATCGCCGCGAGCGCGAGCGCGACGAGCTGGATCGACCACAGCCACGACGCGCCGTCGGCCCACGGCGAGATCGGAATGACCTGCGCGGGCATGCGGTACAGCGCGTGCGGCAGGATCGGCGGCGTCACGAAGCCGAGTACGATCACGGCGAGCGGCACGAGCGCGAGCACCGCCTCGCGGCGCGGTGGGACGAGCACGCGTGCACCCGCGGCAGCTGTTGGAGCGCTCATCGCCGCACCTCGCTCATCGCCGCACCTCGCTCATCGCCCGCATGCCTTTCTCGCCGGCGCGGGGCGCGCCTACTCGTAGCTGCGCGGCGGGCTATCGGTGCGTTGCGACAGGTTCTCGAAGCGCGTGAACCGGCCCTCGAAGTGCGTCTCGACCGTGCCGGTCGCGCCGTGGCGGTTCTTGCCGAGGATGACCTCGGCGATGTGCGGGTTCTCGCACTCCTTGTTGTAGACGACGTCTCGGTAGATGAACATGATGACGTCGGCGTCCTGCTCGATCGCGCCGGACTCGCGGAGGTCGGAGAGCTGCGGGCGCTTGTCGGTGCGCTGCTCGAGCGAGCGGTTGAGCTGCGAGAGCGCGAGGACGGGGCAGTCGAGCTCCTTGGCGAGGCTCTTGAGGCCGCGCGAGATCTCGCTGATTTCTTGCTCGCGCGAGGCCTTGGCGGCTTGCGGGGAGCCGCGCATCAGCTGGAGGTAGTCGACGAGGATCAGGCCGCACTTCTTGGCCGTGCCGTCGCGCGGGAACATCGTCGGGTCGGAGCGCCAGCGGCGGGCGCGCGCGCGGACCTCGCGCAGCGAGAGGGCCGGCGTGTCGTCGATCAGGATCGGGGCCTTGGAGAGGGTGGCGGCGGCGTACGTCAGGTTCGTCATGTCCTGGCGCTGCAGCTGGCCGCGGCGCAGGGCGGATGAATCGACGCGCGCCTCGGAGCACAGCATGCGCTCGGCGAGCTGGGTGGAGCTCATCTCGAGCGAGAACACGAGGCACGGCCAGGCGCCGGAGGTGGCGGCGTTCTGGGCGAGGGAGAGCGCGAACGAGGTCTTGCCCATCGCGGGGCGCGCCGCGAGGATGATGAGCTCCGTGGGCTGGAGACCGGCGGTCTTGCTGTCGAGATCGGCAAAGCCGGTCGGCAGGCCGGTGATGCCGTCGGAGGACTTGAAGCGCTCGTCGAGCGAGGAGAAGACCTTCTTGACGAGGCCCTTGAGCGGCTCGGGGCCGGACTTGTCCTTGCGCTGCGTGACCTCGAAGATCTTGGCCTCGGCGTCGTCGAGGTAGTCGCGGACCTCGAGGCCGTCCTCGTAGCCCTTCTCCGAGATCTCGGAGGCGGCGAGGATCAGCTTGCGAGCCTGCGAGTGGTCGCGAACGATCGCGGAGTAGGCGAGGACGTTGTCGACCGTGGGCACGCGCAGCGCGAGCTCGCCGAGGAACGCGATGCCGCCGATCGCATCGAGCTTGCCGACCTTCTCGATCTCGTTCTCGAGCGTGACGACGTCGATCGGCTTGGCGGCCGCCTCGAGGTTGCGGATCGCCTCGAAGACGACCTTGTGCTTGGCGTCGTAGAAGTCGTTCGTCTCCAGCGTCTCGAGCTGCAGCAGCATCTCGTTGCGCAGGAGGATGCCGCCGAGGATCGACGCCTCGGCGTCGACGTTGTGCGGCAGAACACGGCGGTCACGGGCCATTTTCGTCGACACGTTACCAGAGCGCGCTGACACTCCGGAAACACGAACGCCGTCGTGCACATCGCTGTGCGACGACGGCGCGCGGTCTGCGAGAGCTACTTATCTTTACCGACGACCCAGAACTTCAGGGTCGCGTTGACGCCGGCCGCGAGGCGGATCGGCACCTCGTACTTGCCGAGCGCCTTGATCGGCTGGTCGAGGTGGACCCAGCGGTGGTCGATCTCGACGTTCGCGCGCTTGAGCTGCTCCGCCACGTCACGCGACGTGACCGAGCCGAACAGCTTCTCGTCCTCGCCGGTCTGGCGCTCGAACTGGAGCGTCATGCCGTTGATGCGAGTCGCGAGGTCGTTGGCGACCGCGCGCTCCTTGGCGACGCGCTTCTCGATGAGCGCCTTCTCGTGATCGAGGCGGTTCTTGTTACGGACGGTCGCCGTGACGGCGAGGCCGCGGGGCACGAGGTAGTTGCGCCCGAAGCCGGGGCGGACCGAGACGAGCTCGCCCGCCTTGCCGAGGTTGTCGACGTCCTGGGTGAGGATGACCTGCATCGCCATGACTTAGTCTCCCGTGACCGAGAACGGCAGCAGCGCGAGCATGCGCGCGCGGCGGACCGCCGTGGAAATCGTGCGCTGCTGGCGCGCCGACGCGCCGGAGATGCGGCGCGGGATCATCTTGCCGCGGTCCGTGACGAACGAGCGCAGCACCTGGGGGTTCTTGTAGTCGACCTTCTGGAAGATCTCGTCAGAGAGCAGCTTGCGGCGAGTCGCGCCGCGCGCGCCCTTGCCGCCACGGCGGTCATCGCCATCGCGGTCGAGGCCTTCATCCAAACCAGCGTCCATGCGGGTGGTCATGGGTTACTCCTTGCTCTCGGTGTCAGCGCCGGGGACCGACGCCGGCTCGTCGCTGAAGTCGTCGTCGCCAAACTCGTCCTCGTCGCTCGACGGCATCTCTTCGCCGCCGCGCGACAGGAACAGGTCTTCCTCGTCGGCCGCGGTCTGCGCCGCCTTCTCGAACGACGTGTCGTCGATCTCGCTCGGGCGCGCCGAGACATCGACGTCCTCGTCGACCTTGACGCTGAGGTAGCGGATCACGTTGTCGAGCATGCGCAGGTTGCGCTCGGTCTCCTCGACGACGCCCGGCGTGGCCAGGTACTGCCAGTAGAGGTAGATGCCCTTGCGCTCCTTGGCGACTTCGTAGGCGAGACGGCGCTTGCCCCAGTTGTCGACCTTGAGGATCTTGCCGCCCATGCCCTCGATGATTCCCTTGATGCGGGCGTTCACCTCGGCGACGCCTTCATTCGGCGTGTTCGGACGGAGGATGTAGATCGTCTCGTACTCGCGAGACGTGTTCGGGGTGTCCCGAAGCGATTGCAAACGTGCCATTTCGTTTCCTCGTGGGTGTGAAGCTCACCGTGGCTAGGTGAGCGAGGGAAGGCGGGGTCTATATCACGAACTCGCGACGTTGGAACGGGCGTTGTGCTTGTTCATCGCGGCCGTGATGCCGAGCGCCAGCGTGCACTCGATGTCCTCGCAACTGGCCGAGATCACGCGGTCCACGCCGGCCGCGGCCGCCGACGGGAAATCGCTGAGCACCCAGGCCGCCGCGTCCTTGGAGCCGGGGGGCTTGTTCGGGTCGCGGCCGATGCCGACGCGCAGCCGCGGAAAGCCGCCGCCTCCGCACTGCTCCATGATCGAGCGCAGGCCGTTGTGGCCGCCGTGGCCGCCGCCCATCTTGAGCCGGACGATGCCGAAGTCGAGGTCGAGCTCGTCGTGGACGACCAGCACGTGGTCGAGCTCGACGTGGTGGAACGCCATCGTGCGCTGCACCGCGAACCCCGACAGGTTCATGAACTCCATCGGCTTGAGCACCAGGGCGCGCTCGCGCCCGCGCTCGGTCGTGACGATGCCGCTCGCGACCTCGCCGCCGCTGCCGTTCTTCCACGACAGCGCGTGCTTGCGCACGAGCTCGTCGACGACGCGGAACCCGATGTTGTGCCGGTTCCGCTCGTACTTTGCGCCAGGGTTTCCGAGTCCGACGACGAGCCACATGGGGACACCGAAAACGACAAGAACCACGAAGCGACAGGCGCCTCGCGGTCCAGTCGAATCAGGGGCGAGTTACTTCTTCTTCGCCGGAGCCGCCGCGGCCTTGCCGGCAGCCGGAGCCGCCGCGGCCGGAGCCGCCTTGGCGTCCTTCGCAGCGCCCGCCGCCGGAGCAGCGCCCGCCGCCGGAGCAGCGCCCGCCGCCGGAGCAGCGCCCGCCGCCGGAGCAGCCTCGGCACCCGCGGCCGGGGTCGCGATGACCTCTTCCTCGGGCTTCTGGCACGAGACGACCGCGAGGTCGCGGCCCGTCACCGCCTCGACGCCGGCCGGCAGCGTGATGTCGCTGACGTGGAACACGTCACCGATCTCGAGCGGCGAGACGTCGAGCGTGAGCTTGACCGGGATGTCGTTGGGCTTCGCGCGGACGACGATCGAGCGGAGGACGAGGCGGATGACGCCGCCGTCGATCGCACCCGCCGGCTTGCCGATGAACTCGAGCGGCACGCTCGTATCGACTTCCTTGTTCGGATCGATCGCGAGCAGGTCGACGTGCGTGATGTCACGCCGCATCGGATGGATCTGGTACTCCTTCACGAGGGCGTGCAGCTTGCGGGGCTGGTCGCCGTCGATCGTGAGGTCGATGACCGTGTTCTGCTTGCGGACCGGGTCGAGCGCGGCGCGCAGCGCCTTGACGTCGACCGTGATCGGCAGCGGCTCGACGCGGCCGTCCGCCGTCGCGCCGTAGCAGACTCCGGGAACCTTGCCCTGCGCGCGCAGCTGACGAGCGGCGCCCTTACCGGCGCGGTTACGAAGAGTGACAGTGAGCTTTCCAACTTCCGTGGTCGCGGGCATGACAGGTTTCCTCGTTAGACAAACAGGCTCGAGATCGAGTCTCCATGGTGGATGCGTTTGATCGCTTCGCCGAGCAACCGGCCTACGCTCTTCACGCGCACCTTGGAACATTGCTGACCCGCTTCGGTGAGCGGGATCGTGTTGGTGACGACGACGTTCTGCAGCGACGAGTCGCTGATCCGCTGCACGGCCTTGCCGGAGAACACGGCGTGGGTCGCGCACGCGGACACGCTCGCCGCGCCCGCCTTGATGATCGCCTCGGCAGCGTGGGTCAGCGTGCCGGCGGTATCGATGATGTCGTCGACGATGACGGCGCGCTTGCCCTTCACGTCACCGACGATGTTCATCACCTCGCTGACGTTCGGCGCGGGGCGGCGCTTGTCGATGATCGCGAGGCTCGCATCGAGGCGCTTGCTGAACGCGCGGGCACGCTCGACGCCGCCGGCATCCGGCGACACGACGACGGTCGAATCACCGCCGAAGCCGAGCGCGCGCAGCTCCTCGATCATGACCGGCATCGCGAACAGGTGATCGAACGGGATGTCGAAGAAGCCCTGGATCTGACCGGCGTGCAGGTCGAGCGCGCACGCGCGATCGGCGCCGGCCGCCGTGATGAGGTTCGCGACGAGCTTCGCCGTGATCGGCGTGCGCGGCTTCGCCTTGCGATCCTGCCGCGCGTAGCCGAAGTAGGGGACGATGGCGACGATCGATCCGGCCGACGCGCGCTTGAGCGCATCGATCATGATCAAGAGCTCCATCAGCGCCTGGTTCGGCGGGGAGCACGTCGGCTGCACGACGAAGCAGGTGACGCCGCGGACGTTCTCGCCGATCTCGACGTAGATCTCGCCGTCGGAGAAGTGCGTGACGTCGCTCCGGCCGAGCGGAATCTCGACGAACTTGCAGATTTCTTCCGCAAGTGCGCGATTGGCATTGCCCGTGAAGATCGATAGCGACTTCAGCACAGCTGGGAGGCTCCGCGAGGAATCGGCGATCTACCGCCAACCGCGTGAAAGGTCAAGAGCGATCTTGGAGCTAAGCGCCCGGAAGTTTTAGATCCTTGGCACGGCTCACGAGCCGGTCCACCTCCGCGGCGTTCAGCTCGGTCGCCTCGTCCACGAGAAGTACGGGAACTCCCTCATCGATCCGGTAGCGCAGGCGCGACGCCGGGCACAGCAGGAACCCCTCGTCCGAGAAGTCGATCAGCGGCTGCTTCGATTTCGGGCAGACCAGGACATCGGTCAGAGCTTTCGAGAGCACGCCGCCACACTACCCGAAAAACGAAACGAGGCCCCGGAGGGCCTCGCTCGTTACGACTGGATCGGAGGGCTTACTTGCCCGAGCCCGAGCCCGCACCTTCGGGTGCGGCCGGAGCCGGAGCCGGAGCCGGCGGCGGCGTCGTCGCCGAGCCACCCGCGTCGCCCTGCGTGAGCGGCGAGATCAGCTTGAACTCGACGCGGCGGTTCTTCGCGCGCGCGGCGTTCAGCTTCGCGCCCTTGAGGCCCTTCGGATCCTCGACGGGAACCGTGTCGCCGTAGCCCTTCGCCGTGACGCGGCTCTGGTCGATGCCGGCCTTGACGAAGTAGTTCATCACGGTCTCGGCACGCGCCTGCGAGAGCGCCTGGTTGTCGGCGAACTTGCCACCCTTCTTGAGCGGCTGGTCGTCGGTGTGACCCTGGATCTCCATCTTGAGGTCCGGGAACTCCTTGAGGACCGCGACGGCCTTGTCGAGCGTCTTGTTCGACGCCGGCAGCAGGTCCGCCGAGTTCACCTTGAAGTTGATGCCCTGGATGGCGCCCGTGAACTGCTTCACCTTCGCCGGGACTTCGTCCGGGCAGCCGTCGTCATCCTGGTAGCCGTTCTTGGTCTCGGGCTGGTCCGGGCACTTGTCCTGCGCGTCCGGCACGCCGTCCTGATCGTTGTCCGGATCGGGGCAGCCGTCGTCGTCCTGGAAGCCGTCCTTGTCCTCGGCCTCGTTCGGGCACTTGTCGGCCGCGTCCGGGATGCCGTCGTTGTCGTTGTCCGGATCCGGGCAACCGTCGTCGTCCTGGAAGCCGTCCTTGTCCTCGGCCTGCATCGGACACTTGTCCTGAGCGTCCGGCACGCCGTCCTGATCGTTATCCGGATCCGGGCAGCCGTCCTCGTCCTGGAACCCGTCCTTGTCCTCGGGCTCGTTCGGGCACTTGTCCTGATCGTCCGGGATGCCGTCGCCGTCAGAATCCTTCGGACCCGTCGGCTGCTCGACCGGCTTGGCTTCCTTGCGGCCGAACTCCTTGTAGATGCTCAGCAGCGCTTCGAAGTCGACGGTCGGTCCCGAGCCGTCGCTCGACGGCGGGAAGAGCACGCGGAGATCACCGCGGAGGCCCCAGCCGTTGTCGACGCGGTACTTCGCGCCAACACCGACGTACAGCTCGGCGTCGGTGTCCTTCGCGATGACGTCTTCCATCTTGGACGACACGACTTGCATCGCGCCGCCACCGCCGAGCACGAACGGGATCAGCTTCTTCGCCGGATCCTTCGCGCCGAACTGCGCGATCAGGTGCGCGCGGTAGGTGATGTTCCACACGTCGAACACGCCGACGCGGGCTTCGCTCGGAATCACGCCGAACTCGCCTTCGACGCCGAGCATGTCGTTGAACATGACGCCGATGCGCAGGCCGAAGAGCGCGGAGTTGCGCTCCGACGGCGCGTCCTTGACGTCCGGCACGCCGAGCTCGTTGGTCGTGCTGAAGACGTGGAGACCGGCCGTCCCGCCGATCTCGACATTGGCGTGGGCGACCGAACCAGAAGCCGCGGTCCCCAGTGCGGCAACGATAACGGGTCGAAGCAGGCGATTCATGAAGGCTCCGGTCAGAGGTTTAACGACCCCGTTCTTATCCTGCTCTTGCACCTGATTTCCACATCTTGGCGCAACTGATTGTCGGGATCTTATCCGCGGGCCTTTCCTTCGAAGAATGCGCGATCCACGCGCAGACTCTCGGGAATGCGCTCTCTGCGGGCCCGTACAGCGGCCTTGGTGGCCGAGTATCGCAAGGCCAGACTCTCGGGGACCTCGAGCGTCTTTGGCAAATATAGGGTGGCGCAGGCGGGTCCTCCGCCGGCCTTGCCGAACAGCTCGAACAGGGGAACCCGGTGGGTCGTGAGCCCCAGTCGCTCGATCGCGCCGACGAACGCGGGGGATACGCCGTCCGGTACGAGCACGCCGCCGGCGACCTGGCGCGAATTGCCCGCGTACTGCTCGACGGCATCGTCGCGATCGATGGCGACGATGCGATCGCCGCCGAGCGCGCTCGCGACGGTCTGCGCGCCGTCGCCGTAGAGGCCACCTTTGTAGTGCACGAGCACGGCAGGCCCCCGTGACGGCCGTGCGCCGAAGTGGACGGTGTCGCCGTGGAAGTGCGGGTACACGAGCTCGGCGTAGATCCGCGCGTCCTCGGGGACGCCGGCCGCCGTCGCCGCGAACGCGACGCCCTCGCGCGTGCTGCGCGAGCTCTTCGGCGTCGTGTCCTTGTCGTAGTGGCCGGGGACCGCGTAGGTCAGCACGACGCGATCTCCGACGGTCGCGACATCCGCCATGCCCTCCCAGCGGTGCGGGTTGTCGGTGATCGCGAGCTGGAGGCCGGCGGCGGCCGCGAGCTGACCGAGCAGCGACTTGTAGTAGGCCTCCTCGGCCTTGCGGTGCGCGAGCATGTTCGGCATCACCGCGCGCAGCGTGCCGGCGTCGCGCGTGACCCACGGTCCGTTCGCGGCGAACACGCGGCCCGTCATCACGTCGCTCATCTTCCCGAGCACCGTGCGCGAGCCCGCGGGCCGGATCGTGCCCTCGCCGTCGACCTCGAGCGCCGCGTGGTCGAGGTACGGCTCGTCGGCGGCCTCGAGCTCGTAGATCGCATCGCCGCCGCACGCGACGATCGCGTCGAGGATCGACAGCCACTCGTCGTACGCGCGGCGCGGCGAGTACTCGAGGTGTGCGACCTCGCTCTTGTAGTTCGCGCCGGCCTTGTTGCAGGTCGCCGGCACGGGCGGGCGCACGATCAGCAAGTTGCCGTAGACGTCGGGCAGCGGGTTCATGCCGCGCAATCTATCAGGGCTCGACAGCGCCGGCTGCACACGTGGCGCCGCGCGCGTGACCGCGCTGATCGGTCGGCGGACACCCGCTGCCGATGCCCGCCGCCGCCGCGCCCGGCACCATCGTCTCCGTATCGCCGCCGTTGTCGCCGAGCGCGCCGAGCATCGGATCCGCGACGAGCGGCGCGGCCGTGCACAGCGAGCCATCGGGCCACTGGAGATTTCCGCTGCCATCGGTGCGCTTCGCGTCGCACGTCGGCGTGTACATCGCCGTGTTGTTCGCGACGATCGTGTTCACGAGCGTGAGCCCGTCGCCGAAGATGCCGCCCGCGACCTGGCCGCTCGCCGTCGCGTGGTTGTTCGCGATCGTGCAGTTGAGCAGCGTGCCCGTCGGCGAGTGCCCGAGCCACAGCCCGCCACCGTTGCTGCCGAACGCCGTGTTCTCCGCGATCGTCACGTTCGTCATCATCACGGTGTCGGTGTTGATCCACATGCCGCCGTTGTAGAAGGCCTTGTTGCGCGACACGGTCGACGCCGTGACGTCGAGCGCGAGGCCCTCGAGGTAGAGGCCACCGGCATTGCCGCTGTCGGTCGGCAGCACCTGGTTGCTGTCGACGGTGCTGCGGTCCATCGCGAAGCTGCCCGTGTGATCGTTGCTGACGCGGAACACGCCGCCGCCGACCGCGCCCGCGGTGTTGTTCGTGATCTTCACGCCACACAGGCTCGTCTTCTCGTGCGTGCCGTCCATGTACAGCGCGCCGCCGCAGCCGCCCATGCCGGGGTTGCCGCCGGTGCCGCTGGCGCCGTTGCGATCGAGCGTCGTGTTGATCAGCGTGACATCGCCGTTGAGCGAGCCGATCGCGCCGCCGTCGCTCGCCGAGTTGTTCGTGAACGTGCTGCCCGCGACGACGATGTCGCCGCCGCCAAAGCCGTAGATCGCGCCGCCCGCGAGGTCCTGGCCGACCGCGCCCGCGTGATTGCTGTCGAACGTGCAGTCGATGACGGTCAGGCTGCCGCCATCGCGGTAGATCGCGCCGCCGCCGCGCGCCGTATCGTCGCCGGTCTCGGGCCCCTTGCCGCGCGTGAACGCCAGCCGCTGCACGGTGAGCCGCGGCGTCTTCGTGTTGTAGTCGCTGTCGAGGTAGAGGATGCGCGCGGCGTTGCCGCCGTCGAGCGTCACGGTGCCGCCGCCGTCGAGCACGGTCTCCTTCGTGAACGTGATCGTCTGCGTGACCGCGATGGTCACCGGGCCGCCGCAGTCGAACGTGATCGTGCCTCCGGCCGCCGCCGCGGCCGCGAGCGCCGCCTCCGTGCAGCTCGCCGCGGTGCCGGTGCCGACGACGGTCGTCGGCGTGCTCGTATCGACGAGCGCGGGCGCGTCGCACACCGCCGTCGGCGCCGCGGCATCGGGGTGTGGCGGTTGCTTCGTCGGACTGCCGCCGCACGCCGCGACCACGATCAGGCAGATCCACCGCATCATCAGAGTATATCGATGTGGAGGTCGATCAGGTCCTCGGCCTGCTGCAGGAGCGAGCGGCGCGACGACAGCTCGCCGAGGAACGCGAGCACCTGCGGGTACGTCATGATGACCTCGCGGAACGTCCTGGCGGGCATGCGCAGCGCCAGCACCCGGGTCTCGGCGACGACGTTCGCGTTCGAGCCGCGCCCGGCGAGCAGCGACATCTCGCCGAACACGTCCCCCGTCGTCAGCAGCGCGACCGTCGTGCCGTCGCGCTCGACGCTCGCCTTGCCGGCCATCACGATGTAGAGGCCGTCGGCCCTCGTGCCCTGCGTGATGAGCCGCGTGCGGGCGTCGACCTCGACGACCTCGAAGCGGCCGGCGAGCGCGCGGCGTTCGTCGTCGGTGAACGGCTCGAACAGCTCGCTCGTGCGCGTGATGCGGTCGACGAGGCGGTCGCGCACGAAGCCGAGCAGGACGGACGCGATCTCGGGGCGCTCCTCGGCCGTCTCGCGGAGCAGCGCGCGATCGATCGCGAGCAGCTCGGTGCGCCCGGCGGCGCGGACGGTCGCGGAGCGGGGCAGGTCGGTGACGAGCGCGATCTCGCCGAAGAACGCGCCCGGGTGGAGGCGGGCGAGCTCGTGGCCGTTCGTCTCGACGACGACCTCGCCCTCGGTGACGACGAACATGCGATCGCCCGGCTCGCCTTCGCAGAAGACGACCGTGCCGGGGGCGAGATCGACGAGCTGCATCTTCGCGATCAGGCGCTCGAGCGTCGGCTGCGGGAGCTGCGCGAACACGGGAGTCGCGAGCAGCGCGGCGCGCTTGGTGTCGACCTCGGGGCCGTCGCCGAGCTCGTCGAAGCCGATCTCGACGGGGATCACGCTGACGCCCGAGACGTCGTGGATCGGGGCGAGCGGGACGGAGTCGAGCGCGCCGCCGGGCGGCAGCGCGACCTTCTCGAGCTTCGCGGTCGCCTGCTTGCGGGCGAGCATCGCGCGGATCTCGGCGGGGGAGGGCATCGCGAGCTCCGCGAGGCGCGTCGCCGCGTGGACGTGCGTCGGCGCGAGCTGGAGGATCATCTTGCACACGCCGATCGCCTGCACGAGCAGGCCGTCGGCGATGTACTTGTCGAGCGCGCGAGAGAACGCATCGATCGCGGCGGGCTTGTCCTCCATGCGTCGGTAGGTCTCGCCGATGCGCTTGGGCCACTGCGGCGCCGCCGGCTCGAGCTCCTCGAGCTCGGTGTAGAGCTTCAGCGCGGTGTCGTACTTGCCGCGCGCGATCGCGTTCGCCGCCTCCTCACGCAACCGATGCGGATCCTTGCGCGCCACCGCGCGATTCTACGTCACAACGGGCAGCAGCTTGCGGGCGGCGTGGCGCTCGGCGATCGCGGCGACGGCGTCGATCCAGCGCGGGGTCGCGTTGAGCGACGGCACGAGCACGAGCTCCTCGCCGCCGGCGGCCTTGAACTGAGCGCGCGCGCGCATCCCGATCTCCTCGAGCGTCTCGAGGCAATCCGCGACGAACGCGGGGCAGAGGACCGCGAGGCGCTTCACGCCGCGCTTGGCGAGCGTGTCGAGCAGCACGTCGGTGTGCGGCTGGATCCACGGATCGCGGCCGAGGCGCGACTGGAAGCAAACCGTGTAGTCCGCGATACCAAGCCGCGCCGCCAGCTCGCGCGCGGTCTGGAAGCACTGGTTGCGGTAGCAGCCGGGATGAGGCGTGTCGCAGCAGTGCTCGTCGGTCAGGCAGCGGCCGAGCGCGTCGCTCTTCTTGATCTGGCGCTCGGGCAGGCCGTGGAACGAGAACAGCACGTGGTCGGGCCGCGCCTCGGCGAGCGCGGGCCGCGCGACCTGCTCCCACGCGGCGAGGAAGCCCGGGTCGGCATGGAACGCGGGGACGATGTCGAGGTTCGGCACGTCCCAGCCGGCGGTCGCGAGCTCCATCGTGCGCGCGACGGCGGTCGCCGTCGACGAGGCCGCGTACTGCGGAAACAGCGGGAGCACGACGATGCGGTCGCAGCCGCGCAGCCGTTGCAGGGCGGACGCGAGCGAAGGATTGCCGTAGCGCATCGCGAGCTCGACCTGCCAGCCGTCGCCGAGGCGCTCCGCGACACCGCGCGCGAGATCCTGGGAGTGGTAGAGCAGCGGCGAGCCGCGCTTGGCGTCCCAGATCTGGCGGTACGCGTGGGCGCTCTTCGCCGGGCGGAAGCGCAGGATGATCAGGTGTAGCAGCAGCGCACGGCCGACCGGGTTGATGTCGATGACGCGCGGGTCCGAGAGGAACTCGGCCAGGTAGCGCCGGACGTCGCCGGTGGCCGGCGAATCGGGCGTTCCGAGGTTGATGAGGAGGAGTCCGGTCACGCGGGGAGCACGAAAGTCAAGGAAACGGCCGGCCTCTGCCAGACCTTTTTGCAAGAGACGAAAACCGCTGGCGAACGGTTACCAAATCGTCAGCCGTTTTACAAAAATCCGGGAGTGCGGAGATCAGATCAAAGTCGAGGGTCTGCCGAGACTTAGAAGAAGATTTGGCCTTCCTGTTTGACCCGGGCTCGGGCGGCTGCATTATCCGAGACGTCATGGCTGGCTACACGGGGACGCCGCTACCGAAGAAGCTCGGGATCAAGGCAGGACACAAGGTGTGCCTGCTCAATGCCCCGCACGCGTTCGAGCGTCACATGGCGGCTCAGGACGTGCGCATCGCGCACGATCTGAGGCTTCCTCCCGTGGATGTGGTCGTGCTGTTCGTCGACCGCGTCGCCGACCTCGAGCGCCGGTTCACCGACATCGCCTCCCGGCTTCACCCGGCCGGCGGCTTCTGGGTCGCGTGGCCGAAGAAGCGCCGCGGCTCGGATGTCACGGCCGAGGTCGTGCGCCGCATCGCGATGGCGTGCGGCATGACCGACAACCGCACCTGCTCGATCGGCGACTGGGAAGGCGTGCGCCTCGTGCTGCGCGCCGAGCACCGCGATGCCGTCGCGTATCGCGCCGAGCCGCCGCCGCCGCTGTCGCGTCGCGTGCGTCGTCCCACGGCTCCCGCGCGGTTCGTGTCGCGCAGCAGTGGTGCAGGGTCTTCGCTCCGCCGCGCGCGCGCCCGCTCGACCAAGTAACGATCCGTTCCTCTCGGACGTTCGCTGATCGCCGCGGAATCGTTTAATGTCCGCGCATGGTTCGACTTTGTATGGGGCTCGCGCTCGCGGTAGCGGCGTGCGGCACCACGACCGATGATCGGCCTCGCACCATCGAGTACGTCACCGAGGCGATCCTCGCGCCGACGTGCGGCCAGGCGCAGTGTCACTCGACGTTCCGCCAGGCGCGCGGCGACGTGTTCGACACGGTGGCCGCCGCGCGACGCTCGCTGATCGTCAACGGCCTGATCTCGTTCGACAGCGCGCCGCAGTACGACCCCTCGAACCCGGCGAACGCGCAGCTGATCCAGTGGATCACGCAGACCGACCCGCTCGGCCTCGGCATCGGCCGCATGCCGTACGACGCGCCGATGCCGAACGAGGACGTGAACTTCCTCGAGCTCTACATCAAGGAAGGCGCGCCCGGCGCGCAGTGCGACCCCGACGCCAACGCGGCCGGGTATGCCTGCAACAACCGCGCGGTCTACAAGTGCAACGCGGACTGGACGTTCGGTGACCTCGTCACCGACTGCGCCGGCGACTGCATCGGCGGGATGTGTCAATGAAGGCGCTCGTCATCGCCGTCCTGCTCGCCGTCGCGGGCACCGCCCACGCGTACCCGCAGTTCCAGCTGTTCCGCGACGAGACGTGCAGCGGCTGTCACGTCTCGCCGGCGGGCGGCGGGCTGCTCAACGAGAACGGCCTCAACACGGCCGAGTCGATGTCGCAGTTCGGCACCGATCCGGCGTTCTTGAACGGCGCCGTCAAGCCGCCGTCGTGGCTGCTCCTCGGCGGCGACTTCCGCGCGTCGAGCGGCTACTTCCAGACGCCGCAGCGCTACCTGCTGACGATCCCGATGCAGGCCGACGTCTACGCCGATGCGATCTGGAAGACGCTGACGTTCCACGTCACCGCCGGCTACCGGCCGCCGGAGTACGGCAACGAGAACGTCACGCGCGCGTGGTCGCGCGAGCACTACGTGCAGTGGCAGTCGGACGAGGGCTCGCCCGAGGGCGTGTTCGTGCGCGTCGGCCGCCTGATGCCGGTGTTCGGGCTGCGGCTCGCCGAGCACGACACGTACATCCGGCGCTACGGCGGCGTGCCGCTCTACAGCGAGTCGTACGGCGCGACGGTCTCGTACATCAAGGCGAAGTACGAGGCGCATCTCTCGGGCTGGATCCGCGACCGGCTGATCGATCCGGCGCGCCAGGATGACGGCGCCGCCGCCTACGTCGAGACGCGCCTCTCCGACGTCGCCGCGATCGGCGGCGAGGCGATGCTCCAGCACACGGTCAGCGACGACCAGTACCGCGGCGGCATCACCGCGAAGTACTTCCTCAAGGGCCCGCAGGTGCTGCTCCAGGGCGAGCTCCAGGTCGACAACCAGCACATCGGTCCGTACGGCCTGACCAAGCTGATCTCGTATGCGATGGCGTCGTACTTCCCGAAGGACCAGTGGCTGATCGATGTCGGCTGGGGCCACTACGACGAGAATCTGAGGATCAAGGGCCTCGATCGCGACGCGCTGGACCTCAACGTGCACTGGTTCACGTCGTCGCACTTCGAGGCGCTGCTCAACGCGCGCGTCGAGCTGATCGGTCAAGCGTCGAGCGACGTCAACGCGAGCGGCCCAACGGGCGCGTACGTGATGCTGATGGGCCACTACCGCTTGTAGTACCGTCGGCGGAGGGTGATTCGACCGACTCTCGTTGGCGTCGTTCTCGCTGTCCTGCCGCGACTCGTCTCAGCGCAAGCGGCGCCCGAGCCCGAAGCCGGGCCGGTCGGGCACGCGTTCAAGCTGTCGCCGTTCGGCTACCTGCGCATGCAGTACATCGCGGTGCAGAACGATCCGAACGTGCAGTTCGTCGGGCGCGACGACGGCTTCGAGCTGCAGAACGCGCGCTTCGGCATGCGCGGCACGCTCGATGACAAGATGGATGTCGTCGTCGCGATCGACGGCGCGGTCGACGAGCGCGCGCAGAACCAGGTGCAGGGCAAGCTGCGCGTCGGGCTGCGCGACGCGTTCACCGACCTCCACGTGTCGAGCCCGCTCGACGTGCGCGCCGGCTACTTCCTCGCGTGGGTCGATCCGGAGGCGCTGATCCCCGATACGCAGCGCGAGTTCGTCGATCATCCGATCGAGAGCCGCGGCATGCGCTCGACGGAAGGGTGGTACACGCCGGGGCTGCCGCCGGGCCGCTCGATGGGCGCGGCGCTCCACATGGATCCGAAGGCGGTGCAGGACGGCGCGGCGTTCGGGTTCGAGGTCGCGGTGCAGAACGGCGCCGACGAGTTCTCGGCGAACAACGACAACGACACGCCCGCGCTCTCGGCGGCGGGGCTCGTGCGCCTGCCGGGCGACAGCTTCGTCGTGGCGGCCGTGCGGTGGAACCCGCGCACCGTCGGCGACCTGCCGTTCCGCCAGGACGAGACCGATTACCAGGGCACGCTCGGCGCGCACCTCGCGTTCGGGCCGCTGTCGCTCGGCGGCGGCCTGATCCTGCAGCGCACGATCTTCGAGTCGACCGGCGGGCCCGCGCAGGACGCGTACGGCGCGCACGCGCAGCTGATGGTCGCGATCCCCGCGTCGCTGCCGCTCGGCATCGGCTACCGGTTCGGCGTGCTCGATCCGTCGAGCCTGATCACGACGGACCGCGTGATGGAGCACACGGTCGGCGCCGTGCTCGGCGTGCCATCGTATCGCGTGCGCGTGCAGCTGCAGCTGACCCACGTCGCGGAGCAGGCGGACCGCGACCTCAGCAACGATCGCATCCAGCTCGCGGGCGAGGTCGCGCTTTGAGGAGAGTGCTCCTGCTCGCGCTCGTGGCGTGCACGGGCTCGGCGGCGCCGCACTCGCGCGCGCAGCGGATCGGCAAGCTGGAGGAGGCGATCGGCGGCCCGCACGCGATCGGGCGCGTCGGCGACTTCATCCTCGAGAACGATCAGGTGCGGTTCGTGATCGCCGACAAGGGCGTCGGCCGCGTCAACACGACGTTCGGCGGCACGCTCGTCGACGCCGACCTGCAGCGCGTCGCGGGCGACGGCAAGGGCAACGACGAGCTCGCCGAGCTGCTGCCGGGGTTCTTCTTCACCGTGATCGATCCGACCGACGTGTGCGTGCCGACGAAGGCCGGCAAGTGCCCGGCGCCCGGGTCGAACGAGCCGCTGATGGACGGCGCCGACGGCGGGCCGGCGGCCGTGCTCGTCACCGGCACGGGCGGCGACATGTTCCAGATGGTCGCGCTGCTCAACACCGGCATCATCCAGCCCGCGCAGCTGCAGCTGACACAGCTCTACAAGCTCGAGCCCGGCAAGCGCTACGTCACGATCGAGACGACGGTGAAGAACACCTCGTCGGGCGCGCATCCGTTCCCGTACCTGCAGCCGAGCGAGATCAGCTCCTCGCTGTTCAACGGGCTCATCCCGAACCTGCCGAACATCCAGCTGTCGGCGCCGGTCGGGCAGCTGCCGCTGTTCGGCGGCGAGCAGACGATCTTCACGCCCGGCGTCGCCGGGTTCAACGTGCGCTTCGCGATCGAGGACAGCTACAAGGCGGTCGGCGGGTTCCCTGGCTTCCCGGGGATGGTCGTCGACTACGTCGCGACGAAGGGGCCCGGCGTGTCGTACGGGCTCGCGATCCCCGACTCCCCCGACAACTACGCGATGCGCTACGCGGCGTCGTATCCGGGACAGACGGTGACGCAGCACTCGATGCTGCTGCCGTTCACGTACGCGGGCGTCACCGGCGCGTACATGTACGAACCGCCCGACGTGATGCAGGCGAACGAGTCGCACACGTGGACGTCGTACTTCGTCGTCGGTCGCGGCGACGTCGCGAGCGTGTACGACGCGATCCTGCAGGCGCGCCAGACCGAGACCGGCGCGGTCGGCGGGCGCGTCGTCGATCGCCACAGCTCCGCGCCGGTCGCGAAGGCGAGCGTCGTGATCCTCGACGCGCAGGGCAACCCGATCGACGAGGCGGAGACCGACGCGGGCGGCGCGTTCCTCGCGCACCTGCCGGCGGGCAACTACAAGGCGACCGTCGTCACCGACGATCGCACGCCGAGCGATCCGCAGCCGTTCACGATCGTCGCCGGCATGACGACCGGCCTCGGCCAGGTCCAGATCGCGACGCCCGCGACGATCGCCGTCGAGGCCGTCGACGATCTCGGCCGCCACGCGCCCGCGAAGATCCAGCTGCTCGGCCACGACCCGCGCCTCAGCGGCGGAACCGATCCGCGCGGCCTCTTGTACTCGCTGCGGCTCGGCGAGCACATCCGGCCGACCGCGTTCGACGGCGGCGATCGCTACCTCGAGAACGCGTGGTGGACGAAGGACGGCCGCCTGCTCGCGACCGTGAAGCCCGGCACGTACGACATCGTCGTGTCGCGCGGCCCCGAGTTCGAGGTGACGACGCAGACGATCACGGTCGCGGAGAACCAGACCGCGCAGGCGCTCGTGCAGCTGCAGCGCGCGTACACGAGCGACGGCTGGGTCGCGGGCGACTTCCACATCCACAGCCAGCCGTCGACCGACTCCGGGCTGCCGATCGATCAGCGCGTCGCGAGCTGCGCGGCGGAAGGGCTCGAGGTCGCCGTCGCGACGGACCACAACTACATCACCGACTACGCGCCGGTGATCGCGAGCTCGGGGCTCGATCCGTGGCTGGTCGGCATCCCCGGCATGGAGCTGACGACGTTCGAGATGGGCCACTTCATCGGCTACCCGCTCAAGGTCGATCCCGGCTCGACGCGCGGCGGCGAGTTCGTGTGGGCGAAGCAGACGCCGCAGAAGCTGTTCGATCAGCTGCGCCAGCTCGCGATCGATCCGGCCGACTCGATCGTCCAGGTCGCGCACCCGCGCCAGGCCGTGCTCGGGTACTTCGCGCAGTTCTTCATCGACGCCGACACCGCCGAGCCCTACACGCCGCAGGGCCTGATGGGACTGTTCGCGCCGTACGGCGACGAGTTCGCGCCCGCGAACTTCAGCTATGCGTTCGATACGATCGAGCTGATCACGGGTCGCCGCACCGAGGACATCCACACCTATCGCGCGCCGGATCCGCTGCCGCCGGGCACGTTCCCGGACCCGCAGCCGGTGCCCGGCCAGATCGTCGTCGACAAGAGCGGCCACGCGATGTACCCCGGCGTCGTCGAGACGTGGTTCACGATGCTCGATCGCGGTCACAAGGCGACCGGCGTCGGTGCGAGCGATAGCCACCACCTGCTCGGCGACGAGCCGGGTTACGCGCGCACGTTGCTGTTCGTCGGGCACGGCAAGGACGCGCCGGGCGGCTTCTCGCGGCAGGACGTGATCGACGCGATGAAGAACCACCACGCGGAGGCGACGAACGCCCCGTTCATCGACATGCACGTCGGCCCGGCCATGATCGGCGACACGACGGCCGTGCCGGGCGGCAACGCCGAGGTGAAGCTCACCGTCGACGCGCCGAGCTGGGCGAAGGCGAACCACCTGACCGTCTACTCCAACAGCGCCGTCGTCGCCGACATGCCTCTGTCGGGCACGCACAGCGATGTCACCGTGCCGCTGCACTGCACCCAGGACTGCTGGGTCGTCGCCGAGGTCACCGGCATCGACAACATGTTCCCCGTGCTCACGCCGACGGAGTTCCCGCCGCTCGACGCGACGATCATCATCGGCGCGCTCGCCTCGGGCATCAACGGGCTCGACCTCTCGACGCTGCCGATCGCGAACCCGATCAAGCCCGTGCGTGTCCACACGTCGACCCCGTACGCGATCACGAACCCGATCTGGATCGACGTCGATGGCGGCGGCTGGACCCCGCCGAAGGCGCCGCTGCCGATGAAGCGCGTGGCGCCCTCGGCTCGCCCCGATGTTCGCACGCAGTTCGACGCGCTCCCGGAGTGGTCGAGATGACGCGTCGCGTGGCCACTCTGGTTGCCGTCTGGCTGGCAGCTTCGACTGCCTGGGGCCACACGTTCCCGCCGCAGCGCACGGTCGTCGTCCAGGTCGAGAAGTGCGAGGTCGCGCTGCTCGTCGGCTACCGGCCGGGCACCGGCGAGGCCACCGAGTCGATCTTCGCGCGCGCGCAGACAGGCCCGAAATCGCAGGGCCTTGCGACGCTACGCGCGGTGATGGCCGCGTTCGCGATGGCGCCGCTCGCCGTCACGCTCGATGGGCACGCGCTGGTGCCCACAACTGTCCGCGCCAAGGTCGGCGTCGAGGCCGGTGGCGCGCGGCCGATCGTCGTGCTGCTCGTGACGTACGCGATCCCCTCCGCCGGCCGCCTGGCGATCTCCTCGAAGGACGCGCGAACCACGCGATTCTCCTGGCAGGATCGCGGCAGCCAGCGCATCGATCTCGCGACCGCTCCCGCGCAGGGAACGTGGTTCGACGGAGTGGCCGACTTCTTGCTGAGTCTCGCCGGACCACCGGGAGACTCGCCATGCGTGCATTCGCCATCATCGCCCTAGCCGCCGCCGCCGGTTGCGCCGACAAGGCCTACGACCCGAATGCGCCCGCGATCGATCCGAACGCTCCACGCATCCACATCACGAGCCCCGCGCGCGGCACGTTCGCCGGCGACGTCCACACCGTGACCGTGACCGGCACGGCGACCGACGACACCGCCGTCGCGAGCGTCACCGTCAACGGCGTCGCCGCGACGTTCACGACGGACGGCACGTGGACCGCCGAGGTCCCCGTGAAGGCCGGCACGAACCTCCTCCACGCGATCGCCACCGACGCGCAGGGCAACGCCGGCAAGGAGTCGCGCGCGGTCGTCGCCGGGCCGACAGCGGACCTCGCGCAGGAGGTCCCGCAGGCGATCACGGCGACCCTGTCGGCGCAGACGTTCCAGGCGATCGGCAAGGGCACGGCCGGCTTCCTGACGCAGGGCGACCTCGCGCCGATGGTCGCGTCGAGCAACCCGGTGTGGGACCTCGGCGGCGGCCCGGACTGCCTCTACGTGCAGGCATCGATCACGAGCATCACGTTCGCCAAGGCCGACGTGACCCTGGCGCCGCAGGACGGCGGCCTGTGGCTCGACGTCGAGCTCGACCGGGCGAACATCGGCATGCACCTGCAGTACGCGGCGGCGTGCGTCGACGGCTCGCGCGACATCACGATCGGCGCCTCGCACATCTCGGTCAGCGGCAACATGACGGTCGGCGTCGCCGGCCGCGACTTCGACATCCACCTCGACAGCCCGAACGTGTCGATCACGGGCTTCAACGTCGAGCTCGGCGGGATCCCGGGCGCGATCGTCGACATGCTCCACCTCGACACCGCCGTCGGCCCGCTCCTGGGCTGGGCGACCGAGAAGTTCGTCGTGCCGATGCTGAACAAGGCGCTCGCCGGCCTCAACAGCACGAAGACGATGAGCGTGCTCGGCACGATGGTCGACATCGACATGAAGCCCTCGGACATCCAGTTCTCGAGCGCGGGCGCGATCGTCATCCTCGACACCTCGCTGCGCGCGCACGGCGACTCGGGTCAGTTCGTGTTCACCGACAACACCGTCCCCACGATGGACGTCTCGCACGGCTTCCAGATGGCCGTCGCCGACGATGCCGCGAACCAGCTCTTGACCTCGCTGTGGTCGGCCAAGGCGCTCGACAAGACGATCGACCTGAAGAACGGCAGCTACGGCGAGGTCGGCAAGCTCTACGACTCGGTCGAGATCTCGGCGGCGGCCCCGCCGTTCGTCGACGCCAGCGGCACCGGCCTCGTCCTCACGATCGGCGACCTGATGGCTACCTTCAAGAACGGCGGGTCGATCGTGACGAATGTCGCGATCAACGCGCAGGTCGACCTGAAGGTCACGTCCAATGCCGATGGCTCGCTGCACTTCGATGTCGGCGCTCCCACCACGTACGTCGACGTGCTCGACGACGCGAGCGTCGACGGTGCGAACCAGCTGTCGAACGCGGACTTCGAGGCGATCACGAGCTTCGCGCTGTCCCGCGTCATCGCGGTCGGGTCGGGCTCGCTGGCCGCCGTCCCGCTCCCCTCGGTCGGCGGGGTCAGCCTGCAGAACCTCACGGTCGCGGAGCAAACAGGCTATCTCGTGGTTGACGGCGAAGTGCAGTAGCATCGGCCTCCGTAGAGGGGGCCCGCATGCTGCTACGCAGAGTCGACTGGTTTGTCGTTTTCACGTGTCTGATTACCGTTCTGTCGGGGTGTGGCGGCGGCTGTAGCGGGTGTGGCGGCATGGAACCGATCCCAGGTGGGTTCCAGGCCGCGAAGCGCCATCCCAACGCGGGGCAGGTGCGCGTCACGCCGACCGCGATCGACCAGATCACGGCCGATCCGGCGGCGCTGATCGGTGGCTTCGTCGGCGGCGCGAACAACGGCGTGATCCAGTTCGCGCTGCCCGCCTCGTGCGGCGGCTCGACGCCGATCTGCTGCCCCGGCGGCACGGCGCTGGCGAACTGCGGGCCGATCGACATCGACCTCGTCAAGCGCACGAACGATCAGCCGCGCCTCGCGCTCGCGCCGGTCGCCGTGACGGCTCCGAACGGCGAGCTCGACGTCACGCTGCGCGCGCGCGTGAAGACCGAGAACAACCTCGTGATCACGATCAGCGGCACCGACTGCGACATCCACCTCGACACGACCGCCGGCACGACGCCCGACATGACGGTGACGACGAAGATCGCGCTGACGCAGGACGGCACGAGCGGGCAGACGTTCGTCAAGGCGTCCGGCACGGCGGTGTCGCTCGAGAGCAACGACTACTCGATCACGCCGCACAGCTCGGGCGACATCCTCTGCTACGGCGCCGTGTTCGTCCCCAAGAGCACGATCGAGGGCCAGCTCGCGACGCAGGTCGAGAACCAGATCAACGGCGCGACCTGCAAGTCGTGCACGACCGTCGCCGACTGCGGCAGCCCGTTCGCGACCGCGTGCACCGGCGGCAAGTGCCAGGAGGGCAACCAGTGCCTGCAGGAGCTCGGCCTCGACGGCCGCATGCGCGGCTCGTCGCTGTTCGCGACGCTCTCGCCCGGCACGACCGGCGCGCTCGATCTGTATGAAGTCGCCGGCGGCTACTCGACGACCACGAACAGCGGCATCTCGCTCGGCCTGCTCGGCGGCATGGAGCCGGGCGGCACGCCGCGCGATCAGTGTGGCCCCGTGAGCACGGAGCCGACGACGCCCGCGATCCCGCAATCGAGCTTCTTCCAGGGCAACACGCGGCCCGACACCAACGCGGCGTTCGACGTCGCGATCGGCCTCCACAAGACGCAGCTCGCGCAGTTCGCGTACGCCGGCTACAACGGCGGCATCCTGTGCCTGACGATCGGGCACGGCACGGTCAAGCAGCTGTCGACCGACACGCTCGCGCTGCTGTCGCGCTCGCTCGGCAAGCTCGTCGAGACCAACGCGCCGATGGCGATCGGCCTGCGCCCGCAGAGCCCGCCCGTGATCACGCTCGGCAAGAACACGTTCATGGACGACGGGATGGGCGGCAAGACGATGGTCGAGCCGCTGCTCGACATCAAGTTCACGGGCATGGAGATCGACTTCTTCGCGGAGGTCGATCAGCAGTGGATCCGCGTGTTCACCGTCGTCACCGACATCCACCTGCCGGTCGGCCTGCAGGTCGGCGCGATGGGCGAGATCACGCCGGTCGTCGGCAATCCGATGGACGCGTTCACGAACATCTCGGTGAAGAACACCGAGGCCGTCACCGAGACGCCCGATCAGCTCGCGATGCTGTTCCCGACTCTGCTCGGCCTCGTGCTGCCGCAGCTCTCGAGCGGCCTGCCCGCGATCAACCTGCCGAAGATCGGCAACCTGACCCTGAGCGTCTCCGACATCACCGCCGTCGACGACAAGGACGGCGACGGACAGCCCGACTTCCTCGCGATCTTCGCGAACCTCGTCCCGGCGGCCGCCGCGCGCACGGTGATGACGACCGCCGCCGTCACCGACACCGGCAAGGACACCGTCTCGCTCGCGCTCGGCGGCGACCTCTCCGACCTCGAATGGTCCTATCAGGTCGACGGTGGCTGGTGGTCGATCTGGAGCCGCAACCCGCGCCCGGTCGTCAACAGCAACGTGCTCAAGCTCGTCGGTACGCACCACATCACGGTGCGCGCGCGCCAGGTCGGCCACCCCGAGACGACGGACCCCGAGCCGAAGACGCTCGCCGTCGACATGGGGCCGGTCGTCGCGAAGAACCAGGGCATCAACGGCTTCCACGGCCAGTCCGGCGCGACCGGCTGCGCGTGTGACTCCGGCGGTGCGCCGACGACGGCGCTGCCGTTCGCGCTGCTGTTCGGCCTGATGCTGATCGGCCGGCGCCGGCTGCGCCGGATGGGCCTCGTCGTGTGGGCGACCGCGCTCGCGTGCCTGCCGGGCTGCAGCTGCAGCTCGCACCCGTGCGGCAGCCAGGCGTGCGCGCCCGGCGACGTGCAGCGCGGCGCGATCGGCCGGTGGACCTCGGTCGCCGGCGACGACAAGCGCGTGATGGTCGCGACGTACGATCAGATCCTCGGTGACCTCGTCGCCGTCGATGCGACCGACCCGATGAATATGGTGTTCACGGCCGTCGACGGCATCCCGAGCGACGCGGAGCCGACGCACGATCCGTCGGGCTACCGCGGCGGCATCGAGGATGCGGGCCCCAACGTCGGCGCGTGGACGTCGATCGCGCTCTACAACCACACCGCGCGCATCGCGTATCAGGACCGCGACATGGGCGCGCTCAAGTACGCGTACGAGACGAAGGCGGGCGGCGCGTGGGCGTCGTACGTCGTCGATGCGGGGATGGGCGTCAACGGCGAGTACGCGTCGATGGTGATCGATGCCGATGGCTACCCGGCGATCGCGTATCTCGCGGTCGGCGTCGACGACGGCATGGGCCACCGCAACACCGAGCTCAAGCTCGCGCGCACCGGGAGCAGTGACCCGCACGGCGAGTCCGACTGGTCGCTGTCGACGATCGCGAGCGCGCCGGGCACGTGCGGCGGGCTGTGTGGCGCGGGCACGGCGTGCGTCGCCGATGCGATGAAGATCGAGAGCTGCGTCGCGACGACGAACGACTGTACGACGGCGTGCGGCACCGGCGACGTCTGCATCATGGGCGCGTGCGCGACGGAGATCGTCGACCCGATGATCGATGACATCCCGATGGGCACTGGCCTCTGGGTCTCGCTGAACGTGATGCCCGACGGCCGCCTCGCCGCCGCGTACTACGACCGCACGCGCCGCGCGCTCGTGCTCTCGGTCGAGACCGCGAAGGACTCCGGCATGTTCAACGAGAACATCCTCGACGGCAACGTCACGGGTGCGGACCGCGGCATGTGGTCGTCGGCCGTCGTCGCCGGTGACGGCACCGTGCACGTCGCGTATCAGGACGCGCTCGCCGACGAGCTGATGTACACGACGTGGAACAACGGCACCGCCGGCACGCCCGAAGTCGTCGACGACGGCACGCGCACGGGCGATCGCACGCACCCGGTCGGCGCGGCCGCGACGATCTACCTGAGCAACGGCACGCCCACGATCGCGTACCAGGACGGCATGACCGCCGACGTCTACCTCGCGCAGAAGTCCGGCGCGACGTGGATGACGACCGGCCTCGCGACCGGCCCGCTGCTCGACGGCTTCTCGATCGGCGCCACCACGGGCCACGGCACGCCGGTGCTCGTGTGGGACACGCTCGACCCGTCGCAGGATCCGCCGAACGGCCTGACCGTGCTCTCGCCGTAAGCGTGGTAGACAGCCGGCATGCGCCTCGCGCACTGCTCGGATCTGCACCTGCTGTCGCACGATGGTGCAGGGGTCGGAAAGCTGCTCAACAAGCGGTGGATCGGCGCTGCCAACCTGCTGACGAATCGCTCGCGCCACTATCACGTGCAGGCGTTCGAGCACATGGTCGACGACATGAACGCGCTCGGCATCGAGCACGTGCTGTGCACCGGCGACGTCACGAACCTCGCGCTCGAGCAGGAGTTCCTGTTCGCGCGCGGCAAGTTCGATCGGCTCGCCGCCGGGCCCGAGCACGTGACCGTGCTACCCGGCAATCACGACGCGTACGTCGCGGAGGGCGTCGAGCTCTTCGCGCAGGCGTTCGACGAGTACAACCGGCCCGATCCGGGCTGGGAGTGGCCGGATGGCTCGCGCTGGCCCGTGGTGCGCGTGCGCGGCGAGCTCGCGCTGATCGGCGTGACGACCTCGCGCGCGACGCCGTGGTTCACCGCGTACGGCACGGTCGGCGAGGATCAGCTGGCGCGCCTTCAACAGGTGCTCGCGGATCCGCGGCTCGCGGGGAAGGCGCGCGTGGTCGCGATTCACCACCCGCCCGCCGGCAAGCGCGCCGAGTCGAAGATCCGCGGGCTGCGCGATCACGCGGCGTTCGCGCGCGTCATCGGCGACGCCGGCGCGGACCTCATCGTCCACGGCCACGAGCACCGCGACATGTCCGAGCACCTCGTAGGACCTTCCGGGCCGATCCCGGTCCGTGGAGTGGCTTCAGGCACCTACGAGCACGACAAGCCCGAGCGGACGGCGCGGTACAGGATCTACGAGATCGTCGGCGGTCAGATCGCCAGCGACCATGTTCGCGTGTGGAACCGCGAGCATGGCAGGTTCGAGCCCCAATCTGGCACGCCGCAGCAATCTAACATCGCGACTTGACAATCATTTCAACGATGCGATACCTCGGCGCAACGTGACCGACGACCTGACCGACGCCGCCGCGCTCGAAGCCGCTGACGAGAAGTACGTGATGCGTCCGTGGACGCATCCGAAAGGTGAGCCCGTCATCGTTGCGAAGGCACGCGGCTGCACGGTTACCGACGTCCACGGCAAAGAGTTCCTCGACCTGACCGCCGGCTACTTCGTCAACAATGCCGGCCACTGCCATCCGCGCATCATCGAGGCTGCCACCAAGCAGCTCGGCGAGGTCCTCCAGGTCTCCGGCAAGCACGGCACTCCGGCGGCGATCCGCCTCGCGAAGAAGCTGATCGACATCGGCCCCAAGTCGCTCAACAAGGTCTTCTTCTCGACCGGCGGCTCCGAGGCGAACGAGTTCGCGCTCAAGGCGGCGCGTCAGTTCACGAAGAAGACGGACATCGCGTACCTCGAGAACGGCTACCACGGCCTGACGATCGGCTCGCTCGAGGTCACGGCGAGCGAGAAGTATCGCGAGAGCGCCGGCAAGCCGATGGGCCCGGAGAACTACGCGATCCCGTGCGCGTACTGCTACCGCTGCAAGTTCGGCCCGCACGCCGAGTGCAACGTGCAGTGTCTCGACGGCGTCGAGGCGCAGCTCGATGCGCGCCCGAAGACCGCCGCGATCATCGCCGAGGTCATCCAGGCCGTCGGCGGTCTGGCGCCGCCGCAGAAGTGGTGGGACCGCCTCGACGCGATCCGCAAGAAGCGCGGCATCCTGCTGATCGCCGACGAGGTCCAGACCGGCCTCGGCCGCACCGGCAAGATGTTCGCGATCGATCACTACGGCCTGCAGCCCGAGATCATGACGGGCGGCAAGGGCCTGTCGGGCGGCGTCGGCTCGCTCGCGTGCACGGTCGCCTCCGACGAGGTCGCGAAGGCCTTCTTCGGCGGCACGACGCCCACCAGCGGCGGCAACGCGGTGTCGGCTGCCGCTGGGCTCGCGATGATCGAGACGATCGTCGCCGAGAAGCTGATCGAGAACGCGGCGAAGATGGGCCGCTACTTCACCGAGGCCGCCTGGGCGCTCAAGGATCCGTGGATCGGGGACGTCCGGTTCACCGGCCTGCTCGGCGGCATCGAGCTCGTGTCGAACCGCGACACGCGCGCGGTGCTCGGCAAGAACGAGATGGCGAAGGTGAAGGACACTCTGCACGAGATGGGCATGCTCATCACGATCTCGGGCATGTACGGCAACGTGCTGCGGCTCCAGCCGCCGCTGTCGATCACCTCGGGGCAAATCGACCAGTTCCTCGCGGCTCTCCGGAAGACCCTGGAGACCGTCCGGAAGTCTGGATAAAGTCCGCTCCCGTGAATCTGTTCGCGTTCCGCAAGCAACTCGACCGGGTCCTGCATCCGATCGTCAGCGCGCTCGCGAAGCTGCCGCTGCACGCCAACGCGTGGACGATCCTCGGCGCGATCATCGGCCTCATCGGCGGCGTCGTGTTCTTCTACGGGCACTGGTGGCCGGGCTTCGCGCTGCTGATCGTCCGCGGCCTCGTCGACCACATCGACGGCTACAAGGCGCGCAACTTCAACCAGCGCTCCACGTTCGGCGCCGTCATGGACGACGTCTGCGACCGCTGGGTGCTCGGCATCATGTACGCTGGCGGCTGCCTCAACCTCGCCAACGACTACCCGCACATCCTGATCGTGCTCGGGTTCGGCATCACGGGCTCGCTGACCAACGTGATCATCAAGCTCTCGATCTACGCCGAGAGCCAGCAGGACATCTGGCGCGAGAAGGGCAAGATCGGCCACCCCGTCGACGTCGTCGGGCTGTTCGGCTCCGCCGAGTTCCTCATCTATTACGGCTTCGGCGTGTTCTTCACCGCGCTGCTCCACGACCCGCGCCCGCTGCTCGCCGGCGCCTGGGCCGTCGCGATCATGAGCCACGTCTCGCTGCTGCAGCGCGTCCGCTTCGCGTGGAAGCGCTACCGGTTCGTCGATCCCGGCCTGGTCGCGGACGACGATCAGGCGGCTGGGTGATGGAAGCGACCGCGGGCGCGCCGGCGCGCGTTGTCTCCGTCTGGAATCCGGCGAACGCGGTCACCGCGTCGCGCTTCCTCACGCTGCCGCCGCTCTACTGGGCCGTCACCCACGACGAGCGCCAGCTCGCGACGCTGTTCATCCTGATCTGCGGCCTGCTCGACAAGCTCGACGGCCTGTTCGCCAAGCTGTTCAACTGCCGCTCCGCGTTCGGCGAGCTGTTCGACGCGATCGCCGACGCCAGCTGCTACGGCTTCGCACTGCTGCTCGTCGCCGCGCACGGCTGGGCGCCGTGGATCCCGGTGATCGGGATCATCGCGCTCGGCCTGGCGAACACCGGCATGCGCGTGCTCTACGCCAAGCGGCTCGGGCGCGCGGCGAACTACAAGTCCTACGCGATGGAGCGCGTCGTCGCGTACACCGGCTACCTGATCGGCTTCGCCACGGGCGGCATGGAGGTCAGCTACTTCTACTGGCTGTTCCTGCCGGTCATGGGCATCACACTGGTCCACGACGCCAAGCGCATGCTGGTGGATCCGGTATGACGCACCTGATGTCGCCGTACGCGTTCAAGTGGTTCTTGACGCTGCTGACCGGCATCTTCGCCGGCGTGTGGTTCGTCTACGACGGCATCAAGATCGCGCGCCTCCGGCCGGATACGCCGAGCGTCGGCGACAAGCGCTTCGGCTACTTCATCGGCATGGCGATCGGCGCGATCGGCGTGATCGGCTGCCTCCGCTTCTGGAACGTGCTCTGACGCTCCCCGCCGCCGGGCTCTGACGCTCCCCACCGCTGGGCTCGACGCCCGCCGCCGCTGGGCTCAGGGCGATTCCTGCACGGTCGCGACCTGCGGGTGGCGTTGCATCAGCCCCGCCAGGCTCGCCGAGGCATTGCACTGCAGCGTGTTCTCGAGCACCGCGCTCGTCGCGTCGTTGATGATCGACCAGCCGGTCGGGCCATCGATGTGCGCCGGGTCGCAGTCGAACAAGAAGCCCGCGAGCTGCGCGCCGCACACGCCGTCCTGCTTCGCGATCGTGAGTAGATCCTGGCCGGCCGCGTTCTTCGTCGTGCACAGATCGGAGAACGTCAGGTGTCCGCCGTTGGTGATCCCGACGAGGCGCTTCGGCGACACCGCGCCGCCATAGGCGGTCATCGTCTGCCCCCACGACACGACCATGTCCATCGTGCCGCCCATGTACAGGCTCGAGTTGGACGTCGTCGCCTGATTGCCCGCCATCGAGATCACGAGCTTCACGCCCGGCTTGTCGGTCGAGCTCGTCGCCTGGTTCGCGCCTGCCGAGTGTCCCGCCACCGCGACGCGCGTCGTATCGACGTGACCGGCGAGGAACGCGAGGTCGCCACTCGCCGCCGTCACCGCCGCGAGCTCCGCATCGATGTCCTGCGAGAGGTGCGTCGGGGGCGGCGAGCCGCCGCACGCCTGCGCGAGGACGTCCTTCAGCTCGAGCCCCGGATGATCCACGCCAACGACGACGAACCCGCGGCTCGCCCAGTGCGTCACGATCGACAGCGACTGATGCCGGAACGACGCCGTACCGTGCACGAACACGATCAGCGGATACGGCCCGTGCGCCGTATCCAGCGGCAGGTCGCGCACGCAGTCGCAGCTCTGCCACGGATTGTCGGTATCGGAGATCTTCGCCGCCTCCGTCGGCGGCAGGTGCGTGCGGATGTCGTACCGCGCGGTCTCCTTGCCGCTGTCGCTGCCCGGCATCCCCGGGTACCAGACCTCCATCGTCAGCCCGGCCGCCGCGCCGCCCGCGCCGCCAGCGCCACCACCACCAGCGCCGCCACCACCACCCGCGCCGCCACCACCACCCGCGCCGCCGAGCGTCACGGTCTTCGCGCCGACCGGCCACGGCCCGCGCGCCGCGAAGTCGGTCGGGTTCGCGAGCAGCGTCGCCGAGCCGCAGCCGACCGTCGGGCCCGGGCCCGACGCTGCGTCGCCACCTCCGCCTCCGCCTCCTCCGCCGCCGGGGCCCTTGCCGTTCGACGAGCCACATCCGGCGAGCGCACCGGTGAGCGTGCCTGCGAGCGCAGCGACGAGACCTGCCGCGAAGCACGCGGTCATGAGTGTCGTCGAGCGGCGTGCAGACGCGCGGCCGCCGGCCACCGTGTGGGGGCCGCGGCCCGTGGACGACGAAGATGCGCGAAGGGGAGGGGCATGACGCATGCGGCGAGCCTACTGCGCAACTAGAGAGTAGAACGTTCTAGTTGCTAGCTACGGATCGCCGGCGCGATGCCTGCGCGCCTCGCTCGCGCCTCGCCCGCGCCCGTCGCACCCGTCGCGCCCCGTCGCACCCGCACGAGCCACGAGCCACGAGCCGCGAGCCACCGCACGCGGCCCCGTCGCTCCGGGGCGCGCGGCTACAGCGCGAGCTTCTCGCGGTGCCCGAGGATCGCGACGTTCTTCGCGCCGCGCTCCGCCGTGATCTCGGCCAGGCGCTTCTTGGGCGCGTGGCGCCACGGGAAGGGGAGGTGCAGCGTTCCCCAGTGCACGGGCACGAGGTTCTTCGCGCCGAGCCGCTCGTAGATGTCGAGCGCGCAGTCGGGATCGATGTGAATGCCCTGATCGAGCAGGTGCCGGCGCTTGCGGTAGTACCCGACGCGCATCATGCCGCCGATCGGCAGCAGGGTCGCGTCGATCGCGAACCGCTTGCCGATGTCATCGAAGATCGCGTGGTCCGAGAAGTCGACATCGCCCGCGTGATGCACGGCCTTGCCGCCGGCCGCGACCACGTAGCCCACGCACTCCGGCGAGTGGTGCTTCTTCCAGCGGCCGTTGTCATGGCGCGTCGCGACCGCGCTGATCTCGAGCCCGTTGATCTGCAGCTGGTCGCCCGCGGTCATCTCCGTGACGCGCGCGAACCCGAGGTCCGCGACGATCTCCGCGGCGCCGCGCGGCACGACCAGGTGCGCGCTCCGATCGATCGCCTTGAGGCTCCAGCGATTGAGATGATCGACGTGCGAGTGCGTGACAAGAATTGCGTCCACCGCACCGGCTGCGCGGGCACGCCACGGCAACAGTGGATCGAACACGACACGCGCGCTGCCGAGCTCTGCGACCGCGGTCGCATGGCCGAGCCAGGTGACGCTCGTCCCTCCCGGTATCTCTGAGGAAGACTGCATGTTTGGCGTAGCAGGCGACCGTGCGGTGCTGTATAGCACGGAGGCTCACCCGTGCTGATGTTCCTCGTGATCGGCCTCCTCGCCGGCGCCCTCACCGGTGTGCCGATCGGGCCGGTGAACGTCGCCGTGATCGATGCCGCGTATCGCCACACGATGCGCCGCGCGGTGATGGTCGGGCTGGGCGGCGCGTGCGGCGATCTCCTCTACTCCGGCCTCGGCGTGCTCGGCGTGACGCCGATCCTGGAGAAGTATCCCTCCGTCCCACCGATCCTCTACGCGGTCTCCGGCTGCGTGCTGCTCGTCTACGGCTTCTTGACCGCGCGCAGCCAGCCACCGGCACCGGTCGCGCACGCCGAGATCCCGCACGCCGAGCAGTCGACGCACATGCGTCGCGAGATGTGGCAGGGCTTCACGGTCGGCCTCGCGCTGATCGTGCTCAACCCCGCCGCGATCGTCACCTGGGTCGTGCTGATGGGCCCGCTGATCCCCAAGGCCACGCACCTCGACGGCGTCGCGTGCGCGATCGGCGTCTTCATCGGCAGCTTCGCGTGGTTCTCGCTGGTCGCGTACCTCACGCACAAGGGCAAGCACGTCCTCGGCGACAAGGCCGCCTGGATCCCGCGCGTGATCGGCATCGGCCTGATGGTCTACGCGGTCTGGCTGATCGCGAAGGCCGTCAAGTTCGTCGTCGCGTAGTCGCCGCCGCCGCTTGGCTCTCGCGCGACGCTACCGCCGTTTCTTGCCGTGCTTCTTGTCGAGGTACTCGCCGAGCGCGTCGAGGCGCTGGCTGAAGAACGCCGCGAACTCGTCGACCCAGGCGACGACCTCGCCCAGCTTCTGCGGCCGCAGCTCGTACAGCCGGTGCCGTCCGTCGCGCCGCACGCGCACGAGCTCCGCCTCCTCGAGCGTGCGCAGGTGCTGGCTCACCGCGGACAGCGTCATGCCGAACGGCTCCGCGAGCTCGCTCGCCGCGCGCTCGCCCTCGCGAAGCCGCACGAGGATCGCGCGCCGCGCCGGATGCGCGATCGCGTGAAAGACATCGTTCTCCTGCGGCGGCCTCACGCGTCCTCGTAGCTCCACGCCGGATACTCGCGCAGCAGCTCCTCGAACCGCGTGACGAACGCCGGCTGCGGCCGCCCGTCGAGCTGCGCCTCCAGCCGATCGAGGAACGCGTGCAGCCCGGGCAAGAACCCCTTGCTCGTGCGCACGGTCAGCCCGCGATACGTGACGACGAGCCGCGTGACCTCGCCGACCGCCTCGAGCTCGTAGCGCACGACCGCGCGCTCGCCGCTCGGCATCTCCTGCACCGGCGCGACCTGCCACTCGTACTCGAACACGCGTGGCGGCTCCCACACCAGGATCCGCCCGGTCGAGTGAAACCGCGCCGGTCCGCTGACCATCTCCATCCGCCCGCCCGCGCGCTCGTCGATGATCACGTCGGTCGCCATCAGCCACGCCCGCAGCCCCTCGGGCGTCGCGATCGCCTCCCACACGTGCTCGATGCGATGCCGATATTCGCGCCGGAACGTCAGATCCGCGAGCTCGCCGCGCTCGATGCTCGTGCCCTTAGGCTGCATACGTCACCACGACCCGCCCGTTCTTGAACGTGCGCGAGTGCTGCAGCGTTAGCGTCTTGCCCGCGCTGAACACCGTGCGCCCGCCGCCGAGCGCGACGGGCACGATGACGAACTGATAGTCGTCGACGAGCCCGGCCGCGCCGAGCTGCGCCGCGACGCTGCCACTGCCGAGCACCGCGATGCCCGGCCCATCGCTCGCCTTGAGCGCGCGCACCGCCGTCACGAGGTCGCCAGCGCCGCGGCCCGAAAGATCGAGCAGGCGCGCGCCGCTCCACGCGACCTGCTTCAGCGAGCGCGATGCGATCCACTTCGTCGCCGCGTTCATCCCCTTCGCCACGACCGGCATCTGCTGCGCGGCCGCGGGCGTCGGCCAGAAGCTCGCCATCATGTCGTACGTCACGCGGCCGAACAGCAGCGCGCCGCCGCCGGACGCGTTACCGCCGATCCACGAGGCAAACTCCGGGTCGTCCGCGCCCGCGTGCGCGAAGCTCATGTCGCCGTGCGCGTCGCAGAAGTAGCCGTCGACGGAGATCGATTCGAACACGCGAAGTCGCTGCATGCCCCAAGACTATTTAGTTAAAACTAAAATGTCAAGCCTCGCGCCATCCGAGCCCGCGGCAGTCGTCGCACCTTGATCGAGGCACGCGTCCCGGAGCTCGTCATTACATTGTGATGACGCTTTCCGCGGAGGGGTACCGATGGCCCGGGGCGGATGACGCGGAGAGCACGCCGGTCAGGGCGTCCACTGCCACGCGGGCGCCTCGAGCGTCGGGCGATTGGCGACGACCGTCTCGCCGTCTTCCTTCGCGAGCTCGACGCGCGCGGCGTCCTTCGCGCGGGCGAGCGCGTCGACGAGCGGCGCGGCGTGCGACACGACGATGACCTGCGCGCGGGTCGCGGCGGCGATGATCTGGCGCGCGAGCGGCGCGAGCACGGAGGGGTGAAGGCTCGTCTCCGGCTCGTTGAGCACGAGCAGCTCCGGCGGGCGCGGCGAGTGGAGCGCCGCGAGCAGCGCGAGGTAGCGAAGCGTGCCGTCGGAGAGCTCGGCCGCGGTGAGCGGGCGGTAGAGGCCGGGCGTCTCGAGCGTGAGCTGCATCAGGCCCGTTGCGTCACCGTCGATCCGGATCCGCGCTCCCTCGAACGCGTCGGAGACGGCGGCGTCGAGGTCGTTCGGATCGGTCCAGAGGATCGTCGCGAGCGCGGCGGCGAGGTCGCGGCCGTCGTGCGAGAGGATGGGCGTGCGCGTGCCGACCTGCGCGGCGCGGAGCGGCGAGTCCGCGTCCGTGCGGAGCTGGTGATAGAAGCGCCAGCTGCGGATGCGCTCGCGCGCGATCGAGAGGATCGGGTAGCGATGCGGCTCGGCGATCTGCGCGAGCACGGACTCGCTCTCCTCGAGCTGCGCGGTGAACGTCTGCGGGCGGCCCTCCTCGTCGCGCAGCGTGACGGAGAGGTTCCGGCGCTCGAGCAGGCGGACCTTTGGCTTGATCAGCGTGCGGATCGTCTCTTCCTTGACGATCGGATCGAGCGGGAAGCGCTCGCCGGGCTGGCGGTAGCCGAGTCGCAGCTCGTACGCCATCGCGTCGTCGGCGACGCCGATCGAGAGGCGCGTGCCGCCCGCGGCAGTCTTCTGGCGGCCGGGGCCGGCCCACATCGCCGAGGTCATCCCGCCCTCGGAGGCGATCGCGCGGCCGAGCGTGCCGTGCGCCGCATCGGTGAGCAGGCGTAGCGCGCGATAGACGTTCGACTTGCCCGCGCCGTTCGCGCCGGTGATGACGGTCAGCGGCGCGAGCGCGATGCGGACGTCTCGCAGCGAGCGGTAGTCCGCGAACGCCAGCGTGCGGAGCATCGCGTGGCTAGTTCTCGATCGCCTCGAGCAGCTCGCCGACCATCTCCTCGACGCGGATCGCGAGCTGCTTCGGCACCGGCGAGCCTTCTTCCGCGATCATCGAGGACAGCTTGCGCGCGGCCTGCGCGATGTTCGCGCGCAGCTTCTCGCGCTTCTCGCGGTCGGTCTCGGGGAACGCGATCGCCTTGAACTGCTTGGCGAGCAGCGGCGCATCGACGCCCTCCTCGAACGCGACGCGCTTGATCGTCTCGATCGTCTCGGCATCCGCCGCACCGCGGTCGATCGCCTTCTGCACGAACTCGACGGCCGGCAGCGACACGATCGGCGAGGACAGGTCCTCGGACGGTACGTCGCGCATGCGCTCGATCACGCGCGGCGCCGAGGTCTCGAGGAAGCGGTAGGAGCCGAGGAGCTTCTGGACCGTCGCGCCGCGGAGGTGGAGCTCCTTGCGACAGTAGGTGTCGAAGTCGGGATAGCCCCAGGTCTCCCAGGAGCGGTTGGCCTGGACCTTGGTCAGCGCGTCAGCGAGCTCGATCCACGTGCGCTTGAACGCGCGAGCTTTTTGGAGCGTGTCGGCACGCAGCGGATCGTTGGCCACCGCGTGCATGTGATCTTCCATCTGACGGTCGGTCTTCGTGATGATGTTCGCGCCCATCGCTGAAGCACCCTACGCGCTGGGTACGACAGCCTCGGAAAACTGAGGCGCGACGATTGGATCTCGCGCGGTTATGATGCGGCACAGGAACTGCTCGATGTCACTCCCGATGCGCGCCGCCATGCTCCTGTTGCTCGCACTCGCCGGATGCCCGGCGGGCAATGCGGACAAGGCGCAGGTCGGCAACGGCAGCGGCGCCGGTGGCGGCGAGGGTGCGGTGCCGGAGTGCATCGTCGATAGTGACTGCGTGGCGGCCGGCCTCAAGTGCTGCGACTGCCCGACGTACGCGGCGCCGGCGCGCGATCCCGCCGTGAACGCGTGCGGCGGCGTGACGTGTCCGATGAGCACGTGCCCCGACAACGTCCGCGCCGCGTGCTCCGGAGGCAGCTGCGTGCTCGCGTGCAAGCCGGTCACGTGCGACATGAGCTGCGCCGACGGGTACGTGATCGACGCGACGGGTTGCGAGGAGTGCGCATGCGCGGCCCCTGCGCCGGGCGTGTGCACCAGCGACGGCGATTGCGTGCGCGTGCGCGCCGACTGCTGCGGCTGCGCCGGCGGCGGGCAGGACACGGCGGTCGCGGCGAGCGACGCGGCGTCGTACGACGCGGGGCTGATGTGTCCGCCGGATCCGAGCTGCAGCGGGGTGAACACGTGCCCGGCGAACGAGAGCCCGGCGTGCGTGCAGGGCGCGTGTCAGCTGGTGAAGCCACTTCCGGCGGGGGCGTGTGGACGGTCGGACTTGCCCGCCTGCGCCGCGGGTCAGATCTGCACCCTCAACATCGACGACGGGGCGACCGAGCGTGGCCTCGGTGTGTGCATGTAACTACATGGACGGCGCGTTATACTTGCGGGCGCATGACTGACGGAGCATCGGGGTCCTTTCCGCAGGCGCCGCCTGCGCCTTCGCTGGTGGGGCAGGTGCTCGATGGCCGCTACCGGATCGTCAAGCTGATCGGCGAAGGCGGCATGGGCGAGGTGTACGCGGCCGAGCACGTCCACATCGAGAAGAAGTTCGCGATCAAGCTGCTCAAGCAGGAGATCGTGAGCAACGCCGAGGCGGTGACGCGGTTTCGGCAGGAAGCGCGCAGCAGTAGCTCGATCGGTCACCGCAACATCATCGCGATCGAAGATTTCGGCCAGCTCAACGACGGCCGCATCTACATGTGCATGGAGCTGCTCAACGGAGCGGCTCTCAACGACCTGATCCAGTCGCCGATGGGCGCGGATCGGTTGCTCAACATCCTGATCCAGACCGGGCACGGGCTCGCGGCGGCGCACGCGAAGGGCATCGTCCATCGCGACATGAAGCCCGAGAACATCTTCGTCACGATCGACGCGCAGGGGCAGGACGTCCCGAAGATCCTCGACTTCGGCATCGCGAAGGTCAGCGGCAACGACGGCCAGAATCACCTGACCCGCACGGGCACGATCTTCGGCACGCCGTTCTACATGGCGCCCGAGCAGGCGCTCGGAAATCCCGTCGACGCGCGCACCGATATCTACGCGATGGGCGTGATCATGTACGAGTGCTTCGCCGGCTCGCTGCCGTTCCAGGGCGAGTCGTTCATGGGCATTCTCACGCAGCACATCACGACCGAGCCCGAGCCGGTCGCGCAGCGCGCGGCGAAGGCGGGCAGGGCCCTGCCGCTGGGTCTCGCCGAGATCATCACGCGGTGCATGCAGAAGAGCCCCGACCAGCGCTATCGCACGATGGACGAGCTGGTGAACGCGCTGATCGGCGTCTATCGCTCGATCGCGGGCGCCGGCATGTCGACGTACATGGAGGCGTTCCCCGTCGGCAGCTCACAGCACATGAGCCAGCCGACGCCGCCGCCCCCGATGATGGCGGGCCAGATGTCGGGCGGGCACGCGATCGCACCGACGATGGCCGCCGCGCCGTCGATGACGCCGCCGGCCGGGCTGGTGAACGCGTCGAGCTCGGGGCTGTATGACCCGAGTGGCTCGGTCGTCAGCGTCCCCAAGAAGAGCAGCGTGGGGCTCATCATCGCGATCCTCGTCGTGCTCGCGGCGGGCGGCGGCATCGCGGCATTCGTCCTGCTCCAGAAGAAGGACGACGGCCCGAAGAAGCCGGACAACGGCAGCAACGTCGCCGTGGTCACAGGCAGTGACAAGAGCAATGTCGTCACGCCGCCGCCGGTCGTCGTCGATGCGGCACCTGCTGGCAAAGATCCGTGGGGCAACGGCTCGGGCTCGGCGGCGACGCAGGGCTCGGCTACCGTCGAGCAGCCCCCGCCCCCGAAGGACACGATCGACGTGGTCATCGACACCCAGCCCTACCTCTCGGACTTCGAGATCTGGGAGAACGGCGTGCGTCTTCAGGATGGCAACGACCCGGTGACCATCGAGAAGGGCACGAAGCACACGCTGACGATCAAGCGCAAAGGCTTCAAGGACGCGACGGTCGTCGTCGACGGCAGCAAGCGCCGCGTCGCCGTGAAGGTCTCGGCCGTCGGGGGCGGAAAGCCCGTCATCATCACGCCGCCGCCCGGCCAGAAGGATTGCAGCAAAGCGCTGCTCGATCGCAGCGATCCCAAGTGCCAGAAGCAGTTCTGCGCGAGCCACCCCGACGACCCGATCTGCGGCCTCGAATAGTCGAGGTGGTCGGCGTCACCGCATGTGGCATGCATTCGAAGACACACTAGCGAGGACCCCATGCGCCACACCGTGACCCGACTCCTCCTGCTGATGACCCTGGCGCTGTTCGCGACCACCGCGAGCGCGTGGGCCGACGACCGCGCCGAGGCGCGCGTGCACTACCAGGCCGGCGTGAAGGCGTACTCGGCCGCCAAGTACCAGGACGCGATCAAGGAGTTCAGCGCCGCGCAGCAGCTCGCGCCCGCGGACCTGAACAACTACAACCTCGCGCTCTGCTACGACAAGCTCGGCGACGCCGAGCCGGCGATCCAGTACTACCGCGCGTTCCTCGACAAGCAGCCGAACGCCGACAAGCGCGCCGAGATCGAGGCGAGCATCTCGCGCCTCGAAGCAGCGCTGAAGAGCGCGGCCGCGAAGAAGGCCGACGAGCAGCGCAAGGCCGACGAGGCCGCGAAGGCCGAGGCCGCGAAGAAGCAGCAGGCGGAAGATGCGCGCAAGGCCGAGGAAGCGAAGCGCGCCGAGGAAGAGGCGAAGAAGCAGCCGGTGGTGCCGCCCGTCGGCGGTGGCGCCGCCGCGGTCGGCGGTGGCGCCGCGGCGGTCGGCGGTGGTGTGGCGGCCGGCGGTGGTGCGCAGGTCCCGACGGGCGTCGGCTCGACGGGAACGCCGGCGACGGGCGAGGCCGTCTCGACGGGCGACGCGCAGCTCGATCGCGTCAACGGCATCAACATCGATCAGATCCGCATGCAGCGCCTCGGTGGCGCGTCGAGCGGCATGGCCGATCCGCGCGCGCAGGGTCCACAGGGTCCGGCGGCGGGTCCGCAGGGTCCGGCGGCGGGTCCGCAGGGGCCCAACGGTCCGCAGACGGCACAGGGCCCGAACGCGCCGCAGCAGGGTCCGCAGACGACCGGCACCGCGGCCGTGCAGGGCCCGGCCGACAAGCCGAAGGAGACGCCGGTCTACAAGAAGTGGTGGTTCTGGGCGGTCGTCGCGGTGAGCGCGTACGTCGTGATCTCGATCGCGACGACCGACTCGAACTCGACGACGGCGAAGGCGCGCATGTTCGACAAGCCGACCGCGGGCCCCGCGCCTGCCGGCCTGACGCTCTGGAGCTTCTGATCCCTCGGGCGCCAGCGACGGCGCCGATAGCGGTATAACGACGCGGTGACGGTCTCCGCCGAGGATCTGGCCCGCTCGACGCAGCGCCTGCGTGCGCACCCGACCGACTGGAGCGCGTGGCTCGAGGTCGCGGCCGTGCTCTCCGCGCTCGGCCACGCCGACGAGGCGGAGACCGCGTTCGCGACGATCGGCGAGGGCGCGCGAGTCGCGGGGCGCGTCGCGCTCGCGGTCGCGTGCGGGCGTCATCTCGCGGAGCTCGGCAGCGTGCGCGGGCCCGAGCTCGTCGAGCAGGTCGTCGAGACGTACGCGACCGGCGGGCCGCACTTCGCGTTCACCGCGCCGCCCGCGCCCGAGCCCAGCGGCGGGGAGCGACCCGAGGATCCGCCGGCGATCGGCGAGCCGCCCGCCGGCGCCGACGAGAAGGCGCAGGCGATGTTCGCGATCGAGAAGCTCGGGGCGTGGCTGACCGCGCGCCAGCCGAAGCAGGTGCCGCCGGCACCGCTGCTCTCGGCGCTGTCGAAGGCCGGTGCACGCGCGCTCGTCGGCGTGATGACGCCGCACGCGCGGCCGGCCGGCTCGGTCGTCGTCGAGGCGGGCGCACCCGCGCTCGCGCTGTACTGGCTCGCGCACGGCACGGTGACGGTCGCGCGCGACGGCGCGACGCTCGGCGAGCTCCACTCCGGCGCGTTCTTCGGCGAGATCGCGCTCGTCGGTGGCACGACGCGCACGGCGACCGTCACGGCCGCCGAGGACATCTGGCTGCTCGAGATTCCCGCGAAGGCCGTCGAGACCGCGGCCGCGAAGCACCCCAAGCTCGCCGAGGTGCTCGCGTTCCACGCGCGCGCGCGCCTGCTCGCGAACCTGACGCGCACGAGCGAGCTGTTCCGCGCGCTCGGCGAGAGTGATCGCGACGAGCTGCTCGGCAAGTTCGAGAGCCAGCTCGTGCCGGCGGGCACGAAGTTCATCGAGGAAGGCGGCACGAACGAGCACTTGTGGGTCGTCGTCGCCGGCAAGTGCGCGGTGCAGAGCCAGGGCGCGACGCTCGCGGAGCTCGGGCCGGGCGCGGCCGTCGGCGAGATCTCGCTGGTCAGCGGCGCGAAGGCGGTCGCGGATGTCGTCGCGGTGGAGCGGGCGGTGCTGCTGCGCCTCGCGAGGAAGGACTTCGAGGCGGTCGGCAAGCGGTATCCCGAGCTCGTGAAGGAAGTCGAGAAGCTCGTCGTCGCGCGCGAGCAGGCGAACCGCGCGCTGTTCCAGGACGCGACGGATCTGATCGTATGAAGCACGCAGCACTCCTGCTCGCGCTCGCGGCTTGCGTGGATAAAGGCCCGGGGCCGCAGCCGAAGAAGATCGAGGCGTCGTTCGTGCGCGCAAATCTGTTGTCGGCGGCGCCGCCGGGCATCGACCACGTCGACGTCACGCTCGGCGGCAAGGTCGTCTACCTCGGCAGCACGCTCGATCGCGCGCAGCTCGCGCCGGGCCAGCCCGCGAAGCTGACGTCGTACTGGCAGGTCAAGGAACCGCCGGGGAAGGGCTGGCGCGTGTTCACGCTCGTGCGCGGCGCCCCGGGCTCCGCCGACTTCATGAACCTGCCCGCGACCGACATGCAGCTCGGCCACCCGCCCGAGACGTGGAAGCCGGGCGAGATCATCCAGGACGTGCAGGACTTCGTGCTGCGTCCCGACTGGAAGTCGACCGGCGCGACGTTCCAGATCGGCCTGATCCAGCAGCACGGCCACGACGTCGGCGACCGGATGGCCGCGAGCGGCCCGAACGTCATCGACCGCGCGATCGTCGCGCGCACGACGCCGGTCGATCTGTCGAAGGCGCCGCCGCCGCCGGGCACCGTGTACATCCCGAAGGCCGCCGGCGCGATCGTGATCGACGGCATGGCCGGCGATCCGGGCTGGAGCAACGCGGTGACGTCGCCGGAGCTCCAGACCGCCGAGGGCTGCCCCGACGCGAGCGGCAAGGCGAGCGCGCGCATGACGTGGGACGACGCGAACCTCTACGTGTTCGTCACCGTCACCGATACGGACGTCGTCAGCGAGTACACCAAGCACGACGACTCGCTGTGGAAGGCCGACGACATCGAGGTCTTCATCGACGCCGACAGCAACCGCCGCGGCTACGTCGAGCTGCAGGTCAACCCGCAGAACGCGACGTTCGACTCGTGGTTCGCGACGACGCGCGCGCAGCCCGGCGATCCGACGTGGGACTCGCACATGGTCACCGCCGTAAAGGTGCGCGGCACGCCCGCCGCCGGCGACAGCGACCAGGGCTGGGACGCCGAGATCGCGATCCCGTGGGCCGCCGTGAAGGGCCGCGACGACAACATGGCCGTGCGCCTGCCGCCGCAGATCGGCGATCGCTGGCGCATGAACGTCAACCGCGTCGACCGGTCGAGCACGAGCACGAACACGACCGTACAGACCTGGAATCGCATCACGTGCGGCGACTGGCACGCGACGGATCGCATGCTGACCGTCGTGTTCGCGGACCCCGCCGGATCGATCACTCCGAAGCCTCCCGAGGCCTCCGGCTCCGGTTCCGGCTCCGGCTCCGGCTCCGGCTCCGGCTCGGGCTCGGCCGCGCCGGCGCCCGTGCTGCCGACCGCGACGCTGCAGGTCGCGCCGCGAGCGCAGGGCAGCGCCGCGCCGACGATGACGCCGCACGCGCAAGGCTCCGCATCTCCGACGATGGCCCCGCGCGTCCAAGGCTCCGCGAGCATCTCGCCGCCTGCCGCGCTAGGCTCGGGGAGATGAAGCGCGCCATCGCGCTGCTCGCGGCCCTCGCGAGCGCGTGCTCCGGTCACGGTCCGCAGCAGGTCGGCACGCAGCCGAGCTGGCGCCACGGGCAGGCCGCGACCGCGGAGCCGGCGAAAGTCGTCGGTCCCGTCACGTTCGCGCCGTCGATCGAGGCGGTCAGCCGCTACAACGAGCCGATCACCGCGCCGCCGCACTCGCCGCTCGGCGACGCGACGCTCGCCGCGGTCCGCGAGGCCGCCGGCAAGCTCGGCATGCCGCCGCCGGTCGCCGACGCGCGCCTCTACACGGCGTGCTCCGAGCTCGCGCAGATCGTCCCCGAGGAGGGCATCGTCGGCTACTCGCTCGTCGAGTTCGCGCTGCAGCGCAACGGCATCATCGAGCCGTCGCCGCACCTGCTCGTCGTGTGGGGCGATGTCGATGCGGCGGACCAGATCGTCGACCAGCTGAGGCCGCGGATCCCCGAGATCCTCGGCGACGGCGCGAACGCGCGCGTCGGCATCGGCTGGGCGAAGCGCAACGCGGACGGCACCGGCGCGATCGTGTTCGCGCTGCAGGGCAGCGGCGTCGCGACGAACCCGATCCCGCGCGCGCTGCCGGCCGGCGGCGCGGTCACGCTCGACGCGGTCGTCGACGCGCACTACAAGGAGCCCGAGGTCTTCGTCACGCGCGAGACCGGCGCGACGGAGCGGCTCGCGCTCGAGACCGGGCACTCCGGCGGCTTCAAGACGAAGGTCGAGTGCGGCAAGCACACCGGCCGCCAGCAGGTCGAGATCACGGCGAGCGATGCGCAGGGCTCGACGGTGCTCGCGAACTTCCCGGTGTGGTGCGGCGCCGAGCCGCCGACGACGATGACCGTCGACGCGTCGCACGACGACAACACGGTCGTGCCCGCCGACGAGGCGGAGAAGCGGCTGCTCGCGCTGATGAACCGCGACCGCGGGGCCGCGAACCTGCCGGCGCTCGTGTGGGACGATCGCGTCGCCGAGGTCGCGCGCAAGCACAGCGAGGAGATGCGGCGCACCAAGATCGTCGCGCATATCTCGCCGACGACCGGTTCGGCCGCGGATCGCGTGAAGGCGGCGAACATCAAGACGGCCGTCGTGCTCGAGAACGTCGCGCGCGCGTACGGTGTCGGCGAGGCGCACGAGGGCCTGATGAACAGCCCGGGGCACCGCGCGAACCTGATGAGCGCGGCGGCGACGCACGTCGGCATCGGCGTCGTCTACGGCGACGATGTCTCGGGGCGGCGCGAGATGTTCGTGACGCAGGTGTTCATCCGCGTGCCGCCGAAGGTCGATCCGGCGCAGGCCGCCGACCTCGTGCGCGCGCGGATCAGCAAGGTGCGCCCGGTCGGCGTGAGCGCCGTGCTGCAGGCGACCGCGCAGCAGCTCGCGGACGGGCTCGCGGCGGGCAAGTCGCGCGACTCCCTGTGGCCGCGCGCGCGCAAGCAGCTCGACGCGCTCGGCAGCCAGTACCAGCGCGTGGGCAGCGTGATCACGGCGGTCGCCGAGCTCGACACGATCGACGGCAAGGAGCTCGTCGGCGAGTACCAGCCCGACGATATCGGCGTCGGCATCGCGCAGGGCACCCATCCCGAGATCGGCGAGAACGCGGTCTGGATCGTCGTGCTGATGGCGGAGCGCAACGCGCCGGCGCACGACCTGCCGCCGCAGCGTGTGCGGCAGCCTTAGCGGGCGCCGAGCGCGGCGAGCACGGCGATGTCGAGCGCGTCGGCCGCGGAGTAGAGCGACTCGCCGTCGGTGACGGGCGGCAGCTCCGGCACCGGCGCGCCGACCTCCGCGCAGATCGCGGCCGCGAGCGCGGCGAGCGTCGGGGCGCAGCCGACGATGCCGGCGAGCAGCGTGATGATCGCCTGCACGTCGCCCTGCGGCGTGGAGTCGGCAGGGATCCCGAGGCCGGCGGCCATCACCGTCGGCACGGCGGAGTCGTCGAGCACGACCGTGCGCGCGCCGATCGCGCCGTGGCTGCCGCCGAGCTCGTGGATCGCGGCCGCGGCGCGCGCGAGGCGCTTGAGCAGGCGCACCGCCTCGGCGGGCGGCAGGTGCGGCGTCTGCTCGGCGAGCGACGCGCCGGCGGGCGCCTCGAACACCGCCGTGCGCGCCGTCCAGTCGAGCGACAGCGCGCGCTGCACGAACGGCGACTGCGCGCGGCCGAGCAGGCGGGCGCGCTCGAGCGCGCTCGAGGCGGCGTCGGTCGTGTCGAAGCGCTCGATCACGACGGACCGGTCGAGCACGGTATCGACGGCGCGCGCGAGCTGGCTGATGCCCGTCGCGCCGAGCGGCGTCTCGAACTGGTAGCGCGGGCCGGTCTCGTCTTCGGCCGCGAGCTGCGCGATCGAGTGCGGCGCGCTGGCGCGGCGAGGACGCGCGCCGGTGAGCGGGCGGCTGCCGAGCTCGAGCGCCTCGAGCTGCGGGCGCAGATCGGCGAGCGTCTGCGTGCGCTCGCGCGGGTTCTTGACGAGCAGGCCGGCGAGCACGCTGTCCCACGCGGGCGACACCTCGGGCGCGACGCTCGACGCGGTCGGCGGCTGCTCGCCGAGGTGCTGCGCGACGAAGTCGGGGCCGAGGAACGGCAGGCGCCCCGTGATCGCCTCGAACAGCGTGATGCCGAGCGCGTAGAGGTCCGCGGCGATCGAGATCGGCGCGCCCGTGATCTGCTCGGGCGACATGTACGCGAGCGTGCCGATCAGGCCGCCGGTCTGCGTCTGGCCGAGGTCGACGAGGTGCGCGACGCCGAAGTCGCCGAGCTTCGCGGTGCCGCGCGCGTCGAAGAAGATGTTCGCGGGCTTCACGTCGCGATGCACGACGCCGCGGTGATGCGCGGCCTCGAGCCCGGCGACGATGTCGAGCGCCATCCGCTTGACCTGCACCGCCGCGAGGCGCTCGCCCTGGCCGAGGCGCTGCGCGAGCGAGCCGCCGGGCAGGTACTCCATGACGAGGAAGCCGCGTTCGACGGAGACGTCGTACACCTCGACGAGCGACGGGTGCCGCAGCGTCGAGGCAAGCCGCGCCTCGCGCACGAATCGCTCGTACGCGGCGCCGCCGCGCGCGCCCGATGCGAAGAACATCTTGAGCGCGACCTGGCGCCCGGCGACCTCGTCGGTCGCGAGGAACACGCGGCCGCTCGCGCCGGCGCCGAGCAGCCGATCGATCCGGTAGCGCCCCGCGATCACCTCGCGGTCGCGGCCGGTCTTGCGCTCGGCGGCCTGATCGCGCCAGTCGCGCAGGTACGTGTCGAGGTCGGCGGGCGTTTCGGCCTTCGCCGCGCGCAGCTCGAGCAGCGCATCGCGGGCGCCGTCGCGCAGGCCCATCGCGGCGAGCGTCGCGATCAGGTGGCGCTGTGCCTCGATGCGCAGCGCGGGATCCTTGCGCGCATCCTGCAGCAGGCGCGTGGCCTCCGGGTAGGCACCGCGGCGCGCGAGGATGCGGCCGAGCGCGAGCTGGATCGGCGCCTTGTCGGCGGCGCTCGCGAGATCGAGCGCGCGCTCGAGCAGGCGGCCGGCGTCGCGGTCGCGGCCGGCGGCCTCCATCAGGCGCGCGGCATCGAGATCGCGGTGCGCGCGCTGGTAGAGCTCGATCGCACGCGGATCGCCGAGCCGCTCCGCGAGCACCGCGGCCTGGGCGCTGCGACGCATGCGCACGAGGACCTCGAGCGCGGCGCGCGCGCCGTCGTCGGTGGAGGACAGCGTCGCGAGCAGCTCGTCGGCCTGCGCCTCGTCGCGCGCGTCGATCGCGTTGCGCAGCGCGCGCGGCAGATCGCCCGCGGCACGCGCGGCATCGAGCGCGGCGGCGAAGTCGAAGCGCCGCTCGAGCTCGGCGATCGGATCTGGTTCAGCCACGTTCTCCGTCGAGCCTAGCCGAAATCGTGGTAAAGGGCACACACCTCATGCATCAGCGCAGCGCACATCGATCCCTGCTCGTCGTCGGATCCGTCGCCTACGACGACATCGACGGACCGTTCGGTTTTCACAAGGATCTGCTCGGCGGCTCGGCGTCGTTCATCGCCCGCGCGGCGAGCTACTTCACGCGCAACGTGTCGGTCGTCGGCGTCGTCGGCGATGACTTCGACCAGAAGCACATCGACGAGATGGCGGCGCTGGGAGTCGACGTCTCGGGCATCGAGCGCACGCCGGGCGAGACGTTCCACTGGGTCGGTCGCTACGCGCCGGACCTCTCGACGCGCGAGACGCTCGACACCCGTCTCGGCGTGTTCGGCGCGTTCCAGCCGAAGATCGCCGAGCATCAGCGCGACGCCCAGCTCGTGCTGCTCGGCAACATCGATCCCGCGCTCCAGCTCGACGTGCTGCGCCAGGTGCGCGCGCCCGCGCTCGTCGCGATGGACACGATGAACCTGTGGATCAACATCAAGCGCGACGACCTGCTGAAGACGCTCGCGAAGGTCCACACGCTGATGATCAACGACGAGGAAGCGCGCCTGCTCGCCGAGGAGCACAACCTCCGCCGCGCGGCCGCGAAGATCCTCAAGCTCGGCCCGACCTCGCTGATCATCAAGCGCGGCGACGCCGGCGCGCTGCTGTTCCACGGCGGCGGCGCGTTCGCGGCGCCCGCGATGCCGCTCGCCGACGTCAAGGACCCGACCGGCGCGGGCGACTCGTTCGCGGGCGGCCTCATGGGCTACCTCGCGTACGCGGGCGACCTCTCGCCGACGACGATCCGCACCGCGATGATCATGGGCAGCGTGATGGGCAGCTTCGCGGTCGAGCAGTTCTCGGTCGACGGCATCCGCGGCCTGACCTCCGCCCGCATCCAGCAGCGCTTCGACGAGCTCGCCGAGCTCGTCCACTTCGAGCGCGTCCGCCTCTGACTAGCGCTTCACGCGCGGCGGGTCGGGCAGCGGCGGCGGCTCCGCGCCGACCTCGGGCGGCGACGTCCCGCGCGCCCAGCGCCGCACCGTCGGCCGCACGAGCCACTGGCACTCGACCCCCGCGCAGCCGCGCACGCACGTGCCCCCGAAGCACCGGCCGTCCTCGGTGAACCGGTACCACCGCAGGCACGTCCCTCGCGTCCGACACACGAGGTCGAGCGCTTCGCGCCACGCGATCATCGCAACAGGCTCACGTCGGCGTGGTCGCCCAGGTGCCCGTCGAAGCCGCGCGGCATGTAGAGGTCGGCGCGCCGGTCGCGCTCGGGCGCGCGGTCGTCGATCCGCCGCGTCAGCGTGCCGCCGCCCCGCAGCTTGATCTGCACCCACGGGTGATCCCGCCGGACCTCGGCGCGGCTGAGGCCGAGCGCGCGGAGCCCGCTATCCGTGATCGCCATCGAATGGCTGTCGAGAGAGTGGTATGCGCCATGACCCTTTCTCGTCTCGGAGTCGCTGTACGGGTCATGCGGGTAGCCGTACTGCGTGAGCTTCATGGCGACGCCGCCACAGGCGGCCGCGAGGTCGTTCGCATCGAGCGTCGGCAGGTCCGTCATGCGCTGGCTCCTCTCGGCGCCCGCTTGTGCGACGCCGATGCCACGCGCGCTGAGGCCTGTCGTAGACAGCGCGATCCGCGCGTGAACAAGGCCTTGCGCCGATCTGGAGTCTGCGGGGCGCGGCGATCGAGGGGCGGACCCCCAGCCAGCGCAAGCCGAGTAGCCGGCGCCCCAACCGGCTGTCTCCGCCGGTGCACAACGGGCATGCGATCGGTACGCGCGAGCAGGCGCGCAGGATCGGCGGGGCGAGTGGTCGAGCCAGCGAGGCAGGACGGGACGCGAGGTGCACGCGACGGGCGAGGCCGCGCGCGAGGCAACGCGAGGCTCGGTGGGGGCTCGCTTCGCATTTCTGAGCGAGGCGCCACGGGCCTCGGTCGGGGGCTCGACCTGCGCGCGGCTTGCGCACGCGTCGCGCCTCGCGCCGCGTCCTGCACATCGGTTCGTGCGAGCCACAAGCGCGCGAGTCACGCCGCCTGCGCGCCGCGCGCGACGGTCGAGAGCCCCCGACCTTCGGCAGCCCCGAAGCACGTGGGGGAGAGCACCGCGCACGGGCGCGAGCACACGGGCACTGGCGGGTGCGGTTCGCGCGGCAGTGCGGGTGCGGTTCGCGCGGGCAGGCTCAGCGTGTTGATCGAGCGATCGATGCCTTTCGATCGCACCTCAGGATCGATCACGGGATCGATCAAATGATCCGCACGCGCGCGATGCTCGCGTTCTGCTGGCCGGCTCGCGCGCGCGCCGGATGCGCGCGCTCGGGAGCTAACTCAATGCGCACGAGCGTCGTTTCGCGCGAACGCATCGCTCGTGGTCGTTCGCGGTGGACACGTGTAACCGATGTCATCGGTCGAATTCGTGACCTGCGTATCCGGTCTGACCCCGTGAAGATTCTTTCTGGCGATGTCGTTTGTGCTGTCGTTTGTGCTTGACGACCCTGCGCGCGCGAATGCGCTTGCGGTCGTGGCTCGGCCTGTTTTTTCGTCGAGGAATCGATCTCCTTTGCGCTCGTGCACGATCTCGCGCGCGATGCTTCTCGCGCCGTCGAGAGGCGCGATCGTGCGGCAGAGCGCACGCCAGAGCGTCGAAGACTCGCGTGGTACACGTGGTCTTTCAACCAAGGAGCGTGTGGTGGTCGCAGTCGCGTACGAGTTCCCCGCGGTGGCGGTGTCGATGGCGCGTGAGGCCGAGGACTGGCAGTTGGTGCATCGGCGGCTCACGCGAATCGCCAAGCGGCGCGCGGCCCTCGATCGCGAGGAGCTCGAGCTCATCCGCGAGGCGATCCGGATCGCACTGTGGCGGCACCTCGGCATGACGTCGATCCGCGACTACCTGGAACACGCGTGCGGGTACGGGCCGCACGTGGCGTCGGAGCGCGTGCGCGTGGCCGAGGCGCTGGATGCGATGCCGGCGCTGGAGCAGGCGCTCGGCGAGGGCGAGCTCAGCTACTCCGCCGTGCGCGCGATCTCGCGCGTCGCGACGAACCGCACCGAGGGCGAATGGATCGCGGCGTGTCGCGGCAAGAACCAGCGCGAGATCGAGGAGCTGCTCGCCGAGCGCGAGGTCGGTGATCGGCCGGGCGCTCCGCGCAAGCCCGACCTGCGCGCGAAGGACCGGACCTATCGCGGCATCACGCCCGCGACCGAGGCAGCGCTCGAGTGCGCGCGTCGCGAGCTGCAAGAAGAGCTCGGCGAGCGGCTCGATGACAACCAGCTGCTCGCGTTGCTTGCGAACCGTGCGCGGCACGGCGGCGCGCCGCGCAAGAAGGCGGCGGCGCAGGTCGCCGTCACGGTGTGCCCGTCGTGTCGGGTCGGTCGGCAGCTTGCCGGCAACCGGCAAGTCGCGCTGCGGGCGGAGGAGCTGGCGCGCGTCTTCTGCGACGCGCAGTGGATCGACGTGAACGGGAAGGAGCGCTCCGTGCAGGATGTGACGCCCGCGCTGCGCGCGAAGGTGATGCTGCGCGACCACGGGAAGCGCCGCGTGCCCGGGTGTCGCGCGGCGGCGAACATCGAGGTGCATCACATCGTGCCGAGGGAGCAGGGCGGCGCGCACGCGCTCGAGAACCTGATCGCGCTGTGCGACGGGCATCATGTGGCGCTTCACCGCGGCGACATCACGATCGAAGGGCCGGCGCAGGCTGCCGTGATCACGAACCTCGCCGCGCAGGGCTTTGTCCACGTGGACAATCGGTCTGACCAGCACGGCGACGATCACGTCGATGCCGAGGTTGTCCACGTGGACAATCGGTCTGACCAAAGCGAACTGGCGGAATCAGCTCGTGCTGATGCGATGCTAGCGCTGACGACGCTCGGGTTCACGAAGGGCGAGGCGCACGCTGCCGTCGAGGACGCGCTTTGCGACGCGCCGGTTTCGCTCGAGGCGCTCGTGCGCGCGGCGCTGCGGAGGTGCCCGAAACCGAGCGCGTGAGCGAACGACGCTCTAGGTCGGCGCCTGATTCGTCGACTCGGGCTGGGCGGCGTAGAACTCGCCGATCAGCTGGTCGTCGAACTGGTCGGCGAAGCGGCCGACGCCGGAGACCATGGTCGCGAACTCGGTGTGGTCCATGCCTTTGATCGCGCGGCCGGCGTGGAGGATGACCCAGCCGTCGGTCTGGATCGCGAAGGACGCCATGCCACCCATGTAGGCGTTGTGCTCGAGCAGGCGCTTGTAGAAGGCGGCCGTGTTGTCGCGGGGGACCTCGCGGAAGAGCGGGGCGATCGCGACGATCGCGGAGCCGGAGACGCCGACGATGACGAACGCCGACCCCCACTGCATGCGGACCAGGTTGTCGCCGAGGGACTGGGCCTTGTCCGCGAGGCCGCTGTCGGCGAGGAGTTTTTCGAGGGTCGGCGGGTTCACGCCGCGAATGTAGATCAGATCGTGACGTCGACCGCGTACATGCCGTCACCCGAGACGGCGGTGCCGGTCACGTGGGTGGTGCCGGGCACGCGGACGACCGTGTTGTTCGGGCCCGACATCAGGGTGCCCGTGATCTGGAGGTCGAGCTCGACATCGCCCTTGATGTCGCCGGTCAGGTGGTACTTGCCGGTCATCGTGCTGCCGGAGGTCACCGAGCCGGTGAGCGTGCCCGTCGGGATGTTCATCAGCATCATCTGGAGGTAGGGCTGGGAGGCGGAGTCCGTCGCCGTGTCGTAGGTGACGGTGATCGTGTGGCCCTTGTCGTCGATCGCGATCGGGCCGTCGTTGTAGCCGACCATGCCGACGTAGAGGCGCATGCCCTTGTTCGCGGAGGCGCCCTGGTCGACCTGGCCGGTGACGGTGAGCGTGCCCGCCTTGTCGCCCGCGACCATCTGCGGCGAGATGTTGGCGTTCGAGGCCGTGTTGAAGCCGTCGAAGCCGAGCGTGATCGACTTGCCGATCGACTTGTCGAGGCCGAGGTACGCGCGGCGCGCCTGCTCGTCAGAGGAGACGGTGTCCGACGAACCACACGCGCCGAGGACGAAGCAAAGCAGGAGGAGTCTGTTCATCGAGCTAATTTTAGCTCTTCGCGGAATCGCTCTGAGACTCGATACGACGCGGCGGAAGTGCGCGTGTGCGGCCGATCTCGACCTGTCCCGAAAGGACCGCGTACCGGATGGTACTGCGTGCGAGTGCTACACCTTGTCGGATGACGAACAGCGCGACCGCGCCCTCCGCGCCGTACATCGGATGGCCGTGCGCGAGGTACGCGTAGCCGATCGTGATGAGCGCGAAGACGAGCCAGCCGAGTCCGGCGTGGACGAGCGTGACGGGACGGCGGAGCACGTAGCCGATGCTGCGCAGGTACGTCATCACGGCGCCCGGGTCGTGCGACTCGTGGCGGAGGGTGAGCTCGACGCGCGCGTAGTCCATCGCGGTGGCGAGCACGTGGAGGAGCACGAGCGCGGGCAGCGTGCCGAGGACGAGCGGCCAGAACAGCTGGGGCAGGGTGAGCGCGTACTCGAGGCGCGAGCTGACGGCGCTGATGCCGACGGCGAGCGCGAACATGACGAGCGCGTAGCCGGGCAGGGCGCACAGCTCGAGGCGCGCGTAGGCGAGGTAGGTCGCGGCGCCGGAGGCTCCGAACGTGCGCGCGGTGTCGCCGCGGCCTTCCGGCTTCTGCGCGAGCACGCCGAGCGTGCCGCCGACGAGGAACCACGATGCGAGCTGCCACAACAGGAGCGCGCCGAACGCGATGCCGGCCGCGCCCATCAGGTGCGCGCGCGCGTAGCGGACGCAGTCGATCAGGGCGAACAGGTCGCCGTCGACGGCCTCGTCCCACATCGGCAGGTGCGAGAACGCCTGCGCGAGCAGCGCGGCGATGCCGATCATGCAGCCGATCGCGAGGATCGTCTGGACGAGGAACACCGCGAGCAGCGTGCCGGTGTAGCGGCCGACCGCGCGCGGGCCCGCCGAGACGAGGTCGCCCAGGCCGAGGCGTGCCATTTACGGTCCCACCAGCTGCATGAGGGACTGCGTCCACCAGGAGGCGCGCGCGGCGGCACGCAGCGAGGCGGCGCCGTCGCCGACGAGGCGCTGCGCGTTCGTGACCGGCGACTGCAGCATGATCTTGCGATCGGGATCGAGGCGCACCTCGACGAGCTTGCTCGACCGCTCGACGACGAAGCGCTGCCAGTTGCCCGTGCCCTTGTCATCCCAGAGCAGGCGCTGCGCGGTGCCGTCGGCGAACTTCAGCTCGATCTCGACCGGCACGTGCACGACGCCCGTGTTCTCGACGATGACCTCGCACACGTACGCGCCCGTATCCGGCGCCTCCTGCTCGCTCTTCGTCTTGCGCGCGCTGCCCTCGCCGAACACGCCGCGCGGCGCGTGCTCCAGCGCGCAGCTCGCGCTCTTCGTCGCGAGCTTCATGCCGCCGACCTTCTGGAACACCGGGTCGAAGTACCAGCCGAGGTCGGTGCCGAGCTGCTGCTCGAGCGTCGCGTAGAGGTCGCGCCCCGTCGGGTGCTTGAACGCGAACGCCTTCGCGTACGCCTTCATCGCGGCCATGAACTTCGTCGTGCCGACCTCGTGCTCGAGCGTGGCGAGCGCGTCCATCGTGTTCGTGTACGACTGCTCGGCCCAGGTCTCGTTGTCGACGAACGCGTAGGCCGCGGTCGCGATCGGCGACGGCAGCGTCGACGGGTCCTCGGCGAGCGCCCAGCGCAGCGAGGCCGCGTCGGCCTGCCACCCGCCGTAGTCGACGAGCGACGTGTGCGGGCCGTAGAGGTCGGCCATCACGTGCGCGTCGGCCCACTCGTTGACGCCCTCGTCGAGCCACGTCTCCTCGGGCTCGTTCGACGCGAGCATGCCCTGGAACCAGTTGTGGCCGACCTCGTGGATCGTCACGTACTCGGGGAGCCGGATGCCGGGGCGCATCAGCGCGTGATCGCCCGCGGTCGTGACGAGCGTCGGGTACTCCATGCCGCCGGCGCCGGCGGAGGCGTCCATCGGCGGATCGATGACGGTCATCGTCGGCCATGGATACGGGACGAACAGCGCCGAGAACTTCTCGATCGCGCCGATCGCGGCCTCGAGGTGGCGGCGCGCGAAGTGCTCCTGCTCGGGGCGCGCGAGCACGCGCACCTCGACGGTGCCGTTCTCGACCTTCGCCTGGCCCGAGTAGACCTTCATGTACGGGTCGGCCATCCACACGAAGTCGTGCACGTCCTCGGCGTGGTACGTGAGCGTGCGCATGCCGCCGCCCGCGTTCTGCGCGGCGACGAGCACGCCGGTCGCCGCGATGACCTCGGTCGACGGGACCTCGAGCGTGACATCGTACGTGCCGAAGTCGGCGAAGAACTCGGTGTTGAGGTGGAGCGGCTGGCACTCCCACTGCTCCGCGCCGGGCGGACCGACGCGCACGCCGATCTTGGGGAACCACTGTCCGACGAGGTGGAACTCGCCCTTGTAGCCGGTGCGCGCGAACACCTCGGGCAGCTGCTCGTCGAAGCGCACCGCGATCTCGATCGTCTGGCCGGGCTGCACGGGCGTGGTCAGCGGCACCTCGGCGACGGTCTCGTCGGGCGCGTTCGGATACGCGAGCTTGGGCGCGAGCTCCTCGCCGGCGATCTTGAGCGAGTCGACCTGGATCCAGCCCCAGCTCGCATCGCCCGCGTGGGCGCCGCGCATCGTGCCGCGCGAGCTGCGCATGAAGATCGACTGCTCGTTCTTGAACGCGTTGAGGTAGAGGTGGAATGGCAGCTTGTCGACAGGGCTGCCGCCGGTGTTCGTCCACGTCAGCGTCTCGCTGCCGGTGATCTGGTGGCGCTGCGAGTCGAAGCGCGCCTCGATCTTGTAGTTCGCGATGCGAGGCGAGCGCGGTGCGCCGCCGCCGCGGAGCGCCGGGCTGCCGTCGGGCTTGGGCAGGCGCTGCACGCGCGGCGGCCCATGACCTGGGCTGCACGCCGCAACCAGCGCGAGCGCGACAACGGACCTCCGCACGTGCCCTTCATACTCTGATATGACCTGGTAACCAATGGAAGAGTCGCCGGATCACAGGGCTGCCGTGGCGGAGTATCTCGACCGGTTCGGGCGCGAGCGCAACCTGACGCTCCCGCCGCTCGGGGCGGATGGCGTCGGGATGATCCAGCGCGGGTCGGCGGTGGTGTCGATTCACGTGCTCGCGGACAAGGGCGTGTTGCTGCTCCTGTCGCGCGTCGCCAAGGCGCCCGCGCTCGACGAGGCGAAGGCGCGGCGGCTGCTCGAGGCGTCGTTCGTCGATACGGGCGATGCCGCGTTCGCGCTGCATCCGCAGACCGGTGACCTCTACCTCCGCATCCTGCGCGGGCTCGAAGGCCTCGACTACGAAGAATTCGAGGACATCGTCCACTCGATCGCGCAGGCCGCCGACAAGTGGGACGACAAGCTGGCGTGATCCTGCCCGACGAAGCCGCGACGCGCGCGGCGGGCGCGAGGCTGGCGGCGGCGCTGCACGGCGGCGAGGCGATCGCGCTCGTCGGCGAATTGGGCGCCGGCAAGACGACGTTCGTCGCGGGGCTCGTCGAGGCGCTTGGCGGCGGCGCGGCCGCGAGCCCGACGTTCTCGCTGCTCAACGAGTATCCGGGAGGCCGGCTGATCGTGTGGCACTGCGATCTCTATCGCATCGAGCGCGAGCGCGAGCTGGCCGAGCTCGGCCTCGACGACGTGATCGGCGATCCGCGCGGTGTCGTGCTCGTCGAGTGGGCCGACAAGTTCGACGTGCTCCCCGCGGGCCACACGCGCATCGAGCTGCGCCACGCCGCGCAGGGCCGCGAGCTCGTCGCATCCGGCCCGCTGTCTGCTACGTTCCCGTGATGCGCGCGGTGGCCCTGGCAGTCCTTCTCGTCGCGTTGCCGTCCGGCGCGCACGCGGAGCAAGCGAGCTTCGATCCGGCAACGGTCTACAAGGTGCCGCGTGGCACGGGCGATCCGACCGACGGCCCGGCGAACGCGCCGGTGACGATCGTCGAGTGGAGCGACTACGCGTGCGGCTACTGCAACCGCGTGCAGGACACGCTCGACAAGCTCGCCCGCATCTATCCGGGCCGGCTGCGCTGGGTGCACCGCACGATGCCGCTCGACGAGGACAACACGCTCGCCGCCGAGGCCGCGCTCGCCGCCGATGCACAGGGCCGGTTCGCGCCGATGCACGCGCGGCTGTTCGCGGTGCACGGGCGCGTCGATCGCGCGGCGGTCGAGGCGATCGCGCGCGAGCTCGGGCTCGACATGATCCGGTTCCGCGCCGACCTCGATGCCGGCACGTACCGCGGCGTCGTGAAGGCCGATCTCTCGGACGCGCTCGCGCTCGGCGTCTCCGGCACGCCGACGTTCTTCGTCAACGGCCGGCCCGTGCACGGCAACCAGCCGCTGAAGGTGTTCGTCGATACGGTCGCCGAGGAGCTCGCGCGCGCCGACAAGGTCGCCGCCACGCATCCGGCCGACCTGTACGAGGCGCTCGTCGCCGACGGCAAGCCGGTCGCCGATGCTCCGAGCGACGCGAACAACGAGCAGCCCGAGCTCGATCCCCGGTCGCCGTATCGCGTCGGGCTCGGCCTGCCCGGCCACTCGACGGGCCGCGCCGATGCGCTCGTCACGATCGTCGAGTTCTCCGACTTCCAATGCCCGTTCTGCGCGCGCGAGGCGCCCGTGCTCGCGCACGTCCGCCAGAAGTACGGCGATAGCGTGCGCATCGTCTATCGCCACATGCCGGTGCACCGCGACGCGATGCTCGCGGCCGAGGCGGCCGTCGCCGCGGGCGAGCAGGGCAAGTTCTGGGCGTTCCACGACCAGGTGTTCGGTCACTTCGGCCACCTGACGCGCGCGGATCTCGACAGCTTCGCGAAGGCGGCCGGCCTCGACATGGCCGCGTTCGATCAGGCGCTCGATACGCGCCGCTATCACGATGCGGTGCTCAGCGAGTACGCGGATGCGGAGGCGCTCGGCGTCGATGGCACGCCGACCTTGTTCATCGACGGCCTGCCGGTCGTCGGCGCGCGCGACGCCAACATCCTCGACCAGATGATCGAGCTGCGCCTCTCGGCCGCGAAGGACGCGATCGCGCACGGCATCGCGCGCGGCGAGCTGTACGCGCTCCTGATGAGCATGGCGAAGGGAGCCGAGCTCGCCGATCCGTCGACGGTGCCGACGAGCACGCTCGTGAAGATCGAGATGCGCGCCGACGATCGCGAGCGCGCGGTCACCGCCGCGTGTCGCCGCCACGACGCTGCACGCGCGAAGGCCCTCGCGAGCGGCCTCGCGAAGGATCTCGTGCAGCGCGCCGCCGCGGTCTGCAGCGGTGAAGGCGTCGACCTCTAGACACGCGGACGGTCTCTCGCTGTTCCTGACAGCTGCTTGCTGTGGTGCGACCGGGCGCGGTGTCGATGAACTTTCACACCGCGCGCTCAGATTTCCGGCACCGAACGCGCGCAACCGCGTGTTCTGGGCGGTCGGACCGCGTGGCACTGGCAATGCAGAGGTCGGCGTCCATGCGAGACGGCACGATTCCGCTGGGCATGGCCGACGGCCGGGTCATGCCGCTCGCTCGCCCGGATCGACGCCGCTTCGGTGCCCGCTTTGGCGAGTACGAGGTGCTCGCACCGCTGGCAAACGGTGGCATGGGCGGCGTGTACCTCGCCTCGCACGTCGCGACCGGCGACCGCGTCGCGCTCAAGGTCCTCGACCCGCAGTTCGCCGATCATCGCGAGGTCGTCACGCGCCTCTACAACGAGCACGCGCTCGCGTCGCGCGCCGGTCACCCCGGCGTCGTCGAGATCCGCGCCGCCGCGCGCTCGATCGACAACCTGCCGTACCTCGTCATGGAGTACCTCGACGGCGAGACGCTCGCGCAGCTCTCCGAGCGCGGCCCGGTCGACCTGTCGTCGATCGTCGCGTTCGGCGCGCAGATCGCGGGCGCGGTCGCGGCGCTGCACCAGGGCGGCGTCGTGCACTGCGATCTCAAGCCCGAGAACCTGTTCGTGTGCAGCGATCGCCGGTGGTGCGAGCTGCCCGCGCTCAAGGTCATCGATTTCGGCGTGTCGCGCCTCGTCGACGAGCCGCCGCCCGACGACGCCTCGATCGCCGGCACCCCCGCGTACATGGCGCCGGAGCAGTGGCAGGGCCACCCCGAGCCCGCGAGCGACGTCTACGCGCTCGGCTGCGTGCTGTTCGAGCTCGTCACCGGCAACCCGCCGTTCGACGGCTCGCTCCCCGAGCTGATGAACAAGCACTGCGAGGCGCGACCGGCGCGGCCGTCGTGGCTGCGCGCGGGCATGCCGCCGGTGCTCGAGCGGATCATCCTGCGCGCGCTCGCGAAGGATCCGGCGCTGCGGCCGTCGATGGCGCAGGTCGCGGCGGAGCTCGCCGAGCTCGCCGACATCGCGCTCGCGAGCGAGACGCTGCGGATGGCCGTCTAGCTCGGCGACCGAAGGCGCGCGACGAGCGACTCGAGGTTCTGCTTCCAGCGCGGATACTCGGCCGCGTTCTCGCGCCACAGCGCGTGGATCTCGACATCGGGGCCGAGCACGCGCGACACCGCGTCCGCCGCCTGGCCGCGCAGCTTCTCGATCTTCGGCGGGCGCGGCGGCAGCTGGCCGAGGCCGGTGTAGAGCGTGCCGCTCGTGTACGCGTCGATCACCGCCGCCGGGACGAGCGCGTCGAACGCTTCGTCGTACTCGATGTACTCCGTGTCGAGCGCCCGGCTCAGGCGCTCCCCGAGCTCGGCGATCAAGTCCTCCGCATCGAGGATGTCCGACAGGACATCGCAGCCGCAGTCATCCTCGAAGATTCCGGTGCCCCAAGCGCCCATACGGTCGCGCTTTCTCGTCGATCTCGCGGCCGACGTCAAGCGATAGCTTCGATCACGCGGACGCGGCCCGCACCGGCGCGCTCGAGATCCGGCAGCTGCAGCGCGAAGTCGCGCGGATCGTGGAGCATCGCGTCGAAGCCCGCATCTTCCAGCGCTCGCTCGGCTTCTTCCGGCGCCGTGAAATGAAGGTGTACGCGGCCTCGCACGAACGTCGAGAGGAGTGCCGAGAACGTCGTGGTGACGACGTCGCGGTTGCCGTGCTTGAGCATCAGATCCGAGTAGTAGACGCCGCGCGGGAAGCGGGCGAGCGCGCGGGCAAACCGCGACCACATCGCCGTCACCGTCGAGCGATCGAAGTAGTTGACGAGCCCCTCGGTGATGATCGCCGTGCCCTTGCTCGGGTCGAGCGTCGCCGCCAGCTCGTCGAGCGCGGTCTCCGCGAGCGCATCGAGCTCGACCACGCGGTGGCGCGCGCCGGCGCGGGCGAGCAGGGCGCGCTTGTGCGCCGCCATGTCCGGCAGGTCGGCCTCGAGATACGTCAGGTGCGGAAATTTCTGCGTGAACCGCAGCCCGCGCGGCGACAGGCCGGCGGCGATCTCGATCACCTGCGCGATCTCGCCGGCCTCGATCGCCCGGGTCAGCCGCAGATCGATCAGGCGATGCCGCGCGAGCAGCATGCCCTCGAGCGTCGCCATCCCGATCGCGCGCGCCGCGACGTTGGGTGCGCGCAGCGCCTGGTACATCAGCCGCCCGCGCCGCGTGCTCAGCGCCTCGTGGGAGAGCCCGTTCGCGAACCACACGTACCCCGTGTAGTGGGCCGTCGGGGAGATCGTCTCGGGGTGATCGCGGCCCATGGCGCCTTTGCTTTTACGTGCTTACGTTCCGGATTGACAGGGAAATCCGGCCAGGTGCTACACTGAACATCAGACCAGTGCTGTAAACCAAGAGCATGCGAATCGCCTGCATCCACATCCCCCAGTTCGCGCTCCAGTGCGCGAGCCGCCTCGACCCGGCGCTGCGCGGCGCCCCCGTCGTCGTGGTCGGCGGGCACGAGCCCGGCCGCGAGCGCTCCGGGCCGCTGCACACGCCGGTCGTGATGGCGTGCTCGCGCGCGGCGTGGGCGCTCGGCGTTCGCCTCGGGATGACGGCCGCCTCCGCGCGCGCGCGCTCGCCGGAGCTGACGATCGTCACCGCGGATCCGGCGCTCGAGCGCGAGACGGTCCGCGCGATCGCGGATGCAGCGCTCGCGCTCTGCGATGTGGTCGACGTCGGCGGTCGCGTCGGCGCGGGCGGCGCGCACCTCGCGATGTACTGCGCGGTGCCGTCGAAGACGCGCGGCACCACGTTCGGCGAGCGCCTGCTCGGCGTGCTCGAGGAGCTCGGCCTCACCGGGCGCATCGGCATCGCGGATGACCGCTTCACCGCGTGGGTCGCGGCGTCGCACGCGGCCTCGCCGGACGACCACGGCGTGACCAGCGTGCCGCGCGGCGGCTCCGCGGCGTTCCTCGCGCCGCGCCCGCTCTCGTTGCTCGCGATCCCGACGGAGGTCCAGCACATGCTGGAGGCGCTCGGCGTCCGCACGCTCGGCGAGTTCGCGGCGCTGCCGGCGCCGTCGGTCCAGCGGCCGGTCGAGGCGGATTATCAGGCGCTCGCGCGCGGCGAGAGTGGCACGCACCTGCGCGCGTACGTTCCGGAGGCGCCGGTCCGCGAGGAGATCCTCGTCGGCGGCAACGTGCTCGATCGCGCCGATGCGCTCAGCGGCCCGGCGGCGGTCGCGCTCGTGGCGCGCCGTCTGGAGCTGCGGCTCGCGGGGCGTGCGCGTCACGCGGCCGAGCTGGAGGTCATCGCGCTGCCGGCCGAGACGTGGACGGGCGCGCTCGCGCCGCGCGCTGGAGACTCGCGCGCGCTCGGTGCGCTAGGCATGTCGGCCGCGAACGCAAACGAGCCCGCGAACGCGAATGCAAGCGCGAGCAGCGCCCACGAGGCGGCCGCGGGGCCCATCGTGGCGCGTCGCGATCTGCCGGTCGCGCTCGACCTGCCGACCGGTGATGCCGCCGAGCTCGCGCGCGCGCTGGCCGCGGCGGTCGATGCCGCGCAGACCGGCGAGGCGGGGGCGTGGAAGCTGCGCGTCGTCGTCGCGGCGGAGACGATTCCCGGCGCGGCTACGCACGAGGTATTCGCGGAGGGCAGCGCGCCGATGTTCGCGCAAGGCGCTGCGCCGATGTCCGCGCAAGGCGCTGCGCCGATGTCCGCGCAAGGCGCTGCGCCGATGTCCGCGCAGGACGGCGCGCGGCTGTTCGCGCAGGGCAGCGGCCCCACGATCGCGTCTCGAGGCGGTGGTCGCGCGCGCGCTGCGATGAACCCCGAGGCGCGCGAAGAGACGAGCGGCGAGCGAGGCGCGGCGATCACGGACACGGGGGCTACGCTTCATCCGCTCGCGGTCGTGCTGTCCACGCCGGGCTCGCTGTTCGCGCTGTCCGCACCCGATCTGCGTGCGGAGCGGCGCGATGCGCACCGTCGCACGCGGCGCGGCAAGCAGCGGCGCGCGCGCCCTACGCCGGTCTCGCAGGCGAAGCTGTTCGACCGCCGATCGTGAGTCGCGGCGGGCCGCGGCGCGAGTCGAGGCGCGGCTCCTGCGCGCCGCTGGCGCGGGTGTGTCGTGGCGATCCGCGCGATCGCGCGGCTACGCGCGGCCAGGCCTGCGAGGGCGGCTGATTGGCCTCACCGATGCACTACCCAGGGTCAGGAGGTTCATCATGTTGCTGATTCTCGCCGTCATTCTCGGTATCGCGTGGCTGCTCGGCTTCACGGTTTTTCACGTCGCGTCGGCTGCCATCCACATCCTGATCGTCCTCGCGATCATCGCGGCCATCGTGCACTTCGTGTCGGGTGGCCGTAGCGTTGCACGCGTCTGACGTCAGCACGTGAACGTCGCGCGCCGCGAAATGCGGTTCGCGACCCTCGCGCGCCGCGAGCGGCGGCCGCGATCAGGAAACCGCGGGACCCGATGGCGCGAGCCGTCCGGGCCACCCCGCGGTTTCGCGCTGTGGTAAGTCCTGTCGCATGTCGACGAACCTCGAAGGCCAGCTGCGCGAGCAGCTGACGGCCGCGATCAAGGCCAAGGACATGCGCACGGCGAACCTGATCCGCATGATCAACACGAAGGTCATGGAGCGCCGGACCGCGAAGGGCTTCACCGGCACCGTCGATGACGCGCTGATCCTCGACGTGATCAGCGCGTACAAGAAGTCGATGGAGAAGGCGAAGCAGGAGTTCGCGGCCGCCGGCGATCGCGCGAAGGACCAGATCGCCGAGATCGAGTTCGAGATCGGCTGGTGCGCGAACCTGCTGCCGAAGCAGGTCGACGAGGCCGAGCTGCGCGCGGCCGTCGAGAAGGTGATCGCCGAGCTGCCGCAGAAGGATCCGAAGATGGCTGGCCGCGTGATCGGCGCCATCAAGAAGCAGTACGGCGATCGCGCCGATGCGCAGCTCGTGAAGAAGCTCGCCGAAGAGCTGCTCAAGTAGCGCGCGGCGTTCACCTCTGCAGGTGGAGGTGCGGGCCGCTCCAGGCGGCATTGCCGCCGCGACGCTCGTCGATCACGGTGATGCCGTGAGAGCGGGCGTCGTGGATGAAGTGGCTGATCGCCGAGCTGCTCATCCCGCGCGTGCGCACGTCGACCGCGCGACCGGCCTTGTGCGCCCAGCCCAGGTGGTGGCCGCCGGTCGACGACGTGACGTGGAAGCCGCGCTCGTTCGCGAAGCGAGACAGCTCGCGCCAGGTCTGCATGCCGCCGTGGGCGGAGATCAGGTGCTCGTCAGACAGAGTCTCGAAGGTCGACATGGGTGTGTCCTTTCGAGCGCGACGTTCTGCAGCGCCGGTGCCAGCGCCCGCGTGCATCCGCGAGTCGACGATCCGAGGCCGGCAGGACGCAGCCGTGCGTTCGCGATCGCGGCCAAGCAGCGGTAGCGACATGCGCGGTGTCGGCGTGTCGCCGGCAGGTGACGCCCGCCGAGGGGCAACCACCCGGCCACCGCTGGCAACTCGAGCAGCCGCGGGCGTATCGTCGCGGCCACAACAAGGGGAGTGCGAGATGGCAGCGCCCAGCACGGAATGGCACGAGCGGATCGCCGACACGGAAGCCGCGCGGTTCGAACAGATCGCCCAGACGATCGGCGACATCCAGCGCGACGCCACCGCGCGCGATCGCGTCGGGCGCAGCTTGCACCGCAACCAGCGGCTCGGGTTTCGAGCGGGCTTCGAGGTCCTGCCGGATCTCCCGGCGCACGCTCGCCACGGCATCTTCGCGGAGCCGCGCACGTTCGATGCGACCGTGCGCCTGTCGAACGGCAGCCACAGCCGGCTGCCCGACCGCGCGCCGGATGTGCGCGGGTTCGCGGTGCGGATCAGCGGCGTCTCCGGGCCGGGCGCGCTCGGCATCCCGACGACCGCGCAGTGCTTCGTGATGATCAACAGCGAGGTGTTCTCGTTCCCGAGCCCGGACGAGTTCATCGACGTCGTGCGCGCATCGACCAAGGGCCAGCTGGCCGTCCTGCGCGTGCTGATGAAGCGCCACGGCTTCTTCGGCGGGCTGCGCCGCGCGACACGGCTCGGCAGGGGGCTCGGCGCGCCGTTCGCGGGGTTCGCCGACACGACGTTCTACTCGGCGGCGCCGCTCGCGTGCGGGCCGTACGCGATGAAGGTGCGCCTCGCGCCGACGACGCCGCGGGCTGGGGCCGTCATCCGCGTCGACGATGCCGCCGCGGACATGCACCAGCGCCTCGCGGCCGGCGAGCTGACCTGGGAGCTCCAGGCGCAGTTCTTCGTCGACGACCAGACGACGCCGATCGAGGATCCGACGGTGCCGTGGCCGGAGAGCGCCTCGCCGTACGTGACGGTCGCGCGCCTCGTCGCGCCGCGCCAGGACACCCAGAGCGAGGACGGCAAGGCGCTCGCCGAGGCGATCGAGAAGGACGTGTTCGATCCGTGGGCGGCGCTCGTCGAGCACCGGCCGCTCGGCGAGATCATGCGCGCGCGCAAGGCCGCGTACCTCGCGAGTCAGCGCGGCCGCGGCGTCGCGTGAGGGCTCAGTCCCAGCCGTCGTCGATCGGCGGCTCGCCGGGCATCGTCGCATCGCCGGGGATCGTGCCGTCGCCGGTGGTCGTGCGCGGCGGGATCGTCGCGACGGTGGCGGCCCCCGAGGGCTCGCTCGCCTCGTCGATCAGCCGTGCGCCCTCCATCAGGAGGTGCGTCGTCGACTCGTTGACGCGATCGTCACCCTCGACGACGCAGCTGACGAACTCGAACTCACCGGCCGCCCACGTCAGCAGGTAGTAGACGCACTCGGCGTCGACCGGCTCCTCCTGCTCCTCGAGGCTCGCGTGCACGACCTTGCCATCGCGCACGAGGATCTGCGCGTTCGGCCCGCCCGGCGCGCGCAGCTGCAAGAGGCCGGTCTTGCGCTCCATCTCGATCAGCACGAGCAGCGACGACAGCCCGACCTGCGAGAGGTCGCCGCGCAACCCCGATTGCGAGAGCTGGTCGCGGGTGTCCTGCATCGCCTGGGTCGTGCGGCGCAGCGTCTTCGCGACGCGCAGATCGAGCTCCTCGAACCGGAACGGCTTGCTGACGTAGTCGTCCGCGCCCAGCCGGAATCCCTTGATGCGATCGTCCTCCGACGACAGCGCGGTCAGGAAGATCACCGGCAGCATCGCGAGCTCGGCGTGCGCGCGCAGCTGGCGCACGAGCGACCAGCCATCGAGCTTGGGCATCATCACGTCCGTGATCAGCAGATCGGGCGTGCGGGCGAGCGCGCGCGCGAGCGCATCCTCTCCGTCCACCGCCGTCTCGACGCTGTAGCCGCGCTTCTCCAGCACGGTCGCGACCATGCGCAGGATCCAGGCGTCGTCATCAGCCACGAGGACGTGTGGCACGTCACCCAAGGTAGCGCGCGGGGTCGCTGCGACGCAACCGTCGCTTGTGCAAGGCAATCCGCGTGAGCGTGTGCGCGGCGGCCATGACACCGAGCCCGATCAGCGCAACGACGAGGCTGCGCACGCGCCCGAGCATCGTGACCACCACGCCGTGTGCACCGCTTGCGCCGAGCACGTCGAACAGCGCGTAGTTGCCGCCGTCCGCGATGCCAACGCCGAGCGGCACGATCGACGACACCCAGCCAATCAAGATCCCCACCGAGAACACGCCGATCAGCAGCGTCGGGGCGATGACCGCCCCGACCGCCGAGAGCACGGCCGTCGTCGCCGCCCACGAGCACACCCGCGACGCGACGAGCAGCGCGACCCCGGGCCTGGTCCCCGGCGAGCGATTCGCATGCAGCTCCCGCAGCCGCCGGTCGAGCTCGACGAGCTTCGCCGTCCACGCCGCCGCACGCTCGCGCGACACGACGCGCGCCAGCCGCGCTCCCGCGAGCACCGTCGCGACGGCGCCGCGCCGGATCACGACCGCGAGCGCGATCACCAGCACGACGATCACCGCCAGCCCGATCCACGCGACGAGCGCGACCTCGCGCGGCAGATCGACGAGCCCCGCCGTCACGGGCACACCGATCGCCAGGATCGCGACCGACAAGTACAGCGTCACGAGGTTGTACTCGACGATCGCCGACACGATCCGGTCGCGCGGCGCATGCCCGACGAGCATCGCGACCTTCGTCGCCTCGCCGAGCGCGCCTCCCGGCGTCAGGACGTTGATCGCGCGCCCGCTCGCCTGCGCGGCCAGCACGCGCCAGTACGACACCATCCGCGCCTCCGGCCGCATGAACGCGTGGATCGCGCCCGCATCGCACGCCATCGCCGCGAGGTCGAGCCCGACGATCACGCCGAGCCACGGCCCGACGTCACGCATCACGCGCTCCGCGTTCATGAGCCCGAGCGAGTGCATCAGGAACGCCAGCGCGACACCGCCGACGACGAACACGAGGATGTTGAAGATGTGGCTGACGAGGTGCCGATCGCCGGTCGCGGCGGGCACGCTCGCGGCTCCGGATCCGGTCGGCGGTGGCGTGTCGCCGGTCGCGGGGGCCTGCGGCGGCGGCTCGGTCACGGCGCGCCCGGCTCCAGCGCCGGCCCGGGCCCCGGCCGCGCCGCGATACTCTCCGCCGCGACGACGCTCGTCGTCCACGCGCCCGCCGCATCGCGCACGAGCAGCGTGCCGTCGTGCAGCGCGACGACGGCGCGACCCTCGCGATCGGCGACGAGCCCGACGACGCGCGCGCCCCGCGGCAGCCCGACTGGCTCCTTGGTGATCGCGCCGGCCGCGCCCGCCGGGCTCGCCGCTGCCTTGCTCGCCTTGCTCGCCGCTACCTTGCTCGCCGCCGCCTTGCTCGCCGCTGCCTTGCTCGCCGCCGCCTTGCCCGTCGGCAGCTTGCTGCTCGCCTTGCCGGCGCGCACCGTGACGAGCTGCCCACCCGCGACCACGACGAGGTCGTTGCCGGCAACCGTCGCGGCCTCGACGTGGCCGATCGCGGCGGCCGGAACCAGCGCGTTCGCGACGAGGTCGAGCGCGCCTTTCGGCGTCAGGGCCCATCGCTCGCTGACGAGCGCGCTGACGTGCGCCGGTGTGCCCTTGATCGGCTTCCACGCGCCGCCCTCGAGGCGAACGAGGCCCTTCGTATCCGTGTCGGCGACGACGCTCGCGCCACCGGCCGCGAGCAGCATGACGACACCCGGCGCGTCGGGCAGCTTGGCGGGCAGCGCGCGATCGAGCGCGAACACCTGCTTGCCGAACGCGGCAGTCGGGCGTGCACCGTTGCCGAGCACGGCCTTCGCGTGCAGGCCGAGATAGACGAGCGACCAGCCGTCGCCGCTCATCGGCTCGGTCGTTGCGGCGGCGCGCGGGGCGGTGGTCGTGGCGCGCGGGGCGGTGGTCGCGGCGCGCGGGTCGGTGGTCGCGGCGCGCGGGTCGGTGGTCGCGGCGCGCGGGTCGGTGGTCGCGGCGCGCGGGTCGGGCGCGGCGGCCGCGGCGCGCAGGTCGGGCGCGGTCGCCGCGGCGCGCAGGTCGGGCGCGACGTCGAGCGCGAACGGCGGGCCGCCCTTCGTCGCGACGAACACGCGCGTGCCGGCGGTCGTGGCGTCGCTGACGTCGCCGGCGATGCCGCCCTCGCGCAGGCGCAGCCAGTGGCCGCGGCCGTCGGGAACGTAGGTCTCGCCGTGCGGGCCGAGCGCGATCGCGTGGCGCGGATCGCCGGCGAGCGCGACCAGCTCGTGCGACTGGCTCGCCTCGCCCGTCTCGCTCGCCTCGCCCGCCGGGTTCGCGTGCGCCGAGGAGATGGCGCCGAACAGCAGGACGGCGAGCGCGCCGCGCACGCTACTTCGCCGAGCCGCTCGCGGGTGCGGCGGCAGAGCCGGCGGGTGCGGCGGCGGAGCCGGCGGGTGCGGCGGCGGAGCCGCTCGCGGGTGCGGCGGCGGAGCCGGCGGGTGCGGCGGCGGAGCCGCTCGCGGGTGCGG
>CAYUNM010000002.1:132635-136620 GCA_964446175.1 uncultured Kofleriaceae bacterium
GCGGGTGCGGCGGCGGAGCCGGCGGGTGCGGCGGCGGAGCCGCTCGCGGGTGCGGCGGCGGAGCCGGCGGGTGCGGCGGCGGAGCCGGCGGGTGCGGGCGGGGCGGCCGAGCCGGCCGAGCCGGAGCCGCCGGGCACGCCCTGCAGCGTTGCCTTGCCGGGCACCTTCTCGAAGTCGCAGGCGCGCAGCTCGTCGAGCGTCGTCGCCTTGATCGCGCACTCGACCGCCTTGCGCTTCGAGCCACCGCGGCAGCGGCGGACCTCGCCCTCGAGGTTCGCGTCGGTGTTGAGATGCTCCGTGCCGAGGAGCTGCTGCATGTTGAGCAGCGCCTTGCGGCAGTCCTCGGGAGTCGGCTTGTCGCACGCACCCAGAGCAAGCAGCGCGAGCACGATCGAAGCGAGGCGAGTCATGACCACTCCTTGGGCGCAGACAGTAGCAGCTGGCGCGCGCGGTCGAGGTCCTGGCCGGTATCGATCTCGCGCCACTGGCCGTCGATGAAGATGGGATCGATGCGCGTGCCGGTATCGATCAGCTCCTGCCAGAGGTCGGTCAGGTACGCGTTGCGATAGCGGGCGGCGCGCTGGAACGGCTCGTCGTCGCGGCCGAGGTAGCGGTGCGCGATGGCGTCGAGCGCGCGGCCGGTGATCGTGGCGCCGGCGGCGCCGAGGCGCGTGAGGCCGATGAACTCGCCGACGGCGTCGGGGACGGGCAGGGCCTTCTTGCCGACGCGGGCGACCGAGCCGTCGGGCATGAGGTCGGCGACCTCGCCTTCCTCGAGCGGGTGCTGGTCGCGGCCGATGTAGATGTCGCGGAAGAGGCGATCGATGACGAGGCCGATCTCGGCGGGCGAGGCGGCGGCGGCGCGCGCGACCGCGGGCGTGAAGATGATGTCGGAGTAGGTGAGGTAGGTCGGCTGGTCGAGGAACGCGCGCGCGTGCGCGAGCGAGAGCAGCACGTTGTTCGTCTCCCACTCGCGGTTATCGATGAACGTCACGCGGGGCACGCCGAGCGAGCGCACGAACGACTCGAGCACGTCGCCGCGGTAGCCGCGGATCACGACGAGCTCCTCGACACCGACGGAGGCGAGCGCCTTCCACACCCAGCCGAGGATCGGCGCGCCGCCGATCTCGACCATGCACTTGGGGACTTCTTCCGTGTGCGGGCCGAGGCGCTTGCCGCGGCCCGCCGCGATCAGGATGCAGCGGCGGATGCTCACGAGAACCGCCCCAGCCGCACGAAGATCTTGAGCATCGAGAGGCAGAAGTAGAGCGCGTTCACGGCGGCGTACGCGTAGAAGTAGATGTCGATGCGGTTCGCGAGCGCGCAGATCCAGATGTACTGCGGGTAGTGGACGACGATGCGCGCGGCCCACTCGAGGCCGTTGAGCGCGAGGCCGACCGGGCCCTTGCGCTTGCCGACCTCGGCCGGCTGGCCGTCCTCGGTGGGGCCCTTGCCGCCGTACTCGGGGCGGCGCATGAACGAGGTCAGCGCGATGCCCGACGCGAGGCAGAATCCGCCCGCGAGCCCGACGAGCAGCATGCGGACGTCGCCCGTGTCGCGCCAGAGGCGCACCGCGACGCAGCCGAAGATCAGCATCGCCTTGAGCTCGTCCATCAGGAAGTCGAGCAGGTGGCCGAGCGGCGAGGCGGTCTTGCGCAGGCGGGCGAGCTGGCCGTCCGCGCAGTCGAGGACGAACGAGAATTCGAAGACGGCCGCGGCGATGATGAGCCAGGTCCAGCCGAGCAGGCCGGCGATCATCGCGCCGGCGCCGGCCGCGAGCACGGCGGAGAGGAACGTCACCTGGTTCGGCGTGATCCGCGTGTTGCGGAGCGCGTAGACGACCACCGCGGCCGGCGGGCGCGCGACGTGCTCGGTGAACCAGTTGATGTCCTGTTTCTTCTTCGACGCCCGGTAGATGGCGGCGATCTCGGATGCCACGGACGGACCTTACACCGGCGCGTCGTTCAGTGCGTGTAGGTCACGTCGATCTGCGCGTAGCCGGAGAGGTCCGTGCTGAGGCACGTGTGAATGTGCAGCGGAACGGCCGGGGTCGCGGTGCCGTAGAGCTTCGTGATGTCGGCGGCCGTCGTCGTCTGGCCCGCGTAGAGGGTGACCGCCTTCGACGTCCAGCAGTCGGTGTTCGGCGCGTGCGGCCCGATCACGGACATCACGTAGTACGGGTAGGGGTTCTTCAGCGCGATCAGCTTGCCGGTCGGGACGCCGGTGGTGCCGAAATCCGCGCCCCACGGGATCGGGCCCGTGCCCGGGATCTCCTTCGAGAGGTCGAGGCGGTACGTGCTGGTCGTCGGCTGGATCGCCTTGACCGTCTCGCCGCGCTTGGACTCGATCGTCACGCCGCTCGTCCACCCTTCGGCGCAGCCGGCGGTCACGGAGACGTAGGTGTCGTCCTGGATCGTGAACGTCGCGTTGCCGCCGAGCGCGCCGTTCCACGAGCCGATCTGCCGGTTGCCCTGGAGCGGCGACTGGATGTCGGCGTGCGCGTAGATCGTGCAGCCTGGCTGCACGGCCGCCGACCAGTAGAACGTCACGGTCGAGCCGACCTGCGCCGGGCTCGGAATCACCGTCGTGTACGTCAGCGACGGCGGCGGCGGCAGCGCGAGGAACGGGCCGCCGGGCGAGGTCTGCCACGTCTGGTAGACGGTGCCGTTCGCGGAGAGGCCCATCACCTCCATGCGCCCGTCGAGGTCGTGCTCGGCGCTGACCTTGACGAAGTTGTTGCCGCCCATCAGCGGCTCGCCGATCAGCCCGCCGCCCGGGCCGTTCTGCGCGACGCGGTGGACCAGGTGGTCGCTACCGACCATGAAGAGGTTCAGCGAGCCGTCCGCGGCGAGCGTCGTCGCGACGCTCGTCACGCCGCTCTGACCGACCGCGAACCAGCTCGACCACTCGAGGTCCGGGCGCGCCTGCGGCTTGTCATAGACGGCGGTGTCGCCGCCGATCGCGACCATCTCGAGCCGGCCGTCGAGGTTCTTCGCGAGCGTGAAGTCGGTGAGCTGCGTGCCGTCGAGCGTCGTCCAGCCGACGAAGTTCGCGTTCACCGTCGGCTGGTTCGTGAACATCATCTCGCCGTCGGGCGTGCGTCCGATCAGCGCGATGCGGCCGCTCGGCTGCGTCTCCATCGCGATCTGCACGACGCCCGGGCCACCGACCCACGTCCACGGATCGAAGCCGCCGTTCGGCGACGACTGGCGCTGCTCGTAGACATTGTGATCGGCGCCGACCGCGAGCATCACGACGAGGCCGTCGGCCTCGCGCGCGGCCGCGACATCGATGAGGTCATGCCCGCCGAGGTACGACCAGCCCGAGAAGCTCGTCGAGCCCGCTGCATTCTGCGTCTGCATGTAGATCGCGCCGTCGCCGCCGAGCGCGAACACGACGAGCCGGCCGTCCGCCTGGTGCGTGATCGCGAAGTCCTGCAGTCCCCAGCCGCCGAGCGAGGCCGGCGCCTTCCAGCCCGCGCCCGGTCCGTTCTGCTCGTCGAACATCAGGCCGCCGCCGGTCGTGCGCGCCATCACGGCGACCGAGCCGTCCTGATCGCGGGTCATCTGGATCTGCGCGATGCCGGTCATGCCGAGCGGCTGCCACTGCGCGCTGCTGGAGAGCGCGCTCTGGGTCGTGTTCTCGTCAGGGGTGTCCTCCGCGTCCGCGGCACAGGCGCCGAGCACGGACGGGAGCAGGAACATGGTCGCGAGCGTTCGAAGCTTCATGGGCGCCGCGGTAGCAAGCGCTGTTCCTCGCGCGGGCGCGCTGGAGACGCGCGCGGCGCACCGAGCCCCATTCGTGACGACACGCGCGTGACGGCGTGTCAGCTCGCGGAGAGGCGCTGGTGCGGTCTCGCACCGACGATCAGGAACGTCTCCATCACGCCCTTGCCCTTGATATCGATCGGGCCGCGCGCCTCGAGGTCGAACGTGCCTCGGATCAGCTCGGCGGTCTGCGCGGTGACGTGCACGCGGCCGGGCAG
>CAYUNM010000002.1:136720-189413 GCA_964446175.1 uncultured Kofleriaceae bacterium
GATGTCGAGGTCGGTCTGGTGCTTCTTCGAGTACGCTTCGATCGCGTCGAGCATGTCCATCGCCATGTGCGCGATCGCCGTCGCGTGATCGGCGATCGGCTGCGGGATGCCGGCGACGACCATGTACGCGTCGCCGATCGTCTTGATCTTCTCGAGGCCGTGCTGCTCGGCGAGCCGGTCGAACACGCTGAACAGCTCGTCGAGCATCGTCACGAGCTTCTCGGGCGACGTCGTCGACGACAGCTTCGTGAACCCGACGATGTCCGCGAACAGCACGGTCACCGCGTCGAAGCGGTCGACGATCACCTCGGCACCTTCCTTGAGGCGCTCCGCGATCGGCGCGGGCAGCACGTTCAAGAGCAGCCGCTCCGAGGTCGCCTTCTCCTCCTGCAGCTCCTTCGTGCGCTGCTTCACGAGATCCTCCAGGTGCTCGTTGTGCTGCTGGATCGTCTCCGCCATCGCGTTGAACGCGTGGCCGAGCTGGCCGACCTCGTCGCGCGAGAGCACGCTCGGTGGAGTTCGCGCGGAGAAGTCTTTCTCGGTGAACTTCTTCACCGTGTGCGAGAGCGCGAGCACGGACCGCGTCAGCAGCGTGCCGACGCCGATCGCGACGAGCAGCGCCAGCGCGATCACGCCGAGCGCGATCTTCAACGCGAGCAGCCCCGCGTGATCCAGCGCGACGCGCATCTTCTTGTCGGTGATGTCGACGCCGAGCACGCCGAGGCACGTGCCGTCCTTCGCGCGCAGGACCTTGCCGTCGTCGTCGGTGAGCGGCACGTATGCCGAGACGCTCGAGACGTGGAACTCCTCGTCGTAGACGAAGTCCGGCTCGAGCTGCGCGCTGCACGTCGCGAGCGCCTTCTGGAGCAGCGGAATCTTCGCGATGTCGTAATCCTGCGCGAAGTGCGAGATCGACTCGCCCTTGGGCAGCGGCTTGCCCTGCGCCTCGAGCTCGTCGAACGCGAGCACGTCGGCATCGACGACGAACCGCGCGTGCTTCGGGTCGGGCAGCGGCGCGAGCAAGTAGACGTAGTGGACGAGCGCCGGCTCGGCGCGCCGCAGCATCCGCAGGTGGTCCGACAGCTCCTTGTACGGCGCCGTCTGCTCGACGGCCTTCGCCTGCGCGTCGCTGATCTCGGCGAGCTGGTCCCTCAGGATCTGGTAGGGCTCGAGCTCGACCTCGGCGGCGCCCAGCTCGGCCATGTCCATGAGGCGGTTGCGCAATTCCTCGGCGAGCTGGTGCTCGATGAACCGGTAGAGGAACAGCGCGAGAAGAACGCTGACCGCGGCGCTCACGACGAAGAACGCGATCGTGACTTTCCGGCGGAGCCGCACCCCGCGCCACGGTAACACTTTTCCGCTTGATCGCGGCGGACCGCCCCGTTAGGGTCCCGCGGCAACTTCAACAAAAGACAGAGGGGTTTAGGATGCAAGAGCACACGATCCCCGAGTCTCTCATCGAGCAGATCCGTACGGGCAAAGCAGCCCTGGTCGTCGGTGCGGGAATCGGTGTCCCGAGCTGGAAGAACGTTCTCGAGCGCATGACGAAGGCGCTGGAGACCCGCGGTCGCGAAGGCGATGACACCGCGGCCAAGGATCTCGAGAAGCTGCTGCACAAGGGCAGCCTCTCGCGCGCCGTCGGATTCCTCGCGCGGTCGCTGGGCGAAGAGGCCTGCGATCGCATCGTGCAGGAGATGTGGGCGTCGCCGAGCGACGTGCCCGCGCTGCCCAAGGCGCTCGCGCAGCTGCCGTTCCGCCACGTGTGGACGACATTCCCGGGCGACATCCTCGAGCACGCGTTCGAGACGCAGTCGCCCGAGCCGTGGCCGCCCGCGCGCATCGTCTCCTATCAGCAGCTCGGCGAGCTGTCGCCGCGCCGCCGCACGCTCGTCAAGATGCTCGGCAACTTCGACACGTACGTCGTCACGCCGGCGAGCGTGCGTCGCGCGCTGAGCCGCGCCGTCGATCTGCGCGAGTACGCGCGCGAGCTGTACGTCGATGGCTCGCTCGTGTTCGTCGGGTTCCGCTACGGCGATCCGGATCTGTCCGCGATGCTCGATCGCGTGTTCGGCATGTTCGAGCCGCCGCGCGGGACGCACTACTTCCTCGGCGCGGGCGTCGGACCGGTGACGGTCGACGAGCTGATGGCCGATCACCACATCGAGGTCGTCAACCTCGCGGGCAAGGGCGGCGACGAGGTCGCCGAGCGCAGCGTGCTCGAGTGGCTCGAGGCGTTGCGCGTCGCGTGCGAGAAGAAGTCGATCACGCTCGCGCAGAGCCGCCCGGATGCGGACGACGCCGAGGGCTGGATCGCGCTGCTCGGCGAGGGCGGCGACGAGGCCGCCGAGGCCCGCGACGCGCTCGAGCTGATCGAGCGCAAGGCGCGCGAGGCCAAGAAGTGGGACACGGTGATCGAGGTCCTGCTCGGCAAGGTCGAGGCCGCCGACGACAGCGAGCGCGCCGGAGCGCTGCTGCAGCTCGCCGCCGTGTACGAGACCGAGGTCGGCGATCTGCCGCGCGCGTTCGAGGCCGTCACCACCGCGTGCCAGATGGCGCCCGATGACGACGAGGCCGCCGCGCGCGCCGAGAAGCTCGCCGCCGCGACGGGCAACTGGAGCGATCTCGTCAACGAGGCGTCGCAGATCGCGACGGACGCGACCGACCCCGTGCTCGCCAGCAAGTGGTGGGCGCGGCTCGGCGCGTGGTACGCGACGAAGCTCGACCGCGCTGACTACGCGCTGCCGAGCCTGCGCCGCGCGCTCGAGCTCGATGCGAAGAACCGCGCCGCGCACACCGCACTCGCGGAGTGCCTGCGCAAGCAGGGCAAGTGGGCGGACCTCGCGGATGCGCTGCGCGCGCACGCCGAGGTCGAGACCGACACCACGACGAAGGTCGACCTGCTGATCGGCCTGGGCGATCTCAGCGAGACGCAGCTCGCGAGCACGAGCAAGGCGATCGAGGCCTACCAGCAGGCCGCCGATCTCGACGAGTCGAGCGACGACGCGCTCGCCGCGCTCGAGCGTCTGTATCGCCGCGACGAGAAGTGGGCGAACCTCGCGAAGGTCCTCGACCGCCGCGCCGAGATCAGCCAGGACAGCGGCGATGCCGGCCGCGCCGCCGCGATCCGTCGCGAGCTCGCCACGCTGCGCGCCGAGAAGCTCGGCGATCTCGAGGGCGCGATCGCGCGCTACGAGGCCGCCGTCGCCGCGAACGGCAGCGACACCGAGGCGCTGAAGTCGCTCGTCGATCTGTACGACAAGACGGGCCGCACCGAGGACTACCTGCGCACGATGGAGCGCCTCGGCGCCGTCGCGCCCGAGGGCGAGAAGCTCGCGACGCTGCGCAAGCTCGCGATGGAGCTCGAGGACCGCGAGCCGGCCCGCGCGCGCGACACGTACGAGAAGCTGCTCGCCGCCGATCCGAACGCCGACGACGCCTACCGCGGCCTCGAGCGCGTGCTCGCGGCGGAGAGCAACTGGTACGAGCTCGTCAGCGTCCAGGGCCGTCACATCGCGGCCGCGAAGGCGCCCGCCGCGCGCGTCGAGCTGTATCTCGAGTCCGCCAAGATCTACGAGCGCGAGCTCGACGATCCGCACAAGGCGATCGACTCGCTGATGAACGTGCTCGCGATCGAGGACGGCAACAAGACCGCCTTGAGCGTGCTGCCGCGCCTCTACCAGCGCACCGAGCAGTTCGACAAGGCGGTCGATACGCTCGTCCGCCACGCCGCGACCGAGGGCGAGAAGGGCGCGCAGCTCTACGCCGAGGCCGGCCGGATCGCGTTCGAGAACCTGATGGATCCCGAGGCCGCGCAGCGCCACTGCGACAAGGCGATCGAGCTCGACAAGGACAACCTCGACGCGCTCAAGACGCTCGGCGCGCTCCACGAGAAGCGCGGCAACTGGCAGCAGGCGACCGAGATGCTGCTTCGCGCGGAGGCCGCGAGCGGCAGCCGCGGCGAGCGCATCCAGCTGCTCTGGCAGGCCGGTCAGCTCGTCGATCAGCGCCTCGAGGATCCGGCGCGCGCGCTCGATCTGTTCGAGCGCATCCTCAAGCTCGATCCCGATCACATCGATGCCGGTACGCGCGTCGCCGATCAGATGGTCGCCGCGAAGCGCTGGGACGACGCGCTCCCCGTGCTCGAGATGCTCGCTCGCACGAGCGAGGGTCTCGATCGCCTCGAGCGCAGCCGCCGCCAGGCGCAGCTCGGCAAGGCGTACGAGTCACTGCACCGCACCGAGAAGGCCGCGCGGCACTTCCGGCTCGCCGTCGAGGCGGATCCGGATAGCGTCGACGCCGCGATCGGGCTCGCCACGGTCCTGATGGCCGAGGCGAAGGCCCACGAGGGCAGCGAGCAGGCTGCCGAGATGTGGAAGGAAGTCGACCGGCGCTATCGCGAGATCCTCGCGCGGCACCGCAGCGGCATCTCGGACGGCCAGGTCGCCGAGATCTGGTACCGGCTCGGCGTCGCGTCGCGCGCGATGGGCGAGGACAAGAAGGCGGAGGCGAGCTTCCGCCGCGCGCTCGAGCGCGAGCCGCTGCACGAGCCGACGCTCGAGGCGATGGTCGAGCTCGGCGGCGCCCGCGGCGAGTGGAAGATGGTCGCCGACGCCAAGCGCCTCCAGATCGACGCGCTCGCGAAGGATCCGGGCAGCGAGGCGAACCGCGCCAAGCTGTTCGAGGAGATCGGCGACATCTGGCGCGAGCGCCTGAAGGACGTCAACTCCGCGACCGGCGCGTACCTCGAGGGCCTCAAGCTCCAGGGCTCCTCGCGCGTGCTGCTGCACAAGCTGCTCGAGGCGTTCACGGAGCAGCGCCAGTGGCGCCGGGCCATCGAGACGCTCGATCAGCTGAGCGCGCTCGAGACCTCGCCGGATCGCCGCGCCCGCTTCCACTACACGGCCGCCGTGATCGCGCGCGACGAGCTGCACGACACCGAGCTCGCCGTCGACAAGTTTCACGCCGCGCTCGACGACGCGCCCGCGACACCGAAGGCGTTCGAGGCGGTCGAGAAGCTGCTGCAGGACAAGAAGGACTGGAAGAACCTGTCGCGCGCCTATCGCCGTCAGCTCAAGCGCGTCGGGGAGGGCGAGGCCGATCAGCTGCTGCAGCTGTGGACCAAGCTCGGCGACGTCTACGCCGAGCACCTCGGCGACACCGAGGCCGCGACCGAGGCGTATCAGGTCGCGTGCGAGCTCGCGCCCGACGATGTCCAGCGTCACGAGCAGCTCGCCGACCTCTACCTCGAGGCCGGTGAGGCGCGCCGCAGCGAGGCGATCCGCGAGCTGCAGTTCCTGCTCGGCCACGCGCCCGACCGCGTCGAGCTGTACAAGGCGCTCGGCCTCTTGTACCGGGCGGAGCACGAGCTCGACAAGGCGTGGTGCGTCGCACAGGCGCTGGTGTTCCTCGGCGCGGCGAGCGACGACGAGCGCCTCCTGTTCGACAAGTTCCGCCCGCGTCAGTTCACCCCGGCGCCGCGCCGGCTGACCGAGGAGCTCTGGCAGAAGTCGATCATCCACCCGCGCGAGGACCGCCACGTCGGCGCGATCTTCAGCTCGACGCTCGGCGCGATCGCGTCGACGACGGCCCAGCCCGTGACCGCGTTCGGCCTCTCGCCGGATGCACGCACGGATCTCGACCGCGACGGGCGCCCGGTGTCGCGCATCGTCAAGTACGTCTCCGGCGTGCTCGCGATCGATCCGGCGCCGATGGTGTGGATGCAGGAGCAGGGCGACGGCCTGCGCGTCGCGAACACGGTCGGCCTCGGCGCCGATCGCCAGCGCCTCGTCCCATCGCTGCTCGTCGGGGCGCCGCTGCTCGGCAAGGCCGACGAGCGCGAGCTCGCGTTCGAGGTCGGCAAGCGCATGGCGTACCTGCGGCCCGAGCGCTTCGTCACGCTCGCCGTCGGCACGCTGCCCAAGCTCGAGTCCGCGTTCCAGGCGGCCGTGCTCGCCTCCGGCGTTCGCATCAACGCGCACGACGGCAAGGTGTTCGACGTGCAATCCGAGGAGGCCCAGAAGCTCGCGGCCGCGCTGCAGAAGCAGGTCCCGGGTCCGCTGCTCGAGCAGGTCGGCGATCTGTCGAGCAAGCTCTCGGGTCGCGTCGGCAACGGCCTGATCTCGACGTGGCGCGCCGCGACCGACCTCACGGCGAACCGTGTCGGCTTCATCGTGTCGAACGACCTCGAGATCGCGGCGAAGGCGATCGCGACCGAGGGCGCCTCGCTGTCCTCGATGTCCGTCAAGGAACGCTTGCGCGACCTCCTCGCGTACGCGGTCTCCGAGCCGTACTTCCAGGTCCGCCGCCACCTCGGTCTCCACGTCCGTGGCGAGGTGAGCGCGTGAGGAGGGCGGCCGTTGTCGCCGGGCTGTTCTACATGGTCGCGTGCGGCGGCGGCGACAGCACGCCGTGCCCGACCGGCAACTGCACGTTGCCGGGGAACCTCGTCGTGAAGTTCGCGTTCGACGCGTACCCGAACCTCACGCCGCCGTTCCCGATGGACTCGTGCACCGATTTCGGCGCGCTCAAGGTCCAGGTCGACGCGATGGGCGCCGGCTCCGGCAGCTCGCAGGTCGTCGACTGCGGCGAGAGCCAGGCGACGTTCACCGGCCTCGACGAGGGCGACTACACGATCGCGCTCACGCCGATGGCAGCCGGCGGTGCCTCGCTCGTCAACGCGCCGATCATGGGCTCGGCGACCGCGACGGGGCCCGGCACCACCGCGATGACGTCGATCAACGTCCCGTGGGACGCCTGGACCGGCCCCCACACCGGCACGTTCCTGTTCCGCATCTCGTGGGGCGGCGCCGACTGCGGCTCCGCGACCCCGCCGGTCGTGCGCCAGAAGCTCACGCTCATGGTGAACGGTCAGCCCGTCAGTGGCACGACCGAGCAGAACAACGCGAAGCTCGACGGCACGGGCACGTCGGCGTGCTATCCGCTGAGCTCGAACTTCCCCGACGACGCGAAGAACATCCCGTTCGGCCCCGCGACGTTCGAGGTGATCGGTCTCGACGGCAGCGGCTCCGCGGCGTTCGTGCACACGTTCGATACGTTCATCGGCGCCGGCATGTCGAACCCGACGCTGACCTACGACGTCCCCGCGGCGGGCTCTGGCTCTGGCTGCGGTAGCGGCAGCGGCAGCGGTTCGGGCTCCGGTAGCGGTTCGGGCTGCTAGCATCGAGGCCCGCTCGTCCTGCTAGCATCGAGGGGTGCGGCGCCTCGCGCTCCTCGCGTTCGTCGCGTGCGGTCATCCGGCCGCGCGCTCGCCGAGCGTGCCCGCGGCGACCCCATTGCCGCGGCTCTTGCCGCCGCTCCCCGTCGATCCGGCGTCGCGCGGCGCGGCGTACCTGAACCAGGTCGCGCTGCAGCTGCAGCCCGGCTGGGGGCAGTTCCTCGACGACTGCCGCCTGCGCCTGCTGAAGGAGCATCCGCTCAACGACATGGCGCTCGCGGCGACCGCCCAGCTGACGGTCGATGCGCAGGGCCGCGTCGAGAAGGTCGAGCTGACCGGCTCGGGGAACACCGACTTCGACCGCGCGGTGCGCGACGCGATCGCCGATGCGTCGCCACTGCCGGCGCCGCCCGCGGAGCTGTGGTCCGACGACGACCGCGTGCACCTGACCTGGCTGTTCGCACGCGATCGGCGGCAGGCCGGGCCCGCGACCGCGGCCGTCGTCGACGTCGAGCTTCCGCTCGAGCAGGTCGTCGCGCGGTGGACGGCCACCGGTGATCTCGCTCGCGCGGCGCGGCGGCTGCAGCGAGTGGGCGGCGAGGATGCCGTGGCGGCGGTCGCGCCCGTGATGCAGGCCGCGCTCGTCGAGGCGATCGGCAGCGCGGATGGCGCGACGCGACGTGCCGCGGTCTCGGCGATCGGGCGCGTGCACGCGCCGGCGAAGGCCGAGGTGCGCCGGTTGCTCGCGTCGACGACGGATACCGAGCTGCGCCTCGTCACGATCGAGACCGAGGTGGCGCTCGACGATCACGAGGCGGAGGATGCGCTGCTCGCGGCACTGCCCGGCGACCTGCCGGATCATCCGCGGCTCGCGCTCGCGGAGACGCGTGCGCTCGTCTCGCTCGGGCGCGGGCGCGATGCGGCGGCGATCGTCGAGCGCGATCTCGCGAGCGGCACGCTGCATCCGACCGCGCTCGCGGCGCTCGCGTACCTGCCGCCGACGGGCGTCTCGCTCGCGACGTGGATGCAGAAGGGCGACGCGCAGACGCGCGCCGGTGTGTGCCACGCCCTCGCGGGCGTCGGGCCGTGGTCGCTGATCGAGCGAGGGCTCCGCGATGCCGACGCGACGGTGCGGACCGCCTGCATCGATGCGGTGCGGGCGCGTGCAGGCGAGCCGGCGGCGGCGCGCGCGGCATCGCGGCTGCGCGTGCTCGTCAAGGATCACGATCGGATGGTGCGGGCGCACGCGCTGGCGGCGAGCGTCGCGCTCGATCCGGTGCACGTCGCGAGCGCGGTGTCGGATCCGGCGGCGGAGGTGCGGGCCGCGTTTGCGAGCGCGCTCGCGACCGCGCTGCCGAGCGAGGCAGAGGCGGATCTTCGCGTGCTGATCGACGATCGCGATCCCGACGTGCGTGCGGCGGCGTGGAGCTCGCTGACGCACCTCGCGGCGGCGCCGGCGGATCGACCCGCGCTCGCGCTGCACGCGGTGCACGATGCGGCCCCGCAGGTGCGGCTGGCCGCGCTGGCGGCGCTCGACGACGACGAGGTGCTCGCGCGTCTCGCCGCGAGCGATGACTCGCCCGACGTGCGCACGGCGGCGATGGTGCAGCTCGCGGGACGGCGGGGCAGGGCGGCGGTCCAGCGCGATTTTCTGGGGCGGCTCGCCGCGGCGCCACCGGCCAGCGGGGACCGCGTGCGGATCGCGCTCGCGTGGTTGCTCGCGCGCTAGGTGCCCAGCGACGAGGATGCGACCGACGAGGATGCGACCGACGAGGATGCGACCGACGAGGATGCGACCGACGAGGATGCGAGCGATGTGGTTGCTGGCGGGGGAATTCCGCGCCACGATTGCGGCGTGCGCTCGCTCGTGATCCTCGCCGGCCTCGCGGGCCTGGGCGGCCTCGCCGCCGGGTCCGGGCGCGTCGTGCGGGTCGAGCAGAGGCCGTCGCGCGAGGTGTTCGTGCCGGCGGGTACGTTCTGGATGGGCATCACCGAGGACGACGCCGATACGGCCTTCCAGCGCTGCACCGAGTACTTCGAGCCGCACGAGATCGCGCAGTTCGCCGGCCCGAACAACATGCCGACCTCGTTCTGCGAGCTGTATCGCGACGAGCTGCTCGCGATGGCGGTGCACCAGGTCTACCTGTCGGCGTACGCGATCGATCGCGACGAGGTCAGCGTCGCCGACTATCGCGCGTGCGTGTTCGCGGGCGCGTGCACGCTCGATCCGCTGATCGCGGGCGACGAGCGCTACATCCACGACGAGTGGCCGCTGGTCAACGTGACGTGGGGCGAGGCGCAGGACTTCTGTCGCTGGCGCGGCGGGCGGCTGCCGACGGAGGCGGAGTGGGAGCGTGCGGCGCGCGGCGACTCCGACGGCGTGTGGCCCTGGTGCAGCGAGGGCGACAAGGGCTGCGTCGAGCGGCCGGCTGACTTCAACCACGGCCAGGCGCGCTCGCTCGCGATGCGCGAGATCGACCGCGTCGCTGGCGTCATCCCGCTGCACCTGATGGGCGACCCCGACGACGCCGACGGCGCCGTCCTGCTCGCCAAGCCCGGCAGCTATCCGTGGGGCGAAGGCCCGTACGGCACGCGCGACCAGGCCGGCAACGTCGCGGAGTGGACCGCCGACGTCCGCGGCGAGCGCGACAGCACGCTCGGCTACAAGAACCTGCCCGAGATCAATCCGCGCCGCGATGGCGGCGGCACCGATGCGCGCGTCGTGCGCGGCGGGTCGTGGCGCCAGCCGACGTTCGTCGCGCGCGCCAACGTGCGCGACCCGTTCAACATGCTCTACACGCCCGAGCGGCGGTTCAGCCACATCGGCTTCCGCTGCGCGCGCAGCGTGAAGTAGGCGAGCGCGACGCCGAGCCGAGCGTGACGCCGGCGCTACGCCGAGCCGGAGCCGGAACCCGAGCCGCTGCCGGAACCGGAGCCCGAGCCCGAGCCCGAGCCCGAGCCCGGGGCGTCGATCGTCGCGTCGGGGGCGGTCGCGTCGATGCCGGTGCCGGTGGTGTCCTGGCAGGTGTTCGTCGCGGTGTTGCAGACGAGGCCGTTCGCGCAGTCGTCCATGACCTGGCAGCGGTCGCCCTTGCCCTGCTTGCATGCGGCGAACACGGCGATGGCGATGAAAACGAGACGCTTCACGATGCAACCTCCTCGAGCGGGGGAACGTCGAGCCACTCGACCTCGGTCACTTCGAATTCGCGCTTGCCCTTGGGGCTCTGCACGGTCACGAGGTCGCCGATCTCCTTGCCGATCAGTGCGCGCGCGACCGGCGCGCCGATCGAGATCCGGCCCTTCTTGATGTCGGCTTCGTGCTCGCCCACGATCGTGTAGCGCTGCTTGTCGCCGCTCTCGCTGTCTTCGATGGTCACGGTGGCGCCAAATTTGACTCTCGACCCCGAGAGTTTGGTTGGATCGATTACCTCGGCCATCGCGATTTTTGCTTCGAGCTCGCGGATCTTTGCCTCGATCAGGCCTTGCTCTTCCTTGGCGGCGCTGTAATCCGCGTTCTCGGAGAGGTCCCCGTGACCGCGCGCGATCTCGATGGCCCGGCTATTCGCCGGCCGGTCGACGTTCTTCAGCTTCAGGAGTTGCGCCTTCATCGTGGCGTACCCCGACGGAGTCATGGGGAATTTCTCGGACATGGCAGCAGGCCCGGGATACTAGCAGCTGCAGCCGCTGGTGGTATCGATACAGGGGTCTCCGTTGTTGCCGGTCCCCGTACAGTAGCTGGCGCCGGCCCGCGGGCACGTGAGCGCGCCGCAGCTGCCGCCCGAGCAGCCGTCGATCACGCAATCGCAGCTGCTGGAGCACGTGATGTCCCCGCACGCATTCGTGCCCGTGCAGCCGACACGGCAGCGCCCGGTCCCGTGGCTACCGCACGTCACGTCGGGGCACGCGTTCGCACCCGCGCACGTGATGATGCAGTCGGTGGCGCCGCACGTGATGCTCTCGCAGGCGCCGTCGCCGACGCACATGATCGTGCACTTGTCGGCGTTCGTGCACGTGATCGATCCGCACGCGCCGCTGGTGCACGTGATGTCGCACGTCATGCCGCTGGGGCACGTGATGCTATCGCCGGCGTTGCCGATGATGTTGCACGAGCCGTCGCTGCCGCACCCGCCGGTGCACTCGGCCGGGCACGCGTTCTGGTCGACGACGCAGTAGCCGCCCTCGCACACGCGCGGCGCCGTGCAGTCGCTCGTCGTCGTGCACGCGAGCTTGTCGGAGCGCGCGCTGACGAGACAGCTCGTCGCGACGGCGACCGACAGGATCAGGGCGAGGACGGTGGGTCTCATGGGCAACTACGGCACTGCGCGTACGCACTCGAGTCGCAGGGGGATCCCGGGATCATCGTCGTCGTGCAGTACTTGTTTCCGGGCTTCACGGGACACGTCATCGTGCCACACGCGCCAAGCAGGGGATTGCAGGCCACGTCACACTTACACGAGGTTCCGCATGCCACCGCGCCGCACGCGCCGCTGCCCGTGCAGGTCACGTTGCACGCGCCCGGGCCGCACGTGATGTCGCCGCACGCCGCCGTATCGGTGCACGTGATCGCGCAACGCCAGCCCGTGGGGCACGTGATCGCCATGCCGCTGCCGGCGCCGGTGATGTTGCACGTGCCCGTCGGGAAGTCGCACGACGCGCACGCCGGCGGGCACACGGGAGCATCGATCGACGTGCCATCGGTCGCGGCATCGATCGGCCCGCCGAGCACGCAGTAGCCGGCCTGGCACGAGCGCCCGCCGCTGCAGTCCGCGCTCGTCTTGCACGCGAGCTTGTCGGTCTTCGTATCGACGGTGCAGGCCCACACCGCCAGCGTCACGGCCGCGAGCGCCGCGAGCGCGCGCTTCACCAGCGACCTCGCAGCACGAACGTCACGCCGCCTCCGGGCGCCGGCTGCGGCGTCACGACGGCGTGCTCCTCGTGATCCTTCCACAACAGGTACGCGCCGTAGCCGCCCGCACCGAGGCCGAGCACCATCGCGATGTTGCCGCCCCACGCGTAGCCCTGTGCCTTGCTCTCGAGATCCTTGAGTGCCTGGATCTGCGCCGCGGTCTGATCGGGCGCGCTGTTGATGTCATCCTGCACGCCGCTCTCGCTCGCCCACAGCGCGAGCCCGACGACGACGAGCGCGCCGCCGCCGACCGCGAGCCCGACGCCGAGCTTCTTCTGGTCGCTCCACGGCGTGGCCGGGGCTTCGGGAACCGCCGAGCCACTGCCGAGCAGCTCCGGCGTGGCCGAGCCACTGCCGAGCCCGACCGTTCCCGTCACGCCGAACAGCGGCGCGATGCGCGGCGACGCGACCTCGGGCGCCTCCGTCGGCTGGATGATCGCGGTCTGCTCGTGCGGAGGCGTACCCTTCGTCGCGCGCTTGACGACGAGCGTCGTCGAGCCGTCGGCGTTCGGCGTGGCCGTGCCCCACACGACCTCGTCGACGGCGAGCGTCCCGAGCACCGTGTCGACGCACGCGGGCCGGTTCGGATCGCAGCCGACGGCCGTCGCCGTCTCCGCGAACGTCGTGTCGCCGTTCGTCAGCTCGCCGGGGACGCTCTTCGCGAGATCCTGGACGACGACCGTGAGCTTGCTGCGCAGCGTGGCGTCGGCGGTGCCGTCGACAGGGAGCACGAGCACCTTGCGCGGACCTGCCGTGACCGTCGCGACCATCAAGGCGAGCGCGAGGACGAAGGCAAATCGAGTCATAGCTGGCCGAGCTGTTCGCGTACCGTCGCAGCGTCGGACGCGTTCGGTGCCAGCGTCAAGTAGCGCAGGAACGCATTCTTCGCGGATCCCTTGTCGCCGAGCTTGCGATAGACCTGCCCGAGGACGCGCCACGTCGGGGCGTAGCTCGGGTTGGCGGCCTTCGCCTTCTGCAGCGACGCGAGCGCGGCCTTCGCGTCACCCTTTACGAGCTGCTGGACGCCCTGCTTGTACAGCGCGGCGGCCTCGCTGGCGTTCGTCGGCGGCGGTGGAGGAGGGCGGTGTGGCCGCTCGACCTCGTGCGTCTCGTGCACGGGCTTCTCGGGCTTCGGCGGCTTCTCGGTCGGCGGCGTATCGATGACGATCGCGGCGCTGCCGACGTCCTCGGCATCGACGGGCGCGGCCTGCGCGACGGCGGCATCGACAGGTGTGATGGTCGCGGCATCGACGGGCGCCGCGGCCTGCGCGCTCCCCTCGGCCACGCGCACGGCCTCGTGCTTCTTGCTGCCGCCGCACATCGCGATCGACAGCAGCACGACGAACAGCAGCGCCGTGGCGGCGAGCACGAGCATCTGGCGGCGATGCGCGGGATCGAGCGCGTACGCCTTCGCGGCGTCGAGCCGTGCGCGCCAGCCGACCTGTGGCGGTGCGATCACCGTCGCGGCGCCTTCGTCGTCGACGAACGGGCGTGTCGCCGTATCGGTGAACACCTCCCACGGCGGCTTGCCGATCTCGGTCTTCGCGCTCGCGTCCGACGACGACGAGACCGCCGGCACGCCGTTCGGCGGCGTCCCGTGCTTGGGGATCGGCTGCGAGAAGTCGGTCGACGAGCGCCCGGGCGTGCCCTGCGCGAGCTCGGCGTCGGAGAACGCGGCGTCGAGGATCTCGGCGCTCGCGCTGCCCTTCGACACGACCTCCTGCACGAGCTTCTTGCGCGCGTCGATGTGGTCCTTGAACGTCTCCTGCATGTAGCGCGCAACGCGATCGTTCTTCGCACCGTAGCCGCGCTTGCGCAGCAGCTCCTCGATCTCGACGGCCATCTCCTTCGCCGTCAGCTGACGCTTCTGCGGATCGCGATCGAGCGCGCGCATCACGATCGGGTCGTACTCGGGCGGCACCTCGCCGTTGACCTTCGACGGCGGCTGGATCGTCAGCTCGAGGACCTGGCGCATCGTCTCGCTGTCGTTGCCGCCGCGGAACAGCCGCTTGAGCGTCAGCGCTTCCCACATCACGCAGCCGAGCGAGAAGATGTCGCTGCGGCGATCACCCTGCGCGCCGCGCAGCTTCTCCGGCGCCATGTAGCTGAACTTGCCCTGGACCTTCGCCGACGGGCTCGCCGACTGCGTCGCCTTCGCGACGCCGAAATCGACGAGCTTCACCTGCCCGTTGTAGAGCACGACGATGTTGCCGAGCGAGATGTCGTGGTGGACGAGCTCGATCCGCTCGCCCGACATCGAGCGCAGCTCGTGGGCGGCGTCGAGGCCTTCCGCGGTGTCGGCGATCAGGCGCCCCGTCGACAGCGGATCGAGCCGCTTGCCCTCGCGCCCGGCGCGCAGCACGGCGAGCAGCGGCTCGCCCTCGAGGTACTCCATCGCGATGAAGTAGCGGCCGTTCGCCTGGCCGAGGTCGTAGATGTCGACGACGTTCGGGTGCTTCACGAGCGCGGCGACGCGCGCCTCGTCGAGCAGCATGTCGACGAACGCCTTCTGCGTCGCGAGCGCGTCGTGCACGAGCTTGACGACGACGAGCTTCTCGAAGCCCGCCGGTCCGCGCTGCAGCGCGAGCTGCACCTCCGCCATGCCGCCCTGGCCGATCCTCGTGATCAGCTCGTACCGGCCGAGCCGCAACGGCCGCGCCGTGACCTCCCCCTGGACGGACACGCCAAACATTCTAGCTCACCTCGCAATTGCCAGGGGATAGCGCGACTAGAGTGTAGGTATGGAACTCACCGTCGCGGCTCATCCGCTGCTCGAAGTTGGCGCGTTCATCACGCGCTCTGCGAGGCCGCTGGCGCAGCTCGAGACACCGCACGAAATCGTACAGCTCATCGAGCCAGCCACCGATGCACCGCTGGTGTCCTCCGATACCGTTCGTGCAGAAGTCCGGCAGCTGCTGCGCCACGGCGGCTTCCGCCCGTCGGGACGTAGCAAGCCCGCTGCCGAGTACCTGCACGCTGCGCATCAGGAAGGCAGGTTCCCGCGAATCAACGCCGCCGTCGATGCGTGCAACGTCGCGTCGCTGTGGTCGGGCCTGCCGATCAGCCTCGTCGATGCTGACAAGTTGCAACACCCGCTGACCGTTCGAGTGCTGCCGATGGGAACAAGTTACGTGTTCAATCCATCGGGGCAGGTCATCGACGCGGGCGGCCTCATCGCGCTGTGCGACGCGGAGGGCCCGACGGGCACGCCCGTGAAGGACGCGCAGCGCACGAAGACCGACGACGCGACCACGCACGCGCTCGCGATCGTGTGGGGCACGCGCGGGCTGCCGGGCCGCACGCCGAAGACGACCGCGTGGTACCGCGAGCTCGTACAGACGATCGCCGGCGCGACGATCGAGGACGTGCGCGTCGTCGTTCAGCCGACCTCTTGATCCTTGTGATGGCGCGGCGTGATCTCGCGCAGCTTGTCGATGCCGTCCGCGCCGAAGCCGTCGAGCAGCGCACGCGCCCGATGCGCCGCCGCCTCGTCATCGCAGTGGACGCTGAGCAGCATGCCGCCGTCGGTGATGAATGACTCGTAGCGCTTCGCCTCGTACTCCGGGACGCCCATGCCGACGAGCGCGCCGGTGATCCCGCCGACCGCACCGCCCGCGCCGACGCCCGCGAGCGCCGCGACGACCGGACCGGCCGCGATCAGCGCGCCGAGGCCGGGGATCGCGAGCGCACCGAGCCCGACGAGCAGGCCGAGCCCGCCGCCGACGACGCCGCCGGCGACCGCGCCCGTCGTCGCGCCCTCGGCCGTTCATGCAGCCGAAGAGCTGCGAAGTGCGTGCCGTCAGAAGCCGGCGTACTTCTGCAGCGGCGCGACGCGCATGTCGTTGCGCTTCTCGACCGAGATCGCCTCGAGCGCCGCACGGGCCGCGCGGAGCGTCGTGTAGTACGCGATGCCGTTCATCAACGCCGCGCGCCTCAGCGACTGGCTGTCGTGGATCGCCTGGGCGCCCTCCGTCGTGTTGATGACGAAGTGGATCTCGCCGTTGTCCATCGCGTCGACGCAGTGCGGGCGGCCCTCGAGCACCTTGTTGATGCCGCGCACGTCGAGGCCGTGCTTGTTGAGGAACGCGGCCGTGCCGTGCGTCGCGACGAGCGCGAAGCCGAGGTGATGCAGGCGCCGGCTCAGCTCGACGAGCGCGGGCTTGTCCGCTTCGCGGACCGAGAGGAACGCCGTGCCCTTCGTCGGCAGCTTCATCCCCGCCGCGAGCTGGCTCTTCGCGAACGCGCGCGCGAAGTCGGAGTCGATGCCCATGACCTCACCGGTCGAGCGCATCTCCGGGCCGAGCAGCGTGTCGACGCCCTCGAACTTCACGAATGGGAACACGACTTCCTTGACCGAGACGTGGCGCGGCTCGATCTCGGTCATCCCGAGCTCGGCGAGCGTCTTGCCGGCCATGATCTTCGCGGCGAGCTTCGCGAGCGGCTTGCCGATCGCCTTGCTGACGAACGGCACCGTGCGCGACGCGCGCGGGTTCACCTCGATGACGTAGACCTCGCCGCCGAGCACCGCGAACTGCACGTTCATCAGCCCGATGACGCCGAGCTCGTTCGCGAGCAGCCGCGCCTGCCGCTTGACCTCGTCGACGATGTCGGCCGGCAGCGAGTACGGCGGCAGCGAGCACGCCGAGTCGCCCGAGTGGATGCCGGCCTCCTCGATGTGCTCCATCACGCCGCCGACCACCGTCGCGCCGGTCGCATCGGCGAGCACGTCGACATCGAGCTCGACCGCCTCGTCGAGGAACTCGTCGATCAAGAGCGGGAAGCCGACGGTGCTGTTCTCGTCGTTCCCCGCGCCGCCGACGACGCGCTGGAAGTAATCCTCGAGGCCGCGCGCGTCGTACACGCGCTCCATCGCACGGCCGCCGAGCACGTAGCTCGGGCGCACCATCACGGGGAACCCGATGTCGGTCGCGACCTTGCGCGCCTCGTCGAGCGATCGCGCGATGCCCCAGCGCGGCGCGCGCAGCTCGAGCTTCTTCATCACCTCGCCGAAGCGCTCGCGATCCTCCGCGCGATCGATCGCGTCCGCGGGCGTGCCGAGGATCGGCACCCCGGCCTTCGTCAGCGGCACCGCGAGCTTGAGCGGCGTCTGGCCGCCGAACTGGACGATCACGCCCCACGGCTTCTCGACGTCGCAGATCTCGAGCACGTCCTCGAACGTCAGCGGCTCGAAGTACAGCCGGTCGCTCGTGTCGTAGTCGGTCGACACGGTCTCCGGGTTGCAGTTCACCATGATCGACTCGATGCCCTCTTCGCGCAGCGCCATCGCGGCGTGCACGCAGCAGTAGTCGAACTCGATCCCCTGGCCGATGCGGTTCGGCCCGCCGCCGAGGATGATGACCTTCCTCTTCGCGGTCGGGCGCGCCTCGTCCTCGTCCTCGTAGGAGCTGTACATGTACGGCGTGTGCGACTCGTACTCCGCCGCGCACGTGTCGACGCGCTTGTAGACGGGCCGCACGCCCTGCCGGTGCCGCTCCGCGCGCACCTCCAGCTCGGACTTGCCGGTGAGCGCCGCGATGCGCCGGTCGCTCATGCCCATGCGCTTGAGCTTGCGAAGATCGCGCGGCCCGTTCGCGGCGACGTCCACCTCGGCGAGCGCGATCTCGCGGATGTGATGCAAGAACCACGGGTCGATGCGCGTCAGCTCGTGGGCGCGCTCGGCCGTCAGCCCGAGCTGGAACGCGCGGCCGACCTGGAACAGCCGGTCGGGGGAGGGCGTGGCGATCGCGCGCTCGAGCCACGCGAGGTCATCGCCGTGCGCTTTCATCGGCAGGTCGAACCCCGCGCGCCCGGTCTCCAGGCTCCGGATCGCCTTGCCGAGCGCCTCGCGGAACGTGCGCCCGATTGCCATCGCCTCGCCGACGCTCTTCATCTGCGGGCCGAGCACGGGCGTCGCACTCGGGAACTTCTCGAACGCGAAGCGCGGCCACTTGACGACGACGTAATCGATCGTCGGCTCGAAGCTCGCGGGCGTCACGCGCGTGATGTCGTTGCTGAGCTCGTCGAGCGTGTACCCGATCGCCAGCTTCGCCGCGATCTTCGCGATCGGGAACCCGGTCGCCTTGCTCGCCAGCGCGGAGCTGCGCGACACGCGCGGGTTCATCTCGATCACCAGCATCCGCCCGGTCTTCGGATCGACGGCCCACTGCACGTTGCTGCCGCCGGTCGTCACGCCGATCTCGCGCAGGATCGCGATCGAGGCATCGCGCATGCGCTGGTACTCCTTGTCGGTCAGCGTCATCGCGGGCGCGACCGTGATCGAGTCGCCGGTGTGCACGCCCATCGGATCGAGGTTCTCGATCGAGCACACGATCACCGCGTTGTCCTTCTTGTCGCGGACGACCTCGAGCTCGAACTCCTTCCACCCCAGCACGCTCTCCTCGACCAGCAGCGAGTGCACGGGCGACATGTCCAGCCCGAACTGCACCATCCGATCGAAGTCGGGCCGGTTGTACGCGATGCCGCCGCCGCTGCCGCCCATCGTGAAGCTCGGCCGCAAGATCGCGGGGAACCCGATCTCGTCGATGACCGCGCGCGCCTCCTCCACACTCGTCACGAGCCGGCTCTTCGGGCACGACAACCCGATGCGCGTCATCGCCTGCTTGAACAGCTCGCGATCCTCCGCCATCTCGATCGTCTTGACGGTCGCGCCGAGCAGCTCGACGTTGTGCTTCTCCAGCAACCCCGCCTTGCTCGCCGCCATCGCGAGGTTCAGGCCGGTCTGCCCGCCGAGCGTCGGCAAGATCGCGGTCGGCTTCTCGCGCGCGAGGATCTTGTCGAGCACCTCGACGGTCAGCGGCTCGACGTAGGTCGCATCCGCCAGCTCCGGATCCGTCATGATCGTCGCCGGATTGCTGTTGATGAGGATGACGCGCAGCCCCTCCTCGCGGAGCGCCTTGCACGCCTGCGTGCCCGAGTAATCGAACTCGCACGCTTGGCCGATCACGATCGGCCCGGACCCGATGATGAGGATCGACTCCAGATCCTTCCGACGTGGCATCGGGGACACCGTTTACCACGAACTGGCCCTGAATCAGCCGCTGAGATCGTGCGGGATCGACGGGGTGCCGGGCGGACGCCGCTTCGGGTCGAGCGCGTCGAGGCGGCCGAGGATCTGAGCGTGGATCTGGTCGATCTTCTCGTGCAGGTGCTGGATCTGCAGCTCGGCCTTGAGGTTGACGTCGTACTCGATGTCGGCGCGCACGCGGTCGCGCGCGGCCTGGCGGTTGGACGAGTACAGCAGCAGGGTCGAGAGGATGATCGCCTCGAGCGAGACGGCCATCGTGAGGAGGCCGAACGGGAACGGGTCGAAGTTGCCGAACGCGAACCAGCCGACGTTGAGCGCGATGTAGACCGTGAAGCCGATGATGTGGATGATCAGGAACGTCAGCGAGCCAGAGAAGTTCGCGACCCAGTCGGCGGCCTGCTGGATGATGTTGAGCTGCTCTTCGGCGGCGTCGTAGCTGTTCTTGGCGGCGGTGTTGCGGAGGACCTGGGCGTTCGCGCGCAGGCGCTTGCCGGTCGCCTTGAGCAGCGGCATCGCGGCGGCGGGCTTGATCCGGAGCAGCTCGTCGAGGTCGCCGCGGTCGACGACGATCATCTCGCCGGTCTTCGCGCACGCGGCCTTGGCGCTGCGCGAGCCGCCGTCGAGCAGCGAGATCTCGCCGAAGAAGTCGCCGGCCTCGGCGAGCTCGAGGAAGACGGACTCGCCGGTCTTGGTCTTGACCGTCATCTCGACGGCGCCGCGCAGGATGATGCCCATCCAGTCGCCCGGATCGCCGTACTCGAAGAGGGTCTCGCCTTCTTCGATCGTGACGACGTCGACGCGCTCGGCGAGGAGCGCCAGATCGTTCGGCTCGAGATCGGCGAACAGCGGGACCTCGGCGAGGGCTTCCGCGGTCGCCGCCATCCTATCGCTTCTTCACGAGGCCGGCGTCGACCTTGAAGTCGTCGGCGAGCGGGCCCTTGATGATCGCGGCGACTTCCTGAGCGCGCGCGCCGAGCGGGGCCTTCGTGCGCTCGAGGACCTCGACGATCGTGCGGCGGATGCGGCCGGACTCCTCCTCGGGGCGGACGAGCGCGTCGATCAGCGGGCCCGTGATCTTGTCGATCGCGCGCGACGAGAGGCCGTCGATCGCGGTGAAGCGGACGTTCTCGTCGAAGTCGGCGAGGTACGGCGTGATGCGCGGGATGACCTCGTCATCGGTGGCCGCCTTGTCCTCGCAGAACCACTTGATGAGATCGATGCGGCGGTCGGGGAAGCGCGCGTAGCCGGGCGGCTCGCTCTCGAGGATCTGATCGACGATCTTGATGACCGCGTCGTGGTCCGCGACCTTCTCGAGCACGCGCAGCGGGTAGGAGAGAGAGAGCTCGCTGCTGCTCTTGATGAAGCGCACGAGCGCGGCGGTGACGCGCTCCTGGTTCTGCTTGCGGCCGGCGTCGCGCTGCTCGGTCGTCTGACCGGTCGCAGCGGCGGGGTACGCGTTGCCGAGCTCGACCAAAACGTCGACGACCCAGTTCTTCTCGACCTCGTCTTCGACGCCCTTGAGCGACGTGATGCCCCACCGCTTGGTGAGGCCATACAAGGCTTCTTCGGAGCCGTCTTCACGCAGGCGTTCGAGCGCGCCCCAGCGATCTTGTTGCTGGGCGAGCTTGTTCGTCGCCTTCTCGATGGTCTTCTGAAGCGCGCGCTCTTTGGAGAACAGGCCAAACACCATAAAAAGCACCTGGATTTCTGCGCGGAAGCTACCAGATTTGATCTGGGCAGGCCCGTGGCGCGTACAATACGCTCGATGAAAGTGCACGGCCTGGTGGCCGGGGTGGTGCTGGCAGCCTGCTCGTCGGCGAGCAAGCCTCACCCCACGAGCGGCAAGTTCGAGGATTGCTACTACGACTGCAAGCCCGGCGAGAAGACCGCCGATGCGCCGAAGCCGGCCGAGACGAAGCCCGCCGCCGCGCCGAGCGGCAAGCTCACGCCCGCGGGCGAGAAGGCCGCCGCGCTTCGCCAGGCCGCCGATCTCCTCGACAAGGCCGGCGCCGCGCTCGACGGTGGCAACAAGAACTTCGCCGAGCAGCTGTTCTCGACAGCCGAGCTGCTCGTCGGCGCCGACGCGCTCGCAAGTCTTGCACCGCAGTTTCGCGAGGGCGCGCCGCCGCGCGTGACGACGCCGACCGTGAAGGTCGACACGGCCGCCGCGCCGCAGCCCAAGGTCGTCGGGAGCAGCGAGGCCGAGGATGCGGAGGCGAAGGTCGCGCCGCCCAAGGTCGAGGGTAGCCTGACCGGCACGGTCGAGATCGATGGCAAGCCGCTGAGCGGCGCGTTCGGCCTCGTCACGCTCGAGCCCGCGAGCGGCAAGTGGCCGGCGCGCACGCCGAAGAAGCGCACGATCGAGCAGCGCGGCCGCGAGTTCCTGCCGCACATCATGGCGATCCCCGTCGGCTCGACGGTCTCGTTCCCCAACTTCGACACCGTCTTCCACAACGTGTTCTCGACGTCGCCGCTCGCGCCGTTCGACCTCGGCATCTACAAGCAGGGCGAGGCGCGCGACGTCACGTTCCAGAAGGAAGGCATCGTGCGGCTCGGCTGCAACCTGCACGCGAACATGAGCGCGTACATCGCGGTCGTCGCGGCGCCGGCCTACGTGGTGACGGACGAGCACGGCGCGTTCGCGTTCAAGCACCTCGCGCCGGGCAAGTACAAGCTCAAGGCGTGGAGCGAGCGCAGCAAGGCGCCGATCGAGCAGGACATCACGGTGAAGGTCGGCGCGAACACCGTGCAGGTCGGCGTCGCGGCCGATGCGCCGCAGGGCGCGCAGCCCGACAAGTTCGGAGGTAAGCGTGGCTAGAGGCGCGCTGGTCGCGCTCGGCGCGGTGCTGCTGCTCGGCGGCGCCGGAGCGATCGGCTACGCCGTGACGCGCGAGGCGACCGGCGGCATGACGCCGCAAGCGACGACGGCGATGACGACCGCCGTCAACCAGCTCGACGGCGACATCAAGGCCGCGCGCGCCACCGTCAAGGAGCGCGCCGCCACGCTCGCGGGCCTCTTGCCCGTGCGCGCCGCCGTGCAGACCGACAAGGCGACGGCCGAACAGGATCTGCAGACCGGCGAGCTCAAGTTCGATCCGCGCCCGGGCGAGGTGATCGAGCTCGGCTACACGCCGGCGGCCGGCGGCGATCCGGTCACGCTGTTGATCCAGCCCAGCGGTGCGATGCACGGCTCGCACGCCGGTTCGCCCGGCAGCTACGCCGAGCTGATGGGCAAGCAGCTCGCGATCACCGAGGTCGCGGCCGTCGAGCCCGCGTCGCCGAAGGACAGCAAGGGCCCGGGCTACGTCATGGTCAGCCGCCCGCTCGATCTCGCGCCCGAGGTCGACAAGCTCGCGGCGGCGGGGCTCACCGGCAAGTTCCAGATCGGCGCGGCCTCGGTTCCGGTGGGGCAGATGCCGACCGGCGCGATGGTGCACGAGGAGGTGCTGCCGTCGCAGCCCGACGTCAAGCTCGTCGTCGCGGTTCCGCCGACCGTCAAGAACATGCCGATGGGTGCGCTCGCCGGCGGCGGTGCCGGTGCGCTCGTCGGGCTGATCCTGATCGTCGCGGGCGCGATGAGCAAGAAGCAGCAGGCCGCGGCGTCGCCGCAGATCGCGACCGCGCAGACGCAGCTCTCGCAGTCGGGCTTCGGCGCGGGCACGCCAGCGCCCGTCGGAGCGAGCGGCGCGCCGCCGGTCGGGCCGAGCCAGCTCGGCCCCGGAGCGATGATCGGCCGCTGGGAGATCGTGAAGCGTCTCGGCTCGGGCGGCATGGCCGACGTCTACCTCGCGCGCAGCAAGGGCGAGGCCGGCTTCGAGAAGCTCGTCGCGATCAAGGTCATGCACCCGCACCTCGCGCGCAACGAGCGCGCCGTCGAGCACTTCCTCGACGAGGCCCGCCTCGCCGCGCGCATCTCGCACCCGAACGTCGTCCAGATCCAGGACCTCGGCAAGATCGGCAACGACTACGTGATCGTGATGGAGTACGTCGAGGGCGTCGATCTCGAGCGCATGCTGGCGAGCGCGCGCATCGCCGGCCGCCAGGTGCCCGTCGATGTCGGCCTCGCGATCCTCTGCCGCATCTGCGACGGCCTCAACGCCGCGCACAAGGCGCAGGCCCCCGACGGCACGCCGCTCAACGTCATCCACCGCGACGTGAAGTCGGCGAACGTGCTCGTCTCGAAGCAGGGCGGCGTGAAGGTCGTCGACTTCGGCATCGCGAAGGCCGCGAGCCAGTCGCACATGACGGTCGCCGGCGAGACGAAGGGCACGCCGTCGATGATGGCGCCCGAGCAGCGCGTCGGCGAGCAGGTCGACGTGCGCGCCGATGTCTACGCCACCTCCGCCGTCGGCTACGAGATCGTCACCGGCCACGGCGTCAACCTCGACCTCGCCGCGCTCGCGCACCTCGGCGTCGAGAACTGGCCGCACCTGCCGCCGCCGTCGTCGCTGCGCCCGCAGCTGCCGCCCGAGCTCGATCAGATCCTGCTCGGCGCGATGGCGTTCGAGCGCGAGCGCCGCCCGGCGGACTGCGCGGTCCTCGAGGCGACGCTCGAGCAGGTGATGAAGAAGCACGGCCTGTCCGCGACGGACAAGGACATCGCCCGCTGGGTGCAGGCCGAGCTGGCCCAGCTGCAGCCGCTCGCGCCCGCCACGGACGCGACGGTCTCGCCATCGATCACCTGAGCGCCCGCGATGATCGCGCCCTGGCTTTTCGAGCTGCTCCGGCGCGAGGCTGACTGGCGCGCCGCGCTTCCGAGGATCGCGTCGCAGATCAGCGAGCTGCCGGAGGATCGCGTGCGCGCCGCGCTCGATCTCGGCGCCGCGTTCGAGCACGTCGAGCCGGACCGCCGCCGCGCGATCGGCGCCTACCAGCTCGCGGGCCCGCGCCGCGACGGTGGCCGCAGCCGCGCGCTCGCGATGCAGCTCGGCTGGTGGGCCGCCGTCGCACGCCTCGCGCAGATCGAGCTTCAGGCGACGAGCGCCGTCGAGCCGCTGATCGCGGCGTGTCGCGCGCTGATCGATTCGGGCGACCCCGACCACGCACGCCGGCTCCTCGCCGACGCCCGCGTCACCGACACCAAGGGCGACGAGCGCCTCGCGACACTGCGCGCCGAGCTCGCGGGCCGCGCCGACGAGTGGACGCGCTGGGTGCACTACGCACGTACGCTCTCTGGCCTGGCCGCTGCCGAGGCGTTCGTCTCTGCCGCGCGCCTCGCCCGCGCCGCCGGCCGCGACGAGTGGCCGCGCCACCTCGAAGCCGCGCTCGCCGCCGATCCGGGCCACCGCCTCGCGAGCGCGATGCTCACGGATCACGCGTTCGCGACCGGCGATCGCAAGGCGATCCTCGACGTCATGCGGATCCGGCTCGCCAACACCGACGAGCCGACGTACTGCGACGTCCTCCGCGAGATCGCCGCGCGCGTCACGCTCACCACGCCGAACCACGGCGGCCTCGCACGCCGCCTGCTCCGCGGCGCCCTCGACCGCGCGTACGAGATCGGCCTCTCGCAGATCCGCGGCCACCTCGCGATGTGGGCGCTCCTCGACCAGACCGCCGCCCAGGACGGCCGCCGCACCGAGCTGCTCCCCCTCTTGATCCGCGCGCTCGACCTCGCGCTCCCCGATTACGACCGCGTGTGGCTGGCCGCCCTCGGCGCCGAGATCTGCGGCGAGGCAGGCGACGCCGCGGCCGCGCGTTCCTACGCCGCCGTCATCGCGGAGCACGCGCCATCACATCCGACGGTGCTCGCGCTGCTCGTCGAGACGCGCGCGACCACCGCCGACCCGCAGCTCCTCCACGACCTCGACCTCATGCAGCTCGACGCGGCCACGGTCCGCCCGGTCGCCGAGGTCGCGCCGCACGACGACGGCGAGCTCGTGCCGGCCGACGACTTCGAGCTCGCGCCGATGTCTGCCTCGCTGCCGCCGCCCGCGCAGGTGCACGCGCACGCGCCGATCGATCCGCGCTACGTCGATCTCAGCGTGCCGGTGCTCGAGGACCCGGAGGAGGTCGCGCCGGCGCGCGTCGCGGCACGGCCCGCGCCCGCGTCCGAGCCGCGGCCCGTGCCCGCGCCCGAGCCGCGGCCCGTGGTTGCCGCGGCGCCTGCGCCTGCATCCGCGCCGGCTACGCCTGCACTCGCACCCGCGCCGCCTGCGCCTGCATCGGCGGCCGCTTCCGACGCACCCACGCGCGTGGTGCGCGGCCCGATCGCACCTGCGGCCGCGCCGAGTGCGCCCGCGGCAACTGCGGCCGCGGCGAGCGCGCTCGACGACGAGTGGCAGGTCGACGAGGACCTGTTCGTGCCACGCAAGCGGACGACGGCGCCGCCGGCGAGCGTACCCGCGAGCGCGCCCGAGAGCTCGCCGCGCCCGCCGCCCGTCACGCCCGCGACCGTCGCGCCTGCCGTGCCCGCGACCGTCGCGCCTGCCGTGCCCGCGACCGTCGCGCCTGCCGTGCCCGCGAAGCCCGCATCGAGCGACGCGCCGACGAAGATCATCCCCGCCGCCGCGCTGCAGGTCCTAAAGGCCGGCGGCTCGCCGCGCCCGCTGCCGAAGATCCCGACGCCCTCGCGCGCCGTGCCGCGTGCGGACCGCACCGCGCTGCCGGTCGACATCCGCCTCTCGCGCGAGGGGCGCGCGCTCGCCGCGCACACGCGCGACCTCAGCACGACCGGCTTCTTCGTCGTGACGGCGGCGGCGTTCGAGATCGGCGTCGAGCTCGACTGCGAGGTGTCGATTCCGGGCGCGGACGGGCTGTCGGAGCGCACGTTCTCGACGCGTGCCCGGATCGTCCGGCGCGACCTGTCTGGATACGGCGCGGTGTTCGTCGATCCGCCGGCGGCGCTGACCACGGCGATCGGCGCGCTGCGCGGCTAGAGTCGCGCGCGAAGAGCGAGCGCGGGCGTCAGAAGCGGATCGCGACGCCGCTCGGCGCCGGCTCGACGCGATCGGGGTGGCGCAGGAACAGGATCGTCGCGGCGACGGCGAAGCCGCCCGCGATGCCGAACGAGGCCCACGACAGATGCTCGTACCGGTTGCCCTCGTCGACGAGCGACTGGTAGCGCTTCGCGACGCTCGCGTCGTACGTCGGCGGCTTGCCGTCGAGACCGACGTAGAGGTCCTCGAGATCCTGCTCGGAAGAATTCGCGGAGTAGGCGAGCACCGCGCCGAGCGTGGCGAACGCGAGGCCACCGCCGACCATCAGCCACGCGGCATCGTTGCCGTGCACGTGCTCGGGCGGCGGAGGCGGCAGGGTTGCTGCCGAGCCGAGCGCCGTCAGGTCGGCGGAGCCCGCGGAGCCCGTCGCCCCCGCGGAGCCGCTCGGCGCGGGCAGCGCCGAGGCCGACCCTTCCGGCGGCGGTGGCGGCGTCACCACCGCGGCCGCCGCGGAGCCGGCGTCACTGCCCGTATCGCCGGGGCTCGCGGCGAGGTTGCGCGGGTCGCCGCCGCACGCGCGGATGTGGTCCTGCGCGAGCTGCTGGAAGTGCGGATCGGGCTTGCCCTCGCGGAGGTAGCGGCCGAAGTAGATCAGCGCGACATCGCACTTGCCGGCCTTCTCGTTCGCGCCGCCGATCTTGAAGAACAAGATCGGATCGTGGGTGATGTCGTAGGCCGCGCCGTAGCCCTGGGCGGCGTCGAGGTAGCGGCCCTCCGACATCGCCTGGTTGGCGGTGTCGTAGAGCTCCTTGGCGTGGGCGAGGTCCGGAGCGGGGGTGGGCTGAGCCGTCACGGTCGACGCGATCAGCACGCCGGCCAGCGCCCCCGAGATCGCAGCGCGCATGCCCCAGCGTAACCCATGATTCTGCGCTATACCGCCCCGGCCATGGCCAAGATCGATCTCGTCCGCAACCTCGGTGTGGTCGCCCACATCGACGCCGGCAAGACCACCGTGTCGGAACGGTTCCTGTTCCACTCGGGAAAGATCCATAAGGTCGGCGAGGTCCACGACGGCGAGACCGAGATGGACTGGATGGAGCAGGAGCGCGAGCGCGGGATCACGATCACGGCGGCCGCGACCACGTTCGAGTGGAAGAAGCACGAGATCCACCTGATCGACACCCCGGGCCACGTCGACTTCACGATCGAGGTCGAGCGCTCGCTGCGCGTGCTGGACGGGGCGGTCGTCGTGTTCTGCGGCGTTGCCGGCGTGCAGCCGCAGTCGGAGACGGTCTGGCACCAGGCCGACAAGTTCAAGGTCCCGCGGATCGCGTTCATCAACAAGCTCGACCGCGTCGGCGCGAGCTTCCCGGCGGTCGTCGCGGATATCCGCGAGCGGCTCGGCGCGAACGCGGTGCCGCTGCAGCTGCCGATCGGGACGGAAGACTCGTTCGACGGCGTGATCGATCTCGTCACGATGAAGGCGCTGATGTTCTCGGGCGATGTCACCGAGGCGCCGACGGTCGCGGAGATTCCGGGCGACATGGCGGGCGCGGCGGCGGATGCGCGCGACCAGATGGTGCAGTCGCTGGCCGACCTCGACGATGCGATCGCCGAGAAGTACCTCGAGGGCGCGGAGATTCCGGAGGCCGAGCTCAAGGCGGCGATCCGCAAGGCGACGATCGGGGTCAAGATGATCCCCGTGCTCGCCGGCACGGCGCTGCGCAACAAGGGCATCCACCCGCTGCTCGACGCGGTGATCGACTACCTGCCGTCGCCCGCGGACCTGCCGCCGGTGCACGGCGTCGACCCGCGGAACACGGGCGAGAAGCTGTCGCGCGCGCCGAAGAACAACGAGCCGTTCAGCGCGCTCGCGTTCAAGATCGCGATGGACGAGGGCCGCAAGGTCGTCTTCATGCGCATCTTCTCGGGGACGATCGAGGCGGGCGTCGAGCTGCTCAACGTCCGCACGAACAAGAAGGAGAAGGTCGCGCGCCTGTTCCGTATCCACGCGGCGAAGCGCGAGCGGCTCGAGAAGGGCGTCGCGGGCGAGATCGTCGCCGCGGCTGGCCTCAAGGACGCGACGACCGGCGACACGCTGTGCGATCCGAAGGCGCCGATCCTCCTCGAGCGCATCGACACGTACGAGCCAGTGATCTCGCAGGCGATCGAGGCCGACAATGCGGCCGCGAAGGAGCGCCTCGACTTCGCGCTCGGCAAGATGACCGAGGAGGATCCGACCTTCCGCGTGAAGGAGGATACGGATACCGGCCAGACGATCATCTCGGGCATGGGCGAGCTCCACCTCGAGATCATCGTCGACCGCATGAAGCGCGAGTACGGCGTGCAGGCGCGCGCCGGCAAGCCGCAGGTCGTGTATCGCGAGACGGTGCTGTCCGAGGCGGACGGCACGGCGACGTTCGAGCGCGATCTGAAGGAGCAGCCGATCTTCGGCGAGGCCACGTGCCACGTGAAGGCGCGGCCGCGCGGCACGGGCATGGAGTTCAAGAAGCAGCTGCCGGGCGCGGCGGCGCTCTTGCCCGATGTGATCGTGCAGGCGGCGCTGCAGGGCCTCAAGGACGCCGCCTCGAGCGGCCCCGACGGCTATCCGCTCGAGGACGTCGAGGTGACGCTGACGAACGTCGGCATCCGCGACGGCGCGAACGGCGAGATCGGTGCGCGCGCGGCGGCGAGCGAGGCGTTCCGGCGCGCGGTGCAGAGCGCGCACCCGGTGCGGCTCGAGCCGATCATGCAGGTCGAGGTCACGGTCGACGACGAGTACATGGGCGCCGTCATCGGCGATCTCCAGCAGCGCCGCGGCCAGGTGCAGGACGTCACGAACATCGGCACGAAGCGCGTCGTCAAGGCGCAGGTGCCGCTCCGCCAGCTGTTCGGCTACTCGACCGCGCTGCGCAGCGCGACGAAGGGCGGCGCGACGTTCTCGATGCAGTTCGGCAGCTACGACACGCTGCAGAGCGCGTAGCTACGGCGCGCCCGCGCAGCCCTTCCAGATCGGATCGTCGGCGGGGTCACCGCTCGCGGTCTTGATCTCGCACTGCATCGCCGGCGAGCCGGGCTGCGGGCACGCGTCGGTCATCATGTACGACAGCCGGAAGGGCAGGGCGAGCTGCGCGAACGCGGCCGACGTGCTCGGCGCGTGCATCGGGAACGTGAACAGGGCGAGCACGTCGGTGTCGGGGACGTCGCCGACGGTCGAGCCCGTGGTCGCCGTGAACGAGAACGCGAGCGGCCCGCCGCCGCAGTGCGGATCCACTCGATAGTCGGGCGAGCCGGGCTGGCCGCCGACCGGCAGGAACATCGACGGCGCGACCGCACCGTAGTTCGTGAAGAAGTACATCGGCGTGCCGAGGCAGCCCCAGCCGGGCCCGGCGAGCGAGCCGAGATCGAGCGGCGTGCCGGTATCGAAGCAGGGCCGGACCGCACCGCTCGTTGCCGACGGCGTCGCTAGCAAGCGGCAGTCGATGCGGATCGTGTTCTGATCCATGCGCGCGGCCGCCTCGCAGGTCGGATCGATGCCCGACGTGCCGGTCGTCGAGCTCGCGTTCGGGCAATGCTTGCACAGCGTCTGCGGCACGCAGATCGGCGTGTCGTTGTTGCCGCCGAGCACGCGCGGTCCGCAGGTGCCGACGCCGTCGGTGCACGCGAGCGTGCTGCCGACCGTGCACGCCTCCATCGTCTGCGGATACAGCTGGGGCGACACGCACTGCGCGTTCGCGGGCGCGCCGCTGCCGGCGTACTTGTAGCTGGTGTCGTCGCACTCGGGCTGCTCGGCGTCGCAGTCGAGGTCACCGGCGACGGAGAAGAACGTGTTCTTGTCGCCGCCGAGCACCGCGATGCACGGCCCATTCGTGTCGCCCGCCGGCGCCGCGGCCGACCACCGCGCGACGTGCGTGCCGCTGCCGCCAAAGCCGTAGGTCACAGGCTCGAGCGAGACCTTCAGCTCGACGGTCTGCGACGCCGGCAGCTCGAGCTTGTCGGAGATCACGGCCGACGCGATCGGCTCGTGGTTCGCGTTGTAGCCGAGCACGAGCAGCCCCGGCACGTCGGTGCGCTGGCCGCGCTGCAAGAGGATCGTCGCCGTGCCGCCCGCTGCCGTCGCCGCGACGCGGTCGATCACCGTGTAGATCGTGCCGGGCACCTTCGTCGCGCCCGCGCCGCCCGGCGGCAGGCCCATCGCGTCGCCCGCGGTGCCGTCGGGCAGGAACACCTCGATCGACACGACCTCGCGGCTGCTCGCGTGGAGATCGAGCAGCAGTCCGGGTTCGGTGCTGCATGCGGCAACGAGCCCCACGAGCGCGAGCCTGCGCATCGCGGTCAGGATACCGTCAGCTGCCGGCGCAGTGCCAGATCGGATCGGGCGTCCCCGCCTGATCCGGGACGAGCGCGCAGGTCATGCCGGCGGTGTCGCACGTCGTGCCGCCGATGATGTTCGTCACGACCTTGATCGGGATCACCATCAGCCGGTTCGAGGCGGGCATGTTCGGCACACCGACCGACAGCAGGACCGCGCCGTGCGTGTCCATGTTGCTCGTGATCGGCGATCCGGTCGTGTTGCTGTCGGTGATGTCGAGCTGGAACTGCAGCTGGTGGCAGTTGAACGTGACGCGCGGCCCCGAGCCCGAGGCGAGCGCGAGGTCCGGCGTCAGCGGCGCGGTCGGCATCATCGGATCGACGAACGAGCTCGTGCCGGTGCACACGTAATTGCTGCCGAACAGCGTGCTGACGTCGATCGTCGTCGCGCGGTTCGCGCAGAGCGTGGTCGTCATGCCGTTCTCGGTGTGCGCGTCGACGGTGCATTCGATGTGCATCGTGTTGTCGGACGTCAGGTTCTGCGCGACGCAGCTCGGATCGAGGTCGCTGCACTGATCGCAGATCGGGCTCGGCACGCAGATCGGCGGCACGGCCTGCGGCACGCACACCGCATCGGCGCCCTGCACGCCGTCCCGGCATGCGGCGGAGTCGCCGATCCGGCAGGCGTCCATCGTCTCGACGTTCGGCGCGGTGGCGGTCGCGCACTTGCCCGGATCCTTGACGCGCATGAACCACGCGTCGTCGCACTCGGGCTGGGCCGCGTCGCAGTCGGTATCGCCCTCGGGGCCGAAGAACGTGCCGGTGACCGTGCTGCCAGTGCCGTCCTCGACGAGCGCGACGCACGCGCCCTTCGGATCATCGGAGCCGCGCGACTCGCTCGACCACCGCGCGACGCGGGTGCCCGCGTTGCCGGCGGGCATGCGCGCGTTCGCGATCGTCGTGCCGGTCGCCGGCTCGAGCTGGACGACGAGGCGGACCTCGTGCGTCGCGGGCAGCGTGATCGACCCGCTCGGATCCGTGACGACCGCGTAGCGCGACGGCGTGTTGTTCGCGTCGAGCCCGAGCACGAGGATCGCCGGCACGTCGGTGACCTCGCCGCGCTGGAGCAGCACGCGTACGCGGCCATCGCCGCCGACGCTCGTCACCGCGTGATCGATGACCTCGTAGACGGGGCCCTGCGTGGGCTTGGTCGACGCGGCGGGCGGCATGCCCATGCGCGCCGCGGTCTGCGACTTGGCGACGAACACCTCGACCGTCGCGACGCTCGGATCGCCCGTCTGGACATCGAGCAGCACGCCGGCGTCACCGCCGCACGCCGCGACAAGCACTACCAGCGCGAGGCCCCGCATCTCGATCAGGATATCGCGTCTGGAAGCAGATATCGAAGTGCATGCGTCACGCGCCCGAAATTGGCCCAGTGATCTCGTGCACTCGACGATTAGCCGATGGCTTCCCGCACGCGCGTGGCCCGCGTAGTACGCACCGCGCCCCACCTTCCCGATTCCTCCGCACATCCGATCGTCAAGTGGGTAGGGGGCAAGACGCGCCTCTTGCCCGAGCTGCTCGCCCGCCTGCCGGAGCGCTTCGGCCGTTACTACGAGCCGTTCGCCGGCGGCGCCGCGCTGTTCTTCCGCGTGGCACCTCGCCGCGCGGTGCTCGCCGACAGCAACGCCGACCTGATCGGTCTCTACACCGCCGTCGCCGCCGACGTGAACGCGGTGATCCGCCGCCTCGAGATGCACCACAAGGCGCACGACGAGGGGCACTACTACGACATGCGCGCGAAGTGGAACGATCGCGACGTGTCGTGGTCGACGCCCGAGCGCGCGGCCGCGTTCATCTACCTCAACAAGACCTGCTTCAACGGCCTGTGGCGCGTGAACCGGTCCGGCGCGTTCAACGTGCCGATCGGCCGCTACACCGATCCGCCGATCTGCGTGCCGGATGCCCTGAAGGCCGCGAGCGACGCGCTGTCCCGCGCCGAGCTGCGCTGCGCCGACTACCGGCGCGCCGTCGCCGACGCCAAGGCCGGCGACTTCCTCTACTTCGACCCGCCGTACGATCCGGTCACGCCGACGGCGAACTTCACGTCGTACAGCGCCGACGGCTTCGGCCCCGACGATCAGCGCGCGCTCGCCGACACCGCCCGCGAGCTCGTCGCGCGCGGCTGCAAGGTGATGCTGTCGAACAGCGACACCCCGTTCATTCGATCGATCTACAAGGGCTTCCGCGTCGAGCGCGTGAAGTGCCCGCGCGCGATCAACTCGAACGCCGCCAAGCGTGGCGACGTCGACGAGGTGATCGTGACCGGCGGCTACTGACCCGAACCCGCGATTCGCGGGTGCGATGCGCTCCGCGGAACGAGCTACGAGAGCTCGTCGGCCGCGGCGTACTTCTGCGTGCTCGGATCGTAGTCGAGCAGCGTGCCGACCGCGCCGGCCGTCTTCGCGATGCGCACGATGTCCTCGCGGTTTCCGCGAACCACCATGCGCGGCTCGGCGCCATCGAGCTCCGACGCGGCCAGGAACTGGCGCGCCTTCGCGACATTCTTGAACACGAGCAAGTACGTCTGCTCGTTACCCGCCCGGCACATCACCGGGACGCGGCCGGCGGCGTCTTGCGCGGCCAGCTCGCCTTCATTGTTCACCAGGAGCACCCAGAGGCCGTCGATCGGCGTGGGAGCCGTCATCTGCATCATATTTCGAGGGGATAGATGCTTGATTCGCGGCGATCTGTCAAGCCAAACCGTACCCGGGGCCGCTCCTTGACGTAGAGGTGATCGGACGGTCAACTCCTCTAGCGATGACGCGCCTGTACTTACCGCTGCTCCGAGATCCCCTGGTGGATCCGTTCGCGCGGCGGATCCGCTACTTGCGGATCAGCGTCACCGACCGCTGCAACTACCGGTGTGCGTACTGCATGCCGGAGGCGCTCGAGGACAAGATGACGTTCTCGCCGCGCTCCGCCGTGCTGACGTTCGAGGAGCTCGAGCGGGTCGCCACGGTGTTCGCCGGGCTCGGCGTGCGAAAGATCCGGCTGACCGGCGGCGAGCCGACCGTGCGGCACGGCATCGTCGATCTCGTGCGCCGGGTCGCGGGTGTGCCCGGCATCGAGCAGGTCGTGATGACGACGAACGGCCACCTGCTCGCGGACCTCGCGCGGCCGCTGCGCGATGCGGGCCTCTCGAGCGTCAACGTCAGCGTCGACACGCTCGACGCCGACAAGTTCCGCCGCGTCACCGGCCGCGGCGACCTCGCGCGCGTGCTCGCCGGTATCGACGCCGCCGTCGCGGCGGGCCTGCGCGTCAAGACGAACGCGGTCGCGATCGAGTCGATCAACGCCGACGAGCTCGCCGCACTCTGTGAGGATGCGTGGGCGCGCGGCGCCGAGCCGCGGTTCATCGAGCACATGCCGATGAGCGACGGCGCGATCTACGAAGCGGAGCGCGGGATCTCGGCTGCGGTGATTCGTCGCGCACTGGAGACCGCGTTCGGGGCGCTCGCGCCGGCCGAGCCCGGCCGCGACGGCGGACCTGCTCGCTACTGGACGATCGTTGCACACCCCGAGCGGCGCGTCGGAATCATCTCGGCGATGACGGAACACTTCTGCGATGATTGCAACCGACTTCGCCTGACCGCGACGGGCGACCTCCACGCGTGCCTCGGGCACGATGACGCGACGAGCTTGCGCGAAATCATGCGGTCGGGCGGCTCCGACGATGATCTGATTCGCGCAATCGCGGCGGCGGTGTCGGGCAAGCGCGCCGGTCACGTGTTCGCCGAAAAACCCCCGTCAAAACACATGATCGGCATCGGCGGCTAGAAACCCCTAGCCCGACGGAATGGGGCGGTACCATGCTACGGTTGCCACACTCGGAGCCGCCGTCATGCAGAGATCCACGCTCACGAAGATCGGGTTGACCGCCGTCGTTGTCCTCGCTGGCGGCGGCTTTCTCATCAAGTCGAGTCTCGGGCACGCGCAGCACTACATGATGGTGCACGAGCTCGTAGCCTCCGGCATCGACCAGTGGAAAGACAAGGAGCTGAAGGTGCACGGCATCGTCGAAGGAAAGTCGATCGTGGAAGACACGGTCGATCAGGAGACGCGTCGCACCTTCGTGCTCGAGAAGGAGGGCAAGAAGATCCGCGTGTTCTCGGCGGGTCCCAAGCCCGACACGTTCAAGGATCAGTCCGAGGTCGTCGCGACCGGCCGGCTCGTGCCCGCGTCTTCGATGCAGAAGATCGCGGACGAGCTGTGCGCGAAGCCCGGCACCGCGGAGCACCCGAAAGACGCATGCCCGATCAAGGCCGATGCCGAGCAGACGCTCGTCGTCGACGCGACCGAGCTGATGGCGAAGTGCCCGTCCAAGTACAAGGACGGGCCGAGCGTGAAAATCGACACCAACTTCAAGGCGCAGTGAGATGCACGGAGAAACTCCGTTCTCGCCCATCGCGCTCGTCGGCACGATCGCGCTGCTCACCGCCTTCGTCGCCGCCGCATGGTCGTTCGCAGCCGGCATCGCCGGCAACGCACTGAAGAGCCGCCGCCTCGTCACGAGCGCGGTCTACGGCCTGTACGGCTTCGGAGCGCTGATCGCGCTCGCGTCGTCGCTGATGATCTACGCGTTCGTCACGCACGACTTCTCCGTGAAGTACGTCGCGGAGACGAGCGATGTGACGATGGACACCTGGTACAAGGTGACCGCGTTCTGGGGCGGCCTCGACGGCTCGCTCCTGTTCTGGGTGCTCGTGCTCGCGCTGTTCTCGACGGTGGCCGTCGCCGTCAACCACAAGCGCCACCGCGACATGATCGGCTACGTCGTCGGCACGATCATGGCCGTGCAGATCTTCTTCCTCGCGCTGCTGATCTACACGAAGAACCCGTTCGCGACGTTCCTGACGAACCCGCCGGTCGACGGCAAGGGCTTGAACCCCGCGCTGCAGAACTACTGGATGGTGATCCATCCGCCGTCGCTCTACACCGGCTTCGTCGCGGCGACGATCCCGTTCGCGTTCGGCATCGGCGCGCTCGCGTCGGGCCGCCTCGACGACATGTGGCTTGGCTCGGTCCGCGTGTGGATGCTGATCTGCTTCGGCTTCCTCTCGCTGGGCCTCATCCTCGGCGGCCGCTGGGCGTACGAGATGCTCGGCTGGGGCGGCTACTGGGCGTGGGATCCCGTCGAGAACGCCGGGTTCATCCCGTGGTTCACGGCGACCGCGTTCCTGCACTCCGCGATCATTCAAGAGCAGCGCGGCATGATGAAGACGTGGAACCTGCTCCTCGTCGTCATCACGTTCTTCTTCACGATCTTCGGCACGTTCATGACGCGCTCGGGCATCGTCAAGAGCGTTCACGCGTTCGGCGAGGACAACGTCCTGGCGCTGCAGTTCGTCGCGTTCCTCGCGGTGATCCTCGTCGTCTCGCTCGGCCTCATCATCTATCGCCAGAACAAGCTCGCGACGAAGACCGAGTTCGAGTCGTTCTACTCGCGCGAGTTCGCGTTCCTCGTCAACAACTGGATCCTCCTCGCGTGCGCGTTCTTCGTGCTGTTCGCGACGATGTTCCCGACGATCTCCGAGGCACTCGACGGCTCGCGCGTCTCGGTCGGCCCCGAGTTCTTCAACAAGTGGATGACGCCGCTCGGTCTCATCCTCTTGTTCCTCGCGGGTGCGGCGCCGCTGCTCGCCTGGCGCAAGACGACGCGCGAGCGGCTGTGGAACCAGTTCATGTTCCCGTCGGCGTTCGCGGCCGTCACGATCGCGGGCCTCGCGATCGGCATCCCGCAGACGCGGCACCTGTCGCCGCTGCTGGCGGACGGCCTGCGCGTGCCGGTGTCGCTGATCAACTTCGGCATCGTCGCGTTCTGCGTCGGCTCGATCGCGCAGGAGTTCTGGCGCGGCGCCAACGTGCGCGGCAAGCAGACCGGCGGCGACGTCTTCACGTCGATGATCGGCCTCGTGCTCTCGAAGCGCCGCAAGTACGGCGGCTACATCGTGCACCTCGGCGTCGCCGTGCTGTTCATCGGCTTCGCGGGCAAGGCCTACGATCAGATGATCGATCGCACGATCGACAAGCCGAGCGTCTCGGCGAAGGTCGGCGACGAGCACAGCTGGAAGTTCGGCGACTACTCGTTCACGTACGAGAACCTGTTCCACACCAGCGACGACCACAAGGACGCGTTCACCGCGCAGGTCAGCGTGTGGGAGAAGGGCAGGAAGATCGCGACTGTCTACCCGGCGAAGTGGGACTACCACAAGGCGGACGGCAATCTGATCAGCCAGGTCGCGATCACGCCGCGCTACCTGCCGTGGCAGTACGCGGAGAGCGCGGGCGCGGGCGACGTCTACCTCGTGCTCACCGGCTACGACCTCGACTCGAGCCAGGCGAACTTCCGCGTCTACCTGAACCCGCTGATCTCGTGGGTGTGGATCGGCTTCTTGATCCTCGCGTTCGGCACGCTCGTCTGCCTGATCCCGCAGGGCGTCGTCGACAAGCTGCAGTGGAAGCCGCAGACGCGTATCGGGCGCGCCGCCGATGCCGGGCTGCTGCTCGCGATCATCGCCGGCGTCACGCTGGGCATCTCGACCCAGGCGCACGCCGCTCCGCCGCCCGGCGGTGGCGAGCACGTGCCGGCGGGCATGGGCATGGGCGCGGCCGGTGGCGGCTACGCCGCGCAGAACCGCCCCGCGAACGACACCGAGCAGCACGCGATGAAGGAGCTGCTGTGCCCGTGCGGATGCGCGCGCCAGAGCATCCTCGAGTGCGACTGCGCGACCGCCGCGAAGCTGCGCGCGAAGGTGCAGTCGATCATGGTCGGCGCGAAGCTCGATACGGATGAAGGCCGCCAGGCCGCGTACGACAACGTGCTCGGCGTGTTCAAGAGCGAGTACGGCGAGGACGTGCTCGCCACGCCGCGCAGCAAGGCGAGCTGGGTGGCGCCGATCATCGTCGTGGCCGCCGGCCTCGGCGTGCTCGGCATCTTCGGGCGGCGCTGGATCCAGCGCGGTCAGAAGGAGGCTGCCGCCGCCGCCTCGCTCACGAGGTCGCCGGTCGACGACAAGTACGCCGACAAGCTCGACGACGAGCTCGCGGAGACGGACGACTAAATGTCCGACGAAGATCCGGCTCGCTGGCTGCGACGCGGCGCGATCGCGTTGATCGTCTTGATCGGCTGGGCGTTCATCGCCTGGCAGAACAAGCTGCACGTCACGGCGCCGCTCGTGTTCGTGTGCCTCGGCTACTTCGCGGTCGTGCTGACGATCGTGAACCTGTGGCGCACCGGCGCCGCGGCGATGTCGCCGGAGCACGAGGGCGAGGCCGCATGGACGCGGCCGATCGGCGCGCGCGGCGAGCTCGAGAAGGAGAAGAAGACGCTGCTCAAGGCGATCAAGGAGGCCGAGTTCGACCTCCAGATGGGCAAGCTGTCGAAGGCGGACGCCGACGCGATGATCCTGACGTACCGCGCGCGCGCGATCGAGGTCATCAAGGAGCTCGAGCGGTTCGAGGAGCTGGACATGAAGAACGTCGACCCGGCGGGCCGCCCGCTGGCGAAGGACAGCGTGCGCGACCAGATCGCGCGCGAGGTCAAGGCTCGCCTCGAGATCAGCGGCGCCGCGAAGAAGACCGCCAGCAAGGCCGAGAAGAAGGCGCAGAAGAAGGCGGCGATGAAGGTCGAGACGGTCGCCAAGATCGAGACGGTCGCGAAGGTCGCGACGGCCGTCGATGCGGTCGAGGCCGCGAAGGTCGAGACGGCGAGCGACAAGGTCACGACCGACGCCGATGTCGATCGCGCGAGCGAGGCGGCAGCCGGCGCGAGCGAGGCGCCCCCCGCGGCCACCGACGAAACACCGAACGACAAGCCCTCGGAGGCCCGCTCGTGAAGACTCCCATCCGCCACGTGCTGCTCGCGCTCGCGCTCGCCGGTGCCGCCGCCGCGCCGGCCCACGCGCAGATCGCAGCCGCGATCGGCAAGCCGCTACCGTCGCCGGATCTGCCCGCGGGCACGGTGAGCGTGCGCGTCGTCGCCGGCAGCCCGTCGAGCCCCGTCGAGGGCACCGATGTCACGCTGCTCGTCAACGGCACGCCGCGCGTCGCGCGCACGGACTCCGCGGGCCGCGCGATCTTCAAGGATCTGCCGGGCGGCGCGACCGTCCAGGCGAAGGCGACCGACGCCGACAAGAACGAGACGTCGTCCGAGGCGTTCCCGCTGCCGGGCGACTCCGGCGTCCGCCTGATGCTGACGACCAAGCCGTGGAACCCGGGCGCCGGGATGCCGGGCGCGGGCGGGGCGGGCGGCATGCCCGATCCGATCAACATGAGCGGTCAGGCGCGCACCGAGCAGAACGACCCCGCGGGCTCGTTCACGGTGCGGCTGACATACGACGACTTCAAGGATCCGCCGCCGGCAGGCACGCCGGTCGCGCTCGTCGGCTACACGGCGCAGGACCAGGTGAACGTGCAGTGGGGCGCGTCCGACAAGGACGGCCACGTCACGTTCAAGGACCTCGATCGCAGCGGCGCGACCTCGTACTTCGCGCTGGCGCAGCTGCCGCGCGGCAACGGCGTCGACCGGCTCGAGTCGATCCCGACGATCCTCGACAACCGCGCGGGCATGCGGCTCATCCTGTCGAGCGCGAAGCGCACGTCGACGGAGGCGGCGATCGACGAGTTCTCGCGCCTCGACAAGCAGGAGCCCGCGGTCGCGGAAGGCAAGGTCCGCGTCTCGCTCGAGGGCATCCCGAGCGACGAGGAGATCCGGCTCTACCAGATCGACGCGCAGGGCAAGAAGACCGAGGTCGGCCACGCGAAGCCGGCGATCGGCGCGCCCGATCCGACGGAGATCATGGCGCAGGCCACGCCGACGCCGAAGGCGGACCTGCCGGCGGGCAACGTCGACGTGCTCGTCCACGGCGGCCCGAACACCGACGACGCGGGCCTGGGCGGCGTGACCGTCAAGCTCGTGCGCTCGTCGGCGGTCCAGAAGGGCGACCTGTCGGGCGCGATCGAGTCCAAGACCAGCGACGACGGCAAGGTCCGCATCGCCGTGCAGGTCACCGAGCCCGTCGTCGCGGTCGTGACGATCAACGGCAAGGATCTGACGAGCAAGCCGTTCGACGTGACGAAGCAGGGCAGCGCGCTCGACGTCGAGGCGCACTGGAGCGGCACCGGCAAGCCCGAGGCGACATTCGATGTCGCGCCGAACCCGGCCGCCATCTACTTCGCCGAGACCACGCTCGACCTTCGCGGCGAGAAGTCGCTTTATCGCTCGGCGCCGTTCGAGCAGGTGCCGGGTCACGGTACGCACGCGTCGCTGTACATCTATCCGCGCGTGCTGTTCCAGTTCAGCCTGACGTCGCAGATCGACGACCAGTACCTCGTCGTCGGCGGCCGGTTCAAGGTCGAGAACAACTCCTGGTCGCCGTACGTCGGCGGCAAGGACGGCATCCTGCTCCCGATGCCGAAGGGCTTCGGCTCGACGCAGATCAACGAGGACGACCAGCAGGACGTCGGCGTCGCGGAAGGGCAGGGTTTCCGCATCGTGACGGCGATCCCGCCCGGCGGGAAAGAGTTCCACGCGCAGTTCGCGCTCAGCGTCCACGACGGCAAGATCAACTGGGACATGGACCTGCCGTTCGGCGTCTACCAGAGCGAGCTCGAGCTGATGCACGTGCCCGGCATGACCGTGCAGACGCCCCCGGGCGTGCAGGGCCAGGTGATGAAGGCGCAGAACGGCACCGAGTTCTTCGTGCTGCCGCAGATCTCGATCCTGCCGAAGCAGCGCATGGTGATGACGATCGCCGGCCTGCCGCACGACCCGGGCTGGAAGTCGTGGGTGCCGCGCCTCGTCGGCGTCGTCGTGTTGCTCGTCATGGCGGGCGGCCTCGGCTTCGCGCTGATGCGCCGCCGTCCCGATCTCGAGCGCCAGCAACGCCGCCAGGCGCTGCTCGACGAGCTCGTCGAGCTCGAGCGCACGAACAAGGACAAGAAGCGCCGCGAGGCGATCCTCAACGAGCTCGAGAAGCTGTGGGGCGACTCGACCTCGTAGCGATCGAGCGGGTCGCCAAGCGCTTCGGCAGCGAGCGCGCGCTCGCGGGCGTGACGATGGAGCTGCGCGGCGGGTCGATGTGCGCGCTGCTCGGCCACAACGGCGCGGGCAAGACGACGCTGCTCGGCCTCTTGTCGACGCTCGTCCGACCGACGAGCGGCAAGATCGCGTACCAGACCGGCGGCAAGGCGATCGCGGGCGAGGACGTCCGCCGCGAGATCGGCATGCTCGCGCACCAGTCGCTCTGCTACTCCGAGCTGTCGGCGGTCGAGAACCTCGAGCTGTTCGCGGGCCTCTACGACATCCCCGCAACGCCGGCGAGCCTCGACGGGCTGCTCGACCGCGTCGGCCTCGACAAGCGCGCCCGCACCCGCGCCTCGCGGACGTACTCGCGCGGCATGGTCCAGCGCCTCGCGCTCGCCCGCGCGCTCCTGACGAAGCCCTCGCTGCTGCTGCTCGACGAGCCGTTCACCGGCCTCGACCGCGGCGGCGCGCTGGCGCTCGGCGAACAGCTCGGCGAGATCAAGGCGCAGGGCACGATCGTCGTCGTCGTGACGCACGACCTCGAGGCGATCGCCGGCCGCGCCGACCACGTCGCCATCCTGCGCCGGGGATCGCTCGTGTTCGAAGAGCGTGGCGACGCCTACTCGTACGAGGCGCTCAAGGACATCTATCATCGGCACGCGAACTGATGTCGCTGTTCCGACAAGCCGCCCGCATCGCCTGGAAGGACCTGCGCGTCGAGCTGCGCAGCAAGGAGATCGTCGCGACGATGATCTTCTTCGGCGCGCTGCTCGTCGTCATCTACTCGTTCGCGTTCCCGCACGACGACAAGGCCGTGCGCAGCTCGGTGCCCGGCATGCTCTGGGTCGCGATCGCGTTCACGGGCACGATCGCGCTCGGCCGCGCGTTCGACCGCGAGCGCGAGAACGACACGATGCGCGCGCTGTTGCTCTCGCCGGTGCCGCGCCTCGCCGTGTTCCTCGGCAAGGCCGTCGCGATGGCGGTGCTCGTGCTCGCGGTGGCCGTCATCGTGGCGCCGCTGCTCGCCCTGTTCCTCAACGCCCCGCTGTTCGACTACATCGGCGAGCTGGCGCTGGTCGTCGTGCTCGGCGCGGTCGGCATCGCGATCATCGGATCGGTGTTCGCGGCGACGCTCCTCAAGGTCCGGTCGCGCGACGTCCTGCTGCCCGTGATCCTCTATCCGCTGCTCGTGCCGCTGTTCGTGGCGGGGACGAAGACCACCGCCGCCCTCGTCGAGCTCCATCCGAACGAGGAGGCAGCCTGGTACTGGATCCGCTTCCTGGGCATTTACGACGCCGCATTCCTGGTACTTTCCATGTGGGTCTTCGAGTCCCTGGTGATCGAATGAAGAAGCTCGCCGTCCCCGTGTTCACCGTGCTCGGCGCGATCGGGTTCGTCATCGCGATCTATCTGATCTTCATGACGACGCCGCTCGAGTACGGCGTCGATGCGCGCAGCGGCCGCCTCGCCGGCAGCTCGCTGTTCTTCAACCAGAAGATCTTCTACTTCCACATCGCGCACGCGATCATGCTGTTCCTCGCGGTGTTCGTCGCGGGCATCTCGTCGATCCTCTTCTTGTGGAAGCGGCGGCCGGCGTTCGATGACGTCGCCAGCGCGTCCACGGAGGTCGCGGTCGCGTTCGGCGCGGCCACCCTCGTCACGGGCTCGATCTGGGCGAAGGCCGCCTGGGACGTCTGGTGGAACTGGGAACCGCGCCTGACGATGTCGCTGCTGCTCTGGTTGATCCTCGTAGGCTACGTGCTCGTCCGCCGGTTCGCGGGCCCGTCCGCCGACCGCGTCGCGGCCGGCATGGCGATCTTCGGCATGGTCGGCGTGCCGTTCATCTACACGATGGTCGGCCAGGACTCGCACCCCGCCTCGGGTGCCAGCGGCGTCGTGTTCACGCTCGGCGCGCGCCTGCTGCCGGCGTTCCTCGCGTCGATGGGCGCGTTCCTGTGCTGGTACATCGCGCTCGTCATCGCCCGCATCCAGAGCACGCGCGACGAGCGCGAGCTCCGCGAGCTGCGCGAGCACGGTCTCGACCTGGGAGTCCTCCAATGAAGAAGCTGGTCCTCCTGTTCCTGCTCGCGTTCGCGGGCGCGTCCTACGCCGCCGATGACCTCGCCGCGAAGAAGCAGATGTGCGTCGACGCGATGAACACCGACCCGGCGTTCAAGCAGTCGGTGCTCGAGACCGTCGACAAGCAGATCGATCAGAAGACGATCGACGCGCACAACGACGCGTTCCACCACATCCAGAAGAACGAAGCGCACGTGATCTACGCGTACGCCGCGATGTGGGTCATCGCCGCCCTGTTCTTGCTGTTCCTGTGGCGCCGCCAGCAGGGCCTGCGCACCGAGATCGCGCAGCTGCGCGCCGACCTCGCCGCCGCGGCGAAGGAAACGAAATGACGTCCGAGCACATCCTCTTCATCCCGGGCGTCCTGCTCGTCGGTGCGTTCCTCGGGTTCATCATCGGAACGCGCGCCGCGAAGAACCAGTTCGACCTCCAGCAGAAGCGCCAGGCCGAGCGCGAAGCCGCGCGTGCCGCGCGCGCCGCCAAGAAAGACACGCAAGCGAATGGCTGAGCGCGCGGCAGGTTCTCCGACGAGGATCTTGCAGCGCCCCGGAGGTTCTCCGACGAGGATCTTGCGCGCGTGCCAACTATTTTGCGGCATGCCACGCGAGCGAACCGTGAGCGTGCTCGCAACGCGCGCCCAAAGAGAGCCGTTTTCCGTCGACAAATTCGCTCTCCGAATGCTTCGGGCGATCTAAAGCAGCGTCCGCGAACTGCATTTCCTACATGGCGTCGTGCGCGCACGATCGCTACATCGTGCGTCCATGGCACGAGTAAACGGAACGAAGTTCTTGTTCGCGGCGGCTCTCGCAGGCACGGCAGCAGGGTGTGTGGATCAGGCGGGCGCGTTCGATACGAGCGCGACGGATGGCTCCGATGCGACCGAGAGCGTAGAGACCTCGGACATCACCACGCCGAGCTACCCGACCAGTCACCCGCGGATCTACCTGACGCCGAACAAGGCGCGGCTGCAGGCGGCACTCAGCGCGAACACGCCGACGGCCGCGCGCTTCAAGAGCACGGTCGACAGCTACGTCGGCGGCTCCGACATCTGGGGCTTCGGCGCCTGGAACGCCGCCCTCATGGGCCAGCTGACCGGTCAGAGCAAGTACTGCACGAAGGCGATCGCCGTCGTCGACAAGCAGGTGAAGGACGCCGAGGCCGCGATCGCGGCCGGCAACGCGCCGACGGTTGCGAACGACTCCTACCTCGACATCGGCGACATGGTCGGCGACCTCGCGCTCACCTACGACTGGTGTTACTCGCAGGTCACCTCGACGCAGCGCTCGCACTGGATCGCCTACGCCAACCAGGCCGTCTGGAACGTCTGGAACTACAAGTCCGCCAAGTGGGGCTCCAAGTCCTTCCCGTGGTCGGGCTGGGCGACCGACGACCCGTCCGACAACTACTACTACTCGTTCCTGCGCGCGACGATGCTGCTCGGCCTCGCGACGAAGGGCGAGAGCTCGCAGGCGCAGACCTGGCTCGACACGTTCCGCCAGACGAAGATCCTCGACGAGCTCGATCCGACGTTCACGCACGACCTCGCCGGCGGCGCGTCCCGCGAGGGCACGGGCTACGGCGTCGCGATGCGCCGGCTGTTCGAGCTCTACACTTTCTGGAAGGACACCACGGGCGAGAGCATCGCCACGTACGTCTCGCACACGCGCTACTCGATGCTCGCGATGATGCACCAGATCGTCCCCACCTTCGACAAGGTGGCCCCGACCGGTGACCAGTCGCGCGACTCGACGGCCGCGCTGTTCGACTATCACCGTGACTACCTGCTCCAGCTCATGCACATCTTCGCCACCGACACGCTCGCGGGCCGCGCCAAGTCGCTGCTCGCCGCGTCCTCGGTCAAGCAGATGAGCCAGCAGTTCATGGTCGGCTACGACTTCATCAACGACCCCACGAACATCAAGGCGATGTCGGTCAGCTCGCTCAACACCGCCTTCCGCGCGAAGGGCATCGGCGAGCTCTACATGCGCTCCGACTGGGGCAAGAGCGCGACCTGGGTCAACCTGATCGCCGGCCCGTACACGCAGTCGCACGCCCACCAGGACCAGGGCTCACTGATGATCTACAAGGGCGGCTGGCTGGCGTACGACGCGGTCATCGACTCGCACTCCGGCCTCACGCAGGACACGACCGCGCACTCGCTCGTCCGCATCGATAGCGGCTCGAGCCCGATCAAGCAGGTCGCGAACACGATCTCGAAGCTGCGCGCGCTCCACCAGACGAAGGAGTATGTCTACGCGTCGTCCGACCTGACGCCCGCCTACAACGGCAACGGCAGCATCCAGATGGTCCAGCGCGACGTGCTCTACCTGCAGCCGAACGTGATCGTCGTCTACGACCGCGTCAACACGTCGTCGTCCACGACGCAGACCTGGCAGCTCGCCTCCCCGGTCAAGCCGTCGACCTCGTCGGGCGTCGCGACGTTCTCGAACGCCGGCCACACGCTGAAGGTGCAGCGCCTGTCGCCGTCGGCGTCGGCCTCGGTGTACTCGTACGCGAGCAACAGCGAGTACCTCGGCGGCTACCGTTACGACGAGAAGGTCGCGGGCGGCAACAACCGCTACCTCCACGTCCTCTCGCTCGACGGCGCGGTCTCGTCGGCGGTCACCACCGGCACGTCGACGCAGCCCGGCGTCACGGTCAACCTCGCCGGCGGCGGCCAGGCGACGATCCTGTTCAACCGGGACACCCCGGGTGCCAAGATCACGCTGAACGGCACGACGACGACGCTCGACGCGACGGTCCAGTCGCTCACGCAGGGTCACCTCTAGTCGCTTCGCCGATTGGCCGAACCAGCGCCGCTCGAAAGGGCGGCGTTTTCGTTTTCGGTGGTTTCGTCTTCGGCGTGACGTCACGCGTGTCGTCACGAGGATCATTCGCCAGCGTCAACGGCGCGAACGAACGGATCGGTACACGCGGCACGTGCGTTGCTGGGCTGGCGCGCCTCAGCCATGCGCATCCAACGCCCGTCGCGCGCCGTCGCGCTCGCATCCCTGGTCGTCTTCGCGTGTCACGGAGACGGCGGCCCTGCATCGTCGTCGAGCGGAGGTGACGACGACACGTCGTCGGCCTCGAGTGCGATCGCGCGACCACCGCTCGACGTACCGACCACTACGATCCTTGCAGACACCGCCGGCGTGCTCGCCCCGAGGGGCGATGGCGCGATCTCCGTCGATGACAGCGGGCAGGCGCACACGCACATCCCGATCTGGGTGCCGCCCGGGCGCGCCGGGATCCAGCCGACCTTGGCGCTCGAGTACTCGAGCGGCGGTGGCAACAGCCTGCTGGGAGTCGGCTGGGGGCTCGTCGGCCTGTCACGGATCACGCGGTGTCCGACGCTGCGCAAGAACGGCAAGGTCGCAGCCCCCGTGCAGTGGAACGAGGGCGACAGCTTCTGTCTCGACGGCGAGCCGCTGTGGGCGGACAGCGATCACTGGATGTATTACCCCGTGCACTGGGACGGCTCGCGGATCTGGCGCAAGCGCGGCGCGCTGACGGAGCCCGGAACGTGGGAGATGCGGACGAAGGACGGCCGAATCATCACGTTCGGCGCTACGCCGGATTCCAAGGTGATGGTCGGCAACGTCCTCACCGCGTCGGTGCCGATGACCTGGGCGGTGTCGCGCGTCGAGGATCGCGCCGGGAACTTCATGACCGTGACGTACGAGCCGTCTGCGGGCGGCGACATCCGGCCCACGCGCATCGACTACACGGGCTCGGCCGCCGATCCGACAACGAAGCGCGCGGTGACGTTCACGTACGAGACGACGGTGCGCCCCGATGTCGACCAGCGCGCGTACGGGCGGCAGTTCACGACGTACCCGGACCGCTTGAAGAGCATCGAGATGCACGCGCCGAACAGCGCGAACATGGATCCGCTGCGCAGCGTGACGTTCGCATACGCGCAGAGCGACACGACCGGGCGGAGCTTGTTGAAGTACCTCGCGGAATGCGACGGGCCGCCGCCGTCGTCGCTGCCGGTATCGGGCTCGACGCCGCTGTGCCGCCAGCAGACGTTCACCTACGCACCCGGCGTCCCGCTCGCGTCGGTCAACGCGTACACCGTCGAGACGTACGACATCTACGGCAAGCAGATCGACGACGTCGGGCAGACGGCGCTCTCGAACACGCTGTTGCCCTCGGTGCGCCTGCTCGACGTCGATGGAGACGGCCGCGACGACCTCCTGTACATGTCGAACGAAGCGACGCCGACGTACCACCTGCGCTTCTCGCAGGGCAACGTGTTCGGGCCCGCCATCCCGACCAACATTCCCGCGTACACGGTGAATGGACCCTCGCCCGGCGACGGACCGTCGGCGCCGCTCGTGCTCGACTTCAACGGTGACGGGCACGCCGATGTGCTCATCAACCAGGGCCAGACCTCGCCGAACTACGCGCCGAAGGTACGGCTGTATCTCGCGAACAACGCGGGTGGCAGCTGGCACCTCGGTGGCACCGGTTACGAGTACCTGCTGTTCGAGCCGGCGTCGATCTACAACGACGCGCAGACCGCGGATCTCAACGGCGACGGTCGCCCCGACATCGTGATGTTCGCTGGCACTGCCGCGCGCTACTCGCTCAATACCGACGGCACGGTGCCGAACATGACACCGGTCGCGGTGCTGCCGATCCCGGACCTGACCGGCTTCCGGCAGACGCTCACGAGCACGTATCTCGACATGAACAACGACGGCGTCACCGATCTGATGACGAGCGTCTGGCGAGACGGCGCGTGCAAGTACAACAAGCTCGGCGATGGCTCGTGCACCTGCACCAAGGCCGGCCTCGGCGTGTTCGATATCGATACATGGCTCTACCCGTCGTTCGGCAGCCAGCCGAACGTGACGGACTGGGCGGGCGGTCTCGAGTACTGCAGGACCATCGACGTCGGCGATACGCGCGACAACCCGACGTACGACCACGTGTTCGGTGACTTCAACGGCGACGGCATCGCCGACGCGATCCAGCTGTTCACGAACACCGACGACAGCGGCAATATCACGTCGGTCGACATGAGCATGTTGCTCGGCGGCGGCGATCAGTCGTTCACGGAACAGTACGGCGCCGGTCCGTACAACATCCCCGGGAACGCCGCATACCAGACGCTCGACGCCGATGGCGACGGCAAGGCCGACCTGCTCGTGCGTGGCTACGGCACGACGCCGTACACGGTGTGGTCATGGAAGAACAAGGCGTGGCACGGAACTCCGCTGCTGTTCGGAGAGTCCGCGGTCACCGGCTGGGAGCACAGCGCGTTCACGCCCGGCGACGTCGACGGCGATGGCCTCGCCGACTTCGTCGCGATCGATGGCAGCGGTGCGGTCCGGCTCTACCGGCGCAACAGCGGTGGCACGCGCGCGGATCTTCTCGTGACGACCACCGGCGACTTCACCCCGGCGACGACGGTGAAGTACCAGCCGTATCACCCCACCGCGGATGAGGACCGCACCGATTGCGTGTGGCCGCTGTCGTGTATCGCGCGCACCGGGTACCTCGTTTCCGAGGTCGATACCGACAACGGCATCAATGGCGGCACGAACGCCCAGGTTCACATGTACTCGGGTGGCCGGGCGGACGCGCTCGGCTGGGGCTTCCTCGGCTTCAAGATCCACACGATCGTCGACCTCGCGAGCGGGCAGGTCACGACGCGCAAGTTCGACTTCACGCGCAACACCGCGCACGAGACGCCGTTCTATCCGTACGTCGGTCATCCGACCGAGGTCGACACCACGATCATCTACCCGTCCGGCGGGACGAGCGTCCATCGCACGACCACGGTGACAAACCAGTACGAGGTGCAGGGCAACGGCTTCTACTCGGTCAATCCGACGACGACGCGCATCGTGACGACGGAGACGCCGTCGACGCTGATCGGCGAGCAGCTCATCACGCGCTCGTTCGACCAGTACGGCAACCAGACGTACGAACGCATCCAGTACCCGAGCGTCCTCGAGGAACGGGACACGACGACGACGTACTACAACGACTTCAACACCTGGACCATCGGCCGTCCGACGGATGTCGTCGTCACTAGCTCGACGAACGTGACGATCACCGGCGCGACCTCGCAGACGCGCGAGACCTCGTACTCCTACGACGCGAACGGGATGCTCGCCGTGCAGACCGACGAGCCGAACGCTCAGAACGACGGCGTGCAGACGCTGTACACGCGGTACACGCGCAACGCGAACGGCCTGCCGACACTCGTCGAGCGGGTCGACAACCTGACGTCGCCCACGCAGCGCCGCGCAACCGCGTTCACGTATGACGGCAGCGAGGGCATGTTCGTCGTGCAGACGACGGATCCGATGGGGCTCGTCACGCAGGCCGCCTACGAGCCTGGTCTCGGAGTGATGGCCGCACAGACCGACGAGGCCGGAGTCCTCACGACATTCCAGTACGACACGTTCGGCCGCATCCGCGCGGACCATCCAGCCGCCGGCGGCGGGCGGACGGTCGTCTATCACGCGAACGGAACGATCGATGATCATCGATCCGGCCAGTACCTGACGACGTCGAAGCTCGACTCGCTGCGTCGCACGATCCAGACGAAGACGACGGGGCGCCGCGACGGGAAGGCCGTATATGTCGAGACGGGCTACGACAACCTCGGCCGCACCGTCTCGGTCTCGCGTCCGCACTTCGCCGGCGTCACCGCCGCCCAGACGGTGACGTCGTACGATCGGCTCGGCCGCGTCACCCAGGTGCAGGGCCCCGACGGCTCGGTGCAGACGACGACGTACACCGGCCTCTCCGCGACGACGACGAACCCCGATGGCAACGTCTCGACGATCACGAACGACACGCGCGGCCGCGCCGTGACGAGCGTGCAGACGATCGCGCCGGGCCACACGACGACCACCAAGCTCGCGTACGGCCCGTTCGACACCCTCGTCAGCTCGACGGACACGCTCGGCAACCCCGTCCAGCACACCTACGATCACCTCGGCCGCGAGCTGTGGAAGCGGGATGCGGACAGCGGCGTCACCGCACACCTCTACGACGTCTTCGGCGAGGCAACGGACGAGATCCGCGGCGCGCAGATGGTGGCGATCATCTTCGGAGGGCACGTCCGCTGGGTCGTCAGCGGCGGCACCGACACGCACATCACGTATGACGCCGACGGTCGCATCACCAGCAAGGCGACGCCCGACATCACGCAGGCGTTCACGTTCGATGCAACCACCGGCAAGCTGATGGACGCGACGATCACCGGCGGTCCGGCGATCACGTACGCGTACGACACGTTCGGGCGCGTGAAGTCGAAGACGTGGGCCGGCCCGCGCGGCGCGATCGGCTACACGTACACGTACGACAGCTACAACCGTCCCGCGACGACGACGTACCCGAAGCTTTCGAACGGCGCGAAGTCGCTCGTCGTTCGCAACACGTACAGCGGCGGTGACGTCGGCGGCGAGCTGACGAAGGTAGACGACGTGACGACCTCGACGGCGGTCAACTACTGGACGCTGAGCTCGACGGACGCGAGCGAGCAGTTCCCGACCGTCGCGCTGCGCAACGGCGTCACGCAGACGCTCGCCGAGGACGCGGCGCACCCCGGCTGGCTGAACGCGATCACCGGGAAGCAGGGCACGACGACGATCGAGAACCTGCGCTACGTACGCGAAGGCGCCGGCCGCGTGCACGAGCGCGACGACCTCGCGAATCACATCACGGAGACGTTCGGGTACGACGGCGTGGAGCGCCTGACGTCCTGGCAGTGGAACGGCAATGCCGGCAACCGCAGCGTGCAATACGTCTACGACGACCTCGGAGACCTCGTGCAGCGCAACATCCTTGCGGGCCCGGGAACGTCGATGACGTACACGATCGGCGGTACCGGGTTCGGCCCGCACCAGGCCGCGAGCGACGGCACGACGACGTTCCAGTACGACAGCGAAGGAAACGAGCTCACCGGCTCCGGCCACACGTTCGTTTGGAGCTCGTTTGATCGTCTGACGAGCGTCACGACCTCGGCGGGCACGTACCAGATGACGTACGACGCGGACCTCGCGCGGTTCTCGCGGACGGATCCCGCCGGGCACACGCGCTACTCGTACGGTCCGCTGTTCGAGGAGCTCACGGACGCCGCCGGTACGCATGACGTCCTGACGGTCACCGCGAACGGCAAGGCGGTCGGAGAGAAGGAGATCACGAACAACGCCGTCTCGTCGGCGAAGACGAACGCGCTGCTCACGGATGCGCTCGGCTCGATCGACACGATCGCGATGGCGGCGAGCCGCCAGACGATCAAGTACGATCCGTTCGGCACGCGCGTGACCGTGCTCGATCCGACGGTACGCGTCACGACGCCGCCTCAGGATCTGCGCGCCGGCTTCACCGGCCACGAGCACGACGACGACACGAACCTGATCGACATGATCGGCCGCGTCTACGATCCGGCGCAGCAGCGGTTCCTCAGCGTCGACCGCCCCGCGCCCGATCCGGTCGACAGCCAGGCCTACAACCCGTACGCGTACGTGCGGAACAACCCGCTGAACGCGACCGATCCGACCGGCTACTACGAGGTGGTGCTCGACGGCTACTCGCTCGGGAACGACGGCCAGGATGCGTATGCCGTTCCGGTCAGCGCGATGCCCATCGGGACGCCTCGCTACGGCACGCAGCCCGCGACCGTCCAGGGGAGCGACGGCACGGCCGGGCCGGGCACGGCGATCTACGAGACCGTGCGCAAGGCACTCTCGCCGGGGCAGCTCACGCTCGATGTCGGGATGTTCGCGCCGTCGGAGAAGGCGTCGGCAGAGCAGGTGGTCGACTACTTCCGCATGGTGGCCGCGATGAGCGATGCGGCGGGCAAGGATCTCCGGCCCGGGGCGGGCTGGATCTCACCCGCGCAGGTCGCGCACTGGACGGAGGTGCTCGTGCATAACCGCCTGTGCGGTAGCTGCCTGTCGGCGGCGCTGTTGAACGCGGACCTCGCAAAGTGGGCGTCGATCGACACGCACTCCTGGATCATCCAGGTGAACTTCTGGGTGTTACACCCTGACTTGCTACTCACCGATTCGGAGAGCCACGCCGTCGCGACAGTCGCGTGGAACGGTCAGCGCCTCTACCTCAACGCGGGCGAGGCGATGTCGGCAAGTCAGTTCTCCGACTCGATGGACAGCATCCGCCAACGGATGGGAGCGCTGTGGACGGACGCGAGGGCGGTCGAGGACCGCGACACGAACTACGTCTTCTGGAGCGGTCCGACGTCTTCGTGGGACAGCTCACCGGCGATGTGTCATGCGGCGGACGTCGTCAACACGGGGATCGTCGACAGCGACAAGGCGGCGAACCCGTACAAGTACGATATCAACGTCGGTTACGTGCGTTCCGTGATCGGCACCGCCGGTGACCCGATCACGCCGCTCGGTCAGTGAAAGATGTCGACGTGCGGCACGCCGTCTTCCGTGATGTAGCCGCGGTACATGCCCGGCGTGTTGAACGTCAGGGTCCAGTGGCCCTCGGCATCGAGCGCGATGATGCCGCCGTCGCCGCCGGCGTGGACGAGCTCGTGCATGACGACGTCGTCCGCGGCCTTGGCGAGCGGCTCGTGCTCGTACTCGACGCGCGCGCAGATGTCGCGGGCGACCGTGTAGCGGATGAACAGCTCGCCGTGGCCGGTGGCTGACACGCCGCAGTGCTCGTCGGCGTAGGTGCCGGCGCCGATCACCGGCGAGTCGCCGACGCGGCCGAAGCGCTTGTTCGTCAGGCCGCCCGTCGAGGTGCCGGCGGCGAGCGCGTGGTGCTGGTCGAGCGCGACGACGCCGACCGTGCCGAAGTGGTCCTCCGCGATCGCTTTCTGCAGCTCCTGCCAGCGCTCCTCGGTGCGGAAGTAGCTCGGATCGACGATCTCGATGCCCTGGGTCGCGGCGAACTCCTCGGCGCCGCGGCCGACGAGCATCACGTGGCGGCCGTTGTCCATGACGGCCTTGGCGAGCAGGATCGGGTTCTTGATCGTGCGGACGCCGGCGACCGCGCCCGCCTTGTGGTCGGGGCCGCTCATGATCGCGGCGTCGAGCTCGTTGACGCCGTCGTGCGTGAACACCGCGCCCTTGCCCGCGTTGAACAGCGGGGAGTCCTCGAGGATCGTGATCGCGGCGGTGACGGCGTCGACCGAGCTGCCGCCGCGGGCGAGGACGGCGTGGGCGGCGCGGAGCGCGCGCTCGAGGTCGGCGCGGATCGCGGC
>CAYUNM010000002.1:189513-205733 GCA_964446175.1 uncultured Kofleriaceae bacterium
CGCCGTCGCGTTCCTAATCGGGCGATGCGACGGATGGTCTTGCTGGCTGCGCTCGCGGGTTGCGACCCGCTGGCCGGCAACGACTACGTCGGTCAGCCGCTGATCACCGTGCACGGGACGTTCGCGGCGACGGGGGCGCCGGGCACGCCGCTCGGCGGCGTCGCGCTGCTGTGGCAGGACGCGAACGGACCGGGCGGCCCGGGAGTCGCGGCGACGACCGTGCCGGTGTCGCTCGAGTTTCCCGCCGCGTTCGAGCTGCGCGTGCCGGCGCCGCCGCCCGTCGAGGCGCGCTTCGCGGTCGACGGCGTGCAGCTCGCCGAGGCGTACATCTACGTCGTCGGCGATCTCGGGCAGCCGCGGCGGACGACGCGCGGGACGGACCGCGCGCACGTGCTCGTGTGGGCGAGCGGCGATGTCGTCGAGGGCTCGCGCGCGGCGGACTACCTCGGCGGGCCGATCACGGCCGGCTATCACCTGCGACGGTTCGAGCCGACGCATCAGGTCGGCATCGTGCAGGCCGCGCTGATCGATCGCTGCGTGCAGAGCGGCGCGCTCGAGTCCGCGTGCGCGACGCGCCGGGCCTACCAGCTGCGCCCGGCGGACGACGGCGATCCGCTGCGGATCGTGGTGAGCGCGCCATGACGCCGCGCGAGCTCGACAGGCTGTATCGCGAGCACGGCCACTGCGTGCTGCGGCGCGCGCGGCGGCTGCTCAAGAACGACGCGGATGCGCGCGACGTCGTCCAGGACGTCTTCCTCGCGATCTTCCGCGATCCGGCGGCGTTCGAGGCGAAGTGCAGCGTGGCGACGTATCTCTATGCGGCCGCGACGCACGCCTGCCTCAACCGGCTGCGCGACGGCAAGACGCGCACGCGGCTCGTCGCGATCGAGGCGAGCGTCCCGCGCCACATGAGCGCGAAGGGCGAGACGCGCGCGCTCGCGGCCGAGATCCTCGCGGGCCTCTCCGAGGACGAGGCGGCGCTCGCGGTCTATCTGTTCTGCGACGAGCTCACGCACGACGAGGTCGCGGGCCTGCTCGGCTGCTCGCGGCGCCACGTCGGCGATCTCGCGGCCCGGCTGCGCCGGCGAATCATGGAGCGAGTGGCATGATCTTTCTTCACGTCAGCGAGCTGTCGATCGATCGGCTGCTGGCCGGCGAGCTGCCGCCCGGTGATGTCGCGGCGATGCGCGATCACGCGGCGGCGTGCGAGCGCTGCGGGCTGCTCCTCGCGGACGCGCTGGCCGCGAAGCGCGAGGCGCTGCCTCGGTTGCCGCTGCCGCGCAGCCGCGCGCCGTACGTCGCGGCGGTGGCCGCGCTCGCGGCGGGTGGGCTCGCGATCGTCAGCTGGCCGCGCAGTGAACCGCGGGTGCGCACGAAGGGCGCGCCGGTGCTCGGCTTCTACGTCTCGCACGAGGGCAGGGTGCGCCTCGGCCACGCGCACGAGGCGATCGAGCGCGGCGATGCGATCGAGCTGTTCACGACGAGCGAGGCGCCGAAGTGGGTCGCCGTCGTCGGTGCGGATCACACGGTGTACCTGCCGCCGACGGTCGTGCCGGCGAGCCGCGAGCACTTGCTGCCGATGTCGATCGTGCTCGACGGCGCCGACACGCTGACGGCGGTGTTCTGCGACGCGCGCTTCGAGATCGCGGCCTTGCCGGCGGACTGCGCGCTCGATCGCGTCACGGTGGTGATGCCGTGATCGCGCTGTTGATGGTCGCGCGGTTCGCGCTCGTGATCGGCAACGACACCGGCGATCACGACGAGCCGCAGCTGCGCTACGCCGAGCACGATGCGGAGCGGTTCGCGCAGGCGCTCGTCGATCTCGGTGGTTTCGAGCCGGCGAACGTCGTCACGCTGCGCGGCAGCGATGCCGAGTCCGCGCGCGCCGCGCTGATCGCGCTCAACGAGCGCGTGCGCCTGGCCGCCGCGCCCGACTCGATGCTCGTCGTCTATTACTCCGGGCATGCCGATGCGGAGGCGCTGCACCTCGGCGCGAGCAACTTCGCACTGACCCAGCTCGAGCAGCTCGTGCGCGGCTCGCCGGCGCAGTTCCGCATGCTCGTCGTCGACGCGTGTCGGTCGGGCGCACTGACCCGCGTCAAGGGTGGCACCGTGCAGGCGCCGTTTCCGATCCAGCTCGGCGATTCGCTCGCCGCCGATGGCGTCGTGTTCTGGACCGCGTCCGCGGAGAGCGAGGCCGCGCAGGAGTCCGACGCGATCAAGGGCTCGTTCTTCTCGCACTTCCTCGTGTCGGGGCTCGCCGGCCCGGCGGATGCCGACGGCGACGGCAACGTCACGACCGCCGAGGCGTACGAGTACGCGCGCGCCGCGACCCTGCGCGCCTCGAGCCGCACGCTCGCCGGCACGCAGCACCCGACGTTCCGCGACGAGCTCGCCGGCCGCGACGCGATCGTGCTCACGCGCCCGGGCACGCGCGGGGCGAACCGCGCGCAGCTGAAGATGCCCGCGACGCGCGACGTGCTCGTGCTCGCGGGCAGCGCCGACGGCCCGATGGTCGCCGAGGTCGGCGTGCACGATACGACGCGCACGCTCAACGTCCGCCCCGGGACGTACTTCATCCGCGAGCGCCTCGAGACGCACCTGCTCGAGGGCACCGTGCACGTGTCGGCCGGCGATGTCCACGCGATCGATGATCGGGAGCTCGCGCGCGTCGAGTATATCCAGGTCGCCGGCAAGGGCGCGCTCGCGCGAGAGCGCCACGATCGGATCGAGGCCGGCATGCTCGTGCGCACGCCGCTCGTCGCGGGCGGCGATCCGTGCACCGGCGCGATCGCGGGCTATGCGTTCGACCTCGGCCTCGTGTACGTCGAGCCGCGCGTCAGCGTCTGCCGCGAGACCGCGCGCAACGCGTTCGTCGAGAGCGCGACCGACGATGTCGCGGCCGATGCGCGTGTCGCGCATGCGTGGCGCGTCGGGCCGCTCTCGCTCGAGGCGCAGGCCGAGGCCGGCGGCGCGCTGCTTCACCAGAGCTTTCACACCGCGGGCGATGCGCCCGCGCGCACCTCGACGGCCGCCTACTTCGGCGGCGGAGGGCGGGTCGTGTTCGCGCTGTCACGCGCGGCGACCGCGAGCGTCACCACCGAGCTCGACACGTTCGTGCTCCGTCGCGACGCGCAGATGTCTTCACGCTGGGAACCCACGCTGAGCCTGAGTGCGGTGGTCGCGCTCGGCCTCGCGTTGTGAGTCAAAGGAGCCTCGTCATGCGTATGCGTCTCGGTCTCGTCTTGTTCATTTTCGGCTGCGCCTCGCCCACGGAGAAGAAACTGCCGTCGGCGCAGGTCACCCCTCGCAACCTCGATGCGCGTCCCGCGAATGCCGCGTGCGGCGACGCGATCACGTTCAACGGCGCCGCGACGCCCGACGTGCGCTACGCGTACGACTACGACGGCGACGGCAACCTCGTGCACGCGACCGGCGTCTACACCGCCGGCGGCGCGAACGACGACATCACGTACACGTACGACAACCTCGATCGCATGACGCACATGCTCGAGACGCACGGCTACGGCGACACGCGCTACGAGGTGATCGCGAACTACGACTCGCTCGGCCAGCTCGCGACGTACATCACGAACGAGGCGAGCGGCACGTGGAGCGACAGCTGGACGTACGCGTACTCGCAGTTCAACGCGCAGGGCGAGCCGGCGCGCGAGGACATCACGGAGCAAGGCCAGGCGTCGTACGGCTACACGCTGGCCTACGACGGCGACGGTCGGCTCACCGGCTGGACCGACGACCACGGCGACGCGACGACCTACGCGTACGACGACGCCGCCGGCACGATCACGATGAGCACGAACAACGGCGCGTGGACCGGCACGATCACGTACGACGCCGATCTGCGCGAGCTCTCCGAGACGTACGGCGGCAGCGATCCGAACGCGATCGCGACCGACTACGAGTACAGCTGGTCGGGCGATCGCCTGCTCGCCGCGACCTACAAGCAGGCGCCGAACAACGATCCGGCGCAGATGACGACCGTCGAGCTCGATCAGCTCGACTACAGCTGCGCGACCGCGCGCCGGCTAGCTCACCAGCGCGGCCAGCTCGGCGGCCAGCGCCTCGGCGGTCGGCGTTCGCCGGTCGGGATCTTTCACTAGCGCGCGCTGCACGATCGCGTCGAGCGTCGCGTCTTGCAGCGGTGGCACCGGCGCCTCGACGACCGCCGCCATCGACAGCCACGACGGTCCGCGGTGGAAGAGCCGCGCGTTCGCGACGAGCTCCCACAGCACGATGCCGAGCGCGAACACATCGGTCGCCGGCGTCCATGCTTCGCCGCGCACCTGCTCGGGAGCCATGTACGCGTGCGTGCCGCGGACCGCGCCGCTCTCGCCGATGCCGCGCGCGACGCCGAGATCGACCAGCACGACGCGATCGGTCGCGGCCTCGACGACGAGGTTCGCCGGGCAGATGTCTCCGTGAACCCAGCCTTCGGAATGCAGATGTGACGCGGCGTCGCAGGCTGCGCTGATCAGTGAGACGGCCTTATGCGACGGGATCGCGCCGCCGCCGATCACGGATCGTCGCAGATCGGCGCCTTCGATCAGCTCGTAAGCGACGTATGGCCGCTCACCAACTTCACCTGCCTCCAGGCCGTGAACGACATTGGGATGACGCGGCAGCGTCGTCGCGAGCAGCTGCTCGACGGCGAATTGACGCAGGCCTTCGTCGTTGCGCGCGAGATGCGTGTGGAGCCGCTTCAGTGCTGCGGTAATTTCGTTGCGGCGGGCACGCCAGACCTCGCCGAGACCGCCGACGGCGATCAGCGATTCGAGCAGCCACGTCCCGAACGTATCCGACATCGCATCACACGCTAACACGCACTCTCTCCGTCGAGAGCTTCCTTGATCGATCGGTCGCGCGCTCGTACGATGCGTGACACGAATGGGTGCCGAGCGGCTCGGGCGATACACGGTTCTAAGGCACCTTGCATCGGGCGGCATGGCTGACGTGCTGCTCGGTCGCACCGACGGGATCGAAGGCTTCGAGCGCCACGTCGTGCTCAAGCGCATCCGTCCCGAGCACGCGAAGGACCAGCGCTTCATCCAGATGTTCCTCGACGAGGCACGCGTCGCGGCGAACCTGCACCACGCCAACGTCGTGCAGGTCCACGACATCGGCGAGAGCCGCGGCGAGTACTTCTTCGCGATGGAGTACCTGCACGGCGAGGATCTGCGGAAGATCCTCTCCGTCACCAGCAAGAACAAGACGCACATGCCGCTCGCGCACGTCGTCGCGATCGTGTCGGCGGCGGCGGCTGGTCTGCACTACGCGCACGAGCGCAAGGGCTCCGACAAGAAGCCGCTCAACATCGTGCACCGCGACGTGTCGCCGTCGAACATCATCGTCGGCTACGACGGCTCGGTGAAGGTCGTCGACTTCGGCATCGCGAAGGCAGCGATGCGCCAGCTCGAGACGCGCTCGGGCAGCCTCAAGGGCAAGGTCAGCTACATGTCGCCCGAGCAGTGCAAGGGCGATCCGATCGATCGGCGCAGCGATGTCTACGCGCTCGGCGTGCTGCTCTACGAGCTGTCGACGACGTCGCGCCTGTTCAAGGGCGAGAACGACTACTTGATGATGGACGCCATCGTCAACGGCAAGGTCCCGCTGCCGCGCGTGCGCCGGCCCGATCTGCCGAACGAGCTGTCGTCGATCATCATGCGCTGCCTGTCGGTCGATCCGACGCGGCGCTTCCAGACCGCCGACGAGCTGCGCGTCGCGCTCGACCAGTTCGCTGCGAACGCGGGCATGACGACGTCGCAGAGCGCGCTCGCGACGTACATGCGCAAGCTGTTCGGCGAGAAGCCCGAGCCGTGGCTCGACGGCACGTCGAGCAGGCCGGAGCTGCAGACGCCGTCCGCCGACGACGACGATGCCGCGCGCAACAGCTGGAACGACATCGCACAGGAAGAGACGGCCGCGCCCTCGCAGCCGCCGACGTCGATCGAGGTCGACAAAACGCGCAGCAGCCGCCGGATGGTCGCCGCGCAGTCGCAGGCGAAGGCGAGGACGTCCGGTCGCGTCGCCACGATCCCGCCGCGCGAGACGCGCACCAGCATGCAGATGGGCTGGGAGCAGACGCCGGGCGAGGAGATGCCCGCCAGCGCGCCTGCGAAGAAGCGCGGCAAGTGGATCGCGCTCGCCGCGGTGCCGCTCGTCGCCGCCGCCGGGTTCGGCGTGTGGCAGGTCGCGCTCAAGGATCGCGGCCAGCCGACGACGACGACCGCCGCCGTCGCGCCGGCGCCGCCTCCGCGCACGCCCACGATCTCGCCGATCGATCCGCCGGCGACCCCACCCACGCCCGCGCCGGTCGCGCCCGCTCCGGCCACCCCGGCTGCAGGCCCCGCCGTCCCGGCCGCGCCCGAGGTCGCCGTCGCGGCGCCACCGGCACCGGTCGCGCCGTCGCACGCGAAGGCCGCGTCGAAGAAGGGCAGGGAGAAGGTCGCGGCCGCCGCGCTCGCGCCCGAGCCGACGCCCGCACCGGCCGCCACGCCGCCCGCGCCGACGCCGGCTCCGCCGCCCGCGCCCGTCGTGGCGCCGCCTCCCGCCCCCACGCCGCCGGTGCCCGCCGCGCCGCAGGTCACGCAGGCCGCCCCGGCGCCGGCTCCCGCGCCCGCACCGGCCCCGCCACCGACCGTCGCCGACCCCGTGATCGCGCAACTCTCGCAGGCGACCGTGCAGATGGTCGCCTCCGATCACTCCGCTCAGCTCGGTAAATGTGACTCGGCCGCGGGGGAGGTTCACGGCGGCGTTTCGGTCACGTTCCAGATCGATGCGAACGGTAAGGTCGTGAAGAGCCAGCTCTCGACGACGCTGAAGAACCCTAAGCTCGTCGGTTGCATCCTCCGCGCGGTCACGAGCTGGAAGTTCCCGAAGCCGCCGACCGGCGCCGCCAAGGGCACGTACTCGATCGACTATCAGTAGTCGCGGTGCCCGAGCGGCGAGCGTCGATGTAGAGTGCCGGGGTCATGGACCTCAGCCTCACCGAAGAGCAGGAAGCCCTCATCGCGACCGCGCGCGAGTTCACGCGCAAGGAAGTCATCCCGAAAGCCGCGCATCACGACGAGACCGGCGAGTTTCCGCGCGACATCTTCAAGAAGGCCTTCGATACGGGCCTGATGAACATCGAGATCCCCGAGGCGTACGGCGGCCTCGGCGGCAGCTGCCTCGACAACTGCCTCGTGCAAGAGGAGGTGTCGTTCGGCTGCTCGGGCATCAACACCTCGATGGCCGCGAACTCGCTCGGCGCGACGCCGATCCTGGTCGCCGGCACCGACGAGCAGAAGAAGAAGTGGCTGTCGCGCCTGACCTCCGAGCTGACGTTCTGCGCGTACTGCTGCAGCGAGCCGGATGCCGGCAGCGACGTCGCCGGCATGCGCACGCGCGTGACCAAGCACGGCGATGACTACGTCCTCAACGGCCAGAAGCGCTGGATCACGAACGGCGGCGTCGCGAGCTTCTACACCGTGTTCGCGACGTTCGATCCGGCGATGAAGCACAAGGGCATCGCGTGCTTCGTCGTCGATGCGAACACGCCGGGCCTCAAGAGCGGCCGCAAAGAAGACAAGATGGGCCAGCGCGCCTCGAACACGACGGACGTGATCTTCGAGGACGTCAAGATCCACAAGAGCCAGCTGCTCGGCACCGAGGACGGCGGCTTCAAGGTCGCGATGAAGACGTTCGACCGCTCGCGCCCGTGGATCGCGGCGACGGCGGCCGGCGTGATCCGGCGCTCGCTCGAGGAGAGCACGGCGTACTCGCTCGAGCGCAAGACGTTCGGCGTGCCGATCGCGCAGCACCAGGCCGTGCAGTTCATGCTCGCGGAGATGGCGATCGCCTACGAGGCGACGCGCCTGCTCACGCACAAGGCGGCGTGGAAGGTCGACCAGGGCGACCTGTCGAGCATCGTGTCGAGCTACGCGAAGGCCTACGGCGCGGATGCGGCGATGCGCTGCGCGACCGACGCCGTGCAGATCTTCGGTGGCTACGGCTACACGAAGGAGTACCCGGTCGAGAAGCTGATGCGCGACGCCAAGCTCCTCCAGATCTACGAGGGCACGTCACAGATTCAGCGCATCGTCATCGCCCGGAATGTCCTCGGCGGAAAGTAAGCCACCGCCGCCGGCGCGGCGCTCGTGCCACCACTGACGCGCGCGGCCGGCCCAGTAGTACGTCACCGGCAGGATCACGAGCGTCAGCAGCGCGGCCGAGATCGTGCCCGACACGACGACCATCGCGATCGGGCGCTGCGTCTCGCTGCCGATCGCGTGCGACATCGCCGCGGGCAACAGGCCCAGCGACGCGAGCAGCGCGGTCATCAGGATCGCGCGCAGGCGCTCGCGCGTGCCCTCCACCGTCGCCGTCCACAGGTCCTGACCCTTCTCGAGACGCGCGCGGATCGCGGACACGACGAGCACGCCGTTGAGCACGGCCTGCCCGAGCAGGGCGATGAAGCCGACGGCGGCGGAGACCGAGAGCGTCATCCCCGCGAGTGCGAGGCCGACGAGGCCGCCGAGCAGCGCGACGGGCAGGTTGAGCATGATCAGCGCCGCGTCCCACACCGTGCCGAACGCGGAGAACAGCAGGAAGAACGTCAGCACGAGCGACAGCGGCAGCACGAGCGCGAGGCGCTTCATCGCGCGCTGCTGGTTCTCGAACTCGCCGCCCCACAGCATGTCGTAGCCGACGGGCAGCTTGACCTGCGCGGCGACCTTCTGCTGCGCGTCGGCGATGAACGAGCCGAGGTCGCGGTTGCGCACGTTCATGCGGATGCCGACGTAGCGGTGGCCGTTCTCGCGCGTGATCGCGGCCGGGCCCTTCGACATCGAGACTTTGCCGAGCGCCGAGAGCGGTACCACCGCGCCGTCCTTGAGCGGCACGCGCAGGTTGCGGATCGAGTCGAGATCCTGGCGTGACGCGAGCGGGAAGCGCACGGTGACGTCGAACTTCTTCTCGCCGTCCCAGAGGTCCGATGCGTCGTGTCCGGAGAGCGCGGTCTCGACGTAGTTCTGCATGCCGCCGAGATCGAGGTCCCAGCGCGCGAGCGCGGCGCGGTCGGGGTTGATCGCGATCACCGGCTCCTCGCTCGCCTTGACGATGCCGGGATCCGCGCAGCCGGGGACCTTCGCGATGACGCTCTCGGTCTCCTCGGCGAGCTCGCGCAGCTTGTTGACGTCGTCGCCGCTGATCTTCACGGCGACCTGACCCTGCTGGCCGCTGATGTTCTCGTTGACGTTGTCGCGGATCGGCTGGCTGAAGTTGTATTCGATGCCCGGAATCGCGCGCAGGTCGTCCGACATGATCGCGACCATGTCGTCGAGCGTGTGGATGTTCGAGCGCCATTCCTTCATCGGCCTCAGCTTGATGAACATCTCGAGGTTGTTGAACAGCTTGGCGTCGGTGCCGTCCTCGGGGCGCCCGAGCTGCGTCAGCACCTCGGTGACCTCGGGCACGTGCTTGCGCAGCAGCGCGACGATCTTCGGCGTGAGCTTGCGGCCCTGGTCGAGCGACGTCGTCGGCGGCAGCGTGAACGTCACGTAGATCGAGCCCTCGTTGAGCTCGGGCAGGAACTCGCTGCCGAGGCGCGGTGCGAGCTGCCAGCCGGCGACGAGCAGGCCGAGCGTCAGGATGCCGACGGCGGCCGGGTTCGCCATCGCTGTCATCAGGATCGGATCGTGCGCCTTGCGTGCGACGCGCAGGAGCGGCGACTCGCGGACCTTCTTGTGGCGGCGCAGCGCGAAGAACGACAGCACCGGGACGAGCGTGAAGCTGACGAGCATCGCGCCGACGAGCGCGGAGACGACCGTGTGGGCCATCGGCGCGAAGATGCGGCCCTCGACGCGCTGGAGCGCGAAGATCGGCAGGTACGCGGCGACGATGATCAGCAGCGAGAACAGCGTCGGCCGCGCGACTTCCTTGGCGGCGTGGAAGATCGAGTCGATGCGGCGCTCGGCCGACATGTGCTGGTACTCGTCGCCCGCGCAGTGGCCGAACACGTGCTCGACGAGGATGACCGCGCCGTCGACGATGATGCCGAAGTCGACCGCGCCCATCGACAGCAGGTTCGCCGACATCCCCCGCATGTGGAGGTAGATGAACGAGGCCGCGAGCGACAGCGGGATGACGAGCGTGACGACGAGCGACGCGCGCAGCGACAAGAGGAAGATGAACAGCACGACCGAGACGAGCAGTGCGCCCTCGCCGAGGTTGTGGAATACCGTCTCGAGCGTCGTGTCGACGAGCTCGGTGCGGTCGTAGAACGCGTTGATCTTGATGCCGTCGGGCAGCGCGTGGTCCTGCAGCTCCTTGACGCGCTGGCGCAGTCCTTCGAGCACTGCCGACGGGTTCTGTCCCTTGCGCATCAGCACGATGCCCTGCACGGCGTCCTGGTTCGTGCCGCGCGTCACCACGCCCTGGCGCGGCGCGTAACCGACCTCGACGAACGCGACGTCCTTGATCAGCACGGGCACGCCGGCGTGGAAGCCGACGCGGACCTGGCCGATGTCGTCGATCGACTTGAACGTGCCCATCGAGCGAATGACGAAGCCCTGGTCGCCGCGCTGCACGAGCCCGCCCGAGGCGTTCGCCGATGCCTTGCCGAGCGCGTCGAACACGTCATCGAGCACGACGCCGAGCGCGGCCATCTTCGTCGGCTGCGGCTCGACGTGGATCTCCTTGACCAGGCCGCCGTACGACACGACGTCGGCGACGCCCGGCACGCGCAGCAGGGCAGGGGCGACGACCCAGTCCTGCAGCGTGCGCAGCGTCATCGGATCGGCGCCCGGACCTTCGAGCGTGTAGCGATAGACCTCGCCGATCGGCGTCGCGAGCGGCCCGAGGTCGGGCTGGATCCCGGGCGGCAGGTCCGCGTCGGGGATGCGCTCCATGATCTGCTGGCGCGCGGCGAGCACGTCGACGCCATCCTCGAACGTCAGCGTCACCAGCGATAACCCGAACAGCGAGATCGATCGCTGGCGGATCGTCCCGGGCACGCCGTTGAGCGCGCGCTCGAGCGGGATCGAGATCCGTCGCTCGACCTCCTCGGCGGGCTGACCGGAGTACAGCGTGATGATCTGGACCTGCGTGTCCGTCGGATCGGGAAACGCCTCGATCGTCAGGTGCTGGTAGGCGTACCAACCACCTGCGGCCAGCACGAACGTCGCGATGAAGACGACCAACCGGGCACGCAACGACTGCGCGAGCAACGTATCGAGCATGGGGTACTGCCGGCGGCGCTGAGAGCAACGCGCGTTCCAGCCGGGCGACCGTTTTCACGCGGCTTACGCCGGGCAAATCTCCTCACTGTGGAGTTCCGCCCGCCGCACGGCTTCGTCGTTTCTTCATGAGCGCGCGGGACGCCTGGCGCCGCGAAGGCGGTATTCGATACACGTGGAGATCCGGATCCTCGTCGTCGATGATGACCCCGAGCTGTGCGAGCTCGTCCGCTTCGGGCTCTCGGGCCAGGGCATCGCCGTCGACATCGCGATGACGGGCGAGGAAGCCTTCGCCAAGGTCGGCAAGCAGGAGTACCACGCGGTCGTCACCGACCTCGCGATGCCCGGCATGCACGGCTTCGAGCTGATCGATCGCATCGTCTCGAACTGGGGCGACACCCCGGTGATCGTCCTCACCGGCGGCAGCGACTTCCAGACCGCCGTCGGCGCGATGCGCGCGGGTGCCTACGACTTCGTCAGCAAGCCCGTCGATCTCGCCGCGCTCGCGCTCTCGGTCAAGCGCGCCGCCGAGCGCCGCAACCTGCGCGCCGAGGTCTCGCGCCTGCGCCGCGTCGTCGCGGAGGCCCGCCGCTTCGAGCACCTCGTCGGCGCCTCGGCCGCGATGCAGCAGGTCTACGACGTCATCGAGCAGGTCGGCCCCACCGACGCGACCGTGCTGATCACCGGCCAGTCCGGCACGGGCAAGGAGATGGTCGCGCGCTCGCTCCACCAGCAATCGAAGCGCAAGGCCGGCCCGTTCATCGCCGTGGACTGCGGCGCGATCCCGGAGACGCTGATCGAGTCCGAGCTGTTCGGCCACGCGCGCGGCGCGTTCACCGACGCCAAGACGGCGCGCCAGGGCCTGCTCTCGCAGGCCGACGGCGGGACCCTGTTCCTCGACGAGATCGCGGACCTGCCGCTCGCCGTGCAGCCCAAGCTGCTGCGCGTGCTGCAGGAGCGCCGCGTCCGCCCGATCGGCGCCGACGCCGAGGTCAGCTTCGACGTGCGCCTCGTCGCCGCGACAAACCGCGACCTCGAAGGCATGGTCCAGACCCGCGAGTTCCGCGAGGACCTCTTCTACCGCATCAACGTCATCCACCTCGCGCTGCCCCCGCTGCGCGTCCGCTCCGGCGACGTGCTGCTGCTCGCCCAGCACTTCATCGACCACTTCGCCCGCATGTTCGACAAGCCGGTTCGAGGACTCTCGCCCGAGGCGGCGGCCCGGCTATCCCGGTATGCGTGGCCCGGCAACGTCCGCGAGCTGCGCAACGCGATCGAGCGCGCGGTCGCGATGGCCCCCGGTGCGCACCTCTCCGTCGAGGACCTGCCCGAGCGCATCCGCGACTACCGCGGGGCGCCGCCGAGCGCCGGCCGCGACCCGGTGATCGACCTGCCGCTCGAGGAGATCGAGCGCCGCCACATCCTGCGCGTCCTCGAGGCCCACGACGGCAACAAGCTCGCTGCCTCGCAGTCCCTCGGCATCGACCGCAAGACGCTCTACCGCAAGCTGCTGCGCTACGGCGTCGATCGCGAGTCATGACCGACGATCCCAAAGCCGTCCCCGCCGCCTGGCCCGCGCTCGTCGCGCTGGCCGCCGTGGTCGTGCTCTCGATCGCGACGCTGGCCGTCGACCTCGTCGTCGACCAGCGCACCGCCGACACGACCGCTGGCATGACCGAGAACTCGCTCCGCTCCGTCGCGATCGCGGACGACCTTCGCTACCAGGCGTACCGGCTGTCGACGGCGAACCTCACGCCCGATCAGATCGCCTCCATCGCCGAGCAGATCGACGCCGACGCCCGCGCCTACGATCCCCTCATCGGCTCCCCGGCCGAAGGCCGCGAGTTCGACCGCCTCCAGTCGATGCTCGCCCACCTCCGCCACGAGCAGCCCCTCGCGGTCTCGGGCTCCTCCGCGACCCTGATCTCGGAGATCGAGACCTCGATCGCCCGCCTCGTCACGATCAACCAGGCCGAAGCTCGCCGTGACGCCGCCGCCATCGTCGACGCCCACCGCGGCGGCCTGCTGATCGACGCCATCGTCGGCGCGGTCACGCTCCTGCTCGCCGGCATGGTCGCGCTCGTCCTGCTGCGCGCGCTATCGCGCCAGCGCGCGCTCCTCCGCGTCCACCTCGCGTCACTCGGCGAGCGCAACCGCGAGCTCAACGCGTTCGCCGCCCGCACCGCCCACGACCTCAAGGGCCCGCTCTCGCCCGTCAAGGGCTACGCGGATCTGCTCTCGCTGCGCGAGGAACCCGAGGTCCGCGAGATCGCGCGCCGCATCCAGCGCGCGTCCGAGCGCATGACGGGCATCATCGAGGACCTGCTCGAGCTCTCGGTCCACGGCAAGCCGGTCCCGGGCAAGGTCACCGTCACCCCGGTCGTCCTCGAGCTGCTCGACGAGCTGCGCGCCGAGCTGCGCGACGTCGAGGTCAAGCTCGAGCTGGGCGACGCGACCACCGCCTGCTCCGCGAACGTCCTCGCCCAGATCCTCCGCAACCTGATCGTCAACGCGGCGAAGTACCGCTCGCCCTCGCGCCAGCTCCTGCTCCGCATCTCCGCCCGCGCCGCCGACGACACGATCGAGCTGGTCGTCGCCGACAACGGCATCGGCATGGATCCCGACACCGCCGCCCACGCCTTCGAGCCGCTCTACCGCGCGGCCGGCTCGTCGTCACCGGGCCACGGCCTGGGCCTCGCGATCGTCCGCCGCACGGTGCAGGCCGTCGGCGGCACGGTCGCCCTCACGTCGACGAAAGGCGAGGGCACGCGCGTCACGGTCCGCGTCCCGGCGGCCTGAGGCCGGCGGCACCCCGAGCAGGCGAGGTCCACGGGGAGCAGGCCGGGCCCGCACGGGGAGCAGGCGAGGCCGCGCTAGGAGCAGGCGGGGCCCAGCTGCGCACGACGCTCCTTGCGCGGCACGGAGATCCCGAACGCGCGCGTGCGCTGCGGCCGCGAGCGCGGGCGATGAGCGCGAGCGCGAGCGAAGGCGGCGGCAAGAGATCTTCGAGACCGAGAGCGTGGCCGCCGCCAGCACGCGCCGGCCTTCGTCACCACCGGCACTCGCGAAGTGCCGCGCGGACGACGTGCTCCAGCTCTGCGCCGCGACCAAGGCGAGCGCATGCCACCGCGACCGCTCGCTCGGCCTCCCGCGGCTTCGCGCCGAGCGTGGTCAGTGCGGTCACCGCATCGCGCACGGCCGGGTCGCCCTGTGATGTGGTCGGCCGACACGCATGCCCGGCGCCCACGACCGTGGCGTGCGCCGCTCCAGCCGATTCCCCCACGTGGGGGACCTCGAACGCATGGGGGACCTCGAACGCACGCGTGACCACGAGCGCCGGCGCCTTGCCCGCGAGCGTCAGCTCGCCACGATGAACGGCGCCGTGGTGCCCGCCGCACAGCGTGGTCAGGTTCTCCATCTCGTGGCCGCCGCCCCGCGACCGCCACACGACGTGATGCACGTGAAGAAACCGCGCCGACCGACAGCCCGGCACGGTGCACCGATATCCGTCGCGCTGCTTCACCGCACGCTCGGTCGCTGGCGGAACCGCGCGGGTCGCGCGCTGCGGCGCCTCGAGCGAGCCGATGAACCGCGCATCGCACGCCGCCTCCTCGTACTCCGCCTCGCTGATCGCGATCGCACGCCCGGCCGCGTGCTGGCGCGCCTGCTTGCAGCTGTCACATGTCGTGATCGCGATCTGTGCCCGCGGCGCTTCGTCCGACGCGCCCGCGCCATAGCCACGGCACAGCTCCTCGATCAGCTCGCTGTCATCGATCCGCTCGCCGCGCGCCGCCTCGATCGCCTGCCGCGCGCTGCGCAGCGCCGCCCGCGCCGCGGGCCGCAGCATCATCGAGACGCGCTGCGGCCGCACCTCCGGCTTCGGCTCACCGCTCGGCGCATCGCCGTGCTCGCGCTCGGCGACCAGCTCCTCGATCTGGCGCAGGTTCTTCCCCTCGCACGCGTCGAGCCAGGCGCCCTCGGTCTTCGACGTCGCGATGCGCGTCAGCTCGCGGACCGCGCTGTAGCTCAGCTCGCCGGTCGCTAGCGCCTCTTCGATCGCCGGCAAGCTCTCCAGCGCCTCCGCCACCCGCAGCCGCTCCGCCGCGACCTGCGGCCCGTATCCCATCGCGTGCTCCAGGTACTCGCGCATCGAGACCATCCCCAACCGCCGCCACAAGGTCACGCGGATCGCCTCGCGAATCAGCGCGAGCTCCTCGCTGTCGAGAGCCGCCCGCCTGCGCGCGACCGACAGCAGCTGCTGATGCAGCTCCATCCACGGCTCGCTGACCTCACACGCCCGCCACGCGACAACCTGCGGAATCTGATACGCGACCACGCCACGCTCCTTGGTTGAAAGACTCTCTGTACCACGCGCAATTTCGGCTCTCTGGCCTGCGTTCAGCGAGACGATCGCGACGCGCGACCTCATGCGAGTCATCCGGCGCGCAAAGGTGCGCGAGCGTGAAGCAGAACGATTCCTCGACGACAAACACGCGAGCTCGCGGTTCGCGCACGCGAGCACGCGCGGAGAACGTCAAGAGAAATCGACATGCGAAATCGACCTGCGCGACTCGACCTGCGCGACTCGACCTGCGCGCGAATAGGCATGCTCGTGCAACGCGTGTGTCCGCGAACCGGACGTTCATCGTTCGCGTACGCGGTGATTGCACGCTCTGTGCCCGCGCGCGCGGGATCCCATGCGCCACTGCCCGTGCGCGCGAACCGCATCCGCCACTGCCCGTGCGCGCGAACCGCACCCGCCATAGCCCGTGCGCTCGTGCCCGTGCGCGGTGGTCCCCCTTGTGCTCCGGGCTGCCGAAGGTCGGGGGCTCTCGACCGTCGCGCGCGGCGCGCAGGTGGCGTGAACCGCGCGTTTGTTGGAAGGCCTCGTGGCGCGCGCACGAAGCGGCGCGGGGCGCGACACGTGCGCAAGCCGCGCGCAGGTCGAGCCCCCGACCGAGGCCCGAGCGAGCTTCTCTCGAGCGC
>CAYUNM010000002.1:205833-228180 GCA_964446175.1 uncultured Kofleriaceae bacterium
AGCCGCGCGCAGGTCGAGCCCCCGACCGAGGCCCGAGCGAGCTTCTCTCGAGCGCAGGTCGTGCCCCCGACCGAGGCGCGAGCGAGCCTCTCGTGATCGCGCACCTGGGGCCGCCGGCCGACGCCGAGCGCACCTCGCGCGGCGGCTCACGCGCAGGTCGTCACGAGCTTGATCAGCGCGATCACGACCAGCGCGAGCAGGATGAACGGCATCGGCCTGCGCTTCTGCGACGGCAGCGGCAGCAGCTTGACCGTGACCGTCGTCGATGCGCCGTGCAGCTCGACGAGCTTGCGGTACGGGAAGTAGCCGGGCGCCGTGACCGCGACCGACGCGAAGCCGTGCGACTCGGCGAGCGTGAGCGAGTCGCCGGTGATCGGCTGGCCCGCGACCACGATCTTGGCGGCGATGCCCTCCGGCTCGACCTTGACCGTGACGGTGTGCGCGCTCACGGGGGCAGCGTACTACTGTGCGGCCGCGCGCGGGATGCGCGGCGCCGGCTGCGACATTACTCCGCGGTCGCGCGCGGGACGTCGGGGGCGACGTCCTTGCCGCGGCGGCGGTGGAACCAGGTGCGGGCGACGCCCGCCCAGTAGTACGAGACGGGCAGGACGATCAGGGTGAGGAGGGCGGACGAGATCGTGCCGCCGACGACGACCACCGCGATCGGGCGCTGGGTCTCGGAGCCGATCGCGTGCGACATCGCGGCGGGCAGCAGGCCGAGCGAGGCGAGGAGGGCGGTCATGAGGATCGCGCGCAGGCGTTCGCGGGCGCCTTCGATCGTCGCGGTCCAGAGGTCCTGGCCGCGGTCGAGTCGCGCGCGGATCGCGGAGACGACGAGGACGCCGTTGAGGACGGCCTGGCCGAGCAGCGCGATGAAGCCGACGGCGGCTGAGACCGAGAGCGTCATGCCGGCGAAGCCGAGGGCGATGAGGCCGCCGAGGAGGGCGACCGGCATGTTGAGCAGGATGATCGTCGCGTCCCAGACCGTGCCGAAGGCGGAGAACAGGAGCAGGAACGTGAGCAGGATCGAGAGCGGCAGCACCAGGGACAGGCGCTTCATCGCGCGCTGCTGGTTCTCGAACTCGCCGCCCCAGAGCAGATCGTAGCCGACCGGCATCTTGACGTGCTCGGCGACGCGCTGCTGGGCTTCGGCGATGAACGAGCCGAGGTCGCGGTTGCGCACGTTCATGCGGATGCCGACGTAGCGCTTGCCGTTCTCGCGCGTGATGACCGCGCGCGAGGCGCCGAGCTCGACGTCCGCGAGCGCGCGCACCGGGACGAGCGCGCCGTCCTTGAGCGGCACGCGCAGGTTGCGGATGGCCTCGATCGAGTGGCGCGCGGCGAGCGGCAGGCGCACGGTCACGTCGAAGCGCTTCTCGGCTTCCCACAGCTCGGAGGCGGTGTGGCCCGACAGCGCGGTCTCCAGGTAGTCCTGCAGCGAGCCGAGGTCGAGGTCCCAGTGGGTGAGCGCGTCGCGCCGCGGCGTGACGGAGATCGAGGGTTGCTCGGACGCGCGCACGATTCCGAGGTCGGCGACGCCGGCGACCTTGCCGATCTCGCCTTCCATCGCCTCGGCGAGGTTCTGGAGCTTGCCGAGGTCGTCGCCGTAGATCTTGACGGCGACCTGGCCGAACTGGCCGGAGATGTTCTCGGCGACGTTGTCGCGGATCGGCTGGCTGAAGTTGTACTCGAGGCCGGGCATGGCCTTGAGGTTTCTGTCCATGACGTCGATGACGTCGTCGAGCGTGTGGATGTTGGAGCGCCACTCGCTCATCGGCTTCAGCTTGACGAAGACCTCGAGGTTCGAGGGCAGCGTCGGGTCGGTGCCGTCCTCGGGGCGGCCGAGCTGCGAGAGGAGCTCGGTGACCTCGGGGAGGTCCTTGCGCATGAGCGCGGTGATCTTCGGCGTGAGCTTGCGGCCCTCGGTCAGCGAGATCGGCGCGGGCAGCGTGAACGTGACGTACAGCGAGCCTTCGTTGAGCTCGGGCAGGAACTCGGTGCCGAGGCGCGGCGCGAGCTCGTAGCCGGCCGCGACGAGGCATAGCGCGGCGACGAGCACGGCGGCCGGGTTGCGCATCGAGGCGATCAGCGCCGGGTCGTAGGCCTTGCGGGCGACGCGCAGGACCGGCGACTCGCGCACCTTCTTGTGCCGGCGCAGCGCGAAGAACGAGAGCACCGGCACGAGCGTGAAGCTGACGAGCATCGCGCCGACGAGCGCGGAGACGACGGTGTGGGCCATCGGCGCGAAGATCCGGCCCTCGACGCGCTGGAGCGCGAAGATCGGCAGGTACGCGGCGACGATGATCAGCAGCGAGAACAGCGTCGGCCGCGCGACTTCCTTGGCGGCGTGGAAGATCGAGTCGATGCGGCGCTCGGCCGACATGTGCTGGTACTCGTCGCCCGCGCAGTGGCCGAACACGTGCTCGACGAGGATGACCGCGCCGTCGACGATGATGCCGAAGTCGACCGCGCCCATCGAGAGCAAGTTGGCCGACATGCCGCGCATGTGGAGGTAGATGAAGCTCGCGGCGAGCGACAGCGGGATCACCAAGGTCACGACGAGCGACGCGCGCAGCGACAACAGGAAGATGAACAGCACGCACGAGACGAGCAGCGCGCCTTCCGCGAGGTTGTGGAAGACGGTGTGGAGCGTGGTGTCGACGAGCTCGGTGCGGTCGTAGAACGGCGAGATGCGGATCCGCAGCGGGCGGAAGCGCGTCAGCTCCTTCGCGCCGTTCGTGACGACGATGTCGTCGCCTTGTTGCTTCCACTCGAGCGTGGCGTCGGCGCACGTGACCTTCGGATCGGCGATCTTGCAGCCCTTGAACGTGCCGAGCGGATGGTCTTGCTGCTGGCCATTCTCGTCGGAGGTCTGGAGGCTGACCTCGCCTTTGGGCGTGACGACCCAGCTCGGGATTCCCGTCGGCAGCGAGTGCTCGTGCAGGTCCTTGATCCGCTTGCGCAGCGCATCGAGCACGACCGACGGGTTCTGCCCGCGGCGCATCAGCACGATGCCCTCGACGGCGTCCTGGTTGCCCTCGCGCGTGACGACGCCCTGACGCGGCTGGTAGCCGACGGTGATCGTCGCGACGTCGCTGACCTTCACGGGAACGCCGGCGTGATAGCCGACGCGCACCTTGCCGATGTCCTCGAGCGTCCTGAACGTGCCGACGGAGCGGATGACGAACAGCTCCGTCCCGCGCTCGATCGAGCCGCCACTGGCGTTCTGCGACGCCTTCGAGAGTGCCTGGAACAGATCGTCGAGCACGACGCCGTCCTGCGCCATCTTCGTCGGATCCGGCTCGACGTGGATCTCCTTGACGAGGCCGCCATACGACACGACATCGGCGACGCCCGGCACGCGCATGATCGCCGGGCGCACGACCCAGTCCTGCACGGTGCGCAAGGTCATCGGATCGGCGCCCTGGCCTTCGAGCGTGTAGCGGTAGACCTCGCCGATCGGGGTCGCGAGCGGCCCGAGGTCCGGCTCGATGCCGGGCGGGAGGTTCGCGTCGGGGATGCGCTCCATGATCTGCTGGCGCGCGACGAGCGGCTCGACGCCGTCCTCGAACGTCAGCGTGACGAGCGACAGGCCGAACAGCGAGATCGAGCGCAGCCGGAACAGGCCGGGCACGCCGTTGAGCGCGCGTTCGAGCGGGATCGAGACGCGACGCTCGACTTCTTCACTCGGTTGCCCCGGGTAGATCGTGATGACCTGGACCTGGGTGTCCGTCGGATCGGGGAAGGCCTCGATCGTCAGGTTCGAGTACGAGTACCAGCCGGCCGCGGCGACGAACACCGCGAGGATGAAGACGAGCAGCCGCGTGTGCAGCGAGCTCTTGACGAGTCCTTCGATCATCAGTTGTCGAGCTGAATCTGGTTGTCGAGGAGGATGGCGCCCTGCATGACGACCTGCTCGCCGGGCTCGAGGCCCTCGAGGATCGGCATCTTGCCGCCGCTGGCGGAGCCGGCGATCACGGTGCGCTTCTTCAGCGCACCGGACTTGTCCTTCACGTACACGTAGGTCTGCGCGCCGTCCGACATCACGGCCGACGAGGGCAGCGACACCTTCGCGGGCGTCGGGTCGAAGAACTTGATCTGCGCGTAGGCGTTCGGGCGCAGCGTGCCCGCGAGGTTCGCGAGCTTGACGCGCACGGGGACCGTGTGGCGATCCGGATCGACGACGGCCGAGACCTGATCGATCTGGCCATCGACCTCGGTGTTGCCGCCGACGATCACCTTCGCCTTGTCGCCGGGCTCGAGCGCGCCGACGTCGTTCTCGAACAGGTCGGCGACGACCCACACGTCGGAGAGGTCGGCGATCGCCATCAGCGAGCCGCCGCTCGTGTCGACTTCCTGGCCGACCGCGACGTTCTTCTCGACGACGACACCGTCGCGCGGCGCCGTGACGGTGAACTGCGCATCACCGCCGCCGACGACCTTCAAGGACGCGAGCTTCTGGTTCGCGAGCTTCACGGCGAGCTCGGCCTCGGTGACTTCCTGCTGCGCGGTGACGAGCTCCTTCGCGGGCAGCGAGCCGGCATCGACGAGCGCCTTGACGCGATCGAAGTTGACCTTCGCGGTGCCGCGCTCGACGGTCGCCTTCTCGAGATCGGCGCGCAGCTCGGCGAGGTTCGGCGAGCTGACGGTGAACAGCTTGTCGCCGCTCTTCACGTGCTGGCCGCGCTCGACCATCGTCGCGGTGACGCGGCCGGCGAGCGGCGAGCCGAGGCGCGACGCGTGCGCCTCGTCGAACACGATGCGAGCGGGGACCGGATCCGTCCAGTGCGGCTGCGCCGGCTCGGCGGGCGCGACCTTGACGACGGACCACATCGGCGCGTCGTTCGCGAGCGTGACGCTATCGCTGCCGACGGTCATGCCGGGCGCCGGAGTCTCCTTCGGCGGATCGGGACGCTTGTAGTGGCGCGCGAGCACGATGGCGCCGCCTCCGAGCAGCAGCGCGACCACGACGATCGGAGCGCGCAGAGCGCGACCGTTCGGCGCGGCGGGTACGGCGGGTGTGTCTTCAGCGTTCATCGAGCTCTCCTGCCAGCGATGCGCGCGATCTCGTCGTCGAGCCCGAGGGCCTGGCGGAGCTGCGCTCGCACGTTGAACAGATCGAAGCGGGTATCTAGCACCTCGAGCAGAAGGTCGCGATGTGCGCGTTCGACGAGGAGTAGGTCGGCGAGGCGCGCCTGGCCGAGGTCGAAGGCCTTGCGTGTCTGCGAGATGATCTGCGTCGACTTCGGGATCTCGACGGTCTCGAGCTTCGAGAGCGTCTGCACGAGCGTCTGCCGCTGCGCGATCAGCGCGTCGACGGTGCCTTGTGCCTCGCGCAGCGTCGCCTGATCGGCGGCGACGATCGCGCGCGCGTTCGCACGTGCGGCGGCGGCATCGTGCGTGCCGGTGTCGAAGAGAGGCAACGGGATGCCGATCGTGACGGCGAGCGTCTGCGGCAGGCCGCCGCCGTACGCGTAGCGATCGTAGGTCCACGACACGCCGAGCGTCGGATCGGGGATCTTGCGGTTGTTCGCGAGGCGGGCATCGTCGCCGAGCGCCTGGGCCTCGAGCCGGTCGGCGACGCGCGCCGGGCGATCTTCGATCGCCTTCTGTGGCTCGGGGAGCGCGTCGGGGAGCGGGGCACCGGCGTCGAGCGCGGCGGCATCGAGGCCGGCGGCCGAGCAGGGGACGAACAGCGTCGCGCTGCACGCGGCGATCGCGCTCGAGAGCTCGGCCTCGGCGCGCCCGAGCTGCAGCTCGAGCTCCTCGGTGTCGAGCTCGATGCGGCCGAACTCGAGCGCGGAGAGATCCTTGTTGTCGAGGCGGGTCTTCTCGAGCGCCTGGAGCTGGCGCGCGGCATCGAGGTTCTGCGCGACGACATCGCGCTTGCTCGCGACGTACGCGAGCTTGCCGAGCGTCGCGGTCGCATCGCCGAGCCGCGCGCCGAGCGCACCGACGGCGGTCTCGCCGGCCTCGCGCGCGCGCAGATCCGCGGCGGCCTTGCGCGGCCCGCGCTTGCCGAGCTCGACGAGCTGGCCGATCCCGACGGTGAAGTTGCCGGTCTGCGAGAAGCTGGTCGGCCCCGGCGGCATGCCCGCGTACTGGTTCGCCTGACCGACCGCGATGCCGCCGACACCGGCCTGCAGCTGCGGGTTCGGCAGCACGCGCGCCTGCTCGCTCGCCTCGGCGGCGGCCTCGGTGTGCGCGCGGGCGCTCTCGATCATCGGATCGTGCCCGGCAAGCCAGTCGGCGAGCTCGGCCGGGTTGGCGAGCATGGTCCGGACCGCGACGGCGGGAGTGCCGTCCTCGGCGTGGGCTGCCCCCGACCGCAGGATCGCGATCGCGGGCACGAGTACGACAGCTAGCTTCATGAGTATCGGCACCAGGTTCGGCGCCGTCCGCAAGACCCGACTTTGCGGCTCCACCCTTCCTTCGCTCAATGAAGAAAGCATGAAGACAAACCCTATATATAATGAAGGTATGCCCACATGTCGCGAGTGCAACGACGAGGTCGCGAAGCTCGTTTCGGTGAAGGTCGGTGGCAAGGCACGCAAGGTCTGCGAGGACTGCCGAGACCGCCTGCGCGAAGAGGGAGAGATCGCAGAAGCCAGTGAGGGCGTGATCCAGGGGATGATGGGTTACAAGGGTCGGCGGTAACCTCTCGCCCGTGCGCCGCGCTGTTGTTGTTCTGCTCGCGCTGACGGGCGCAGCGTCTGCGGACACCGTCGTCATCTCGGCGACGAAGGACAACACGATCTACAGCGAGAGCGGGGCGCTCTCGGATGGGCAGGGTCTGCACCTGTTCGCGGGCAAGACGAGCAACAGCTCGGAGCGCCGCGCGCTGATCCAGTTCGATGTCGCCGGCTCGATCCCCGCGGGCTCGACGATCACGAGCGTCACGCTGACGTTGCGCCTCGACAAGACGCAGACCGCGTCGATCCCGATCGCGGTGTCGCCGCTCGCCGCGGACTGGGGCGAGGCCGGCTCGCTCGCCTCGGGCGAGGAGGGCGGCGGCGGATCGGCCGCGACGAACGACGCGACGTGGACCGATCGCTTCTATCCCGCGACCGCGTGGACGACGGCCGGCGGGGATGCGGGCGGCGCGAGCGCGACGACGATGATCGCGACGACGCTGCAGGACTACACGTGGAGCTCGGCCGCGCTGATCGCCGACGTGCAAGGCTGGCTCGACACGCCCGCGAGCAACCACGGCTGGCTCGTCACCGCACCGGGCGCGACCGCGAGCCAGGTCAAGCGCTTCGCGAGCCGGCAGAGCGCGGACACCGCGGGCCGGCCGCGCCTCTCCGTCACGTTCACGCCGCCCGTGCCGACCGGCGCGTGCTGCGCCGCCGACGGCTCGTGCACGGTCGTGACCTCGCCGGGCACGGCGTGCACCGCCGGCACGTACAGCGGCGACAACACGACGTGCACGCCGAACGTCTGCCCGCAGCCGCCCGGCGCGTGCTGCGCGCAGGACGCGACCGCCGCGTGCACCTCGGTGCCCGCCGCGACGTGCTCGGCGATGGGCGGCGCGTTCCACGGCATCGGCTCGACGTGCTCGATGACGGCGTGCCCGGTCGTGCTGACGCCGTTCGTCGACGCGCTGCCGATCCTGCCCGTCGCGCAGGGCACGACGCTCGTCGAGAAGCAGTTCACGGCGAAGGTCCATCGCGACCTCCCCGCGACGACGCTGTGGGGCTTCGACGACGGCACCGGCCCGCGCTCGCCGGGGCCGACGATCGTCGGCCAGACCGGCACGCCCGTCGACATCACGTGGGACAACGAGCTGCCCGCGCAGCACGTGCTCGGCGTCGATCGCTGCCTCGCGAGCGATGATGTCCCGCGCTCGACGATTCACCTGCACGGCGGCCACGTGCCCGCGGCGAGCGACGGCTATCCCGACGACGCGGTCGCGCCCGGCAACCAGATCCTCGATCACTATCCGAACAACCAGCCCGCCTCGACGCTCTGGTACCACGACCACGCGATGGGCATCACGCGGCTCAACGTGACGATGGGCCTCGCCGGCTTCTACATCATCCATGACGCCGACGAGCAGGCGCTCGATCTGCCGAGCGGCGCCGACGACATCGCGCTGATGATCAGCGACCGCACGTTCGGGCCCGACGGCCAGATCAAGTACCCGGCGACGTGGCAGCCGCAGGTCGCGGGCGACAAGATCCTCGTCAACGGCAAGGTGTGGCCGTACCTGAACGTGCCCAAAGGCAAGGTGCGGTTCCGCGTGCTCGATGCGTCGGGCTCGCGGATGTACAACCTCGAGCTCAGCAACGGCGCGACGTTCTATCAGATCGGCACCGACCAGGGCCTGCTCGCCGCGCCGGTGCCGCAGACGCTCTTGATGCTGATGCCCGGCGAGCGCGCCGACATCGTGATCGACTTCAGCGCGTACGCGGCCGGCACGAAGATCACGCTCGAGAACATGGGCGATCCGGTGCCGAACATCATGCAGTTCGTCGTCACGGCGACGCCGGGCCACACCGATCCGCTGCCCGCCTCGCTGCGCACGATCACGCCGCTCGATCCGATGACGGCCGTGATGACGCGCGACTTCATGCTCGAGCAGCAGCAGGACGCGTGCACCGGCAACAAGTGGACGATCAACAACCTCGGCTGGAAGGACATCACCGAGCAGCCGATGCTCGGCACGACCGAGATCTGGCGCTTCAACAACACGACCGGCACCGCGCACCCGATGCACATGCACCTCGTGCGGTTCCAGGTCGTCGGTCATCCGGAGCTCGGCTGGCTCGACACCGTGACCGTGCCCGCGCACGAGACCGTCAGCGTGATCGCGCAGTTCACCGACTACCCCGGCAAGTTCCCGTACCACTGCCACATGCTCGAGCACGAGGACAACGCGATGATGCGGCAGTTCGAGGTGCTCGCGCCGCCGGGCTGGGAAGGCCCGCCCGACGCGGGCAGCGGCAGCGGCTCCGGCCCGACGAAGCACGGGGGCGGCTGCTGCGACGCCGGCGGCGATCCGAGCGGCACGCTGTTCCTCGTCATGATGGTGCTCGGCACCACTGTCAGACGGTCCTGGCACGCTCGCGCGTGATGCAGACCGAGACCGCTCGTCCTTCGCCCGCACCGCACGTCGCCACGGGCTCGGGCCCCACGCGTGCGCGCACCGCGCCGGATGTCTTCGGCAACATCTTCATCGGCATCGCCGGCATGATCGGCGCGGGCAAGTCCACGCTCGCGAGCGCGCTCGGCCAGCACCTCGGCATCGACACGTACTACGAGCCGGTCGCGGACAACGAGTACCTCGCCGACTTCTACCGCGACACCGCGAAGTACAGCTTCGCGATGCAGGTCTACCTCCTGAACCGCCGCTTCCAGCAGCACCAGGAGATCATCTGGCGCGGCAAGAGCGCCGTGCAGGACCGCACGATCTACGAGGACTCGATCTTCGCCAAGATGCTCGCGAAGACCGGCCTGATGGACGAGCGCGACTACCGCACGTACGTCGACCTGTTCCGCAACATGAGCAACTTCATGTGCAAGCCGAGCGTCATCATCTACCTCGACGTCTCGCCCGAGTCGTCGGCCGAGCGCATCCGCATGCGCAGCCGCGACGTCGAGTCGAAGATCCCGCTCGAGTACCTGGAGGCGCTGCACGAGGGCTACCAGGAGTTCATCGCCAGCATCTCGAAGGTCATCCCGGTGATCCGGATCGACTACGAACGGTTCGCGACGGCGGAAGAGATGGCCGAGGTGATCAAGCGCGAGTACCTCGACGCGTCGTTCCTGCGGCAGGTCACGCGGTTCGACCCCATCCGCTAAGGGGACGGTCTTCAATTGCGTGAATTGTGCGGCCCATGTGGCGGGAATTGTTGGGTGGGTCGGGGACGGTCTTGAATTGGCCGGACGCGAGATCCGCTAGACTGGATCTCGTGCGCGGGTCGGCCCTCCTTCTGCTGCTCGGCGCGTGCGGCTTCTCGGCCCACGCGCGCGGCGGTGATGCGGGCGGCGGCGGCTCGGACGCCGCGCCGATGATCGACGGGGCGGTGCTCGCGGACGCGCCGCCGGGCCAGGTGTGCTTCGGCTCGCTCGCGTACACGCGCGTCTGCTACGCGACGGCGAACGTGCCGGGCGGCACGCAGCGCTATCAGGTCACCGATACGATCGATACCGGCACGGCGGCCACGTGCACCGGCAACGTGCACGCGCTGCAGCAGCTGCCGGGCAACCCCTGCATCATCGCGTACGACACGATCACGTTCACCGGCGGCGGCAACCTGACGATCACCGGCACGCGCCCCGTGATGTTCCTCGCGACCGGCGCGAGCGGCATCACGATGCCGAGCGGCTCCGTCATCGACGCGAGCAGCCGCAGCGGCAACACCGGCGCGGGCGCCATCACGAGCTGCACCGGCGCGAAGGACGCGAACGGCCAGAGCGGCGGCTTCGGCGGCAGCTTCACGTCGACGGGCGGAGCGGGCGGGCTCGGCGCCGGCGACAACAACGGCGACCTCGGCGGCGCCGCGACCGTGCTCGGCGCGCCGGTCGCGCTGCACGGCGGGTGTCCCGGCGGCGTCGGCGGCAACAACTCGATCACGACGGTCGCGATGGGCGGCGGCGCGGTCGCGCTCGTCGCGGCGACGATCTCGCTCGACGGCCTCGTCGCGGCGGCCGGCGACGGCGGCGCGGCGCCGCCGAGCAACAACGCGGGCGGCAACGGCGGCGGCGCGGGCGGCATGATCGTCCTCGACTCGCCGAGCATCACGGGCGGCGGCGAGCTCGACGCGAAGGGCGGCGGCGGCGGCGAGGGTCGCGGCGGCAACCCGCCGACGAGCGGCACGGCCGGCTACTACCCGGTCAACCGGCTCGAGGAGAGCCTCGGCGGCTCGACGGCGACGAGCACGGGCGGCGACGGCGGCCACGGAGGGCCGCGCATCGTCAACGTCGTGCAGTCCGTCGACACCGGCGAGGACGGCTTCTTCGGCACGAGCGGCGCCGGCGGTGGCGGCGGCGGTGGCGCGGCGGGCGTCGTGGTCGCGACGTCGGCGCTGCCGGGTCTGCTCACGTCGAACCCGGCGCCGCAGTAGCTCCGGGCCCGGTTCGTCGAGCCGGCGCGGGCACCCGCGAGTGACTAGCGCTTGAACACGCGCGAGCCCGCGAAGCGCGCCTCGTCGCCGAGCTGGTCGCAGATGCGCAGCAGCTGGTTGTACTTCGCGATCCGATCGCTGCGCGACGCGGAGCCCGTCTTGATCTGGCCCGCGTTGGTCGCGACGGCGAGGTCGGCGATGAACGCGTCCTCGCTCTCGCCCGAGCGGTGCGAGATGATCGCGGTGTAGCCGGCGTGCTGCGCGGTGCGGACCGCGTCGAGTGTCTCGGTGACCGAGCCGACCTGGTTCAGCTTGACGAGGATCGAGTTCGCGATGCCGCCGTCGATGCCGCGCTTGAGGCGCGCGGTCTGCGTGACGAACAGATCGTCGCCGACGAGCTGGACCTTGCCGTCGAGCTTCTCCGTGATCTGCTTCCAGCCGTCCCAGTCGTCCTCGGCGAGGCCGTCCTCGACGGAGACCAGCGGGAACTTGTCGGCCCACTGCGCGTACACGTTGATCAGGTCGGCCGCCTTCTTCTGCTTGCCTTCCCAGGTGTACGTGCCCTGCTTCTTGTCGAACAGCTCGCTCGCCGCGACGTCGAGCGCGACGAAGATCTGCTTGCCGGGCTCGTAGCCGGCCTTGCCGATCGCTTCCATGATCAGCGAGAGGGCCTCGTCGCCCGAGTCGAGCGACGGCGCGAAGCCGCCCTCGTCGCCGACGTTCGTCGCCTTGCCGCGCGACGACAGCAGCTTCTTCAGGTTGTGGAAGACCTCGACGCCGGCGCGCAGCGCGTCCTCGAACCGGTCGAAGCCGGCGGGCGCGATCATGAACTCCTGGATGTCGAGGTTGTTATCGGCGTGCGCGCCGCCGTTGATGATGTTCATCAGCGGGACGGGCAGCGTGACCGCGCCGACGCCGCCGAGGTAGCGGTAGAGCGGCAGGTCGTGGGCGAGCGACGACGCGCGCGCGACGGCCATCGAGACGGCGAGGATCGCGTTCGCGCCGAGGTTCGACTTCATCGGCGTGCCGTCGAGCTGGATCAGCGTCGCGTCGACCTGCGCCTGGTCGCTCGCGTCCATGCCGAGCAGCGACGGCGCGATGACGTCGCGGACGTTCTCGACCGCCTTCGTGACGCCCTTGCCGAGGAAGCGCTTGGCGTCGCCGTCGCGCAGCTCGAGCGCTTCGTGCTCGCCGGTCGAGGCGCCCGAAGGCACGATCGCGCGTCCGAGGACGCCGCCGTCGAGCCCGACCTCGGCCTCGACCGTGGGGTTACCGCGTGAATCCAGGACTTCGCGAGCGTGCAGCCAGACGATCTCGGTCATGCGCGGTTTTTACACCGCTCATGCAGCCGGAGAAAGCACAGCCGCGACGATCAACACGACCGTGACGACGGCCATCAGCGCGGACAGGCCGAGCGTCAGCAGGGCTTGCTTCTCGTCGTTCGGAGAGTCGTAGGTCCCGAAGTGCGAATGCGCGTCGACGTGAATCATGATCCAGTCTGGCCTCGTGATTCGGCAAGCGGTAGACCGGGCGATTCCGCACGGCTCCCGTGGTACACCCGCGCGCATGAGACACGCCGCCCTCCTCGCGATCGTGCTCGGCCTGGCGGGTTGCCCGAGCCCCAAGCCCGCGGAGACGACTCCCGCGGCCTCGGCGACGCCCAAGGAGGTGGTCGCGGCGGCCCGGGGGACGATCGAGCAGTGGCGGCAAGCGTATGAAGTCAAAAGCTTCGACGCGCTCGCGAAGCTCTACGCGCACGATCTCGATCTCGTCGTCGTCCAGGACGGGCTGCCGTTCCAGGGCTGGTCGACGGTCGAGCCGGTGCTGCGCGAGCGGCTCGCCAAGGCGAAGGAGATCCACGTGCGGCTCAAGGACGTTACGGTGGCGTCGCTCGGGCCGACCGCGGCCGCCGCGCTCGCGACGATGACGCGCGAGGTCTCCGACGGCGTCACCACGGTCACCGAGAACGGCGCGCTGACGCTGGTCTTGCGCCGCGGCGCGGACGGCTGGCAGATCGTGCAGGAACACTACTCGTACAAGAGGCCGTCGTGATGCGCACCATCGGCGTCGCGCTGCTGGGTCTGGGAAATGTCGGCGGCGGCGTCGTCAAGCTGCTCGCCGAGAACGCGGCCGCGATCGAAGCGCGGCTCGGCGCGCGGATCGAGGTCCGGGCGATCGCGGTGCGCGACAAGGCGAAGGCCAAGCGCGTCGTCGAGGTCGACAAGGCGCTCCTCTCGACCGACATCGACGCGACGGTCCGCCGCAAGGACATCGATCTCGTGTGCGAGCTGATCGGCGGGACGACCGAGGCCAAGGCGGCGGTGCTCGCCGCGATCGCGGCCGGCAAGCACGTCGTCACGGCGAACAAGGCGCTGCTCGCCGAGCACGGCGCCGAGGTGTTCGCGGCGGCGGATGCGGCGGGTGTCGACGTCTACTACGAGGCGGCGGTGTGCGGCGGCGTGCCGATCATCCGCGTGCTGCGCGAGGGCCTCGCGAGCGACCGCGTCGAGCAGCTGTGGGGGATCGTCAACGGCACGTCGAACTACATCCTGTCGACGATGACGGAGACGCGCCGCGCGTTCGGCGACATCCTGAAAGACGCGCAGCAGCTCGGCTACGCCGAGGCCGATCCGACGCTCGACGTCGGCGGCGGCGACGCGCGCCACAAGCTCGCGATCCTCGCGTCGCTGTGCTTCGGCAGCGCGATCGACTGCGACGCGATCGCGATGGACGGCATCGACACGGTCGAGCCGATCGATCTCGACTACGCCGACAAGTTCGGCTTCGTCATCAAGCCGCTCGTCATCGCGCACGATCACGGCGCGCAGATCGAGGCGCGCGTGCACCCCGCGTTCGTGCCGAACAACTGGCTGCTCGCCGACGTCTCGGGCGCCAAGAACGCGGTGTACGTGCAGTCGTACGCGCTCGGCCCGTCGATGTACTACGGCGCGGGCGCCGGCATGCTGCCGACGGCGATGGCCGTGGTCAGCGACATCATCGAGATCGGGCGCAACATGTCGATGGCGACCCGGCCCGCGCGCCCGCGCCCGCGCGAGGCTCGGCCGCTGATGCCGATGGCCGACATCCGCTCGCGCTACTACCTGCGCTTCGGCGTGCACGACCAGCCCGGCGTGCTCGGTCAGCTCGCGACGGTGCTCGGCGCGCACCACGTGTCGATCCAGCAGGTCGTGCAGGACACCGAGCGCGAGCCGGTGTGGGTCGTCGTGCTCACGCACGAGGCGCGCGAGGGCCACGTCCGCGCCGCGCTCGCCGAGATCGATCGGCTGCCCGCCGTGCGCGAGCGGGCCCGCGTGATCCGCATCGCGTCATGAAGCACGAGATCCGCATCATCTTCGGCGACACCGACCAGATGGGCGTCGTCTATTACGCGAACTATTTGCGCTTCTTCGAGAGCGCGCGTGCCGCGTACTGGCGGTCGCTCGGCAAGTCGTACAAGGACCTCGAAGCGGCGCAGATCGCGCTGCCGGTCGTCGAGGCGCACTGCAACTACAAGAAGCCGGCGCTGTACGAGGACCTGCTCGAGGTCGACGTCGAGGTCGGCGAGGTGCGGGCAGCGTCGCTGCGGTTCGTCTACGTCATCCGGCGCGGCGCGGACCTGATCGCCGAGGGGTACACGCGGCACGCCGTGATCGGGCCCACCGGGCGCCCGCGCGCGCTGCCGGACGAGTTCCGCGACCTGCTCGAACGGTAGGCTGAGATAGTCGTGAGGCGATTGCCGGGGGCCGGTTCGAGGCGGTACACCCGGGGCCATGCAGGATCGCAACCTCGCGCTGGAAGTCGTCCGCATCACCGAGGCCGCCGCGCTGGCCTCCGCGCGCCTCATGGGCCGCGGTGATCGCAAGCTCGCGGATCACGTCGCCGTCGAGGCGATGCGGACCGCGTTCGATCACATGGACATCCGCGGCACCGTCGTCATCGGCGAGGGCGAGCGCGACGAGGCGCCGATGCTGTTCATCGGCGAGCAGGTCGGCGCGGGCTGGAAGGACGGCAGCACCGACTCGCCGAAGGTCGACATCGCCGTCGACCCGCTCGAGGGCACGAACCTGTGCGCCACCGGCGCGCCCGACGCGATCAGCGTCATCGCGATCGCCGACGACGGCCAGTTCCTCAACGCGCCCGACACGTACATGCAGAAGATCGCGGTCGGCCCCGAGGCGCGCGGCGTGATCGACCTGCGCGAGTCGCCGACGTGGAACCTCCAGCGCATCGCGAAGGCCAAGGGCAAGAAGGTCGAGGACTGCACCTGCATCATCCTCGACCGCGACCGCCACGCCGAGCTGATCGGCGAGGTCCGCCAGGCCGGCGCGCGCATCCGCCTGATCGGCGATGGCGACGTCTCCGGCGCCGTGATGACCTGCAACGCCGACTCCGGCATCGACGTCCTGTTCGGCACCGGCGGCGCGCCCGAGGGAGTGATCGCGGCGGCCGCGCTCAAGTGCATCGGCGGCGACTTCCAGGGCCGCCTGCGCTGGCGTTCCGACGAGGAGAAGGCGCGCGGCAAGCGCATGGGCGTCAAGGACGCGGACGCGATCTACGGCATCGAGGAGCTCGCGAAGGGCAACGTGATGTTCGCCGCGACGGGCGTCACCAAGGGCTACCTGCTCGACGGCGTGCGCTTCTATGGCGAGTCGGCGAAGACGAGCTCGATCGTGATGCGCAGCAAGTCCGGCACGGTGCGCGTGATCGAGGCGACGCACCACTTCAACACGAAGCCGCGCTACAGCTGGGCGACCGGCCTCGAGGGCTGAGCCGCTCAGGGCAGCGCGAAGTTCAGCTTCGTCGTCTTGCCGGGCGCGATGCGCACGGTCTTCGTGACCGCGGCGTGCGACGGGTTCTTGAACGTGAGCGTGTGCGTGCCGGCCGCGAGCTCGAGGTCGGCAAACGGCGTCTCGCCGAGCTCGCGCGCGCCCTCGTAGACGTTCGAGTACGGCGTCGTGCGCACGGTGAGCCGGCCCGTCGCGACGCCGCGCTCGATCACGTGCGCGGGGAGCTTCTTGCGGAACGCGATCTCGATGCTCTCGTGCTCGCCGGGCTCGAGCACGATCTCGCGGTTCTCCGGCTCGTAGCCGGCGAGCTCCGCGCTGACGACGACGTTACCGGCGGGGATCACGAGCTGCGCCGGCGCGCCGCGCACCTGATCGCCGACCTTGATCTTGCCGCCCGCGGGGATCGTGCGGACCTCGAGGTAGCCGTCCGTCGAGACGGCGGCGTCGATCGAGGGCGGCGGCGGGGGAGGAGCGGCCGGCGCGGCATCGATGACGATCGACCGGACGATCGGCGCGGGCGCCGCATCGCGCGGCGTGGCCGCCTTGTGACTGTTCGAGACCGCGAGCGCGACGATGAACGACAGGAGGCCAAGGCCGCCGAGCCCGATGATCGCGGCGATCGGCTTCTTCTTCACCGGCGGCGGCTGCTTGCGGCGCTGCCCGGTCTCGAGCGCACGCGGCTGCCGCGGGCTCGAATCGGCGAGCGCGCTCGCCGCGATCTTCGGGCGGGGCCCCGACTGCGACGGCGGCGCGGGCACGCCGGCGACGATCATCGTCGGCACGGCCGCCGGGCCGCTCGGGACGATCGGCATCGACTGCTTGCCCGGGACTTCGACGGTCTCGGTGTGGTCGATGATGTCGGTGTGGACCGGCTCCTCGCGCTTCTTCAGCGTCTGCGCGTTGTCGTCGTCGAGATCGGCGGCCCACGGGGCGATGCTCGTCTCCGGGTCGATGCCGAGCCTGCTCGCCGTGCCGAGCGACGTCAGCGCGCCCATCGTGCCGCTCGCGACGGCCGTGCCTGCCTTGCCGCCGACGATCGCCGCGTGCTGGCCCGTCGACTCGCGCGCGAACCGCGTCTTGATCCAGGTGCCGAGCTGCATCGCGGTGGCGATGTCGGGCGAGCTCTTGATGAACTGCTCGAGCGCCTGCGCGAGCTCGGCGGCGTTCGCGCGCTTCTCGCGCTTGGGCTCGAGTGCCCACATGATCGCCTTCACGAGCGCCGGCGGCGTCTGCGGCGCGACCTTGTCGAGCGGCTCGAGCTTGCCGTCGCGGATCGCGCGCATCGCCTCGACGGCATCGCCGCGCTGCACGATGTAGCGGCCCGCGAGCAGCTCCCACAGCACGATCGCGAGCGAGAAGACATCGCTGCGGCCGTCGAGCGGCGCCGCGATCGTCTGCTCGGGCGACATGTACGCGTACTTGCCCTTCACCTGCCCGGGGTTCGTCAGCTGGTCGCCGACGGCCGCCGCCTTCGCGATGCCGAAGTCGCACAGCTTCACGATGCCGTCGAACGACACCATGATGTTCGCGGGCGACACGTCGCGGTGGACGAGCCCGTACGGCTTGCCCGTCGGCGCCTTGAGCTCGTGCGCGTAGTGCAGCGCGGTCGCCGCATCGGCGCCGATGCGCGCGACGAGCGAGGCCGGCATACCTCCCGCCTTGTAGATCTCGCCGGTGTGCACGCCCTCGACGAACTCCATCGCGATGAAGTAGTCGGTCTCGACCTTTCCGAACTCGTAGATGTGGACGATGTTCGGGTGGCTGAGCTGCGCCGCGAGCTTCGCCTCCGCGAGGAACATCTTCACGAAGTCGGCGTTGTCCGCGAGGTGCGGCAGGATGCGCTTGACCGCGACGCGGCGGTCGAAGCCCTCGAGGCCGCGCTGCTGGGCCAGGAACACCTCGGCCATGCCGCCACGGGCAATCCTCCGCAACAGCACGTAATGGCCGAACCGAATGCCTGCGTCGGCTGGCACGCGCACGCATCATACCTCTTCCCCTGTCGTTCCGGGGTAGTGCGTGATTCACGGAGGCGGTGGCCGTGTGCGATGCTCGCGCTCGGTGCGCTTCGCCGCCGTCGTCGTCGTCGCAGCTGGCCTGGCTGGCTGCACCAGCGCCGTCACGCTCGAGATCGCGAGCGACCGGCCGGTGCCGCGCGCGCTCGATTCGATCTGCGTCGGCGTCGCGGCGCACGCAGACCAGTTCGGCCGCGACTATCGCCTCGATACGCGCGTCCTACCGCAGACACTGCGGGTCGATGGCCCCGCCGGCACGATCGCGTGGGTGCGCGGCGACCAGGGCGGCGTCGCGACGCAGCTCGTGTCCGCGCCGGTCGACGGCGACACGACGCTCGATCTGCGCGCGTGCGTGAAGGGCCCGGGCGCGGCCCCGGCGCCGGTCGGTGCGCCCGTCGGTCCCGCATCGGCGCGGCTCGCGGCCTCCGAAGGGCGGGGCGGCACGCTTGTCGTCGCGGTCGGTGCGGCCGCCTCGCTGATCGACGCCTCCGGCCGCGCGCTCGTCGCGAGCGATCTGCCTGCGTCGCCGCCGGGGAACGTCGTCGCGCTGATCGCGGCCGACCTCGACGGCGACTGCGACGACGACCTCGTCATCGCGACCGACGGCGCCGCCCCGACGGTCTGGCTGCGCGACGGCAAGACGTTCACGCCGGGCGACGCGATCGGCAAGGTCGCCGCGCAGGTCGCCGCCGCCGACATCGATCACGACGGCGATACCGACCTCGTCCTGGGCTACGGCTCGACGCTGCAGCTCTGGCTCAACGATGGCGGTGCACACTTCACCCAGGCGACCTCCGCGCTGACCGGCGGCGGCCACGTCTCGGCGGTGAGCGCGCTTGCGATGGCCGATCTCGACGGCGACGGCAACGCCGATCTCGTCGTCGGCCAGAACGGCGCGCCGCTCGCCGCCTGGCTCGGCACCGGCGGCACGTTCGACTTCAACGACGGCGCGGTCCCACCGGTCTCGCTGGCCGTCGAGCGCCTGACGCTCGCCGACGCGAACGGCGACCTCACGCCGGATCTCGCGATCGCGGTCACGGGCGCGCCGATGCGGCTCCTGATCAACCGCGGCGACGGCCGCCTCGAGGACCGCACGTTCGTCACGCTCCCCTCGCCACCGACGATCCACGCGGCCGCGTTCGGTGGCTGGGACGACGGCTGCGAGCCCGACGCCGCCTTCGCTACCGACGCCGGCACGCCCACGCTGCACGGCCAGCCCGGCGGTGCGTTCGCGGCGGACTCCGTCACGGCCCCGGCCGCCACCGACGTCCTGTTCTACGACATCGACGACAACGGCGCGCTCGACGCGCTGTTCGCGACGCCGCAAGGAGTCCAGTGGCTCGCGCGCTGATCGTGCTCCTGCTCGTGTTCGGCGCCGTCGCGCGCGCCGACGTCGGCCCGGCCGCGATCGAGACGTTCCTCGCGCGCGGCCAGAAGCTGTTCGACGATCAGGAGTACGCCGGCGCGATCCAGGCACTCGCTCCGGTCACGCGCGATGCCCGCGCCACCCGCGCCCAGCGCCTCCGCGCGCTCGAGCTGATCGCGCTCGCCGAGTTCATCAAGGGCGACGAAGGCGCCGCGCGCGCGACGTTCGAGCGCATCCTCGACATCGATCCCGGCTACCAGCTCCGCGACACCTCCGGCTCGCCGAAAGTCCGCGCGTTCTTCGAGCAGCTCAAGAAGCAGCTGATCCCCGGCTTCGATCCGAACGCCTCCGCGGAGCTCGAGCACGCCGCGCCGACCGCCGGCACCGCCGGCCATCCGCTCGAATTCGAGGTCCACGCGATCCGCGGCAACGTGTTCGATGTCGTCGTCTCGACGCGCCGCCGCGGCGAGCTCGCCTATCGCGCCTCGCCCGCCTCACCGCGCGGCGACGGTCACTGGCGCGCGCGCATCACGGCGCCCGCCTCGTCGAAGCCGTACGAGCTCGAGTACTTCATCGAGGCGCGCGACGCCGGCGGCGCCACGATCGGCCGCATCGCCTCTCCCGATCAGCCGCTCGAGGTCGCGCTCGCCGCCGGCAGCCCCGACCCGCACCGCCCGTGGTACGGCCGCTGGTATGTGATCGCCGGCGCCGCGACGCTCGCCGCGGGCGTGACCGGCGTCATCGCCATCGAGTCGCGAGGGCCACCGCAGGGCACGCTTCCGCCGGGATCGATCACGCTTGGCCACTGATTCGTGACTTCGATCATCGTCGGAGATTCCGCCGCGCTTGCTTCCCGATCACGCCCTCGCTACCGTCGGGATCCGTGCGCGAGGGGCGCAGAGGAGCCGCCACACACATGAAGACGCTAGCCTTCGGGGTCGTGCTCGCGGCGCTGTTCGCCGCCTGCGGCGGCAGTGATGCGAAGCCCACCGACGCCCCCATGACGATCGACTCCGGCCCCACCGGCTGCAGTCCGCTGACGCAGATGGGCTGCAAGGCGAACGAGAAGTGCACCTGGGTCATCGACCAGACCGACCCGGCCTACATCGGACACACCGGCTGCGTACCCGCCGACGGCACCGCCGCGGTCGGCGCCGACTGCACGTTCGGAAGCGCGGGCCCCAGCGGCTACGACAACTGCGTCAAGGGCGCCATCTGCTCCGAGTACAAGCACCCGGGCGCGACCGGTCAGTGCAAGGCCGTCTGCGATCAGGAGGGCGGCCAGCCCAAGTGCGACTCGCAGTACGCGTGCATCGTCTACCCGCAGCTCTTCGCGACGGGCGCGTCCTCCCCGGCCGCCGCCGGCGTCTGCAGCCTCAAGTGCGACCCGCTGCTCGACAACGACTTCGACGGCTCCGGCTCCGGCTCCGTCAAGCGCACGATGACCTGCGGCTCGAACGCGCTCGTCGGCTGCTTCGGCATGCCATCCCAGGGCGTCCCGCCCGCGACCGCGTGGACCTGCTCGAAGGACATCCACGGCAGCCCCGATCTCAACTTCCGCCACCGCGCCGAGTGCACCGTCGCCAACGGCTGCGCCGACTCCGAAACGGGCGCCGGCTTCGACAGCTGCAACCAGGGCTACGAGCCGGTCCTCCAGGAAACCACCGGCAACACGACCGTCATCTGCGTCGCGATGTGCCGTCCGGTCGACTGCTACGACGGCAGCGCCGGCACCTGCGGCGGCATCGGCAACCCGAACCGCCACGGCCAGTACCCGGACATGTGCGACCCGGTCCGCCGCTCCGGCTCGTTCCAGACCGGCTCCGGCCGCGAAGAGTGCGCCTACTCCTGGGCCTGGGAAATCTCGTCCACCGGCTTCCTGCCCTCGGACACCTCCGACACCGTCGGCTTCTGCAAGGACCACTACCTCTACAAGTACGATCCGACCGGCGGCAACAACCCGACGACGCCGCTCCCCGGCTGCGAGTCCGTCAAGCTCCACGGCACGCACAACCCGGCCGACCTCGCGAACCCGAACGTCTACTACGGCGCCGTCGACCCCGACCTCGCGTGCGTGAGCAGCGGCCTCGCCCTCGGCTCGGGCGCCGGCTCGGCGCTCGTCCGCCCGCCCGACATGCCCGCCGTCGATCGCCCGCGCTTCCTCTATGGCCGGCGCATGCAGGGCGAGCCGGCCCGCACGCCCTGACGCGCGCCCGCACGCACGCCCCGACGCGCGCACCCGCCGCCGGGCTCGCGACCCGCACGCCCTGACGCGCGCCCCGGCGCCAGGCTCGCGACCCGCACGCCTCGACGCTAGTACCGCGCGCGAGAGTCGCGGTCCGTGAGGTGCGCTGGCGGCGTCTCGTCGGGTGTCGTGAGGTCGTTCGTCGTGGTCCACAGCTCGTCGCCGGCGCCGCTGTTCTCCCCGGCGCTCGTGCACGGCCCTTTGTCGGACGTCGTGATGTCGTTGGCGTCGTCGAAGATGGCGTCGCCGTCGCCGTGGCCGTCGCTGCCGCTCGACGCAGCGCCATCCATGGCGCGCACTCGCAGATCGCCGCCGTCATGCGCGTGCGTCGGCAGTGGCAGCTGTGAGAGGGCGAAGTCACGCAAGACGTTGTCGCTGCTGCTCAGCTCGAACATGCTCGTCTCGTCCGTGGGAGCCGTGGCGAGCCGCTCGCCGTGCGACTCGTGCATGCGCGCTTCGGCCGCCGGCGCAGAGATCGCCCAGTCGCCGGCGTACTCGTCCGCGGCGGGCCGCAGCGCGAGCCACTCGGTCGGGTACGGCTGCTCGCCGCGCCACGCGGGCGCCGCGCATCCGCGCGCCTGCGCGACCGGCTCCGCATCGGTTCGCCACGCGGGCGCCACGCACTCGCGTGCCCGGCTCGCCAGCTCGTCATCGGCCGGCACGTTCCATCCGATGTCGTCGCCTCCATCGGCGTGCCGCGCGCCGTCAAACGCGTGTTCCGCACTCGCGTGCGGCGCGGCTGATTGCCCGCAGGGATGCGCGTCCGCCGGCGGCCGCGCCATCGTGGTCGGCTGCGAGGCGCTCGGCGGCAGCGGCGCGTGCGAGGCGCTCGGCGGCAGCGGCGGGCGCGGTGTGGTTGGCGGCAGCG
>CAYUNM010000002.1:228280-332767 GCA_964446175.1 uncultured Kofleriaceae bacterium
GGCGCGTGCGAGGCGCTCGGCGGCAGCGGCGGGCGCGGTGTGGTTGGCGGCAGCGGCGGGCGCGGTGTGGTTGGCGGCAGCGCCGGTGTCGCGCCGATGTAGCGGCGTCGCGAGAGGCCCGCGATGCGGCGGCGTCCGGGCGCCTGCAGGTTCCACTGCCGCGCGCGATCCGCGAACGTCGACTTCGGCATGCCGAGCGCAGCGGCCGCCGCGCGGATCGTGCCGTGGCGTTCGAGCGCCCTCGCCATCATGTCGCGCTGCACGCTCTCGAGGTCCGGGAGCTCGGCGTCGGCGCCGTTGGCGCCGGATGCGCTGCCGTGCGAGAAGCTGCTCGCGCCGGCGCCGCCGGAGAAGCGCGGCGACGCGGGGCCGGAGGCACCCGCGGGGCGCGGTCGCAGCGGGGAGGGGAGCGCGGTGTCCGGGAAGAAGTCTTCGACGCCGAGCTCGTCGCCTCCCATCATCACCGCGCGGCCGACCGCGGCGCGCAGCTCGCGGACGTTGCCGGGCCACGTGTGGCGCTGGAGCGCAGCCCACGCCTCGGGGAGGATCAGCTTGTGGCCGTGGAGCGGGGCCAGCTCCTGGAGCTGCGTGTTCACGATCTCGGCGAGGTCGCCCATGCGCTCGCGGAGCGGCGGAAGGACGAGCACGAGCGTCGCGATGCGGTGAAAGAGGTCCATGCGCAGGCGCGCGGCGTCGGTGCCGAGGTTCTCGACGCGGTTGGTGGCCGCGACGATGCGCGCGTTGACGGCGCGTTCCGTCGAGCCGCCGACGCGGCGGATCGAGCGGTTCTCGAGCGCGCGGAGCAGGTGGGCCTGGAGCTCGAGCGGGAGCTCGCCGATCTCGTCGAGGAAGAGCGTGCCGTTGGTGGCCTCGAGGAAGTAGCCGTCGCGCGTTTCGGTCGCGCCGGTGAACGCGCCCTTCTCGTGCCCGAACAGCTCGCTCGCGATCAGCTGCTGCGGGATGCCGCCGCAGTTCACCGCGACGTACGGGCCGTTCGCGCGCTTGGAGCGTTCGTGGATCACGCGGGCGAGCAGGTCCTTGCCCGTGCCGGTCTCGCCGAGGATGAGGACGCTGCACTCGGACTGGGCCGCCTTGAGCGCCATGTCGACCGTGCGGCGGAGCACCGGATCGTGGCCGACCAGGAGCTCGATCGCGGGCGCGCGCGTGCCGCTGCCGGCGCCGGCCACCGCGACGAACGTGGTGCGGCCGACCGAGAGATAGCTGCCGATCAGGAGCTCGGCGCCCTCGACCGAGGCGCCATCGACGAACGTGCCGTTGCGCGAGTCGCGATCGCGGACGAGGAGCGAGCCGTTCTCGCGGCGCTCGATCACGCAGTGGCAGCCCGACACGAACGGATCGCCGATGACCGGCAGGTCACAGTTCGGATCCGCGCCGATGACCCAGCGGCGCGGCTTGGTGTCGAGCGCGATCACCTCTCCGCTGTCCGCACGGCGCAGCCCCACCACCAATCCAGTGCGCCGACGATCCGGCGCCAACGACTGCGTCTTCCCAGCCCTGAAAGTCATGACGATTCCTTTGCGGCGCAGCCCACCGCGGACTGCGTATGGGCGGCTATCGGCCGAGCGTTGTCTCGGTTGCGTCGAATGGCCTCGGGCGCTTTTCCACGCGGCGTGCCGGCGCCAAGCGCGCGATTCCTCGTCGACGACCGTCCGGAGCGTCCGCGGCGCGGCCACTCCCGTCGGACACCGGCCGGCCAGCGGCCACGCGCAGCGCGAACCTCGCGCGCAGCGGCGCGAGCCGCCCCGGGCGGAATCCGTCATTACATCGTAATGACGGGTTTCGGGCGGGACCCCTGTGTGGTGTGTCTGCCCGTGATGCGTTACGCCTGCGCCGCGCGCTGGCGGAGCACGTACTGAAGGATGCCGCCGTGGTTGACGTACTCGACCTCTTGCGGCGTGTCGACGCGCGCGATGACCGTGAACGTCTTGCTGCCCGCGCGCACCGTCAGCTTCTTCTTCGGGATCACGCCGGCCGCGATGCCGTCGATCTCGAGGACCTCGTCGCCGGTGAGGCCGAGCGTCGCCGCGTCCTGGCCGGGCTCGAACTGCAGCGGCAGGACGCCCATGCCGATCAGGTTCGAGCGATGGATGCGCTCGAACGACTTCGCGATGACGGCGCGGACGCCAAGGAGCATCGTGCCCTTGGCGGCCCAGTCGCGCGAGCTGCCGGTGCCGTAGAGGTCGCCGGCGATCACGATCAGCGGGACGTTGTCCTGCATGTACTTGACGGCGGCGTCGTAGATCGACATCTGGGTGCCGTCGGGCAGGTGCTTGGTGTAGCCGCCCTCGACGCCCGCGAGCATCAGGTTCTTGAGCCGGATGTTCGCGAACGTGCCGCGCACCATCACCTCGTGGTTGCCGCGACGCGCGCCGTACTGGTTGTACTCGCGCGGCGGGACGCCGTGCTCGTCGAGGTAGCGCGCGGCGGGCGAGCCCTTCGCGATGTTGCCGGCGGGCGAGATGTGATCGGTGGTGACCGAGTCGCCGAGGACGGCGAGCACGCGCGCGCCGCGGATGTCGGTGAGCGGGCGCGGCGTCGGGCCGAGGTCGTCGAAGAACGACGGCTTGCGGATGTAGGTCGACTTGTCGTCCCAGGCGAACGTGTCGCCGGCGGGGACCTGCAGCGAGCGCCAGTCCGCGTCGCCCTCGAGGACGTGCGCGTAGCGCGACTCGAACTGCTCGCGGCGGATCGAGGTCCGCATCGCGGCCTCGACCTCGGCGGGCGAGGGCCAGATGTCCTTGAGCATGACGGGCTTGCCGGCGCTGTCGGTACCGAGCGGCTGGCTGTCGAGGTCGATGTCCATCGTGCCGGCGAGCGCGTACGCGACGACGAGCGGCGGCGACGCGAGGTAGTTCGCGCGCACGACCGGGTTCACGCGGCCCTCGAAGTTGCGGTTGCCCGAGAGGACGGAGCAAACGACGAGGTTGTTGTCCTTGACCGCGGCGGCGATGGAGTCGTGGACCGGGCCGGAGTTGCCGATGCACGTCGTGCAGCCGTAGCCGGCGAGGTTGAAGCCGAGTGCCTCGAGGTCGGCCATGACGCCGGCTTCCGTCAGGTAGTCGGTGACGACCTGCGAGCCGGGCGCGAGCGAGGTCTTGACCCACGGCTTGGAGCGCAGGCCCTTCGCGACGGCCTTTTTGGCGAGCAGGCCGGCCGCGAGCAGCACCGACGGGTTCGACGTGTTCGTGCACGACGTGATCGCGGCGATCACGACCGAGCCGTGGGTGAGCGAGAACGTGCCCTTGTCGGTCGTGACCGACGTCGTCGTCGAGCACTTGCCGGGCGGCGTGGCGCCGCCGTCGTCGGCCCAGGTCTCGATCTCGATCGGCGACGCGGCAGCATTGTCACCGAGGATGCCGCCGACCGCCTTGCGCCACGCGCGGCGCGACGACTTGAGCGGCACGCGATCCTGCGGACGCGCGGGACCGGCGATCGAGGGCTCGACCGTCGACAGGTCGAGCGAGAGCGTGTCGGAGAAGCGCAGCTTGCGGCTCGGATCGTGCCACAGCATGTTCTCCTTCGTGTAGCGCTCGACGAGCTGGACGTGCGCCTCGGGGCGGCCCGTGAAGCGCAGGTAGTTCAAGGTCTCGCCGTCGACGGGGAAGAAGCCCATCGTGGCGCCGTACTCGGGCGCCATGTTCGCGATCGTGGCGCGGTCGGGCAGCGGCAGGTGCGTGATGCCGGGGCCGGTGAACTCGACGAACTTGTCGACGACGCCCTTCTTGCGGAGCATCTGCGTGACCGTGAGGACGAGGTCGGTGGCGGTCGCGCCGGGCGGCAGCTTGCCGGTCAGCTCGAAGCCGACGACCTCGGGGATCAGCATCGCCATCGGCTGGCCGAGCATGACGGCCTCGGCCTCGATGCCGCCGACGCCCCAGCCGAACACGCCGAGGCCGTTGACCATCGTCGTGTGCGAGTCGGTGCCGACGAGCGAGTCGGGGAACGCGACGCCGTTCTCGGTCCACACGACCTTCGCGAGGTACTCGAGGTTGACCTGGTGGCAGATGCCGGTGCCGGGCGGCACGACCTTCATGTTGGCGAACGCCTGCTGGCCCCAGCGCAGGAACAGGTAGCGCTCGCGGTTGCGCTCGTACTCGCGCTGCACGTTGTGCTTGAACGCGAGGTTCGTGCCGTACTCGTCGACCTGGACCGAGTGATCGATCACGAGGTCGGCGGCGCGCAGCGGGTTGATCGAGTTGGCGGGCTTGCCGAGCTTGACGAACGCGTCGCGCATCGCGGCGAGGTCGCAGACGGCGGGGACGCCGGTGAAGTCCTGCATGAGGACGCGCGCCGGGCGGAGCTGGACCTCGTGCTCGACGCGGTGCTTCGGGTTCCAGCCGGCGACCGCCTGGATGTCGGCGGCCTGGACGGTCTTGGCGTCCTCGTAGCGGAGGAGGTTCTCGAGCAGGATGCGCAGCGAGTAGGGGAGCGTCTCGACGTCGCCTACCTTTGCTTTGATCAGCGCGTCGAGCCGGTAGAGCTCGACCTTGCTGGATCCGACGGTGATCTGCGCCTTGCTGCCGAACGTGTTCGTCATGTGATGCATCCGTTTCCCGGGGGGAATCTAACAGGGTTATGGTGTGGCGTGCTCGTCACCGATCCGGAGGAGCTCGCGAAGGTGGCGAGGGCGCTCGCGCGGGCGCCGCTCGCGGCGTTCGACGTCGAGTTCGTGTCCGCGGATCGGCTGGTTCCGACGTTATGTGTGGTCCAGGTTGCGTGGCTTGGCGAGGACGGGAGCTTGGATGCTCCCGTCGAACAGATCGTCGCAGCGGATCCCCAGGTGCGACTTGTCGACGCGCTCGCCGTCGATGCGGCCCCGCTGGTCAGCGCGCTGGCCGCGCACCCGCTCGTCATCGCGCATGCGCCGCGCCAGGACCTCGGGCTGTTCGCGACCCGCTTCGGTGCGGCACTCCCGAACGTCGTCGACACGCAGCTGATGGCGGCCTTCCTCGGCATCGGCGATCAGGTCGGGCTCGCGGCGCTCGCGCAGGAGTTGCTCGGCGTGACGCTCGCCAAGGAGCAGCAATGGACGGACTGGGCGCGCCGTCCGCTGAGCGACGCCCAGCTCCAGTACGCGGCCGCCGACGTGTTTCACCTGCCGCGGATCTATGCCAAGCTCGCGGCGCGGCTCGGGCCGAAGGTCGAGTGGGTCCGCGAGGAGACGCGCGCGATCGGCGCCGACGCGAGCGCGGCCGCGGCCGTGACGCCCGAGACGGCGTGGCAGCAGATCGGCGGGGCGCGCGCGCTCGACGACAAGGCCCACGCGGCGGTCGCGGCGCTCGCGGCCTGGCGGCTGCGCACGGCGATCGAGCTCGACCGGCCGCTCGGCCAGGTCCTCAACGACAAAGTGCTGCTCGAGCTGGCGCGCCATCGCCCGGGCAATCCCGGTGGAGTGCGCGCGGAGAAGGGCATCTCGCCGATCGCGAAGACGCGCGCGGACGAGATCGTCGCCGCGATCGCCGGCGCGACACCGGTCGGGCGCAGCCGCGAGCCGCGCCGCGACTGGCGCAGCACGAGCACGCGCTCGCAGCGGTGGACCGAGCTGATGCTCGCGATCGTGCAGCTGATCGCCGACGAGACCGGCATCGCGCCACGCCTGCTCGCGACGCGCGCCGACGCCGAAGAGGCCGCGCGCCTGATCGACGAGCACGGCCTCGCGGCGGCCGAACGACTGCCGGCCTGGCAGACGTGGCGGCGCGACGTGCTCGGCAATGTCTGGGCGCGCTTCCTCGAGGGCCGCCTCGCGATCGTCGGCGATCCCGCTGCGCCGCACGGGATCCGCCTCGTCGATCAATGATCAGTGATCCGCGATGCGCCAGGGCTTGGGGAACCACGCCCAGTGGCCGTTGACGTAGATCAGGCCATCGTACGCCATGCCGAGCGTCTCGCCGGGCTTGGTGTACTTCCAGCGGTAGACGGTGAGGCCCGGCTTGAAGCTGTCCTTCACCTTCTGATAGCCGCCGGGGAAGTCCATCTCGACGTCGTGCGTCCACGCCTTGATGTCATCCGTGGTCGCCTTGAACAGCTTGAGCTCGGTGTTCGCCGGGTCGGCGCCGATCACGCTCTTCGGATCGTTCCATAGCTCCTCGTAGCCCTTCTCGGCCTTCGCCGCGAAGTCGTCGGTGAACACGGCCTTGTAGTCGGCCGACGTCGGCTTCAAGGCCTTCGTCATGCCCGCCGCATCGCTCGACGTGCGCAGGTCGGTGAGCATCTGCTTCGCACCGTCCTCCGTGCCGGGATACTTCGACAGCGCCGCCGAGCCGCCGCCCTTCTTGCCGCACGCCGCGACCGCGAGCGCGAACACGCCAACGAGAAATAGTCGTCTGTTCATAGGTCCTCCTCCTGTTCAGTCCAGTCCGCCGCCAAGCGCACCCATGTGCGAGAGCGACTTGATCTGTGCATCGGTGAGCTTCGCGACGATGCGGACGTCAGCGCCGTCGCGGTGCAGCGAGATGTTATCGAAGATCGAGCGCATGTCCGCCGGCAGGTTGCCCTTCATCGACTTGACCTGATCGAGGCCGTCGTCGAGCTGCTTCGCCATCGTCTTGTCGGTGAAGCCGATCATGACGTCCATCTTGATGCCGTCGTCGATGTCGATCGCGCCGTAGACATCGCCGACCTTGTCGGCCGCGATCGTGCCCTTGCCGGAGCCGGCAAACCACAGCGTCTGGCCGCGGTCGGCCTTCGCGGCGAGCGCGAGCAGTGCCTTGTCGTTCGTCGCGTTCGAGGTCGCGAGGCTCTTCATGTCGGCCTCGAGGTCGTCGCGCGTCGCCGCATCGACGGTCGGGATCAGCGAGATCTGCATGCGCTGGCGGCTGTAGAGCGCACCGTCGGGCAGCGCGAGGTAGCCCTGCGCCATCGTGCCGGCGAGACCGCCCGGCACCTCGATCTCGATGTACTTGTGGTCCGGATCGAGCGTGTGCGTGTAGCCCGCGCGCGTCGCGCACTTGTCGATCTGGTCGATCGTCATGCCCTTGAACGCGAGACGGATCTCGAGGCCGTCCTCGAGCGCGAGGCCGCCTGCGATCCGGAGATCCTTCTGCTCCGCGAAGCACGCCATCCAGTCCTTGAAGCCCTTGCCCGCGCCGGCCTTGTCCATCATGTCCTCGGCCATCGCGCCGAGCGACGACTGCATGAAGTTCTGCATCTTCATGTAATTGCCGCCGATGAGCGCGACGTTGCCGCCGGGGAGGTCCTTGAGCATCGCGAGGTCCGCATCGCCGAGCGGACCGGAGGACTTGCCTTTGGACTTCTCGCAGCCGGCGAGCGCGAGCGTGGAGGCGAGAGCGAGCGTGAGAGCAGTGCGCATGGCGCGGGGGCGGTTGCAGTGCGCGTGCCCGCGCAAGTGCGCGAGATCGTGTGGCGCCGGGGTCGGATGCAGCAGGTGCAGCTCGCGGGCAGTGCGGTGCGATGCGTGATTCATGCGGAGGCGAGCCTGCGGCGCGGCACAGGTCGCACGGAATCGTCGTGCGCGCTACACCCCAGAATGCGCCGCTATCAAGGAGTCCTGCTCGATGTCGACGGCACGCTCGTCGACAGCAACGACGCCCACGCCCATGCGTGGGTCGAGGCGCTCGCGAAGCACGGCTACGAGATCAGCGTCCCGCGCGCGCGCTCGCTCGTCGGCATGGGCGGCGACAAGCTGATCGAGATCGTGACCGGGATCCCCGTCGGTGCGCGCGAGAACACGCGGATCTCGGGCGATCGCAGCGAGCTGTTCAAGGAGAAGTGGTTGCGCGCCGTCACGCCGCAGCTCGGCGCCCGCAAGCTCGTGCTGCGCCTCCTGGCCGAGCAGTATCAGATCGCGATCGCGAGCGCCGCGAAGGCGGAGGAGCTGCAGCCGCTGCTCGAGATCGCCGACATCGCGGATCTCGTCGAGGTGCGCACGACGTCGTCGGACGTCGAGAACAGCAAGCCGGATCCCGACATCATCGAGACCGCGCTCGCGCGCCTGCCGACCGCCCGCGAACGCACGGTGATGATCGGCGACACGCCGTACGACGTGCGCGCCGCGCGCGATGCGAGCGTCGCGATCATCGCGGTGACGTGCGGTGGCTGGAGCGTCGAGTCGCTCGCCGGCGCGGCCGCCGTGTTCTCGGGGCCGGCGGAGCTCGCCGACTGCTTTCCGACGTAGCTACGACCAGCCGGACCAGAAGTAGATCAGCGCGTGGAAGTTCTTGTCGCGATGCGCGCTCTCGAGCGCCGGCGACAGCTTGCCACGATCGGTCGCGCCGCCCGCGGCGCCCGGCCACGGATCGATCATGACGAGATCCTCGTCGGTCTTCGCGTCGAGCCGGTCGATCGTCACGCCGACCGCGTGCGCGTTCATGTCCTCGCCCGCATCGCCGCCGGCGCCGGGCTGCGGGTGCAGCTTCTTGAACGCGGTCGGCAGCATCGCGCCGCGGTAGCCCTTGCCCTGCTTGACCCAGTCGAGGATCGCGGGCGTCGGCGTGGCGACGCGCCGGCACTGCAGGCGGTAGCCGAGCTCGTGCAGCGAGCTGACGCGGCCGCTGAACCAGCGCTGCACCTTGTCGATCGTGCCGCCGTCGCGCGACGTGTTGAGCTCGTGGAACAGCTGCTCCTGCAGGCCCGGAGCGTAGGCGCCGGCGCGATAGGCGATGCGGCGCAGCAGGTACGCGCTAGCGGAGCCCGCGCAGGCGTTCCACGTGTGAAAGACGGGGACGAGATAACGAACGTCTTCCGGACGTTGCAGGACGACGTCATCGCTGCGCACAGCTAGCCCCACGTAGGTCCCCGACAGTACACGGAACTTCTACGTCCGTCAGCTCGCGGGTCTTCCCGAGCCATAGGTTGACACTGTGTCAGTCTTCTTGTACTGACATAGTGTCAAGGAATCGATGCCGCGCCGCCCCGATCTCGCCCGTCGCACCGAGCTGGCCTCCGCCGCGTTCGAGATCCTGCGCACGCGCGGCGTGCAGACGAGCATGCGCGAGCTCGCGGACGGGCTCGGCGTGAAGCGGCCCACGCTCTACTTCTACTTCCCCGACCTCAACTCGATCTTCGAGACCGTCCTCGACCAGACGTACCAGGAGCTCGCGCAGTACGTGATCGCGAAGACGACGCCGGTCGAGCATCCGATCGATCGGCTGCGCGCGATGGTCGATGCGACGATCCAGTTCCACCGCGAGCGCCCGAACCTGATCGGCGGGCTCTTCCAGCTGTGGGCGGTCGGCGGGCGCGACATGCAGGCGCTGCTCGATCGCGAGCGGCGCGTCGTGACGGCCGTGCGCGAGACGATGGTCGCCGACCTGCGGCACGGCCTCGCGACGAAGCAGGTCAAGCCGTGCGACCCCGAGCGCGTGATCGAGCTCGTGCTCGCCGTCGTCGACGGCGTGCTCGTCCATCACGTGCTCGGAATCGCGCGCCCCGACGGCGTGATCCAGGAGCTCGCGGACCGCGTGCTCGAACCGCTGCGCAGCAAGAAGAAGAGGAAACGATGACGCTATTCACCGCTCGCCTCGCAGGCACTCAGGAAGAGATGGGCGCGCAGCACGGTGCGCTCGTCGCCGAGGAGGCTCGCCGCCTGCTCGGCTTCTACACGACGATGCCCGAGCGCGCGATCGCGGGTGGCGCGGGCCTGCTCGGCCGGCTCGCCGTGAAGGGCATCGCGACGGCGATGCAGGCGCGTCTCGGCCGCGAGCGTCCGCCGGAGCTGCTCGCGCGCAGCCGCGCGTTCGGCCGCGCCGCCGGCCTGCCGACGACTCCGGGCCTGCTCACGCTCGCGACGATGGACTCGCTGCAGAACACGGTCGCGCTCGCGGCGCGCATGCAGCTTCCGCCGTTCTCGCAGGCCGCGATGCTGCGCGCGGCGGTGCCGGCGTGCTCGACGATCATCGCGTGGGGCGACGCGACCGAGGACGGCGAGCTGATCTTCGCGCGCAACTTCGACTTCCCCGGCGTCGGCGTGTGGGACGCGGAGCCCGCGTTCATCGTCAACGACGAGACCGGCGGGCAGCGGTACGGCTTCTTCGCGACGAAGGGCGCGGATACGGCGGTGGTCACGGTCGTCAACGAGGCGGGCCTCGTGATCGCGCCGCACACGCGGTGGCATCGCGACGTGACGTTCGGCGGCGCCATGATCGTCGATGTCGTCCACGAGATCGCGCGCAAGGCGGAGACGATCGAGGACGCGATCCGGATCGCGCGCGCGGCGCCCGCGTCGTCGAGCTGGGGCATCGCGGTCGGCTCGGCGCGCGAGAGGACGGCGTGTGTGCTGGAGCTCGCCGGTCCGCACGTCGAGGTCGTGCGCCCGGTGAATCGCGGCACGGCGGCGAGCGCGCACACGCTCGTGTGCACGAATCACTATCGCTCGCGGCTCACCGGCGGCGAGATCCGCGGCTCGCGCGCGTGGGCGATCCACACCGAGCGCCGCGCGCGCCGGATCGAGAGCCTCGCCGATGCGCGGCTCGCGGCTGGGCAGCACCTGCGCATGGAGGACCTCGCGCGGTTCCTCGGCGATCGTGTCGATGCGGGGCTCGAGCGCGCGATGGGCTCGATCGTCGCGCAGGCGACGAACGTCCACGCGTCGGTCGTGAAGCCGTCGGTGTGCCGTGCGCTCGTCGGCATCGATCGCGCGCCGAGCTGCGAGGGCAGGTGGGCCGAGGTCGCGTGGAGCTGGACCGGTGGTCCGGAGACGTGGACGGTGCGCGAGCGCGAGGATGTCGCGGCGCCGCACAGCCCGGCCGCGAAGGCGCTGCACGAGCTCGCGCGCGCGTATGAGGGCTCGCACGACGTGCCGGCCGCTCGCGCGGCGATCGAGAGCGCGATCGCGACCGCGCCCGACGATCCATCGCTGCGGCTCACGGCGCTGTGGCTCGCGCTCGAGGCGAAGGCGTCGGAGCACGCGGTCGTGCACGCGCGCGTCGGGCTGCGTCACGAGCGCGATGCCTATCGTCGCGGGCAGTTGCTGCTGTGGGGCGCTCGCGCGGCGCGCCGCGTCGATGCGGCGCAGGCTCGCACCTGGCTCGGCGAGCTCGACGCGATGCCCGGCACCGACGGTGTCGACGAGCTACAGGCGGCCGCGAGGAAGCGGTGGCGCGGCGGGGTCCACCTCAACCTCATGTTGGCGGACGCGTATTAGCCGGCGTAGGATTCCTCGCAGCGCGGAAATGCGCCGGGGGGACCCATGGAACTGATCACGCCCATCCTGCTCATTCTCGGCAGTATCCTCGGCATCTCCGGCCTCATCATCGCGAAGAAGCCCGACGCGAAGGCGCTGATCGACAAGCTGGCGCCGTTCCAGGCAGGCATCGGCATCGCGATGCTCGCGACGGGCATCTGGTGGGTGCTGCGCTGGGGCGGCGCGCTCGTCCATGCGTTCTCGCTCAACGTGCTGTTCGCGGCGGCGATCTGGGGCGTGATCGCCGTGTCGATCCTGCTCGGCGCGCTGTTCGGGATGCCGCAGATCGCGAAGTGGATCCCCGGCGACTCACCGGCCGAGCAGAAGGCGCTCGAGCTCTCCCAGAAGATCGCGCCGTTCCAGGTCTTGCTCGGGCTCGTCGGCCTGGTCTCGGCGCTGCTCTACCTGCTGTACCGCTTCAACATCATCCACCTGAGCTAGCGCGACCCGTAGTTGTGCGCGCTCGTCTCCTCGTTGCGATCGGTGGCGGGAGGCGGCTCCGGTGACAGGGCGCTGATCTTCGCGCGCGTCTCGGCGTCGAGCTGCAGCTGAAGCGCGGCGAACGCGGGCGCGAGCTGCTCCGGGTTGCGCCCGCCGACGAGCACGCTCGTCACGCCGGGATGCGACGCGACCCACGCGACGGCGAGCGTCGCCGGGTGGTGGCCCAGCTGCTTGGCGAGCTCGGTGAACTGCTCCGCGATCGCGTAGAACGCCGGGTTGCCGTAGCGGATCGAGTACATCTTCGTGTCGACGAGGCGCGCCTTCTCGGGCTTCTGCGTCGTCGAGTACTTGCCGGTGAGCAGGCCGCCGCCGGTCGGCGAGTACGGTACGACGGCGAGGCCGAGCGAGTGTGCCATCGGCAGGATCTCGATCTCCGCCGCGCGCTTCACGAGGTTGTACATCGGCTGGATCGCGACGAGCGGCGCGAGGTTCTTCAGCGCGCAGATGCCGAGCGCGTGCGCGACCTGCCACGCCGCGAAGTTGCTGCACGCCGGGTACAGGATCTTGCCGGCGCGCACGAGATCGTCGAGCGCGCGCAGCGTCTCGTCGAGCGCGGTCGCATCGTCGAAGCGGTGCACGTAGAACAGATCGATGCGGTCGGTCTGCAGGCGCCGCAGCGACGCCTCGACGGCGCGCACGAGGTGGTAGCGCGACGAGCCGCGCGCGTTCGCGTCCTTGCTGGTCGGGAAGTAGGCCTTCGTCGCGAGCACGATGTCGTCGCGCTCGCCGCGCAGGAAGCGGCCGAGGAATTCTTCGGAGCGGCCTTCGTTGTAGACGTCGGCCGTGTCGATGAAGTTGATGCCCGCGTCGCGCGCGGCGCGATAGATCGACCACGCGGTGGCCTCGTCGGCGTCGCCGCCGAACGACATTGCACCGAGCGCGATCGGCGAGACCTTGACGCCGGTCCTGCCGAGGAACCGCATGGCTTACCGGTGAAACGCGGTCTCGATGCGCGCCAGGACCTTCTCCTCGGACGCCGACACGCGGCCGATGCCGAGGAACCCGCCGGCGGAGGCGGCCACCATCTTCGCGAACCCGACGATCTGGTTCTTCAGCAGCCGGTTCTGCTCGTCGTTGAGCTGGCTCGCGAGCGCCTTGATGTAGGCCTCCCACGCTTCGTACAGCGTGTCGGCCGGGCGCTTGGAGAGCCACGCCTGGAGCAGCTCGTAGCCGTCGGTGCCCTTCTCGAGGCCCTTGCCGTGCGCGCCCTGGAGGATCGCGGTGCGCTCGTTGTCCTGGATCGCGCCGTCGGCCCAGGCGACCTGGATCAGCGGCACGAGCGAGAGCGCGGCGATCGTGTTCGCGCGCAGCCCGAGCGCGACGAGCTTGTCGAGCACGGCCTCGTCGGTCATGCCCGACGCCTTGCGCAGCTCGTCCTTGCTCTTCTGCGTGTCGAGCTTGCCCTTCATCGCCGCGAGCTTCTCCGCGTTCTCTTTCTCGTAGAACTGATTCTCGAGGGCTCTGCCACGTTCTTCGAGGGTCACTTCGCTCACGACGGGCTCCTTGGTAGACGCGGCCACCTTACCAAAATCCTGCCGCGCTTTGTTATCGTGGGTCCGTGAGTCGAAGGGTCAAGCGCAAGACGCACCGCTCCGGGCTGCGCCTGTGGCTGGTCCCGATGGCGATGCTCGGCGGGATCGCGCTGATCATCTTCGTGTCGCTGTACACGCTGGATCACCACGTTACGGGCGGCATCAGCGATCCGCACCCCGCAAGTGCTGCGGGCCGCTACATCCGGTTCGAGCCGACGCTGATCAGCGACGCGCTGTCGGGCCTCGCCGGCATGACGGCCGCCGTGCTCGGCATCGTGATCACGGTCGTCTCGCTCCTCGTGCAGCTGACGTCGGAGCGCTACACCGGTGTCGCGCAGATGTTCTTGCGCGATCGGCGCAACGTCACGGTGATGGCCTACTACGTCGTGACGTGCGTCGTGGGCGTCGCGCTGTCGCTGTCGCTGCACAACGAGTTCGTGCCGCGGGCGGCCGTGTTCTGCATGATGTGCGCGTGCGCGTTCGGGCTCATCATGATGCTGCCGTACTTCGCGTACGTGTTCCGCTTCCTCGAGCCGACGAACCTCGTCGCGCGCATCGAGCAGGAGGCGGCCTCGGATCTCGTGAACGCGGCGACGTCGAAGGACCCCGACGTGATCGTGGCCGGGCAGGGACCCGCGCTCGCGGCGCTCGAGGAGCTGACGGACATCACGTCGAACTCGATCAGCGGCAAGGACAAGATCATCGCGAGCCGCGCCGTCGACGCGATCAAGGACTTCACGATCGGCTACCTCGCGGTGAAGAACCGCGCCGCGCCCGCGTGGTTCGAGATCGGCGAGGGCATCCGCGACAACCCGGACTTCGTCGCGATGGATCCGGAGTCGCTGCACGAGCTCGAGAAGCACCGCACGTGGCTCGAGTGGAAGTCGCTGCGCCAGTACCTCGGCATCTACGCCGAGGCGATGAGCGACATGCCGGATATCAACTATCTCATCGCGATCGATACCCGGTACGTCGGCGAGGCCGCGCTCGCGCGCAACGATCGCGATGTCGTTCATCTCGCGTTCCGCTACTTCAACAGCTACCTGCGCTCGGCGCTGAACAAGTCGGCGGTGCGGCTCGCGTACAACGTGCTGAACCAGTACCGGCTGTTCGTCGAGTCGATGATCCGCGGCAACGCGGATGACCTCGCGCTCGAGGGCGTGCGTCACATGATCTACTACGGGCGCACGAGCTACGACATGCAGCTGTCGTTCGTGACGGAGACCGTCGCGTACGACGTCTCGGCGCTCTGCGAGTACGCGCACTCGCCGTCCCTCGACCTGACGCGCTCGCGCACGGGCGACATGAAGCGGCCGGGCGACCTCGATGCCCGGATGCTCGAGCTGTTCCTCGAGCTCGACCAGCCGCTGCGCGCGAAGAAGCAGGAGAGCGGCCTCGTCGGCATTCGCAAGGCTCAAATGAAGCTCGCCTGCTATTACCTGGCGGTCGGGGCCGAAGATCGGGCCGTCAAGATCGCCGAGGACATGGCAGGCGAGGATCGCGAACGCCTTCAGGCCGCGCGCGAGCAGCTGGTCCGGGTCGAGACCAAAGAGTTCTGGGAGATCATCGACCGCGGACGCAACTTCGAGTTCATGCCGCCGCGCCAGAAGGAGCAGATGGACCGCTTCTTCCAGCTGCTCGCGGCTACTGGTGGACCGCAACACCCGTCGACAACGTGAGGTTGTAGACCTCGGTGCCGTCGAGGGTGAGCGTCGCCGTGTCGGTGCCGGTGACGACGAGTGCCGCGTTGACGTTGAAGTCGCGGTCCGCTTCGCCATCACGCGTGCGATGGATCGTCAGCGTGAAGTTGTCCGTGCCGCCCGAGGGCAGCGACGGGCTCGCCGAGTCGAACAGCAGGTGCTGCGATGCCTCCATGAACGAGACCGTGTAGACGCCGGTCGCGAGCGTCGCCGTGAACGACGTGTTGCCCGTGCCGCCGAACATCGGCTTGGCCTGGTTCACGTAGCGGACGTAGTAGACGCCCTTCTCGTTGATGCTGTCTTGCGACATCGTCGCGCCCGCGACCGCGCCCTGCCACTTCAGCACGACCCGAACGTGGTCCTCGGCGCCGGCGCACGCCATCGCGACGTGGTTGGCATCGTGGCACTCGAAGCCGATCGTCGCAGCGAGACCGCCGAACGCGCCGGTCAGCGAGCCGGTGCCCGTGTTCATCGAGCCGGCGGTGTCCTCCGTGAAGCCCTGCGGGAGGCGGCCGTACGACAGGTTCACCGACGCCTGCATCGCCGCGAGCTCGGCGACGTTCAGGTTCGACGCGACGATCGACGCCGTGTCGTCGTAGTCCTGGCGCGCGCTGGTGTCGCCGCCGCCGCCGCCGCCGCCGCCACCGCCACCGTCGCTGCCGGTCATGCCGCCGCCGCCGGTATCGCCACCGCCGCCGGGATTCGTCGAAGAGTCGCTCGAGCACGCGGACACCGCGGCGAGCGCGAGGAAACCAACCAGAAATGCTCTCATGATATCGAACCTCCGACGCTGGCTTACGCAAGCCTCGGACCACGCCCGCGATCGTGCGCCGCTGCTACACGAGCGAGAGCACGAGCAAGGACGCCGCATTCGCGGCGGCAGAGAGCGCGCTTGCCACACGTCCGCGAACTCGCAGGCAGCTCGCGTAGATCGCGGGCACGCCGAGAGCCGAGCACGCCTCGACGAGCGCGAGGCGCACGATCACCGCGCCGGGGAGCACGCTCGTCGCCAGCCACGCGACTGGAGGCGCGGCCCGCGGTGCGGCGAGCACGATCGACACACGCGCGCGCGGCAGCACCACACGCACGCGGGATGAGCTACCGTCGCGCCGTGCGTCGCGTGCTGCTTGTCGTGATCGTCGCCGGCTGTGGCAAGCACGCGCCGCATGACGAGCCGCCACCGCCGCTGGATCGCACGGCGATCTACCCGCAGCTCGTGCCCGCGAATCAGCTTCCCACCGGCCCCGTGCGCCGCGCGCAGCCCGGGCTCGATGGGCTCGTCGTCACGCTGGCCGCGCAGCGAACCGGCGCGGGCGTCGCGGGCGCGCAGGCCAAGCTGTTGACCCAGGCGGATCTCGCCGAGCTGCACCTGTCGCTCGACGAGGCCTACGCGACGGCGCTCGCGAACCTCGAGGGAGCCGCGCAGCGCGGCGAGATTCCGGTGCACGCGGAGGTCGGCGCGGACGGCAAGCCGGTCGACATCGTGTGGGGCCACGACTGGCGCGCGGCCGCGTGCGTGCTGCTGCCCGGCGCCGCACAGCAGGCGCACCAGCAGCTCGGCCCGACCGTCTACGCGCTCGTGCCCAACCGCGACGCGCTGATCTTCATCGCCGACCCCACGCTCGCGCCGAAGGCGCTCGCCGCCGAGAAGGACGCGCCGAACAAGCTCGGCGACGAGCTCTACAAGCTGCCTTAGATGAGGGCCTGGTGCGCGTCGCGCAGCGTGGCGAGCTCGGCCTGGCCGCGGGTGCGCGCGGCCGCGATCGACTCGCCCTTGGCGACGTCGATGCGGACCTCGTAGTAGCTCTTGAGCTTCGGCTCGGTGCCGCTCGGGCGCATGATGATGCGGCGGCCGCCCGCGAGCTTGAAGACGAGCACGTCGGAGGGCGGCAGGCCGCCCTCGCCCTTGGAGAGGTCGACGACCTGGTCGATCGCGAGGCCCGCGACCTGCTTCGGCGGGTCGGCGCGGAAGCGCTTCATCGCGGCGCGGATCTCGGCGAGCCCGTCGGCGCCGGGCTTGGTCAGCGAGACCTGCTCGGTGACGAAGAGGCCGACGCGGCGGTAGATGTCGTCGAGGTGGGCGAGGACGCTGCGGCCCTTCGCGAGGTTCCATGCGGTCAGCTCGGCGAAGATCACGCAGGCGGAGACGCCGTCCTTGTCGCGGACGAGCGGTCCGACCGAGTAGCCGAGCGCTTCCTCGTAGCCCATCACGAAGCGGCCGCCGGTCGACTTCTCGAAGTCCATCGCCGCGTTGCCGATCCACTTGAAGCCGGTGAGCGTCTCGCGGTAGTCGGCGCCCGCTTGCCTGGCGAGGTAGGAGAGCAGCTGGGACGAGACGATCGTCGTCGCGACCATCCGCTTGTCCTTCGGCGAGACCTCGAGCAGGTAGTCGGCGAGCAGCGCGCCGACCTGATCGCCGGTGAGGAGCTTGAACGCGGTGCCGTCGGGGACCGCGACGCAAAGGCGGTCGGCGTCCGGGTCGTTCGCGAGCACGAGGTTGGCCTTGACCCTGGACGCGAGCGCGAGCACGAGGTCCATCGCGCCCTTCTCCTCGGGGTTCGGGAACGCGACGGTCGGGAAGTCCGGATGGCCCTCGCGCTGCGCGGGTTCCGTGTGGAGGTTCGGGAAGCCGGCCTGCTTCATCGCCGGCTCGACTGACGGCGCGCCGACGCCGTGCAGCGGCGTGTAGGCGATCACGAGCTTGCTGCCGTCGAGCTCCGGCTGCGCGCGTAGCGCGACGACCGCCTTCAGGTACCGATCGTGCAGCGACGCGTCGAGGTGGACGATGTGCTTGTCGGTGAGCGGCGGCATCGGCAGCTCGTCGCTGCGGCCGATCTTCGCGATCGCGGCCGCGATGCCGTGATCGTGCGGCGGGATGATCTGCGCGCCGTTGCCCCAGTAGACCTTGTAGCCGTTGTAGGCGGGCGGGTTGTGCGAGGCGGTGACCATCACGCCGGCGGCGGCGTTCGTCGCGGTGACGGCCCACGCCGTCGTCGGCGTCGGCCACGCGCGCGGGGCGAGCAGCGCCTTGATGCCGGCGCCCGCGAGCACGCGCGCGGTGTCCTCGGCGAACACGCGCGAGTTGTGACGCGCGTCGTGACCGATCAGCACGCCTCGCTGCGCCACGTCGGGCACGTTCGCGTGCAGGTACGCGGCGAGGCCCGCCGTGACCTTGCGAACGAGCACGCGGTTCATCTTCTGCGGGCCGGGCCCGAGGATGCCGCGCAGGCCGGCGGTGCCGAACTCGAGCTGGCCGTCGAAGCTCTCGTGGAGCTCGCGCTGGGCCTTCGCGTCGCCCTTGTCGGCGCGCTCGATCAGCGCGCGCAGCTCGGCGGCGGTCTTCGGATCGGGGTCCTCGGAGAGCCAGGCCTCGGCGGCCTCGCGAAACGGCGGATGCAGCGACATGCGCTGCGAATCTGCCCCAAAGTCAGCGGGAGCGGTAGGGAGGCGGCCGTTAGGTCGACGACGCCTGCTTCTTCTTCATGCGGGCGATCAGGCCGTCGAAGCCTTCCTTGCCGATGATCGTGTCGAACTGCGTCTTGTAGTTCTCGACGAGCCCGACGCCGTCCGTCTTGACGTCCCACGCCTTGAGCTTGTCGCCCTCCTTCTTGAGGACGTAGTCGACCTCGATCTTGTACGGACGGTTGTGGCGCTTCGTGTTGATCGTCGTCGTGACGATCGTGTTGCCGTCCTTGTCGGTCGATTCGCCGGTGTAGTCGACGGTGTACTCGAGGTTCGCGCGCAGGCCGCGCACGTAGTTGTCCTCGATCAGCGCGCGCAGCGTGTCGAGGAACTCCTTCTGCTGCGCGGGCGTCAGCTTGCTCCACTGGTTCGCCATCGCGCGCTTGCCGAGCTCGTCGATGTCGAGGAAGTCGCGCACGCTCGTCGTGACCTTGCCGGCGAGGTCCTTCTCTTCCTTGGAGCCGGGCGTCGCCTTCTGCTTGAGCAGCGCCGAGATCTTCTCGTTCGCCTGCTTGACGACCGTGGTTCCCGGCCCGGTGGCCGCAAATACCGGCGTGACGAACAGGAGGATCAGCAGAGTTAGCAGGCGCTTCATGGGGTTGTCTTACCGTATGACGCGCCGCCCCGCTCGGAATTCACCGGTCGCTCGCTGCACGCGTAGGACCGCGACATTCCACTGCATGACGGCGGCGGCCCACCGCGCGCGCATCTGGAACCAGGCGACATACGCATCCGCGAGATCCTTCGCCTCGGCCGTGCCGATCGCCTCGTTCTGCAGCACGGCCGCGAGCCACGTGCGTGCCGCCTTCTCGCCCTCGACCGTCGCGGTGACCTTGTCCTTGGCCGCCTTCGCCTCCGCGAGCGCGTTCTCGACGTCGTAGCTCGCGCCGACCGCGGCGAGCTCGGCCTGCGCGTGCAGCTTGTGCGCCTCGGCTCGCGCGCGCGAGGCACGCGCCGCGACGTTCCACGGCTCGAGCGTCCACGAGAGGCCGATGCCGGCGCCCGCGCCGGTGCGGCGATACGGATCGTAGGCGAACGCGCTCGGCGGATCGTCGACGCCCTGCGCCTTCGAGATCACGGCGCTCGCGACGAGCGCGATATCGGGGAAGTACTGCGACGACTCGAACGCCGCGAGCTCGTCGCCGGCCTTCGCGCCCTTCTCGGCCGCGATCTTCTGCGGGCGGCGCTCCAGCGCGGCCTCGTGGGCGGCCTTGTCACTCGGCAGCGTGTAGTCGATCGCGGCGAGCTCGCTGTCGTCGATATCGACGTTGTTATCCGCGGTGATCGCGCGCAGGCCGGCGAGCGCCTGGCCTTCCGCCTGCGCTGCTTCGGCGCGCTGCGCCTTCGCCTCCGCGAGCAGCACGGCGACGCGCTGGCGGTCCTGCACGGTCGTGCCCGGCTTCTCGGCGAAGTCCTTCGTCGCCTTGTCGATCTCGTCGATACCGTCGTCGAGCATGCCGCCGAGCTCGCGCGCGAGCTTCAATCCCCAGTACGCGCGCCCCGCGTCGACCGCCGCATCGCCGGCCGCCTCGTCCGCGAGCGCCTTCTGCGCCGCGAGCCCCGCCTTCGCCGCCTCGCGTGCGTGCCCGATCTTGCCGAACGTGTAGAGCGGCTCGGTCAGATCGATGCCGGCCGTGCCGAACAGGCCCGAGAACCGGAACGCGAAGTTGCGCGGCGAGGTGTGCAGGCAGTCCGCATCCTCGCAGCGGATCTCCGGGCTGATCGTGCCGAACGCCGTGACCTTGACGCGCGGCAGCCGTGCCGCATCCGCCTCGTCCTTGCGGGCGGCGGCGCTGTCGACGTCGCCCTCGGCCATCTCGACCTTCGGGTTCGCGACCGCCCTCTCGATCACCTGCGTCAGCGTGAGCTTGGGCGCGTCCGCGAACACGACGCGCGGGAGCAGGAGCAGCACGAGCAACGACCGCCGCATTGGCGGGCTCGTCATACCACTACGGCGCTACCGTTTCTTCGTGTACGAGTGGATCATGTACAGGTTGTAATTGGGATTCGACAGCATCTCGTCGGTGATCGGGTCCTTGTCCTCGTGCGGCCCGTGGATCCGCAGGATCACGACATCCTTGCCGAAGAACCATCCGCGCACGATGAAGCTCTCGCGTGCCTTGTCTTGCCAGCTGATCACGAGCACGCCGCGCGCGTCGAACGCGGCCTTGCCGGTGTGCCTGGCCCGCGCCGCCGAGGTCCCGTACATGCCGGTGCGTGGTCCTCGCTGGTCGTGCCGGCATTCGCGCTGACGATCACGAGCAGCTGCGCGGCGTCCTTGCGCTTCGGATCCTGCTGCGCGACGGCCATGCCCTTCGCGGCGTCGCCGGTGAACGTCCAGCCTTTCGGCGTCGAGATGCTGAGGCCGCCGACCTCGTGCGCCTCGAGCGCGAGCGGCTTGGCCTGTGCGGTGGCGACGGCGAGACAGACGACGACGACGACCTTCCAGATCCCCATGCCACGAGCGTACTACGTCGTGGCGGGCGCCCCACAGTGCGGACAGCTGACCAGCTCGGCGGGGAACGGTGCTCCGCAGCTCTTGCACACGACCTTGCCGGCGAGCGAGGTCGGGATGCGGATCATGCCAGGCGGCAAGGTCGCGATGCCGGTGGCGACGACCTCGACGGCGACGATGTCGTCGCGGTACGCGGCCGCCTCGAGCGCGCGCCGCAGCTCCTCGGCCGCACTCGCATCGCTGACAGTCGCGAGCTCGCCGTGCGCGGCGACGACGATCGTCACGAGCAGCATCGCGTTGCCCGTCGACGGCAGGGCGCGCGCTACCGCGACGTGCCTGGCGAACACGGTCATCGCGTCCGCGTCGCGGCGCACCGGCTCGTTCACGGCGCCGCCCGCGAGCCACGCGTCGCGCACGCGCCGGAGCAGCAGCCCGAGCTCGCGCATCTGCGCGGCGCCGGCCGGCAGGCGAGCGAGCCCGTCCTGGACGAACTTCGCGACGGAGCCGTCGATCGCGATCTGGACCACGCTGATATCGGTGCTCATGCGGCGTGCTTTCCGGCGGCGGGTGCGCCGCAGTGGGGACAGCTGACAAGCTCGGCGGGGTAGGGCCCGCCGCAGTACGTGCAGAACGTCTTGCCGACGAGCGCACCCTGGATCGGGATCAGATCCGGCCGCGGGTACTTCGCCTCGAGCTCCATCGACGATAGCCGGTCCTCGTCCTCGCTCGGCTGCCACACGACCTCGATCGCGACGAGGCTCGCCGGCGCGAGCTGCGACGCCGCGTCGAGCGCCTGCCGCAGGTCGTCGCCGTTGCCGATGCGATTGACGGTGAACAGCTCGCGGCGCGCCGCGATGACGATGCTGACGAGGATGAGGCCCGCGCCTTCGTCGCTGTGCGGCGTGTAGCTCGAGGCGGCGGTCGTCGTCTTCGTGCCCTGCTCGTTGCGCACGGTCTCCTCGCGGAAGCGCGAGCGTGCGTCGTCGACGTACTTGTCGAACACCGGCTTCGCGGCGTTCATCGAGCGCATCGGTTCGTTGACCGCGCCACCGTAGACCCACGCGTCGCGCAGCCGGCGCAGCAGCAGCGCCACCTCGCGCAGCATCGCGGTGCGGCCCTCGGCGGTCGACGTGTCGGTCTCGTTCGCGATGTTCTTGATCTCGGTCTGCACGAACTTGCGCGCGCGGCCGTCGACCGCGATGCGCAGCACGGTGACGTCGACCGTCTCCGGCGGCGTGTAGTCGTCGAGGCCCAGCGACAGCGGCGCGTTGACCTCGGAGTTGTCGGAGTAGATCTTCATCATGCCCGCGACGATCCAGTAGATGATGATGCCGACCAGGGCGAGCGCGTACACGCCGACCGGCAGGTCGCCACCGCCGCCACCGCCGGAGCTGCTGCTGCTCGACCAGCCGCTGCTCGAGCTGTAGTCGCTCGACGAAGACGAGCTCCACCCCGACGACGAGCTGCTCGACGAGCTCGAGTAGCCACCACCACCCGAGCTGCTGCTGCTCCAGCTGCCGCCGCCCATGCTGCCGCCGGTATCGGCATACGCGAACGTTCCGAACAGGACGATCAGGGCGCACAGCGCCCAGCGCTTCCCCATGCGCCCGAGCTTAGCGCGGATGGAAGACCAACAGTTCGGTCGGGCCGGAGACGGTGCTGCTCTGGTTGTCGTTGATCGCGGCGTAGCGGCCGTCGGGCAGCACGACGAGGCCCTCGACGTTGAGCGAGTCGTGCAGCACGGGGTCGAGGTCGACGTCGATCTGCGGCCTGACCTCGGTCTGGCCCGGCGCGAGCGTCGCGCGCAGAATGCGGCTGACCGAGTAGTGGCGCTCGATCGCGCGGAGATCGACGGTGCCGTCGGACTGCCAGCGACACGCGAGCGCCGCGATCTTGCCGACGTCGCTCGTCAGCCGCAGCTTCGCGACGCTCGGCGTCGTGCCGTGCAGCCACACGAGTGGTGCCCACCGCGAGCCGTCGTTGCCGACGGTCTCGATCGCCGCGATCACGTCGTCGCCGTGGCCGCAGATGCCCTCGACGCCATGGTTGACCACGAGCCTCACGCCCAGCTCGGCATCGGTGAGCGGCCGGGTGCCTTTGACGACGAGGCGATCGCCCTCGAGCACCGCGTACATCACGCCGGCGACCGCGGTATGCGCGCCCTCGAAGCCGATCGCGAAGCGGCCGTCGCCGAGGTACGAGAGAGCCTCGGTATCGAGGCCATCGGCGACGCCGTCGAGCGGGTGGCGCACGAGGCCCGTGCCGTCGGGCTGCATCTCGACGACGACGCGGTCGCGCTCCGCGATCGCCCACAGGTGGCCCTTGTCGTCGAGCGTGAGGTCGGACATGCCGGGCGGCGTCGCGAGCTCGACCGCATCCCACAGCGCGGTGTGCAGCGGTGGAAGCGGACGGCGATCGTGCTCGTGCGAGCACGCCGCGAGCACGAGGAGCAGACGTTTCATGCCGCGCGCAGGATGATACGCGTGATCTCGAGCGGCGCGAGCAGGCGCACCGGCGGACCCCAGTAGCCGCAGCCGCGCGTGACGTAGAGCTGCGTGCCCGCGTGGTCGTAATGCCCCGCGAGCAGGCCGCCCTGCTGCAGCTTGACGATGTAGTGCCACGGCCAGATCTGGCCGCCGTGCGTGTGCCCCGACAGCTGCAGGTCGACGCCGTGCTGCGCCGCCTTCTTCACCTGGCGAGGCTGGTGCGCGAGCAGCACGAGGGCGGCGCTCGGATCGCGGCCGGCGGTCGCGCGCGGCAGGTCCTCGCCGTGACCCTCGTACTTGTCGGCGCCGTAGTCGTCGACGCCGGCGAGCTCGAGGCCGGGCGCGATCGTGACGCGCTCGTTGCGCAGGTAGCGCGCGCCGAGCCGCGTGATCTCGGCGATCCAGGCATCGGCGCCCGCGTAGTACTCGTGGTTGCCGGTGACCGCGAACACGCCGTGCTTCGCGCGCAGCGCCGCGAGCGGCGCGATGTCCTCGCGCAGGTCGGCGACCGGGCCGTCGACGAGATCGCCGGTCAGCGCGATCAGGTCCGGCGCGAGGCCGTTCGCGTGATCGACGACGCGCTGGACGAACGCGCGATCGATCGTCAGGCCGGTGTGCAGATCGGAGAGCTGGACGATCGTGAAGCCATCGAGCGCGCGCGGCAGCCTCGCGAGCCGCACCTCGATGTCGACCGTCTCGTGCTCGCCGCGCGCGGAGGCGATGCCGCCCGCCACGCTAGTGCCCGCCACCACCGCGGCCGTGCCGCCGGTGACCCGCGCCAGGAACTCGCGCCGCGTGACGCCGAGGTTGCTCGAGCGGTGCGCGACGCGCCGCGGGACCTCGAGCGCGAGCAGCGCCACCGTCGAGAGGCCGATGAAGGCCAGCCACGGCAGCGTGATCCAGCCCATGACGTGGCCGAACGCGGGCCACCACAGGCGCGACCACGTCGTGACCGGCACGAGCAGCCACATCGCGATCATCACGCTCGTCACGACGCGCCGCACGCGCGGCGCGACTTCCGTCTCGCTGACGATCCGGCGCCACACGTAGTAGTGGAACGAGCCCGTGAGTGCGAGCCAGATCAGGACCCTGACGATCGACCACACGCTCGCCAAACGTAGCAGGACGCGGCAAAATTTCGACATGGCAGCGCCGGCAGGTCCAGTCGTCCTCTACGACGGCACGTGCGGGCTCTGCCACCGGTCCGTGCAGTGGATCCTGCGCCACGAGCGCGATCACGAGATCCAGTTCGCGCCGCTCCAGGGCGAGACCGCCGAGCAGCTGCGCGCGCAGTTCCCCGCGATCCCGCGCACGCTCGAGAGCGTCGTGCTCGTCGAGGGCGGGCATGCGCGGCTGCGCAGCAAGGCGTTCCTGCACGTCTCGCGGCACCTGCGTGCGCCGTGGAGCTGGGGCTACGCGGTCCGCTGGCTGCCGGCGTTCCTGCTCGACCTCGGCTATCGCCTCGTCGCCGCGATTCGCTATCGCGTGTGGGGGCGCGCCGACGCGTGCGATCTCCCGGCCCCCGAGCATCGCGCGCGGTTCCTACCGTAGCTCGACGATCGAAGGCATCCCACCGCGCGGGCGCAGCGTGACCATCGGCTCCGGCTCGACGCGCGACGGGATCACGTGGATCGCGGCGCGCCGCACCATCGTCGCGAGCGCGAGCTGCGCCTCGAGCAGCGCGAAGTGCGAGCCGATGCAGACGCGCGGGCCGCCGCCGAACGGCAGGTAGTGGTGCCGCGGGCGCTGTTTCTTCGCCTCGCCGAGGAAGCGCTCGGGGCGAAACGCGTCGGGATCGGGGTAGTAGTCGGCGCGGCGATGGATCCCGCGCACGTTGACGGCGACGATCGCCTTCGCGGGCAGGCGATGTCCGCCGAGGACGAGCTCGTCCTTCGTCTCGCGGCCGATCATGTAGGCCGGCGGGTGGAGCCGCATCGCCTCCTCGATCACGGCGAGGTTGTACGGCATCGTCTCGAGCATCTCGGTGTGGATGTCGCCGGCCGCGTCGACCTCGGCCTGGAGCCTGGCGAGCACGTCGGGGTTGCGCGACAGCTCGTACCAGGCCCACGTCAGCGCGTTCGCCGTGGTCTCGTGCCCCGCGAGCAAGAGCGTCATCACCTCGTCGCGGACCTGCTTGTCGGAGAGGCCGCCTTCCTCGTCGCGCGCGAGCAAGAGGATCGACAGCACATCGCCCTTGTCCGTGCCGCGCGCGCGGCCCTCGCCGATGAGGCGATACACGACCTCGTCGAGCAGCTTCACGGCGCGGCGCATGCGCAGGTGGCGCGGCAGCGGCCACTCGTAGCCGAGGCGGACCGGCGACTGGAGGTTCTCCATCTGCGCGCGCATGCCGAGCTCGAGGCCGTGCGCGACCTGGCGCGCGTCGCGGCGCACGTCGGTGCCGAACATCGTCTTGCCCGCGATCGCGAGCGTCGTCTCCATCATCTCCTCGGCGAGATCGATGCGCTGGCCGGTGTGCCAGCGGCCGATCTGCGTCGCGGTCTCCTCGACCATCGTCGTGCCGTAGGCGTTGAGGCGCTTCGGCGCGAACGCGGGCGCGAGCAGCTTTCTGTGCCGCTTGTGCGTCTCGCCCTCGGCCGTGAGCAGGCCGTCGCCGAGCAGCGGCTGCAGGAAGTGGAGGCCGGCGCTCTTCGCGTAGTGATCGTTGTCGGCGACCAGGACCTGGTGCGCGACATCGGCATCGGTGACGACGTAGATCGGGATGTGCGCGAGCTGCAGGCGTGCGATCGGCGCGGTCCTCGCGGCCAGGTCCTGCAGCCCGATCCGGTCGCGCCGGAACTGGAGCAGGTTGCCGACGAGCGGCAGGCCGGGGACAGCGGGGACCGACAACGCGGGACTGGACGCTGTGACCATCGAAGCTTGAAATGCGAGCAATCGCTCACATTGTCTACTCGCGTTCCCGCACGCGCCGCGAAGGAGCCAGCATGCACCGCCAAGTCCGGACGACGCCTCGTAAACGCCCGCGGCAATCGCGCAGCCAGGCGACCGTCGACTCGCTGCTCGAGGCGACGGCTCGGGTTCTCGTGCGAGATGGCTTCGATGGTCTGACCACGAATGCGGTCGCGGTCACCTCCGGCGTGTCGATCGGATCGCTCTACCAGTACTTCCCGAACAAGGAGGCGCTGGTCGCGGCGCTGATCGAGCGGCACATCGAGAAGATGAACAGCCTCGTGCTCGCCGAGCTCGCCGCCGTCGCGACGCTCCCGATCGGCGAGGCCGCGCGGCGCGTGATCGAGCTGACGATCAAGATGCACACGATCGATCCCAAGCTGCATCGCGTGCTGACCGAGCAGGTACCGCGCGTCGGCCGGCTCGCGAAGCTGCGCGAGGGCGACGAGATCTGCCATCGCATGGTCGCGGGGCTGCTCGCGGCGCGCAAGGAAGAGCTCGCGATCCACGATGCGGACCTCGCCGCGTTCCTGCTCGTCTCGACGATCGAGGCGGTCGTGCATCGCGCGGCGCTGCTGTATCCGGATCGCCTCGAGGATCCGCGCCTGATCGACGAGACCACGCTGCTCGTCACGCGTTATCTCGGCGTTGCCGTACACTGAGGCATGCGTCGCCTCGCGTTGCTGCTGCCGCTCCTTGCCGCCTGCCCGCCGAAGCACACCGCGCCGCCCGGGCCGCCCGCCGCGACCGGTGCCGGATGCCCGGGAGCCGACGGCGTGTTCGTCGCGTCGTACGTCACCGACGCTCCGGGCCGCGGTGCGGGCTGGGTGATGCCGCTGCACGCGATGACCGTCGAGCCGGGTGCGCAGGTGCCCGAGTACCAGCAGGTCGACGAGGCGACGGCGACCGCATCGGGCGTGCCGGCACCGCCGCCGCAGCCGCTGTGGCTCGTCACCGAGAATCAGGCGCCGTGCAAGGTCACGGTGCGCGGCTACTACGCGGCGAAGATCGCGGGGCCGCCGGCGAGCATCTCGTACGGCGCCGAGCTCGAGGGTTGCCCCGCGCCGGCCGATCCTCAGGAAGGCGGCGGCATCGTGCTCGCGTCGCAGGAGTCGCCGGGCACGTGTCGCTTCGAGGTACCGAAGCCGGCCGGCGCGCGGCTCGGCGAGATGGATCCACAGCAGCAGTGGCACGCGCCGACGAAGCAGACGCCCATCCCGCCGGCGCTCGCGGCGCTCGTGCCACCGCACGACTGTCAGCCGCCGGGCTGCGAGCCGCTGTGGGCGTTCGGCGAGGTCGACGTCGCGAATCAGCCGGCCGCGTGGGGCGGCGCCGTCAACTGGCTCACCGTCGGCAAGCCGGACGATGCGTGTCACTGGAAGGCCGAGCAGTGGTCGGGGCTGTTCGTGCCCGGGCCCGGCGGCACCGCGCAGAAGCTCGACAATCCGGGCAGCCACGCGCTCGCGCTGACCGCGGTGCTCGCCGATGCCGGCGGCGCCAAGGTGCTGTTCGCCGAGGGCCCGGGCGAGTACGCGACGTACGACCTGCAGCCGGCTCCGAAGCTCGCGCACCACATCGCGTGGATGATCGCGCCCGACGAGGAATGGGCGATGGTCGATCACCTCGGTCCTCTGTGTCCCAAGGAACAAGCGAAGCCCGCGCCGCTTCCCAAGGACGCCAAGCCGGTCTCGCCCTACGGGCCGTAGCTAGGCGGCGAGGTCTTCCATCCGCGCGTGCAGCGCATCGACGTGCGCCGGCTTGCGCGCGACGTGATCGAAGCCGGCCGCGAGCGCACGCTCGCCGAGCTTGTCGGCATCGCGCGTCAACGCGACGACGACGATGTCGCGCTCGATCAGGCTGCGCAGCGCGCGCACCACGTGGAGGCCCTGCGCGTCGGGTAGCGCGAGCTCCGTGATGATCGCATCGGGCTGCAGCAGCGGGATCGCGTCGAACGCCGCGCGTGCCGAGCTCACGATCGTGACGTGCCACCCGCGCGAGCGCAGCTGCGACGCGAGGTCGCGCGCTTCGTCGGCGTGGTCATCGAGAAGCAGGACTCGCTTCATGCTCCCCTCGCTAGCGGCTGCATGCCGCGAAACCAGTGCAGCGCGTGCTCGAACGCCGCGCGCGCCGCCGAGATGATCACGTCGTGGCCGTGCTTCCACGCCTGCGCGTCGAGCACGGTGCCGAGCTGCTGCCAGCGTGCCGCCGCGACGCCGTCGTAGCTGCCGAGGAACGCGCACGCGCTCGCGACTTGCGGGAGGCGCGAGACGAGGTGGCGCTTGACGCCGTTGAAGAGCTGGCTCTGCCGCTCGGACACGTACCACCAGCCGAGCGCTTCATGCGCGGTCGGGAACGGCGCGATCGTCGATTGCCCGAGGCGCGACGCGGCCGCCGGCTTCATGCCGAGCGCGATCAGGTCCTGGACGATCAGACCCGAGCGCGTGAGGTCACGGCGGTCCGCGACGACGAAGCCGCGCGTGTAGGCGAGCGCACTCTCGAGCGGCGCCTCGAACCCGTAGACGCGCACGAGTTGCGCGGAGTACCGATCCGTCGTCACACCTTGCGCCATGAGATCGAGCCAGTAGGCATCGAGCTCGGCGTGGTGATCACGCGTCGCGGCATCGAGCCGCGCCAGCATCGTCGACGGTTCGAGCATGACCAGGCCCGGTGACTCTGCAAGCGGCGGGGCAGCGACGGTCGAACGTGTATGCGGCCTTGCGATTCGCCGGAGCGAGGCTGGCGCGCACACCGAGCGAATCCGCGCGCGGCACGGGAGCACGGTGAAATGCCGCGTTCGATTCCGTACGGTCGCGCGACCGGCTAATCGGTCTCGCGCTCGTGGGCGGCGCGCGCAGCTTCGAGCACCTTCGGCTCGAGGTTATCGGCGGAGAGCACGACCTTGCCGTCGTGCGCGGCGTACACGCCCGGCCCCTCGACGACGAAGTCGCCGGCGGCCTCGATGTAGATCACGAGGTGATCCTTCGCGACCTTGCGGACCGCGCCGATCTCCTCGCCACCTTCTTCGAGATAGACCTGATCGCCAACCTGCACGTGGAAGTTATGCGTCGCCATGATCGCTCCTCGGAGTGGAGTCTACCTTGCGGGCATAGCCCGAGTAGCCGAGCGCGGTGGACTTCGTGAACGTGAATGCGAAGTCGTCGCCAACTTCGCGCGTGAGCAACATTCGCCAGAGCGGCCACCGAAACCGCGGGCGCGATCCGACGAGCTCGACGATCTGGAGGCCACTGCGCGTGCACGCCGCCGCGAGGTCGCGCGGCGGGATGAACAGGCGCGACACGTGGAGGTCCTTCGGGGTGTTCTTGACGAACGCGCGCACGCCATCGATCACGATCAGCTTCGCGAGCCACGTCTTGTTGAACGTGTGGAAGAAGAACGTGCCGCCCGGAGCGAGCACGCGCGCAGCTTCCGCGACCAGCCGCGCAGGATCTTCGACGTGCTCCAGCAGATCCATCGCGCACACGACGTCGAAGCTCGCGTCGGCGTACGGCAGCGTGCACGCGTCGCCGCGCTGGTAAGCGACGGCCGCGGTGCGATCGTAGGCGCGCGCGACCTCGAGGCTCTCCGCGTCGGCGTCGAGGCCGGTGACGCGGTGGCCGAGCGTCGCGAGGTAGTTCGCGAGGAAGCCCGCGCCGCAGCCGAGGTCGAGCACACGGCGCGGCTGCGGGCCGATCGCGGCGGCGATCCACGGGTTGCGGTGGCGCGACTCGGCGCGGAGCAGGGCGATCGGCGTGTCGGTCGCGCGATACCAGCGATCGCCGAGCGCGGCGTACCAGCGGTTGTTGATCTCGCGCGGCTTGCCGCGCACGACGTTCCAGTAGATCACCTGGTAGCCGAAGAACGCGACCGTGATGGCGAGCTGAGCGACGAGCACGCCGTGCGGCAGCCGCGTGAACGCCCACAGTACGAGCGGGTGCAGCACGAACAGCGCGACGTGGAGCAGGTGCTCGCCGCGCGTGCACAGCTGCGCGTGGACCGGCTCGTCCTTGAACACGAAGATCGTCGAGCCGACCGCGAGCGCGACGTAGCCGTGCACGCTCCCACCGGCGAGCAGCCAGACGAGGCACGCGACGAACGTCAGCGTGTCGAGCGGATGGCCGATGCGCTCCCAGCGCGGCAGTCCGCGCCGGCGGTGGAACACGCCTTCATCGACGAGCATCGCCGCCGCCTGCAGCGCGATCGGCACGAGGAACGGCGTCATCGCTTCTCGAACACGCCCCCGCACACGGTGAGGCCGGGGCCGAACGCGAGGCTCGTGACGAGCGTGCCGGGCGCGAGCTCGTGATCGAGGCGCTGCCACACGTGCGGCAGCGTCGCGGACGACATGTTGCCGTGATCGCGCAGCACCGCGCGGCTCGCCGCGACCTGCGCATCGGTGAGCTCGAGCGTGTGCTGGACCCCGTCGATGATGCGTGGCCCGCCGGGATGCACGGCCCACACGCTGTCCTTGAGGCGCGCGAGCGCGATGCCGGCGCGGCCGTACAGCTCGATGACGAACGCGCGCAGCACGGCGGCGATGCGATCGGGGACGTCGCGGGCGAGCGTCATCTGCATGCCGTGGTCGCCGGCGACCCAGCGCATCGCGGCGGCGCTATCGGGGACGAGCTGCTCGTGCAGCGCGAGGATGCGCAGGCCGTGCTCGGCCTGGGGCACGAGCGAGTAGCGGATCAGGCCGTCGGCGAACAGGCTCTGCACGACGAGCTGCTCGACGCGATGATCGGCCGGATCGAGGTGCAGCGAGCACAGCTCGGTGTGCACGAGATCGACGCGCCGCGAGCCGCTCGCCGCGAGGCCTTGCGCGATGCGCACCGCCGGCAGCGCCGCGTAGCAGCCCATGTGATACGCGTGCGTCACGCGCGTCGGCCAGCCACGCCTGGCGACGAGCTGCTGCGCACCGCTCGGTGACGCGTAGCCGGTGCACGTCACGTGGACGAGGTCGTCGGGCGCGCGCAGCGGGGCGTACGCGTCCACGAAGTACGCGTCGACGACCTCGCTGTACAGGCGCGAGCGCCGCGCCGTGCCGGCGCCGTGTGGCTCGCGGCGCAGGTCGTAGATCTCGTTGCCGTCCCAGCCGCCGAGCTCGATGTCGCGCACCGAGTGGCCGCGCCGCGCGATCTTGTCGGGAGCACACGCGCAGCGCTGCAGCACGCGCGCGATCCGCGCCGCGAACGCTGCCTTCTCGGCGTGCCCGAGCGATGACTGCGTCGCCTGCGCTTCGGTATGCGCCGCCGCGAGCCAGTCGAGGCTGCGCGCCTGCGAGAGCTCGTAACTTGGGCGCGTCGCTTCGAATCCGGTCAGCAGCATGAGGCGCGCACGTGGTGCACGTTCCACGCCGCGCGATCATCCGGATGCGTGCGCGGCGTCGGGCAGTTGCCGTGATCGAAGCGTGCGCGCTCGCCCGTCAGGCGGCGCTGTCACAGTGCTTGCGCGCGGTCTGCAGCAGCGTCTCGAGCCGGACCGGCTTGGGCAGGCACTCGGTCGCGAGCTCCGCGCGGTACTTGTCGAGGTCGCGATACGCGGAGATCACGACGACCGGAATGTCGGCGAGCGCTTGATCCGCGCGCTGCTCGGCGCGGAACGCCTGGCCGTCCATCACCGGCATCATCAGGTCGAGCAGGATCAGGCACGGTCGCTCGTTCGCGCCACGCAGGTACGAGAGCGCCTCGACGCCGTTGCTCGCGGGCACGGCCGTGTAGCCGTTGTCCTCGAGCGCGTCGCAGAGCGTCGCTCGGATGTCGGGGTCGTCTTCGACGACGAGGACGACGTGCATCAGTTCCTGTCCTTCCGCGGAAGTCTAACCGAGAAGCGCGCGCCGCCGCCGGGAGCGTTCGTCGCGACCACGTCGCCGCCGTGTGCCTCCGCGATCTGGCGCACGATGTACAGACCGAGCCCGAGACCCCCGTAGTGACGCATCGAGGCGCCGCGCTCGAAGCGTCCGAACAGCGCATCGTTGTCGCTCGGCAGGCCGGGACCGCGATCGCGGACCTCGATCACCGCCGTGCCGGGCTCGTTGTAGACCCGCAGGTCGACCGTCGAGCCGGCCGCGTACTTGAGGGCGTTGCCGAGCAGGTTCGTGATCACCTGCTCGACGCGGATGCGATCCCAGCGGCCCTCGACGTGCGGCACGAGGTCGGCGTGGATCTGGCAGCTCGCCGCCGACGCCGCCATGTTCATGCGCTCGACGACCTCCTGCGCGACCTGCGACAGGTCGACGGGCTCGGGGTGGAGCTCGAACTTGCCGGTCGCGATCCGCGAGACGTCGAGCAGCGTGTCGACGAGCTGCGTCAGCCGGTCGCTCGCGCGGTTCGTGCGATCGATCTTCTCGGCGAGGCTCGCGTCCGTCGCCTTGATGCGGTCGCGCAGCGTGTCGAGCTGGAGCTGCAGCACGGTGAGCGGCGTCTTCAGCTCGTGCGAGGCGATCGACAGGAACTCGTCGCGCAGCCGCACCGCTTCCTGCGCCTGCGCGAGCCGCACGCGCTCTTCCTCGTGCTGCTTGCGCTCGGTCAGATCGCGCGTGACCTTGCCGAAGCCGACCAGCGCGCCCGTCGAGGCGAACAGCGGCGTGATGATCACGTTGGACCAGAAGCGCGAGCCGTCCTTGCGCAGGCGCCAGCCTTCGTCCTCGAAGCGGCCGACGCGCGTCGCGACCTCGAGCTCCATCTCGCACTTGCCCGCGCGGATGTCCTCCTCCGGATAGAACGCGGAGAAGTGCCGGCCGATGATCTCGTCGGCCCGGTAGCCGTTGATGCGCTGCGCGCCCGCGTTCCAGCTCGCGACGTTGCCGTACGGATCGAGCATGAAGATCGCGTAGTCCTTGACGCTCTCGACGAGGATGCGGAACCGCTCCTCGTTCTGGCGCGCGCGCTCCTCGATGACCTTGCGCTCGGTCAGGTCGCGCACGACCTTCGCGTACCCGACAACGTCGTTGTCGTCGTCGCGCAGCGCCGTGATCAACACGCTCGCCCAGTACCGCGAGCCGTCCTTGCGCAGGCGCCAGCCTTCCTCTTCGTACTGGCCCTCGCGCTGGGCGACGTCGAGCTCGTACGGGATCTTGCCGTTCTCGAGATCCTCCCGCGTGTAGAAGATCGAGAAGTGGCGGCCGATCGCCTCGTCCTGCCGCCAGCCCGTGATCACCTGCGCGCCGACGTTCCAGGTCTGGATGTAGCCGTTCGCGTCGAGCATGAAGATCGCGTAGTCGCGGATGCCGCGGACGAACGTGCGCATCACGTCCTCGCTCGACTTGCGCGGCGCGACGAGCGGCGTCATCTCCGTCGTCTTCGGGGGCGTGCGCTCGAACGTCGCGGCTGCCGCGACGACGGGCCGGCGCGGCAGGCAGACCTTGAACGTCGTCTTGTCGTCGTGGACGGTCGCCGTGATCTCGCCCTGGTGCGCGCGCACGATCTGCTCGCTGATGAACAGGCCGAGCCCGAGCCCCTGCGTCTTGGCGTCCTTGTACTTGCGGCCGCGGAACGGCGCGAAGATCATCGGCAGCAGGTCGGGCGAGATCGAGCCGCCGTTCGTCACGGAGAGCGTGAGCTTGTCGGGGTCGCGGCCGTCGAGGTGGACCTGGAGCGGGACGTCGGCGGTGCCGTGCTGCGCGGCGTTGCCGAACAGGTTCTGCGTAACCTGCGCGAGCCGCGAGGCGTCCCAGCTGCCGTGCGTGTCGCCGTCCGTCGTCAGCTCGATCGCCCAGCCGGGCCGCAGGAAGCGGACCTCCTCGAGGCCGTCGCGCACGATCGTGGCGAGGTCGGTGTCCTTGCGCTCGAGCGGGAGGCCGCCGAGCATGCGCGCTCGCGCGAAGTCGAGCAGCTGGTCGATCATCCGGCGCATCCGCTCGGAGCTCGACAGGACGCGCTGGGCGGCGCGCTGCGCCTTCGGATCGCTGACCTGGCCGATCAACATCTGCGTCGCCATCACGATCGCGTTGAGCGGGTTGCGCAGGTCGTGCCCGAGGATGCTCGCGAACATCTCGTTGAGCCGCACGGTGCGTGCGAGGTCCGCGACCAGCCCCTCGCGCTCGGCTTCCTTGCGCCGGGTCTCCGTCACGTCGCGCGACACGCAGCGCGTGTGGACGAGCCGGCCGTCGCGCATGTACGCGTTCGAGGTCACCGAGATGTGGCGGATGTCGCCGTTCTTGGCGATGAAGCGCGCCTCGTAGTCGTGAAGCGCCTCGCCGGCGGCCATCCGGTTGCACATGTCGTCGACGACCGCGCGGTCGGCGTGGAACTCCGCGATGTGGCGGCCGACGTACTCGTCGCGCGGGTACCCGAGCATGGCCAGCTCGGCCTGGTTCGCCCACACGATCCTCCCGTCCGCGCCGATCTGTCGGATCGGTACGGCGAGATGTTCGAGGAACAGCGCTGCATCTTCGCGATCTGCCACCGGGAGCATCAGGCCAACTGCCAAGTCCGGGCCGACTCCAGCGCGGCTAACCGCCCGTTTCGGAGCACCTCTGGTGTGCTGTTCTGACACGCCGCGCGTTTCGGCACGGTTTGTCTGGCATCCCCGGTGCAATCTGACGAGGTATGCCCAAGAGCTACGACGACATCGTTCGCAAGACCGTGCCGGAACCCGACAGCTCGTGGCGGCCCTCGGCCGAGCAGGTGAAGCAGGCCTATGAAGGGTTCCGCGCGCTCGACGCCGACGAGCAGGCGCTGCAGGCGCGCGTGCAGTCCGCGCTCGCGGGGAAGGGTGACATCACGGTCGAGGTCGAGCGCGATCGCGTGACCCTGCGCGGCCGCGTGCGCGATCCGCAGGACCTGACGCGGATCCCCGACCTCGTGCGCGGGATCGACGGCGTCGGCTCGGTCGACGACCAGCTCGTCAGCGGCTGAGCCTCGTCTCGCTCGCACGCGGCGCGCCCGCTACCTCGAGAGCTTCTTCGCGGCGAGGATCGCGGTGCCGGCGATCAGCGCCGTGACCGTCGCGTGGAACGCGAACGTGACGCCCGTGGCGCCGAGCATCGTGGTCGCGCGGGCGATCCAGCTCGACTTCTTCGCGCGCGAATCGAACGTGCCGTGCGCGCCGACCGGCTTGGGCACGGGCGCGAAGAGGTTCCGCGGCTTGTCCTCGTGCGGCTGCTTCGTGAACTGGTCATCGAAGTGCTTCGCGAGGTAGCGGTCGGCGTAGCCCGGCGCGAGCTGCTGGCCGAGGACCGCCTTCACGGTCGGCCAGCCGAGATAGATCTCGCGCTTCCTCGAGTGTGCGGCGTCGTAGATCGCACGCGCGATCACCTCCGGCTCGTAGATCGGCGGCACCGGCTGCGCCTCGTACGGGAGCTTGTTCTCGCACCAGCCGAACTGCGGTGTGTTGACGGCGGGCAGGTGCACGCAGGTCAGGTGGATGTCGTGGCCGTCGTGGATCAGCTCGCTGCGGATCGAGTCGGTCATGCCGACCATCGCGTGCTTCGCGCCGCAGTACGCCGACTGCAGCGGGATCGAACGATACGCGAGCGCGCTGCCGACCTGGACGATCGTGCCGCGGTTGCGCGGGATCATCTTGTCGAGCGCCGCGCGGGTGCCCCACACGAACCCGAGGTACGTGACCTCGGTGACGCGGGTGAACTCCTCGGGCGACAGCTGCTGGAAGCGCCCGAACACGGTGGTCATCGCGTCGTTGATCCAGATGTCGATCGGCCCGAGCTCGGCCTCGATGCGGTCCGCGGCCGCGAAGACCTCGGGCGCCTTCGCGACGTCGCACGGAATCGCGAGCACCTGTGGGGAGCCGAGCCGCTCGAGCTCCTGTTTCGCGGCCTCGAGCCGGCCGCGCCCGCGCGCGAGGATCGCGAGCTTCGCTCCGGCCATCGCGAAGCGCTCCGCAGTCGCGCGCCCGACGCCGGCGGTACCTCCTGTGATGACGACGATCTCTGCCATGGTGAGATATCTGCCTGCACATCGTGCTCCAGCCGTGGATGGCGCGTACCGTGCATCCACGCTCACCGTGCGGATCGAGGACTACGCGATCGTTGGCGACACGCAGACGCTGGCGCTGGTCGGGCGGGACGGCTCGATCGACTGGTTGTGCTTCCCCCGGTTCGACTCCGATGCCTGCTTCGCGGCGCTGCTCGGATCGCCGGACCAGGGGCGATGGCGCGTCGCGCCCGCGGCGAACGTCACACGCGTGCGGCGGCGCTACATCGAGGACACGCTCGTCCTCGAGACTGAATTCACGACAGACGAGGGGACAGTTCGCCTCATCGACTACATGCCGATCCGCGGCCGCGCTCCCGACATCGTGCGGATCGTCGAGGGCGTCGAGGGGCACGTGCGGATCGAGAGCCAGCTGACGATCCGCTTCGTCTATGGCTCGGTCGTCCCGTGGGTGCGCAAGGTCGACAAGCGGCTGCACGCCGTCGCGGGGCCGGATGCGCTCGTGCTCGCGACGCCCGCACCGCTCGAGGGCCGCGGCCTGGCGACGTCGAGCTCGTTTGTCGTCGGGCCGGGCGAGCGCGTGCCATTCGTGCTGACCTGGTACCCGTCTAACGAGGAGGCGCCGCCGACACCGGATGCGTTCAAGTCGCTGACCGACACGATCGCGTGGTGGCAGGAGTGGGCCGGCACGTGCCGCGCCGAGGGACCGTATCGCCACGCGGTCGTGCGCTCGCTGATCACGCTCAAGGCGCTGACGTATCAGCCTTCGGGCGGCATCGTCGCGGCCGGCACGACCTCGCTGCCCGAGGACATCGGCGGCGAGCGCAACTGGGACTATCGCTACTGCTGGATCCGCGACGCGACGTTCACGCTCCAGGCGATGCTGCACGCGGGCTATCGCGCGGAGGCGATTGCGTGGCGCGACTGGCTGCTGCGCGCGGTCGGCGGCGATCCGAACAAGCTCCAGATCATGTACGGCGTGCTCGGCGAGCGGCGGCTCGAGGAGCACACGCTGCCGTGGCTGTCGGGGTACGAGTGCAGCCAGCCCGTACGCGTCGGCAACGATGCCGCGAAGCAGCTGCAGCTCGACGTCTACGGCGAGGTGATCGACATGCTCTACGAGGCGCGCATGAGCGGCCTCGGCCCCGAGGAGGGGACGTGGTCGCTCGAGCGCACGCTGCTCGACTGGATCGAGCAGCACTGGCCCGAGCCCGACGAGGGCATCTGGGAGCCGCGCGGTGGGCGCCAGCACTTCACGTTCAGCAAGGTGATGGTGTGGGCCGCGTTCGACCGCGCGGTGAAGAGCGTCGAGCGCTGCCGCGTCGAGGGCCCGGTCGATCGCTGGCGCGCGATCCGCGACCGCATCCACGCCGATGTCTGCAAGCATGGCTACGACCCGAGGCGAAACACGTTCGTGCAGGCGTACGACTCGAGCGAGCTCGATGCCTCGCTGCTGCTGCTCCCTCACGTCGGCTTCCTGCCGGCGCGCGATCCGCGGTTCCTCGGCACGATCAAGGCGATCGAAGAGGACCTGCTCGAGGGCGGCTTCGTCATGCGCTACCGCACGAGCCAGCGCAAGTCCCAAAACATCGACGGCCTCAGCGGCTTCGACAATCCGTTCATCGCGTGCTCGTTCTGGCTCGTCGATGCGTACGCGCTGGTCGGCCGCCGCGCCGATGCTGTCGCGCTGTTCGAGCGCACGCTCGCGCTCGGCAACGACCTCGGCCTGCTCTCCGAGGAGTACGACACGCGGCGCCTGCGCCTGTGCGGCAACTTCCCGCAGGCGTTCTCGCACGTCGCGCTCGTCAACAGCGCGCGCAACCTGCACGAGTGCGAGACCGGCCCCGCGGCGCAGCGCGGCCGGTAGCTACTCGGAGTACGCCGAGGTGGTCATCAGCGCGGTCTCGGCGCTGCGGCTGTCGAGGCGCGAGTGCTGGACGACGATCGGCACGTCCGACTCGAGTACGCTCGAGAAGTCGGTGTTCTTCGGCACCGGCGCGGGGTCGGTCAGGTCGTTGAAGCGGAGGTGCAGCGTGCGGCGCGCGGGCACCGTGACGCGATACGGGCCGACCGGTTCGCGATCGACGAAGTAGATCGTGATCGTGATGTGGGCGGCGGTGTCGTTCGCGTTGAGGATGCAGGCGGTCTCGTGGCTGGTCAGCTCCCGCGTCTCGCTCGACGAGTACGGCGGGATGTAGCCTTCTGCGATCGCCCAGCGGCGCTTTCCGAGTGGGGGCATGGTTCACCTCGTGATGACGTCGGCGAACGTGCCGAGCGTCAGGAGCAGGACGAAAAAGACGGCGACGACGGCGATGATGCGGTCGCTCGCGTGAGCCTGCCGGAGCTCCATGAAGACGAGCGCGATCAGGAGCGTCTTGGCGACCGCGATCAGCAGCGAGCTGAGCGTGTCGCCGAACAGCCAGCTCGCCGCCGCGAGGGCGACGAGCAGCACGTACGTGACGATGAGCGACAGCGCGGTCATGGTTTTGCCAGGTAGAACATCGGCCAGAGGAACACCCAGATCACGTCGACGAAGTGCCAGTACAGCGCGACGAGCTCGAGCGCGAGGCCGCGTTCGGCGCGCACCGTGACCCAGGTGACGAGCGACATGCCGGCGATCACGTGGAGCGCGTGGAGGCCGGTCATCAGGAAGTACAGCGTGAAGAACAGCGACGAGCCGGGGACGAGCCCCTCGTCGCCGTGCATCTTCCACTCCCAGAACTTGAAGAACAGGAACGCGGCGCCGAGCACGAGCGTGATGACGAGCGAGATCGTGGCCGCGCCGCGCCGGCCCTGACGCGTCATCAGGATCGACCACGCGATCGCGAAGCTCGACGTCAGGAGCAGGAACGTGTTGAGACCGCCCATCCACTGGACGTCGTGGGTGATGCCGGAGTCGAACTGCGCCGGGAACTCCGCGCGATACGACCAGTACAGCGCGAACAGGCCGGCGAACAGCAGCGCCTCGGAGGCGATCACCGTCCAGACGGCGAGGTGGTAGCGGCGGTGCTCGTTGAGCACGTTCACGACGCCTCCTCCTCGTAGTCGTAGGCGTCGCGCAGCGTCGGCTGCTCGAGGAAGTTCTCGGTCGGCGGCGGCGACGACGTGCGCCACTCGAACGACCTCGAGTGCCACGGGTTGTCGGCGCGCTCGCCGCGCACGAGGGCGACGACGAGATACACCGCGGTCGTCAGCATGCCGAGCGCGAGCAGGACGGCGCCGCACGTCGAGAGCACGTGCAGCCACTGGTACTGGGCCGGATACGTCGCGTAGCGGCGCGGCATGCCGGCGTTGCCGAGCAGGAACTGCGGCGTGAACGTGAGGATGAAGCCGAGCGAGACCGCCGCGCAGCCGAGCTTCGCCCACGTCTCGCTGTACATGCGCCCGAACATTTTCGGGAACCAGTAGTGGATCGCGGCGAGGAACGCGGTGAGCGTGCCGCCGACCATGATGAAGTGGAAGTGCGCGACGATGAAGTAGGTGTCGGTCCAGTGGACGTCGAGAGATGTGGTCGCGACCGCGACGCCCGACATGCCGCCGAAGATGAACAGGAAGATGAACGTGTAGATGTAGAGGAGCGGGGTCGCGAGCGTGATCGAGCCGCCGTACATCGTCGAGGTCCACGCGAAGACTTTGATCGCGGAGAAGATCGCGACGAGCATCGACAGGATGCCGAACATGCCGGACTCGAACGTCGACATGCCGGCGACGAACATGTGGTGGCCCCACGTGAGGAAGCCGACGAGTGCGATGCCGATCGAGGCGAACACGATCGCGCCGTACCAGGCGGGGCGCTTGTGCGCGAACGTCGAGACGACCTCCGCCACGACGCCCATCGCGGGCAAGATCATGATGTAGACGGCCGGGTGCGAGTAGAACCAGAACAGGTGCTGGAACAGCACCGGATCGCCGCCCTGCGACGGCTCGAACAGGCCGAGCGCCCAGATGTGGTCAGCGCCGACGAGCAGCAGCGCGAGCCCGAGCACCGGCGTCGCGAGGACGAGGATGATCGAGGTCGAGTAGATGTTCCAGACGAACAGCGGCATGTCGCGCCAGCGCATCCCGGCGACGCGCATCGTGTGGATCGTCGCGATGAAGTTGAGGCCGGTGAGGATCGACGAGATGCCGGTGATGAACACGCCGATGACGGCCCACGTTGTCGCGGTCGGCGAGGCGGTGGAGTAGGGCGTGTAGAACGTCCAGCCGGTATCGACGCCGCCCGCGATCAGCGCGACGCACACGACGATGCCGCCGGTGACGAAGATCCAGTACGAGGCGAGGTTGAGGCGAGGGAACGCGACGTCGCGCGCGCCGAGCATCAGCGGCAACAGGAAGTTGCCGAACGCCGACGGGATCGACGGGATCATGAACAGCCACACCATGACGATGCCGTGCTGCGTGAACAGCTTGTCGTAGGTGTGCGCGTCGACGAGCGCGTTGTCCGGCGTGACGAGCGAGAGCCGCAGCACGAGCGCGAAGATCCCGCCGAGCAGCAGGAACACGAGCACGGTGCCGAGGTAGAGGATGCCGATGCGCTTGTGGTCGCGCGTGAGCAGCCACGACTTCCAGCCGCGCTCCTGGGTCCAGAACGAGCTCATGGCTGGCCTCGCAGGCTGCGGATGTACTCGACGATCGCGGCCGCCTCGGGGCCGGAGAGCCGGCCGAGGAACGTCGGCATCAGCGGCGGGTAGCCCATGTGCAGCTTTGCCGGCGGATCCATCATCGACTCGGTGAGGTAGGCGTCGTCGGCGGTGACCGTCGTGCCGTCGGAGAGCGGGACGCGCGAGCCGTAGAGGCCCTTCCATGTGGGCCCCAGGTGCGGCGTGCCGTCGACGGTGTGGCAGCGCAGGCAGCCGTAGTCGCCGGCGAGCTTCTGGCCGGTCGCGGCGAGGTCGGTCGACTGGTGCCCGGCGAGCCACGCGGCGTAGTCGCCGGGCGGCATCGCGATCACGTGGCCGAGCATCCGCGAGTGACCGGCGCCGCAGTACTCGGCGCAGTCGAGATCGAACGTGCCGGCCTCGGTCGCGGTGAACCACAGCGTGGTCATGCGGCCGGGGAGGACATCCTGCTTCACGCGGAACGCGGGGACGTAGAAGCTGTGGATCACGTCGCGCGAGGTCATCGTCAGCTCGACGGGCTGGCCGACCGGCACGCGCAGGTCGTCCTCGGCGGCGGCGCCGTTCGGATAGACGAACTGCCACATCCACTGCTTCGCGACGACGTACACGCGCATCGCATTCGCGGGCGGCTCGCGCATGTCCTCGTACTGGCGGAAGCCGACGACCCACCACACGAGGAAGCACGACAGCGTGAACCCGGCGAGCGCGACCTCGAGCCAGTGCGGCAGCCTGCCTTTCGCCTTCTTGCCCGGGCGCTCGCGGAACCGGATCGCGAAGTAGAACAGCAGCAGGAACGCGAGGAAGCAGATGATGAACGCGGCGCCGATCACCGTGTAGTGCAGGTAGTCGAGGTGGCGCGCGAAGCTCGACGCCTGCGGCGGCAGCATCAGTGCGCGGCGAAGGAGCTCGTTCATACGGCACGCCTCCTCTTGCGCTCCCAGATGAACAGCGTGCCGATCAGGCCGACCAGCGACGCGAGCACGACCGCCGCGCCGAGGCGCCAGAACAGCTGGATCGCGCGCCCGTACTTCTGGAGCGACGGGTCGAAATGGAAGCACGCGACGAGATCGTGCGCGATCGAATTGGACAGGGTCCCGGCGCGTGCGCGATTCATCGCGTCAGCGAGGCCCGGGAACGTGACGCCGCGCAGGTACTCGGCGATCCGGCCGTCTGGCGTGATCGCGAAGATCACGACCGGATGCGCGTACTGTTTCGTGCGCGCGTCCCACGCGTAGTGGAATCCGAGCGCGCTCGCGAGCGCGTGGATCGAGGCGTCGTCGCCGACGAGGTAGCGAAACGCGTGGCGGTCGCCGGGATGGTGGATGTCGGCGAGCAGCTTCTCCTGGCGGCGACCGCCCTCGCCGGGCGTCTCGCGCGGATCGAGGCTGACGACGACCGGCGTGTAGTCGCCGGGGTGCGCGACGATCGCCTCCGTCGCGCCGTGCAGCACGACGCTGCACAGCATCTCGCACTTCGCGTAGGCCATGATCAGCAGCACGGGACGCTTGCCGTCGAACATGTCGCCGAGGTGGACGTGCTCGCCGGTCGGCGTCGTGAACGGCAGGTTCAGCGGCAGCTTGTCGCCGACGTGCTCGTCGAGTCCGATGTTCGGCGTGGCGGCCGCGAGCGCCGCGAGGACGAGCGCGATCATCGCTGGCCTCCCGTGTGGAGCGAGACATAGCGATCGATCTCGGCGGGGAGCCACTCGTCGATCGACGCGTGCTCGGCGGCGCGGCGCTGCTCGAGCGGTGTCGGGCCCTTCGGGGCCTGCATCGTCATGTACGGCTGGGACGTGGGCAGCGCGATCGGGGGCACCGGGTTCGTGCGGCCGCCGCCGTGCGCGTCGAGCCCGAGCAGCAGCCACACGATCACGACGCTCCCCGCGATGCCGGCGATCACGCCGATGATCGTCACCGCGGCGGGGCGCGCGCGGACGTCTTCGGGCTGTTCGGCGAGCGGGGTGGTCATGTCGTTGTCTCGTAGGCGAGGCCTTCGGCGAGGTACGGATCGCCGACGGGCAGGGAGGTCGAGCCGCGCATGCGCAGCGCGCAGACGGCGGTGGTGATGCCGGCGACGGCGCAGAACGCGGCGAGGTCGGTCCACGACGGGATCGGCGCCGGTGCGACGCGGGGCACGACGAGCCACCAGAAGTCGATGTAGTGGCCGACGAGCAGCATGATCGCGACGAACGCGACGTAGCCGGCGCGCCGCTTGAGCCGCCGCGGGAACAGCAGCGGGAACGGCAGCGCGAACAGGAGCACGAGCATGATCGCGGTGACGATGCGCCAGCCGTCGTAGCTGCGATCGACGTAGAACTTCGCCTCGTTCGGCTTGTTCGCGATCTGGATCAACATCGCCTGGAAGTAGGCGATGTACGCCCACAGGATCACGTACGCGTGGAGCAGCCGGCCCATCGCGTGGAAGTGCTGGCCGGAGAGCGGCAGCTCGCCGCGCACCTTGCCGCGCCACGCGAGCACGATGATCAGCGCGAGGCCGGACGTCAGTGCCGCGCAGATGACGTAGAGCCCGAAGCCCGACGACCACCAGTCGGGCTGCAGCGACATCAGCCAGTCGAACGCGCCGAACGTCAGCGCGAGCCCGATGATCGGCAGCATCGCCGACGAGAACGCGCGCTCGCGATCGAGCGTCGGCGTGGGCATCGTGTCGCGGCGGCGCGACCACCGGCGCAGCAGCTCGGCGCCGATGACGAACAGCAGCAAGTACAGCACGCTGCGCGGGATGTAGAACGGCAGCGCGAGGTACGCCTGCTTGACCTGGACGGCATGGGCGTCGGCGAGGCTCGGATGCACCCACGGCCACACGTGCTGCGGCCACACGAGCAGCGGGATCGCGAGGAGCGCGATCGGCGTGACGCCGAGGGCCACCGCCTCGCTCGGCCGCCGGATCGTCGAGGGCCACCGCGCGTTCGCGGCGTAGCCGATCATCAGCATCGCGAGGCCGCCGACGGCGACGGTCGCGACGGCGGTCCACGCCGCGAGGTAGGCCGCGAAGGCGCGCTCGGTGTCGACGACCATGCCGATCGCGATGCCGATCGCGCCGAGCACGCCGACGATCGCCGCGATCGCGATCGTGGGGCGCAGATCGAGCTGGCGTCGCATGATCATGGGTGACCCTCCTCGTGCTGCTGGAGGACGCGGACGTAGTGGAGGATCGCGTAGCGATCGGCGAACGGAACGGCCGCCCCGTAGCTCGGCATCACGCCGTAGCCGCGGTCGATCACGGTGAGGATGCGATCGTCAGGGAGCGAGCGTGCGGCGGCGTTGACGAGCGACGGCGGCCTGCGCAGCGTCATCGCGGTCGCGACGTAGCTGCTGCCGTTCGCCTCGACGCCGTGGCACGGCGCGCAGAACCGCTCGAAGCGATCGCGCCCGCGCAGCACGAGCTGCTTCGTCAGCGGCGGCGGCTGCGGCGGCTCGTCGACGGGGACGATACCCTCGGGCGGCAGCGCGGCACACTGCTGGCCGTCGAGCGTGCCGTACGTCTTGCACTTCGGCTGCTCCTGCATGCGATGGAGCGTCCAGTCGCACGCGCCGAGCGCGAGCAGGCTCAGGCACAGCGGCAGCCTCATGGCATGCCTCCGAACGTCGCGACGCGGCCGGCGCCCTCGAGGGCATCGCCGAGCTGATCGAGCGCGGGGTCGGTGCCGTCGATCGCGAGCCAGAACTTGTCGCGCGTCGCGCTCTCGATGCCGGGCACGTCGCTGATCGGATCCCAGAGGCGCACGAGGCGCGCCGCGATCAAGAACGCGACGAACACGACGAGGGCTCCGAACAGAAAGCCCATCTCGACCGTGATGATCACGTACGCGAGCGGCATGTGCGGCGGGCGGCCGCCGAGGTCGATCGGGTACAGGTACGCGACGAGGTACCACTGCAGGAAGTACGCGCCGGCCGCGCCGAACAGCGCGCCGAGGCCGCACGCGATCGAGAGCTTGCTGCGCTGCTTGCCGAGCGCGGCGTCGATGTGCTCGGACGGCACCGGCGCGTAGACCTCCATGCGCGACACCCCGCGTTCGCGCGCGGCGTCGATCGCCTCGAGGAGCGTCGGCTCGTCGGGGAACTCGGCGGCGATGCCCCGGCGCATCATGCCTTGCCCTCCTTCTGCAGCATCGCCTCCTCCTTGAGCTCGCTGACCGGGATGAACGGGAAGAACCGGATGAAGCCGAGGAACAAGAGGCCGAAGAAGCCGAGCGTGCCGAACAGGATGCCCATGTCGACCCAGCTCGGCGTGTAGCTGCCCCACGCGCTGGGGAGCTGATCGCGGAGCAGGCCTTCGACGATGATCGTGAACCGCTCGAGCCACATGCCGATCAGCACGAGCACGCTGATCCCGAACAGCCAGGCCTTGCTGCGCCGCGCCCGCCGCGCCCAGAACACCTGCGGCGCGAGGACGTTGCAGAACAGCATCGCCCAGAAGATGAAGCTCCTCGGGTGGAAGCCGAACATCAACGAGCGCTCGGCCGGCTCGCCGGTGTAGTACGCGCCGAAGTGCTCGGTCAGGTACCCGTAGGAGACGATCAGGCCGGTGATCAGCGTCAGCTTCGCGCAGTTGTCGAGCACGCGATCGGTGATGACGTGCTCGAGCCTGAAGAAGAACCGCACCGGGATCGCGAGCACGATCACCATCGCGAAGCCGGAGAAGATCGCGCCCGCGACGAAGTAGGGCGGCTGCAGCGTCGTGTGCCAGCCCGGGGTCAGGCCGATCGCGAAGTCGCTCGACACCACCGAGTGCACGCTGATCACGAGCGGCGCCGCGATCGACGCGAGCATCAGGTACGTGACGCGATAGTGCCGCCACGAGCGCGAGTCGCCGCGCCAGCCCATAGCGAACAGGCCGTAGAAGATGCGCTGCCGGCGCGTCGGCGCGTGGTCGCGGAGCGATGCGAGGTCGGGCAGCATGCCCGAGAACCAGAACAGCACCGAGACCGTGAAGTACGTCGACACGGCGGCCGCATCCCACGGCAGCGCCGACTTGACGTTCGGCCACACGCCCATGATGTCGGGGTAGGGGAACAGCCAGTACGCGAACCACGGGCGCCCGAGGTGAAACACCGGGAACAGCCCGGCCTGGATCACCGCGAAGATCGTCATCGTCTCGGTGAGGCGGCTGATCGGGTTGCGCCAGTTGTTCTGCTCGAGGAGATAGAGGATCGCCGAGATGAACGTGCCGGCGTGACCGATTCCGATCCACCAGACGAAGTTGATGATCGCGAACGCCCACGCCGACGGCATGTTCGTTCCCCACGTGCCGATGCCCTTGTAGACCGTCCACGCGAGGCACAGCGCGAGCATCCCGGTCGCGCCGAGGCACATCAGGAACGCGATGCGCCAATGGTTGCCGGCGCGGGCGCGCATGCGGCCGAACACGTCGTCGTGGAGGTCGGCGAGCATCTCGCTCATCGGTCGCCCTCCCGCGGGTTCGTCACCTTCGCGAGGTACTGCGTGCGCGGGCGCGTGCCGAGATCGTGCAGCGCCTCGAACCGGCGCGGATCGCGGCGCATCGCCGCGAACGGCGTGCCTTGCTCGTCGAGCAGGCCGAACTGGATCGCGCCGGTCGGGCACGCCGCCTGACACGCGGTGCGCACCTCGCCGGTCGCGATCGCGCGCTTCTCGACGATCGCCTTGTGCTCGGCGCCGCGGATCCGCTGCACGCAGTACGTGCACTTCTCCATGACACCGCGCGAGCGCACGGTGACGTCGGGGTTGTATTGCAGCGCGCGGCTGTCGTCGTGCTCGTACGCGAACCAGTTGAACCGCCGCACCTTGTACGGGCAGTTGTTCGAGCAGAAGCGCGTGCCGACGCAGCGGTTGTAGACCTGCTCGTTGAGGCCGTCGGGGCTGTGCGTGGTCGCGTTGACCGGGCACACGTACTCGCACGGGGCGTTCTCGCAGTGCTGGCACAGCATCGGCTCGTTGACGACCTGATCTCCGTCGATGTAGCGGTCGATCCGGATCCAGTGCATCGCGCGGCCCTTCGCGACATCGTCGGGGCCGACGACCGGGATGTTGTTCTCGGCCTGGCACGCGATGACGCACGCGTTGCACCCGCTGCACAGCTGCGTGTCGATCGACATGCCCCACTGTGGCCCCGTGAAGTGCCGCTCGGGCAGCATCGACGGCTGGTCACCGCGCAGGTGGTCGGTCAGCTTCGGGGTCAGCGCGTGCAGCGTCGTCGTCGGCGCGATGTCGCGCCCGGCCGCTTCGAACTGGTGCTGCGTGCGGACGAGCGCGTGAGTGCCGCCGCCGGGCTTCGCGGTCGCACGCGCGATCAGCGTATCGGCGAGCGGATACGTGTCCGCGCCGACGCCGGCCGCGATCGCGGGGCCCCGCTGCCCGTAGCCGATCTCGACGGTGATCGAGCCGTTCGCGGTGCCGTAGACGATCAGCGCCGGCAGCTCGATCGTGCCGCCGCGTGCGGAGATCGCGATGGTCTCCCCGGTGCCGACGCCGAGCGTGCGCGCGGTCGCCTCCGACATGATGGCCGCGTTGCCCCACGTCTGCTTCGTGATCGGGTGCGGCAGCTCCTGCAGCCAGGCATTCGCGGCGAAGCGACCGTCGTGCACGGCCGACGGAGCGAGCGCGAGCTCGAGCGTGCCCGCCGCCGGCGGCGCGAGCAGATCGCCGAGCTCGTCGACGAGCGGCCGCGGGCCGTGCCAGCCCGGCGCGACCTGCTCGGCGGGCGCGCGCGTGCCGTCGACGACGCCCTTGCGCAGCGCCGTCGTCCACGCGGCATCGAAGACATCGAGCGGCGCCTGGCCGCGCATCCGATCGTGGACGAGCGTGCGCGCGTCGAGCGTGAGGCCGGCGAGGGCGGCGAGCACGTCGATGACGCTCGCGACGTCGAAGCGCGGGCGCAGCGTCGGCTGGCCGATCGAGAGCGTGCCGTCGTAGGCGCGCGTGTCGGTCCACGTCTCGAGCTCGTGCGCGAGCGGCACGTGCGCGCTGCACGCCTCGGCGGTCGCATCGCGATACGCGCCGACGTGCACGGACAGATCCGCGCGGCCGAGCGCGGGAGCGATCGCGTCGTGCGGCGCGGTGTAGATCGGGTCGCAGTCGAGGACGATCACGGTGCCGGTGCGCGGCTCGCCGGCGAGCTCGGAGAGCACGTGGCGCGGCACCGGCTCGAGCAGCGCGGGCACCGTCATCGTCGGCGCCGCGCCGAGCGCGTGATCGATCAGGCGCGCGAGCGCGTGGACCGCGGGCGGCTGGCGTTCGCCGACGACGATGGCGACGCGCGCATGGGGAGCTTGGTTCGCGCCGGCTGCCTGCCGCAGATCCGCCGCGAGGCGGTCCGCCCAGCGTGCCGCGGGCCCGAGCCGCTCGCGCGCGACGCGGACGAGCCCATCGGGCAGCGCCACGCCAACGGTCGCGGCGACGATCGTCGCGACGGCCGCGACGTCGCCGGCGGGCACGGGCAGTCGCTCGTCGGCGAGCGTGCCGGTCGGCGTCTGCATCGGCTCCGCGACCCAGAGCCGGCTCATCCGCGCGCCCGGTGCGCGCCGCGCGGCCGCCGTGCGAGCCCACGCCGCCGCCATCGGGCCGCGCGCGAACGGATCGGCATCGAGCGCGACGACGACATCGGCCGCGAGGTCGACCTGGTGCTCGAGCGGCCGGCCGTAGACGAGCTCGTGGCCGCGATACACGTTCGTGCGCGCGAGCGGCGCGTGATGGATGACGCGCAGGTCGTGGCGCGCGGCGACCCGCTCGAGCAGCGCCGCGACCGTCGGCGACGATTGCGGCGGCATGACGAGCCACACCGGGCCGTGCGGGAGCTCGCGCAGCTGCTTCGCGAGCAGGGACCAGCTCGTCGGCACGCCGCGCTGCATCGCGGTGCGCGAGCGCTGCGGATCGTACAGATCGAGGATGCGCGCCTGCATCCACGGCAGCGAGCCGCCGAGCGACGCGGGGTGGGCCGGGTTGCCGTCGAGCTTCGTCGGGCGGCCGTCGTGCGTGTCGACGAGGACGCCGACGCCGTAACCGTCGAGCGTGAGCGCGCCGCTGTAGCGGACGGGCGTGCCGGCGCGCAGCTCGGGCGGCTCGTTCACGTACGGTACGATCTCCTTGTCGCCGGGCTTCTCGAAGCAGCCGGCCTCGAGCGCGGCGATGCCGGTCGCGAGCAGCTTGAGCGCATCGCGCCGAGTGACCTCGACGCGTGGCAACAAGGGGTGGAGCTCGCGCTTCATCGGTGACACGTCGTGCAGGTGGTGAGGTGGGTGATCGCGCGGCTGTTCTGCACGCTGCGGTGACAGTCCATGCAGAAGCGCATCGAGAGGTCGTGCTTGCGGAGGACGCGCGGCATGTCGCGGACCTCGCCGTGGCAGCGCGCGCACTCGATGCCGGCCTGCACGTGCACGCCGTGATGGAAGTAGACGTAGTCCGGCAGCGCGTTGATGCGCTTCCAGCGGATCGGCTCGTGCTTCTCCCAGCTCGCGCGCAGCGGCGCGGTCTCGGGGCTATCTGGCCAGACCTGCGCGTGACAGCCCATGCAGCGCTCGGTCGACGGGATGCCGGCAAACGCGTCGGTCTCGACCGTCGTGTGGCAGTAGACGCAGTCGATGCCGTTGTCGCGGACGTGATGCCGGTGATCGAACTCGACCGGCTGCTCGAGCGGGTCATCTTGCCCGCTCGCGTAGCCGGTGCGGATGTAGATCATCGGCGCGCAGATCGCGACGACTGCAAGGACTGCAAGGCCGATCACACCCGCGCGGTAGACAGCGCTCGCGGTCGGGGAGAACAAGGCCACGCGGCGCTCACGGTGCAACGCATGTGCCCCGCGGGCGCACAACATGCAGTCACTCCTCTGTTTCGAGCGCGCGGCCTTGCCACGTCGTGTCAGCGCCGGTGTGGCGGTTTTGCTGACCCGCCTGGTATCCTGGGATCGTGCGGTGGTTCTTGCTCGTTGTCGCCATGCTCGTGGCCGCGCCGGCGCTGGCGAAACCGAAGGCCGCGATCGCCCCGCTCGAAGGCGATGAGGACCAGAAGGTGACCAAGCTCGTCGCGGACGCCGCGGGCGATCACGCGAAGGTCACGGGGCCCGAGCGCACCGCGAAGGCAATGGATAACCTCTCGATCACGGGCTTCAAGACGAAGGATCTGAAGAAGCTGCGCTCGAACCTCGAGGTCGACGTCATCATCCACGGCACCGTCACCAGGGACGGAAGCAAGAAGCACCTCGCGCTGACACTGTCGGGCAAGGGCAAGCAGAAGGAGATGGTCGAGCTCGACTACAAGTCCACGAAGACGCTTCGCAAGCAACTGTCGAGCGCGCTCGGCAAGAAGCTCGACGCGGCGGCCGGCGGCGGCAACGATGACGACGCGGACGATGATGACGACGCGCCCAAGCGGCCGTTCGCCGACAAGGCCGCGGACGACGACAAGCCGAAGAAGCACGACGACGACGACAAGCCGAAGAAGCACGCCGACGCCGACGACCGCCCCAGGAAGCGCGACGAGGACAAGCCGAAGAAGCGCACCGCGGAGGCGGACGTGCGCAAGCACAGCGACAACGACGACGACCGTCCGCGCAAGCGCAAGCATCATCGCGGCGACGACGAGGACGACGTCCCGCCGCCGAACCCGATCACGCAGGCCGCGGCGTGGGTCGATGCGGGCGGTAACTTCACGCGACACACGCTGACCTGGGCCGGCGCGGGCACGATGAAGCCGCCCGGCGTCGGCACGGCGGCCGCATCGGCGGCGGTCGAAGGCGAGCTGTATCCGGCGTCGTTCGCGCCGAAGACGCGGGGCGCGGGCATCGGCATCTACGGCGACTTCGGCTACGCGATGGGCCTGGGCATCGCGGTGCCGGGCGCGGGCGTCACGGCGCCGATCAAGCAGGAGCACTACCAGCTCGGCGTGCGCTACCGGATCGCGACGGGGCAGGCCTCGATCGCGTTCGGCGCGGCGTACTGGCGCCGCACGTACATCGCCGATCGCAGCAAGCTGATGATGCCGACGCAGCTCGACACGCCCGATATCGATTATCGGGCGATCGCTCCCGGCGTCGTCGCGCGCTTTCCCGCCGCCCCGAAAGTCGGCATCGTCGTCGGCGCGGACGTGCCGCTCATGCTCGACGGCGGCCCGATCACGAAGGCGACCAGCTACGGCGCGGCGACGATCCTCGCCGCCGACGTGATGGCCGGCCTGCAGATCCTCGTCGCGGAGCACGTCGCGCTGCAGCTGCGCGGCGACTTCAACTACGAGAGCTTCTCGTTCGCGGCCAAGGCGCAGTCCGGTGCGGCGACGCGCGGTGTGACGTCCGCGACCGAAATGAACTACGGCCTGACCGCGACGGTCGGCGTGCTGTACTAGCGTTTCGATCCCTTGCCGAGATGCTCTTCGACCTTCTCGGCGCTGTTGCCGACGGCGCGGACGGCTTCCTCGAGCTGCTCGCGCGAGACGCCGAGCTTCTGGGTCCAGTAGCGCACCTCGTAGTCCTCCCCGAGGGCGATTCGGCTGCGATCCTGCGATCCGCGCTTGTTCGTATCGTCGGACATCAGAACACCTCCTGCAGTTTGCTTTTGCAACGGCGGTGCCTCGGCTAACCTCGGGGCGTGACCTATCTCGTGCTCCTGATCCTCGGCCTCGCCGCCATCTGGTGGTGGACCTCGCACGTGCCGGTCAGCCCGACGCTGGTGCCCGAGCTGTCGGCGCGGATTCCGTTCCCCGCGATCCGGCTCGACGATCCCGGCACCGCGATCGCGAACCTCGACCGCAAGGACGAGATCGTGATCCCGCACGAGTACGCGACGCTCGTGATCAAGTTCCCGCTGACGAAGCCGGTCAGCCTCGCCGTCACCGCGCCGATCGAGGCGGGCTTCACGCGCGCCACGCTCGTCCAGACGATCTGCGAGCAGTACGAGAACGTCTACGACATCGAGGAAGCGACCGCGACGACGAAGCCGCTGCCGCCCGACGAGCGCGCTCGCCTCGGCCGCAACCGCACCGACGGCCTCTACGGCATCTGGGGGCACGATCTGCCCGAGCTCGTGCTGACCGCCGTCCACTGGACGCGCAGCCCCGACTCGCGCGTGCACATCGAGCCGCACGTCGAGGTGCGGCCGAAGCCCGAGCTCACGGCGTAGTCAGCCACGCGCGGTGCGAGGCCGCCGCGTGCCCGCGGTGCCCCACGGGCCGCGGATGCCGATCGCGGCGAGCGTCGCGATGTGTCCGCTCTGCAGCGCGTGGCGGATCGGCGTGCCGTGGTGGTGGTCGTCGCCCCACGTCTCGGGGCCGCTGGTATCGAGGTGCGCGTCGACGTGCAGCACCGCGAGCGGGCCGTGCGCGGAGGCGACGGCCGCGAGGATCGGCGCCGTGATCGAGTGGTCGCCGCCGACGACGAACGGGATCATGCGCGCCGCGTAGGCGTCGCCGATCATCTCGGTCACCGCGCTGCGCATCGCCGCCCGGTCGAACGGCGGGAACAGCACGTTACCGGCGTCGACCGCGCGCAGCGAGAACACGTCGACGCGGTGCACGGGATGATAGCTCTGGACGAGCGCGCTCGTGCGGCGCACGTGATACGGCGCGAAGCGTGCGCCGGGCTGGTAGGTCGTGCCGCCGTCGTGCGGCACCCCGAGGACGATCGCATCGCACGGCTCGTCAGGGCGCGGCCACGTGACCGCCGGCAGGCGGAAGAACGGCGTCTGGCCGTGGCGCAGGTACTCGGAGGCGGATGATTGCGGCATGGGGCTCCAGCTGATCGCGCAGCATGCGCGCGATCCGGTGATGGGCCAGCGCGGTGACCTCGTCGGCCGTCGCGAGGCGCGTGGGATCGATCGACTCGCCGATCTCGAGACGCATCGCGGGCGCGGCGAGCTTCGTTGCCCGGATGTAGTGAGGGACGAACGGCGCGTTGCCGTACCACGTCAGTGCCTCCGCGCAGCGGACCGCGACCGGGATCACGGGCACGCCGAGTGCGCGCGCGAGCCCGAAGATGCCGCGGCGGAACTCGAGCAGCTGCGACCCGTCGGTCGTCGTGCCCTCGGGGAAGTTCATCACCGGGACGCCCGCGGCCAGCGCCTCGCGTGCCTTCATCAGCGCGCGCACGCGGCTCGCGGCGGAGTCACGTTGCACGAAGATCACGCCGAGCTGGCTCGCGGCCGTCCCGATGATCGGCCAAGAGGCGACCTCGCTCTTCGCGATCGGCGCGCACGGCACTGCAGCCGCGATCGCGATCGCATCGAGATAGCTCACGTGGTTCGCGACGATCACCGCCGGTCCGGTCGGAAATCGCCCTCGCACCGAGAGCTGGAGGTCATGAATCGTGACGATCTCGGCACACGCCGCGTGCAGGCGCTTCGCTCGCGCCGCGTGCGTCTTGTCGGCGGCGAGGCGGGCCCGGCCGATCGCGTCGAGCGTGCACGCGAGGAACCGCGCGACGCGCGCGGGCGAGCGCAGCGTGCTCACGCCGCCTCCGCCGTCGCACGCGGGGGCACGAAGCCGAGCCGCTCGTACTTCGCGCGCAGCCGCTCGAACGTCGCGCGATCGATCTTCGCGACGATGCGCTCGTCGCCGGGGCCGTAGAAGTCCTGGCGGCGCTCGACCTCGGTCGCACCGAGCATCGCGTGGAGCGCGCGCGCCGGCGCGTTGTCCTCCTTGACCGTGAACCAGCAGGTGTCGACGCGGTCGATCACGTTGCGCACGAACGCGCCGATCAGCTGCACGACCGCGCGCGTGCGCTGGTACTCGGGGATCACCGCGAGCGTCGTGCCGTACACGTCGCCGCCACGGATGAACGCGAGCAGGTAGCCGACCGGCTTGTCTCGGTCGAGCGCGATGTAGCAGGAGGCGTGGAAGATCTCGGTGCACAGCCGCAGGTAGTGCGGGCACAGGACCGCCTCGCCCATCGCACCAAACACGTCATTCTCGAGCGACGCGAGCGCGGCGAAGTCCTCCGAGCGCAGGTTGCGGATCTCGAACGTCCTCATCGGGGTCCTCCTTTGAACCCACCATGCGAGATGCGTGTGTCAGACCGATGTCCGCGCCCGGGAGCGCGGGTGACATTTCACGCTCGCGGCAGATGATTGCCGTTTCGACCGGTTACGCGATTTCGACCGCGCGCTGTCGATCCGCGGCCGCTTCGTTCGACCACAGGGCAAAGGAGACCACGATGACCTTCCCGAGCGATCGATTCTGCTGGTTCGACTACGTGTCCAAGGACACCGCGAGAGCGCAGGGCTTCTTTGGCGAGCTCTTCAACTGGACGACGAAACCGATGGGCGACGTCACGATGATCACGGCCGGCGAGCACGCGATCGGCGCGTATCGGTCGACGCCGCCGGGCGCTCCGTCACACGCGCACTGGCTCGCCTACATCCAGGTCGAGAGCGCGGCCGCGACGCTCGCGAAGATCACGGCCGCGGGCGGCAAGCAGCTGAAGACGCCGTCGCCGATGGGCGAGGTCGGGACGTGGGCCGTCGCCGCCGATCCGTTCGGTGCCGCGTTCGCGCTGTGGCAGCCGGCGAAGGCCGAGGCCGCCGAGTACCGCGGCGTGCCGGGCACGTTCTGCTGGAACGAGCTGTACACCGACTCCCCGGAGAAGTCGGTCGCGTTCTACGAGGCGATCGGCAACCTGCGCGACAACCCGTCCGACATGGGCCCCGCGGGCACGTATCACGTGCTCGAGAGCTTCGGGAAGCGCCGCGGCGGCATCACGAAGTCGCCGATGCCCGGCATCCCGCAGCACTGGATGCCGTACGTGCACGTCGCCGATGCGGACCGTACGATCGCGAAGGCGAAGCAGCTCGGCAGCGACGTCAAGGTCGCCGGCATGGACGTGCCCGGCGTCGGCCGGATCGGCGTCGTCGTCGACCCCTTCGGCGCCTCGCTCGGCGTGCTGCAGCCGGCGTGACACCCGCGGTGTGCGCAGTGCAGTAGGATCGGCGGGTGACTCCCCTCGTCATCCTCGGGTGCGGCTACGTCGGCACGCGCCTCGCTCGCGCGGCGCTCGCGCAGGGCCGTCGCGTGCGCGTCGCGTCGCGGTCGACCGGCCGCCTGCAACCGCTCGCCGGCGACGGCGCCGAAGTGAAGTTTCTCGACGCGAGCAACCCGAAGCACTTCACGACCGCGCTCGGCAGCATGCACGGCGCGACGGTCGTGTACTCGATCCCGCCGGTGACCTCGCTGCCGCCGCGGTTCGCGATGCGCGCCGCGCTGCAGGCCGCGTACGGCGCGGGCGTCGATCGCTTCATCTACTTCAGCTCGTGCGGCCTGTACGGCGACGAGCCCGACGACGACACGTGGATCGACGAGGACACGCCGACGCGTCCCGACCACGCGATGGAGAACATCGTCAGCGACGAGGCCGAGATCGCGGCCTCGACGTTCGAGCGGCTGCGCCTCGTGCGGCTGCGCCTCGCGCCCGTGTACGGCCCGGGGCGCGGCGTGCGCGAGCGCATGCGCAAGGGCACCTACAAGATCCTCGACGACGGCCAGCACGCGACGTCGCGCATCCACGTCGATGACGTCGTCAACGTCGTGCTCGCGGCCGACGAGCGCGCGCCGTCGCAGTCGATCTACCTCGTCGGCGACGACGAGCCGACGACGCAGGGCGAGTACGCGCGCTGGCTGTCGGCGCGGCTCGGGCTGCCGATGCCGCCGTCGCGGCCGATCATCGAGACCGGCGTGGCGCGCGCGCCGCACCGCAATCGCAAGATCCGCAACGCGAAGATGAAGGCGGAGCTCGGCGTGACGCTGAAGTATCCGTCGTTCCGCGAGGGCGAGGCCGCGATCGAGGCCGAGCTCGGCGAGTCGGCCTAGCTCACCAGCGAGTCGGCGGAGCTGCCGTCGACGATCGTCTGCGCGACGGTCGTCGGATGCGCGGTCGCGCCGTCGGGGAACTTCAGCGCGAACGGCAGCGGCAGGTCGCGCGTGTCGACCCAGCGGCCGCCGCGCTTGCGCGACAGCTCGCCGGCGAGCGCCGCGAGCTCGAGCACGGCCGGCCAGTACAGCTCCGGCTGCTTGTCCTTGTCGAGCGGCGCCTTGCGGCGACGCTGCTCGACGGCCTGCAGCGCCTGCGCGAGGTCGACGTTGCCGACCGCATCGCGGACGTGATGCGCGAGATCCGAGAACGCGACGTCGATCACGGCCGCGACGCCAGCGGGGGAGGCGGGCACCTTGATCTTCTCGCCGTCGCGCTCTGCGATCGAGGCACCGGCGCGCGTGATCGCATCGGAGAGGAAGCTCGGCACGAGCGTGCTCGTCGCGTAGCGGACCTCGCCCTTGCCGCCGTACTTCGCGTCGAGCGCGCGACGCGCCGAGAGTACACGCGCGATCGCGACGAGCGTCGACAGGCTCGGCACGCGCTGCATCTGCGACTGGCTGCGCTCGTCCTCGACGAGCACGATGGCGCCGCCGCCGGGCAGCGGCTTGACGCGATCGAGCTTGTGAACGCGCGCCCACATACCGGCAGCGTATCACCAGAGCGAGGGCTCGCCGGGCGTCCACGCTCGCCGGCTTCGGCTCGCCCGATGCGAGCGTGTCGTCGTCCTGCACCCACCGGGCAGTCTAGCGGCGTTGCCGGCGGCGCCGCACGAGGCCGAGGCCGACCAGCACGAGCCAGCTCGCGCTGCCGCCGCCGGCCGAGCAGCCGGCCGCCATCTGCGCGCCGCCGTCGCCGCCACCGCCGTCGCCCGCGCTCCCGCCGCCGGTGTAGTCCGAGCCCGAGCCGGTGCCCGGGTCCGCCGGCACGACGACGAGCTGCGCCTCGATCTGATCGTCAGGCGGGCCGCCGCCCGAGTCCGCGAACCACGTCGTCGACTCCTGCACGAGGCCGAAGTGCTCGTGGTACGTGCCGGGCGCGCAGGCGTCGCCGCTCGGCGCGGTGAAGCTGAAGCTGAACGTGCCGTTCGCGCCGGGCGCCACCGTGCCCGCGATCGCGGCGGCGCGGTTCGGCGCGGGCCAGTCGGCACCCGCGAACATGCTGTCACGGTCGCGCGGCTCGGTCGTGCCGAGCTTGGTGTTGCCGTCCCACGTCTTCGTGCCCGAGTTCTTCAGCACGATCTGCGCGGGCACGCTCTCGCCACAGTGGATCGTCAGCGCCATCGTCGCGAGCGGCCACGACTGGCTGACGTAGGTCGCCGAGTAGACGGCATCGTTGCCGTACGCGGCGAGCACGTCCTTCGCGTACGCGATGCGCTGCGCGGACGCGCACGTGCCGCAGATCTCGTACTTGTCCATGAACGCGAGCGTCGCGTCGGTGACGTTCGTCGCCGCGCGCAGGTCGGCGTAGCCGTAGCCGATGTGCGTGAGCTCGAACCAGATGAACTCGAGCTGGAGGTTCAGCGACGTGCGCGACATCCCCTGCTGCGCGGCGTACGCCGTCACGTTGTCGCCGGCCGACGTGTCCCAGCGGCCGCCGACCGACCACTGCGCGATGCCGCGGCCGGGGCCGCCGCCGTACTGCACCGACGCCGGATCAACGCCGGACTCCTGATCGAGGTTACCGACGATCCCGGCGGACTGCGCGGGCGTCAGGCCCTTCGCGACGAAGAAGTCGAACGCGGCCTTGTCGTTCGCGAACGCGGTCGTCGCGGCCTGTTGATCGGTGTCGAGCGCGGGATCGGTCGCGCAGCCCGCGAGGACGAGGAGGATGGCGAGTCTCACGAGCGGTGTGCATCAGCAACCGCGGGGCCAGCGCGCACGACGCGATTTCGCGGCCTTGAGCGTGCTCGATCGCGGACAGCGGGTTGCGTTGCGATCGGCTGTTTGCACCGCGAGCCCCCGCGTGACGCGCACGGCATGGCGAGGCGCCGCGCCTGACCGACACCGAGATCGACGAGATCGTCGCGTTCCTCGAGACCTGACCGATCGCTAGCCTCCCTGACACCCGTGTCGGGATCGCGGCATGTCGATCTGGCAACGGCGGATGCCTCGGCGGCGTGATTGCGACGACTTACGCGGTGGCCCCGCGCTTGCTCTAGCCAGGCCCATGACTCGCAACTTCGTCCGGACGCGCCACCCGCGCATCACGCAGCCGCTCCGCGGCCCGAAGCCGCCGCGCGATCCAGCGATCGAGAGCCTCGGCTTCACCTGCTTTCGCCTCGTCATGGGCGCGCCGGTGAAGCTGACGTTCAGCTCGAACTCGATGTACGCGTTCGTCGGTCGTTAACGGCGCAGCGTGCGACGATAGGGCTCTGTTCGCGAAGCACCTCCTCGATCAGCTCCAGTCGCTCGCGGCGCTCGATGCGTTCGAGCCCGCGTCGTTCGCGGCGGCCGTCGAGGCCGAGCTGCCGGCGCCGGCATCGCTCGCCGCGCTCGAAGCCCGCGATGCGGCGCTCGTCTCGGCGCTCGCCGCGATCGACGAGCTCGCGACCCGCGCGATGCGCATCCGGCTCGAGCACGCGCTCGCGGGCGATGCGTCGATCGCCGCACCGACGCGCCGCGTGTTCGTGCAGACCGTCGTCAGCTACGCGGGCAACCTCGAGCTGCTCGCCGCGCGCGCCCGCGACGTCGCGGACCGCGGCGGTTCGCGCGATCCCGACGCCACCGCTGCGCTCGTCACCGACGCCGCGCGCGCCTCGCTCGCGCTACGCGATGCCACGCGCCAGCCGCTGCTCGTGGTCGTCCGCGCGCTCGCGACGGCCGCGATCGCCGACGCCGATGCGCGCGCCCGCGATACCCAGCTCGCCGACGCCGAGCGCAAGCGGTGGAGCGCGGCGCGCCGCGACCTCGAGGTGCTCGCCGCCGAGCCCGCGCGCATCACGGCCGCGCCGTTCGCGCAGCGCCTCGCCGCGTGGCCGGAGCAGCTCGACGAGCCGGCGCCCAAGCCCGAGCCCACGCTCGCCGAGCTGATCGAGCTCGACTGATCTCGCGGTCCGGTTCAGACCATCCGGCGCGGCCAGGGTTACAGGCTCTTCGCGAGATACAGCGCGGTCTCGCCCGGCATGTACGCGCCGTAGTAGCGCGTATCGGCGCCGCACAGCGTGTAGCCGAGCCGGTTGTACGCGCGCACGCCGGGGACGTTGACGTTGCTCGTCTCGAGCCACACGTGCGTCGCGCCGACCTCGCGGCCGTGCGCCTCGACGCGCTCGAGCAGCGCGCGCCCGACGCCGCGGCGCCGCCACGCGGGCGCGATGTACAGGAACCACAGGTTCAGCCGCTGGTGCCACGGCTCGTGCTCGACGCACGCGAAGCCGCGCACGCCGTCCTCGTCGGCGACCCAGCCGTGATCCCAGCGCGCCCAGCCGGCGAAGATCTCGCCGATCGAGTAGCGCTTCGTCATCGGCTCGGGCAGGCGCTTCTCGACGAGCTCGATCGAGCGCGCACCCGCGACGACGTCGAAGATCACGTCGGTCTCGAACGCCGTCTCGATCGCCTCGACGCCGCGCCGGTCGCGCTTCTTGTCCAGCTCGCGGATGACCACGGGTGCCTCTTACCGTGCCGGGCCGCGCTCGGGCAGGCCGAAGCCGAAAGTCGCGCCGGCGCCGGGGCGGCCATCGGCCCACACGCGCCCGCCATGGCGCGTGACGATGCGCTGCACGAGCGCGAGCCCGACGCCGGTGCCCTCGAACTCCGCATCGGAGTGCAGGCGCTGGAACACGCCGAACAGCTTGTCGGCCTGCGTCGGATCGAAGCCGGCGCCGTGGTCGGTGACGGTGTAGCGCAGCTCGTCGCCCTCCCGTGCGCCCGCGACCTCGACGACCGCGCGCGGCTTCTTGCCGGAGTACTTCACCGCGTTGTCGATCAGGTTCAACCAGACCTGGCGCAGCAGCTCGACGTTGCCGAGCGCGCGCGGGAGCTCGCCGAGCTTGAGCTCGATCTCGAGCTCGGGGCGCGTGGCGCGCACCGCCTCGACGACGGTCTCGACGACCTCGCGCATGTCGATCTCGACGATGGGCCGGATCGCGCGATGCCCGAGCCGCGACAGGCGCAGCAGATCCTGGACGAGCTGGGTCATGTGGCGCGCGTTCTTGCGCACGACGGCGAGCATGCGGCGCGCGTTGTCGTCGAGCTTGGCGCCGTAGTCCTCCTCGAGCATGCGCGAGAACTGATCGATCGAGCGTAGCGGAGAGCGCAGGTCGTGCGAGACCGAGAACGCGAACGCCTCGAGCTCGCGGTTCGTCTGCTCGAGCGCGTGCGTGCGGTCGGCGACGCGCTGCTCGAGGGTCGCGAGGATGCGGCTGTTGTCGATCGCGAGCGCGGCGCGGTCGGCGAGGTCCTGCACGAGCGTCAGGTCGTCGCGCGTGTACGGCGGGCGAGCCTGGCCCGTGCGGAACAGCGACAGGTACCCGAGGTTCTCGCCGCGCGCGCGCAGCCGCACGACGATCATGCCCGCGATGCCGATGCGCTCGAATACCGGCACGAACGCGGGTGCGACGCTCTTCGTGAACGAAGCGAGGTCGAGCTCGGGCTCGAAGTACGGCTCGCCGGTCTCGAGGACGCGCCCCGAGATGCCTTGCCCGACGCGCAGCGGCGTCGCGTCGTGGACCTGGCGCAGCAGCTCGTCGATCGTCGGATCGGGGTGGTACGTCGCGACGGGGACGAGCTGGTCGCCGTCGATCAGGCGGATGTTCGCGGCCTCGCCGACGAGCTCGGAGAACCGCTGCGCGACGAGGTTCAACAGGCGCGGCAGATCCGTGCTCGCCTCGGCGAACATGTGACCGGACTCGGCGAGCGCCTGCAGCCGGCGACTCTGCAGCTCTGGCGTCCCCACGCGACCCGAGCTTAGCACCGTACCAGCGTGCGACACCTGCGACGTCTTTCGTTCGCGTGAGGGCGCACGTACGCTGCTGTGCGATGACGATCGACCGTCGAGATGTGCTGCGCGGCGCGCTGCTCCTGCTCTCGGCGTGCGGTGCCAGCGGCAAGCCCGCGCCTGCATCGCCGCCGCCACCGTCTCCGCCCCCCGCGAAGAAGCGGATCCTGATCCTCGGCGGCACCGGCTTCCTCGGCCCCAAGACGATCGACGCCGCGATCGCGCGCGGCCACTCGATCACGACGTTCAACCGCGGCCGGCGCGAGAAGATCCAGCCGCTCTCGGCGCGCGAGACGGTCGAGCGCCTCTACGGCAACCGCGATCCCGACAAGACCGCCGAGGACGAGCCCGGCTCGCCGAAGGGGCTCGACCAGCTCGCCGGCAAGCAGTGGGACGTCGTGATCGACAACTCGGGCTACTTCCCGCGCCACGTCGCGGCATCCGCGCAGCTGCTCGCGAAGAACGCGGGGCGCTACATCTACATCTCGAGCATCTCGGCATACGCGGAGAACCCGGCGACCGGTGGCGACGAGACGACGAAGCTCGCCGAGCTCGCCGATCCGAAGACCGAGGACATGGGCAAGGACTTCGAGAACTACGGCGGCCTGAAGGTCCTGTGCGAGCGCGCCGCGCAGCAGGCTTTCGGCGATCGCTGCGCGGTCGTGCGGCCCGGCTACATCGTCGGCCCGGGCGACCCGACGGATCGCTTCACGTACTGGCCGGTTCGCGTCGCGAAGGGCGGCGACGTGCTCGCGCCCGGCACGCCCGCCGATCCGCTGCAGTGGATCGACGTGCGCGATCTCGCGGAGTGGCTCGTGTCGCTCGCGGAGACCGGCACGACCGGCACGTTCAACGCCGTCGCGCCCGACAAGCCCGCGCGGTGGGGCGACGTGCTCGAGACGTGCGTGCGCGAGTCGCATGCGAGCGCGAAGCTCGTGTGGGTGCCCCAGAGCTGGCTCGAGCAGCACGGCATGGGCGGCGAGGATGCGTTCCCGATCTGGGCCGCGCCGGTCGGCAAGATGGCGGGCATGCACCTGTGGTCCAACGCGCGTGCGAAGGCCGCCGGCCTGAAGTTCCGGTCGATCGGCGAGACGGTGCGCGGGATCCTCGACTGGTTCCCCGGCGAGCTGGAGCGCCGGGCCGCCGCGTCGAAGAAGATCATCGCGGACGCCGAGGCGGCCGGCAAGCCGGCGCCGAAGATGCCGGACCCGGCCGCGCTGCGCGCCGGGCCGACCGCCGAGCAGGAACAGCAGCTGCTCGCCGCGTTCCGCGCCTAGCCCGCGGGCCTGGTCGCGTCGCGTCGCGCACGCGCCTGCTCCTGCGTACATCGGCCGCGACGGCGCTGTCGTGGTCGGGCGGGCGCCCGCGGATCGTGCGAGCCGCAATCCCGCGAAATCGCACGAGCGCCGGTGGACCGACCGTTGCTGTAGGGGCAGGCGTGCGCGCCCTGGTCCTGCTGCTGCTTGCCGCGTGTCTGCCGCTACCCGTGTACCGGGTCCAGCGCGATGTCCGCGTCGCTCACGCGACCGCGCCGCTGTGGAACGGCTCGCCGATGCGAGGGCCGGTAGAGGCCTCGTTCGGCGCGAGCAACCTGGTCGACGCGCGGGCACCGAGGCTCGGCGATGACCCGACGGTCGCGAGCGAGGTCCCGTCACTGCAGCTGCGCGGCGAGCTGCGGTTCCGGCTCGCGCGCTACGCGCAGCTCGCGCTGATCCACGACCACGCGCTCGCGTCGTCGTATCGCGCGCTCGATCCGACGCAGGCACCGGTCGATCACGGAAGCGCGCAGAGCTTCGGCGTCGCGTTCCGCGGCGCGGTGCCGGTCGAAGGCGTCCCCGGCCTGTCGCTCGGCTTCGGGTTCGAGCTGCTCGAGTGGTGGCTGCCGTACGTCGAGTACCGCACGTGCGTCGCGCGGTGCGAGGGCGTGCCGATGCAGGAGATGACCAGCGGCACCGCCACGCTCGCCGAGCCGGCGATGCACGTCATCCCGAGCTATCGCCGCGGGAACCTGACGCTGTTCGCCGGCATCTACGGCACGCCGCACGCGCGCATCGCGCGCAAGGGCACCGAGCTGTCGTCGGTCGACTACGACTCCGAGCTCACGCGCAGCGGGGTCAACCTCATCCTGCACGCGGGGGCCGAGATGACGTTCGGCTACGTGTCGGTGCTCGCACAGGTGCAGCAGGACCTCGTGACGAACCCGGTGTCGTACGGGCCGAGCCTGGGCCTCGCGGTCGCGGTGCACGCGCCCGGATCGTTCGCGCTCGACCCGAAGTAGTCTGCTACGTTGCGAGGGTGAACCACGAGCGGACGGCATCCCTGGGGGAGCTGGCGGTGCAGCTCAAGACGCACCTGGCCGCATTCGCGACGCCGGCCGTGCCGCTTCCGAGCGACGCCGAGCTCGACATGCTGCTCGAGGCCGCGTTCTACGCGAGCCTCTACGAGGAAGAGGGCAGGCGGCTCTCGTTCGGCATCGCGTGGCAGCCCGAGCCGCGCGAGTGTGCGGCGGTCGTCGCGATCGGCGGCGCGGTGCGCGTCACGCCGGGCAACCTCGCGAAGCTCGCGCCCGCGCTCGCGGGCGAGGCGACGACGATCGCGGTGCGCCCCGAGCGCGGCGAGCTGATGGCGTGGGCGCTGTTCGGCGCGGGCGTGCACCAGCCCCTGACCGTGCGCGTGCTCGGGCCGGGACAGCTGCGCATCGACTACGCGGGCGTCGCGCGGGCGCTCTACGCGCGCGGCGAGATCCTGATGTACGGCGGGGAGCATCGCGTCGCGTCGCCCGTGGAGCGGCTCGCGCAGACGTTCGAGGCGTGGCATGGCGATGAAGGCGTGCTGCGCGCGGCCGTGATCGGCCGGCTCGCGCACCTCGCGCTCGCGCACGGCCACGGCGGCATGATCCTGATCGTGCCGTCGGCCACCGGTACGCCCGTCGGCGTGCGCGTGCACTACGGCGTCGGCGACGGCTCGGCGATGCTCGCCGAACGCTACGCGAACGTGCTGCGCGACGTGCCTCTCGGCGAGCGGCTCGCGCGGCTCGTCGGCGCTCGTCCGCGCAACCTCGGCGGGCGCGCGCTCGTCCGCGACGAGGCGCAGATCGCGTATGCCGAGGCGCTGGAGTCGGTGGCTCGCCTGACCGCGATCGACAACGCGCTGCTGCTCGACACCGATCTGCGCGTGCGCGGCTTCGGCGTGCAGGTCATCGAAGGCGATGCGCCGCACAACAGCTTCCGCCACACGAACCCGTACAGCGGCGAGGTCCACACCGACGACCTCGCGACGTTCAAGGGCACGCGCCACCCGGCGGGCGTGATCTTCTGCATGCGCCAGCCGCGCGAGGCCGCGGCGGTGATCGCGTCGCAGGACGGCAACCTGTCGCTCGCGGTCAAGGATGCGGCCGGCGTCGAGGTGCTCGGCAGCTACGTGCGCGGCTTCGCCTGGAAGTAGCGCCCGTGCTCGCTCAGCCGCCGGCGCCGCCGGTCGCGAGCCGGTAGCCCTTGCACGCGGGCTCCTCGACATACTCGACGCCCGGCGCCGGCCCGAACGGCATCGGCGTCTGGAAGTCGGGGTGGTAGCAGTCGAGCACGTCGAGCTCGGGCGCCTTCGCATCGTTGCACTTCTTCGAGAGCCGGCGCCTCGTGTGCTTGCACGTGAGCGCGAGCTTGGCGGTCTTCGACGCGACGGCGATCGCCTCGCCCTGCGCGGTGCCCTCGTAGCGCGTCGTGCCCTGCGCCGTCTCGACGACGAGCAGCGCGGCGCCGTCCGCGGTCTGCAGCGTCCAGGTCTCCGAGCGCTGGGGCGTGTGATAGCGGAACACCCACGCCGGTGCGCTCGCGACGGAGGCGGGGAGGCCGGCATCCGGCGGCGCGGCATCGACGGCCGCGACGGCCGCATCGGGGACGACGGGCTCGGGCGGCGTCGTCATCGGGGTCGGCTTGCTGCCGCCGCACGCGGCAAGGAGCAGGATCGCGAGGCGCTTCATCGCGCCGCAGCTTACGCGCATCAGGCGGCGACGGGCGCGAGCTTGCCCCAGCGCGTCGGGCCGGCGCGGTCCTCGACCTCCTTGCGCAGCTCCGGCGAGAGGCCGAGCGCGAACGCGACCTCGGCGACGAGGAACAGCGGGCCGTCGAGCAGGCCCTTGATGTCGTCGAGGAACGCGGGCTTGCGGCCCTCGAAGTAGTGCCCGAGGAACTGCAGCGCCCAGCCGCCGACGAACAGGCCGGCCGCGGCGGGGGCCCAGAGCGGCGCGGGAAGCGCGGCGATCGTCGTGCCCATCGCGGCGGTCGCGCCGAGCACGGCGGCCATCGCGGCGCCGTACGTCGGATCGAGCTCGCGGTAGTAGCGCGTCGCGAGCGCGGTCGCGCCGACGGCGAGGTTGAGCGGCCCGATGCCGATCTTCGCGAGCGTGGCCTGCGTGCCGACGAGGATCATCGGGATGCCGACGAAGTGCGTCGCGATGTTGCGCTTGTCGCGGTGGTACTCGGCGTAAGACGCGAGGCGTTCGACGAGGGACTTCATGCGTCGACGATACCTCGTAACAGATCGCTGACGCGGAATTAGATCGGCCTGCCGGCACTGATGATAGGTTCGCCGGCTGATGACCGAGCCGCGTGCCGGAAAACTTCGCCGATCCGTCGGCTTCTACGGGCTGATGTTCGTGTCGCTCGGCTCGATCATCGGCTCGGGCTGGCTGCTCGGCGCGCTCAACGCCGCGAAGGATGCGGGGCCGGCCTCGATCATCTCGTGGATGCTCGCCGCGGCGATGCTGTCGCTGCTCGCGCTGACGTACGCCGAGCTCGGCGCGACGTATCCGGTCGCCGGCGGCGCCGGCCGCTTCCCGTACTACAGCCACGGGCCGATCTGCGGCTTCACGGCGGGCTGGGCGTCGTGGCTGCAGGCGGTGTTCATCCCGTCGATCGAGGTGCTCGCCGCGCTGACGTACATCAACAGCGTCGGCTGGGTGCACGAGCACTTCGACATGCTGACCCCCGACGGGCTGCTCAACGGGCTCGGCATCGCGATGGCCGTGCTGATGATGATCGCGTTCACCGCGATCAACCTCGCGGGCGCGAAGTTCCTGTCGGAGTCGAACATCGCGGTCGTCGTGTGGAAGGCGGCGGTGCCGCTGCTCGCGTGCGCGGTCGTCGCCGGCACGCACTTCGACAGCCACAACTTCCACCGCGGCGGCGGGTTCATGCCGTTCGGCTTCCACGGCGTGTTCGCGGCGCTGACCGGCGGCATCGTGTTCGGCCTGCAGGGCTTCGAGCAGGCGGTGCAGCTCGCGGGCGAGGCGCGCGATCCGAAACGCGACCTGTCTCGCGCCGTGATCACGGCGATGGCGATCGGCGCGGTGCTGTACTCGCTGCTCCAGCTCGTGTTCATCGGCGGCCTCGAGCCGAAGGACATCCTGACCGGCTGGCACAACCCGCTCGGCACCGATCCGTCGGCGTACGGCGCCTGGTACACGCTCGCGCTCGCGATCGGCGTCGGCTGGCTCGCGAAGGCGCTGCTGATCGACGCGATCATCTCGCCGGCCGGCACCGGCATCGTCTACGTCGGCACGAGCGCGCGCCTGTCGTATGCGCTCGGCGAGGAGCGCGAGATCCCGTCGAAGCTCGCGTCGACGAACAAGAAGGGCGTGCCGGTGTTCTCGATCGGCGTCGCGTTCGTCGTCGGCTGCCTCGCGTTCGGACCGTTCAAGTCGTGGAACGCGCTCGTCTCGGTCGTCACCAGCGCGACCGCGATCATGTACGGCTTCGCGCCGATCTCGCTCGCCGCGCTGCACCGCCTCGATCCGGATCGCCCGCGCACCTATCGCATGCCGGCGCCGCGCGTGATCCTGCGCCTCGCGTTCTGCTCGGCGAACCTGATCATCTACTGGGGCGGCTTCGACATCACGTGGAAGCTCGCCGTCGCGATGGTCGTCGGGCTCGCGCTGTTCGCGATCGGCGCCGCGCGCGAGAAGACCGGCGCGCAGGACAAGCTTCGCAACTCGTGGTGGATGCTGCTGTGGCTCGCGGGCCACGTGCTGATCGGCTACCTCGGCCGCTACGGTCACGGCGCTGCCTACACGCTGCCGGAGTGGATCGACATCGGCGTGGTCATCGTGTTCGCGCTCGGCGTGTTCGAGCTCGCGCTCGCGACCACGCTGTCGCGCGAGGACTGCAGCGAGGCGATCGCCAAGGATGCGCATCAGCTAGACTTCGAGGAAGCGTGATGGCGAAGGCGAAGACGAAGACGGCGAAGAAGAAGCCCACGAACCAGCGCATCTCGATCGCGGTCGCGGCGGGGCGCTATCGCTACACGACGGCCGGCCTCTACGCGGCGATCAAGCGCGGTGACCTGCAGGCCAAGCGCGTCGAGGGTCGCTGGACGACGACGCCGGCCGACATGAAGGCGTTCATCAAGGCGATGACGCCGGTGCCGCAGCCCGAGGTGATCTCCGACGAGGAGTTCATCCGTCGGATGTGGGAGAACGATCCGGACTAGCGAGCGACGGGCGGCACGGGGCGCTGCTCGCGGCGCTGCCACGAGAACAGCTGCTTCTTCCACTTGGCGGCCATCGGCTTCGCCTTTCCGATCGCGGGCTTCCGCACGCCGCCAGGCTGGGACAACACGAGGCTACGGTCGGAACGCTTGGGCTCGGACATGGGGACACCATGGATAACGGTTCCGTCCCGCGCGGGCAAGAGCGCAGTTTCTGCAGCTACTTCAATAACTTCCTGCTCCCGAGTAGCCTCCCGCCATGAACACGCACCGCTTCGTCTGGCACGACCTCAACACGAAGGACCTCCAAGGCTCGCAGCGGTTTTACGGCGAGATCTTCAACTGGACGTCCGCCTGCAGAACACGACGAACGCGCTGTTCGGCTTCGCGCAGAACCAGTTCATCTACCTGCAGAACATCGTCAGCATCATCGGGCCGATCGCGGCGCTCGTCGCGGTGTCGACGATCACGGGGGGCGCGGCGCTCGTGGGGTACACGCTGGTCGCGATCGTGCTGTTGCGCTTCGACCGCGTGATGATGCGGCTCGTCCGCGAGGAGAACGCGGCGGAGCGGCGCTACACGTCGACCGTCGTCGATGCGGTCGCGAACATCGGGACGATCCTGACGCTCGGTCTCGCCGCGCCGGTGCGCTCGCACGTGCGCGATCGCAACCTCGAGATCAGCGTGCCGCTGCACAAGGACTTCGTCGTCAACGAGGGCAAGTGGGCCGCGGTCGACGTGATGAACAACGCGCTGCGCGTCGGGCTCGTCGCGCTGTACGCGTGGCTCGCGTGGCGCGACACCGGCGCGATCCTCGTCGGCACCGCCGTGATGGTTCACCAGTACGCGCAGCAGATCGGCTCGGTCGTCAGCTCGATGGCAGGCAACTGGACCGATCTCGTCAAGCGCCAGACCGACATCGCGTGCGCCGATCCGATCCTCGACGCGAGCCCCAAGCCATTCCCGGAGGCCGATCCGGCGCACGCCGCGTGGCAGACGATCCGCATCGGGGGCGCCGTGCTCCGCCACCCGAACGGCGCGCGCGGCCTCGACGGGGTCGACCTCGAGCTGCGCCGCGGCAAGCGGATCGCGGTCGTCTGCGGCAGCGGCGCGGGCAAGTCGACGCTCTTGCGCGTGCTCGCCGGCCTCTATCCCGCGGACCGCATCGCGATCTCGATCGACGGCCACGCGACCGCGCTGCAGGACCTCGCGACGCTCGCCGTGCTCGTGCCGCAGGAGCCCGACATCTTCGACGCCGAGGTCCGCGCGAACCTCACGATGGGCGTGCCGCGCGACGACGCCGCGATCACGCGCGTCTGCGAGCTCGCGTGCCTGCAGCCGGTGCTCGAGGCGCTGCCGGGCGGCCTCTCGGCCCAGATCTCCGAGCGCGGCGCGAACCTCTCCGGTGGCCAGCGCCAGCGCATCGCCCTCGCGCGCGGGCTGCTCGCCGCGGAGCGCGCGTCGCTCGTACTGCTCGACGAGCCGACGAGCAGTATCGATCCGGTCACGGAGGCGCGGATCTACGAGGGCGTGCTCGCGTCGCTCGGCGATGCGTGCGTCGTCTCCGCGATCCATCGCCTGCACCTGCTGACGCGCTTCGATACGATCGTGCTGCTGCACGCGGGTCGCGTCGTCGACGCGGGCACGCTCGACGAGCTGCTCGCACGCCAGCCGCTGTTCCAGGACATGTGGCGCGGCTACACGAACGAGCCCTCGGGCGACGACGACGCCATCCGCGCTGCCTAGACGTGCTGATCGACGAGGATCGGATTGCCGTCCGGATCCGAGAGCATGAAGTGCTTGGCTTCGGCCATCGTCGGCTCGATGCCCTGCGCGCGCACCATGCCGAGCAGCGCGTGCACGTCGGTGAACTCCGGCAGCGCCTGCTTCTTCGCGTCCCAGCCGGGGTTGAACGTCAGCATGTTCTTGTCGAACAGCCCCTGGAACAGGCCGATCGAGGTCGTGCCGTTCTGCATCACGATCCAGCGCTTGCCGTCGCCGTGCCCCGGCTCGAAGCCGAGCTTGGCGTAGAACGCCTGCGAGGCGGCCAGGTCCTTGACCGCGAGGCTGAGGCAGAAGTTTCCGAGGGACATCTTGTGGTTCGCCGTCATGGCCGCGACCATAGAGAAACCGCCCGATGGCCGACTTGCCAAATCTTGCGAATCACGACTACGTCGTGCGGATCAACCGGGCGATCGACCACATCACGCGCAACCTCGCGGAGCCGCTGCCGCTCGACGAGATCGCCCGCGTCGCGGCGTTCTCGCCGTTCCACTTCCACCGGATCTTTCGCTCGCTCGTCGGCGAGACGCTGCACGCGTTCGTCAAGCGCGTGCGGATCGAGCGCGCGGTGACGGTCATGTCGCAGCGCCCCGACGCGAGCCTCACCGACATCGCGCTCGCCACCGGGTTCGCGAGCAGCTCCGACTTCTCGCGCTCGTTCCGCGCGCACTTCGGCGTCCCGCCGAGCGCGTTCGACGTCGAGGCGTTCCGGAACGTGCGCCGCAACGAGCTCGTCGCGAAGACCGTCCCCGACGCGCCGCACCGCCTCGAGGGCCTGCCCGCGGGCGCGAACCCCGATAACTTCGTGCCGCGTATCCGCACGCTGCCCGCGCGCCGTGTCGCGTACGCGCGCGCGAACGACCCGTACACGAGCGGCTCGGTCGTCCCGACGGTCCAGCGCATGGTCGCGTGGGCGCGCGAGCGCGGCCTCGCGGGCGGCCAGTGGCTCGGCTACATGTGGGAAGACCCGGAGGTCGTCGCGGTCGAGGACTGTCACTACGACATCGGCGTGGAGATCGCCGAGGGTGCCGACACCACCGGCGTCAACGTCACGACGTTCCCGGCGATGACGGTCGTCGAGCTCGACATGATCGGTGGCATCGATCTCGAGATGCGCGCGCTCGACTTCCTCTATCGCACGTGGCTGCCGACGAGCGGCTACGTCCCCGATCATCAGCCGGGCTTCGAGGCGTTCATCGGCGAGCCGTTCGCCCACGGCACCGAGCACTTCGAGCTGCGCGTGCAGCTCGCGATCGTCCCCGCGACGACGCCGCTGTAAGAAAGCTTCTCGTGCGCGCACGCGCTCGTTCTGACCGCGGGCACCTCGCTTGCACGACCGCCGGTCATGCCGGAGCAACGCAAAGAACCGCCCACGCGCGGAGTCCGCAAGCCCGATCGTCGCGAGGATCGCGAGACCGAGGAGCAGCTCCGCGAACAGACGAAGACCGAGACCGAGGAGCGCCCGTACCTCGACACCGAAGGCGGCGAGTAGCGACTACTTCGCCTTGAGCGCGATCGGGAACGTGAACGTCTCGGCGTCCGCCTTGACGTCGCTGCGCGGGAACTCCCACGCGACGGCCGCGACGGCCACGCAGCGCGACGTCTCGTCGGGCACGCCCGCGAGCGCCGCCGTCTGCACCTCGCCGTCATCGTCGATCTCGATCGACAGCACGGCCGCGACGTCCTTCTTGCGCTGGTCGGCCGGCAGCTTCTGCCAGCAGGTCTCGACCTCGCCGACCTTGGACTTCAGCACGTCCTCGACCGCCGACGGCGCCAGGCCCTTGGGGCCCGCGTCCTTCTTGCCGACGACGTACGCTTCGCCGCAGTTCGGCTTCGCCGGCGATTTCTTCGCCGGCACCTTCGACTGAGCGAGGGCAGGGGCACAGAGACCGAGGAGCGCGATGACGGCCAGCTTCGACATGTGCCGACATTCAGCACCCGGCATGCCATCGCACGGCGCGGCCTGTTCCGAGCACTTCGCGCGCGCGCCGAGGTCAGCCGTGCCGAGGACGACTGTCCTCACGGCAGGTCGGGCGTCCAGGGCGGCGCGAGCTAAGGCTCGACGCTACCCGAGGAGCACCCCATCGCCGGCCGAGCCATCCCACGCTGGTCGGTCGTGGGGCAACTCACGCCGGCGCCGATGGCCGGGCTGCCGCTGCCGGGGACGAGCGTCGGGGTCGGACCGCCGTTGCTGCCCAGCGCGCCGAGCAGCGGATCGGCGAACGTGGTGGTCGGCGTGCACGGGGCATCGGCGGCGCCGCCGACGACGTGGGTGCGCGGCCACTGGAGGTTGCCGTCGCCCGTGCCGCTGACCTGGCACTGCATCGGGGCGCCCGTGTTCTTCGCGGTGTTGTTCGCGAAGATGTCGCTCGTGAGCGTGAGCGTCGGGTTGCCGGCGATCGCGGCGCCGAAGTACGGATCGCCGCCATCGGCGTGGTTGTCGGCGAACGTCGTGAACGTGATCGCGCCGTCACCGCCGAACAGCGCGATCGCGCCGCCGAGGCCGGCGACCGCGGAGTTGCCGGCGAACGTGTCGTTCGTCAGTGCGAGCGTCGTGCCATCGGCCTGCAGCGCGCCGGAGCTCTTCATCGCCGTGTTGCTGGAGAACGTCGAGGCGGTGATCGTCAGGTCGCTGTTGTGGAAGTACGCGGCGCCGCCGCTCGTGCCCTGGTTGCTGTCGAACGTGCAGCGATCGATCAGCGTCGGCTGCTTCGCACCATCGGGTGTGCGGAACAGCGCGCCGCCGAGCGCATCGGCGCCGCCCGTGTTGTGCGTGAACGTCGAGCCGCAGAACGTGTGCATGCCGTCGCTGCCGCCGTCGATCACGACCGCGCCGCCGTTGCCGCCGGAGCCGGTCTGGTGCTGGCCGTTGTCGGCGAGGACCGAGCACATCGACGCGTTGTCGCCGTTCGCGCCGTTGCCCTCGGCGACGTTGCCGTCGAACGCGGTGTTGTAGACATCGAAGTCGGAGTTGAGGCTCGCGATCGCGCCGCCGTTCGCGCCCCGGTTCGCGTGGAACACGCTGCCGACGATCACGGCGTGCTTGCAGCCGAGCAGCGCGATCGCGCCGCCGCCGACATCGGGTCCGAGCGACTCGGCCCGGTTCGCCTCGAACGTCGCGTCGATCACGACGAGCTGGCCGTCCTTCATGTACACGGCGCCGGCATAGCCGTCGTAGTAGCCCTGCGAGCACGGCGCGGGCGCGGGCGCGTACATCTTCGTGCCGTGCGCGTGGCCGTGCGCGAACGTGATGTGCTGGAGCGTGAGCGTGGTCGTGTTGACGCGGTAGTCGCCATGGTCGAACGAGAGGATCTGCACGGCGTCGCCGCCGTCGAGCGTGACCGTGCCGCCGCCGTCGATCGTCGTGTCCATGTCGGTGCGCGCGGCGAGCGTCTGCGTGATCGCGATCGTCGCGGGCGCGGAGCCGCACGAGAACGTGATCGTGCCGCCGGCGGCGAGCGCGGTCGCGAGCGCGGCCTCGGTGCACGAGGCGGGCGTGCCGTCGCCGACGACGTGGTCCGGGTGCGACGTATCGACCGGCATCACCGGCGACGTGCACGTCGGTGCGGGCGGAGGCGGGGGGGGCCCGCTGTCGCCGCCTCCCGCCGCATCGCCGCCGGACTTGCCTTTGCCGCCGCCGCACGCGACGACGACCGCGATCAGCGCGAGACCCCGCATCGCGTCATCTTACCCCGGGGAGCACGCTGCTAGTTGCACTGCGGCGTCGTCGGGCACGTGTTGCCGAACGCGCGCGTGTGCGTCTGCTCGCACTGCGGCACGTCGACGAACGCGTTCGTCGCGGTGAAGTCGGGCACATCGGCGGGCGTCTGGGTCTGCGCGAGCGCGAAGCCGCGATCGATGCCGTTCTTGGCGCTGTGCTCGATCGTCGTGTAGGTGACGAAGGAGGTGGCGGGCAGCGGGCCGTCGAGGAAGCGGATGGCGGCGTCGTCGGAGAAGTGGGCGTCGTAGGGCGTCGGGCACGAGGCGAGATCGCCGCCGCCCGGGCCGCCCGCGTACGCGATGTGCGCCTGGCTTACCTGCGTGCTCGGATCGATCGCGCCGCCGAAGAAGATGCCCTGCCAGTCGCCCGAGGCCGGCGTCGCGGCGGCCGAGGTGAACGTGATCTGCCGCGTGCCGAGGCCGACCGCATGGAGCGCGCCGCTCGCCGTGCCGGTCTTGCTGGCGGTCGGATCGATCATCACGCCCGCGCCCTTGTCGAACGCGAGCGTCGTGCCGGGCTCGATCGTCAGCACCGCGACCGCGCCTGCACCGGCAACCTTCAGGTAGCCGCCGCCCGTCAGGTGATATGGCACGCCGAGGTCGTGCCACGTCTGCGAGGTCGAGACGGTGGTGCCCGTCGGCACGAGGATCTCGTCGAGCGCGTTGCCGGTGTACGCGCCGGCGGGCAGCGCGCCGACCAGCTCGGCCGGGATCGACACGGCCGACGCGCCCGAGCGCGTGATCGCGAGGCTCGACGACGGCGCGAGCGTGCCGCCGGTGATCGAGAGCCCGAGGCCCGTCGAGTCCGTGATCGTCAGGCCCTGGAACGCGAGCGTGCCTGCCTCGAGCGTCAGCGCGGCCGGTGCCTGCAGGCCCGCGCCCGTGATCGTCGCGCCGTTCAGTGCGAACGAGCCGCCGTTGATCCGGATCCGCGACCACGCGGTCGTCAGCGGCTGGAACGTGACGCCGCTCGGGGCCGTATCGCCGGCGGGCGGCTGCAGCGCGCCGCTGGGCCGCAGCTCGATCGACTTGCCGGCGGTGATCTCGATGCGCGCGCAGTGCTCGATCGTGACGGGCGCCTCGACGAGCACGTCGCCGTCGAGGACGTGCACGCGGTTGCCGGCCCACGTCTCGGCGGACGTGATCGCGCCGCCCGCGTGATGGATCTCGGTGCCGGTGACCGCACAGCCGGGATCGGGCGCGTCGATCGAGACGGCATCGGGGCTGGCGTCGGGCGTGTGTCGTGCGGGGTCGCCCGGGCAGGCGGCGAGCAGGAGCAGGGCGGCGAGGCGCTTCATGCCGATCAGGAGAGAGCGGGCGGGATCCGTCGCACGAAAGCCGCAAGTGCCCGATTCGCTTGGCGGTGTCATGGCCGTGCCGTAGGGTCGATGCCGGTGCTCGGCTTCATCGTGTCCGCGTGGGACGAGCGGCTGCCCGGCCGCCGGATCTTCGCGACCGGCCGGCTCGTCGACGGCCGCAGCTTCGCGGTCGTGATGCGCGCACCGTCGCCGGCGGTGTTCGTCGCGGCCGAGGCGGCGCGCGCGACGGGGCTCACCGCCGATGCCGAGCCGTGGACGAGCTTCGACGGCCGCACGCTCGCGCGGCTCCCGGTGCCGCGCGCACGCGATACCGAGCGCCAGCTCGCCGCGCGCGGCATTCACGTCCACCACATCGACGATGCGCGCGCCTCCGACGTGCTGCTCGCGCTCGGCATCCGCGGTCCGGTCGAGATCCGTGGCGGCACGGTCTCGGCGGGGCGGCGCGTCGATGTCGTCGTCGTCGATCCCGAGCTGCGGCCGGCGAGCGAGGTGCCGGCGCTGCGCTGGCTCGCGCTCGAGGTCGAGGGTGGCGCGGTGTCGCTGTGCGTCGACGGCGCGACGGAGGTGATCGCGGTCGGCGACACGCCGGGCGTCGCGTCGGAGCGCGATCTGCTCGCGCGGTTCTGCGAGCGCGTGCGCGCGCACGACCCCGACGTGATCACCGGCTGGAACGTGCTCGAGCGCGGTCTCGCCGTGCTCGCGCAGCGCTGCGTCGCGCTCGGTGTGCCGCTCGACATCGGGCGCGTCCCCGGTACGGCCGAGCTGGTCACGCGCCGCAGCGGGCGCCTCGCGATCGAGATCGCGGGCCGCAGCGTCGTCGATGCGAAGCGCACCGTGCGCGCCTCCGGCGAGCGCGTGCACGCCGCGCCGCCCGACACCGCGGCCGAGGTGCTCGAGCTCCTGCGCACGGCCGGCCTCGACGCGCTGACCGTGCGCCGCGCCGCGCTCACCGGCGTGTCGCTCGATCTCGCGTGGACGAGCATCCCCGCGTTCGAGCGCGTGTACGCGGCCGCGCTGCGCGCCCGTCACGTCGTCGCGCCGCCGCGCACGGAGCGGGTCGTCGACGGCGCGGCCGGCGGCACGGTGCTCGAGGCGGAGGCCGGCCTGTTCGCGGACGTGCTCGTGTTCGACTTTCGCAGCCTGTACCCGTCGCTGATGCGCACGTTCCACATCGATCCGCTCGCGTACGAACGCGCGCTCGCGCGGCCGCCGCGCCCCGACGACGTGATCGCGCCGAACGGTGCCCGCTTCGAGCGCGGCGACTCGATCCTGCCCGCGATCCTCACCGCGTACGCGCGCGAACGCGAGGCCGCGCTCGCCGCCGGGGACGAGACCGCCGCGTACGTCTACAAGATCCTGCAGAACTCGTTCTACGGCGTGCTCGGCTCGAGCGGCTGCCGCTACGCGCGCAGCGAGCTCGCGGGCGCGATCACCTCGTTCGGCAAGCACTTCCTGACGCTCGCGCGCGACTGGTTCGAGGCGCGCGGCCATCACGTGCTCTACGGCGATACCGACTCCGTGTTCGTGCAGGCCGGCCGCACCGGCGCGCACGCGGAGCTCTCCGCGCTCGGCGCGCAGCTCGCCGACGACCTCAACCGCCACATCACCGACGAGATCCGCGCGAGCTTCTCGCTCGCCTCGCACCTGCGGATCCGCTGCGACAAGATCTACCGCCGCTTCCTGATCCAGCACCTGCGCAACGAGTCCGACGGCCGCGGGCGTGGCAAGGGCTACGCCGGCCTCCGCCTCGACGCCGGCGACGCGACCGACGTCGAGGTGCGCGGCATGGAGGCCGTGCGCAGCGACTTCACGCCGCTCGCGCGCCGCTTCCAGCTCGAGCTGATGCGCCTCTTGTTCGCCGACGCCGACCTCGCCGCGCTGCGTGCCTACTGCACGGACATCGCGCGCGCGCTGGTCCGCGGCGAGCTCGATCGCGAGCTCGTCTACACGAAGGTGCTCCGCCGCGCCGCCGAGGACTACGGCTCCGAGACGCCGCAGGTCCGCGCCGCGCGCATGCTCGGCTGGAGCGACCGCGGCGGCGCCGTCGAGTACGTGATGACACGCGCGGGCGCCGAGCCGCTCACGGCCCGCACCGCCGCGCCGCTCGACTACGAGCACTATCGCGACCGCCAGCTCGTCCCGATCGCGCGCGCGATCGCGAACGTGCTCGGCACCGAGATCGACGGCTGGTTCAACGAGCCGGGCCAGCTCGGCCTGTTCCCGACGTAGACTGCGCGCGATGCGCCTCGCGCTCCTCGCCCTCGTCGTCGCCTGTCACTCCGCCACGCCCACCTCGCCGACGCCGCAGGCGCGCGAGCAGGCCGGAGGCGCCGCACCCCAACCGGGCGAGCAGGCCGGCAGCGCCGCACCCCAACCGGGCGAGCACGCCGGCCGCGCCGCGCGCGAGCCGTTCGGCTTCTACCTGCTCGCGATGATGAAGCCGGCGAATCAGTGCGCGCTCGCGCTCCACGGCCTGTGGCCGAACTTCACCGACGAGCAGTCGAGCGGCCGCCCGCGCGCGTGGCCACAGTACTGCGGCGCGTACGCGCACTGCGAGCAAGCCGAGGACGCGGCGTGCGCGCCGGGCGTGCCCGTGCCCGCGGACCTCGCGCCGCTCGCGCCCGAGTACGTCCACGGCACGCTCGCGACGCACGAGTGGTCCAAGCACGGCAGCTGCACGCTGCTCGGGCCCGCTGCCTACTTCGACGCCGAGCTCGCGGCGACCCGGCTCGTGCACCACGACGCGCTCCACGCCGGCGAGTACGCGCCGGCCGACCTGCAGCGCGCGTTCGGCATCCCGCCGGAGTCCGTCGTGCTCGGCTGCGACGAGCACTGCGTGCTCACGCAGGTCGGCTTCTGCCTCGCGAAGGACGCCGGCGACCATCCGAGCGGCGCGACGCCGTGCACGAAGAACGTCACGACCTCCGACTATGACAACGGCTGCGTGACGAAGTCGTGCGCGCGCATCCGCGTGCCGTGCGGCTCTTGAGGTAGGCGTTCGACGGCCCTTCCGCTAGGCTCGCGCCATGGCCATCACGCTCTATCACCACCCGTTCTCGCGCGCCGCGGGCGTCCTGTGGACGCTCGAGGAGATCGGCGAGCCCTACGAGCTCGTCTACGTCGACATCCGCGCCGGTGCGCAGAAGCAAGGCGACGTCATCGCGAAGAACCCGATGGGCAAGGTGCCGCTGCTCGTCGACGGCGAGGCGACCGTCACGGAGGCCGCCGCGATCGCGCTCTACCTCGCCGATCGCTACGCCCCCGGGCGCCTCGCGCCGCGCCTCGACGACCCGCGCCGCGGCGCCTACTTCCGCTGGAGCCTGTTCGCGCCGTCGGTGATCGAGCCCGGCGCGATGGCCAAGCTGAACAAGTGGGAGTTCCGTGCGGGCCAGGCGGGGTGGGGCGAGTTCGACGCGATGCTGCGCGCGATCGACGGCGCGGTCACGCCCGGCCCGTTCCTGCTCGGTGACCAGTTCACGATCGCGGACGTGATCATGGGTGGCACGCTGCGCTACATGACGATGTTCAAGATGCTCGAGGCGTCTCCGGCGGTCACCGCGTACCTCGAGCGCCTCGCCGCGCGACCGGCGCTGCAGCGCGCGAACGCGCGCAACCAGCAGATCGCGAAGGACCACGGGCTCGCCTGACCGCGGTCGAGATCGATGGCCCCACGTTGCGCGAAGCGCGGTCGAGATCGATGGCCCCCACGTCGCGCGAACCGCGGTCGAGATGCCGGACGATTTCATGCGACCTGGCGCGGGCGGCGGGCTCGTCCTGACGTGATGCGTCTCGCGCCCCTCCTGCTCGTCGCGGCGGCCTGCGGCCATCCGCGCGGATCCACGCACGACGCGGCCGGCGGTGGAGACGACGCGCGCGGCGACGCGACCGCGGGTCACGATGCCTCGGGCGACGGCGCCGTGCCGATGGACGCGCGCGGGGATGCCACGCCGCCGGTCGATGCGTTCCCGGCCGTGCTCGACGTCCGCATCGACTGCCACAACACGTGCGTGCTGACCGCACATCCCGCCGCGATCGACGTCAGCGCGGGGACCTCGTTCCAGGTCAACTGGATCAACGTCGGTGACACCGAGTGCGACGTCACGAAGGTCGACCAGTTCAACCACGTGCCGATCATCCTCGGCCTGCAGCCGGGCACGAGCTATCACGACCCCGTGCACGACTGGTGCGGCACGCAGTTCACGGGGACGTTCGACTTCGAGATCCTGATCTGCACGATCCCGTCGGAGATCCCCGTCAACTGCGGCGCGTAGCGCGCGAGGCCGGAGATCCGGGTCAACTGCGGCGCGTAGCGCGCGAGGCCGGAGATCCGGGTCAATTGCGGCGCATTGCGCGCGAGGCTTGCGCGCACGCGAACCGTGCGCCGCAGACCCTGCGCGTTCGGCGCCAAATTCGCAGCCTTGCGCGGGCACAGCCGTTGCTGCAGCTGCGTCCATGGGCGCACGCCAGATCCTCCGCAACGCCGTCGCGGCGGCCATCATGGCGCCGAGCTCCCACAACACGCAGCCGTGGCGGTTCCGGATCATCGACGACGCGCTGCACTTCCTCGCCGATCCGAGCCGGCAGCTGCTCTCGATCGATCCCGAGGCGCGCCAGCTCGTGCAGAGCTGCGGCTGCGCGCTGTACAACGCGCGCGTCGCCGTTCGTGCGATGGGGTACGACGACCGCGTCGTCTCCAACCTGCACAGCCAGGACCTGCCGACGCACGTCGCCACGCTGCACCTCGGTGGTCCGCACCTCGTCACCGACGCGGATCGTACGCAGATGACGGCGATCGGGCATCGCGTCACGAATCGCCGCACGTTCCTCGCGCGCCCGGTCGCCGAGACGATCATCGACGAGCTCGCGGCCGCCGCCGCGCACGAGGGTGCGACGCTGGTCCGCCTGCACCCGCGCGAGAAGGCCGAGCTCGCGCAGCTCGTCGACGAGGCCGATCGCGAGCAGTTCGCCGATGCCTCGTACCGCCGCGAGCTCGCGCAGTGGCTCGTACCGCCGGGCAGCATGCGGCGCGACGGCATCCCGTTCGTCGAGAAGGAGTACGGCTCGGGACGCATGTTCTCGTTCTCGCGCACGCTCGGCTCGCCGCATCTCGGCGAGTGGTTCGGCATGCTCGAGGACGCCTGCATCCGCTCGGCGCCCGCGATCGTCGTGCTCGGCACGCCCGGCGATGACTGCGGCTCGTGGCTCGCCGCGGGCCAGGCGCTCGAGGCCGTCCTGCTCCACGCGACCACGCACGGCCTCGCCGCCGCGTTCGACAACCAGGTACTCGAGATCCCGCGGCTGCGACGACGCGTGGCGGCGCTCGCGCCGACGATCGGCGCGCCGCAGATGATCTTGCGCATCGGCTTCCCGAGCGAGCCGGTCGAGCGCGCAGCCCGGCGCCGCGCGATCGACGACGTCCTCGACAACTGATGCGACAGGCGCCGCGCTACAATCGCGGCACATGAAGTTTCTCCTCGCACTCCTCCTCGTTGCCGCGTGCGGCGGCGGCCAGCAAGACGTTGCCGTCAACGGCACGGACCTCGACCTCGCGCGCATCCAGGGCGACTGGGACGGCACCTACACCGGCACCGATAGCGGTCGCTCCGGCCCCGTGAAGTTCTCGCTGCAGCTCGGCCGCCACACGGCCGACGGCGAGGTCGTGATGAACGGCGCGACGCCGCTCAAGATCGAGTTCGTCAACATCAAGAAGGACGAGGTCAAGGGCACGATCGCGCCCTACACCGATCCGACGTGCAGCTGCGAGGTGCAGACGACGTTCACCGGCACGCTCGGCGACAACGCGATCAACGGCACGTTCGAGACGAAGGTCAGCAAGACCGGTCAGGTCCAGTCCGGGACCTGGTCCGTCACGCGCCACAAGTAGCACGCCGCCTCCGGCGCGAGCACGGCAGGCACCTACGGCCGCGTCACGAGGTCGACCACGGCGTGCGCGAGCCCGAGCGGCTCGATCTCGAGCCCGACGCTCGCCGACCAGTCGCGCGGATCGTCGAGCGCGCGCGTGACCGACACGACGAGGCGCGCACCGACGACGTGCCGCGCCCACCCGATCCACGGATCGACGCGCGGCCACGATCCGACGTACCCGAAGCCGAGCGCGCCGGTGACGACGTGCGCGTTGCCGCCCGCGCGAACGACGAGGCTGCCCGTGCCGCCGATCCGGCTGTCATACGGATGCGGGGGCAGCCCCTCGAGCACGAGCTCGGCACCGGCGACCGGCCCCGACGTCGTCCGCAGCTCGCCCCACGCGCCGGCGCGCAGGTCTCCGCGACGCGCGACACCGAGCGTCAGCTCCGCCCCGAGCGCCGCCTCCATGATCGACTCCGTCTGCGGCGCGGGCACGGTCACGCGGCGCGCCGCGATCTCCGGCCGCGGCGACGCCTCGCCGACGCCGGCGCGTCCCCACAGCGACCACTCGACGGCCGGGCGCGACTCGTACGCGATGATCGCACCCACTTCTTCGCCGCCGAGCACCGCCTCGAACGTTCGCCCGGGCACGGGGATGCCCTGGAAGTACGTGCGGTCGATCGTGATCCCCACGGGCGCCGCGGAGCCGCTGCCCGCGTCGTCGGATCCGACGCTGGCGTCGCTGCCATCGCTCGCGGCGGGATCGGCCGACGCACTCGCGGCCGCGGGATCGGCCGATGCGCCCGGCGCAGCAAGCGCGGAACCGCCCGCGAGCGCCGACCCTGCCGCGGCGAGCGAGCTCGCGACGACCGCGAGACGCCGGCGACCGCTGGGCACACCGCTCGGGCAATCGCTCGTCATCACCGTGCCGTCGGGGCGGCGATAGAAGCGCACGCATGGCGTGAGCCCGCGCGTCGCGAGCAGCGCCTCGGCCTCGGCGCGCGTCATCTCCGACAGGTTGAACACCTGGCGATCGCAGGCCGCGCAGCTGCGCACGCGGTCGTCGCCGACCATGTCGTCCCAGCGCTGCGTGCACGCGAAGCCGAGGCGCAGGTTGGTCAGATCGATGCGCCCGTCGGCCCGCTGCTCCCGAGGTTCCATCCGGTCATCAACGCACGCCCCGCGCCAATGGCCTCGCACGCGCTGCTGGCACCGCTTGTGGCTGCGATGCGGTCGCCTCGTGTCGCTGTCGCAGGTCCCGGACGCGCTGCACGTCGATCCGTCCGCGGGTACGATAGGCGCGATGGCAGAGTCTCTGTACGACATCCTCGGCGTCGCCAAGACGGCCTCCGCCGACGAGATCCGCAAGGCGTATCGCAAGCTCGCGCGCGCGCACCATCCCGACGTCAACCCGGGCAACAGCGCGGCCGAGGAGCGCTTCAAGAAGGTCTCGGCCGCCTACGACGTGCTCTCCGATGCCAAGAAGCGCGCCGCGTACGACGAGTTCGGCGACGCGTCGCTGCAGGGCGGCTTCGATCCCGAGAAGGCGCGCGACTACCAGCGCTGGCAGCAGGCCCAGCAGCAGCGCGCCTCGCGTTTTCACGACGACGACACCGACGACGACGGCCGCTCTCACTTCGACTTCTCCGAGCTGTTCGGTCGCGCACGCGGACCGCAGCGCGGCGCCGACCTGCACGCGACCCTGCAGCTCGATCTGAAGGCGGCGCTCGAGGGCACCGAGATCAGCCTCGACCTGCCGACGGGTCCGCAGCGCGTGCGCATCCCGCCCGGCGCCGACGACGGCTCGACGATCCGCATTGCCGGCAAGGGCGCACCGGGCGGGAGGGGCGGCCCACCGGGGGACCTGCTGATCGAGATCGCGGTCGCGCCTCACCCGCGCGTGCGTCGCGATGGCCTCGATCTGCATCTCCTGGTGCCGGTCACGCTCGCCGAGGCGTACAACGGCGCGAGCGTCGAGGTGCCGACGTTCAAGGGCCCGGTCACGGTCAAGATCCCGCCGCGCTCGCAGAACGGCGCCAAGCTGCGCCTGCGAGGGAAGGGCGTCACGCGCAAGGACCAGCACGGCGACATGATCATCGAGCTCGAGGTCCGCATGCCCGACCGCGAGGACGCGACGCTCGCCTCCGCGCTCGAGGCCGCCGCCGCCGACTACTCCAAACCCGTCCGCGAAGGGATCACGCTGTGACGCGCTACACCTACCATCAGCTGGTCGAGCTCGTCGAAGGCGATCACGAGCTGATCGCGCTGCTCGTCGAGGAAGGCGAGATCGTGCGCGGCGACGACGACACCGTCACCGTCGATGTCGACCGCGTCCTCGTCGCGCGCACGCTGCTGCGCGAGCTCGAGGTCTCGTGGCCCGGCATCGAGATCATCCTGCGCTTGCGTAGCGAGCTCGCCGCCGCGCGAAAGCGCCTCGCGGAGCTCGATCGCTGACGCCGAGGTGCCCGAGGCGCACGCGTCCGACGACGCGGAGCAGCCCGGCGGCCGTGCCCGACACGCGCTCCGTTCGTTCCTCGACCGCGCCGAGCAGCGACGACGCCTGCACGTCGACCTCGAAGCCCGCCGGCACGACGATCTCGACGTTGCCCATCGTGATGTCGACCTCGATCGTCGTCACGCCCGGCGCCATCCGCGCGTCGCGCAGGTCGAGCTCGAGGTTGCCGCACACGACGCGCGCGCGCAGCTGCCGAGGCACGGTCCACGGGCCGATCCGCTCGACGGACCCGAACACGATCCGCATCCGCTGCGCGGGCACGAGCGCCGTCGGCTGCGTCGGCACGAGATCGGTCACGAGTGCGTCGAGCTCGCGCGGGGTCTGGGCGGCGTGCACGAGCGCGAGCCGGCGCTCGAGCTCGTCATCCTCGATCGCGCCGTTCGCGTAGCCGGTGGAGAGTGACTCGACGATGCGTTCGCGTTGCTCGCTCAGCAGCTCGTTGTTCATGCTTCCGGTGTAACAGCCGCCGTCGCCGGCGTCGGTTACGAAGCGTATCGAGACTGTGAAGAAACCTTGCAGTCGGGAGAGGTGTCGGCGAGGCGCGCGAGGTACGCGCGCGGCGTCAGCCCGACGAGGTCGCGAAACTCGGCGATCAGGTGCGCCTGATCGTAGTAGCCGGCCTGGCGCGCGATGACGCCCCAGTCGCGCGAGCGGGCGGCCTCGCGGATCGCGCGCTGCAACCGGACCCCGCGCGCGAACTGCTTCGGCGAGAGGCCGACGCTGTCGATGAACGCGCGGTGCAGGTGGCGCGCCGTGACCCCGAGCTGCTGCGCGACCGCGTCGACGCGCGTCTCGGTGGCCTCGAACATGCGGGCGGCGCGCCGCGCGAGCAGTGCGGACGCAGACTCGCGGGGTGTCCGTGCCGCGAATGCGCGCGAGAGCCGCCCGAGCAGGACGTCGATGCTCTGTGCCTCGACGAGGTCGGCGCTGATATCGCCCCACAGGTCGTCGAGCGCGATCATCTGATCCGTGAGCTCGTTCGCGGGGACGCCGAACAGCGAGGGCGACCAGCCGGGCTTGAAGCGGATCGTGGCCGCGCGCACGATGCCGGTCGCGCGCTTGAACTTGGCGCGCGTGCGCGGTCCGATCACGTGCGCGTCGGCAGCGCCGCCCTCGGGCACGCGGATCACGAGGCTCGTGCGGCCGGTCGGCAGCGACTCGATCGCGACCGTCTCGTCGGGCGCCGGCACGAGGATGCGCACGTCCTCGACGAAGCGCGCGATCGAGAGGACCGGGGCCATGGAGGCAGTGTCGCGCGAAATCGCGGCGCGTCCAGTGCGCGGGTGCTCGCGCCGCGTGAAATGTCCGATTTCTCCAATCCCGCGGGAGGTCCGTTTCTTCCAAGTCGCGGGCGCTCCGGCTGCCTACGCTCTGGCCATGAAAGTCCTCGTGACCGGAGCTACAGGAAAAGTCGGGTCCCGCCTCGCCAGGCGGCTTGCCGCGCGTGGGGATGCCGTGCGCGCGCTCGTGCGCGATCGAGCGCGTGCCGCGCAGATGCTCGGAGATGGCATCGAGCTCGTCGAGGGTGACCTGCTCGACGAGGCCTCGCTCGCGAGGGCCGTGAGCGGAGTCGATGCGGTCGTGCACTGCGCGGCGTTCTTCCGTGGCGCGACCGCGGAGCAGGCGCACGCCGTCAACGACGTCGGCACGCGGAACCTCGCCCGCGCGGCCCGGGAGGCGCGCGTGCGTCGCTTCGTCTTCACGAGCACGGGCCTCGTCTACGGGCCCAACGGTGGCCGCCTCGCCCGCGAGAGCGACGAGTGCGCGCCGATCGCGGCCTATCCGGCGAGCAAGCTCGCGGCCGAGCGTTTCCTGCTCGCCATCGACGGTCTCGACGTGCGCGTGCTCCGGCTGCCGTTCGTCTACGGCGATGGCGATGAGCACATCGCGGAGGCCGTTCCGATGATGCGCACGTTCCCGCCGGCGCAGCGCATGTCGATCGGTCACCACGTCGACATCGCGCAGGCCGTGGCGCTCGTGCTCGACGCGCCGGCGCCTCCGCACCGGATCTACAACGTGTGCGACGACGAGGCGCCCGACTACGCGACGCTGTTCGCCTCGTGCGGCGAGCCGCCGCCCGATGGCTCGGAGCCCGAGCGCGCGCGCGCGTTCGAGGCGGTGATGGACGGCCGGCAGATCCGCGAGGACCTCGGTTTTGCGCCGCGGTTCCCGCGCCTCGCCGATGCGGTGGCCGCTCGGTGAACCCGACGCGGCTCGCTGCTACTTGATGATCGCGAACGTCTGATGGTTGCGCGCGACGAGCCGGCCGTCCGCGCGCCACAGCTCGCGCGTCTCCGTGAAGTAGCCGTCGCCGCACACCGGCACGACGCCGCGGTAGAGCAGCGCCTCGTCGCCGAGGTCCGCGACGTCGCCGAGCGACTCGAGCGTGAACGCGATCGTCGCCATCGGGCGGAACGCTTCGAAGCGCGGCAGCGTCGCCGGGTACCACGCGTCGATCAGCGCGGCGACGAGCGATGCGTCGCGCACCCGGCCCGCGTCGCGCGCGCGGATCCAGCCGAGCGTGACGGCGGCGCCGCGGCTGCCGGGGACGCCCTCGACGATCCGGTAGTCGAAGTGCTGCGCGAACTCGGGGAACGGCGTGCCCGGCGGCACGGGCTGGATCGCCTCGGGCGGCGGCGCGCTCGGTGCTTCGAGCTCGAGCCAGCGCGGCATGTTCGGCCGCTCGGCGGCGCAGATCGCGACCGCGTGGGCACGCGTCTCGCCGTCCTGCACCAGCGCGGCTCGCGCGGTCGTCAGCGAGTTGCCGGCGCGCAGGATCTCGACGCGGATCTCGCTGGGGCCGGGCAGCACGGCGCCGGGAATCTCGGCCGTCACCGAGCGCACGACGCGCGCCGGATCGGCGATGCGCTCCTCGATCGCGTGGACCAGCGCGCCGACGACGATGCCGCCGTACGCGCCGCGGCCCTGGCGCCAGCCTTCCGGCACGTGCCACACGCCGTCCCGCGACGTCAGCGCCTCCTGCAGCGTCATCGTCACTGCTTGCTGCCGACCGCCGACCAGCCGATCAGCGCGCCGATCGTCGCCGCGATCCCGCCGCCGACCGCGATCACCGCCATGCCGATGTAGAGCTCCGGCGGGATCTTCTCGGCCTCGCCGCCGCCGTTGGCGACCATCGCGCGGAACACGTAGACCGACAGCATCCCGAAGCCGCCGAGCCCGAGCGCACCACCGAAGAACGACGCGGCGAGCGGCCGCGACCGCGCCGACGCACCGCTCGCGACGCCGACGACGAGGCAGCCGATCGCGACGATGCCCAGCAGCGTCCCCGCGTCCTTGCCGATCATCGCCCCGAGCGCGGAGCAGATCATGCCCGCGCCGAACGCCGCGACCGCGATGTACAGCACCCACGACACGGGCGCCGGATCGGAGTCGGCGAACAGCTTCTCGGTGACGAACGCGCCGGCGATGCCGCCGCCCGCCGAGGCCGCCGCCGTCAGCGCGATCGCCTTCATCGCCGAGGGCAGCAGCACGACGTGCGCGTCCGAGTGCGACCCGGCAACGCCGAGCGCGACGACGCTGCCGACCAGCAGCGCGGCGCCGATGGCAGGCTCGATGATCGTCGAGCCCTTGCTCGCACGCGCCGCGACCATGCCGCCGAGGAACCCACCGAGCGCGAGCACGATGTACCCGACGTACTCGCTGTGGATCCCGACGCGCCCCGCGAACAGCGCGGCGAAGAACGTCCCGCCCGCGATGAGGAAGTAACTCAGGACCACCGACGCAAAGGAGAACCCCATGCGCCGAGCATATCCGGTCCGGTCAGTGCCAGGCGCCGATGGCGACCATCCCGCGCACGGCGAACCGGCCGACGACGTGGCTCGCGCCCATCTGGTCCTCGATCGACAGGAAGTGCGTCTGCACGCCGAGCTCGCTCGCCGCGTAGAAGCGACCGTGGATCGGGAACAGCACGCCGACGCCCGCGTCGATGTGGCCCGCCGGCGACGTGCGTGTCGGCGCGATGCCACGCGTCGTGAACCGCTCCTGCAACACCTCGCCGCCCGCCGTGACGCCGAGATCGATCGTGGCGTGCGGGAGGTCCCACGCCTTTGCGACGCGCAGATCGAGCGCGAGCATGTAGGTGCGCGCGGTGAGCGTCTCGTTCGAGAACGTGCCCCGGCAGCCGACGGCACGCGGTGACCACGTCACGTCCTCGGTCGCCCACATCACGCCCGCCGCAGCGCCCATGCACGGCGTCGCGCCGTCGATGATCGCGCTCGCGATCGCGGGGCCGGCGAACCAGCCGAGCGCGCTGTCGACGATCTCGCCGCGGCCCTTGCGCACGAGCCGTGCGTAGCGCGTGCTCGTCAGATCGGCGGTCGCGACGACGGTGTCGCGGCCCGTCGCTACCGTGACGCTGCCCTCGAGCAGGGCGTCGCGCGTGCGTCCTCGCACGAGGTAGCGCCCGGCGCGCAGGCTGAGCGTGCGGTGCGTCGCATCGGACGCGATCTCGCCGGCGATCTCGGAGTCGCCGTCGCGCGCGACGAGCCAGGTCGCGCCGGCCGGCAGCGTCAGCTGGCCGCGCGTGCGATCGCTCGTCAGGTCCGCGAGCGCAAGCTCGGCGCGGCCGCGCACGTCGTAGTGGAACGTCGGGTGCTGCACGCCGCTGAGGGTGCGCGCCGACGCGAGGATCGTGCGATCACGCGTGTAGCGGAACGCCTCCGCGACGGTGACGATCTGATCGCCGTTGTCGTCGGCGGCGCCGCGCAGCGCGGAGAGCAGGTAGTGCGTGAAGAACGAGCCGCCGAGCTCGTCGGACTCCTGCGCGTCCTCGCCCGCCGCGCTCGCCGTCAGCACGATCACGCCCTCGCCGTCGAGCTCCTCGGTGTTGCTGAGCACGATCGGCGGGGCAGGTCGGCCGCCCTTGACGCGCGTGACCGCGCCGGAGCGACACGCATCGATCACGAGGATCCGCACCTGCGCCGCGGAGCCTCGCACGAGCGCCTCGAGCTCGCGCAGCGGGAGCTGCGAGTCGCCGAGGTGCAGCGCGTCTGCATCGCCGTGGCCCGAGTAGTAGACGATCAGCACGGCATCGCGTCCCGCGTGCTGGCCGGTGCGGATCCGCTCGTTCGTCGCGATCAGCGCGCGGCGCATCTGCTCGGCCGACTTGCCGCGCAGCACGATCTGATTCTCGTCGGGAACGCCGCCGACCTCGCCGAGCAGCTCCGCGACGTGGCGCGCATCGTCCTCGGCGTAGCGCAGGCGCTGCTCGTCGGCGGCGCCCGCATCATCGCCGACGATCACGGCGTATCGCTCGACCTCGGCGTGCGCCCGTCCGCTCGCCACCGCGAGCAGCACTCCGACCGCGATCGCGAGACCTCGCTTCACGGGCCTCCGCGCACCTCGAGCTCGACGCGCTCGATCGTGCAGCCCGCGGGCGCCTTCACGCTGCCCGTGGCGCGCAGCTCCCCGAGGAGCGGGCCGATCGGCCGCGAGGCCTCGCACCACACGATCACGACCGCCTGCGCGCCCGTGACCTCGTCGAGGATCGTGCTCCCCGGGAACGAGCGCAGCGTGCCCGCGGGCAGCGCGACCATCGCATCGCCCTCGGCGGGTACGTACGCGCTCGCCGCACCGCTGCCGTCGCGCGCGAGCACGGCGCCGAAGCCGTCGCGCGTCGTCGTGTACGCGGCCTGCACGGAGTCGCCGGGCGCCACGCGATCGCCCGACATCACGGGCGCGAGCCGGTCGCGCGGACCTGCCGCGAGCATCAGCCGGGGACCCGCGCCGCCCTTCGTTCGCTCGCCGCCCGGCCGCGACGGCACGCGCACGAGCAGCGCCACCGCTGCGGCCGCGACGACGACCGCGCCGATCGCCGCGACCATCCGCCGCCTCGGTGCGCGACGCGGCAGCGCCGGTGCCACGTTCGCGAACGCCTTGAACCCGGCCTCGATCTCGCTGCGCCGCGCCGCACACGCCGCACACGCGTCGGCATGCGCGAGCGCCTGGGCGCGATCGGCCTCGCCGAGCTCGCCGGCGAGCAGCCGGTCCCAGCGCAGATCGGAGACGTGCGCTTCGCTCATGATGCCTCCTCGTGATGGCGCAGCCGCTCGGTCGTGCGCGCGAGCAGATCGCCGACGTGGCGGGCCGAGCAGCCGAGCACCTCGGCGACCTCGGCGTGGCTCATCCCGTCGAGATGGTGGTAGACGGCCGCGCGCGCCTCGTCCTCGGGCAGCTCCGCGAGCAACGCGCGCACCACGATGCGCGTGTCGAGCGAGCGCGGATCGACCTCGGTCGTCCACGGCCGCACGTGCTCGCCGATCAGCCGCACGCGATTTCTGTGATCGCGAAGGCGCGCGAGGCACGCGTTCGTCGTCGCTGCATATAGAAAGGTGCTCGGCGCGCTCTTGCCGTGGAATTGCTCCGGCCGCGAGACGAGGCCGGCGAAGATCTCGTGCAGCACATCACCGGCATCGGCATCGCTGCCGAGGATCTGGCGAGCACGACGCAGCACGCTGTGACCGTAGCTCCGGTACAGCGCTCCGATGTCGAGCGCGCCAGCTCCCATCCGCTAGATCCCGAACGGGTGCGGGATGCCATTGATCAGCTGCACGATCGCGCCGTCCTCGATCTCCTTCGCGTCGAGCAGCGTGTCCATGTCCTGGGGCGCGAGGTCGAGCTCGTCGTTCCCGAAGCCGCGGCACTGCGTGTACACCTGCACGTAGTCGAACGACATGCCGCTGTGCGGCAGCGCGTTCACGCAGTCGAGCCGCTGCTGGCGCTCCGCGTCCGTCAGGCGCGTCACCGTGTAGAGGTGGAAGCCGGCGGTCGGTGCGGGCCCGTGCAGGAACGCGGTCAGCGCGCTGTCGGCTGGCGGCGCCTCGGGGAAGTACAGCAGCATGTGATCGAGGTCGGCGCCGCGCCACTGCGTCTGATCCGTGTAGTCGGTGCCTTGGTTGCCGACGACGACGAGGCCCATGCCGACGGGGAAGCTATCGACCTCCGCCTGCATCTCGAGCATCGAGTCGGGCGGCGGGCTGTAGATCGAGAGCGTGAACTGCGACAGGAGCCCCTTCGCCTCGACGCGCTCCGCGCCGACCGGCTCGCTCATCATCGAGGGCTTGAGCCACACGAGCGAGATCTCCGGGCTCGGCAGCTCGGTGGTGCGCGACGACGTCAACGAGCCACGCATCGTCGCGATCACCTCGCCCTGGTGATTGCCATCGACCTGCGAGGCGCACGCGGCGAGCGGCACGGCGAGCAGCAGCAGCAGCTTGGTAGTCATGACCGTTAGGAGCGCGAGCGATCGGATTCGCGCACGACCACCCTGACTATTTCACAACTGCCGGGTTTCGCTCGGCGTTTTCGAGCGTAAGGTCTGGCCGATGCCGGAGCTTGCCGAGGTCGAGACCGTCTGCCGCGTCATGCGTCACGTGCTGGTCGGCAAGCGCATCACGCGCGTCGAGATCGCGGCCGATTCGCTCGTCTTCCAGAGCTCGCGCCGCAACCTCGAGGACGCGCTCGCCGGCCGCACCGTCCGCGGCATCGGCCGCCGGGGCAAGACGTTCTGGATCGAGCTCGCCGGCGCCGGCCCGACCGTCTACGGCCACCTCGGCATGTCGGGCTGGATCCGCGAGGTCGGCGGCGAGAGCGGCGTGCGCCTGCAGGCCCATGGCGACGCACCGCTCGACGACGAGGCAGGTCGCCCACGTTTCCTCAAGCTGCTGCTCGAAGCGCGCGGCGGCCGAGCGATCGCGTTCACCGATCCACGCCGCCTCGGGCGCATCTGGCTCGGGCCGGATCCCGAGGACGAGCGCCGCGTCCAGCGCCTCGGCCGCGACGCGTTCGACGACCTGCCATCCGCCAAGGAGCTCGCCGCGCTGTTCGCGCGCCGCAAGATCCCGATCAAGGCGCTGCTGCTCGACCAGGGGGCACTCGCCGGCCTCGGCAACTGGCTCGCCGACGAGGTCCTCTATCACGCGCGGATCGCGCCGCACCGCCTCGCGTCGTCGCTCGATGCGCGCGAGGTCGCCGCGCTCCGCCGTGCGATCCGCACCGTCGTGGGCCACGCCGTGAAGGTCGGTGCCGATTCCGATCGCTATCCGCGCAGCTGGCTGTTCGAGCACCGCTGGGGCGGCTCGCGCGGCTCGCAGCAGATCGACGGCCACGCGATCAAGCGCGACGAGGTCGGCGGCCGCACGACCGCGTGGGTGCCGGCGGTGCAGAAGTAGCGCGCGCGCCCTTCGGCTTCGCGGCGCAACCGGCTGGCCTCGTCTGCCGCGCTGGCGTACAAGTACGCGCTTGCCTCCCCTCGAATTCGAGATCATCGCGCACGCCGAATCGCCGGTCGGAGCGCTCATCCTGCGTCGTCGAACGGCGCCCGTTGCCGGCGTGATCGAGCTGTCGCGCGAGTACGAGCTGCTGATGAGCAGCGCCGTCACCGTGTCCGAGCGCGAGCTCGCCAGCCGCGCGATCGCGATGCACGGCGGCAGCGACCTCGAGGTGCTGATCGGCGGCCTTGGCCTCGGCTACACGTGCAAGGCCGCGCTCGACACCCAGCGCGTCGCGCGCGTCGACGTCATCGAGCTCGTCCCCGCGCTCGTCGAGTGGGTGGCCAGCGGCGTCATCCCGCTCGGTGCGGAGCTGATGGCGGATCCGCGCTTCCACCCGGTGCACGCCGACGTGTTCGAGCACCTGCGCCAGCCGCCGCAGACGACGTACGACGCGATCCTCGTCGACGTCGACCACTCTCCCGACGAGCGCCTCGGCGAGACGAGCGACAGCTTCTACGCGCACGCCAACCTCGCACTCGCCGCACGCCATCTTCGCCCGGGCGGCGTGTTCGGCGTGTGGTCGACCTCGCCGAATCCCGCGTTCGAGCGCGAGCTGCACGCGACGTTTCGTGAGGTGCGCGTCGAGGCCGTCGACTTCTTCAACGAGACGGTCGGCGGCCCCGAGACGAACTGGCTGTTCTTCGCGCGCGGGCCGCTTCAGCCCTGATCAGGGATCGACGTCGTCGCTGAGGTCGATGCGGCTGACGGTCGTGCCCCAGTTCGTGAACACGTCGCGGGCCGCGCAGTCGAGCGTCGTGCAACCCGACGTCACGGACTCGCTCGCCATCCACACGGTCGAGCCGTCGATCAGCGCGGCCGAGTAGTCACCGAAGCGCGACGGGCCCTGGCCCTGACCGTCGAAGAACTGGTAGCCCGCGCTGTCGTCGAGCGGCACCACGCCGGCGCCCGCGACGCGCACGACCTGGCTGAGCTTGCCGTCCTTGATCCGCACGTACGCCGAGCTCGGGAAGTCGTGATCACCGCTGAGCGAGAACACCATCGCGCCGCGGCCCTCGTCGGTCACCGCGATCGACGGGAACATCATGTCGGTATCCGGCAGCGCGAGGTACGACTGCCGCGTGACGTGCGCGCCGAGGTGGCCGTTCGACAGCCGGCGCGGCTCGACGACGAACATCGCGATGCCGGCGCGCACGCTGCCGCCCGGCGTCTGGATCGCGGTGTTGAGCGCGGCCCACACGTTGCCGGCCGCGTACACCGCCTGGTTCATGCGGTCGTCGTTCGTCTCGAGCTGCTCGATGTCGTTGCTCGCCATCAGGCCGTCGAGGCCGGAGCCGGTGGGGCAGGTGCCGGTCGCGAGGCAGTCGCGCAGCGGCGTCGGGCCGGTCGGCTGGCTCGCGGCGGGCGGGAACGCGTACTCCTCGCTCTTGAGCACGGCGTGCTCGAGCTTGAGGTCCGGCGTGCTCGCGAGCGAGGCCGTGTTGCTCAGCGACCACAGCGCGATGCGGTTGTCGCCCGCGCCGGTGAAGTCGAGCGATGACAGGAAGTACTCGCTGCCGTTGCCGTCGTCGGAGATGAGGCCCGTCGCCGAGGTCGCGGGCTGGATCGAGAAGCCGATGCCGTTCGCGAGCACGAGGTTCGCGAGGTGCACGACGTTCAGCTGCCCCGTCGTCGTCAGCTGGTCCTTCGGCAGCGCGTAGATCTGGCCGCCGTTGAAGCCGCCCTCGCTCGTCAGGCCGAACTCGTTCGTCGTCACGTAGAAGCCGTGCGCGTCGGCGCCGATCAGCGGCTGGTCGCCGAGGCACGGGCAGTGCGCGTGGTTCGGCGTGCCGTTCGCGCCGTTATCGGTGAGATCGACCTCGTGGATCGTCCACGTGCCGCGCGGGTCGTTCGAATCGCTGACCGCGATGTCGAGTGCCGAGCCGGTGATCGCGAACGTCGTCGAGTCGACCGGGATCCGCAGGATCGTCGCGAAGAACCGGCCGCTCGACGGATCGAAGTAGCACTTCGGATCCGACGCGAACGAGAACGTCGTCGCCGTCGGCGCCGGGAAGTTGAAGAACGCGGCGAGATCGACGGGGCCACCGACCGGCCCGCCGAGGATGTCGTACGTCTGGAGGGCGCTGTTGACCATCTCGACCGCGAAGCCGTTACCGACGCATAGGCCCTGATCGGGCGGCGTGATCCCGGTCGCGCCACCGAGCGCCTGATCGACATCCGCGATCCCCATGCCGGGGAACGCGTACAGCGCGCCGTCATCGGAGGTCGCGCGCGTGGAGGCCTTCGCGGCCTGCGCGGGGCCCGCGTTCGACACGGCCGGCTCGCGCTCGGTCAGCTTCTCGATCGTCTCCTGCGCGCGATGGAGTAGGGGCGCGGGCACGGCGGCACGTGCCGCAAGATGCTGCGGGTCGACGTGCATCGCGGTCGTCGCGACCCGCTGCATCGTCACCTCCGGAGCCGCGACGGTCTCCGCTGGAGTGAATTCATCGTCGGGCGTGCCGGAGCTCCCGGAATTGCCACCGCTGGCGCAGGCGGCGAGCAGGCTCAAGGTCGAGTACAGCGCTACGCGTTTCATCATGAAGTGAAGTGCTCTCGTGGTTAGAGGTGGAACAGCAGTGCGCGCACAACCAGGATCCGTTCCAATCGGTACACACCGCGTACGCACCGCGGAACGCGACGCGCGCGTCTCGTGTGGTCGAATGTTCACGCTTGCTGTCGCGAGGTGGCGACGCGACTTGCCGCGACAGTGCTGCGACAGCGAGTGACGCTTGCTGTGCTCGCACCACAGCGCGACGTGAACGTGCGGCCACGAATCCGCGCGGTGCGCCGCGAGGCAACGCGTTCTCGCGGTGGCACGTGCCGCGCAATGCGGCGTCGCGATGCGCTCACCTGTTCTCGCTAGCCTATTGCTGTCCACCTTGATCGCCTGCACGGCGGACGAGCCGGTCGCGCCGGATGCCGGCCCGTCGACGAAGCCCCAGAACTCGCACAAGACGCTCCTCCGCGAGGACGCGATCGGTTCCGGCACGGTGTGCCCCGGCGGCGGCGTGCTCGTTCACACCGGCCTCGACACCAATGACGACGGCGCGCTCGAGGACTCCGAGATCGACGACACCGTCACCGTCTGTTACGCCGACGACATCTTTCACGGCGACCTCACGACGTCAGACTTTGCCACCCCGGACGCGCAGACGAAGCTGACCCACGTTCGCGTCGTGACCGGCAAGCTCGTGATCGATGATGACGCGGCGATGCCGAGCCTGGAGCTGATCGGCGGTGACCTCGACCTCCGCACCGACAGCCGCATCGAGCTCCCGATGCTCGGGAGGGTCGCCGGTTCGCTGATCGGCCCTCCGCCGCTCGTCCTCGACGGTGACACGACGGTCGAGCGCGGCGTGCAGCTCGTGATGCCCAAGCTTGCCGCCGTCGGCGGGCAGATCTCGATGACGTCGTGGAAGGACTCCGGAACGTTCGCCGCGCCGGCGCTCGCCGGCATCGATGGGGCAATCCTGCTCGGCGGGAGCTACGCGACGCTCGATCTGCACGCGCTGAAGCACGCGGGCGCGCTCGACCTGACGACGCAGGCGCCTGCGCTCGCGCTGCCCGTGCTCGAGGACGCCGGCGACCTCCGCGTCGCGGGATCGTTCGAGACCCTCGATCTGAGCGCGCTGCGCTCGGCGGCATCGGTCGAGGTCCACTCGAGCCCGCTCGCGAAGCTCGCGCTCCCGTCGCTGCGCGCGACGACGCGCCTGCAGCTCGGCGATCTCCCGAAGCTGACGTCGGTGGAGCTGCCGGCACTGGCCGAGCTCGGCACGCTCGTGCTCTACCGCCTGCCTCAGCTCGGCACGCTCGACCTGGCGCAGGTGACGGCGCTCGATGCGCTCCAGCTGTCGACGATGTCGCTCTCGAACCTGAAGCTGTTCGCGAACCTTCGCGCCGTGAAGACCGTCACGCTCAAGCAGAACGCGCAGCTCGAGGAGCTGACCGGGCTCGAGCAGCTCACGACCGTCGCGACGCTCTCGATCTCCGACAACGCCAAGCTCGCGAGCCTCGCCGGTCTCGAGGCGCTGACGCGAGTCGACGGCGATCTCACGATCCAGAAGAACGCGAGCCTGACGAGCCTCTCCGCGCTCGCCAGCCTGACGGGCGTCGGCGGCGCGATCACGATCAGCGACGACGCCGCGCTTCCCCAGGCGGAGATCGATGCGTTCCTGCGGCGGCTCGGCCGCTGATCCGTAACCCGGCGAGGCGGCGCGACATCGAAGGTCGTTGTCGCCTCATCCGAGCAGAGGTCCGGCTGTCGTCGCGTTGATCGCGGGGGCCGTCGTGTGGTCGGCCGGGGTCATCGGCGCGTACGGCTGGTTCACCGACGAGCTGTACTTCCTGATGTGCGCGCGCGAGCCGGCGCTCGGCTATGTCGATCATCCGCCGCTCGCGACGCTGCTCCTCGCGGTGATCCGCGCCCTCTGCGACGACCTCGCGCTGATCCGGCTCGTGCCCGCGGCCGCGTACGCCGTGTCGATCGTCCTCGTCGGGCGTCTCGCGCGCTCGCTGGGCGGCGGCGCGTTCGCGCAGACGCTCGCGGCCGTGATCTTCGCGACCGCGCCAGCCGTGCTCGTCATCGCAGGCTTCTACTCGATGAACCCGTTCGAGCTGCTGCTCGCGCTGCTGCTCGCGCACGTCGCGCTCGCGCTGACGCGGGGCGCATCTGGGCGAGCCTGGCTGACGTTCGGCGCGCTCGCCGGCCTCGCCCTCCTGAACAAGCACGCCGCGCTGCTACCGGCGGGTCTGCTCGCGCTCGCCACGCTCGCATCGCCGGCACGCGCGCACCTCGCGACGCGCTGGCCGTACCTCGGGCTCGCGCTCGCAGCGCTCGTCGCCTCGCCGAACCTCATCTGGCTCGCGCTCCATCACGGCATCACGCTCGACTTCTACGCGACCTCCGTCCCGCTCAAGAACATCCACCAGTCGCCGGCGCAGGCACTGGTCGGCCAGGCGATGTTCATCGGCCCGCTGGCGTTTCTGATCGCGGTGGCGGGTGCGCTGTCGCTCGCGCGCGAGCGCGGCCTCCGCGGCTTCGCGGTCGCGTTCGTGCTCGCGCTCCTGCTGATGATGACGAGCGGCCTCAGTCGCGCGGACCGCATCCTCGCGGTCTACCCGCTGTTCATCGCGGCCGGTGCGTGCGCGCTCGAGCGCTTCACGCGCGAGCACCTCGTGCGCCGGGCCGCCCTCGTGGTCGTGCTCGCGATCTCCGCGCTGCCGCCGCTGCCGCTCGTGCTGCCGATCCTCCCACCCGCGCTCGTCATCCGCTACTCGACGGCGCTCGGGGTCACGCCGCAGCTCGAGGTCGCCAAGCGCGGCGCGATGCCGCAGTGGCTCGGCGACAAGCGTGGCTGGCCCGAGGCCGTCGCCGCGACGCTCGACGCCTTCGAGCACCTGCCGCCCGCCGATCAGCAGCGCGCGGTCGTGTTCGCCGCCGATTACGGAATCGCCGGCGCGCTCGATCTCGACGGCCGCCTCCGCGTGCCCGTCATCTCGACGCACGACGAGCTGTGGCTGCGCGGCCCGGGTCGCGTCGCGAACGCGGTCGTGCTCGCCGTCGGCCACGACGAGTCCTACTGGCATGCGCTCTACGCGGACGTCGAGCGCGCCGGCACGATCCACTGCACCGGCTGCCTGATCGACGGCACGCCGATCTGGGTCGCGCGCGGCGACCGGCCCGGGCTCGCCGCCCGCTGGAACGAGCTGCGCCGCTTCGAATGATCAGGCGCTGCGGCCCGTAGCGCCGCGCTCGAGCAGTCGCCGCACCTCGATCGCCGAGAACGGCACGCCTTGCCCGATGCGATGGATGCGCAGCCACGGTCGGATCAGATCGACCGCCTCGTCGAGCGAGCGCGCCTGCACGATCATGTACCCGCCGACCAGCTCCTTCGACTCGGCGAACGGGCCGTCGACGATGAACCGCTGCTTCGCCATGCGCCGCACGCGCGTGCCCTTCGCGCTCGGCTCCAGCCCCTGGCCGCCGAGCACGGTCCCCTCCGCGACGAGCGGGTCCATGTACTCGCCCATCATCGCCATCGACTCCGGCTTCGGATGCGTCGTCGACTCCGCCACCGCATCCTGGCGGATGAACGCGATGTAGCGCGCGTTCCCCGGCCTCACGGGCGGCGGCGGCGGCTCCGGCGCCGCGTCCGCGGGCGCGCCGAAGTCCTGCGGCGTGAATGCTTCGCGCACCTCGAGCGTCGCGTCTCCGCCGGGCGCGCCACGCGCGAGCTCGACGGCCGCCTCGCGCGACGCGACGTCGAGGATCCACAGTGCGCGCAGCTGCGAGCCCGCGCGCTCGACGATCGCCGCCTCGTCGCCGCGCGCCGAGATCGTCGCGACCTCGCTCGGGTCGAGTCGCTCGGAGCCGATCACCTTCGCGCCCTGGCCGGTCAGGTGCGCGTCGATCTCGTCGATCGCCGCGTCTCCCTGGAGCGTCATCATGATCTTCATGTCAGCGCCTTACCACGTGGTGGGTCGCGACGACGCCCGACCGAAACGTCTTCGACGAGCGCAGCTCGAGCTTGCTGCGCGGCTCCTTGCCACCGAACAGCGGCAGCCCACCGCCGACGATCACCGGCTGCCAGGTCAGCCGCCACTCGTCGATCAGGCCCGCCGCCGAGAGCGCGTGCGACAAGGTCGGGCTCGCGAAGATCATCATGTCGCCGCCCGGCTGCTCCTTCGCGGCCGCGATCAACGAGACGATATCGTCGCCCGCGATCGTCACCTGTCCCGTGCGCGCCGGCAGCGTGCGCGACGCGACGATCTTCTTCACGCCCGCGTACCACCGCGCGTGCCCCTTCTCGCGATCGCTCGCGCTGGCGTTGTCGAGCACGCCCGGCCAGTAGCCCTCCATCATCTGATACGTCGTGCGGCCGTAGATCGCCGTGTCGACCGTCCGCATCTGCGGGTAGACGTACTCGGCGATCTCGGGATCGAAGGTGATGAAGTCCATCTCGCCGCCGGGGCCGGCGAGGTAGCCATCGAGGGAAACGTGAGCAAGTTGGATGATCGAGCGCATGAGTCGTGTCCTTTCTACCGGACGACGAACCACCCCGCCGCCGCTCGACTAACGCGCGCGAAAAAGATCCCCGCCAGATAACCATGCGGAACTACAGGTCTCATCGTAGCATCGCGGCATGTATGCGATGGCGCTCGAGACCTGGACGGCAAGGCAGCTCGTGCGCGTCGAGCTGCCCACGCCCGACGTCGGCCCGAGACAGGTGCGAGTCGCCGTCCACGCGATCGGCGTCAACCCGGTCGACTGGAAGATGCGCAGCGGCGGCCCCCTGCGCCTCGCGGCACGCCTGATCCGCACGGTCCGCGGTCCGCGCGGCCCGATCATCCTGGGCGTCGACTTCGCGGGCGTCATCGAGGCGGTCGGCTCGAAGGTCACCGATCTGGCGGTCGGCCAGCGCGTCGTCGGCGGCACGAACTTCTCGCGAGGCCAGCACGGCAGCTACGCCGACACCGTCGTCGTCGAAGCCGATCAGCTCGCGCCACTGCCGGATGACGTCCCGTTCGATGTCGCCGGTGCGCTGCCGGTCGCGGGCGTCACCGCGTGGATGGCGCTGACGGAGTACCGCCGCATCGAGCCCGGCCGGCGCGCGCTCGTGCTCGGCGCGTCGGGCGGCGTCGGCCAGTTCGCCGTGCAGCTCGCCAAGCGGACCTGCCGCGCGGACCTCGTCGCCGGCGTGTGCTCGACGAAGAACCTCGACCTCGTGCGCGCGCTCGGCGCCGATCACGCGCTCGACTACACCGCGGGCGATCCGCTCGAGGCGGCGCGCGCGCACGGGCCGTACGACGTCGTCGTCGACTGTGCAGGCACGTACCCCGCATCGCGATGTCGCGCGCTGCTCGCGCCCGGCGGCCGCCACGTGATGGTCGCGGGCGACAGCGTCGGCATGATGCTCCAGGTCGTCGTCCCGCCGTTCCGCTCGCGCGCGATCCTGGGCAAGCCGACGCGAGCACGACTCGCGGCCGTCGTCGCGGCCGTCGCGGCCAAGCAGCTCGTTGTCCCGATCAGCGAGCGGCTGCCGCTCGTCGAGGCGGAGGCCGCGCACGCGAAGAGCATGACGGGCCGGATGACCGGCAAGCTCGTGCTGCTGCCCCGCTAACCGCGAGTCACGTGCCCCTTTGCGAGCCGCGGGCGACGCGCGTGATGCGCCCTCGCGTCGGGCCCGTGGTACGTCACCGGCGTGAAACCGGTGCTCTCCGCCGTCGTCGACCTGCTCGGCCTCGAGCCGCTCGATCGCGATCTGTTTCGAGGACGCAGCCAGGACCTCGGGTGGGGCGCCATCTTCGGCGGCCAGGTGCTCGGCCAGGCGCTGTCGGCGGCCGCGCAGACCGTCACGGCGGACCGCCCGGTCCACTCGGTGCACGGCTACTTCATGCGCGCCGGCGACGTCCGCCGCTCGATCATCTATCAGGTCGACCGCCTTCGCGACGGCGCGAGCTTCACCACGCGCCGCGTGGCCGCGATCCAGGACGGCGAGGCGATCTTCAGCCTCGAGGCCTCGTTCCAGCGCGTCGAGGACGGGCTCGATCACCAGGATGCGATGCCCGACGTGCCGCCACCCGAGGCACTCCAGTCCGAGCGCGACCTCGCACTCGCCGTCGCCGACCGCCTCCCTCCGCCGCTGCGCGCGATGGCCACCGCGGAGCGCCCGATCGAGATCCGCCCCGTCGACATCCGCGATCCGCTCCATCCGACCGCGATGCCGCCGCTGCGTCGCATGTGGTACCGCGCGATCGACACGCTGCCCGACGACCCAGCCCTGCACCGCTACCTGCTCGCGTACGCGTCCGACTTCTCGTTCCTCAGCACGGCGATGGATCCGCACGGTACGAGCTGGCTGCAACCCGGCATGCAGGTCGCCTCCGTCGATCACGTGATGTGGTTCCACCGCCCGTTCCGCATCGACGAGTGGCTGCTCTACGTCGTCGACAGCCCGTCCGCATCGGGCGGGCGCGGCCTCGTCCGCGGCCAGTTCTTCGATCGCCAGGGCCGCCTCGTCGCGAGTGCCGCGCAGGAGGGCGTGATTCGCCGGCGCGCGCCGCGCCCGTGATCGCCCGGTCGCTTTCGCCTGCCGCAGCGTCCCGCAGCGGCTACACTGGCGTCACATCCATGGCCGAGACGTCACACCGCACCGCGCTGATCGTCGTGATCGCGCCGATCGTCGCGATCCTCGTCGCCGTGCTGCTCCTCTACTACACGGCGTGAGCAAGGAGGTCACAGGTGAGGTACATGGCGGTCGCTCTCGTTTGCGCGTGCCTGCCTGACCATCCGCACCACGCGATCACGAGCTGCTCGCAGCCGACAGAGAAGCAGCCCGGGCACGAGTACTACGGCCGCTCGTGGAACGTCGCGCGTCTCGGCGAGCTGGTCATTGGCGACTCCACGCTCGAAGACGCGAAGTGCGTGCTCGGCCAGCCGATGAGCAAGGCGCTGGTCGCCGGCGACCTCGTCGTCACGTGGAGCTACACCGACATCACGCCGGGGCAGCCGGATCCGAAGGTCGATCGAGTCTCGATCGCGTTCGCCAGCGACGGCGTGATGAAGGAGATCGTCGGCAAGCCGGCCGCGCGCTGATGGCTCTCCGAGAAGAGCCCGGAGCAGGCGACTACTGCGACTGATCCCGGAACGGGATCGGTCGGTTACTTAGAGCGGGAGACGGGATTCGAACCCGCGACGTCAACCTTGGCAACATCGCTGGTCGCTAGTTCGACCACGGGTTTCGCAGAGTTGAAAGTGCAGCAAGGTGCAGCTCGGAGCACATCGGTGGTGTGAAGTGGTGTGCGGTGAGTTCAGGCGTTTAGCGAGTTGGCGGCATCAGTTGTCGACAACAATGGCGCCGGCAAGTCGAAGCCGAGCGGCCTGGTCCCAGCTCGACGCGTGGGTCCACCCCGTCCGGTGGTCGTGAAGCGTCCACGAACCATCGGGTTCACGCACGACCGTCGCCGCGCCCGGGTTCGTCGCGAGTTCGACAACCAAGCGTTCGAGCTGATCACGCTCCAGCATCCTCGACAGCGACATGCACTCAACGGTAGCACGGGGCTTCCTCGGCAGCGACCCTCGAGCCTGCTACCTTGTCGGGTCATGACTAGCCGAGAAGAGCTTGCCGCAGCCGGTGGTCTCGTTCTTGTCGCTCCTGCGCGAGTCGTCGCGCTCGAAGACAGCTACGACACGATCTTCCAATACAAGTTGTTCCCCGACGCACCTGCGCGAAACAAGACCTTCCTCGGAGGTGGGGCGCCGCGACGCTGCCGAATCTGCATGACAGATGACGGGACAGCCCCAAAATCCTTTCGGACGGACTGCCACGTGATGCCCGAAGCCTTCGGCAATCGGGAGCTGTTCACGTTGGACGAGTGCGACCCGTGCAACGCGAACGGAGGGAAGCTTGAAGATCAGCTTACGAAGTTCCTCGCGCCGGTTCGCGCGATCCTTCCCATGCGCTCGCGCAAAGGCGGGGCAAAACACAAGCCCGCTGATGCGAGTTACATCGCAAAGCAGGCAACGAAGAGCGGCGGGCAGGTAACTCGGATCGAGATGCACGAAGAGGATCCGTCGATCACCGTCCTCAGCAGGTCCGACTACGAGATGACGGTCCGCATCCGGAAGCAGTCGTTCAACGCGATGGATGTGTGTCGCGCACTCGCGCGGATGGGCCTGATGGCGATGCCACGCCGCGACCGAGACCAGCTCGACTATCTCGTGCCCTGGATCGAGAAGAAGATGGCCGCTCCTTCGCTCCTCACACAGTTCCATATACCGGGACCGGGGCTTCGCTGGTCCTCGCTTGCCGTTTATCGCCAGAAGGAGGCTCTGATCGGACAGTCTCCGTTGGTCGTCGCCTACAGCTGGGGTACGGCGATCCTCGTGTGGCACGCACCGACGCCAACGATGCGCGAGCCGGGGACTCCGCTGATGCCAACTATCGGCCTGTCACCGTTCGCGCCGCACGTCGTCGAAAGCGACACGAAACTGATCGATCGCGATGTGGCAGTTGGTCCCACGGAGGACCTCGCCACGATCAAGTTCGGCACGAAGCGAGAACTCACCGCGCAAGAGGCCGCTGATGCTGATCGTTGGGGACTTTGACTGCTAGCCAAGTGGTCCCGCGGCGGAGGCTCGAATTTCGCTGCGATCGCGTTGGCCGTCGTGAGCTGCCTCTGCTCATCCTCCTGATTCAGGATACCCGCGTGTGTTGCTACCGAGTAGAGCCTGCTGACGGACGACCTCACGACCCGCGAGCGGACCGCGCCGGAAGCCAGTCGAGAGGAATCTGCTGAATGATGTCGGCCTTGACTGCGAGGAGATGGGCGGTTCCGGTGTTCTCCTCGGTCAAATGGAACACCATGACGTCCGCGAATTGCTTTGCTTCCACCTGATCGGGATCGTACTTCCATCGCTTGGGACCGTAGGTACCGTCGAGCCAGCGATGAACCGCATCAAGTTGCACCGCCGGTGAGAGTTCGGCCGCACGCAGTAAGTGTGGCTTCAGCTTGTCGCGCAGTCGTCGGACGTTGTCCGGGAGTTCGTTGGCAGCCTTTAGTGCCGCGTTCAAACCAACGACTGCGGCACCGGCCTTGATCGTGAGAACGATAATCTCGAGCCCTGCTGCGGCCGCACTCTCGCGGATGACGCCGCGCTCAACGGCATCAGTTTCGAAACCGAATGCCCCTATATTACGCTCGAGTTCCGCCACCACAGGTCTCAGCGATATCGGAAAGTGGAGTTCTGCGAGTTGGTCCGGTGAGCCTTCGGCCAGCGTTCGCCACGGACGAGGATCAAGGGCAAGGATGGCCTTGAGTGCTTCGACTGTAGGGCGATCGATCCCCGCGGCGTCGTCGCCAACGGAACCGTCCGACGCCGGCACGACCGGCTTGACCGGTCCCACGAACGGTTCGAGTTCGCGTAGCAGCGCTGCTAGCTGAGGGACGCTTGAAAAGCGACTACAGACTGCACCGATTTGGACTCGCAGCACTTGGTCTAGCGGCGACTGCGCATCATGCCGAAGTGCAACGAGAATGCTCGAAAACGCGTTGTTCAGCCGATAGCCCGGACTTGCGACGTCGCTGGTGTGTGGTGCCTCCGGGTTTGCCGGCACTTCCACCTGTTGCAACCTCTCGAGCAGCGGCGCGAGTCGTTCACGACGATCGAAAACTCCGGACAGAATCGACGAGAACGAAGTCGAAAGAGTTGGTTCGCAAAACCACACGTCCGCAAGTCGAGCGCAAACGTCTCGGCCTATTGCGTGTGCAGAGTGAAGCAGACGAACGCATTGGCCACGCTCGACGTATGTCGCGGACGCATCTAGCGCGGTCGTCAGAAGGCGCTTTCGCAGCGCTTGATCTAGCTCTTCTTGTCGTTGCAGAGCGTCGCCTATTATCCGATATCCCTTCGTCCGCTCAGCCTCACTCGGCGAATCGAGCCAGGTGCTCGCCTCGGCGGTGGTACGCGATGGATCCCAACCGCGTAGCCGCGCGACGTCTGCGATCTTCCCCGCGGTGTCCGGATGCTGGAGGAGCTCGACGAGCAGTCGCTGCAGCGACTCTCGATCGGCTGCTTCCATGAAGCGACCAGGCATCGTGACTTCGATCGGGTAGCCAAACGGTCCAAGTTTGAGTCGGCATAGCTGTGCTCGTCTTCCGCCCTCGGCGCCGCGCCTGACAGCAAATAGGGCGTCAGGAGGCACAGGTTCGGGTAGTTGATTCGTCACGAATTCCACAGTTCGTTCAAGGACGGACGCGAGCGGATTCAGGACCGACGTTTTTTCGACCCGTGCAGCTTCGATGAAAACCTTTTGGTCGGTCTGCTTTGAAACGGCCAGCGACATCGCCTCGAAGACCGAAAAGATCTCCTTCTTGTTGCGGGTCGCATCGCGATGAGCCTCGAATCCCTGTTTGAGTGCGTCCTCGAAATCGCTCACTGGATCTTCTCCTACACAATCGTAGAGGGTGTCGGCGCCTGAAACGTCAGCTTCATTGCAATCGGGAGGTGATCAAACCCTAGGCGGAAGTTGCGGCTCGGCGTGCGAAGGCGCTCGATCGCAACGATGGACGTTTCACTCTCAAGAAGTGTCCACCCGGTTCCTCTCAACAACGACGATGAAACCAACGCTTGATCGACGGTGTACCAATCGGTCGATGGATGCGCCTTCCAGAAATGCGAGCCAGCGCACGACGTGAGATCATCTGGGCCCGACGCTCGATTCTGACCCAACAGCCGCCAGAACGGATTGTAGAGCAGGGTGTCATTGCGAAGGGCTGCCGTGCGGTCGCGCGTTCCTTGAAGATGCATAGTCAGAGAGTCATTGAACGGCTCGTCGTTGAAGTCGCCTATGATCAACACCGGCAAGTGTTTGTCGTCGGTTCGCGACTGTTGATAGCGATCTTGCAACACGCGGCCACATGCCATCCGTGCGTTCGCCCCCTGCGGGACTACTCGAGACGGCCAGTGCACTGCAGCAAGAGCTAGTAGAGCGTCGTCGATCTTCGTTTCGAGCCAAAGACCAACGTCTATCCGTTGTCCGAATGAATGCGCGGTGATCTCCTGCGTGCTGACCACCGCGACTCTCGTCGTGTCATAGATGACCGCAAGGTTCCGATCGCGGTACCAGACCCTCCCATAGCGAGCCGCGTCGCCGTTTCCGCGGAGTATCGCCGCGAGGTCAGTGTCCGAAACTTCGCCGAGAGCGAGAATGTCGATCGTCATCTTGTCGACGAGGACTTCACTGACAACCTCCGCTGCGAGCATCAAACTCGAGCTGTTAGACGGCGGTGAGGAGCCCGACTTCTTGGGTGGAGACAGCCCCGTGTTCCACCAAGCGATACAAGCCGGGGCAACGGCCCGACGAACGCTCGCTTGGATCTGCGTCCCGTCGTGCGGCTGCACTGTTGGCCCGTCCGAGCCATTCGCAACTGCCGCTCCAAGGAGAGGATCGTCCAACATTTGGCGAGGTGTCACGATAACTCATCCCTTTGAGCGAGAGCGCGCGCTGATCCTCGACGCTGCAGCAAAACGCTGGGTCGTGTCCCTATAGTTGTGTAGAAGCCGATTTCTTGGGCGGCAAGAAAGACC
>CAYUNM010000003.1:0-191097 GCA_964446175.1 uncultured Kofleriaceae bacterium
GTTGCGGAGCAGGCGACCGGAGTCGAACCGGCCAGGGTCAGTGTGGCGCACTGACTCGTCCCAGGACGCGCCTGCTTGGCGGTAGCGGCCGATTTGCGGTCGACGGCCACCTGGGTTGCGGAGCGCCTCGGCACCAAGCTGCGGTCGGCGCACCATCGTCCCACCCCCTGGAATCGAACCAGGACCTCCCGGGCTTCAGCCGGACGCCCAGACCAACTAGGCGAGAGTGGGGCTACGAGCGCACCGGCCGCCATCGGCGGACGCGGTGCGCATGCGCGGCGCCTGGCAGGCGTCGCGCGGCCGCGCGCCATCAAGCACGCGCGGCAGATCATCTGCGGGCTATTCGGTTGTCAGGTGGCGCGACCGCTGGCAGCGGGCGCACCTCGGGCGTTGGCGCGACCGCGTTGGCGGCGGGCGCACCTCGGGCGTTGGCGCGACCGCGTTGGCGGCGGGCGCACCTCGGGCGTCGATGCGCAAGCGGGTCTCGCGGGCGCACCTCTCGCCACGATGCGCTCGCGGGTCTCGCGAACGCACCTCTCGCCACGATGCGCTCGCGGGTCTCGCAAACGCACCTCTCTCGATTACCGATCTCGTCGAGAACGGCAGTCGCGATTAGCTATGTTGTATGGCCACCGGCACCGCCCACCCGGAACCAACCGTGGGGCCGAAAAACTCGAAGGGCCGCTCGGTTGCTGCCGGGCGGCCCTTCCATGCGATGACGTGAGACACGTCAGGCGCCTGGAGGACCTCCGGTACCGGTATCCGTCGGAAAGACGGCGCTGTAGCCGCGCACCAACGCGGCGTTGCGCTGTTCCGACCGGTTATGGATGCAGAGTACGAGCACGGGTAGTTCCTCGAACCATGAAACGAGTAACAGCCGCGCTTCGATCTGTCAAATGCTTTTTTCGCGAGATTGCTAATCTCGCAGACTCACGAGCGTGACCGGCGGAGTGATCGCGAGCTCGATCGCGCGGTGCCGGCCGAGCAGCTCGCCACCCGCCTCGACCGCCGTCTCGCGGTCGAGCTCGATCGCCACGCGATCGCACAGGAAGTCGGCGACGTGGTCGCTGAAGTACTCGCCGCGGAACGCGGCGGGCGCCGAGCGGAGGATCTCGAGCAGGCTCGAGTCGCCGCAGCGCAGATGGAACCGGCCCGGGCGCGTGCCCGCGAAGGCGAACATCTTGAGGCCGAAGCCGAAGAACGGAATCGTCGCGCCGGCGACCAGCGTGCACGTGCCTTCCCACAGCTTCGCGCCGCGCGGCTCCTCGCGGCCGGTCGCGCCGGCGCGGCTCATCTCGATCGCGGGCGAGCCGGCGTTGAGCACGCGCGCGTGCGGGCGATCGCCGGTCGCGAAGCGCGGCACCGAGCGCAGCGCGACGGACAGCGCGTAGCGCGAGGCACCGCCGAGCAGGCGGCGCGCGACCGGCACGCGATCGACGATCCGGTCGACCGCCTCGTGATCCTCGAGCAACAGCGCATCGACGCCGACCCCGACGAACGGCGCGCGCACGCCGAGCACCTCGAGCATCGGCACGCGCGCGTGGCGGCCGGCGCCGCGCGACAGCCGCTCGAGATCGTCGAGGACGTCGTCGGTCGCGCCGACGGTGTCGGCGATCGCGTTGCCCGAGCCGAGCCGCAGGATCGCGATCGCGGGATCGGGGCGGCCGTAGCCACGACACGCCTCCGCGATCAGCGTCAGGCCCATGACGACGGTGCCGTCGCCGCCGCCGAGCACGACGAGATCGCAGCCGCGCTTGATCTCGGCGCGGATGGTCTCGCGGGCGTCGTCGAGCGAACCGGTGAACCGCACGTTGCCCGGCAGCGCGCGCTCGAGCTTGCCGCGCAGCCTCCCGCCGAGACGGCGCGCGTTGTCGTTGACGATCGCGACCGCGCGCACGGGCAGACGATAACGCGGCGCCGCGGACGGCGCGAACAATCGCCCCGCGCGCGGCGGCGGAACCGGCGCGCGGCGCTGGATCTTTCCGCGGGCCGCGTTATGGTCGCGCACATGTACCGCCGTTGAATCGGTCACCGGTCCGACGTGCTCGGACCACGCTAGCGCGGGGAGTCCGGCTCTCCGCGAGGAGAGAGTCATGGACTTCGAGAAGTATGCGCAGCTTGCAGCCACTCACGCCGCGGAGGTCGATCGCGGCACGTTTCCCAGCGCCACGTTGAAGGCGCTCGCCGATGACGGCCTGCTCGGGCTCGTCAGCAGCAAGGAGGTCGGCGGCAAGGGCGCCGGCCTCGCCGAGGCGGCCGCGCTCGTCGAGCGGCTCGCGCGCGAGTGCGGATCGACCGCGATGGTCGTGTGCATGCACTTCTGCGCGACCGCCGTGATCGAGGCGCACGGCCCGATCGAGATCCGCAAGGCGATCGCGGCCGGCAAGCACCTGTCGACGCTCGCGTTCAGCGAGGTCGGGTCGCGCAGCCACTTCTGGGTGTCGCTCGGCACGGCGCAGCCGCAGGGCAACGACGTGCTGCTCGGCGGCAAGAAGAGCTGGATCACGAGCGCGCGCCACGCGGACAGCTACGTGTGGTCGAGCAAGCCGATGGCGGGCAGCGAGCTGTCGACGCTGTGGCTCGTGCCGCGCACGACGGCCGGCATTCGCGTCGCCGATGCGCCGTTCGACGGCCTCGGCCTGCGCGGCAACGACTCGAGCCCGGCGACCGCCGAGGCGGCGAAGGTCCCCGCGAGCGCGCGCCTCGGCGAGGACGGCGCCGGCTTCGGCATCATGATGGGCACGGTGCTGCCGTGGTTCAACGTGCTGACCGCGAACGTGTCGGCGGGCCTGATGGAAGGCGCGGTCACGCGCACGGCGGCGCACGCCGGCGGCACGCAGTTCCAGCACGCGGGCAGCGCGATCGCGGATCTCCCGACGGTGCGCGCCTACATCGCGCGCATGCGCATCAAGACGGATCAGACGAAGGCGCTCAACACCGATGCGCTCGCCGCGATGGCCGCGAACCGCGCCGACACGATGCTGCGCGTCCTCGAGACCAAGGCGGCGGCGGGCGAGGCGGCCGGCGAGGTCGTCGATCTCGCGATGCGCGTGTGCGGCGGCGCGGCGTTCCGCAAGGAAGTCGGCGTCGAGCGGATCTTCCGCGATGCGCGTGCCGCCCTCGTGATGGGCCCCACCACCGACGTGCTGTACGACTTCATCGGCAAGGCCGTGTGCGGCCAGCCGCTGTTCTAGAGGTGATGAAGATGAAGCCACTCGTGCTCGGCGCCGTCGCGTACGACGCCAAGGTCGTTCCGATCTGGGAAGGGTTCCGCGCGTACTTCGAGGCGCGCGGGCTGCCGTTCGACTACGTGCTGTACTCGAACTACGAGCGGCAGGTCGAGTCGCACCTGCGCGGCGAGATCGATGTCGCGTGGAACTCGCCGCTCGCGTGGGTCGAGACCGACCGCGCGGCGCCCGGCCGTGCGCGCGCGATCGCGATGCGCGATACCGACTGCGATCTCACGAGCGTCGTGATCGCGCGGCCGGGCATCACGTCGCTCGCGGACCTGCGCGGCAAGCGCGTCGGCGTGGGCGCGGCGGACTCGCCGCAGGCGACGCTGATCCCGCTGCTCGCGTTCGCGGAGGCCGGCATCGACGTCGAGGTCGTGCGGCATGACGTGCTCGTCGGCAAGCACGGCGATCACGTCGGTGGCGAGCGCGACGCGGTGAAGGCGCTCGTCGCCGGCAGCGTGGACGCGGCGTGCGTGATCGACGGCAACCGCCTCGCGTTCGCGCGCGAGGGCCTCCTGCCGGCGAGCCACGCGGTCATCCACCAGACGCCGCCCTACGATCACTGCAACTTCACCGTGCTCGGCGACGTGCCGGCGAGGTTCACCGAGCTACTCTTGGGGATGTCGTACGAGGACCCGCAGGTGCGGCCGCTGCTCGACATGGAAGGCCTCAAGGCCTGGCGCCCCGGCCGCACGAGCGGCTACGCGCAGCTCGAGCGCGCGGTCGACCGCTTCAAGACGCTGGAGGGCTGGCTTGCCGAGCATCGTCGAGCTCGGTGACCTCGCGCTCGACGAGGGCGCGCACCTGCTGATCAAGCGCGCGCTCGCGACGGCCGAGCAGGTCGAGGTGCGCGGCACCGCGCCGACGCTCGGCGTCGACCTGCCCGCGTGGTGTCGCGCGCGCGGCCTGCGCATCAACATCGCGTTCCGGCCCGGCGTCTACATCCTGCACCGCGGCCCCGAGCGGTGGCGCGATGCCGAGCGCGCGGGCTCCGCGGACGCGCCCTCCGCGCACGCCGAGGCGCGCTGGGGCCTGGCCGCGCGCGGTGCTCTCGTCGAGGCCGGCGCCCCACCGCTCGAGTTCGCGCTCGCCGATCGCATCGACGTGTGGGCCGACGAAGCGGCGCGCCTCTACGCGCAGGCCGCCGCCGCGCAGTGGGACCCGGCGACCGCGATCCCGTGGGACGCACCCGTCACGCATCCGCCCGAGGTCGAGGACGCGATCGTCCAGGTGATGACGTACCTGATCGAGAACGAGACGGCCGCGCTGCTCGTCCCGACCCGCTTCCTCGCGCGTCTGCACCCGCACTTTCGCGAGGTGATGCAGCTGCTCGCGATCCAGGCCGCCGACGAGGCCCGTCACATCGAGGTCTTCACGCGGCGCGCGCGCCTGCGCCGCACCGAGCTCGGCCTCTCGACGGCGGGCGGCCAGGCCTCGCTCGCCACCCTGTTCGACGAGCCCGACTTCGCGACCGCGAGCTTCCTGCTCTCCGTCCTGGGCGAGGGCAGCTTCCTCTCGTTGCTCTGGTTTTTGCGCGAGCACGCCCCCGATGCCTGCACGCGCGAGGTCGCCCGCCTGGCCGCTCAGGACGAGGCGCGCCACGTCGCGTTCGGCCTGGCCCACCTGCAGCGCCACGTCGCGGAAGACCCGACGCTCCGCGGCCGCCTGGCTGCCGCGATCGAGCGCCGCCACACCGCGCTCGCCCAGACCGCCGGCCTCAACGAGGAAGTCTTCGACGCCCTGATCCTGCTCGCGGCCGGCAGCTGGGAGCCGCAAGCGCTGCGTGCCGGCCACGCCAAGGTCGTCGCGCTGCAGCGAGACATGGACGACGGGCGCCGCCAGCGCCTCCTGCGCCTAGGTTTCGATGCGGCCGCGGCCGCGACGCTCTCGTCGCTGCACACGCGCAACTTCATGTAGCGGGCGTTACGCCGCGCGGCATCGTCGAGGCGCTCGGGGACGCTCTTGACCTGCAATGACGTTGCAAGAGGTGATGACGAACGCTCTGCATCGCCCACAGGTCAAGACCGTCCCTCAACGCCTCACGAACCCGGAAGCTCGTGTTGCAGCGTGCGTGCCGCGCTTGCCCCGCGTGGGTCTCGCGACTTCCGCGTTGCCGGCTACGCCGTTAGCCAGCTACGCGAGCGGTCTGCAAACTCTTGGTAGCATGCGGCGTGCACTGGCGCCTCAGGCTGCTCGCCGCTGCCGAGATCACGCTTGTCGTGGTCGCGCTCGGCGCGCTCGGCATGTGGTGCTCGGTGCCGAACACCGCGCCGCTCGCCGACGAGAACCCGACCTCGACCGCGTTCATCGACCTGCGGCGCGAGCAGAACCCGAAGCTCAAGCTGCAGTGGCAGTGGGTCCGGATCGGCCGGATCTCGCGCTACCTGCGCGCGGCCGTGATCTACGCCGAGGACTATCACTTCTACACGCACGACGGCGTCGACTGGGAGGCGATCGAGGGCGCGGTCGAGAAGGACCTCGGCGCGGGGCAGCTGCGCGTCGGCGGCAGCACGATCACGCAGCAGCTCGCGAAGAACCTGTACCTGTCGCCGAAGAAGTCGTTCGTGCGCAAGCTGCGCGAGATGCTGATCGCGTTCTCGCTCGAGGATCACCTGACGAAGACGCGCATCCTCGAGCTGTACCTGAACGTCGTCGAGTGGGGCGACGGCATCTTCGGCGCCGAGGCCGCCTCGCGGCACTGGTTCGGGCACAGCGCGGCGTCGCTCTCGCCGGCGGAGGCGGCGCGCCTCGCGATCGCGCTGCCCAATCCGATCGAGCGCGCGCCGAACAAGTCGAGCCCCGAGCTCACCGAGAAGGCGGTGCGCATCGTGCGCCTGCTGCGCATGCAGGGCCTCATCGACGCCGCGCAGGAACGCACCGCGCTCGACGAGGTCGGCGCGCCGGATGCCAAGGTGCTGCCCGATCGCGGGCGCTCCGGGCCCGAGGAGCCGGAGCGCAGCAAGTCCGCGCCCGAGGAGCGGCCGCGCACCACCCCACCGCCTGCGCCCCCCGAGCCGCCCGCGGCCGGGGAAGACCTGGCGCCGGCCGATCACCAACAGCCGCCCAGCGAGCCGGCGCCCCCACCGGCGGAGCCCGCGAGCGGCCCGGTCACGACGCCCGAAGGAAGCCCGTGACCTCGCGAACGAACGCTTCCGGCTGATCGAGATAGACCCAGTGACCGGCGCGCTCGACGCCGACCCACCGCGCGCCCGCCGCGTCGAGCATCGCGCGGCTCGCGGCGCAGATGCCGTCGGGCACGCCCGCGACGAACAGCGACGACTGCTTCGCGACGCGCCCGGCGAGCGTCTCTGCGCGCGACATCTCGACGAGGTCGTGCGCGTGGCGATGGAACATCTGCGGCATCGCGAACATCATCGCCGCGAAGTAGCCGCGCAGCTCGGAGCGCGCGAGCGCGTCGTGGAGCACCTGCTCGCGCACCATGGCGAGCGACCTGACCGGATCGGTGATCGCAGCCGCCTTCGCCGAGAACACGCAGTCGCCGATCGAGATGTTGCCGTCGATGTTGACGATGCCGCGCACGCGCGTGCGCTCGGCGACGAGCGTCGCGAGCACGCCGCCCATCGAGTGGCCGATCACGAACGCGTCCTCCGGCAGCCAGCCGACGAGGTGATCGGCAACCTCGTCGAGCGACATCGCGGCCTCCGGCCACGGCGAGCGCCCGTAGCCCGGCAGATCGACGAGCGTGTGCGAGAAGCCCGGCATCGCCGCGACGACCGGCTCGAAGCTGACGCTCGACTCGCCGAGCCCGTGCACCCACACGACGCGCGGCCCGTCGCCCGTGCGCCGCACGATCATTCCGCTCTCGAGCGACCACTGCATCATCGAAGGTCCTCGCATTGCTCGGCCTTCGATGCAAGCCCACCCTCCCCCAACACCCCGCTCACTTCGTTCGCTCTCCTCAGTTGCCGTAGTCTTGCACGATCGTGATCTTGCCGCCGGAGTAGTAGATGCCGCAGCCGAGCATCGCGTACGGACCCATCATGTTGATGTAGTGCCCGTGCGTGTTGTAGTCCGTGCCGGGGCCTTCGGAGTAGAAGGCCGCGATGCACGAGCCGACGACCATGTTCAGGTCCTGGCCATCGCTGTACTGCCAGTTGCCTTGCTGCGGACACTCGTTCTCGGCGAGCGCGATGCCGCCGCCCTGCGTGCTCGAGAAGTGATCGTGCGGCGAGGTCGAGAAGTCGTGCATCGCGCCGGCGTCGGCGTACGTGTCGAGCGCGGCCGACTCGGTCAGCGCGCTCTTGCCGTTCATCGCGCGGTAGCGGTTCGTCTCGCTGACGCAGAACGACTTGGCGGCCGCGTTCGGGCCGCCGCCGCCTCCGCCCGGCGCATCGCCGGTCGCCGCGCTGCCACTGTCACATGCGACCAGACACGCGAGCAGGAGCGACCTCATCCCTCGATGCTACCCGAACACGCGCCGGATCCGGCCGATCGCTTCTTCGATGTTCGCGCGCGAGTTGAACGCGCTGAGGCGGAAGTAGCCCTCGCCCGCCGGGCCGAAGCCCGCGCCAGGCGTCCCGACCACTTGCGCCTTGTCGAGCAGCTGGTCGAAGAAGTCCCACGAGGTCGTACCTCCGGCGGTGCGCAGCCACACGTACGGTGCGTGCACGCCGCCGAAGATCGTGAAGCCCGCCGCCGTGAGGCCCTCGCGGATCAGCCGCGCGTTCTCCATGTAGAACGCGATCTGCGCGTTCGTCTGCGCGAGGCCCGCCGCGGAGTACGCCGCCGCCGCGCCGCGCTGCACGACATAGGACGCCCCGTTGAACTTCGTCGTGTGCCGCCGCGCCCACAGCGAGTTGAGCGACACGCGCTTGCCGCTCGGATCGACGCCCGTCACCGTCTTTGGCACGACCATGAACGCGCAGCGCACGCCGGTGAAGCCCGCGCGCTTGCTGAAGCTGCGCAGCTCGATCGCGCAGTCCTTCGCGCCCGGGATCTCGTAGATCGAGTGCGGCAGGCTCGGGTCGCTGATGTACGCCTCGTACGCGGCGTCGAACAGGATCACGGCATCGTTCGCGCGTGCCCACGCGACCCACTTCTCGAGCTGCGCGCGCGTCGCGACCGTGCCGGTCGGGTTGTTCGGCGAGCACAGGTACACGACATCGACCGCTTCCTTCGGCGGCTCGGGCTGGAAGCCGTTCGCCTCGTTGCCCTCGATGAGCATCGGCGTGCGGCCCGCCATCACGTTCGAGTCGACGTACACCGGGTACACGGGATCCGTGACCGCCACGCGCGCCGCGACGGCGAAGATCTCCTGGATGTTGCCGCTGTCGCACTTGCTGCCGTCGCTGACGAAGATCTCGTCGGCCGCGATGTCGACGCCGCGCGCCTTGTAGTCGTGCTCGCGGATCGCGTCGATCAGGAAGTCGTACCCCTGCTCGGGGCCGTAGCCCTTGAACGTCGCGCGCTCGCCCATCTCCGTCACGGCCGCGTGCATCGCCTCGACGATCGCGGGCGCCAGCGGCTCCGTGACATCGCCGATGCCGAGCCGGATCACCTTCGCGTCGGGATGCGCGGCCTGATACGCGCGGACGCGCCGGCCGATCTCGGGGAACAGGTAGCTCGCGGGAAGCTTCGCGTAGTGCTCGTTGATGCGCACGGCGGGAAGCTAGCTGAAATCTTCGACGAGCGCACCGCCTCCGGGGTTGCCTGAAAGCAACTCGCCGAGCGCCCGCGCGAACGAAGCGGCATGCGCCTGCTCTTCGTTCTCCTGCTCGTCGCGTGCGGCGGCACCGACGTCCGCGTCCACTACCCTGTCCTGCCCGACCAGCCGACCGGCACGCTGGTCCTGCGCCTGTCGCAGACCGCCGACGACGTCACCGTCGCGATCAACGGCAACCTGGTGGTCGACCGCGTGAAGACCGACCACGTCGTCATCGACGGTGTCCCCGTCGGCACCCAGACCGTGATCATGGCCGCAAACGGCGTCGACAAGCAGTTCCAGATCTGGGTCGACGGCGACCACTGGACGACCGTCCCGCTAGGCGTGCCCGACCCCGGTTATGGCTTTGTAAAGACGCTGGCCGGCTCGCTCCTCACGATCATCGTGTACTCCCTGCTTCATCATTGATAGGGTCGGGCCATGAGGTCCGTGCTGGCGCTCGTCCTGGTCGGCTGCGCGACCGCGGGGAGTCCGAGCAATCCCAAGCCGGATTCGTCCCAGCAGCAGCTCGATGCGCCCGTGCAGATCGACGCGCCGAAGCAGATCGACGCACCGCCGAGCTCGACCTGCAACAGCGGCATCACCTGCGCGCAGGCGATGAACATCGGCCAGGTCGACGGCGACCAGAACAACGACACGAAGACCGCGATGGGCTACGAGTCCGCGTGGTTCAGCGTGCGCGTGCACGAAGGCGACTCCAGCGTGTTCGCCGCCGGGATGGCCGTGACCGTCAACCTGACGTCGCCGCCCGGCGAGAACTTCGACCTGTACCTCTACATGAACTCCGGCAGCGATGTCGTCGAGTGCTCGAGTGTCAGCGCCTCGTCGACGAACACGGGCACGACGGATCAGGCGCGCCTGACCTGGGGCGAGAGCGGCACGATCTCGAACGGCGTCGACGACAGCCGCACCGTCTCGATCGAGGTCCGCCCCGTCTCCGGCACGTGCTCCGCGGCGAACCAGTACACGCTCGTCGTCTACGGCGACCTCTGATACGTCCGCTTCTGGTCGCCGACGACGACGGTCAGCTGCTCGCCCGTGAACGACGCGATCGTCATGTCGATCGGGATGTTCACCGCCTGCGGGTTGCACTCGCCGCGCGTGTACGTGACGCGGAAGACGCGCGGTGACGACGGCGCGATCGTGCCCTTTTGCTCGCAGCGGCCGAGCTTGTTGCGGTCGATCCAGACGTCGATCGTCGACGGCGCCGTGATCGTCATCTTGTAGCCCCAGTCCATCTCGTCGGACGTGACCCACACGCCGGCGAGGTCGCTGACCTGCTCGGCGGGCATCTCCACGGGCGCGGCCTTCTTCGCCTGGGGACCACCACAACCCGCCAGGACCACCAGGGGCCAGATTCGACGCATGAGGTAGAGTACGCACGCCATGGCGTCCGAGCGCAACGACTTCATCCGCGACATCATCGACGAGGACCTCCGCACCGGCCGGCACACCCAGATCGCCACTCGCTTTCCGCCCGAGCCGAACGGCTACCTGCACATCGGTCATGCGAAGGCGATCTGCGTCGACTTCGGCGTCGCGCGCGACTACCAGGGCACCTGCAACCTCCGCTACGACGACACGAACCCGACGAAGGAAGACGTCGAGTACGTCGAGTCGATCGAGCGCGACGTGCGCTGGCTCGGCTTCTCCCCGGCCGCCGTGCTGTTCAGCGCGGACTACTTCCCGAAGATGTACGAGCTCGCCGAGCGGCTCGTGCGCGAGGGCAAGGCGTACGTCTGCGACCTCACCGAGGAGCAGATCAAGGAGTACCGCGGCACGCTGAGCGAGCCGGGCCGGCCGTCGCCGTTTCGCGACCGCTCCGTCGAGGAAAATCTGAAATTGCTGCGCGCGATGAAGGCGGGCGAGTTCCCCGACGGCTCGCGCGTGCTGCGCGCGAAGATCGACATGGCGAGCGCGAACATGAAGATGCGCGACCCGCTGCTCTATCGCATCCGGCACGCGCACCATCACCGTACGGGAGACGCGTGGTGCATCTATCCGATGTACGACTGGGCGCACCCGCTCGAGGACGGGATCGAAGGCATCACGCACTCGATCTGCACGCTCGAGTTCGAGAACAACCGCGAGCTCTACGACTGGGTGCTCGACAACACCGGCCCGTGGAACCCGCGCCCGCACCAGTACGAGATGGCGCGCCTGCAGCTCGAGTACACGGTGATGAGCAAGCGCAAGCTGCTGCTGCTCGTCCAGGAAGGCTACGTCAAGGGCTGGGACGACCCGCGCATGCCGACGCTGTCGGGGCTGCGCCGCCGCGGCTACTCGCCGGAGGCGATCCGCGCGTTCATCGACATGGTCGGCGTCGCGAAGACGAACTCGATGGTCGACATCGGCAAGCTCGAGTACTGCGTGCGCGACGACCTCAACCAGAACGCACCGCGCGCGCTCGGCGTCCTGCGGCCGGTCGAGGTCGAGGTGACCGGCTCCGTCGACGCGAAGACCGTCGATGCGCCGTACTTCCCGCCCGACGTCGGCAAGCCGGGCTCGCGCCCGCTGCCGGTCAGCAGCCGCATCTACATCGATCGCGAGGACTGGAGCGACGATCCGCCGGCCGACTTCAAGCGCCTCGCGCTCGGCCGCACGGTCCGCCTGCGCCACGGCTACTGCATCACGGCCGACGAGGTCGTCGCGCGCGACGCGGCGGGCAACGTCACGAAGCTGCGCGCGCACGTCGTGGAGGGTGGCAAGGGCCTCAGCGTGATCCACTGGGTCGACGCGGCGACGAGCGTGCTTGCCGAGGTGCGCCTCTACGGCCGGCTGTTCAAGGTCGCGCAGCCCGAAGAAGGCGGCGGCGACTTCCTCGAGCACCTCGATCCGGCGTCGCTCGAGGTCGTCGAGGGCGCACGCGTCGAGCAGTCGCTCGCGAAGGCGGAGGTCGGCTCGCGCTGGCAGCTCGAGCGCGTCGGCTACTTCCGCGTCGACGAGGACACCACGCCGGGCCGCCTCGTCCTCAACCGGATCTCGACGCTGCGCGAGACGGTGAAGGAAGTGGCGGCCGCCGCGCCGGTCGAGAAGGAGCCCGGCGGCGGGGAGCGGAAGAAGGAGAACGCGAAGGCGAAGACGCGGCCGAAGAGCAAGTCGCCACAGGAGTACCGCGCGGAGGCGCGCGTGCGCGATCCACAGCTCGCGGCCGTGTTCGCGGAGGCGCACGCGATGGGCCTGCCGGAGGACCAGGCGGATCTGCTCTCGGGCGACCGGGCCACTGCCTCCCTGTTCAGTAAGACCGCGAAGCACGTCCCCGGCGCGCTCGTCGCGAAGTGGATGATCAACGAGCTCCCGCGCGCGCTCGCCGGCAAGGAGCTGACCGAGGAGCTGCTCACGGCCGAGGCGTTCGGCGAGCTGCTCGGCAAGCTCGACAAGGGCGAGCTGACGACCGCGGTAGGCAAGACGGCGCTCGCCGAGATGATCGCCACCGGGAAGCGCGTCAGCCAGCTCACGATCACGCCGGCCAAGCCCGTGGACCTCGTCGGCGCCATCGATGCGGTCATCGCCGCGAACCCCGACAAGGCCGCCCAGTACAAGGCCGGCAAGACCGGCCTGCTCGGGTTCTTCGTCGGTCAGGTGATGAAGTCGTCGCCGGGTGCCGATGCCGCCGCGGTCAATCAAGCCGTGCGCGATCGGCTGGGATAGTCCCACCCAGGCCGGAGAGCACGACCCCAGTCGTCGACGACGCGCGGAATCGCTACGATTCTGTTCATGAAGGCGCTCGCTCTCACCGCGCTGCTCGCAGCGTGCGGAGCTCAGCTGACGACTGCGAGCAACAACTCGCAAGTCGATGCGAGCAACAGCGGGGTTGACGCGCCCGGCGGAACGCAGCACGACGCGAGCAGCGGTGGAACCGACGCACCGATGACCGCATGTGCGAGCGGCCGCAAGCTGTACCTCGCATTCGAAGGCCAGACGCTCACGCACGCCGCCACCGACTCGACGCAGAACACCGCCGCGTGGATCGGCGTGACGACGGCGAACGTGCCCGCGTTTCATCCCGGCCTGACGAATCGCGCGACCGAGATCCAGACGATCGTCGACGGCGTGAAGTCTCGCCTTGCAGGCACGCCGATCGAGGTCGTGACGACGCGTCCGGCTTCCGGACCGTACGTGATGATCGTGCTCGGTGGCACCAACACGATCGTCGGCTCGAACTACTCGTACGCGACGAGCGATCACGACTGCGGCGACACGGTGAAGAACGATGTCGGCTGGGTCAGCGACACGCCGAGCCTCTCGTACGTGCCCGATCTGATCATCGGCACGGTCGGCTGGGGCCTCGGTCTGCAAGGCACGAACGATCCGACCGACTGCATGTGCGCGTGGGCGAACAGCTGCACGTCGGCGTCGGGCGCGTGCACGCTGTCGTCGTCGATCGCGACGACCACCAGCTCCGGAAACACGACCTGCCCGAACCAGAACCCGCAGAACGAAGTCGCCGCGTTCTCGACGCAGTTCTGTCAGTAGGCGCGTGTAGGTGTCCGCTGCCGTTTGACTCGCCTGGAGTCACCCGGGATGATCGGCGTTGGATGATCGGGGAGACCGTCGGTAGCTATCGCATCACCGCGAAGATCAGCACCGGCGGCATGGGCACCGTCTACAAGGCCGAGCACACGCTGATCGGCAAGCTCGCCGCGGTCAAGGTCCTGCACCCCGAGCTCTGTCACAACGAGGAGCTCGTCAACCGCTTCTTCAACGAGGCGAAGGCGACGACGCAGATCAAGCACCCCGGCATCGTGGAGATCTTCGACTTCGGCTACATGGAGTCGGGCGACGCGTTCATCGTGATGGAGTTCCTCGAGGGCCAGTCGCTCGCGCGCCGCCTCAAGCAAGCCACCAAGCTCTCGGAGGGCGAGGCCGCGATGCTGCTGCGCGGCGTCTGCAACGCGCTCGCGGCCGCGCACGCCAAGAAGATCGTCCACCGCGATCTCAAGCCCGACAACCTCTACCTCTGCCCCGACCCGGAGGCGCCGACGGGCGAGCGCGCCAAGATCCTCGACTTCGGCATCGCGAAGCTCACCGACACCGGCATGCTGGCCGGGCCCGCCCACATGACGAAGACCGGCTCGGTCATGGGCACGCCGACGTACATGAGCCCGGAGCAGTGTCGCGGCAACGGCCAGCTCGACGAGCGCAGCGACCTCTACTCGCTCGGCTGCATCTTCTACGAGATGCTCGCCGGCCGCCCGCCGTTCGACAACATGGCCGCCGGCGAGCTGATCGGCGCGCACCTGTTCATCGAGCCGGTCCCGCCGCGCCAGACCGCGCCCGAGATCTCCGCCGACGCGAACGCGCTGATCATGGAGCTGCTCGCCAAGGATCCGGCGAAGCGCCCGCAGAGTGCGCGCGAGCTCGGCCTCCGCTTCGCGGAGCTCGCGAAGAACCACGGCTGGATCTCGCACACGAATCCGACGGCGCTGCGCGCCCCCGCCGGCCCGGCGCGCGACGACGATCCGCACGACGACACGCTCGCCTCCGCGCCTCGGCTCACGCCGCGCGACTCGTCACCGATGACGCTCGACCCGACGACGCTCTCCGGCGCCGCGAGCCAGTCGATCCACGAGGTACCGAAGCGGCGCGTCGGCCTGATCGCGGGCGCGCTCGGCGCGGCGGTGGTGCTCGGTGGCCTCGCGTTCGTCGCCGTGAAGGGCAGCGGCAACGCCAAGGAGCCGGTCGCGCCAGCCGCTTCGACGATCCCGGCCGCGCCGGCCGCGCCAGCCGCTTCGACGATCCCGGCCGCACCGGGCGCGCCAGCCGCCCAAGGCTCCGCGCCGGCCGCCGCACCCGCGTCGGTCCCGACGCCGCCCGTCGAGGTCGCGCCCGCGCCAGCTGCTGGTGCCTCGACGCCCGCGCCACCGCCTGCGACGATGCCGGCAGCCGCCGCGACCGCGAAGCCGGTCGAGCCTCACCAGCCGGCGACCACGCCCGACAAACCGAAGAGGCCCTCGCTCGCGACGACGACGACCACGAAGCCCACCACGACGACGACCACGAAGCCCGCCACGACGACGCCGACGAAGCCGCTCGACCCCCACAAGCCCGCCGCCGGATCGGCCGCCCCGAAGATCCTGATCGAGACGGACCTGTGACCGACCGCGGATCGATCATGCGCCGCTCACTGCTCGCCGTCGCGCTCGCGCCCGCGCTCGCCGCCGCGCAGCCGACCCCCGCCCCCGCGCAGCCGACCCCCGCCCCCGCGCCGAACACGCAGAAGCCGGGCGACGCGCAGAAGCCGGTCGACACGCAGAAGATGGACGCGAAGCAGGAGATGCAGACCGGCGTGAGGCTGCTCGAGGCGAAGGACTACCTCGGCGCGCTCGCGATCTTCAAGGACGCCTACGCGCGGTTCCCGAGCGCGAAGATCCTGCTCAACATCGGCACGACGCTGCGCCTGCTCGACCGCAACGCCGATGCCGCGAACGCGTACCAGCGCTACCTCGACAGCAAGGACACCGATCCGGCGCGCAAGAGCGAGGTCGAAGGCGCGCTCGCCGAGCTCGACCGGACCGTCGCGACGCTCGCGATGACCGTCACGCCGCCCGATGCCGAGCTCCAGTTCGCGGATGACTGGGTGCCGGCCGCGCAGGCGCGCGTGTGGCGCGTGTCGCCGGGGCCGATCACGGTGCACGCGCGCGCGAAGGGATACGTGCCCTCCGCGGAGAGCGCGAACGTCGCGGCGGGCGAGAAGAAGAGCGTGCTGATCGCGCTCGTCGCCGAGCCGCTGCCTGCGACGATGACCGCGCTCGCAGCGCATCCCGACGTCGGCGAAGAGCTGACGATCGAGGATGGGCCACGCGCGCGGTGGGGCGGCCTCGCGACGATGCACGTCAGCGTGGTGCCCAAGATCGGCAGCGCGCTGCTCGTCGGTGGCACGTTCGATGTCACCGAGCAGCTCGCCGTCGAAGGCGCGCTGATCCTCGGGCCGGGGCTCGTCAGCTCGGGCATGGCGACGCTGCCTCCGCCGAAGGTCGGCGGCTACGCGGGCGCGAGCTTCTCGTTCCTCACCGGCGACGTGCGCCCGAAGCTCGCCGCGGGGATGCCGATCTTCGCCGACGACGGCGCGCGCTTCTTCGTCCGCGGTGCCGGTGGCGTCGAGTGGGCGGTGACGCGGCACTGGTGGCTGACGGCCGAGCTCGGCGTCGAGGCGAGCCTGAACGCGCGCAGCGACATCCGCGAGACCGCGTTCGTGCCGTCGGTCGGCGTCGTCGGGCGGCCGTAGCGCCAGGGCCGGCGGCGGCGGCGGCGGCTCAGTCGGCGAGCACGCGCAGCTTGCCGCCCGAGAACACGGGTTCGGCGGCCGCGTGCTGCGTGCGCGGCGCGGCCGGCTCGCCGGCCGGGCGAATCTCGGGCGCGCGCTCGGCCCACGCGCGGGCGACATCGCGATCGAGCAGGTGCGTCGGACGCACGTTGCGCAGTGCGTTCGCCATGACGGAGCGCACGTGCGGGTTCTGCTGCTCGAGCTGGGCGAGCAGCGCGGTCATCGCGTCGCGCTTGAGGCCGTCCTGCGAGCCGCACAGGTTGCACGGGATGATCGGGAAGCGCGCGGTGGCGGCGGCCTCCGCGATGTCCTTCTCGGCGCACTCGATGAGCGGGCGGATCACGTCGAAGCGGCCGTCGTCGGTGCGGTACATCGCGGGCATCGCCTGGAGCTTGCCGCTGTAGAAGAGGTTCAAGAGGAACGTCTCGAGCGAGTCGTCGCGGTGGTGGCCGAGCGCGAGCTTGTTGCAGCCGAGGCGCTCGGCGGCGGTGTACAGGATGCCGCGGCGCAGGCGCGAGCACAGCGAGCAGTAGGTCTGCGCGCTGTCGAGGTGCGAGGTGACGACGGAGTACGTGTCCTCGCGCAGGATCTCGAACGGCCAGCCGGTGGACTCGAGGTACGCGCGCAGCGAGGCGCCGTCGTAGCCGGGCTGGACCTGATCGAGGTGCACGGCGACCAGCTCGACCTTGAATGGGAGGCGCGGCACGAGCTTCGTCAGCAGGTGGAACAGCGTGTAGCTGTCCTTGCCGCCCGACATCGCGACCATGATCCGATCGCCGGGCGCGAGCAGCTGGTAGCTCTCGCACGTATCCCGCACCTGCGAGTACAGACGCTTCTCGAGACGCGGATCCACGGCGGAGTGGATACCCGATCAGGGCGGCGAAACCAAGGGAGACCAGCCGGACGGGGTCGTGACCCAGAGCCAGTCGCGAGCGCGCGTCGCGGCGACATAGAGCGAGCGCAGTAGCTCCGGCGTCGACGGCCAGAAGCTCGGATCGAGGTCCGGGATGATCACGGCGTCGAACTCGAGGCCGGAGACCGCGGCGGCGGTCGTGACGATGATGCCCGGCTCGAAGCGGAAGTCGCCGTCGAGCACGAGGCTCGGATCGAGGCCGCGCGACAGCTCGGTCTGCAGGCGCCGCGCGTGCTCCGGCGTGCGGCCGATGACGCAGATCTGCCGCCACGGGTCGCGCGTGAGCAGCGCGTCCAGGTGCCAGCACAACTGTGCGGCCTGCGCGAGCGCACCGTCGCACGCGGTGGCCCACACGGCGGGGTCCGCCGGCGGCTCGATCAGGTACTCCCCGCCGAAAGGCTCGGGGATCAGGAACGTGCGCGCGAAGTCGGCGATCTCGGGCACCGAGCGGTACGTGACCTCGAGCGTGACCTCGGCCCAGCGCTGCGCGCGCATCTCGCGCTTCGCGGCGTCCCAGCCGGCGAAGTAGGCGGTCTCGTCGGTCGCCTGGCGGTGGTCGCCGGCGAGCGTGACCGTGCCGTGCTTGGTCAGCGCGTCGCCGATCGCGGCGAGCTCCATCGGCGCGCGCAGCTGCGCCTCGTCGATGACGATGTGGTCGTAGCGAGGGAGCTCGGCCTGCGGCAGCACGCCGCGGCGCATCAGCTCGAACAGCACGGGGGCATCCTCGGCGTCGAACGTGTGCGCGTCCTCCATCGTCGTGCCGGCGTCGAGCTTGCGGCCGTCGAGCGCGACGAGGCGATCGGCGTCGACGTGGCTGAACTGCTTCTCCGTCGTCGTCTCGAACTGGATGCGCGTGTGCTTCATCGTCTCGGTGATCGCGCGCGCCGGCAGCCCGCTCGCGTCGACGATGCGCTGCAGCCGCGGCTGGTCTCCCCACAGGTGCAAGAGGCGCATGCGCGAGCGCGGGAGCTTGTCGTCGGCGTCCTTCGGCGGCTTCCAGCCGATGAAGTCGTCGAGCACGCCGCGCACCGCCGGATGGCGCTTGAGCGCGATCGTCTGCGCGGTCGCGCCCTCGCTCGTGCGCGCCGGCAGGCCCGGGAACGCGAGCCGCGCGCGCTCGACGAGCCACGGCTCGATCACCGCGATCTCCAGCTTCTCGATCTGCAGGCGATCCGCGAGCAACCGGCACAGCCGGCGCAGACCCTCCGTCGGCACGAGCACCAGCGCGCGGAACCGACGCGAGTGCTCGCGCGCGCGGCGCTGCAGCGAGGCCACGCGATACAGCGCGACCAGCGTCTTGCCGACGCCCGCCTCGCCATCGACGACGAGCGACGTATCGGCCGGCAGGTCGACCGCGCGCTGCTGCTCGGGATCGAGCACGACGAGCGCGTCGCGCTGCGGCGCCGGAATCTCGCGCGGCGCCGGCCGCGGCACCCCCACCGACGCATCCGCCGACAACGCCTGCGTGTCGCCGAGCACGCGATGCCGCCCGAGCAGCCAGCGCTCGCGGACCGTGCCTTCCTGCGTCCGCTCGCCGGCCTCGACCTCGTACGGCTCGCCGGGGGCGGCGCGGAAGAATGCCTCGGCGAGCGGCGAGGTGCGCCAGTCGAGCACGGGCGGCGTCACGTCCATCTGCGTGCGTGCGCCGAGCAGGTAGGTGCGTGCACCGCGCGGCGTGTCGACCGCGAGGAAGCCCTGCGCGGCGGGGACCTGCGCGAGCAGCTGCTGGGCCTCGGCGTACGTCAGCGGCATCCACGCTGTCTCGCGCATTCGCGGCGCCTCGGCAAGCTAGTAAGCGTGGGCGTGAATTTGCTACGATCGTCGCAGGTCGAGATGCGCCGCCTGCTGCTCCTCGTCGCCGCGGGCTGCAAGTCCCATTCGGCGCCCGCCGACTCTCCGCCGGAGGGCCCGCCGCCGACCCAGCTGCAAGAGCTGCGGTTCGCCGTCGTCGGCGACACGCGCCCCGCGAACATCGACGACACCGCGAACTACCCGACCGACATCGTTCGCCAGATCTGGACCGACGTCGAGGCGGAAGCCCCGCCGTTCGCCGTGACGACCGGCGACTACATGTTCGCGTCGACGGTCGGCCACGAGGTCGGCCCGCAGCTCGACCTGTACCTCGGCGCGCGCGCCACCTACACGGCCATGGTCTTCCCGGCGATGGGCAACCACGAGTGCACGGGCTACACGGCGTCGAACTGCGGCCCGGGCGGCAAGGACGGCAACCCGCCGAACTACACCGGCTTCATGGACCGCATGATCAAGCCGCTCGGCTTCGACCTGCCCTACTACGAGGAGCGCTTCACCGCCGCCGACGGCAGCTGGACCGCGAAGTTCTTGTTCATCGCCGGCAACGCGTGGACGCCGTATCAGGGCGCCTGGCTCGACCAGGCCCTCTCCGAGCCGACGACGTACACGTTCGCCGTGCGCCACGAGCCGCACTACTCGAACACCGCGCCGGGCGTCGATCCGACGACGCTGATCCTCGCCAAGCACCCGCTGACGATGCTGATCACCGGCCACACGCACAGCTACAGCCACGTGCCGGCGTATCGCGAGATCATCGTCGGCAACGGTGGCGCACCGCTGACGAGCAGCACGAACTACGGCTACGTGATCGTCGCGCGCCAGCCCGACTCCACGCTGCAGGTCACCTCGTACGACTACCAGACCCACGCGGTCGTCGAGCAGTTCAGCGTGGCGCCGTCGGGTCTGGCGCCCTGAGCGGCGCGCAGTAGCGCGCGGTCGCCTCGGGCGAGCGCAGCCGCTCGTGCAGGTAGTAGGCGAGCGCTTCCTTCACGTACTCGGCGTTGCCGATGAACGGCGCCGCGTCGCGCAGCCAGCCGGCGATGCAATCCCCATCGGGCGCGGGGGAAGCGGCACACGTCATCAGAGTTCGATACGCGCCGTGCCAGCGCGTGAAGTCGGCGCGCGTCATCGGCTCGCCATGACCGGGGACGAGGCGCAGCCACGGCGTGGCCGCGATCTCGTCGAGCGCCTTCGCCCAGCCGCTCGGGCACGCCGTGTCGAGGAACGGCACGAGCGCGACGACGAGATCGCCGACGTACGCGTCGCGCGTCGCCGGATCGTAGATCCACAGGTCGGCCTCGGTCGCTGCGAACGGCGCGACGTGCAGCTCGAGCGAGCGGCCCGCGATCACGACGCGTCCCGAGCTCGTCACCGGCTTCGTCGGGCGAAGCCACGCCGGATGGTCGATCACGTCGCGGCCGCGCAGCAGCTCCTGGCGCTGCGCCTCGGGCGTCGCGGGGTCGGCGAGCATCGCGTCGACCTGCGCGCGCCCGTGCTGGAGGTACGTCTGCAGCGCGCCGTCGATCGCCATCGTCGCGTAGACCTCGGCGTGCGGGAACGCCTCGCGCAGATCCTTGTTGCCGGTCGTGTGATCGAGGTGCCAGTGCGTGTTGAGGATCGCGGCGATCGGCTTGTTCCGGCGCCGCGCGACGTCGAGCACCTGCTGCGCGTGCTCGGGATGGCGCCCCGTATCGATGACGATGAGGCCGGCCGGCGCGTCGAGGATGATCGAGTTGCCGTCGGGGCCCTTGTTCGGCGTGACCTGGCCCGGGACGATCACCGCCGGCACGGGTGCATGGGCGCACGCGGCGAGCATCGCGGAGGTGATGGAGGCGAGGGCGAGCCAGCGCATGCGACGAGCCTCGGCCCGCGGGCGCGCGCGCACAACTGCGGCTCCCGCGAGATACGCCGCGAGGTACGGTCCCCGCGGAGCGCCGCCGCGTCAGATCGCGCTGCCGGCCTGCTGCAGCTGACGCTGCACGTCGTCCCAGCGATAGCCGCCCTCGTCGAGCACGGCGCGCTTGACGTAGATCGGCACGTGGTTGCCGATCGCGAGCGCGACCGCATCGCTGGGGCGCGCATCGAGCCGGAACACCGTGCCCTCGGCGCGCACGAAGATCGAGCCGATGTACACGCCGCCCTCGCCGTCGTGGCGCAGCGAGTCGACCTGCACCTGCACGAGCTTGCCGTGCAATCGCTCCATCAGGTGATCGAGCAGGTCGTGCGTCAGCGGACGTGGCGGCGGCTCGTGGCGCAGGCGCGTGTCGATCGACGCGCCCTCCGTGCCGCCGATGAACACGGGCAGCACGAGGTTATCGGGCTCGTCGACGAGCAGCAGCGCGTCCTGGTCGCCGAGCGGGACGATCTGCGTCGCGAGCACCTCGACGTAGCCCGGCGGCAAACCCGTCGGCTCGCCCGGATCGACGGGCTTGGCCTCCGGCGCCGGCTTCGGTGGCTCGGGCGCGGGCCCGCGCGAGCACGCGACCACCGCGAGGAAGAGCATGGCGCGCTTCATGCCGGGAGGAGCCGCCGGCGCCTGTCGAGTCGCATGCAATTGAAGACCGTCCCTCGGGGGGCTAAGGGTTGTGCGTAGTTGCGCTGCGCAACTGTTGCAATTGAAGACCGTCCCCGCGGCGGGCCCGGTCGCGCGGGCGCCAGTCGGCGACCTCGTCGCGGGGGTGCACCGGGCCGTCGAACGACAGCGCGAACGCGGCGTCGAAGTCCGTCGCGCCGTGCGTGCGCACGAACAACGTCTTGCGGTTGTACGGCAGGAAGAACATCAGGAACGGGAAGAAGTTCTTCACCATCACGATGTCGGCGCGCCACGGGTCGAGGCCGACCTCGGTGTAGAAGCTCGGCCGCATCACCATCGCGGGACCTTCCGTGATCACGACGCGGACGTCCTCGACGGCGAGCACGCACGTGCGTCCGAAGCCCTCGCGCTCGTGCTTGCTGACGAGCGTGCCGCGGACGGGCAGCGGCGTCGAGCGCGCCGGATCGAGCGTGCCGCCGATGCTCATCGCGACGACATCGCCGGGCGCGCGCGGCCACAGCGTCGCGACCGCGTGCGGATCGCGCACCGCCGCGTACGACAGCATGCCCGCGCCTTGCTCGACGAGCGCGCGCAGCAGGTGCGTCGAGTCGCCGGGCGCGCCCGCCGTGACGACATCGCTCGCGTCCGCCATCATCACGCAGCCGAGCTTGCGGCGCAGCCGCGCACCGCGGGCCTCCGCGATCGCCTCGCTCGCCGACGGGAACGCCGGCGGCTGCTCGTGGCGGCGCGCCCAGCACAGCTCGGCGAGCTCGTCGACGACCGCGTCGGCATCGCGGCCGATCGCGTACGTCGCCCAGCCGAGGGCCGGATCGTCGTTCCACGGGTGCACCATGAACGTCGACGCGCTCAGCACCTCGCGCTTCTCGGCCGCGCGCATGCGGCGGAACACCGCGCGCATCGGCGAGAGGAAGTCGATCGTCTTGCCGCCGCCGAGGATCATCGGCAGCGAGCGCCACGCGACCTGCGGCACGAGGCCCTCCTCGAGCATCGCGCGCAGCAGCTCGCCCGCCTTGCGGCCCGTGCGCGCGTGATCGCGGTGAGGGTTCGTCTGGTAGCCGACGATCGCGTCCGCCGCCTCGACGCGCGCGCGCGTCAGGTTGCCGTGCAGATCGTGCGAGACGACGACCGGTGCGCCGCCGACCACGCCGCGCGCCGCGCGGATCAGCCGCGTCTCCGGATCGGCGATGCCGCGCGCGCCCATCGCGCCGTGCAGGCACAGGTAGACGCCGTCGACGGGTCCCGCCGCGCGCAGCCCCTCGACGAGCCGCGCCTCGAGCGCCTCGAAGCAGTCCTTCGCGAGCGGCCCGCCCGACGACGCCCACGCCGACAGCACCGGCACCGGCTCCGCGACCTCGCGCACCGCGCGCACGAAGCCGGCGAGCTCCGCGCGCTTGAAGAAGCCCTTCACCTCGGGGCCGGTGGTCACGGCGGTGCGCAGCGCGTCGCCGGTGAGGTAGTGGCCGGACTCGAAGTCGTGGAGCGTCGTGTCGACGGGCGACAGCGCGTTCGTCTCCTGGGCGATGCGGGCGAATGCGATCTTCTTCATGGTGCGTACATCTCCGCGATCATCTTGCGCACGTTGCGCGCGACCAGCATGCGTACCGGCAGCTTCGCCGCCATGCCGTACATCGGCGCGGTGCCCTGTTTCGCGAGCGACGGATCGGCGCGCACCTCGGCGAGCGCCGCGCGCAGATCCGCGAGGTACTCGTCGACGATCGGCGCGTGGTTCGCCGTCACCGTCAGGTGGATCGCCTCGGGCCGGTGCATGCGATCGACCGACCAGCCGCGCGCCTCGAGCCGGTCCGCGATCGCGAACAGGTCCTTGCCCGTGTAGCTGACGATCGTCGAGTCGCTCGCGAGCACGCGCAGCCCGAGCGCGCGGATGCCCGTGCGCAGCGCATCGGCCGCATCGGCCGCCGTCTTCGCGAGCGCGAGGTAGCCGTCCTCGCCCTGCGCCTGCAGCGCCGCCCACGCAGCCGCGATCGGGCCGCCCGGCCGCGTGCCGAGCAGCGTCGGCGACGCGTAGATGCCGCCCGGGAAGTCCGTCGCGACGAAGATCTGCTTCTCGAGATCCGCGAGCGAGCGCCACAAGAGCAGCGACGCGCCCTTCCCCGCGTAGCCGAACTTGTGGAGGTCGGCGCTGATCGACGTCACGCCCGGCACGCGGAAGTCCCAGCGCGGCACGCGCCGGCCGAGCTTCTCGAGCCACGGCAGCACGAACCCACCGACGCACGCATCGACGTGCAGCGGCAGCCCCTTCTTCTGCGCGAGCGCCCCGATCTCCTCGATCGGATCGACGACGCCGTGCGGATACTGCGGCGCGCTCGCGACGAGCCCGATCGTCCGGCGCGAGATCGCCTTCGCCATCGCGCGCGGATCGACGCGCATGTCGTCGCGCACGTCGACCTTCTTGAGCCGCACGCCGAAGTAGTGCGCGGCCTTGTCGAACGCGGGATGGATCGTGCGCGGCACGACGAGCTCCGGGAACAGGCGCCGCTTGCGATCGCGATACGCGGCGACCGCGCACAGGATCGACTCGGTGCCGCCCGAGGTCACCGTGCCGACGATGCCGGTGCCGTTCATCAGCCCGCCCGCCATCTCGACGAGCTCCTTCTCCATCTGCTTGAGGCTCTTGAACGCCATCGGGTTCAACAAATTTGCGCTCGCGTACTCGGCGTGCGCCGCCTTGACGAGCTGCTCGTGCTCGGCGCCCGCGTGATAGACGAGCGAGAACACGCGGCCTCGCCGCCAGTTGGTATCGCCCGCGTGGCGCGCGCGCAGATCGGCGAGCACGTCGTCGGCGGAGCGCCCCTTCGTCGGAATCTTCATAGCGCGACCTCCAGCGAGAGCGTGACGATGTTGTTCGAGCCGTGACCCTTGATGTTCGATGGCGGCGAGGTCACCGAGTCGGTGATCGTCGGCACCTCGTACCAGTAGTGGATGTAGCTCGCGCCGAGCCGGTAGCGGCCGACCGTGTAGCGCGCGCCGGAGTGCAATCCCCAGTGCGAGAACGAGGGCTGGTCGAGCGTGACGGTGCGCGCCGGCGCGGGCGAGTGGTCGTACTGCGTGCCCGCCATCAGGTCGAGGCGGGGCGCGGCCGCGAGGTCGTGCACGCGGAGCCCGCCCGAGGTCTCCCACGAGTCGTGATAGTCCTTCTCGGTGTCGAGCGCGCGCACGATGAAGATGCCGACGACATCCGTGTGCTGCCGCTGGTACTGGCGATACAGCCAGTAGCGCACCTCGCCGCCGAGCTCGACGTTCGGCGTGAGATCGATGTTCGCGCCTGCCTGGAGCGTCCACGGCAGCAGCTGGTTCGTCGACTGCGTGCCCTCGAGCACGTCGCCCGGGACCTTCGCGTCGTCGCTGTAGGTCACGGTCAGCGGGCCCTTCAGCGTCGCGTCGACGCGGCCGATCAGCGCGGCGCCCCACGTCACGCGCGGGTGCGGCGAGCCGAACGCACCGAGCGACCACGTCGGGGCCCAGCCGCTGCCGTCGAGGACGAGCTTCGGTGCCCTGCCGGTGAGCGACGAGATGTCGGCGCCCATCACGATCGGGAACACGTCGCGCTCGCCGTGCACGCGAATGTTGACGACGCCCGCCGTCGCGCCGAGTGCGAGGTCATCGCTCACGCGATACGCGGCGCCGAGCACGGCCTGCGGCGCGACGACGTAGCCGTCGATCAGGTGATAGCGCGTGACCGCCGTCTGCTCGAACTGCGCGCCGGTCGCGTTGCCGACGAACACCGCCGCGCCGGCCCAGAGCCTCGGCAGCACGTGCCCGGTGACCGCGAGCATCGGGATCACGCCGAACGCGCGGCTCGGCTTGACCGGCGCGTAGTAGCCGTCGGCACGGGGGCTCGCGCCGAGGAAGCGGTCGCTCTGATCCCACGGCCGCAGCGAGAACTGCGTGTTCAGCAGCGACAGCCCCATCGACACGTAGACGTGCCAGCCGTCCTCGAGCACGAGCCCGGCCGGGTTGTGGTAGAGCGCGCTGCCGTCGTCGGGGCGGCCGATCACGGCGGCCATGCCGGTGCGCCGCACACCGATCTCGGGGATGCCGAACCCGCCCGCGCGCGCGACGCCCCCGACGAGCAACAGCAGGAGGACAGCGCGGGTCACGTCGGCACCATAACGGTCAGGCGCGTGCGATCCACAACGAACTCGCGGATGTCGGAATCTATTCGCGTTCGACGGCATCCGGGCGGCCCCGCATGTCGCGATCTATTTGCCGACGAACCGAAGGCTAGATCGACAAGCCCGGGTCGCCTTCGAGGACCTGCGTCGTCAGCTGCGGCCGCTCGCCGGGGCGCCACAGCTTCGCGCGAAACGCCACGCGATAGCGCAGCGGTCCGCCGTCGGGGCGCTCGCTCCGCGTGATCGGCCGCGGGATGCAGACGAACTCCGTCCGCATCTCGTCGGCGCTGAGCCGAACGGTCGCGTAGCCGTGTCCGCCCATGTCGACGAACGCGAGGTGCGGTGCGAGCGCGGGATTCGAGAGCGCACGCGCACGCTCGAGATCGAAGCTCTTCGCATACTCGAGGCACGACCGCACGCCATGCCGGAACAGCATGTTGAGCGTGCAGTCGGGCTTCGCGCCGTCGGGCCGGTCGACGAGGTACAGCGGCCGCAGCGGCAGATCCTTCTTGAGGTTGTACTCGTTGCCTTCCATCGCGCCGGGGCTCGTCAGCGAACCGCCGACGAAGCTCAGCCCGATCGGCTCGAACGTCCCCGGCGGCAGCTGCGACGAGGCGTACCCGGCCCAGAAGCTGTGCAGGTCGCCCGAGACGATCGCGAAGCCCGTGATCTTCGCGTCGCGGATCAGGTCGTAGATCTCGTTGCGCTCCGTCCACGCCCCGCCGTAATCGCCGCCGCCGAGATTCGCGAAGCGACCGGCCGGCCACGCCTGCTTCGTCAGGCCGGGGGGCAGGTTCTCCGGGTCGGCGCGCTGCTCGAGCGTGCCCTGCGAATTCCCCCAGATCTTCCACGTCGCCGTCGACTTCGTCAGCTGCTCCTTGAACCAGGCCTTCTGCTCGGCGCCGAGGATCGTCTGCGGCGGCGCCTCCTTCTGCGGGTTCGGCAGGTGCTGATCCTTGAAGCGAATCTCCGCGGGCGGATTGCCGCCGTCGAACGCGCGCCCGGCGTCGAGCACCTGCATCACGTCCTCGGGGAACATGCCGTGGAAGTCCTCCCAGTCGCCGAGCTTGTCGAGCGAGGGATCGCTATAGGCGTCGGGGCCGCGATAGCTGTGCTGATCGGTGATGATCAGATCGAGGTGCTTGCCCCAGCGCAGCGCCCGGTAGGCCTTGAGGCTGTTGATCGCGATCAGGTTGTTCGGCTCGGCGCCGAGGCCGTTGTCGTCGAACTTCTCGATCTTGACGTTCTTGACCGCGGGCGCTCCGAACTGCTCGAGCGAGCCGCTCGGCGGCGCGACGCGCGCCGGCAGATACTCGAACCACGCCTGGTTCGCGGCGATCTTGATGCTCTGGCCTGGCACCTCGAACCCCGGGGCCTTCACGATGCTCTGGAAGCCCATCCACGAGAACTCGTGGTTGTCCCAGATCGCGACGAACGGCCAGCGCGCGCGCGCGTCCTGCAGGTCGGGGTCGTGGAGATAGCCCTTGTAGATCGCGCGGTAGCCCTCGAGCGTCAGCGGGATGTGGAACTTTCCGATCTTGTGTCCGTCGGCAAAGCGCGCGACCTCGTAGATCGTCCGGTCGTAGCGGGTCTTCATTTCTTCCGGGTACTCGACCACCTCGTAGATGAAGTCGCCGAGGTGAAGAACGAGCTCGAGCTGATCGTTCGGAGCCGCGCGCTCGTCCTCGAAGATCATCCGGCGATACGCGTTGAGCTTGCCTTCATTGACGTCCTGGCAGCTGACGAACGCGATGTTGACCGGTCGCGGATCATCAGCCGCCGGCGCCGTGATCGTGCGCCCGACGCGGCTGCCGTTCCCGTCCGCATCCGTGAAGCGGTACCAGTACACGCGCGACGGCGTGAGGCCGCCGACGAGGACGCGCGTCGTCCAGTCCGACGCGGCCGAGACCGGCGCGGTCGCGTGCGCGATCACGCGGCGGAACGCCTCGTCCTCCGCGACCTCGACGTTCAGCACGTGCCTGTCGCCGTGCGCGAACGGGCGGCGCGTCCACAGGATCACGCTGTGCGGATCCGGATCGCCCGACGCGACGCCTTCCGGATAGAGGTCGCGCCGCTCGCGCCAGGTCGTGCGCGATCGACAGGCCGCTCCACCCCACGCGAGCGTTGCGCCGATCGTCGCGGCTAGTTGCATGAAGTCGCGACGGCTGAGGGTCATGTTCAACCCGTAACACGCGACGAGGAAACGTCCGATGCGACGCCGTGTGCAGCGTCGGTACGGCGAGCGATACGCTACGCGCCTCGGAGCGCGGCCTGCACCGTCGACGGCGGCGGCAGCTTCGCGTCGCGGAACGCGCGCGCCATCGCGATCGCGCTGCCGTAGCCGACGAGCCGCGCGACCTCCGCGACGGTGCCGCCGGGCGCGGACAGCAGCAGCGCCGCCATCCGCAGGCGCAGCACGATCATCGCGTCGCGATAGCCGTCGCCGAGGCCGAACGTGCTCGCGAGCTCCTTCGCGTCGCGGCCGACCTGGCGCAGCGACAGACCGAGCGCGCTCGCGATCTGCTTGATCGACATCGTCGCGCCGTACTCGTGATAGAGCGGCTCGATCGCCGCCCACAGCCGGCGCAGCCGCTCCGGCTCCTCCTCGACGATCGCGATCGGCGCGACCAGCGGCTCGAGCGCGCGCAGCAGCGAGGCGAGCGCGGCCGGCGAGGTCGGCGCGGCGACGAGCCCCCTCGCCTGCTCCCACGCGGTCACCGCGACCGGGCCGTGCGCGAGCCCGACCGGCGCGCGCAGCAGCTTCTCGTCGACGCGCAGCTGGATCACGGTGACGCGCGGCCCGTCCGTGCGGAACGTCCGCGTCCGCGGACCTACGCGCTCGATCTCCTCGTCCGCCATCACGAACGCGACCGGCGCGTCGTGCGCGCCTCCCTCGTGGACGAGCCGGCCCTCGACGAGCAGGAACACGTGGCCGGCGCGCTCGGGCTTGCCCGCGGACGCCGCCGCGAACCGCGTGTCGAACGCGAGCTGGTCGCGCACGATCACGGTGCCGCGGACCGCGCGCTCGAGCAGCAGCGCGGAGCGGACGCCACCGGCGCCGATCCGGACCTCGCTGGTCGCGACGAGCACGCGCCGATCGTACACTGATCGCGTGAGTGACGACGACCTGCGCTGGCGCCTCGGCGCACGCCTCCCGGGCCACGACTACAAGATCTTCAAGACCGGGTTCGTCGAGGCGACGCACCCGCGCGTCGACCACACCAAGACGTTCTCGCTGATCGAGGCCGTCGACTGGGTCAACGTGCTCGCGCTCACCGCCGACCGCCAGGTCGTGCTGCTCAAGCAGTACCGCCCCGGGATCGATCGCGTCTGCCTCGAGATCCCGGGCGGCATGGTCGACCCGGGCGAGGACGCGGTGCAGGCCGCCGTGCGCGAGCTGCGCGAGGAGACCGGCTACGGCGGCGGCACCGCGGCGCTGCTCGGCTCGGTCGCGCCGAACCCGGCGATCCAGAACAACTGGCTGCACACCGTGCTCGTCAGCGACGTCGAGAAGCTCGAGGATCCACAGCCGGAGGGCGACGAGATCCTCGACGTGTTCTGCGTCCCGCTCAGCGAGCTGCGCGAGCGGCTCGTGCGCGGCGAGGTCGAGCACGCGCTCGTCGTCGTTGCGTTCGGCCAGCTCGCGTTTCGCCATCACCTGCCGTGATCGCCCACGCGATCCCGAGCTACTGGATGACGAAGCAGTCGATCGTCGTCGCCATGCGGAAGTGCGACTCGGTCGTGTGCCGCTCGGCGTGAAACACGTCGAGGTGGTACGTGCCGCCCTGCGTGATCCCGAGGACGCCGGCCTGCGCGTCGAAGTCGATCGACCCCGACTCGGCGCCGTGCACTCCACCGAGATCGAGCGCGAGGCGATCGTTGACGAACACCCAGACGTCGTCATCGCCGGTGAACGTGAACTGCTCGCCGCCGCGATACACGAACGACGTGTGGATCTCGGTCGTGAAGTGGAAGTTGTGACCGTCGAACGTCTCGGGGAAGCCCATGCCGTCGAGCGGGAAGAACGCCTGGTTGTCGTAGACGAACGTGCCGGGCGGCCCCTCGGTCAGCGGCAGCTCCTGGTGGAACGTCATGTTCGTGCCCGGCACGTCGCGATACCACTGGTCGTACGACGTGGGGCCGCTGATCGTGCCGCCCGCGCTGCGCCCGGTGGTCGCGTAGACGGGCTTCTGATCCGCGCCGAGCATCGACGTGACCGCGCCGCGGTCGTCGCCGATCGTCTTCTCGAAGTCGGGGTGGCTCGACGTGAAGTCGCGGAGCGTCACCGGTAGCGTGCTGCAGCTCTGCGCGTCGACGGTGCCGCCGTTGCCATCACCGGCGCCGCCATCGCCGCCGCCGCCGCTTCCCTGCGCATCGAGGCCATGGCCGCCATGGTGTGCACCGCAACCGACAAGCACGAGCAAGAGCAGACGCCGCACGGCTCCGAGTGTAGCATTCGGCCCATGCCGCCGAAGACTTCTTGTCCCGTGTCCCTGACGCAGTTCATGGAGAAGGCCGAACCGCTCAAGGTCGTCATCAACGGCCAGGAGATGCTCGCCGAGGTCAAGCAGTTCTCGACCGGCAGCTTCGGCTGGTACATGAACGGCAAGACCGTGGTCTCGATCGACGGGAAGGCCGTGTCGGTCCAGATCGGTATGAACCTGACCGTCGTCGGCAGCAAAGACGCGGAACGGTAGTGTAAAAAGCTGGCTCATGACCAGCACACGCATCGCCCAGGTCCTCGCCGGCGAGGTTCCGGTCGGCACGAAGATCACGGTCGAAGGCTGGATCCGCACGCGCCGCGACTCGAAGGCGGGCCTCTCGTTCCTCGCGATCCACGACGGCAGCTGCCACGACCCGCTCCAGGTGATCGCGCCGCAGGAGCTCGCGAACTACCAGAGCGACGTCCTGCGGATCACGACCGGCTGCGCCGTGCGCGCTACCGGCGAGCTCGTCGCCTCGCAGGGCAAGGGCCAGAGCGTCGAGGTGCGCGCGGACTCCATCGAGGTCGTCGGCTGGGTCGACGATCCCGATACGTACCCGATGCAGCCGAAGCGCCACACGATGGAGTACCTGCGCGAGGTCGCGCACCTCCGCCCGCGCACCAACATCATCGGCGCGGTGACGCGCGTGCGCCACTCGCTCGCGATGGCCGTGCACCGCTTCTTCCACGAGCACGGCTTCTTCTGGATCCACACGCCGATCATCACGGCGAGCGACGCCGAGGGCGCCGGGCAGATGTTCCGCGTGTCGACGCTCGACCTCGCGAACCTGCCGCGCGCCGCCGACGGCAAGATCGACTGGGACAAGGACTTCTTCGGCAAGGAAGCGCGCCTGACGGTGTCGGGTCAGCTCAACGTCGAGACGTACTGCATGGCGCTCTCGCGCGTGTACACGTTCGGGCCGACCTTCCGCGCCGAGAACTCGAACACGCGCCGCCACCTCGCCGAGTTCTGGATGATCGAGCCGGAGATCGCGTTCGCGGACCTCGCGGCCGACGCCGATCTCGCGGAGGCGTTCCTCAAGTACATCTTCAAGGCGCTGCTCGCCGAACGCAAAGACGACATGGCGTTCTTCGAGAAGTTCGTCGACAAGGAGTGCGTGTCGCGCCTCGGCGCGCTCGTCGAGTCGAAGTTCGCGCGCATGGACTACACCGACGCCGTCAAGGTCCTCGAGAAGTCCGGCGAGAAGTTCGAGTTCCCCGTGAAGTGGGGCATGGACCTCCAGAGCGAGCACGAGAAGTTCTTGACCGAGAAGGTCATCAAGGGCCCCGTCGCGGTCATCAACTACCCGAAGGACATCAAGGCGTTCTACATGCGCCAGAACGAGGACGGGAAGACCGTCGCCGCGATGGACGTGCTCGCGCCCGGCATCGGCGAGATCATCGGCGGCAGCCAGCGCGAGGAGCGCCTCGAGGTCCTCGATCGCCGCATCGCCGAGATGGGCCTGCACGCCGCCGACTACTGGTGGTATCGCGACCTCCGCAAGTACGGCACCGTCCCGCACGCTGGCTTCGGCCTCGGCTTCGAGCGCGCGATCATCTACGCGACCGGCATCGATAACATCCGCGACGTCATCCCGTTTCCACGCGCGCCGCGCCAGGCGGATTTCTAGGTGCGCACGCACGCGACCGCGTGGATGCGCGCGCAGGCGAGACCATGAGCGAGTGGGTGTTCGCGGCCGAGCGCTACTACGTGGCACTCGCGATGAAGCAACCGGCGAGGCTCGACCTGACGCCCGCGCAGCACGCGGCCGCCGCCGGCGCGGTCGCCTCGCGCTACCTCGCGATCGGCACGCCGCGCTCGCTCGCCGTGATCGGCGACGGGCCGCTGTCGATCGAGGCGCACGCGACATGGTTCAAGCCGACCGACCTCCGCTCGACGACGGGGCTCCCCGGCACGCGTCAGGTCCCGCTCGCGGAGGCGCTCACGGCCGACATCGTGTGCATCCACGAGCCATTGCACATCGGGCCGGGTCAGCTGCGGCGCGGCACGCACATCAACGCGCTCGCGGATGTGGCAATTGACCCCGAGGTCGTCCTGCAGCGCTACGACGAGGCAACAGACCTTCCCGCGCTCGCGGCCGGCCTCGTCGACGGGCGCGTGCTCGACGAGCTGACGCTGTTCACGCTAGCCTCGCGCGCATGAATTTCTACGAGCTCACCGTTCCGCAGCTCCAGAAGACGCTGCGCAACCTCGACGCGTGGCTGGTCGCTGCCGAGAAGCACGCCGAGGCGAGGAAGTTTTCCGTCGACAACCTGATCCACGCGCGCCTCGCGCCCGATCAGTTCGCGTTCGTGCGTCAGGTCCAAACCGTGTGCGACAACGCGAAGTTCCTGCCGGGCCGCCTCGCCGGCAAGGAGTGGCCGAAGCACGAGGACAACGAGACGACGTTCGCGCAGCTGCACGCGCGCATCGCGTCGACGCAGCAGTACCTCGAGACGTTCAAGGCCGCCGACTTCGACGGCGCGGAGTCGCGCAAGATCACGCTGCCGTGGACCGAGGGCAAGTGGATGACGGCCGCCGAGTACGTGATCCAGTTCGCGCTGCCGAACTTCTACTTCCACACGGTGATCGCGTACGAGATCCTGCGCCACAACGGCGTCGAGCTCGGCAAGCGCGACTACATCGGCGGCATTCCGCTGAAGAACACGTGAGTCGCTACCAGGTCGCCTGCGTGTTCTTGATGAACTCGTAGGGATAACCGAGCTCGAACGCGCTCGCCTGATCGAGCATCTCGACGTGGCGCGCCGCGAGCTCGAGCTCCGCGCCGGCGAGGTTCTGCTCGAGCTGCGCGACCGTGCGCGCGCCGAAGATCACGCTCGTCACCTGCGGCTTCGCGAGCAGCCACGCGAGCGACACGGCGGCCGGCGTAGAGCCGACCTCCGAGGCGACGGCGCGCACGGCGTCGAGGATCTTCCAGTTGCGCTCGGTGTCGTAGCGCGCGAAGCGCTCGGGCTTCGCGCCGAGGCGCGCGTCGGTCGGCTGCGGCTTGCCGCGCTCGAACTTGCCGGTGAGGAAGCCGCCGGCCAGCGGCGACCACGGCAGGATGCCGAGACCTTCCGTGCGGCACAGCGGGATGTGCTCGCGCTCGAGGTCGCGCACGACGAGCGAGTACTGCGCCTGCAGCGTGACGAACTTCGCCCAGCTGTTCGTGCGCGAGAGCCAGAGCGAATTCATCAGGCGATAGGCCGCGTAGTTCGAGCAGCCGATGTACTGGACCTTGCCGGCCGACACGAGGTCGTCGAGCGCGCGCAGCGTCTCTTCCTCGGGGACCGTGATGTCCTGCATGTGGATCTGATAGAGGTCGATGCGATCGGTCTTGAGCCGGCGCAGCGAGTCGTCGCAGCACTTCGTGATCCGGTAGCGCGAGGCTCCCGAGCGGTTCGCGCCGTCGCCCATCGTGAAGCGGAACTTCGTCGCGAGGACGATCTTGTCGCGCGTGCCGCGCGCGGCGAGCCAGTTGCCGAGCACGCGCTCGGAGAGGCCGTCCTGCCCGTAGACGTCGGCGGTGTCGATGAAGTTGACGCCGGCCGCGAGCGCGCGATCGAGCACGGCGTGGGCGGTGGCCTCGTCGGAGCCGACCTTGTGCATGAACGACTTTTCGTCGGCCTCGCCGAACGTCATGCCGCCGAGGCAAAGGCTCGAAACCTTGACGCCTGCCGCTCCGAGATTCCGATATTTCATGCCGTGGACCCTACCGTGACGGAATCATGACCGTCCATCGGCTAGGGTGCCGCCGTGACCGCAGTCGAAGCCGCGCAATCCCGAGGCTGGCGCCACGTTTACTTCAACGTGCTGACGCTCCCGTTCTGGGGCGTGCACGTGCTCGCGCTCGTCGGGATCGCGATCACCGGGTGGTCGTGGGCGGGGCTCGCGTGGGCGCTCGCGCTGTACGTGCCGCGGATGTTCTTCGTCACCGGCGCGTATCACCGCTACTTCTCGCACCGCAGCTACAAGACGTCGCGGTGGTTCCAGCTCGTGCTCGCGCTCGGCGCAGCGTCGACCGCGCAGAAGGGCGTCTTGTGGTGGGCCGCGCATCACCGCGTGCACCACAAGCTCAGCGACGCGCCGGGCGATCTGCACAGCGTGCGGCAGAGCGGCTTCTGGTGGGCGCACATGGGCTGGATCCTCGCGCGCGACCTCGAAGGCACCGATGGCTCGCGCGTGAAGGATCTCGCGAAGTATCCCGAGCTTCGCTGGCTCGATCGCTACTGGATGATCCCGCCGGTCGCGGTCGGCACGCTGACGTTCCTCGTCGGCGGCTTCTGGGCACTCGTCTGGGCGTTCGCCGTGTCGCAGGTGCTGATCTGGCACGGCACGTTCACGATCAACTCGCTCTCGCACCTGTGGGGCGGGCGGCGCTACGAGACCGAGGACGACTCGCGCAACAACCCGGTGCTCGCGATCGTCACGATGGGCGAAGGCTGGCACAACAACCATCACCACTACCAGGTGAGCGCCCGCCAGGGCTTCCGGTGGTGGGAGGTGGACGCGACGTACTACATCCTGAGGGGGCTGGCGGCGGTGGGGCTGATCTGGGATTTGCACGGGGTTCCCGCGCACATCGCCGAGCCCGCGCCGCAGGTGGACGGACCGGGACTCGCGCCCGGTCCCGGGGCCGCCGCCGTGCCCGACGTGGCATAGTGGCATTCGTGCGGTTTCCGCCGGCCAACCTGCAGCTGCGGCGCGCGCAGCTGATCCTCATGCTCGTCGCGCTCGTGCCGACGATCCTGCTCACCGGCGTCGGCATCGTCCTGCTCGTCGTCGGCAAGGGCTCCGCCACCGTTCTCGTCTCGGGCGTCCTCGTGCTGACACTGTGCACGAGCTGCATCACCGGCTACATCCTCGGCTCGATCTTCGTCAACAAGGGCGCCTCGCTCGCGCGCCTGCAGAACGACTTCGTCTCCGCGGTCTCGCACGAGCTGCGCACGCCGGTGACGAGCATCCGCCTCCTGCTCGAAGGCCTGCGCGACGGGCGCCTCGGCCCCGAGGACCGCCAGCAGGCGATGGACCTGCTCGCGCGCGAGACCGACCGGCTCGAGGAGCTCGTCGGCAAGGTGCTCGAGCTGTCGCGGCTGGAGTCTGGCTCGCACGCGTACGAGCGCGACCGCGTCGAGGTCAAGCCGCTCCTCGACGAGGCCGTCGCCGCGTTCGACGCGCTGACGCTCGGGAATCCGACGAAGATCCCGATCACCGTCGAGGCCGGCCTCGCGATCACCGGCGATCACACGACCCTCGTGCGCGCGCTCGTCAATCTGCTGACCAACGCGTGGAAGTACACGGGAGACGACAAGCAGATCCGCATCGACGCGCGCGCGTTCGGCCGGTGGGTCGACATCACCGTGCACGACAACGGCATCGGGATCCCGAAGGACGAGCAGCGGTCGATCTACGAGCAGTTCAATCGCGGACGCTCCGCGAGCGACAGCGGCAAGCCCGGCGTCGGCCTCGGGCTCGCGTTCGTGCGCACGATCGTCAAGGGCAACCGCGGAAAGCTCGACCTGGCATCGAAGCCGGGCGATACAGCGTTCCGCGTGCGGCTGCGGCGCGCGCGCGATCCCGAACCGCATCGCGCCCAGATCCCCGCGACATCTTCATGAGCCGTATCCTCATCGTCGAAGACGACGACGCCATCGCCACCGGCCTCGCGCTCAACCTCAAGCTCGCCGGGCGGCAGACCGCGATCGCGCGCGACGGCGTCGAGGCGCTCAAGCTCACCGACGACGAGGACTTCCTGCTCGTCCTGCTCGACATCAACCTGCCGAAGAAGAACGGCCTCGAGGTGCTCGCGGCGCTGCGCCAGTCCGACAACGTCGTCCCGGTGATCGTGATCTCCGCGCGCGAAGGCGAGTACGACAAGGTCGCCGCGCTGCGCCTCGGCGCCGACGACTACGTGACGAAGCCGTTCGCGCTCGCCGAGCTGCTCGCGCGCATCGATGCCGTGCTGCGCCGCACGCAGCAGAACGTCGTGCAGCCGGTGCAGACCGAGCACGGCGATCGCCTGCAGTTCGATGACGTCTCGATCGATCTCGGGCAGCGCGTCGTCACGCGCGCGGGTCAGGAAGTGAAGCTGACCCACCTCGAGTTCGAGCTGCTCGTGTTCTTCGTGCGCCACCCGAGCCAGGTCTTCTCGCGCACGCAGCTGTTCAATCTCGTGTGGGGCCAGAGCGCGGGCAGCGTGCGCACCGTCGACAACTTCGTCGGTCAACTTCGCAAGCGCTTCGAGGGCGATCCCGAGCAGCCGAGCCACTTCATCACCGTGCGCGGCTCCGGCTACCGGTTCGACCCCTGACACCGCTGCCATGCGTGTGACGGCACGACGTGGCAGCTCGGGCCGCAACGTCGCGAAACACGCCGCGTGGCGAATGGCACGACCAATGCTCCAAGGGGGCGATATGAAGCGTCTCCTAGCCTTGCTTCTCGTTCCCGCCTGCACGATGGGCGAACGCGCCGAGTCCGGGCAGTGCCCTGGCACCGAAGTGTGTTCGTCGAAGACGCCGGGCGGCCTCGACTTCGTCGGCGCGGACCTCGCCGGCACGCTGTTCGCGAGTGGTCCGTCGGCGACCGCGATCGGCGGCACGCAGAAGATCGCGCTGAAGTACGACCCGGGCAACGGCGGCTGGCAGTACCTCGATCTCCCGTACAAGGCGGTGACCACCGGCGCGCTCGGCGTGCAGATCACCGACCAGACCGCCGCGATCGTCACGGTCACGGGCGCGGCGAGCGGCACGAACTACCTGCGGATCATGGACGGCACGGATCCGTCGCTGCTGTTCGACCGCAAGCTGGTCGGCGCCGGTGCGGTCGACGAGATCGATCTGGTCCCGACGTCGCTCGAGGTCATCCCCGACGGAGCGGCGGTCGCGTGGGCACCCGGCGCGACCGAGATCGCCGTCGCGCTCTACGGCTCGGTCGGCACGAGCTCGCACGAACGGCTCGTCGACGAGTCGATGACGCTCGACCTGCCCGGCTCGCACCAGACCGCCTGGGACACGCTGCGGATCGAGAACGCCGTGCCCGGCACGACGACGTTGATGGTGACCGCCGGCGACAAGCCGCCCGCGGCGATGGACATCGTCGTGACGCCGAATGCGGACGCGGTTGCGCCGTTCGACGCGCCGACCGGGGTCGCCCCGAGCACGCCGGCGCAGGTGTGCTTCACCGCGACCACCGGCACGCGCGCGATCCTCGGCCTGTTGTGGAAGTTCACCGTCGACGGCGCCCCGGGTGACTCCGGCCTGTCGCCGAACTGCGTCATGGTGAAGACGGCGAAGACGACGGGCACGGTCTCGATCACCGCCTCCGCGGGCGGCCAGACGGCGACGCTCGAGCTGCCGGTCACCACGATGGCACGCGCGGTCACGCGCACCGCACGGCAGCTGCCGACGACGGCGGGCGAGCGCGCGGCGACGGCGGGCGAGCCCGCGGCGATGTAGACTGTGGGCGATGGCCCAGACGATCTTCACCAAGATCATCGCCGGCGAGATTCCCTGTCACCGCGTCTACGAGGACGACCGGGTGCTCGCGTTCCTCGACATCAACCCGCTCTCGCGCGGTCACGTCCTCGTGATCCCGAAGGAGCCGGCCGAGACGCTCGACCAGCTCTCCGACGAGTCGGCCGCCGCGATCGGCCGCGTGCTGCCGCGCCTCTCGCGCGCCGTGCTCGCCGCCACCGGAGCGCGCCACTTCAACGTGCTGCAGAACAACGGCGCGCCGGCGCACCAGGCCGTGTTCCACGTCCACTTCCACATCATCCCGCGCTTCGATGACGCGGGCCTCGAGATCGAGTGGAACGCCGGCAAGCTCGCCGACGGTGCCGAGCTCGCGAAGGCGATCGCGGCGAAGCTGTGAAGCTGCTGTTGTTGTTGTTCCTGACGGGCTGCCTCTACACGAGGTACGTCGCCCAGGCCGCCGACGGCGAGCTCGACCTGCTGTCGCGCGCACGCCCGATCGCGCAGGTCGTCCGCGATCCGGACACTCCGCTCCGCACCGCGATGCTGCTCGCCGAGATCCCGGCGATCCGCGAGTACGGCAAGAGCTACGGCCTGACGATCACGCGCAACTACAAGAACTACAGCGACCTCGGCGAGCGCCGTCCCGCGACGGTGTGGTTCGTCGGCGCCGCCGATCCGCTGCAGTTCCGCCCGATCCCGTGGTGCTTTCCGATCGCGGGCTGCTTCCCGGGCCTCGGCTGGTTCGACGAGGACGACGCCGTCGCGTTCAAGCTCGCGCTCGATGCCAAGGGCTACGACGCCGTCGTCCGCCCGGCCGGCGCGTTCTCGACGGGCGGCTGGTTCCCCGACCCCGTCGTCTCGACGATGCTCGGCGGCGGCGACAGCGCGCTCCCCGAGCTCGCGAACGTGATCCTCCACGAGTCGGTGCACGCGACCGCGTTCATCCAGGACGAGCAGTTCTTCAACGAGAGCTTCGCGAACTACGTCGCCGACGCGCTGACCGAGAACTGGGTCGAGCTGCGCTTCGGCCCCGGCTCGCCCGAGGAGGTCGCGTGGAGGCTCGGCCAGGCGATGAGCCTGCCCCGCGTCGCGCGCCAGCTCGCGACGTACAAGGCGCTCAAGGCCGTCTACGAGGACAGGTCGCTGTCCGACAAGCAGAAGCTCGAGCGCAAGGCCGCGATCATCGACGAGCTCGTGACCGACCTCCACCTGCGCAAGCGCCCCAACAACGCCACGATCAACGAGGTGCGCCTATATAACGGCGGCGCCGCGGCGCTCCGCAAGGCGCACCGCGCGTGTGGCGATCTGCGCTCGCTCGTCCTCGCCGGCAAGCGCCTGCGTCGCTCCGACTTCACCAAGAACACGCAGGAGGACCTCGCCCCGATCGGCGAGCGCCTCGCCCAGCTCTGCGCACAGAAACTGGATCGCTAGCGCGCGCGCGTTCATCATCGGCCTCGATGCGCTCGCTCGTCGTTGCCCTCAGCCTGCTCGCGCTCACGACCGCCGCAGACGCCAAGGGGCACAAACGGCCGGCGAAACACGCTACGCACGCAAAGAAATCCAGGCGCACCGCGCGCGCGAGAGAGCGCGTGATCATCCACGGCCCGATCAAGGGCCAGTCGGTCGGCGCGCCGTGGGCCGGCATCCTGCGCGACCCCGCCGAGCTCCCCGACGGCGACGGCTACGTGATCCGCCGCCCGTGGCGCCGCTTCGGCACGCGCACCACCGTCGACTTCATCGAGCGCGTCGTCTCCGACGTCCGCGATCAGTTCCCCGACGAGCACGTCCTCGCGATCGGCGACATCTCCGCCGAGCACGGCGGCCAGATCACCGAGCATCACTCGCACCAGTCGGGCCGCGACGTCGACATCGGCCTCTTCTACAAGCAGCAGCCGGCCGCGTACCCGCGGTCGTTCGTGCCCGCGACCGCCGAGAACCTCGACTGCGCGGCGACCTACGCGCTGGTCGCCGGCTTCGCGGCCACCGCGAAGGAGCCGGGCGGCGCGCAGGTGATCTTCCTCGACTACGACGTGCAGCGCATGCTCTACGACTGGGCGCGCGAGCACGACGTCGACGAGGACACGCTCGACAAGACGTTCCAGTACCCGCACGGCCGCGGCTCGAGCAACGGCATCGTTCACCACGAGCCGAACCACGACAACCACATCCACGTCCGCTTCAAGTGCCCGCGCGGCGACAGCGCCTGCCGCTAGCCTAGAAGACGCCGACGAGCGAGACGCCCGAGGCCGTCGGCACCGCCGTCACGGAGACGCCGTGGATGCGCGGCATCGTGTAGATCTCGACGAGCCCGACGCCGTACCCGAGCACGAAGCTGATCGCGCCGCGCGACCAGTCGGTCATCTCCGCGAGCGTCACCGCACCGGCCGTATTCACGACGAGGTTGCCCGCGTGCAGCAGCCAGAACGACTGCCGCTCGACGGCCGCGATCCGTTCGCACGACGCACCCTCGGGGATCCGCAGCGGCAGGATCCACGCGCCGATCGCACCGACCGCCGACTCGCCGGCCCCGACCGCCGCGGCGAGCCGCGTGTCGCGATCGAGCGGCGCGAGCGCGACGGCGCCCTGCACGACAGTGCCGCCGGTCAGCGCGAGCCGCCACGCGAAGTTCCAGCGATCGGCGCGGTGCTGCTCGTGCGCGAGCGCGGGGCACGGCTCGGCCGCCGCGAGCCCGCAGCACGCCACGAGCAGCATCCCGATCAGGCGCCGCGTCATCGAACCGCCACGACGCATCCTACTTGTCGTCGAGCCAGAACTCGAGCGCCCCGCGCTGCCCGGACTCGCGCTGCGCCTTCTCCTGCGCGCGCAGCTCGACGCGGCGGATCTTGCCGCTGATCGTCTTGGGCAGCGCCGCGAACTCGAGCCGGCGCACGCGGTTGTACGGCGGCAGCCGCGCGTTGCAGTGCGCGAAGATCGCGCGCGCGGTCTCCGCGGTCGGCTCGACGCCCGGGCGCAGCACGACGAACGCCTTCGGCACCGCGAGGCGCACCGGATCGGGGCTCGGCACGACCGCTGCCTCCGCGACCGCATCGTGCTCGATCAGCACGCTCTCGAGCTCGAACGGGCTGATCCGGTAGTCGGAGGACTTGAAGACGTCGTCGCCGCGGCCCACGAAGTGGATGTAGCCGTCGGCGTCCACGCTCGCCTCGTCGCCGGTGCGGTAGTAGCCGTGCGCGGTGACCTCGGCGGTGCGATGCGGATCGTCCAGGTAGCCGGTCATCAGCGCGAGCGGGCGCGCGTCGCCGAGCCGGATCGAGACCTCGCCTTCGGTCGCGGGCTTGCTGTCGCGGTCCAGCAGCGCGATCTCGTAGCCGGGCAGCGGCTTGCCCATCGAGCCGGCGCGCACGGGCAGGCCCGGCGAGTTGCCGACCTGCGCGGTCGTCTCGGTCTGGCCGTACCCGTCGCGCACGGTGATGCCCCACGCGTGCTGCACGGCCTCGATGACCTCCGGGTTGAGCGGCTCGCCCGCGGAGACGAGCTCGCGCAGCGCGGCCGGGCGCTCGCCGAGTGACTCGAGGATCAGCATGCGCCACACGGTCGGCGGCGCGCACAGCGTGTTGACGTGGTGGTCGCGGAGCACGCCGAGCGTGCGCGCGGCCGAGAAGCGCGCCTGATCGTGGACGAGGATCGTCGCGCCCGCGTTCCACGGTGCGAACAGGCTCGACCACGCGTGCTTCGCCCAGCCCGGCGAGCTGATGTTCTGGTGGACGTCGCCCTCGCGGATCCCGATCCAGTACATCGTCGAGAGGTGGCCGATCGGATAGCTCGCGTGCGTGTGGAGCACGAGCTTCGGCTTCGCGGTCGTGCCCGACGTGAAGTACAGGAGCAGCGGGTCGCTCGCGCGCGTCGGCGTCCTCGCGAGCTCGTTCGGCGCGCTGCGCGCGTCGTCGAAGTGGGCGAAGCCGGGCGCGTCGCTCGTGCAGAGGCGGATCGCGAGGCGGTCGGTATCGGGCACCTTCGCGGCGCCCTCGCGATCGGTGACGATGTGCTTGATGTTGCCGCGACCGATGCGCTCGTCCAGATCGCGCGTCGTCAGCTGCGGCGTGGCGGGGATCACGACGACGCCGAGGCGAATCGCGGCGAGCATCGTCTCCCACAGCGGCGTCACGTTCGTCAGCATGACGAGCATGCGGTCGCCGGGCGCGGCGCCGTGATCGCGGAGCCAGCGCGCGACGCGCCGCGAGCGCTCGACGAGCTCGCCGAACGACGTCGTCTCGACATCGCTCTCGCGCACGACCTGGAGCGCCGCGCGCGTCACGCCGGTGGCGTATGGCTCGAACCAGTCGTCGACCCAGTTCCACGCGTCGAGCTGCGGCCACCGAAACTCTGCCCGTGCGCGCTCCGGGTCTTCGCGGTGCCGCAGCAGGATCTCGCGCGCGTGACGGAACGCCTCACCAGGGGTCGTCATGCGCGGAGCATACCGCTGGCCCTCGCCATGCAGCGTGTCCTGTAGGAGGACCACCATGCGCAGTTCTTGGATTTCAGTGTTCGCCTTCGTGGCGGGCTGCTCGATGATGCACTCGTCGTCCTCGACGGTTGCCCTGCACTCGACCGACCGCACGCCGGCGGCGACCGGCGAGGTTCGCGCTGTTCCTGCGCCAAACGGCAACACGCACGTCACGATCACCGTCGACCACCTCGCGCCGCCCGACCGCATCATGCAGGACGCGACCACCTACGTCGCATGGATCGTGCCGAAGGGCGACAGCGTGCACGACAGCACGGGAACGGCCGCCCCCACGAACGCCGGCCAGATCCGCCTCGGCTCCGACTTGCACGGAGAGCTGCAGCTCGTGACGCCCTACAAGGAGTTCCAGGTCGAGATCACGCCCGAGCGCACCGCGATGCAGCAGCAGCCGACGGCCGCTCCCGTGCTCAGCGCGAACGTCGACCGCGGCTGATCACATGCACGTGTGCGCGCGCGACGTGCCGCTGATCGACCACGCGATGCACCCCTGCGTGATGTGCGCGGTCAACGTATCCGCGCCGTGCAGCGTGAAGCTCGAGCTCGTCGCGCCACCTGCCACCGTCACGCTGCCGCCGACGAGCGCGCCCCCGACCCCGACAAGCTCGATCCCGCTGCCCGACAAGTCGCACGACTGCGAGCCGCGGTCGCACTCGTAGTGCAGGTCGGAGCGCGTGTCGATGCCGAGCAGGTTGCTCGTGACATCCGCATCGTACGTCGTGAAGTTGCCGCTGATCGTGACGCGGCCGTCGTAACTCGTCGCCAGCCCGCTCTGCGTGAACGTCACCGCGTCGAGCTCGTACTCGCTGTCGCTGCCCGGGTCGTACGTGATCTGGTCCCACGCCGGGCTGTTCGTCACGCGCGCCGTCCCGCCGAACATGACCCCGTCCGCGGTCGTGCACCCGCCGGTCAGCGTGACGGTGCTGCCCGCGACCGCGATCGCCGGGCACGGATCGGTCGTCCCCGCGAACTGATCGAGCTGCGCCTGCGCCGAGAACATCGCGGTCCCACCCGCCGCATTGATCAGCGCCGCGATCTCGCTATCACTGCGATCCGCGAACCGCAGCGTCGGCTTGACGTTCGTCGAGCCGCCACCGCCGCACGCACCAACGAGCAACATGCACGCGAGTACCCTCATACGTCCTCCCGCCTCTCCACGATAGCAGCGCGCGTGCCGCGCCGAACCGCGCGAAACGTTGCCGCGCACCGTCGCCGCGCGTTCACGGCCCACATGTGGGCGTTGCGCCCGATACCCTGCAGCGAGTCGACTAGCGGGCCTTCCAGCGCAGCACATCGATCGTCGCCGGCGCCTGCGCGGCCAGCGGCTCGATCACGAGGCGCGGGTGGCCCATGTGGATGACGAGGTCGAAGCCGTCGAGCTGGCCGTCCGGGCCGCCGTGGAACGGGCCGGCCGGATCGCTGCGGTCCTCGTAGAGGGCGGCGACGTGGTCCCAGTCGCGCGACGTGTGATGGCGGAGCTCGCCGCCGTAGTCGATGCGGATGAGGTCGCCGCGGCGCACGCCCGCGAGCGGGGCGGCGGGCGTCCCGTGGTCGTCGAGCTCGGTCGGCGGCGCGACGCGCGTCGTCAGCGCGGGGAGGCCCGCGACGTTCGTGTAGTCGACCCGGCGGCCGGTGCGGCGGAGCGCGCCGACCAGGACGTCCGCGCAGTCCGCGCCGTCGAAGCGCTCGGTCTGGTGGTTGCGGCCCGCGCCGGCGGAGCCGAAGACCTCGGGCACGAGCAGGTACGCGGTCAGCCAGCCGACGAAGTCGTCGCCCGCGCGGATCGAGACGCGGTGGACGGCGGGCGTGATGCCCTGCTCGTCGGTCGATTCGGCGCCGGGCGACGCGATCGCGCGGCCGTCGAGATCGACGACGACCTTGAAGCGGAGCGTGCCGAGGCCCGCGAGCTGGTCGTCGTCGTCGATGGCGGCGGGGATGATCGGCGCGGTCGCCGGCAGCGCGCGCTCGAAGTAGTCGATGTGGTCGTAGCCGAGCCAGCGGCCGAACGTCGCCGGCTCCGTCGAGACGTTCGAGTAGAAGTCGCTGGTCGCGCCATTCTGCGCGGGCGTCGCGCGGAAGCCGTGCGGCTCGACGGCGAACCAGTGGACCTGCGCGTGGAGCGGCGCGGTCGCGCGAACGTGGCCGCCGAGCCGGACGCGCGCGATGCCGTCGGGCGCGAGCACGTGCGCGCCGTCGACGACGACGACGGACAGCTCGGCCCTGTCGGCGAGGCGCGCCTCGGTCGGCGCGTCGGTCCACGGCCCGTCGCCGACGTGACCGACGACGATCGCGAACGGGACGGCGAGCAGCATCCGGGCACAACGCCCGGGCGCGCGTCGCTATTTCCGCAGCTTGCGGATGACGTCGCCGGCGCGCGACACGAGGCCCTCGCCGTAGAGCTGCTTGATCATGCCGCGCAGCTTCGTCGGCATGTCCTTGGGCTGGCGGAACGTCATCATGTTGAGCGGCAGCGAGAACGCCTGCTCGGCCGTCGACTTGATGCGCGTGAACTCGCGGATGCCCTCTTCGCCGTGGATGCGGCCGAAGCCGGAGTCGCCGATGCCGCCGAACGGCAGCGTCGGGATGCCCGCGAACGCCATCACGGAGTTGATCGAGGTCATGCCCGCGCGCACCCGGTCCGCGATCGCGCGCGCGGCCTTGCCGGCGAAGACCGACGAGCCGAGGCCGTACTTCGAGTCGTTCGCGAGCTTGACGGCCTCGTCGACCGTCTTGACCTTCGCGATCGGCAGCACCGGGCCGAACGTCTCCTCGGTCATCACCTTCATGCGGTGGTCGACGTTCGTCAGCACCGTCGGCTGGATGTAGTTGCCGGCGATCGCGTCGGGGCCGCCCGTGAGGACCTTCGCGCCCTTCGCGACGGCATCCTCGAGGTGATCGCGGACGATCGTCACCTGTGCGGGCGAGGTCATCGCGCCGAGGTGGCCGTCGTCGCCGCCGACCTTGAGGTCGCGAACCTGGCGCACGACCTCCTCGACGAACTGGTCGTGGACGGCCTCGTTGACGTAGACGCGCTCGACGGAGATGCACGCCTGGCCGGCGTTCGTCAGCGCGCCGTAGACGGCGGCCTCGGCGGCCTTCGCGAGGTCGGCGTCGGCATCGATGATCATCGCGTCCTTGCCGCCGAGCTCGAGCAGCACCGGCGTGAGACGCTCGGAGGCAGCCTGCATGACGCGCTTGCCGGTCGCGGCCGAGCCGGTGAACGCGATCTTGTCGACGGCCGACTTCGCGAGCGCGGCGCCGGTCGCGCCCGCACCGGTGACGACCTGCAGCAGGTCGGGCAGCGCGAACGTCTTCTTCGCGATGCGCTCGATCTCGAGCGCGACGAGCGGCGTCAGCTCGGACGGCTTCCACACGACGGCGTTGCCGGCGGCGAGCGCGTACGCGATCGAGCCCATCGGCGTGAACAGCGGGTAGTTCCACGGGCCGATCACGCCGATGACGCCCATCGGGTGATACGAGATCGTCGCCTTGAAGTTGGCGAGCATGCCGGCGCCGACCTTCTTCGGCGCCATCGCCTTCTCGGCGATCGCGGTCGCGTGCTGGATGTGGCCGAGCGCCATCATCACCTCGACGAGCGCCTCCAGCTCGGGCTTGCCGTTCTCCTTGTGGATCACGTCGGCGATCTCGGTCGCGGCGGCGGCGACCGCCTTGCGGAACGCGACGAGCTCCTCCGTGCGCGCGGCGAACGTGCGCGTCGACCACGTCTCGGCGGCGACACGCGCGCGAGCGACGGCGGCGTCGACCTCGGCGGGCGTCATGATCGGTACCGTGCCGATGACCTCGCCGGTGGCCGGGTTCGTGCTGGAAAGTCGATCGTTGCTCTGTGCCGCAGTCGCCATGACGCGACCATGCCACGGCGTCGGCGGGAGCCCCAAGCCTGATCGGTTAGTGGGCGGGCTTCAGATGTAGCCCTGCCACGCCAGCACGATGCCGGTGGCGAGGCCGACGAGCACGAGCACGGCGAGCACGATCCAGCCGCGATTGCTGCGGATCTCGAGCCCGGGACCGCCGCCCGGGGTGGTCTGCAGGCGAGTCGCCCCACCCTGCGGGACGTGCACGGCCTGGTTGACGTTCGTGCTCCAGCCGAGCCGATCGTCGATCAGCGGGCGCGCGCCGGCCTCGCTGATCGCCTCGAACGACGGCGGCGAGGGCATGCGCGGGTGCGGCGTCGGTTGGAGCGGCTCGGCCCGCCACGCGGTCGGCTCGGGCGCCGGCAGCGGCAGCGGGCCGATCGGCGGCTGCGCGAGCTGCTGCTGCGCGCGGCTGTTCTCGACGACGTGCGTCTTCTCGTTGTCGTCGTCGCCCGGCGGCGCTCCCCCGCCGCTCGAGTCCGTGATCACCGTGCGATCCGGCGAATCGGCGCCCTCGACCCACGGCTCCTTCTTGCTGCCGAACAGCTGGACCATGAAGCGGCCCAGCGCCGTGTTGCTGCCGACGAGCTTCGCGCGCTGCGCGAACGCATCGAGCGCCTCGATCATCTCGGCCGCGGTCTGGAACCGCGCGTTCGGATCGTTGGCCATCGCGGTCAGCACGATCGCCTCGAGCTCGCGCGGATAGCCGGGCACCGCGACCGACGGCAGGATCACGTCGCCCGCGACGATGCGCTTCATCGTCTCGAAGTCGTCGTTGCCCTTGAACGCGCGGCGCAGCGTCGTCAGCTCGTAGAGGCAGATGCCGAGCGCGAAGATGTCGCTGCGGCGATCGATCGACTTGCCCTTGCATTGCTCGGGCGACATGTAGCCGTACTTGCCCTTGATCGTGCCGCCGACGGTCTTCGTCGCGCGCTCCTCGGCCTTCGCGATGCCGAAGTCGAGGACCTTCACGCTGCCGTCGTAGCCGACCATCACGTTCGCCGGCGACACGTCGCGATGCACGATGTTGAGCGGCTGCCCGCCCTTGCCCTTGCGCTCGTGCGCGTGATGCAGGCCCGCGGCGGCGCCGCTGACGATCATCACCGCGAGCTCGAGCGGGATCGTCCAGCCGCGGCGCAGCGTCGTCTCGAGGATCGCGCGCGCGTTCTCGCCGTGCACGTACTCCATCGCCATGAAGTACGCCCCGTCGGCCTGATCGACCTCGTAGACCTGCGCGATGTTCTGGTGGTTGAGCGTCGCGGCGAGCTTCGCCTCGTCGAGGAACATCGTGATGAAGCGCTGATCCGTCGCGCGCTCGCGCAGGATCGTCTTGAGCACGACGTGACGCTCGAACGCGCCGAGACCGGTCTGGCGCGCGAGGTAGATCTGCGCCATGCCGCCGGTCGCGAGGTGACTGATCACCTCGTAGCGGCCGACCCGCATAGGGGCGCCTGGAGTGGGCTCCGGCGGCACCACGACGCACAGGATCAAGCGTGGGCCATGAGGTGTCAAGCGACGGGGCCACACCTACATCGTCGAGAGGGAACCTGCGATACTGGCGATCGGTGGCTACCTCGTCGTGGCAGATCGCAGCGTCGGGCGCGATTCCTGCGCTCGTCGCGATGTGGGTGGTCGATCGGCTCGATGCGAAGCGTCCCGAGCCCGCGCGGCTGCGCCGCCTCGTGACGTTCATGGGGATGCTCAGCGTGCTCCCCGCGCTCGTCATCGAGATGGTGCTGATGAGCACGCTCGGCGAGCGCGTGCCGCCGGCGCTGACGTATCAGGGCGCGAGCTTCCACGCGTTCGTCGTCGCGGCGTTCGTCGAGGAGGCGTGCAAGATCTACGTCGTCTATCGCATCGTGTGGAAGCGGCCCGAGTTCGACGAGCGCCTCGACGGCATCGTCTACGCGAGCCGCGCCGGCCTCGGGTTCGCGCTCGTCGAGAACGTGCTCTATCTGCTGCGCGAGCAGTCGCTCGGCGGACAGCTGCAGGTGTGGATCATGCGCGCGGTGCTCGCGGTGCCCGGGCACGCGATGTGGACCGGGATGATCGGCGCGATGGCCGCGCGGCGCCGCTTCGATCGCCGAGGGCTCGGCCTCGCCGGCGGCTACCTGCTCGCGGTCGCGTTTCACGGCGCCTACGACTTCTGCGTGTTCTTGCAGATGCCACTTCACTTCGAGGGCCATGACTGGACCGGGCGGCTCGTCATGCCCGCACTCGTGGCGCTGACGCTCTTGGCATTTTTCGTACTTCGGACGATGGCGCGCACCGCGCTCCGTCTCGATGACGCGGACGCCACACTGGCCGCACGCGGATCCGCGACTTAACCAGCTGGCACGCGCGTCGCAAAACCGAGAGTCATGCTGACTCTCCTCATCATCCTGCTCGTTCTCGCGTTGCTCGGTGGCGGTTTCGGTTACAGCAGCTGGGGTGCCGCGGGTCTCGGCCCCGCCGGTCTCATCCTGCTGATCCTCGTGATCCTCGCGCTCACCGGTCGGCTGTAGGACGTAGCCGCAGCACGAGCACGGCTGCGACGAGCCCGGCAACGAGCCCGCCCGCGTACAGGAACGGGCCGGTGCCGAAGCTCTCGCTGCCGAGCGGTGGAAACTTCGCGACGAAGTAGCCGCCCGCGACGATCGCGCACAGCGACGCCGTGAGCACCGTCTTCGCGACGAGCTTCGGCACGCGACGCGCGGCAAGCGCGGCGGCGAGCACGACCAGCAGCACGCCCGCGATGATCGCGGCCGCGCGCGTCGCGACTGCGCTGCGCATCCACAGATCGCTACCGCCGAGCCACGTGAGGCCCGTCGACTGGCAGTCACCGCCAAAACAATGGTGCGTGCCGAACGGACCGATCGTCGCCTCGCCGGCGCGCCACCACGGCTCGATCGACGACAGCGCAAGAGCTGCAGCACCTACGAGCGCGACGCCGAGTGCGATCCACCGTGTCCGCATTTTCGGCGCGCATCTTGGATATCGATGCTTTGAATCGCAAGCAGTTTCTGGCACGCGATTACAAAAAGCTCGAAAGCGGCATACCTACATTGACCCTCGGGCCTCTGGCGAAAACACTGGGGTCCTGGGAATGAGTCGCGCTGTTGTCCTCGCCGCCCTGCTGGCCTCCGCGCCGGCGCTCGCCGATTCCGCGCAGCCCCATTCTCCCGACGAATTCGCCGCGACGCTCGCGCATGTCGCCGCCCACTTCGATCTGCCGGTGCCGCACCTGCCGGTGATCGATCGCTTCCTGCGCTGGGAATTCAGCCTGCGCGATGCGCTGCACGATGCGACGAACCGGCTCGCCGCGCTCGCGGTCAAGGCCGGCGTGACGATCCCCGATCTGAGCGTGCTGACGACCGACCCGGTCGCGAACACGGAGAGCTCCGGCTTCGGCTGGCGCGACGATCCGTTCCGGCACAACCGCCGCTATCACCGCGGCGCGGACTTCCGCGCGAAGCCGGGCACGGCGGTGCTCGCGGCCGGCGATGGCATCGTCGTGTTCGCGGGACGCCAGAGCGGCTACGGCAACGTGATCTACGTCGATCACGGCGGCGGCGTCGTCACGCGCTATGCGCACCTGCGCCGCATCGAGACGAGGAAGGACTCGCCGGTGACCGCCGGCGAGCGCATCGGCCAGGTCGGCTCGACCGGCCGCGCCACCGGCCCACACCTCCACTTCGAGGTCCGCCTCGACGGCCGGGCCGTCGACCCGGTCACCGCGATGCAGGTCGCCGACCTCGAGCGGCAAGCCCCGGAAATGGGCAAGCTCGCTGCCTTCGCGTTGGTTCCCGAGATCCAGGCCGCCGTCCGCGACGAAACCGAGCGTTCCGAGCCGAAGCACGCCTCGCGGCCGGAACGTAAAGGGCGTGTTAAGCGGGCGCAGGTCCTGTGGTGAGTCTCGTCGACAAGAGCTAGTCTCGCCCGGTGACATCCCCCGATGTGCTTGCCCGCCGCTACGTAGCGTGGCTACGCCGGCGAGCACTCGCGGTGATCATCGGATCGCTGATGCTGCTGGGCGGCGCGGTCTATCTGATCGCGTTCAAGCTGCCGCTGTTCGCGGACTTCTCGTACCTGCTTCCGCAGGACGTCCCCGCGGTCAAGGATCTTCGCAAGCTCGAGGCACGCGTCAAGGCGACCGATACCGCGCTCGTCGTCATCCAGGCGCCGACCCCCGATGCGCGCGCCGCCGCGGCGCAGGAGATGCTCGACGAGGTCAAGAAGCTGCCGAAGTCGCTCGTCGCGAGCGTCGACGGTGACGAGCGCGAGGCACGCGAGTTCGTCAAGGCGCACTTCGATCTCTACTTCCCGCTCGAGGACCTGAAGAAGGGCGAGCAGGCGCTGCGCCACCGCATGGACCAGGCGAAGCTCCACGCGAACCCGCTGTACATCGATCTCGAGGATCACAGCGACGAGGATGCCAAGAAGGACAAGCAGGAGATCGACGACCTGCGCGCGAAGATCTCCGACGCGAAGGCCAAGCTCGATCATCCGACGAACATCAGCAAGGACGGCAAGACCGCGCTGCTGCAAGTTCGCATCGCGTTCCGCGAGACCGACGTCGACCATGGCCGCGATCTGCTCCACGAGCTCGAGCGGATCGGAAACGGCGTCACGGCCGCGCATCCCGGCGTGAAGATCGGCTTCACCGGCGGCGCGATCACGGCGCTCTCGGAGCACAGCGCGATCTCGAAGGGCATCCTGCTGTCGAGCCTCGTGACGACGCTGCTCGTCGGGCTCGTGCTCGCGCTCTACTTCCGCAGCGCGACGCTCTTGATCCTGCTCGTCGGCACCGTCGGAATCGCGACGGCGGCGGCGTTCGGCGCGGCGGCGCTCACGGTCGGTCACCTCAACGCGGCGACCGCGTTCCTCGGCGCGATCATCGCCGGCAACGGCATCAACTACGGCATCCTCCTGATCGCGCGCTACCTCGAGGAGCGGCGCAAGCGCGATGTCGACGAGGCGATCGCGGCCGCGATCGTCGGCACGCTGCGGCCCACGGCGGTCGCGTCGCTCGGCGCGTCGATCGCGTACGGCTCGCTCGCGGCGACGAGCTTCAAGGGCTTCGCCGACTTCGCGGTGATCGGCGCTATCGGCATGATGCTGTGCTGGATCGCGAGCTACACGCTGCTGCCCGCGCTGATGCTGCAGGTCGGCCGGCACACGCGCATCTACAACGGCGATCCGCTCGTCGGCAACACGCTCGTCCGGCTGCTCGGCTTCCGGAACAGCAAGGCGGTCGTCGCCGTCGCGGCGGTGATCGGCGTGCTCGCGATCGCGGTCGTCACGAAGTACGTCGTCGCCGATCCGTTCGAGTACGACATCAAGAAGCTGCGCTCCGAAGGCGAGGATGCGCAGGTCGCGCGCCACTGGATGGCCGTCTCCGATCAGAACTTCGGCCGCGGCTACGCCGGCCGCACGGTCATCGCGGCCGATCGGCTCGACCAGGTGCCGCTGATCGTCGAGGCGCTCCACGACATCGACAAGGGCAAGCCGGAGCTGCAGAAGACGATCGGCTCGATCGAGTCGATCCAGATGTTCGTGCCGCCCGATCAGCAAGAACGCGTCGCCGTGCTCGATCAGATCCGCGGCCTGCTCGACGATCCCGCGCTGCAGGACCTCGACGACAAGGAGAAGCAGCCGCTGCTCGAGCTGCGGCCTCCCGACGACCTCAAGCCGGTCACGGCGCAGGACCTGCCGAAGTCGCTGCTCGACAAGTTCACCGAGAAGGACGGCCGCGTCGGCTACCTGATCTCGATCCGTCCCGCGAACCACCTCGACGAGTGGAACGGCCACGACCTGATCCGCTTCGCCGATGCGGTGCGCACGCTGCACCTACCCGACGGCGAGACCGTCACCACCTCGGGCGCGAGCGTGATCTTCGCCGACATCGTCGAATCGATCGAGCGCGACGGTCCGCTCGTCACCGCGATCGCGGGCGCGGGCTTGATCATCATGGTCGTGCTGCTCGTCGGCCGGAACCGCCGCGCGATCGCCGTGCTCGCCGGCACCGCCGCCGGCTCGCTGCTGATGGTCGCGACGTGCGCGATGCTCGGCCTGCGCGTCAACTTCCTCGACTTCGTCGCGCTGCCGATCACGCTCGGCCTCGGCATCGACTACGCGATCAACATCGCGCACCGCCACGACACCGAGGAGACCCCGGATCCGATCACGACGCTGCGCACGAGCGGCAGCGCGGTCTTCGTGTGCTCGCTGACGACGATGATCGGCTACGGCTCGCTCCTCGTCAGCGAGAACCTCGCGATCCGCGGCTTCGGAACCGCGTCGCTGATCGGCGAGGTCACGTGCCTGCTGACCGCGCTCGTGCTCGTCCCTGCCCTGCTCGCCGTCGGAAATCGCAGCGACGAGCCGGCCACCGATGTGCCCGAAGCCCGGGCGCGCGAGCGTCGCGGCGCCGCCTAACGTCGCGTTCACACGCGGTGTGAGCCGGATCGCGAGGACGCTCTCGATCCTCGTATACAATGGGTTTCATGCGCGTCGCGATCCTCGCGATACTCGCGGGCTGTAGCTTCCAGGCCAGGCCCGCCGGCACTTCCGGCTCGCCGGACGGCCCCGCGCTGCACGACGCCCCCGCGCTCGACGCCGCGATCGACGCACCTCCCGACGCGTTCAACCCGCGCTGCTTCGGCGGCGGCGCGTTCGCCGTGTGCCTCGCGATGACTCCAACGGGCGCGCAGTCGCTGCCCGGCGACGTCGATACCTCGCAGTGCACCGGCACCGGCTTCGAGATCGCGATGATGGGCACGACCTCGGTCTGCGTCTTCGCGGGCGACACCGTCGACGTCGGCGACACGAACGTCACCGGCTCGCGCCCGCTCGTCATCGCCGCGACGGGCGACATCACCGAGACGGGCTACGTCGACGCATCGAGCGCGAGCGGCCGCGGCGACGGCCCCGGCGCGAACGACCCGACCTGCACGGCGACGAACGCCGGCCCCAACAGCGCGAGCGGCGGCGGCGGCGGCGCAGGCGGCAGCTTCGGCACGCAAGGCGCGGCGGGCGGCGGCGGTGGCGGCGCGCTCGGCGGTATCGCGGGCGCGATCGCGCAGGCTCCGGTCAGCCGGCTCCGCGGCGGTTGCCGAGGCGGCAGCGGCGGCGCCGGCAGCGCGACCCAAGCGACCGGCGGCTCGGGCGGCGGCGCCGTGATGTTCGTCGCGCGCGGCACGATCCACATCGACGGCACGATCGACGCCTCCGGCGCGGGCGGAGACGGCGGCAACAGCGCGAAGGGCGGCGCCGGTGGCGGCGGCTCCGGCGGCATGATCGTGCTGCACGGCACGGTCGCCGCGACGACCAACGCGATCCTGTTCGCGAACGGCGGCGGCGGCGGTGGCGGCGCGGGCCAGCAGACCGACGGCGCGCCCGGCTCCGACGCCTCCTCCTACAACACGCCCGCCGCGGGCGGGACGAGCCAGGGCGGCGGCACGAGCGCGGGCGGCAACGGCGCGATCCAGACCCAGCCGCCGACCACACCCGGCACCTCGGGCAACGGCGGCGGCGGCGGTGGCGGCGGAGTCGGCGTGATCCGCCTCCTCGGCGGCGCGTCACTCCAGAACGCGCACTACTCGCCAGCCCCGACCTAGAGCTTCTTGCCGTCGGCCGACCAGCGATAGAACCCCTCGCCGGTCTTCTTCCCGAGCTTCCCGTCGTTGACCTTGTCGCACAGCACCTGCGGGGGGTTGAACGTCGGCCCGATCGCCTCCGACAGATACTTCGCGATCCCGAGCCGCACATCCAACCCGACCAGATCCGTCAGCTCGAGCGGTCCCATCGGATGCCCGTACCCGAGCTTCATCGCCGTATCGATATCCGCCGCGCTCGCCACGCCCGCCTCGACCATCCGCATCGCCTCCAACCCCAACACCAACCCCAACCGACTCGACGCGAACCCGGGCGAGTCCTTCACCGTGATCGGCGTCTTGCCCATCCGCTGCGCGAGCGCGACCGCGAGCGCGACCGCCGCATCGCTCGCGCGCTCGTGCCGCACGACCTCCACCAGCTTCATCACGTGCACGGGATTGAAGAAGTGCATGCCGACCACGCGCCCCGGATCGCGAACATCGTTCGCGATGTCGCCGACCGACAGCGAGCTCGTGTTCGTCGCGAGCAACGCATGCGCGGGCGCCTCCTGGTCCGCGATCGCAAAGATCTCGCGCTTGAGATCGAGCTGCTCCGGCACGGCCTCGATCACGCAATCCGTCCCGTCGCACGCCGGGCCCAGCGACTCGTGCGGCGAGATGCGCGCCACCGCGGCATCGCGCTGATCCGCGGTCACCTTGCCGAGCTCGACGCCCTTCTGAAGATTCTTGCGAATCCGATCCACCGCGCCTCTCGCGGCGCCCTGCAACGCATCGTAGATGCGCACCTGCGCGCCCATCACCGCTGCGACATGCGCAATTCCGTGGCCCATGGTGCCCGCGCCAACGACCGTGATCACGCGTACGTTTTCTGCTGTGGGTAACGTCACACGCGGAACATACGCGAAACTCGCGACGACGATCGCCCTTCCGATAGACTGGCTCCGTGCGGACTACAGTGATCGCGATCGCGAGCTTGGCGGCGGGCTGCAGCTTCTCCAGCAACGCCGCCAAGTCAGACAGCAACACGTCCCATGACGGCAGTGGCAGCGGCAGCGGCATCATCGATGCCGGCATCGACGCTCCGCCCGACGCCCCCAATCTTGACCTCGGGCCCGCGCCGTTCACCGTACACCTGATGGCGCTGCCTTCGGGTCCGGTGACCTTGCCAGGTTCGATCAATACCGACACCGACACTCATTGCTCCACAGCAGCAACGTGGGTGTCGGCCCTGCAGCCTGACGCGTGCTTTATCGTCGGGACCTCGATCACGAGCGCGGGCAGTGCGACCGCCGCGGTCGGCACACGGCCGCTCGTGCTGGTCGCGACCCAAACGATCGATCTCTCAAAATCGCTGAGTGTCGCGACACATCGAACCGGTGCCCACGGAGCCGGCTCCGACTTCAGCGGATGTACGTTCTCGACCAACCCGACCTCCGGCGGGGAAGGTGGAGGCGCCGGCGGCACGTTCATGACGCAAGGCGGGCTCGGGGCTCAGGGAGATAATGGCGCCGACAACGGGGGCAGCGCACCGAATCCGGTGTCAGCCCCGACGGTATTGCGCGGAGGGTGTCCTGGACAGAAGGGAGGGTCCACGGGATCGGGGAACCCGGGAAGCGGCGGCGGCGCAATGCTTCTCGTGGCCGGCCAGAGCATCGTCCTCGAGAGCGTGCAGTTGAACGCGAGTGGTGGAGCGGGCACCCACGGCGACCATTCGTCGGGAGGAAGTGGTGGAGGGTCGGGTGGAATGATCATCTTGTATGCGCCGGCAATCACCGCGACGGGCGCTGTGCTGATGTCAAACGGTGCGGGCGCATCCTCAGGCGGCGATTCGAACAACAATGGGAACGACGGTATGGATCCGGCAATGGCGATGACCCCAGCGCCGGGTGGCGTCGGCGCAGGAGGAAGCGGTGGCAGCGGAGCGATCCTCACGACCAGCGGCACCGCTGGTACTGGCGGTAACAGCAATCAGGGCGGCGGCGGCGGTGGTGGCGGCGTTGGCTACATCCGAAGCAACGTCACGCTGACAGGCGCGATCGCGTCGCCTGCGCCCGACGTCGTCCCGTAGTACGTTCGCGGCGTGCAAGCTGCTGTCGATGTCGATCGGCTCCAGCGCGAGCTCGAGTCGATCGTCGGGCCGCGTCGCGTCAGCGTGCGCGGGGTCGACCTCGATACGTATGCGCGCGACATGTGGCCGCGGTTCTTGCTCGCGTATCGCGAGGGCATCGGGCCGGCGCAGCGGCCGTTTGCCGTCGTGTGGCCGGAGAACGTGCGCGAGGTGGCGGCGGTCGTGCGGGTGGCGCGCGAGCTGCGCGTGCCGATCGTGCCTTATGGCGGCGGGTCGGGCGTGTGTGGCGGGGCGGTGCCGCTGTTCGGCGGGATCACGATCGATACGAAGCGGATGACCGCCGTGCGCAGCGTGCATGGCGACGAGCTGATCTGTGATGTCGAGGCGGGGTTGAACGGCGAGCGGTTCGAGCGCGAGATGGCGCGGCGTGGGTACACGTTCGGGCATTTTCCGTCGAGCATCTATTGCTCGACCGTGGGTGGGTGGCTCGCGACGCGCGCGGCGGGCCAGCTGAGCACGAAGTACGGCAAGGTCGAGGACCGGGTGGCGGGGTTGACGGTGGTGACGGGGCGAGCGGAGGTCATCGAGACCGATGGGCCGAATCGCGCGCTGCGCGGGCCGAGCTGGACGCAGCTGATCGTGGGGAGCGAGGGGACGCTGGGGGTCATCACGAGCGCGCGGCTGCGGGTGTCGCCGGCGCCGCAGCTGCGGGTGTTTCGCGGGTTCGAGGTGGATGACGTGCACGCGGGGACGGAGGCGATCCGGCGCGTGCTGCAGAAGGGGCTGCGGCCCGCGGTCGTGCGGCTGTATGACGAGCTCGATACGCTGATCAATTCGTTCGGGCATCACGAGGAGCACGAGGCGAACAACGCGAAGGGGCCGGTGCCGCGCGTCGAGACCGGGGCGTTGCCGGCGTTTCCGGCGCCGGAGCCGCCGGGCGAGGATGGGTTCGTCGACCGGCTGATCGCGCTCGCGAAGGGCAAGGGCTTGAAGCGGCGCGCGATGGAGGTCGGGCTCGGGCGGAGCGAGCTGGTGAATCGCGTGTTCGGGACGGTGGCCGAGAAGATCGCGCGGCGCGGGTGTCGGCTGGTGATCGGGCTCGAGGGCGCGCGGCTGCGGACCGAGGTCGAGGCGTCGTTGACGTTCGCGGAGCTCGAGGCGGCGGGCGCGCGCGACAAGGGCGAGGATCCGGGATGGGCGTGGCTCAAGCATCGCTATGCGGTGAGCTACCGGATGTCGCCGGTGTTCCGGGATGGCGCGTTCGTCGACACGATGGAGGTCGCGGCGAGCTGGGAGCGGTTGATGGACCTGTATCACTCGGTGCGCGAGGCGATCGGGCGACATGCGGTCGTGATGGCGCACTTCAGCCATGCGTATGCGGACGGCTGCTCGATCTACTTCACGTTCGCCGGGCACGCGCCGGAGGCGGCGGGCGCGCAGCGGCTGTACGACGCGATCTGGCGCGACGGGCTCGAGGCAGCGACGCGCGTCGGCGCGACGATCAGCCATCATCACGGCGTCGGCTTGCTGAAGGCGCCGTACATGGCGGGCGAGCATCGCGAGGCGATGGCGATCTTCGAGGCCGCGAAGCAGGCACTCGATCCGGATCGGATCATGAACCCCGGCAAGATGGGGCTGCGCCGATGAGGAGAGCGAACGACGGGAGCGGACGGGGTGGGCTTGTAGCGCGAGCCGAGCGAAGCGAGGACCCGCGATGAACACGCTGCGCGATCATCTGATCACCGCGATCGGCGCGGAGCACGTGAGCGAGGGCCCGGAGGGGCTGCGCGCGGCGCCTGGATCGCCCGCGGAGGTCGCGGAGGTCATCCGGCGCGCGGGCTCGCTCGGCGCGGCGGTGCATCCCGTCGGTGCGGGCGGGCGGCCGAGCCGCATCACGAGCGATCCGCGCGGCGAGCGGCCTCGCGTGTTCGTGTCGACGGAGCGGCTCGATCAGGTGCTGCAGCTCGACGAGACGTCGCTGCTCGTGCACGCGCAGGCCGGCATCAGCGGGCTCGAGCTGGAGCGGATCCTGGCGCCTCGCGGGCTGTCGATCGGCGACTACCCGCCGAACGTGCTGACGCCTTCGCTCGGCGGCATCCTTGCCGTGCGCACGCCGGGCAAGTCGAGCGCGCGACATGGCTTCTTCGAGGAGGCGGTCGTCGGCGTGTCGGCGGTGCTCGCGGATGGGCGGACCGTGCACACGCGCGTCGCGCCTCGGCGCGCGACCGGGCCGGATCTGGCGCGCGTGCTGTGCGGCAGCGAGGGCACGATCGGGTTCATCACGAGCGCCGTGCTGCGGATCCATCCCAAGCCGGAGTCGCGGCTCGTCGCGGCGTACTTGCTGCCGTCGATCGATGCGGCGGTATCGGCGGTGTACCTCGCGCTGCGCGAGGAGGCCGCGCCGAGCGGCATGCGCATCTACGATGCGGCCGAGGCCGCGCGTCACTTCGACGGGCTGTCGCTCGCGCCCGGCACCGCGCTCTTCGTCGCGGCGACGGCCGGGCCGACCGATCTCGCCGCGTGCGATCGCGATCTGATCACGAGCGCGGTCGTCGCGGAGGGCGGCACGCAGACCGACAGCGCGCTCGCGGATCTATGGTGGCGGCGGCTGCACGCGGGCGAGCCGACACCCGGCCCCGCACCGACGCTGCAAGTGATGGCGACGCCGTCGAAGATCCGGCCCGTGTATCACGCGGTGCTCGCGGCGGTGCCGGGGGCGCGCGCGCACGTGTCGCGGTTCGATCCCGACGGTGCGGTGATGTTCTTCACGTTCGACGGAGAGGTCGCCGTGGCGGAGAAGGCAGCGGAGGCGGCCGGTGGCTGGTTGCTCGGCGCGCGCGCGGAGAACCTCGACGCGTACCTGCGGGCGCTGCGCGACGCGATCGACCCCGCGCGCATCATGAATCCCGGCACGTTTGCCTGACACGTTGGTGAACGTTCACCGTCGCGCAGACGGAGGGATGCGGACTTAGCCGCGGCGCGGCAGCTGCAATGCAGCGTGCCGAATGCGTAGCTTGCTCCTCGTCGCCGTCGCCGCCTGCTCCGCCGAAACCGCGCAAGTTGCCCCGGATGCGCCTGCCGCCGCGTCGAGCGTGCCGGATATCCGGTGCTCGGAGGCGCCGTCGCTGCCGGGCCGCGCGATGCGCCACACGAAGAACGACGTGATCAGCGAGATGGGCGAGCCGCGCCATCGCGGCATCGACATGATCGCCGCCGAGAGCGACACGACGCAGACGTTCGCCGGCGCGTTCGCCTACAGCGACGCCGACAAGGCGCTCGAGGACGAGGACGCCGAGCTGTTCGCGTGCACCGGCGAGGGCTGGCGCACGCTCGGCACCGCGCGCACCGACGGCGACGGCCGGTTCTCGCTGACCGTCTCCGGCAGCACGCTCCTGCCCGTCGGCTTGCGCGACGTGTATGCCGCCGCGCCCGATGGCAGCGGCGTGTGGTTCCTCGCGCTGGTCGCGCCCGACGGCGCGCGCGTGATGATCAGCGACATCGACGGCACGCTGACGTCGAAGGAGAACGCGTTTCCGTACTCGCTCACCGGCGTCACGAACGTCGGCGTGCAGCCCGGCGCGCCCGGCGCGTTCGGCGATGCGGCGGTGCGCGGCGTGCTGCCGATCTTCCTCACCGCGCGCGGCGATCTGTACACGCAGGCGACGCGCGACTGGCTCGCGCACAAGGGCTTCCCGCGCGCGCCGATGCACCTCGCGCAGCCGATCGTCACGCTGCCCGGCACGGCGACCGTGAAGTTCAAGCGTGCCGTCGTCGAGCCGCTCGTCGCGCGATTCGACATCGTCGCCGCGATCGGCAACCGCGCGAGCGATGTGACGGCATACACGGATGCCGGTGTGTCGGCGGATCGCATCTACGTGAAGATGTCCGAGTTCGCCGACGAGCTCGCGGCGCCGATCGCCGCGAACCAGGCGGTTGCATTCTCGAGCTACGACGAGCTGCGCACCGATGTGATCGCGCAGTGGTAGGCGGACCCGCCGCCCTATCTCATCCGCTAGCTTCGCTCTTCGCCATGTCGGCGACGAGCTTGCGCATGAACAGCTCGATGTTCCGGCGCAGCGCCGGGTCGTCGCACACGGGCAACGCGCGCCGCCACGTCTCGACCGCGCGCGCGTGCAGGCCCTGGCGGAAGTACAGGTACGCGAGCCGCGTCAGCGCCGGGAAGTACGCCGGCTGCAGCTCGACGACGGCCTCGTAGTGATCGACCGCTTCGGCCCACCGCGACGCGCGCTGCAGCATGTTCGCGAGCATGAAGTGCAGCTTCGGGCTCGCCGGATCGCCGGCGAGCGCGCCGCGCAGCTTGCCGATCGCGCCCTCGACGTCGCCGTTGTGATAGCGGCCGAGAGCGTCGGCGAGCACGCCCTCGTGCTGGTCGGCACGATCGTCCGCCTGCGGCGTCAGCTCGCGCAGCATCCGCTGCAGCTTGCGCGGATCGATCGGCTTCTCGATGTAGCCGTCGGCGGCGTGGCGCTGCAGCACCTCGTCGGAGACCTGCCCCGAGTCGACGACGCTCGTCGTGATCACGACCCGCGTGCGCGCGAGCCGCCGGCTGCGCTTGATCGCGCGGCACAGCTGCAGGCCGTCGATCTCCGGCGTGCCGATGTCGGCAAACACGAGGTCGTACACGGTCTGCGTCAGCAGCTGGACGGCCTGCTCGCCGCTCGCCGCCACGGAGCAGTCCCACCCGAGCTTCTCGAGCTCCGCCATCATCTGCATGCGCACCGGCGGATCCGGATCGACGACGAGCGCGCGCCCGCCGCCCGCGCCGGTCAGCGTGGTCTCGTCGCCGCCGCGGTCGAGATCCGCGGTGATGATCTGCGTGCGCTCTTCGAGGATCGGGTTCTGATCGTCCGCGTTCGTCGTCGTGATCGTGTTGACTTGCCAGTCGCCGGTCAGCGTCGAGCTCGACGGACGATCGGGCAGCTCCTCGTCGTCCTCGATGTTGCGCGCGGCATCCTCGGCGAGCGCGCGCTGCGCCTGGCGATGCTCGTCGCCCTCGCTCGAGTCGGGCTGCACGGTCGCGAGGTACGCGCCGGTCTTCTTGCGGTCGCACTCGGTGCCGATCAGGTACGTCTCGCCGCGCTTCCACTTCGCGAAGCCGATGCGGATCGTGCGCGCGAGCGTGATGTCGAGCGCGATCCGGAGCTCGACGTTCTTGCCGCGCGACGCCCCGAGCTCCCGCGCCGGCACGATCGCATCCTCCGGCCGCGCCGCCGCCACGATGATCGATCGGTCGTCCTCGTACACGACCAGCGCCGAGAAGATCCGCGCCCACTCGATCGACACGTGCTCGAGCACGTCGAGCCGGATCGTCGACTCGTCGAGCACGATCGCCGGCCACCCGGTCTGGACGCTCAGCGCGGTCGAGAGCTGCCGCTCCGAGCAGTAGCCGAGCACGTACAGCTCCGACGCCAGCGGATGGCGTCCGCTCTGCCTGGCGAGGGCATCGGAGAGTGCAGCCGCGTCGATCGCCCCCTGCGCGATCAAGAGCTGTCCGATCGAGCCCCGCACCGCCGAAGGGTACCACGCAAGTAGCTGAAACCTCGAATTCGGAGCGGCTACCCGAGCCGCCGGAGTACGAATTGGCTGGCGATCAACGGCGAGATTGATATCCTCCGCTGCCCGTTGGGGAACCCCGCAGATTGCGCGGCCTGATGAGGAAAAGCAGTGTGACACTCTGGCGCACGACCCTCCGCTAACTCCGCGTTACCGCAGGCACCGCACCGAGGCACTCTCATTGCTCACGAGCCTAGACGAGGAGAAATGATGACCGACTTCAAGATTGGCGAGAAGGCCGTCTACCCCGCCCATGGCGTGGCGGAGGTGATCGGAATCGAGAAGAAGGAGATCAACACGACGGTGTGCTCCTTCTACGTCCTCAAGGTCCTCGCGACCGGCATGCAGATCCTCGTTCCGAAAGACAAGGCCGACCAGGTCGGCCTCCGCCCGGTCGCCACGTCGTCGGAGATCGAGGAAGTGTTCGACATCCTTCGCGAGAAGGACGTCCACATCGACAAGCAGACCTGGAACCGCCGCTACCGCGGGTTCATGGAGAAGATCAAGACCGGCTCGCTGTTCGACGTCGCCGAGGTCTATCGCGACCTGTATCGCCTCAAGAGCAGCAAGGTCCTGTCGTTCGGCGAGCGCAAGATGCTCGACAACGCGAAGCAGCTGATGGTGAAGGAGCTCGCGGTCGCCAAGAAGTGGCCCGAGGAGAAGGTCGAAGCCGAGCTCGAGAAGGCCTGCGCGTAGCTCTAGCCTCGCGCCCCGCGCGTCGCAAACATCCCCGGGCTGAGCCAGCTCGGGGTTTTCCTTTCTTGAAAGCCGCGGGAGCGGCGTGGTACGGGTCCGAGTCGAATGCAGGTTCACGTAGCGAAGGCTGATCTGTGGTCGATGCCCGTCGACGCCGTCGTCAACCCGGCGAACTCGCTCGGCATCATGGGCGGAGGCATCGGTGGGTCGCTGCGTCGCCAGGGCGGTGACGTGATCCAGCAGGCCGCGATGGCCGCCGCGCCGATCGCCGTCGGTGCCGCCATCGTGACGACCGCCGGCCAGCTCCCGGCGAAGAACGTCATCCACGTCCCGACGATGGAAGAGCCCGGCATGATGATCGGCGCCGAGAACGTGCGCCGCGCCGCCCGGGCCGCGCTGATCGCCGCGGATCGCAATGGCTTCAAGGTGATCGCGATCCCCGGGATCGGGACCGATCTCGGCAGCGTGCCGATCGACGAGGCCGCGCGCGCCATCGTCGAGGAGATCCGGGCGCACCGCCGGCCGAATCCCGAGACGATCTATCTCGTCGACCAGAACGAGATCATGCTCGCCGCGCTCGAGGAAGCCCTGCGCAACGCGCAGGCGAACCTCTAGAAGCGCACCCATTCCGAGCGCGTCCGCGCTCCGGGATCGTCGCTGCGACGACGCGTCGCAAACGCGCGAAATCCATGCGCTCGCGCGTTGACCTCCGAGAGCGCCGCCATATACTGCGCTCGCTTTGCAGCTACAGGCATACATGCCAGCTGGCCTGGCGATCGTCCTCGCGCTTGGCTTCACGGGGCTCTTCACGGCGCTCGCCGTGCTGGTCGGTCCCAAGGCCGTCAACCCCGAGAAGCTCAAGCCGTTCGAGTGCGGCAGCGAGCCGATCGGAACTCCGCGAGGCCGGTACTCGGTCCGCTTCTACCAGGTGGCAATCCTGTTCCTGGTCTTCGACATCGAAGCGGCGTTCATGTACCCGTGGGCGATCCTCTACAACCAGCTCTCGCACGGGCCGGGTGGCGTGGGAGTGAGTGTGTTCGGCTTCGCCGAGATGCTGGTGTTCGTCGCGATCCTCGTCGTGGCGCTCGCCTACGTCTGGAGAAAGAAGGCGATCGGATGGGAGTAGAGCTCACCACCACGCGTCTCGAAGATGCTGCCAAATGGGCGAAGCAGTCGCTCCTCGAGAAGGGCAGCAACTGGGGACGTAAGTTCTCGCTGTTCACGTACCCGTTCGTCACCGCGTGCTGCGGCATGGAGTTCATGTCGGTCGCCGGTCCGAAGTACGACCTCGCGCGATTCGGCGCCGAGTTCCCGCGGTTCTCGCCGCGCCAGAGCGACCTCTTGATGGTCGTCGGCACGGTCACCGAGAAGCAGGGCCCGGCGGTCAAGCGCGTGTTCGACCAGATGGCCGAGCCGAAGTGGGTGATCGCTTTCGGCGTGTGCGCGTCGAGCGGCGGCTTCTACCAGAACTATCACACGATGCCCGGCGTCGATCAGGTCATCCCCGTCGACGTCTACATCCCGGGATGCCCGCCGCGTCCCGAGCAGGTGCTCGACGGCATCATCATGCTGATGGACCGGATCCAGTCCGGCCGCGGTCACAGCCAGCTGCGCCTCAAGCGCGAAGAGCTGATCGCGAACGCCGGTTCCGAGGAGTAGACGATGTCGCAGAAAGTCCTCGACGCGCTCCAGGCGAAGTTCCCCCACGCCGTCGAGCGCACGGCGAGCTCGCACTCCGATGAGGTCGCGTGGATCAAGCGCGACAACCTCGTCGAGGTCGCGAAGTGGCTGCGCGACGACGCCGCGATGGCGTTCGACTCGCCGGTGTTCGTCACCGCCGTCGACTGGCTCGACTGGAATCCGATCGGCGTGCCGACCGAGGCGCGCTGGAACGAGAGCAAGCCGCGCTTCACCGTGTGCATCCAGCTGCGGTCGAGCACGCATCGCCATCGTATTCGCCTCGAGGTGAATGTCACCGAGGCCGATCCGCGGTGCCCGTCGCTCGCCGAGCTGTGGCCGGCGTTCAACTGGCAGGAGCGCGAGACGTTCGACATGTACGGGATCCGGTTCGAAGGCCATCCCGATCTGCGCCGCATCTACCTGTACGAGGAGTTCGTCGGGTATCCGCTGCGCAAGGACTACCCGAAGGAGAAGCGGCAGCCGCTCGTGCGCCGCGACGACCTTCCGATCAACCCGATCAAGGTGGAGCACAAGCCGTGAGCGACACCGCCACCCTCAAGCAGCTCGTCCTCGGCCGCAAGGACGTCCAGGACCTCAGCGACAACGAGACCGAGCTGCCGCCGGACCTGATGACCGTCAACATGGGGCCGTCGCATCCCGCGATGCACGGCACCGTGCGCATCGTGCTGACCGTCGACGGCGAGAAGATCGTCAAGAGCGACGTCCAGCCGGGCTACCTGCATCGCTGCTTCGAGAAGGAGAGCGAGCACGCGACGTACACGCAGGTGTTCCCGTACACGGACCGCCTCAACTACGTCTCGCCGATGATCAACAACTGCGGCTGGGCGATGGCCGTCGAGAAGCTCATGGGGCTGACCGACAAGCTGCCCAAGCGCGTCGAGTACATCCGGGTGATCGTCAGCGAGATGTCGCGGATCACGGATCACCTGACGTGCACCGGCGCCTCCGCGATGGAGCTCGGCGCGTTCACCGCGTTCCTCTACTTCTTGAAGGCGCGCGAGTGGCTCTACGAGCTGCTCGAGAAGGTCTCGGGCGCGCGCCTCACGCACAGCTACATCCGCGTCGGCGGCGTGTCGAAGGATCTGCCGCCCGGCTTCCACGACGACCTCACGCTCTGCCTCGACAAGATCGAGGGAGTGATCGTCGAGGTCGAGGCGATGCTCAACACGAACAAGATCTTCTACGACCGCATGGTCGGCGTCGGCGCGATGACGAAGGCCGATGCGATCGCGACCGGCTGCGTCGGCCCGATCGCGCGGTCGTGTGGCGTCGACTACGACGTCCGCCGCGATCACCCGTACTCGGCCTACAACGAGGTCGAGTTCGACGTGCCGCTCGGCACCACCGGCGATTGCTACGACCGGTTCCTCGTGCGCGTCGAGGAGATGAAGCAGTCGATCCGGATCCTGCGCCAGTGCCTCAAGCAGATCCCCGACGGCCCGACGATGGTCGACGACCCGCGCGTGACGCTGCCGCCCAAGTCGGCCACGTACAACACGATCGAGTCGATGATCCGTCACTTCAAGCACGTCATGGACGGCATCCGCGTGCCGCCCGGCGAGGGCTACACGTTCGTCGAGGGCGGCAATGGCGAGCTCGGCTTCTTCATCGTCGCCGACGGCACCGGCCGGCCCTACAAGGCGTACGTGCGGTCGCCGTCGTTCGTGCACCTGTCGACGTCGTCGCAGCTGATCCAGAACCACTTCATCGCGGACGTCGTCCCGATCTTCGGCATGATCAACATGATCGGCGGGGAGTGCGATAAGTAATGTCGGAGACCGTCACCCTCACGATCGATGGCCAGTCGGTCACCGTGCCGAAGGGCACGAACGTCCTCGAGGCCGCGCGCACGCTCGGGCTCGACATCTCCGCGTTCTGCTACCACCCGGGTCTCCCGGTCGTCGCGCAGTGCCGTCAGTGCCTCGTCTCGATCGAGAAGAACCCGAAGCTGCAGCCGAGCTGCCAGCAGGTCGCCGCCGACGGCATGGTCGTCCACACGACCGACCCGGCCTCGACGCTCGCGCGCAAGCAGCAGCTCGAGTTCACGCTCGTCAACCATCCGATCGACTGCCCGATCTGCGACAAGGCGGGCGAGTGCACGCTGCAGCGGCTGTACTTCGATCACGACAACGCGGATTCGCGCGTCGACACGCCGAAGGTCCACAAGGACAAGGCCGTCGACCTCGGACCGAACATCGTGCTCGATCAGGAGCGCTGCATCCTGTGCTCGCGCTGCATCCGCACGTGCGACGAGGTCGCGGGCCAGCACCAGCTCGAGTTCGCCTACCGCGGCGATCACGAGGAGCTGACCACCGCGCCCGGCGAGCAGCTCGACAACCCGTACTCGCTGAACACCGTCGACGTGTGCCCGGTCGGCGCGCTGACGTCGAAGGACTTCCGGTTCACGATGCGCGCGTGGGAGCTCGAGGCCACGCCGAGCGTGTGCAACGGCTGCGCGACGGGCTGCAACATCGAGATCCACCACAAGAACGGCCGCGCGTGGCGCCTCGTGCCGCGTCACAACCCGGCCGTCAACAAGTACTGGATGTGCGACGAGGGCCGCTTCACGTACCACTCGGCGCGTGAAGAGCGGCTCGCCGGCGCCACCGTCGACGGCCTGCCCGCCGGCTGGGACCGCGCGCTCGCCTCGGCGGCGAAGCGGCTCGGCGTGTTCCTCAAGGACGCGTCGCAGATCGGCGTCGTGCTCAGCGCGCTGCACACCAACGAGGACAACTTCGCGCTCGCGTCGCTCGCGAAGGCGTGGGGCGCCGGTCACGTGTACATCGCCGGCAAGCCGCCGGTGCCGGCGCGTGCCGACGGCCGCCTGCGCGTCGCCGACGTCAACCCGAACACGGCCGGCGTCAAGGCGATCGCCGAGGCGCTCGGCCTGACCGCGACGCCCGCGTTCGAGCTCGGCACGAGCCTGCCCGCGAACCTGCGCGCGCTCGTCGTGCTCGGCGACGTGCTGCCCGGCCTGGATGCCGGCAAGCTCAAGGAGCTCGAGGTCATCTCGATCGCGGCGCACGAGCGTGGCCCGGTGCCTTTCGCACGCGTCGCGCTCCCGGCCGCCGACTGGCTCGAGGTGTCGGGCACGATCACGAACGTGCAGGGCACCGTGCAGCGGATGCACGCCGCGTTCGCGCCGCCCGGCCAGGCGCTCCCCGCGTGGGAAGCCGTCGTGCGGCTCGCACACGCGACGGGCATCAAGCTCGCGTGGACGCACGCCCGCGAGGTCTTCAAGGACATGACCGCGGCGGTCGCGCCGTGGAAGGAGCTCGTGTGGGCGCGTGAAGCGCGTCCGCTCGCGCTGCGCTTTGCAGGGAGCCGAGGCTGATGCCGAGCATCTGGCAGATTCTCGATTTTCCGGCCGTCAAGTGGCTGTTCCTCGCGTTCGCGCTCGTGATGCCGCTCGCGTCGCTCCTGACGTGGGCCGAGCGTCGCCAGAGCGCGATGATGCAGGACCGGCTCGGGCCGAACCGCGCCAACATCGGTCCGATCAAGCTGAAGGGCATCCTTCACTTCGTCGCCGACGCCTTGAAGATGATCTTCAAGGAAGACTTCATCCCCGCGAACGTCCACAAGGGCCTGTTCGCGCTCGCGCCGGTGCTCGCGCTCGCCCCGGTCTTGATCGCGTTCGCGATCATCCCGTTCGGGCCGACGATCTACCCGCACGAGGCGTTCCACGTCTTCCCGGTCGGGCAGTTCGCGGTCGATCCCGGCGCGCCCGAGTTTGCGGACTCGATCCGCATGCAGATCTTCTCGGTCGACTTCGGCCTGATCTTCTACTTCGCGATCCTCACGCTCGCGAACTACGGCGGCACGATCGCCGGCTGGGCCTCGTACAACAAGTGGGCGCTGCTCGGCGGCCTGCGCAGCTCGTCGCAGATGATGAGCTACGAGGTCGCGATGGGCCTGTCGCTCATGGGCGCGTTCCTCGTCACGGGGACGCTCGAGCCGGGCGCGATCGTCGCGAACGGTGCCTCCGCGACGATGTCCGGGTCGAACCCGTTCAACTGGCTCTGGCTATGGCAGCCGGTCGGCCTCGTGCTGTTCTTCACGGCGGCGATCGCCGAGACGAAGCGCGCGCCGTTCGACATCCCGGAAGGCGAGCCCGAGATCATCGGCTACTTCGTCGAGTACTCCGGCATCCGCTGGGGCATGTTCTTCCTCGCCGAGTTCATCGAGATCGTCTTCATCAGCGCGGTGATCGCGAGCGTGTTCTTCGGCGGCTGGCAGGTTCCGTTCCTCGACGCGGACGGCTTCCGCTTCCCGATCGGGATGGGTCAGGTGCTCCACCTGCCGCACCTGGTCGTCGTGCTGCTGCAGTTCCTCGCGTTCGGCATCAAGGTCGTGCTGCTCTGCATGTTCCAGCTGCTGATCCGCTGGACGCTGCCGCGCTTCCGCGCCGACCAGCTGATGAACCTCGGCTGGAAGCTGCTCCTCCCGCTCTCGCTCGCCAACATCATGGTCACCGCCCTGATCAAGCTCATCTTCATGGGGAGCTGATATGTCCGCAGCGCATCACGAAGAAGAATCCACGACCGAGGGCCCGAAGGTCCTCGCGACGCGCGGCCGTGTCCGCACGGTCCAGGTCGTGCGTCCCAACCCGCACGACACGAGCTTCCTCGCCGCCACCGCGACGGGCCTCGGGATCACGCTCAAGCACTTCGCTCGCAACCTGTTCATGCCGCTGCGCAGCGCCAAGGCGCGCGCGAAGGCAGGCGCACCGGTCGACGAGCCGTGGAAGAACGAGATCGAGACCGTCCAGTACCCCGACGAGAAGGTCACGTACCCCGAGCGCTACCGCGGCCTCCACCGCCTGATGCTCCGCGACGACGGCGCCGTCCGCTGCGTCGCCTGCATGTGCTGCCCGACGATCTGCCCGGCCCACTGCATCACGATCGTCCCCGAGGAGAGCAACTCGAAGTCGATCGAGAAGCGCCCCGCGATCTTCGAGATCGACGAGCTGCGCTGCGTCGTCTGCGGCCTGTGCGTCGAGGCCTGCCCGTGCGACGCGATCCGCATGGACACCGGCGTCCACGCCCACCCCGTCGAGGATCGCGCCGACGCCATCGAGAACAAGACCTCGCTGCTCGGCCGCGGCGTCCGCTCGATCGCCACGCAGGGCGGCGAAGGCCCGGACTGGCGCGAGCATGCCGCCGAGAAATCGCCGACCGGCGACGTGAATCGCTAGCGCGCACGCGCGGTTGAGCGCGCCCGTCGATTTGATTGAACGGTCCGCCGGGCTGCGGGCACCATGGCCACGGTGACCGCGCTCTCCCTTCCGCTTCCGGTGATGTCGATCACGGAAGCGCCCGACGACGACGCTCTCGTCGCGCGCCTGCGCGACGGCGAACGCGCGGCGATCGAGGACGCGTACATCGCGCATCACGCCCAGGTCCGCGGCTTCGCGCGCCGCCTCGTCGGCGACGCCACCACCGCCGAGGACCTCGTGCACGACACGTTCGTCGCCCTGCCGCGCGCGATCCGCCGTTACCGCGGCGACGCCCCGCTCCGCTCGTTCCTGATCGGCATCGCCGTCAACAACGCGCGCCGGCACATCCGCTCGGCCGCACGCCGCCGCCGTGCCAGCGAAGCGCTCGCGAGCGAGCCCCGCGTGACGTCGAGCGATGCGCGCGACGCGCTCGACCGCAAGCGCCTGGCCGACTCGCTCTCCGCCGCGCTCGACGGCCTGCCGCTCGACCAGCGCGTCGCGTTCGTGCTTTGCGAGGCCGAGGGACGCACGAGCGTCGAGGTCGCGCAGATCCTCGGCATCCCCGAGGGCACCGTGCGCACGCGCCTGTTCCACGCCAAGCGCAAGCTGCGCGACGCGCTCGACGACTACGCACCGGAGGGCGCGCGATGAAGCTCGACGATCAGCTCGCGGCCCTCGACGCGTTCGCCACGCACGACGACGTCGCGCTCGCCGGCGCGACCCGCCTGCGCATCCGCGCGAGCCTCGAGCGCGGCCACGCCTGGCGCCGCCACGCGAGCCTGCTCGCCGCGCTCGCCGTGCTGCTCGTCGCCAGTGCCTCGTGGGCGCTCGCCACCGGCCGGCTGCAGCGCTGGCTCTCGCCACCGCGCGTGCTGCACTCGGCGCTGCCCGCGGCGCAGCTGCCCGTCGACGAGCCGGCCGCGGCGAGCACCCCGACCGCCGTCGCGGTGCACGACTCGGTCGCCACGCCCGCCACCGACGCGCCGACGACCGCGCTGGCCAGCGCCGCCCACGAGCCCGCTCCCACCGCGAAGCCCACGCGTGCGCGCGGCGAAGCCGACCCGCTCTACGCGCGCGCACACGAGCTCCACTTCCATGGCAGCGATCCGGCCGCCGCGCTCGCCGCGTGGGATGCGTACCTTGCCGCCGAGCCCGGCGGTACGTTCGCGGTCGAGGCTCGCTACAACCGTGCGCTGTGCCTCGTGCGGCTCGGCCGCCTCGTCGATGCGCGCCGCGAGCTCGCGCCGTTCGCGCAGGGCACCGTCGAGCACGGCTATCGCCAGCCCGATGCGGGCAAGCTGCTCGAGCGCATCGATCGCCATCTGGCCGCGGGCGCTCGTCCTGTCGAAGATGCCCGCCCCACGAATTCGTTGAACGGATCGCCGTGATGCGGAGACACCCGGCCATGAAAGTCACGCTTGCCGCGCTCCTGCTCGCCGCCGCGACCGCTCACGCCGAGCCCGCCGCGCCGCTCGACATCACGATCCAGGGCTCGATCGATCCCGCGCTCCTCGCGACGAGCATCGCGACGGAGCTGCGCCGCCCCGTCACGCCGCGCGCCGACGGCTGCCACGCGCCGTGCCTCGCGATCGCCGTCGACGGCCAGACCGCGACGCTGACGTTCACCGAGAGCGACGGCGCGACCCGCCAGCGCACGCTCGCCCTCCCCGCCGACGCGAGCGCGTGGCCGACCGTCGTCACGCTGCTCGCCGGCAACCTCGTGCGCGACGAGGCGGACGAGCTGCTCGTCGACACGCCGGACGCGCCCGCCCCCGTGGCTGTCCCCGTACCGGCGCCTGCCCCCGCGCCGGTGACGACGGCGATGCCCGCGGTGGCCGGCACGCCGGCTGCCGTGCCGGTCGTCGTGCCCTCCGCGCGCCAGCCGGTGAGGTGGACATCGGGCCTCGCGACCGAGCGCTTCTCGCCGTTTGCGCTGAGCCTCGTCCCCGGCGCGTCGACCGACCTGCTCGACCTGCAGCGCTCGCACGTGATCTCGATCGGCGTCGTCGCCGAATCATCAGGGCACGTGCGTGGCGTGGCGCTATCGGGTGCGGTCGATATTGCCGATGCGATCGACGGCGCGCAGATCGCGGGCGCGCTCGATGTCGCCGGCGATGTCGCGGGGGCACAGATCGCCGGCGCGGCCACGATCGCGCGCGCCGTGCGCGGGACGCAGATCGCCGGCGCGCTCGCGATCGCGGACGACTCGCGCGGGACGCAGATCGCCGGCGCGCTCGCGATCGCCGACGACTCGCGCGGCACGCAGGTCGCGGGCGGCGTGAACATCGCGCGCGGCGCGGCGGGCACGCAGATCGCCGGCGGCGTCAACGTCGCGGGCACGATCCACGGCGTGCAGATCGCACCGATCAACCTCGCGCGGCACAACGCCGGCCTGCAGATCGGCGTCATCAACGTCGGTGGTGGCGCGGATGCGGAGGCGTTCGGCCTGATCAACATCGTGCCCGGCGGCCGCACAGACGTCGAAGCGGCGGTCGACAGCGACCGCATCGGCACCGTGATGCTGCGTCACGGCGGGCGCCACTGGCACAACGTCTACGGCGTGGGTGGCCAGCACGTCGAGGTCGCGAGCGGCATGCCGAACAACGACGTCTGGATGCTCGGGCTCGGGTTCGGGCCGTCCTTCCACATCGCCGGCCTGCCCGCGGATCTCGACGCGATCGCGTGGCACGTCAATCACGGAAGCACGTTCGACGATCGCTTGAGCCTGCTCGCGCAAGCGCGCCTGACGCTCGCGATCCCGCTCGGCCGCGTGGCGCTCGTCGCGGGTGGCGCGATCGACACGTACATCTCGACCGATGCGACCTCACCGCTCGCGGTCGCGCGCACGACGGGCACGATGAGCAGCGACGTGCACGTGCACGTGTGGCCGTCGGCATTCATCGGTGTTCGGCTCTAGTTTCGCGCAGAATTTTCAAGCGCGATTTGCATGACGCCGCGCGCGATCGAAAGCGTGATCGCGTCGTCGTTTTTCCCATTGACGGATTCGATCGCGCTGCGTAGTTTTGAAATCGAGCACCGGCGGTCTGATGCGAGACCCGGGGCGATTCTGTCTCCTACAATTGCTATCCAGGGATCTGCCTCTGTTCCGGGAGTGCACGCCCGCTCGTCGGGAAGCCCGAAGGATTACGTGGAGCCCACCTACGTCAAACGTAGGGGATAGACTGCCTCACGGTTAGACGGTCGTGCTCATTTTGGGGTCCAGCAGCTACCACTGCTGGGCCCCAACCTCTTTTCGGGCGCGCGATCGGGTCAATCGCCGCAGTAGTGGCCGGAGCCGATCGGCGGGCAGCCGTGCAGCGCCATCACGTCCATCGTCATCGCGACGCCGATGTGGATCAGGACGCCGCCCCAGATCGACTTGGTGCGCATCGCGAGCGTGCCGAGGATCAGGCCGGCGCCGATCGCGCCGAGCGTCTCGGGCAGCGGCTTGCCGTAGTGGATCATGCAGTAGGGCACGATCATCACGAAGATCGCGTTCGCGCCGAGCGCGCGGCGGAGGCCGTTGAGGATGAAGCCGCGGAAGAAGAACTCGAGCGAGACGAACTGGGCCGCGTAGAGGCCTTCCCAGGCCCAGAGGTCGAACTGCGAGCGGTTCGCGAGGCGGTAGAACGGGTACGTGTGGCGGAACGAGTCGGTGTGCGAGGCGGCGAGCACCGCCGGCAGCACGCACAGGAACAGCGCGACGTAGATCCAGAGGTGGCGGAAGAAGCCCTTGAACGAGACGTGGTAGTTGCGGATCGGCTCGCCGAGCCAGGCGAGCACGACCATCGGGATCACGACGTAGCCGAACACGCGCCAGCCCGACCACCACGCGAACGCCTCGAGCTCGTAGTACTTCGCGGCGCCGACGGCCGGGAAGTGCGTCTCGAACCAGCCGCGGTCGCCGATGTACTCCTGCAGCGTCAGCGAGATCGCGACGGTGACGAGGATCGCGAGCACGCGCAGCGAGGTGCGGCCGGCGTCTTCGGGCGTGCGCTCGGTCTCGGCGTCGATCGCGCGCCACTGATCGATCGAGACCTTGCGGAGGATCCGCGGGATGCGCACGTAGCGCAGCAGGAAGCCGGCGACGACGATCGCCGCGAACGCGAGCGCGACCGCGACCGGGAGGCGGTAGCTCCAGCTCGAGCGCGCCACCTGACGCGCGGCGCCTCCGAGCACGACGGCGGCGGCTGCGATCGCGGATGCGCGGCGCGCGCGGTCCATCACTTCGCCTTGGCGAGGACCTGGGCCGCGGTGCGCAGACGGCGGCGCGTGATCTCTTTGCCGAGGACGGCCATCGTGTCGAACAGCGGCGGCGACGCCTTGCGGCCGGTCACGGCGAGCCGCAGCAGCATGAATGCGTGCTTCGTCTTCCAGCCGAGCGCCTCCGTCCACTGGCGCGCGACTTCCTCGAGCATCGTCTTGTCGAAGCCGTCGCGGGCCTCGAACCGCTCGACATAGTCGAGCAGCGCCTTGCCGACGGCCGCCGGTGCGACCTCGGGGACGGTCATCTCCGGCAGGACCGGCGTCAGATCGAGATCGCCGGCGAAGAAGTACTCGGTCGTGGGGATGACCTCGTCGAGCTTCTTGATGCGCTCGCGCACGAGCGGCAGCAGCTTGATCAGGAACTCGCGGTTGAGGCGCCAGTCGATCAGCGCATCGGCGAGCTGCTCGTACGAGAGGTCGTGGATGTACTGCTCGTTGAGCCAGGTCAGCTTGTCGAGGTCGAACACCGGGCCGCCGAGCGACATGCGGTCCCACGAGAAGACGTCGATCATCTCGGCGAGCGTGAACTTCTCGCGGTCCCCGCCGAACGACCAGCCCATGAGGCCGAGGAAGTTGAGGAACGCGTGCGGGAGGATGCCGATGTCCCGGTAGTAGTTGATCGAGACCGGGTGCTTGCGCTTGCTGATCTTCGACTTGTCGGTGTTGCGCAGGAGCGGCATGTGGATGAACTCCGGCGCATCCCAGCCGAACGCCTGGTAGAGCAGCACGTGCTTCTGCGTCGAGGAGATCCACTCCTCGGCGCGGATCACGTGCGTGATCTCCATCAGGTGATCGTCGACGACGTTCGCCAGGTGATACGTCGGCATGCCGTCCGACTTGAGCAGGACCTGATCGTCGATCTCTTTCGCGTCGCGCGTGATCTGGCCGCGCAGCTTGTCGGTGAACTCGATCGGGCCCGCGACGGGGACCTTGAGCCGGATCACGTGCGGCTCGCCGGCGGCCGCGCGCGCCTTCGCCTCGGCGGGATCGATGCCGCGGCAGTGGCGGTCATAGCCGAGCGTGGTCTTCTCCGCCTGCTGCTGGAGGCGCAGCTTGGCGAGGCGGTCCTCCGTGCAGAAGCACCGATATGCCTCACCCTTGTCGAGCAGCGTGCCCGCCGCGTCGCGGTAGTGCTGGCTGCGCTCGGACTGACGGTACGGGGCGTAAGGCCCGCCGACATCGGGCCCCTCGTCCCAGGACAGCCCGCACCAGCGGAGCGCGTCGAAGATCATCTGCTCGGAGTCGGAGCGAGCGCGCGTCTGGTCCGTGTCTTCGATGCGAAGCACGAACTTGCCACCCATCTTCTTGGCGAAGACGTAGTTGAAGAGCGCGATGTACGCGGTGCCGACGTGAGGGTCGCCCGTCGGCGAAGGTGCGATGCGCACGCGCACGGGCCTGGACATGGTGGGCCCGTATAACATGCCGTGATACCCTCGGGAAATGAGCAGTCTGCTGCTCGCGATGGCCGTCACCGGCAACGTCGTCGCGACCCACAGCTTCTGGACGGAGGACGGCAGCCGGATCGTCACCGAGGCGACCGTGATGACGACCGACGGGCCGGTCGTCGTCAGTCAGCTCGGCGGCACGGTCGACGGCGAGACGATGCGGCAGATGCCGGGCCCCGAGCTGCTGCAGCCCGGCATGATCGTCGCGATCGACGCGCACGAGGACGTCGATCTGCGCCAGGTCAAGCACGTGCTCGTCGACGACGTGAAGCTGCTCGCGTCGACCGAGAGCTTCGTGCGCACCGGCCCGACGAAGGCCGGTCACTACCTCTACTGGGAGAGCGGCTGCGTGTTCGTCACGCCGGATTCGGCGGGCACGAGCGAGATCGCCGGCGACGCCGAGTTCGGCGTGATCGACCAGTCGATCCAGACGTGGAACGACGACACGGCGAGCTGCAGCTACCTCGTCGTCAAGGACGCGGGCAAGAAGCCGATGGAGGTCGGCAAGGATCACGTCAACGTGATCAAGTTCCGCGACTCGAGCTGGTGCAGGCCCGCGGTCGGCAACGATCCGGCGCGCTGCTACTCGCACGACAGCGCGGGCATCACGACGGCGACGTACATCGACGATGCGACCAGCTCGCGCGACGGCGCGATCGTCGATGCGGACATCGAGATCAACGGCGTCGACTTCGCGATCAGCGTGAATCACCAGACGCTCGGCACCGCGCCGTGCCAGTCCGAGCTGCAGAACACGCTGACGCACGAGCTCGGCCACCTGCACGGCCTCGAGCACACGTGCACGGTGCCCGGCGATCCGTCGCGCACCGACGGCAGCGGCAAGCCCGTTCCGTCGTGCGCGACGTCGATGAGCAACCCGGCGATCACCGAGCCGACGATGTACAACTTCCAGGACTGCGGCGAGACGAAGAAGGAGACGCTCGAGCCCGACGACATCAACGCGATCTGCACCGTCTACCCGACCGCGAAGGATCCGGGCACGTGCACGGCGGTCGCGGCGCCCGCGGGCTGCTGCAGCACCGGTAGCGGCGCCGGTGGGCCGGCCGTGCTCGCGGCGTTCGTCGTGCTCGCCGGGCGAAGGAGGCGCGCGCGATGACGTGTCCTTCGTGCGGCGTCCCGGTGGTGCCGGGGTACGCGCGCTGTCCCAAGTGTCACAAGCCGCTGCCGCAGCGCGCGGCGACGAGCGTCGAGGGTGGGACGACGCTCTCGGAGGAGCGTCCGCGCGTGCCGCCCGCGGTGTTCGTCGCGGTCGGCGTCGTCGGCGTCGCGCTGATCCTGTGGCTGGGGCTGCGGCATCGCGGCGCCGACAAGCCGCAGACCGTGATCCCGGCCGCGCCCCAGCAGCCGCAGCAGGTCGCACAGGCGCCGAACCTCGCAGCGGCCGCCCCCGACGTGCCGCGCGCGCCGAGAGGGCCGCAGCCCGAGGCCGTCGCGAACGACCTGCAGGCCTCGCTGCGCCGCCAGCGCCTGTGGTCGACCGTGAGCGTCATCGGCTCGCGCGTCGACGTGCGGTCGGGCTCGTGCAGCGACCCGGCGATGAAACCCGCTCTCGATGGCGCCGCGCCGCAGTTCAAGGCGGCGGGCTTGACCACGCTGCGCTGCGTGGAGGAGAGTGGCGCCGTTGTCTTCACCCGTGACCTCTAAGACGCACCGGCTCATCCTGCCGCTCGGGATGCGCGTGCTCGTGCAGATCGTCCGCGACGAGGATCGCACCGATGCCGGCCTCTACCTGCCGGCCGGCGCCAAGGAAGCGCAGGACGACGCGCTGTACGGCAAGGTCATCGAGGTCGCACGCGACCGCCCGACGACCGACGAGGCGACGGAGAACGTCAGCGGCGTACCGCACGGCGCGTTCGTGCTGTTCCGCAAGGAAGCGGGCGTGCGCGTGCCGTGGGATGATCGGCTACGGCTCATCGACGTGAAGGATGTCCTCGCGACCGTCGAGGAAGTGCACGCCGAGGACGTGCAGTGACGTCGCCACCGCCGCGCACGCCGGCGAAGCTCGGCGAGCTGCCGCTCGTGATCGAGACGCCGCGCCTCGCGCTGCGGCCGCTCGAGCTCGGCGATGCCGATGCGCTGTTCGCGTTCGCCTCGGATCCCGAGGTGTCGAAGATGATGAGCTGGGATCCGCACGCGGATCGCGGCGAGACCGTCGCGTACCTCGAGCGGATGCTCGCCGCGTTCGACGCGGGCACCGGCATCGGCTGGGCGATCGTCCACGAGGGCGCGGTGACGGGCGTGATCTCCGTCGAGGGCATCCGCTGGGAGATGCGCGCGTGGCGCCAGGACAAGGCGGAGATCGGCTACTGGCTCGGCCGGCCGCACTGGGGCAAGGGCCTGATGAGCGAGGCGGCCCAGGCGGTGCTGCGCTGGAGCTTCGAGACGCTCGGCTTGCACAAGGTGACGATCGGCTGCGTCGACGGGAACGAGGCGTCGCGCGCGATCATCGAGAAGCTCGGCTTCCGCTTCCTCGCGATCTTCGAGGAGGACTTCTGGAGGTTTGGCCGCTGGTGGGCGCACCGCCGCTACGAGCTGACCGCCGGCGAGTTCGCGGATTCGACCCGCACGATGAAGTTCAGCCGACCGCGCCCTGCGTGAACGGAGTCGCCGTGCTACCGTCCTTAGTGGCAACCGGCGGAAACCAATGGACGTTCGCTGCGAGAAGTGCGGGACGGAGTACGAGCTCGACGAGAGCCGTCTCAAGCCCGGTGGTGTCACCGTCAAGTGCACCAACTGCGGGCACATGTTCAAGATCCGCAAGCGGACACCGACGAACGTCGGCCTGCCGACCGTGCAGGATGCGGTGCCGCCCGGCCCGCGCGCCGTCACGCGAACGCCGAGCAAGCCGCCGGAGACGGTGCGCCCGCGCTCCGTCAGTGACGCTCCGATCGACGTCAACGATCCGCCGAGCGGCCCGACGAGCGAGCGCGTCTGGATGGTCCGCCTCGACAACGGCGAGACGAAGACGTGCCGCGAGCTCGCGACGCTGCAGCAGTGGATCGTCGCCGGCATCGTGTCGCGCGAGTCGCTGATCTCGCGCTCCGGCAAGACGTGGAAGCGCCTCGGCGACATCACCGAGCTCGGCCAGTACTTCGCGATCGCCGACGAGGCGCGCGCGCAGCGGGCCCAGCGCCCGACCGGCCCCAAGCCGCAGGCGCCGACGATCCTCGGCGTCGGCCCGGGCCCGGGCGGCAGCGCGGCGAGCCCCGACGCGCCCGACGACGACGAGGGCCGCTCCACCGGCAACTTCCCCGCGCGCCGCACCGGCAGGACCACGCCTCCGCCGCCGCCCGCCGCGAAGGTCAACCCGCTCGCGCAGACCGAGATCAGCGGCCAGCACCCGCTCGGCTCGCAGCCATCGACCGGCTCGGGGTCCGGGCCGCTGCCGACGCGGCGCCCGCCCACGCAGCCACCACCCGCGCCGAAGGCGAAGATCCCCGACGACGGCCGCCCGAAGACCGCGGCGTGGGCCGCCGCCGATATCAAGGCGACCGACTCGATGGCCGCGATGCCGCAGGGCCCGCGCGGCGGCAAGCTCGCGCACATCCCGGGCGACGAGCCGGCGTTCAGCGGCAAGATCCGCATGACGCCGGGGGACGAGGCGTCGTTCGACACGGGCCGCGTGCGCCCGATCGACGACGACGACGAGCTCATGTCTCCGCAGCGCGGCTCGCGCGCCGGCATGTGGATCGCGCTGCTCGCGCTGCTCGTGATCGGCGGCGCCGCGGGCGCCGTCTACATGTTCGTCGTCAAGGGCAAGAAGACCCCGACGTACGCGGGGACGGGCTCTGGCTCCGCCGGGTCCGCGGGCTCCGCCGGCTCCGCGATCGCGGTCGTCGCCGATGCCGCCGTGCCGGTCGCGGTCGCCGATGCCGCTGCTCCCGCGCCGAGCGATCCGCTCGATCCGGCGCGCGCCGAGCTCTTCGGTGATGTCGAGGCGCGCATGAAGGGCGCGGCCGACTCGCTCGCCGGCAAGGACGACGCGCCGACGATGGCGATGCGCGCACGCCTGCTGACCGCGATCGCGCAGTCGCTCGCGGATCGCGCGGCGCTCGTCGACAAGGCCGAGGGCGACAAGCTCCGCAAGACGGCGAAGGACACCGTGCTCGACGCCGCGACGCTCGCGCAGAAAGCCGTGCGCGCGCAGGCCGACGATCCGAGCGCGAACCTCGCGATGGCCGACGTGCTGCGGCTGCAGGGCAAGCCGGCGAAGGACGTCGCGCGCTACCTCGACAAGGCGAAGGCGGCCGCGAAGGCCGACAAGGATCTCGCGCGCTCGATCGCGCTGTGCGGTGCGCTCGTCAGCGTGCGCGACAACAAGCTCGACGACGCCGCCAAGGCGCTCGCCGCGATCGATGCGGCGGACGATACGCGCGTGAAGTTCGAGACCGCGCTCGTCGCGTTCATGCAGGGCAAGGCGGCCGATGCCAAGCCGATCGTCGACGCGATCACCGCGGCGCAGGCCGACCACGACGGCGCGCGGGCGCTCGCGAAGAAGCTCGAGACGGTCGTCGCGAAGACCGATCCGCTGCCGCCCGAGGACGGCGGCAACAAGAGCGGCACCACGACGAAGCCGCCGCCCGGCGATAACGGCGGCGGTGGCGGCGACTACGACTCGCTGCTCGCGAAGGCGAACAAGCTCGCGGAGACGAACTGCAGCAAGGCGCTCGAGCTGTTCGGCAGGGCGCTCGAGCAGAAGCCGACGGGCGTCGAGGCACTGACCGGCCAGGGCTACTGCTATCTCGACGCGAAGCAGTTCGCGAGCGCGTTCTCGAAGTTCCGCGCCGCGCTCGCCGTGTCGAGCCGGTACGAGCCGGCGCTCGGCGGCGTCGCCGAGACGTACCAGCGGCAGGGCAACAAGGAGCAGGCGATCGAGGCGTGGCATCACTACCTCGACGTGATCCCCGACTCGCCGAAGGCGAAGAAGCAGCTGCAGATCCTCGGCGATACCGGCGACGCGCCGAAGCAGCCACCGCCGCCGGGCGGCGGGACGGGTGGCACGAGTGGTGGCGGGTCCGATCAGGCCGCGCCTGCGCCTGCGCCGGCCCCCGCGCCTGCGCCCGCCGGCTCCGCGAGCTAGCCACTAGAACCTGCGCCCCGCGCCGAGGACGAACGCCCACACCGGCGGTGCGGACGTCGCGACGCCCTCGAACCCGACGGAGCCGCGCACCAGCCACTCGTCGGAGTGGACGTCGAGGCCGAGCTCCGCGAGCTGCACGTATGGCGCGACGATCGTGCGCTCGGGTGGGATCGTGCTCGGCTCGTTGTCCTTGTGCCGTACGGCGATGCCGAAGCCGAGCGCGAGAAACGGCCGCACGGGGAGCGTCGAGTCGCTCGCGATCGCATCGAGGCGAATGCCCGGCAGCGCGTACGCCTCGTAGCCCGTCCAGGCCGTCGCGCCGTCGCCGCGATAGGTCGCCGTCTCGGCGCCGACGGTCGCGCGCAGCGCGAGGTGCCGGTAGACGGCGTAGTCCGCCTCGACGTCGGCGCCGCGCACCTGCAGGTTGTCCGCGAGGTTGACCCACGTGCCGTAGCGCAGCCCGAGCGCGACCGTCAGCACGTGCGCGACGCCCATCCGTTCATTCTATCGGCAGGTGGTCCGGCAAGAAGTGCTATGACGCGGCAATGCGCGCCCCTCTCGTCGCCGCCTGTGCGCTCGCCGCCTGCGCGAACCATCCCTCGCCGCTCGACCACGCGTTCGACGGCAAGCCGAGGGCCGATGCGCTCGCGCAGGATCCGTGGGCGGCCGCGCTCGGCGCGTCGAAGGGCAGCGGCGGCGACGACGGCGACCAGAGCTTCGACCTGCAGGGGATGCTGACGAAGATCAAGGACAGCATCGAGAAGCCCGGCCCGTACGAGGCGCCGGAGAAGTCGAAGGACTTCGACGAGACGCAGGTCCACTGGGGCGTGATCGATCTGCACGGCGCGATCGTCGAGCGCAAGGCCTTCTCGATCTTCGGCGGGCACGGCGGCACCGAGCTGCACGAGCTGGCGCTGCGGTTTCGCGCGCTCGCGAAGGATGACAAGATCGCGGGCCTCCTGCTGCGCGTCGGCGAGCTCGAGATCAGCGTGCCGGATATCACCGAGCTGCGCGCCGCGATGCACGACTTCCGCAAGGCCGGCAAGCAGCTGCGCTGTCACACCGAGGCCGCGAACAACGGCACGTACATGGTGCTGTCGGCGTGCGACACGATCGCGCTCGCGCCGCTCGGCGAGATCATGATCACCGGGCCGTCGGCGATGCCGGTGCACGTCAAGGGCCTGCTCGACAAGCTCGGCGTGCAGGCGGACTTCATCCACGTCGGCGCGTACAAGGGCGCCGCCGAGCCGCTGACGCGCGATGCGCCGTCGAAGGAGATGGAGGAGACGCTCGGCGCGATCCTCGACCGGCGGTTCGAGACGATGGTCGAGACGATCGCCAGCGAGCGCAAGCTCGATCCGGGCGCGGTCAAGGCGCTGATCGACAGCGCGATCTTCCCGCCGGACCAGGCGAAGACGGCGAAGCTCGTCGACGAGGTCGCGACGTGGGAGCAGGTGCTCGGGAGCATCGGCAAGCCGTGGACGAAGCTCGAGCTCGAGCCGGACCAGAAGGACCAGCTCGCCGCGATGCTGCGGCTCGCGCGGTTCATCGGCGCGATGCCGCCGGAGCGGCCGCTCGGAGCGCACGTCGCGGTCGTGTACGCGCTGGGCAACATCGTCGACGGCAAGGGCGACGGCGTGATCGGTGCGCGCGAGGAGATCGCGTCGCAGACGATGGTCGCGGCGCTGCGTGCGCTCGCGGCCGACGACAACGTCAAGGCGGTCGTGCTGCGCATCGACTCGGGCGGGGGCAGCGCGCAGGCGAGCGAGCTGATCTGGCACGCGGTCGCCGATCTCCGGGGGAAGAAGCCGGTGATCGTCTCGATGAGCGACGTCGCGGCGAGCGGCGGCTACTACATCGCGAGCGGCGCGACGAAGATCTACGCGCTCGACGACACGCTGACCGGATCGATCGGCGTCGTCGGTGGTCGCATCGCGCCGGCGGCCGCGCTCGCGAAGCTCGGCGTCACCACGTTCCCGATGGGCCGCGGCAAGCGCGCGACGATGCTCGCATCCCTCTCGCCGTGGACCGACGACGAGCGCGCGGCGATGCAGGCGAACATGGAGAGCGTCTACAAGGTGTTCGTCGGGCGCGTCGCGGAGGGTCGCCACAAGAAGCCCGATGACGTGCAGCCGATCGCGCAGGGCCGCGTGTGGACGGGCACGAAGGCGAAGGAGCTCGGCCTCGTCGACGAGATCGGCGGCCTCGACGCGGCGATCGCCGACGCGCAGGAGCTCGCGAAGGTCGATCCGGCCATCGACCTCGAGGTCTATCCGCCGACGCCGACGCTGCGCGACGTGCTCTCCGGCTGGGGCGGCGGCGTACACGCACCGTTCGGCCTCGAGACGCCGCTCGCGGCCTCGCTCGGCGCCGAGCTCGCGGCCCTCGATCCGCGCGTCGCCCACGAGGCGATGCGGCTGCTCGCGCTCGTCGAGTCGTTCCAGACGACGCACGTTCAGACCGTCGCGATCCTGCCCGACCTGCCGTAGCGCTTCGCCGCCCGATCGGTGCTTCGCCGCCCGCTTCGACGCGAACGGCGGTAGCCTCGGCGCTGCCATGAAGCGCCTGCTGAACCTGCTCGCCGCATGCTCGCTCGCCGCATGCTCGCTCGCCGCATGCTCGTCGTCGTCGACCACGCCGCCCGCGCCGAAGCCAGCCGCGACGGCGACCGCGGCGGCGCCCGCCCCGGCCGCCGGGTCCGCCATCGCGCCAGCTCACCAGGGCACGGTCACCGAGCGCACGTTCCACTCGGCCGCGCTCGGTGTCGACAAGACGTACCTCGTCTACCTGCCCGAGGGCTACGCGTCGTCGCAGAAGCGCTACCCGGTGTTCTATTACCTGCACGGCCTCACCGGCGACGAGCGCTCGTGGATCAAGGGAGGCCACCTCGACGCGGCCGCCGACCAGCTCGGGCTCGAGGCGATCGTCGTCACGCCCGACGGCGATGACGGCTTCTACACGGACTCGGTCACGCCCGTCGATTACGACGCGTGCATGAAGGACGGCGCGGGACTGTTCCTGCCGCAGTTCCAGCACCACGACAAGACGTGCGTGCACCAGCGCAACTACGAGACGTACATCGTCAAGGACCTCGTCGCCGATGTCGACGCGCAGTACCGCACGATCGCGACGCGCGAGGGCCGTGGTCTCGCCGGCATGTCGATGGGCGGCCTCGGCGCGTTCGAGCTCGCGATGCGCCATCCCGACGAGTTCTCGGCCGCGGCCTCGCACTCCGGCGTCGTCGCGCTGCTCTACGCGGGCCCGCACCCGTACGGCACCGGCCTCGTGAAGCTCGTCACCGACGTGTCGACGTGGGGGCGCACCGGCGATCCGTCGGTGAATCACATCGGCGAGTGGGTGCGCGCGCTCTACGGGCCCGACATCGCGAACTGGAAGGCGCACGATCCGGCCACGCTGCTGCAGAAGCTCGAGCCGGGCAAGCTCGCGCTCTACCTCGACGCGGGCACCGAGGACGAGTTCGGTCTCGACGCGCAGGCCGCGTATGTCGACGAGCTACTGAGCGCGAGGAAGATCGACCACGTCTACTTCAGCGGTCCCGGTCACCACGACTTCGGCTTCTGGGTGCCGCGCCTGCCGAAGTCGCTCGCGTTCCTGCGCGACCACCTCGCGAAGCCGCAGGGCTGACCACCGCGTCGAGCTGGCGCCGCGCCGCGCGCAGGTGAAACGCGAGGCTGCGGTCGTGCGTATCGTTGACCCACTGCTCGAACCCGACGCGCAGGATCGCGGTGCCCGCCTCGGCCGCGAGCGTCGCGGCGGCCGGTGACGCGCCTCGCTGCTGCAGCACCTCGCGCACGGCGGCCGCGACTGACATCATCTTGATCAGCTCGCGCTCCTGCAGCTCGGGATGCGCGGCGATCAGCTCGGCGCGCTTGCGCGCGAACGCGCGGCGCTGCTGGAAGAAGTCGCTCGTCGACTTGTACGCCGCGACGACCGCGTCCAGCGGTGCGAGGTCCGCGGGCGCGGCGCGCAACGCCTCGACGATCATCGAGACGAAGTGCTCGGAGCCCGCGAACAGCACCTCTCGCTTGTCGGCGAAGTGGTTGAAGAACGTGCGCTCGGTGAGCCCCGCGCGTGCCGCGATGTCGGCCACGGTCGTGTTCGCGTAGCCGCGCTCGGCGAACAGGGCCATCGCGGCCTCGGTCAGCCGCCCGTTCGCATTGGGTTCCCAGCGCGCCACACTCGCATCCTAGCTGATTGCAGGCCGTGAAGTGACCTATTGCAGGCTATGCAATCACGTGGTAGCCCTATTTCAGTCACTGAACTCAGGAGCCAACCATGCGGGTTTTCGTCACCGGAGCGAGTGGTCACATCGGGTCCGCGGTCGTCGCCGAGCTCGTCGCGGCCGGGCACGCCGTCGTCGGGCTGGCGCGGTCGGACGCATCGGCGCAGAAGATCCGCGCCGCGGGCGCCGAGCCGCTGCGCGGCGACCTCGACGACGTCGCGGGCCTCGTCGCCGCCGCGAAGGCCGCCGACGGCGTCATCCACCTCGGCTACAAGCACGACCTCGCGTTCGGCGGCACGCCCGACGGGTTCGTGAAGGCCGCGAACCACGATGTCGCGGTCGTCCAGGCGATCGGCGAGGCGCTGCTCGGCTCGAACAAGCCATTCGTCAGCACGGCCGGCACGGCGCAGCTCGCGCTGTTCGGCGGGATCTCGCGCACGGGCACCGAGGAGGACGTGGTCGAGCGCGGCGCGCGTGTCGACGGCGAGAACGTCGTCATCGCGATGGGCGCGCGCGGCGTGCGCTCCTCGGTGATCCGGCTTCCGCCGACCGTGCACAGCTCGCTCGACCACCACGGCTTCGTGCCGATGTTCGTCGCCGCCGCGCGCAAGAACGGCTTCTCGGCGTGGGTCGGCGACGGCGCGAACGTGTGGCCGGCCGTGCACACGCTGGACGCGGCGCGGCTCTACCGGCTCGCGCTCGAGTCGGCCCCGGCCGGGACGCGCCTCCACGCCGTCGCGGACGAGGGCGTCGCGTTTCGCGCGATCGCGGAGGCGATCGGCCGCGGGCTCGGCGTGCCCGCGCGCGGCGTCAGCGCGGAGGAAGCACCGGCGTACCTCGGCGCAATGGCGCACTTCGCGCAGGTCAACAATCCGGCGTCGAGCGCCCGCACGCGCGCGCTGCTGCACTGGGAGCCCGCGCACGCCGGGCTGCTCGCCGATCTCGCGGAGCGGCACTACTTCGCGGCCGCCTAGGAGTTGCGCGCCTGGGCGTTCGCGCGGGCGGCTAGGCCGGGCGCATCTTCGCGAGCTCGCGCAGCGCCTCGCGCGCACGCTCGACGTGCTCGGCCGCCGACGACACTGCCGCCGAGATCGCGATCACCGAGTCGCTCTGGTCCATCATCGCCGTCTCGTCCGACGCGGCGCGCATGTTCGCGCGCAGCGAGTCGATCGACTCCTCGAGGACGCTGAGGTTCTCCGCGAACTCGATGGGGAGTGACGTGCCGGTGTTCGTCGGCTCCTCGTCGTCGTCGTGCGCGCGCTGCTGCGCGGCGAGGCGAGCCTCCGCATCCGCGAGCTTGCGCTCGAGCTCGGACGCGCGCGAGACGAGCGCCGTGTAGCGCGACATGTCGGCCTGCGCGGTGACCTCGGCCTGCGACGGGAGGGCGCCGCGCATGCGCGTCTCGTCGTCTTCGTGGACGTCGCGCAGCTGCGACTCGAGGTTGTCGCGCTCGTGCGTCAGCGCCGTGATCTTCGCCTTCGCCTCGCGGAGCTCGCGCTCGAGCTGCGCGATCTCGCGCTCGGTGTTCGCGGCAAACTGGCGGACGTTCTCGGCAGCATCGACCTCGCGCTGGAGCGCGGCGATCGTCGCCTGCGCCTCGGCGAGCCGGCGCTCGGCGTTCGGATCGACCGCCGGCATCCGGCCCGACTGGCGCTGCGCGGCCGCCCTCGCCTCTTCGAGCTGGGCTTCCGCCTCCCGCGCCCGGCGCTCGGTCGCGGCGATGCGCTCGGCCGCCTCCTTCGCCTTCACCTCGATCGACGATGCCCGCGCCTCGATCTCCTTGCCCCGCGCCTCGACGTCACGCACGTGCTTCTCGAGCTCGGCCGCCTGCTTCTGCAGATCCGCGGCACGCTGCTCGGCGCTGCTCGCCCGTCCCTCGGCCGCCGACACGGCGGCCTGCGCTTCGCGCGTGTGCACGTCGGCATCGCGCACCATCGCCTCGAGCGCCTCGATACGGCCTTCCGCCTCGCGCACGCGCGCGTCGGCCTGCGCCTGGACCTCGGCGAGCTTCGTCTCGTCGGCCTCGCGGGCCTTCGAGGCGCCGTCGCGCTCGATCCACGACAGCTTCTGCAGCGCCTCGTCGAGCTGTCGCTGCAGCGCGCCCGCGCGGCCGATCGCGAGGTCGGCGGCCTCCGCCTTCGCCTTGAGCGGATCGATGCCGGCCTCGATCTCGTGGATGCGCTTCTCGGCGTCGTCGGCGCGCTTCTGCTGCGCGGCGAGCTGCTCGCCCGCCTGCTCGAGCTCGGTGATCTTCGCGCGCGCGTCGGCGAGCGCGGCATCCGCCTCGGCCTTCGCGGCCTGCGCGGCCGCGAGGTCGGCCTCCATCGTGTCGAGGCGCTTGTCGAGGTCAGCGGCGGTCTTCGACGCGCTCTTCGCGGCCGCCTTCGCCTCCGCGAGCTGCTCCTCGAGCTTCGTCAGCTTCTCGCGCGACTCCTCGAGCGACGAGGACGCGGCCGTCTTCTCGACCGCGACGCCTGCCTCGAGGTCCTGGATGCGGTCCTCGAGCTCCTCGATCTGCACCTCGTACTCGGCGACCTTGCTCTCGGCGAGCTCGACGCGGTGCTGCAGCCCTGCGTTCTGCGTGCGCGCCTCGTTGAGCTCGCGCTCGAGCTGCGTCTTGCGGTCGACGAGGCTCATCGCCGTCGAGCGCTCCGCCGCGAGCTCGCGCTGCGCCGCCGCGAGCTTGTCGCCGAGATCCTTCGCGAGCTGCTCGGCCTTCGCCGACAGCGCCTGCTCGGCAGCCGTCAGCTTGTCGGTCAGCTCCTTCTGCAGCGCCTCGAGCTTCGCGGTCGCCTCGGCCTCGGTCGCGGCGAGCTTGCCTTCCGCCGCCGCCGCCCGCTCCTCGGCCGCCTTGATCTGCGCCGCGCGCTCGGTATCGCGCGCCTCCGCCGCCTGCGCGCGCTTGTGGGCGCCGTCGAGCTCGCGCGAGACCGCGCGGGCCTTCGCGTCCGCATCGACCGCGCGCTTCAAGGCCTCGGCGACGTCCTTCGCCATCGCCTTGGCCATCGTATCCGCCGCGCTCGCGCGCTTCTCGTTCTCCTCGGCCTTCGCGAGCGCCTCGGCGGCCCGCGCCTCGGCCTTGCGCGCCGACTCGATCTCCGCGCCCGCACCGGCGAGCTCCTCGAGCTTGCCTTCCGCCTCGCGCAGCTTGGCTTCCGCGTCGCGGACCTTGGTCTCGGCGTCGCGGATCTTCGCCTCGGCGTCGGCGCGCGCCTTCTCGGCGGCCGTGACCTTGTCGCCCTGCGCGCTCGCCTCGGACTTCGCGGCCGCGACGGCGGCCTCGAGCTCGGCGATCCGATCGCGGCGCGTCTCGAACTGCTGCGTCATCTCGGCGAGCTCGGCCGCGAGCTTCTGCGCGCGCGCCTCGGCGGCTTGCAGCGGCGCATCGACCTGCCGCGACTCGGCAGCGGCGACCTTCGACTCGGCGGCCGCGACCTTCTCGCGCAGCACGGCGAGCTCGCTCTCGAGTGCCTTCTTGCCGTCGAGCGCGTCCTTCAGCTTGCCGTCGAGCTCGGCGGCGCGCGTGTCGGCCTTCGCGGCCGCGGCCTGCGCACCGGTGAGGTTGCGCTCGGCGCCCTGCGCCCGGATCTGCGCGGTCTGCAGGTCCTTCTCGGCCTTCTCGGCGCGTGCCGTGAGCGCCGCGAGCTCCGCCCGGTTATCGGGCGCGACGGGCGCGGCCGCCTGCGCCTTCTCGAGCTGCGCGAGCTTGTGCTGCAGCGACGAGATCTGCATGTCGGCCTCGGCCATCTTCTCGGCGACCGTGATGCCGGACTGCGTCTCCGCGATCATCTTCGCCTCGCGCGCCTTCGCGAGGTCGACGCGCATCTGCTCGAGCTCCTGCTGCGTCTCCTTCTTGATCGCAGCCATCTCCTCGCGCAGCGCGATCGCTTCCTGCTCCGTGACGCCGTGCGCCTCGCGCAGCGTGCGCAGCTCCTCGTGCAGCTCGCCGACGCGACGCGCGAACGCGCCGCGCTCTTCCTCGACGGCACCGCGCGCCTTGCGCTCCATCTCGAGCCACTGCGCGAGCGTGCCGTGCAGGCCGACCGGCGGCGGCAGCGTGCCGCTCGGCGGCAACAGCCGGAGCATCAGCGACCCGACGAGCACGATCTCGCCGACCGGCATCGGCGCGCGCTGGACCTTCTGCGGCCCGACGAAGATGCCGTTGCTGCTGCCGAGATCCTCGACCCACACGGAGCCCTGGTCGACATAGATCCGCGCGTGCATCCGCGACACCCGCGGGTCCTCCGAGCGGATCGCGCACTCCTGCGCGCGGCCGATCACGACCGGATCGGGCCCGAGCGAGAACGAGCGGTCGACCCCGTCGACGTCGCTATAGACCAGAGTGGCCATCCGCCGTGGTCGAACCTATCACGGAGGCGTGAGCGCCGTGATCATCTGCTCGGCCGTCGCGAGGGCGCGATCGGTGTCGTCATCGAGCAGCACGACGTGGCCCATCTTGCGGCCCGGTGCGGGCGCGTCCTTGCCGTAGAGGTGCAGGCGCGCCTCGGGACGCTCGAGCACCGCGCGCCACGGCGGCGGCCCGTCGCGCCAGAGATCGCCGATCAGGTTGACCATCACCGCGCCGGTCAGCGCGCGCGGATCGCCGAGCGGCAGGCCGCACACGGCGCGCACGTGCTGCTCGAACTGCGTGGTCGCGCAGGCGCCGTACGTGTAGTGGCCGCTGTTGTGCGTGCGCGGCGCGATCTCGTTGACCAGCAGCGTCCCGTCGGGGAGCTCGAACATCTCGACGGCGATCACGCCGACGTGCCCGAGCGCCTCCGCGACCGTCACGCCGATCTCCTCCGCGCGCTTCTGGCCGGCCGCCGAGATCGGTGCCGGCGCGCGCGTCGTGTGGAGGATGTGGCGGCGATGCACGTTCTCGGCGAGCGGATAGATCGCGATCTCGCCCTTCAACCCGCGCGCGAGGATCACGCTGATCTCGCGTGCGAACGGCACGAGCGCCTCGGCGACCGCCGGCTCGCCCTTGAGCTTCGCGAATTCGGCCTTCGCGTCGGCGCCGGGCTCGATGCGGATCTGGCCCTTGCCGTCGTAGCCGGCGCGCCGGACCTTGACGATCGCCGGCCGCCCGACGACCGCGAGCGCCGCCTCGACGTCCTCGCACGGCGCCCACTTCGCCTGCGGCATGCCGAGCTTGTCGAGGAACTGCTTCTGCGTCTGCCGGTCCTGGATCGTGCGCAGCACGCTCGCCCCCGGCCGCACGGGCGTGATCGCCTCGAGCTGGTCGAGCACGTCGGCGTGGACGTGCTCGGTGTCGAGCGTGATCACGTCGACCTGGCGCGCGAGCTTCTTCGCCGCCTCGACGTCGTCGAGCGCCCCGACGACGACGCCGTCGCACACCTGCCCCGTCGGGCAATTCGGGCTCGGATCGAGCACGAGCACGCGATAGCCCATGCGGCGCGCGGCGACCGCCATCATGCGGCCCAGCTGACCGCCCCCGAGCACACCGACGGTACCGCCCGGCAGGATCAACTGAGCTTGTCCTCCAGCACGCGCTGCGTCTGCGCGGCGCGGAATGCATCGAGCTTCACGGCGACCTCCGGATCCTGCAGCGCGACGATCGCCGCCGCGAGCAGGCCCGCGTTCGCCGCGCCGGCGTCGCCGATCGCAAGCGTGCCGACCGGAATGCCCTTCGGCATCTGCACGATCGACAGGAGCGAGTCCATGCCGCTGAGCGCCTTGCTCTGCACGGGCACGCCGAGCACCGGCAGCCGCGTCTTCGCGGCGGTCATGCCCGGCAAGTGCGCCGCGCCGCCCGCGCCCGCGATGATCACCTGGATGCCGCGCATCGCCGCGGTCTCCGCGTACGAGAACAGCAGATCCGGCGTGCGGTGCGCGGAGACGATCTTCGCCTCGTACGCGACGCCGAGCGAATCGAGCACGTCGGCGGCGTGCTTCATCGTGGCCCAGTCGCTCTGCGAGCCCATGATGATGCCGACTCTCGGGTTCATGGCTTTCGTGGTCCTGCCGCCCGGCGAAGACGGTCGCCGACAGCTTCACCCAGGCCGGCCGCCGGAGGCAACGCGGCGATCACCACATCGACGCCCGCCGCGTCGAGATCTCGCAGCGCCGAATACAGCTCGCGTGCCATCCCCGCGACCTCGTCGGGCAGCGGATACGCGAGCACGGCCTTCTCCCCCCACGCCAGGGCGAGCACGGCCTTCTCCCCCCACATCTCGAACGCGCTTTTCGGCGCGAGCACCGCGACCTTGCCCCGCGCCGCCGCGACGGCCGCCGGCACGTCGTCGACCTCGACCGCGAGCACCTCCGCGCGCGGCGCGTAGTGGCTGGCGAGCGTGCCGGGAGCGGCAGGCGCCGCCGCATCGGGCGCGCCGAGCGGGCCCGTGATCGCCTCGATCGCCTCGCGCGGCATCCCACCCGGACGCAGCAGCACCGGCCGCCCGCGCGAGAAGTCGACGATCGTCGACTCGACACCCACGCTGCACGGCCCACCGTCGAGGATGTAGTCGACGTCGTCGCCGAGATCCGCCGCGACGTGATCGGCCGTCGTCGGCGACACCGCGCCGAACCGGTTCGCGCTCGGCGCCGCGATGCCGCCGCCGAACGCGCGCAGCAGCTCGAGCGCCATCGGGTGCGCCGGCACGCGCAGCCCGACGGTCTCGGCGCCGCCGGTCGTCGCAGCGGCCACGCGCGGCCCGCGCTGGACGATGATCGTCAGCGGCCCCGGCCACGCGTGCTCCACGAGTCGCCGCGCCGCCTCCGGCACGTCGCGCGCCCAGCCGTCGAGGTCGCCCGCGGACGCGATGTGCACGATCAGCGGGTGCGCGCGCGGCCGGCCCTTCACGGCGAAGATCTTCGCGGCCGCCTCGTCGCGCGACGCATCGGCGCCGAGGCCGTACACGGTCTCCGTCGGAAAGGCGACGAGCCCGCCGGCGCGCAGCACGGCGGCGGCCGCCGCGATGTCGGTCCCGCGCTTCATCGAATCTCGCAGTGGATCATGGGATCTGCGAATGGGTCATGCGAATGCCCCCACGAGCTCATGCGTGCGGGCGCGTGGCGACCATCGACGGCCGCTCGCGGAGCGCGGCGCGCACGGCAGCGAGACCACCCGCTCGGTCGGTCGGGTACACGTTGCGGAAGTCCATCCAGTCGAGCGCGCAGCACACGCTGATCTCGGGCAGCGCGAACGCCTCCGGCGACAGCTCCTTGGCGAGCCACGCGAAGATCGCGTCGGCACGGTCGAGCTGGCGCTGGGCGTACGGCGTGCCATCGACGGTGACGCCGTCGCGGCGCAGGTAGAACAGCTGGATCACCGAATCGAGCGCGCCGTCGATCGCGTTGAGCAGATTCTGCTCGCGCCAGCGGTCGCGCGCCGGCTGCACGCCGCCCCAGCCGCGCGTCGTCACGAGCCAGTCGATGATCACGCGGGAGTCGTAGAGGGTGCGGCCGTCGACGACCGCGACCGGGACCTTGCGGATCGGCGAGACCTCGCGGAGCTGGGCCATGCCGGCATCCGTCGCGGTGTCGATGCGGTCGACCGGCTCGCCTACCTCGGCCGCGACGATCCGCACGCGTCGCACGAACGGTGAGGTCGTCGTTCCGTAGAGCTTCATGGGCGCAGCATAGCGGTATCATGTGGCGCGTGGAGGTGTTCCTGATCCGGCATGCCGCGGCGGTCGACGAGACGCTCGATCTGCGAGATCCGCTGCGCCACCTCACGCCCGAGGGCCGCGCGCAGGCGAAGAGCCTCGGCGACCGGCTGCGCTGGCACGACTGCCACCCGACGCACATCTGGACGAGCCCGCTCGTGCGCGCCGTGCAGACGGCCGAGCTCGTCGCGGCCGGCCTCCAGGTCCCGGTCAACGTCGACGTGCTCCCGGAGCTCGCTCCCGGCGCCCCGGTGCGCGCCGTGCAGAAGGCGCTCGAGCAGCTGCCGCGCGACGCGCACGTCATCCTCGTCGGGCACGAGCCGAGCATCTCCGGCATCGGCGAGCTGCTGCTCGGCGGCGGCCTGACCGCGCTGGGCAAGGCGGAGGCGGTGCGGATCAGCGACGGCGCGCTGCGCTGGCGGTTCGCGTGGAACGCGGAAGCACCCGACCGCTAGAACAGCATTCGCTCGCCGAACAGGATCGCGAAGCCGAGCACGAGATCGACGAGCGTCAGGATCGCGCCGTAGCGCAGGAAGCGCCAGAAGCCGACCTCGCCGCGCGGCCCCGCCGACTCCATGACGATGATGTTCGCGACCGAGCCGAACAGCGTCAGGTTGCCGGCGAGCGTCGACGCGACCGCGAGCATGATGTAGCCCCACGTCGGATCGTGCATGTGCGGCACCCACGCGACCGCGACGAGCACGAGCGGCACGTTGCTGACGATGTTCGACGCGACGACGACGAGCACGATGAACACGATGTCGCTCTCGATGCCGCCGCGATCGATCAGCGGCGCGACGTACGAGAACAGATCCGCGATCACGCCCGCGTGCTCGATGCCCTTCACGACGACGAACAGCCCCGCGAAGAACACGAGCAGCGGCCAGTCGACGTGCCGGAACGCCTCGCGCGGCACGCGCGACCGCGCCGACAGCATCAGGACCGCCGCCGCGCACACCGCCGCGCCCGCGAGCGACACGCCCGCGAACGCCAGGCCCGCGAACAGCGCGAGCGCACCGAGGCCCTTCGCCGACAGCATCTTGTCGATCGCGGGCTTCGGCGGGTGCCGGTCGGCGAGCGATCCCTTCGGCAGGTCGAAGCGGAACAGCCAGCACAAGAGCGCCGCGTTCGCGGTGAGGCACACGATGCCGACGGGCAGCGTCAGCAGCATGTACGTGCCGAACGCGAGCTTGCCCTGCGCGGCCGCGCCGATGATCATGTTCTGCGGGTTGCCGGCGAGGCTGATCACGCCGCCGACGTTCGTCGCCGACGCGAGCCCGATGAGATACGGCAGCGCCGGCAGCCGCGCCTCGACGACGACCGCGACGACGAGCGGCGTCAGCACGACGCACACCGTGTCGTTGACGAGGAACGCGCTCAGCGCGCCCGACACGAACACGAGCCCGAACATCAGCGAGCGCGCGCTCCTCGCCCGCGTCAGCACGGCGTAGGCGGCGAGCTTGAAGAACTGCGCCTCGGTGAGGTACGCGGCGATCAGCAGCACGCCGAACAAGAGGATCAGGACGTGGAGGTCGATCGCGTGGAGCGCGTCGTCCATCGGCAGCCCGCCGATCACCACCATCGCGACGGCACCGATCGTCGCGCCCGCCGGCCGGTCGAGCTTGAGGAACTGCAGCTGACGGCTCGCGATGACCAGGTAGGTCACGCAGAACACGACAAGCGCACCCGTCACAGGGCCGGATGATGCACCACGATGCCGAGCGAGACCTAGCCGCGCGAGGCAGATCGGGTCGCACGCCCGGAAGCGGAACGAGGGCCGTACTCGACGTACGGCCCGAGTGAGAACCGGACGTACGGCCCGAGGTGCCCACGCGGCGACGGTCGCAGCCGGCAGCGTGGTTCATCATCCGGCCCCCGGTGCGACCATACCCGAGGCGCGCCCGTGACACCCGTCAGGAGGTGCGAGAGCCGTCAGCGGAGTGCAAAAGACCGCGGCCCAAGCTCGTGCGTCGGCACGAGAATGCGTCGCTGGCTCGTCCTCATCTCCGCCGCCCTCCACCTCGCCCTCGTCTTCGGCCTGTTCGTCGCCGGCTTCTGGAAGCTCGAACAGCTCGACCGGCCGAAGATCTCCGTCGCGCTCGCCCAGCCGTTGCCACCACCGCCCGCTCCCGCCGGTGGGGCGTCGCCGACGACCGCCCCGAAGCTCACGCCGAAGACGCCCAAGCGGATCGCGCACGAGCCGACCCAGCCCACGCCGAAGCCGGCCGAGACCGAGAAGCCGGTCGAGACGACCACCACCGGTGGCGGCGAGGGCAGCGGCGAGGGCTCCGGTAAGGGCTCGGGCGATCCGCTGTCGACCGGCGAGTGCACCGAGGACTGCGGCCCCGGCGACGGGTCGGGCTCGGCAGCGCCCGCGAAGAAGGACGACGAGGTGAAGACTCCGCCTCCGATCGTGCCGCCCGATGTGATCCGCGGCATGCGGATCGCCGGCGAGACCCAGGTGCATCCGCCCGAGGTCGAGCAGACCGCGATGCTGCGCGACGGCAAGGACAAGGTCAGCGCGGTGTTCCAGACGTGCGTCGACGAGGCCGGCGGCGTCGGCTCGGTGAAGATGCTGAAGTCGACCGGCTACACCGGCTACGACCGGGCGCTCGCGCAAGCGCTGTCGAGCTGGCAATACAAGCCGTACAAGATCGGCGATCGCGCCGTGACGGTCTGCGGAATCGTGACGTTCATCTATCAAATCAAGTAACGTCGCCGGCGGTGGACTCCGCCATCGACGTCCGCGACCTCTCCAAGACGTACCGCACGCCGTTCGCGCGGCGGAAGGTCGAGGCGCTGCGCGGTGTGTCGTTCTCCGTCGAGAAGGGCAAGATCTTCGGCTTCGTCGGCCCGAACGGCGCCGGCAAGACGACGACGATCCGCACGCTGATGGGGCTCATTCGCCCCACCGGCGGCACCGCGAAGATCCTCGGGCACGCGATCCCGAGCCGCAAGGCGCGCGCGCAGGTCGGTTTCCTGCCCGAGTCGCCGTACTTCTACGACTACCTGACGGTCAGCGAGCTGCTCGATCTCACGGGCCGGCTGTTCGGCATGCACCACGCCGATCGCAAGAAGCGCGCGGACGAGCTGATCGAGCGCGTCGGCCTCGGGCGGGCGCGCGCGCAGTCGCTGAAGAAGTTCTCCAAGGGCATGCTCCAGCGCGCCGGCCTCGCGCAGGCGCTGATGAACGATCCCGAGGTCGTCGTGCTCGACGAGCCGATGAGCGGCCTCGATCCGATCGGGCGCAAGGAAGTGCGAGACCTGATCCTCGAGCTGCGCGAGAAGGGCAAGACGGTGTTCTTCTCGTCGCACATCCTCACCGACATCGAGGCGATCGCGGATCGCGTCGCGATCATCGCGCGCGGATCACTCACGGCGGAAGGCACGCCGGCGGAGCTGATCCGGCGCACCGCGCTCGGCGTCGATGTCACGGTGCGCATCGCCGAGGACGCCGCGATCGACGCGCTCGTCGCCGGTGCGGATCGCGTGCGGCGCGTCGGCGATCAGCTGTCGCTGACGCTGCCGATCGACGCCGATGTCGACGCGTGGCTCGCGAAGAGCCGCGACCTCGGCGCGAAGGTCGTCTCGGTCACGCAGCGCCACGAGACGCTCGAGGATCTGTTCCTGCGGCAGATCGCGACCGCGAGCGGCTCCGCGGAGGGACGCGTCTGATGCTGGGCCGGATCTGGGCGATCGCGCTCAACACGTTCCGCGAGGCGGTGCGGATCAAGGTCCTGTACGGCGTGCTCGTCGTCGTGTTCGGCGCGAACTTCCTCGCGATCGTGCTCGGCGCGATGAGCTACCACGAGGACACGCGCGTCGCGCAGGACATCGGCCTCGCCGGCATGTCGATCTTTGGCTCGCTGACCGCGATCCTGCTCGGCCTGTTCCTGCTCTACAACGAGGTCCAGCGCCGCACCGTGCACGCGATCGTGTCCAAGCCGATCGAGCGCTGGGAGTTCGTCGTCGGGAAGTGGCTCGGCATGGCGCTCGTGCTCAGCGTGCTCGTCGGGTTCTTCGCCGTCGCGATGATCCTGATGCTCGCGATCCAGGGCACGGGGATGTCGATGGATCTCGTCAAGGCGACGCTGCTCGCGTGGCTCGAGGTGCTCACCGTCGCCGCGATCGCGATCTTCTTCTCGTCGTTCTCGACGCCGTTCCTCTCGGGCATCTTCTCGCTCGCGATGTGGCTGATCGGCCGCGTCACGCCGGAGATCGAGCAGGCCGCGAAGGCCGCCTCGGCGTGGATCCGCGTCGTCGCGCGCGTCGCGCTCGAGATCGTGCCGGATGTCCACCTGATGTCGCCGTCGGGGCGAGGCGACGTGTCGGTGCACGCGGACTTCGTGTCGTGGGGCTACGTCGCGATGGCGTCGCTGCACGGCGTCGGCTGGATCATCGGGCTGCTCGCGCTCGCCTGCGTCTTCTTCCACCGCCGGGACTTCTCGTGAGACGCGCGCTGATCCCCATCGCGATCGCGCTCGCCGTGCTCGGCGCGCTGGCGATCCGCATCGTCGTCGAGGGCCGCGCCGCGCTCTCCGAAGGCAGCGACGACGTGCTGCGCGGCAAGCCCTTCGATGCGATCGCCGCGTACGAAGACGCCGCGCGCTGGTACCTGCCGCTCGCGCCGCACGTCGACGACGCGTACGCGCGGCTGCGCGGATTCGCCGGCGACCGCGATCCGAACATCTCGCTCGCCGCGTGGCGCGCGATCCGCAGCGCCGCCCGCGCGACCAGCGGCCTGTGGACGCCGCACGCCGCCGACCTGGCCGACGCCGACGCCGCGATCGCCTCGCTCGAGGCGCGCCAGCCCGGCGCCGCCAGCCCCGCCTCGACGACGGCCGGCCGCGAGGCCTGGTACCGCGACCGCCTCGCCCGCGACGTCCGCCCCGGCCACGGCCCGGCCGCCCTCGCCGCCCTCGGCGTGCTGCTCTGGATCGGCGGCGCGATCGCCCTCGCCCGCTCGAAGAAGCTCCGATCGGCCGCCGTGATGGCCGCCGGGCTCGTCCTGTGGGCGATCGGCCTCTACGTCGCCTAGGGGCGGCCTTTACAACGCCCGGTGCCCATGGTCACGATGCGCGCCGGAGGCTTTCTGCGATGGCCAAGAACCTAGGCGGGGCGATCATCGATCTGCTCGATTCCGAGCGGGTCGATCTGCGTGCGGCCGCCGCAACCGTGCTCGCCGCGGTCGGCAAGGCCGACAAGTCCGTGCTCGACGCGCTGACGGGCCGGCTCGCCGACCCCGAGCCGATGGTGCGCCGGATCGCGCTCGACGGCCTCGCGGACATGGGGGCGGGCGGCATCGCTCCCAAGCTCGTCCCGCTGATCACCGGCGACGACGAAGCACTCGCCGAGCGCGCCGCCGCCCTGCTCGCACAGCAAGGCGCCGCTGCCGAGGGCACGCTGCGTAAGGAAGTCGCGTCCGGGCCAGTGCGCGCGCGTCGCGTGATGGCGCAGCTGCTCCTCAAGCGCGGCACGCAGCCGGCGCTCGAGGCCGTGCTCGAGCAGCTCGCCGACAACGAGTTCGGCGAGCAGGCACTGCAGCTCGTGCGCGCCGAGATCGATCAGGGCAACGAGAAGCTCGCGAACCTCGTCGAGAAGTGCGCGATGGAGCGCGCGAAGGACGCCGACAAGGATCTCCGCAAGATCTGGACGAAGGCGCAGAAGGCGGCCGACGAGGCGAAGGCGACCGCGAAGAAGGCGGCCAAGAAGGCGAAGAACGGCACGAACGGCCACGCGCCCGAGCCGATCACGCGCGACCCGCTGCGCGATCCGGAGGTCGTCGAGGGCACGGCGCGGCTCGCGTCGCTGCTGCGGCTCATCGGCTACCTCGCGCGCCCGGCGACCCAGCGCATGCTGCTCGACTTCGCCGACCCGGGCGAGCCGCGCCCGATCCGGCTCGCCGCGATCGCGGGCCTGCGCCGCATCGTCGCGCAGAGCGAGGCGAAGGGCACCGAGAAGGTGATCGAGACGCTGATCGACTACGCCGATGGCGACGACCTCGCCGTCGCGCAGAGCGCCGTCGACACGCTGCGCGGCGCACGCATCCCCGAGTCGCTCGCGAAGCCGTTCGCGGCGCTCGCGAAGAGCAAGAACGTGATGGCGCAGAAGCTCGCGATGGAGCGGCTGCCCGCCGGCGGCGGCGCGAGCGCGGTGAAGGCGCTCGTCGAGGCGCTCGGTGGCGACGACCCGACGGCGCGCGATGCGGCCGCTCGCGGCCTCGCGAAGGCACCCGAGGCGGTGCTGCCCGTCACGCGCGCGCTGCTGCAGGCGACCGACGAGCAGGTCGCGCGGCGCTACGCCGGCGTGGTGCGCGCGCATCGCGGGCACGTGTCGAACCAGGCGATCGACGAGCTCGTCGACCGCGTGCGCGAGCACATGGACGCGCACTTCAAGGGCAAGGCGAGCGCGGACCAGATCGTCCTCGAGCGCGTGCTCGCCGAGCTGGTCGCGGATGTCGCGCCGGGCAAGCACGTCGAGCTGCTGTTCGAGCGCGCCAAGCGGCTGCGCAAGGCCGGCAAGTCGATCGAGGCGTTCGGGTCGCTCAAGCCGCTGCTGCGCTCGCGCGCCGATCTCGACGCCGCGATCGACGACGACCAGCGCTTCTTCCTCGCGCTGCTGTCGCTCGAGGCCGCCGGCGAGGGCATCCTGCGCCAGACACACGCCGACAACCCGGTGTTCGAGCAGTTCTCGCGGCTCGCCGCGAAGGGCTTCCCGGTCGCCAAGCACCTCGCGAAGGAGAAGGACGTCTCCGACGAGGCGCTCTACGCGCTCGGCTTCCGCCTGATCGAGAGCGGCGACGCGTCGAACGAGGAGCTCGGCGCCGAGCTGCTCCAGGGCATCATCGACGAGCGCCCGCGTAGCAAGCTCGCCAAGGCCGCCAAGAACAAGCTCAAGCTGACCGGCCACCTCGAGGAGGACTAGCTGTGACTGTCGACGACTACATCGATTCGCTCCCCGAAGACCGCCGTATCGCGATCCGCGCCGTGCGCGAGGCCGTGAACTCGAAGCTGCCGCCCGGCTACGAGGAAGGCGTCGTCTACGACATGATCAGCTGGTTCGTGCCGTTCACACGTCTCGCCGAGACGTACAACGGCCAGCCGCTGTGCGTGGCGTCGCTCGGCGCGCAGAAGAACCACATGGCGCTCTACCTGATGAGCGTCTACGGCGACGAGAAGCTCAAGGCGTGGTTCGAGAAGGCCTACAAGGCGAGCGGCAAGAAGCTCGACATGGGCAAGTCGTGCGTCCGCTTCAAGAAGCTCGACGACCTCGCGCTCGACGTCATCGGCCAGGCGATCGCGAAGGTCCCGGTCGACGCGTACGTCGCGCAGTACGAGGCCGTCCGCGCGAACACCGCCGAGGGCAGGAAGGCCACCGACAAGGCGAAGGCCGCCGCCGCGAAGGCGAAGGGCAAGGCGAGCGAGGTCATGGGCAAGGCGAAGGCCGCCGCCGCGAAGGCGAAGGCCGCTGTCATCGAGGCCGAGGGCAAGGCCGCCGCGAAGGCGAAGCAGACCGCCGCGAAGGCGAAGGCCGCTGTCATCGAGGCCGAGGGCAAGGCCGCCGCGAAGGCGAAGCAGACCGCCGCGAAGGCGAAGGTCGCGCTCGCGAACGCCCGCGCGAAGGCGAAGGCCAAGGCGCCGAAGCGCGCGTCGAAGTAGCCGCCGCCACGCGACGAGCGTCTCACCGAGCTACGGGACGAGCTTGTAGCCGAGCCCGTAGACCGTGAGGATGTGCCGCGGGTTCTTCTGGTCTTCTTCGAGCTTGCGGCGCAGCTTGACGATGAAGTTGTCGACGGTGCGCGACGTAGGCGACGCCTGGATGCCCCACACCTTCTCGAGCAGCTCGTCGCGAGAGACCGTCTCCTCGCTCTTCTCGCGCAGCAGCTTCAGCACCTCGAGCTCGTAGAACGTCAGCCGCTTGTTCGTGCGGCCCTTCGTCATGACGTGCTTGCGCGCGTTGATCTGCCAGCTGCCGATCGTGAACGTCTCGTCGGCGTGCGAGGTCATCCGCGCCTGGCGGCGGAAGATCGCGTTGATGCGCGCGATCAGCTCGGCGACCGAGAACGGCTTGGTGACGTAGTCGTCGGCGCCGGCGTCGAGGCCGCGGATCTTGTCGGTCTCCTGCGCCTTCGCGGTCAGGATGATGATCGGCACCGTCTCGTCGCGCTGGCGCAGCGTCTCGCACACGCGATAGCCGTTGTCGTCGGGGAGCATCAGGTCGAGCAGCACGGCATCGGGGCCCCACTCCATCGCCGCCGTCAGCCCTTCCGTGCCCGTGCCGCGCGCCTGCACCTCGAAGCCCTCGAACTCGAGCGCATCGCGGAGGCCGCGCACGATATCGGGCTCGTCCTCGATGACGAGGATCCGCTTCTTCGTGGGCTCTTCACTCACCGAGAACGCCCTCCACCAAGCTGTGGGATGACCGCGGCACCGGGCCGGTCATACCACGGGCAGCCACAGCTCGAACGTGGATCCCTGGCCGGGCGCGCTCGTGACGGTGACGTCGCCGCCGTGTGCCTTCGCGATGTGTCGCACGAGGGCGAGGCCGATGCCCGAGCCGCGGATCGGCTTGAGGCGCACGGCGCGCGCCCGGTAGAAGCGCTCGAAGATCTGCTCCTGCTCCTCGGGCACGATGCCGGGGCCCCAGTCGCGCACGCGGAGCGCGATGCGATCGCCGTCGCGCAGGAGGCGCAGCTCGATCTTCTTGCCCTCGGCCGCGTACTTGATCGCGTTGTCGATCAGGTTCAGCACGGCGAGCGTGAACGCATTCTGGTCGAGCTTGACCGGCGGCAGGTCGGGCTCGATCTCGACCTCGAGCGTCATGTTCGCGGCCTGCAGGCGCCGCCCGACGAGCTCGATCGCGCGATCGACGACCTCGCCGACGTCGGCGTCCGCGAACTCGTACACGCCCATCCCGCGCTCGATCTTCGCGAAGTCGAGGACGTTGTCGATCAGCCGCCCGAGCCGCACGCTCTCGCGCCAGATGATCTCGGCGTACTCCGTCGCCTGCTCCGGGCCCTTCACGCGGCCGTTCGCGAGCATCTCGCCGAACATCGAGATGATCGAGAGCGGCGTCTTCAGCTCGTGACTGACGTTGCTGATGAACTCGCTCTTGAGATCGTTCGCGCGCCGCTCGCGCCGGATCGCGATCGCCAGGAACGCGAGGCCCGCGATCACGATCGTCACCGCGCCGCCGATCAAGACCGAGTTGACGATGCGCTTGTGGTTCAGCTCGTCGAGCCCGAGCATCTGGCGGTCGGTGACGCGCAGGTGCCATCCCTTGACCGTCTCGTCGAACGGCACGTCGACCACGAGCGTGTCGGCATCGGCCGCAAACGGTGCGCCGAACACCAGATCACCGCGCTCGTCGACGACCTGGTAGATGCGCTTGCTGACGTCGCTGACGTTGAAGAACTGCGGGAACAGCCACGCGACGAGGTGGTTCAGGTCGTCCTCGATCACGACGTAGAACGTCTTGTCGCCGCTGACGCGCTTCACGAACGACAGCAGGTACGGCTTTCCCTTGAGCGGGCCGTCGGCCCAGATCCCGCGCTGGTGACCGCGATCGCCGAGCCCAAGCTTCGCGAGCGGCAGCGTCGGCACGACCTTCTCCACGACGAAGTCGCGGAACGCCTTGCTGTCGGCCGGCTTGCGCGACCGCGGCCCGACGTACCCATCGGGAACCAGCTTGCCCTGCTCGTCGAGCACGAACACGCTCGCGACCGCGCTCGACACCGGGTTGACGACCTCGTCGAGCTTGGAGAGCTCGTCGAACCGGATGTTGTCGAACACGACCCGCTCGTCGCGCACGACCAGGTTCTCGATGTTGAAGACCTTCTCCTCGGCCAGCTCGCGCAACGGCTGCAGGACCTGCTGCTCCTGGCTCTCGATGCTGGTCGCGGTATAGCCGTAATACGCGAGCGCCACGGCAGCCGCCAAGACCGCGAAGATCAAGGCGTTCACGACGAGGATGCGGCGCACGACGCGGCAATCCTGCCACTTCCTAGTTCACTTGTGAGCACGCAAGGTTGTCGGACCGTCGGGATTATGTTAGAGGCAAGTACTTGAATCGCACCAATCCGGACGTACGGATTGACTGCGATCTCAGGTAGTTACGGTCGCGTTTCCACTAGAGGCGCCGGATGGATTCCATCTTCGAAGAAGAAGCCGATGAGGTCGGGGGAGAGATCGAGGCGTACTGCCCGTCTCCCCGCTGCAAAGCGGACACGACCCACACCATCATCAGCATGTACGAGGACGAGGTCCGCCGCGTCCAGTGCGTCGTCTGCGGCGAGGTCCACGCCTACCGCAAGCCTCGGGGCGATGGCTCCGACAGTGATGGGGAAGGCGGAAAGAAGAACTCCGCCCGCCGCATCACCTGGGACGAGGCGATGGCGCGCGCGACGGACACCGACCTCGGCAACTCTCGCCCGTACTCGATCCGCGACACGTACGAGGACGGCGACGTCGTCTACCACCCGGTGTTCGACATCGGCTTCGTCGTCGAGCAGCTGCCCGACAACAAGGTCGAGGTGATCTTCCGCGACGGCGGCGCCCGCATCCTCGTGCACAACCGTGGCGATCTCGCCTCGCGCATGCCCGACATCGCCGAGGTCCCCGCCCCGCGCGAGGCCAAGAAGAAGAAGCGCGCGAAGAAGCCGGAGGCCTCCGCGCCGCCGCCGCCCGCGCGCTCCAAGGCCGAGGTCGAGGCCGCGGTCGTCCGCGCCCGCTCCGCCGCCCAGGCCCGCGTCGAGGAAGCCACCCGCGCCGGTGACGAGCGCAACAAGAAGCTCAAGGCCGAGGCCAAGAAGGGCGGCGGCAAGGCTGCCGCTGCCGCGAAGCCCGCCGCTGCCGCGAAGGGCGTCGTCGCCAAGGTCGCCGCTGCCGCCTCGAAGGCCGCCGCCGTGATCAACAAGGTCGCCGCCGCGGTCAAGCCGAAGGCCGCCGCGAAGACTGCCGCCAAGCCGGCCGCGAAGGCCGCCAAGCCCGCGCCGAAGGCCGCTGCCAAGGGCGCCGCGAAGAAGCCGGCGCCGGCGAAGAAGGCCGCACCCGCGAAGAAGCCGGCGAAGGCCGCCGCGAAGAAGCCGGCCGCCAAGAAGCCGGCCAAGAAGAAGAAGTAGCCGCGCCCAACGCGCAGCACACGAGGCGGGCCCGCGAGGGCCCGTCGGCGTTTTCGGGCCAGATCGCGTGTTGGCGTCGGGCAACGGCAAGCCCAGGGACCTGCCGAGCTTCCAGGACCCGAAGCGCAACGTCGACGACCTCCTGTTCAAGAGGTGCGTCGAGAAAGCCGCGACGTAGTCGCTACTGGCGCGGGGTGCCGAGCTTGTCGAGATCGATCTGCGACAGCGCGAGCCGGATCAGCTGCGACTTGTTCGCCTTCGTCCACCCGCGGCGCTTCAGCTCGGCGACCTTCGCGTCGAGCTCTTCGAGATCGCGCGTGTACATCGAGATGCAGATGACCTTGTAGTGCGTGGGGCGCGCGGGCTTGGGGCCGGCGGCGGGTTTCTGGCGGCGGCCGTAGTACTCCTCGCTGAGGATCGCGTCGGCGTCACTCAGCGGGTCGTGGGCCATGAGCTTCTCGTCTTTCATGCGACCTCTGCGGGATGGGCGGTTTCGGGGGCGGCGGGCGTGATGGGAGCGTCGGTGCGCGTCTCGGCGGGGGCGCTCGAGGCGAGGACCCAGTCGCAGACGCGGTTGTAGTCGGCGGCGCCGTGCGAGATCGGCGCGTACTCGAAGATCGTCTTCTTGTGCGACGGCGCCTCGGCGAGGCGCGTGTTGAGCCGGATCGGCTCGAGGCACTTGTGCTTGAAGTGGCCCTGGAGCGTCTCGAGGACCTCGCGCGCGAGGCGCGTGCGGCCGTCGTAGAACGTCGGGAGTACGGCCGAGACGCGGACGGCGTGGCCGAGGTGGCGCTCGACGTCCTTGATCGTGCGCAGCACCTGCTTGACGCCGACGAGCGCGAGATAGTCGCAGGTGACCGGGATGATCACCTCGTCGGCGTAGGACAGGGCGTTCTGGTTCAGCAGATTCAGCGACGGGCCGCAGTCGATGATGACGTAGTCGTAGCGGCGGCTGATCGCCATCATGTTGAGGCGCTTGGTCAGGACGCGGGAGCGGGCCTCGGTCGGCTGGCGCGCGAGCCAGATCTCGGCCGCGGCGAGCGTGGCGTCGGAGGTGATCACGTCGAGGTGCTTGCGCACCGGGACGGCGACCTCGGCCGGCTCCGCGCCCTCGACGAGGACGTGGTAGAGCGAGCGCTCTCCGGCGACGCCGAGCGAGACGCCGACGTTGCCCTGCGCGTCGGTATCGATCAGCAGGACCTCGTTCTCGCGTTCGGCGAGGCCGGCGGCGAGGTTGACGGCGGTGGTGGTCTTTCCGGTGCCGCCCTTCTGGTTCAGGATCGCGACGCGACGCGCACGCTTGGCGCGAAAGCCCTCCTCGCCGAGGCCCTGCTTGCGGCACTCGAGCGAGCAGAAGTGGCTGCGCTGGCCGTCGGCCGTCACGGCGATCTGAAACACGAACGCTGGCCGGAACACCTGGCCGCACGCGCTACACGTCTTCTCCATGCCCTTATCGAAGCGGCACGGACGCTTGGGGGGCAACTTTTCAGCCGCGAGCGCTATAGTCTTTTCGTGATGGACGGGATCGTTCGGAACGTGACGGTGGCGGGGCTCGATGCCGACGTCTGCGTGCGCGAGCTCGCGGACAAGCTGGCAGGCGCGGAGCTTCGCCTGGTGCTGGTTTTCGCCGACTGGCGGATCGATCCGTACGGGCTGGCGAAGGGGCTGCAGAAGGCGCTGAAGGCGCCCGTCGTCGGCTGCTCGGCGGTCGGCGTCGTCGCGAGCACGCCGGGGACGGTCGCGGCGGTCGCCTACTACGGCGACTGGCTGCGCGTCGGGATCGGCGTCGCGTCGGACCTGCCGAAGTCGCCGCTCGCGCGCAGCCGCGATGCGATGGAGCGGGCGGCCGGGGCGCTCGGGCTCGAGGCGGCGTCGCTCGATCCGCAGCGTCACGTCGGGATCGGGCTCGTCGACGGGAACTGCGGGCACGAGGAGGCGTTCTGCATCGGCAGCGCCGCCGCCGCGCCGCAGATCCGGATCGCGGGCGGGTCGGCGTCGAACGATATCTCGTCGTCGCGGCGCAGCTACGTGTGGTCCAACGGCGAGGCGCTCGCGGATGCGGGCGTCGTCGTGCTGCTCGAGAGCCAGCTGCCGTTCGAGAGCGTGACGAGCTCTCACCTGTTGCCGACCGAGGGCAAGACGGTCGTCACGGCGGCGAGCGGCCGCCTGATCGAGGAGCTCGACGGCATGCCGGCGGCGAAGCGGCTGCACCAGCTGATCGAGAAGCTCGGCGGCACGCTCGATGTGACGCGCCCGAGCGAGTACGCGTTCGCGCGCTTCGTCGGCGGCAAGCCGTACATCCGCTCGATGCACGCGATCGACAACGGCTACGTCCTGCTCGCGAGCTCCGTCGAGCCGGGCCACGTGCTGCACGTGATGCGGCCGGGTGACCTGATCGCCGAGACGCAGCGAGATCTCGCGGCGGCGGCGGAGCGCGTCGGCGGGGTGGCATCGCTGCTGGCGTTCTCCTGCGTGTCGCGGCACTGGGAGGCGAAGGCACGGGGGCTCGAGCAAGAGCTCGCGGATACGTACGCCGTGTATCCGACCGTCGGCTTCCAGACGTTCGGCGAACAGACCGGGACACTGCTCGTCAACCACTCGCTGACCGGGCTGGCGATCGGTCATGGCTGAGGACGGCAAGGCGAAGAGCCCCGAGGAGCGCATCGCCGAGCTCGAGGTCGAGCTCGCGGCCGCGCAGCGCACCGTCGACGTGCTGATCGCGCGGCTCGAGCGCGCCGGCACCACGCCGCCGACGCAGGCGGAGCTGTTCGACGCGGCGGTGCGCCTGGGCCACGTGCTCGAGGAGCGCACGCGCGAGGCCGAGGCCGCCCGCGCCGAGTTCCGGGCCCTGCGCGCGAACCTCGATCAGATCGTCCGCCAGCGCACGCGGGCCCTCGCCGAGTCCGAGGCGCAGCTGCGCGCGAAGAACGTCGAGCTCGAGAAGCAGTGGCGGATCAAGCAGGACTTCGTGTCGATCGCGGCGCACGAGCTGCGCACGCCGCTGACGAGCATCGTCGGCTACCTCGATCTGTTCAGCGAGGGCCGCTTCGGCGGGCTGCCGCCGCTGATGGAGCGGCCGATGCAGTCGGTTCGCCGCAACGCGCACCGGCTGTTCCGCCTCGTCGACGACATGCTCGCGATCTCGAACATCGAGAAGGGCCGCATCGTGCTGCGCCGCGGGCCCGTCGATCTCGGCGAGGTCGTGCGCGACGTCGTCACCGAGCTGTTGCCGCTCGCGCGCGCGCGCAACCAGACCGTCGAGACGCACATCGAGGAGCTCGAGACCGTCGACGGCGACCACGACAAGCTGCACCAGATCGCGGTGAACCTGCTGTCGAACGCGATCCGCTACACGCCGGAGTCCGGCGAGATCACGATCGGCGTCGACGAGGCACCGCGCGATCGCTTCGCCGGCGGCTGGGCGCGCCTGCGCGTCCGCGACAACGGCATCGGCATGACGGAAGAGGAGCGCGCGCGGATCTTCGATCCGTTCCTGCACCCGCGGCCGGTGAAGCACCACACGTCGGCGGGCCCGGACTCCGCGGGCCTCGGCCTCTACATCGCGCGCGGCCTGATCGAGCTGCACGGCGGGCTCATCACCGTCGACTCGCAGCCCGACGTGTTCACCGAGTTCACGGTCCTGCTGCCGTTCAAGCAGCCGGTCGCGCGCCCGACGCCCGATCCGGCCGTGACTAGAAGCCCTTGACCACGCCGAAGCTGAGGATGTGGAAGAAGTCCGTGCGGCTGATGTCGGTGGCGGTGGTGGAGTGGCCGCGCAGGTTCATTGCCGTCGGCTTGCCGAAGTCGATGCTCTCGTAGTCGAAGTCATAGCTGGCCTGCAGGTCCATGTCCTTCTTCCACTTGTAGGTGATCACCGCGCCGAGGCACGCGGCCTTCGCGCTCGGTGACACGCCGTCCTCGTAGCCCTTCGTCTGCGTGACGCTCGTGCCGAACACGGCGGCGTCGAACGCGACGCGCAGCCCGAGCTTGTCGGTGAGGTGCGGGATCGCGAGCATCGCGCCGATGGTCGGCGCCTGGAACACCTCGCTCGGGAGCTTCGCGGGGTTCTTCGCGGCGTTCGTGACGTCGTCGATCAGGAAGCCCTGATAGCGATAGCCGAGGCGGCCGAAGATCGTCATGCCGTTCGACTTGTGGAGGTCCTTGCCGATCGCCGCGCGCAGATCGATCTGGTGGAGCGCCATGCCGATGTTGACGCCCGGCATGCCGCCGGGACCATCGGGATCCGCGAACACGCCGCCGAACACCGTCTTCGCGTACGTGTACGAGAGGTCGGCGCCGAGCACGTAGTCCTTGCCGTACGGCCGGTAGTACGAGCCCGCGAGCGCGAGCGTCAGCGCGGAGGTGCCGAGGTTGTAGTTGTCGGGGTTGAAGCCGGTGCCGGTGAACGTGCTGCCGACCGTGCGCATGCCCTGCTGGATGAACGTCAGGCCGAGGCGCGCGCGCACGTCGACCATGCGCTTGCCGTGGCTGCCGCCGCCGCCGTCGTCCTCGAGCGACGACGTCAGGATCCACCCGGCATCGCCGTCCTCGTTGCTGACGAACGTCCACTTGCCCTTCTGCTCCTCGGGGTACAGCGTCTCGCCGGGCTTGGCGACGAACTGCGTGTCGCTGTCCTTGTCGCGCTCCGCGAGCACCTTCGTCTTGCTCGACACGTGCGCGCGCGGGCGATCGTCGTCGCCGGGCTCGTCGGTCTTGCTGTCATCGGGCTCGGCGTCATCGTCGTCGTCGTCGCCGCCCTTCTTCTTCGACGACGCGACCTTCTTCTTGCCGCCGCCGTCGTCGTCATCGCTGTCGGCGTCGTCGTCATCGCCGCCGCTCTTCTTCGAAGACGTCGACTTCTTCTTGCTGCTGCCGCCGTCGTCGTCGTCGCCCTTGTCGCCCTTGTCGTCGTCATCGCCGCCGCCGCTCTGCGCGACGTCGCCGGTCGCATCCGCGCCGACGCGATCGTCGGGCCCTTGATCGCCCGCGAATCCTCGCTTCGTGCTGCGGCCGTCGACGAACGGACGGCGGCGCGTGTTGCGCACGATCTCGTCGCCGTCGGGCATGTCGACCTTGCTGCGCGGCACGTAGCCGGTGCGGCCCTGCACGCGAACCTTGAGCCAGCGCCCCTCTTTCGAGAGCACGGTCATGTTCTGGCCGGACTTCACCTTGAGCAGCACGGTGCCGTGCTCGCCGGGACGGCTGTAGACCTTGGTCTGCTGGTTGGTCTTGACCTTCTCGGCGTGTACCGGGCTCGAGACCGCGAAGACGATCCCGAGGAGGATCAACGCACTCACCCTCATGCGCTCATTATTGTACAAGCTGCGTGCCCGCGCCGCCGCGTGCGAAACATACGAGATTTCTGCATGTTGCAGTTCGTGCGCTGGGGGCCGCGGTCCCACGGGGGGATCCCGGTGGGGTCGAGCGTAGAAGGAACGCGATACACTCGAATCCCTCGGGGACCATGGCCACGAAGACCTGGAACACGGACAAAACCTCCTTCACCGCGGGTCACTTCGCGCTGTCGATCGACGGCCATCCGACCACCGCCTACCTCAAGTCGGTCGACGGCGGCTACATCAAGCACTCGCTCGTCGACGAGGGCATCGGCGGGGACCTCCATCGCGTCAAGCACGCATCGGTGGCCGAGATCGACCCGATCAGCTTCGAGTTCGGCATCTCGGGAGCGAACAACGTCCTCAAGTGGATCCAGCAGTCGTGGAACAAGGAGTGGTCGCGCCGTAACGGCGTGATCACGCACGCCGACTTCAACCTGAACAAGCAGATCGAGCACGAGTTCTTCGAGGCGCTGATCACCGAGACGACCTTCCCGACGCTCGACGGCGCGTCGAAGGAAGCGGCGTACCTCAAGGTGAAGATGCAGCCCGAGAAGGTGATCACGAAGCTCAACCCGAGCACGCAGAAGATCGTCGGCGCGAGCACCGGCAAGGGTGAGTCGAAGCACAAGATGTGGATGTGCTCGGGCTTCCGCCTGAACATCAACGGCATCGACGACATGCGCTTCGCGAACAAGATCGACGGCTTCACGATCAAGCAGGGGATCAAGAAGATGTACGTCGGCGCCGAGCGCTATCCGACCGTCGAGCCGACGAAGATCGAGTTCCCGCACATCACGGGCACGATCGCGGTCGTGTACGCCGAGAAGCTGTTCAAGTGGTACGAGGAGTACGTCGTCGCCGGAAAGATCGACTCGAGCGCGCAGAAGACCGGCTCGATCGAGTTCCTGTCGACGGACCGCGCGAAGACGCTGTTCGAGATCAACCTGTTCGACGTCGGCCTCGTGAGCCTCTCCGTGATGCCGAGCACCGCGAACGCCGATCAGATCAAGCGCGCCAAGTTCGAGCTCTACGTCGGGCGCATGGAGCTCGACGGCAAGGGCCTCGGACTCGAGTGAACGCTCGCCGCCGCCGGGCTCTGGCCTAGCTCGCGGCGATCACGAGGTCGTACAGCACGTGCGCGTAGACCGCGTGCGCGAGCGACCGGTACCAGAAGATCGCGCCGAACGCCGCGCCTGCCAGCGCCCGGAACGCGAACGCGTGTGCCGTCAGTGGCTCGCCGTGCGGCCCGAGGTGATGCGCGCCCGCGAACAACAGCGACGAGATGATCAGCGCGATGGGAAACGCGGCGCGGCTCTCGCGCATCATCGACACGATGCCGCACATGAGGCCGAGCCGGAACACGAGCTCCTCGTGCACGCCGGCGCCGAGCGCGGAGATCGCCGAATCGCCGTCGAGCGAGAGGTGGAGCACGTGGCGCAGCACGAGCTGGATCGCCGCGCCGAGCGTGAACGCGTAGATCGCGGCCTCGAGCACGACCGGCAGCGCGACCTCCATGCGCAGCGAGCCCCAGCGGTTGCCGCGCCGGATCCAGAGCAGGAACACGAGCGCGATCGCCGCGTGGACGAGCAGGTAGAGCGTGCGCGTGCCGAGCGTCACGTAGAGCGCGCGCGTGACGACGTCGGCGCCGCTGACGTTGCCGCAGAACAAGACGCCGATCTCGTACGCGAGCAGGACGGGGAAGATCAGGACGAGGCTGGCTTCGAGATCGCCGTGGCCGTGCTTCATCGATCTACCTTCGCGGTGGTCATGACTTGCTCGTGCGCGAGCGCTTCTGCGCGCCCTTGGTCTGCGCCTTCGGCCGCACCGTCGCGGTGACCTCGCGATCCTCGCGCAGGTAGGCGCGCGCGGCGGCCGCGACATCGGCGGCGGTGACGGCGCGGATCGCGTCGTCGTACTGGCTCCAGGTCTGCCAGCCCAGCCCGTAGGCCTCGTGATAGGCCATCGCGTTCGCGACGGCGGAGCGGCGCTGCATCGCGATCTGATGGCTGCCGACGAGGTAGCTCTGCGCGCGCTCGAGCTCGTCAGCGGTGATGCCGTCGCGGCGGATGCGCGCGAGCTGCTCGTCGACGGCGGCGAGCGACGCGTCGAGCTTGTCGGGGGCGCAGCTGAGGTAGATCGCGACGAACCCCGGGTCGACGCCTTCGACCGAGTGCGCGCTCACGCGATAGACGAGGCCTTGCTTGTCGCGCAGCTCGCCGAACAGGCGGCCGCCCTGCCCGCCGAGCACGGCGATCAGGACCTCCAGTGCGAAGCGGTCCTTCGCGTCGACCGTCGCGCCCGGAAAGCCGACGACGAGGTGCGCCTGCGCGCGCTCGAGGTAGCCGTAGACCTCGCGATCGCTGGCGCTGCGGCCGTCGAGCACCGGGGCGGTGACCTTGGGCGGCTGCGGCTTCTTCGCCTTGGCGCCACCGAACAGCTTCGTCACGCGCGCGACCGCGTCGTCGACGTCGACATCGCCGACGATCGCGAGCGTCAGCTGCGAGATCGGGTACTGCGCCGCGTAGAAGTCGGCGAGGTCGTCGCGCGACAGGCGCTCGATCGAGCGAGGCGTCCCGAGCACGTCGCGGCTGTACGGGTGGTCGCCGTAGAGCGCCTGCGAGAACAGCCGGAACGCGACCTGCGAGGGATTATCGCCCTGCGCGACCTGATCGTCGAGGAGCAGGCGCTTCTCGCGCGCGAGGTCGCGCGCCGGCAGCGTCGGGCGGAGGATGCAGTCGGCGAAGACGTCGAGGCCCTCGTGCCAGTTGCGCGACAGCCACTCGCCCGCGACCCCGAAGCTGTTGCGCCCCGCGACGCCCGCGAGCGAGCCACCCAGCCGGTCGACGCGGTCCGCGATCTTGACCGCATCCATCTCGGCGCAGCCGCGCGTGATCATGCGCGCGAGCAGCGTCGAGGCGCCCGCGTGATCCGTATCCTCGACGCGCAGCCCGCCCTTCCACACCGCACGCATCGCGACGACCGGCACCGATGGATCGCGGCGCACGATCAGCACGAGGCCGTTGGGCAGGACGACGCGCTTGTCGACGACGGCGGCGGCGTGCGCGCTCGTCGCGCCGGACTTGCGCACGCGCGCTTCGGCCTGGCGCGCGAACACGCTCGCGGCGCGCCTGGTCTTCGGCAGGATCGCGGCGACCGTCGCATTCTCGGGGCGCAGGTACTTCTTCAGCACGCTCGCGACGTCGTGGCGGCGCACGCCGCGGATGCGATCGAGATAGACGTGCGCGAACTGCGGATCGCCCGCCATCGTCGCGTTCCAGCCGATCGTGCGCGCCCGGCCCTGCGCGGTCTCGAGCTGGCGGACGAGGCCCGCCTCCGCCGCGATGCGCGCCTTGTCGAGCTCGCCGGGCCGCAGATCGTCCGCGAGCATCACCGCCTGCTCGACGAGCGCGCCGACGCTCTTCTCGGCATCGCGCAGCTTCGCGGTCGCGCTGAGCACGAACAGGCCCGGGTCGCGCAGCGCGTGGACGTGCGCGTACGCACCGCTGACCAGCTCCTCGCGATCGCGCAGCTGGCGCGGCAGCCGCGCGCTCTCGCTCTCGCCGAGCAGGATCGCGGCGACGTCGAGCGCCGCCACGTCGGGGTGGCGCGCCTGCGGCACGTGGAAGCCGACGCTGAGGTACGCCTCGGAGACATCGCGATGCGCGGCGACCGCGCGCGGCGCCGTCTGCGCGGGCTCGTTCGGGGTGCGGCGAGCGGGGCGGCCCGCCGGCATCGCGCGGAAACGCTTCTCGACCTGCCGGCGCACGGTGCCCGGATCGACGTCGCCCGCGACGACGAGCGTGACGTTGTCGGCGACGTAGAAGCTGCGGAAGAACTCGACCAGCTCGCGCTCGCCGAGCCGCACGACGCTCTCCGCCGTGCCGATCACGGGCCGCCGGTACGGGTGCGCGACGTACGCCGCCGCGAACAGGCTCTGCGCGACCGAGCGCGCCGGATCGTCGGTGCCCTGCCGGATCTCCTCGAGGATGACCTGGCGCTCGCGCGCGAGCTCGTCGGGATCGACGCGCGGGGCGAGCAGTGTGTCGCCGATCGCATCGATCGCGGTGTCGACGTGGTCGCTGCCGAGCACGGCGTGAAAGACGGTCGTGTCGAACGACGTCCACGCGTTGATCTCGCCGCCCGCGCGCTCGATCGCCCGCGTCAGCTCGCCGACGCCGTAGCGCGTCGACCCCTTGAACAGCATGTGCTCGACGACGTGCGCGATGCCCGCCTGCCCGCTCGCCTCGTCGGAGCTGCCGACGCCGACCCACGCCTGCACCGCGACGACCGGCGCCGGGTGCCCCGCGGCGACGTGCAGCACGAGACCGTTGTCCAGGCGATGCGTTTCGACGTCGTGCACGGCGAGGCCTGCCGCCAGCACGGCAGCGATCGCAGTGTAGGCAGAACGTCCGGCCCTGGGCACGTTTCTGGACCATACGCCAACCCATCGAAAACCTGGGTAAGCTGGACTCATGATCGACGCGGTCGCCCGTGCACCGCTGCTCGCCACCGAGCACCTGCTGCTCCGCGAGCTGCGCGCCGACGATGCGCGCGCGATCGCCATCCGCGCCGGGGACAAGAAGGTCGCGCGTTACCTGCTCGCCGTCCCGTCGCCCTACCCGGTCTCCCTCGCCGCGCGCTGGATCGCGGGCCGCCAGGCGTGGTGGGCGCAGGGCCGCGGCATCACGCTGGGCATCGTGCGCCGCTCCACGCCCGACGAGCTGCTCGGCTCCGTCTCGCTGCGCCGGTTCGCGCGCGATCGCCGCGCCGAGCTCGGCTACTGGCTCGGCACCGACGCGTGGGGGCGCGGCTACGCGACGGAGGCCGCCGGCGCGCTCGTCGATTTCGGCTTTCGCGAGATGAACCTCGCGCGCATCTACGCGCAGGTGCTCGCCGGCAACGCCGCGTCGTGCCGCGTGCTCGAGAAGCTCGGCATGCAGAACGAGGGCATCCGCCGCCGCCACGTCCGCAAGGGCCGCACGCTGCACGACATCGTGCTCTACGGGATCCTGCGCGACGAGTGGCGCGGTCGGCGCTAGCTCGCCGGGCGGCCCGCCGCCGAGCCCGCATGCGGCCTGGGCAGCGGCCTCACGTTCCAGCTCTCGACGAGCCCGATGGCCAGCGCGGCGACGCACACGACGGCGATCGCGATCGAGACGACCCAGAGCCCGCGCGGCAGAGGCTTCCGCGTCCTGCGGCCCTCGTCGAGGATCGCCTCGATGGCGGGGTCGTCGCCCATGCTCCGAGCATAGCTCTTGCTGTTGCGCGGCGGCGGCACGTCGTTCCGCCAGCTTGCATCCGGCGGCGTTGCCGATCGCAACATGAAACGCCTCACGCTCCTCGTCGTCGTCGCAGCCTGCCACGGTAGCCCTGCGCACCAGACCTCGCCTGACGCCAGCTCGGATGGCGCTACCACGCAGCCCGACGGCTCCGCGTCCGGATGCCCCGCCGGCCACCCCGGCGACGGCTGCGTGCTCGCGCTCTACGACGCGGCCGCCAGCTGCGATGCCGGCGCGGTCGCCGCGTTCTCGGCGGAGATGACGGATCGCAAGGACCCGCTGTGGGCCGGCGGGCGCGCGCTGTTCTCGGCGGATCACGTGGTCAGCATCGCCGGCGACTGGAACGGCTGGCAGCCGACCGTCGCGCTCGCGCCGTTCTGCAGCACGCAGCTCGTGCTCGCGGTGACGAGCGTCCCGAGCGGCTTCCACACGTACAAGCTCGTCGACGGCCAGACGTGGATGCTCGACCCGCGCAACCCGGCGTTCGCGTACGACGACTTCGCGGGCAACGCCGATCACCAGAACTCGGTGCTCGACACGCCCGACTCCGGCAAAGGGCACCTCGTCAAGCTCGACCAGGCGTGCTCGACCGCGCTCGTCAACTGCCGCGATGTCACCGCGTACCTGCCGCCCGGCTACGACGCCGACGGCAAGACGTATCCGGTGCTGTTCATGCACGACGGACAGAACGTCTGGGACGACCACACGTGCTGCTTCGGGCACACGGGCTGGGAAGTGAACGTCACGCTCGACAGCGAGATCGCGGCCGGCAAGGTGAAGCCGATCGTCGTGATCGCGGGCGACAACACGATGGACCGCAACAACGAGTACGGACTCGACGACGCGACCGCCGCGAAGTTCGAAGCGTTCCAGGTCAGCGAGCTGCAGCCGCACGCGCTCGCGCAGGTCCGCTGGGACGGCAACAAGGTCGCGATCGCCGGCAGCTCGCTCGGCGGGCTCATCTCGATGGAGCTCGCGCTGCGCAACCCGACCACGTACAGCGCGGTCGCGTCGCTGTCGGGAGCGTTCTGGCCGGGCATGGACACGCACGACGCGCTGCGCGACCACTTCGCGACGCTCGGCAAGCAGCAGCTCGCGATGTACCTCGACAGCGGCGGCGCGATCGCGGATGACTCGGACGGCGCGGCCGACACCGCCGAGATCCGCGACATGGCGGTGAGCTTCGGCTGGCAGCGCGGCGACTCCCCCGCCTGCACGCCCGGCCCGAGCGGCCTCTGCTACTACCTCGAGCCGGGCGCGACCCACGACGAGCTCGCCTGGAAGGCCCGGGCCTGGCGGTTCCTCGAGTTCCTCTACCCCGGGGCCGGGACGTAGTCCCGTCCCCTCCATTCCTGGCCAGCGAGCTAGCCCGGCAGGCCTGCAACCTGAGGGGTGCATCCCCCGCGTGCTGGGGTGTGGGGCCCCGGGTTGGGTGATCCGCCCCGCGCCGCGGCGCCAATGATCTTCGCGATCAAGCGCGCGATTCTGCGCAAGTTGGCGGCACATCCGTTGCTTTACACTGCTGTCATGAACAAGGTCCTAGCCGCTGTCCTAACGATCCCGCTTGCTGCATGTGTCGTCGGTTCGTCCAGCGACCCGGGCGGCGGAGGCGGTGGTGGCGGTGGCGGTGGTGGCGGCGGAGGGGGCGGCGGCGGCTCGGATATGGGCGGCGGCGGCGGTGGCACGGGCCTGTCGGGCCACGTCACGGCCAGCACGACCTGGTCGAACACGGTCTCGATCACCGGCAACCTGACGATCGATCCCGGCGTGACGGTCACCGTCTCGCCCGGCACGACGATCAATGTCGATGGCGTCGCGGGCCTCGCGGTCGCCGGCACGCTCGACCTCCAGGGGACAGCGGCCTCGAAGGTCATCATCCAGCCGACCTCGGGCGCCTCGTTCCAGGCGATCACGGTCGCGATGGGCGGCTCGGTGACCTCGGCGTTCGCGCAGATTCACGGCGCGGAGGTCCAGCTCAACGGCGGCTCGTTCACGGCAACGGATAGCAAGATCTGGGGAGCGCCCGGCGACCTGCTCGTCATGAACGGCGGCACGATCAACGTCACGTACTCCGATATCGGCGACGCGACGACGGATACGACCCACTGCAACATGCACTTCGGCGGCACGGCGACGAACAACATCACGATCGAGCACAACAACATCGTGTCGCGCCCGTACGGCCTGATGTTCTATTCGGGCACGAACGCCGACTTCAAGAACAACAACTGGAGCAACCAGATCGATATCGAGCCGGGCGTCTCGGGCGTCAGCGGCGATGCCTCGGGCAGCTACTTCATGAAGGGCATGCCGGCCGGCACGACGGGCATCACGTACAACAACCTGTCGACTGCGGCGCTCACCGACGCGGGTCCGCGCGGCTGATACTCCGCACTGCGTACTAAATCGTGAAGAGCCCGCTCCGGCGGGCTTTTCTATTTCACGTACGTGATCTTCTCGAGCACATTCGCATTCTGCGGCGGCTGCGGAGTCAGCAGGTACACGCCGACGACGGTGCCGTCCTTGTCGCGAAATGCCTTGACGGTCTTCGTCCCGGGCTCGGCGAGGCCCTTCTCCTCGAGCGCGTGGACGGCCTCGTCGCTCGGCGTGGAGGTCTTGCTGCGCGCCGCGACGAGCTCGTTCCACCGCGCGACCGCGTGATCGTCGTCGCCGTAGCGCTCCCAGCGGCGCAGCTCGACGAGGCGATCGCCGTCGAACGTCGCGGTGACCCACGCGTCGCCGAGCTCGGCCGCCGTGCGATCGCAGCGCGGATACATCTCGTGCGTCTGCGGCAGCTGGCCCTGCGCGTGGCAGAACTGGTGCGCGTGCAGCTCGGACTCCGCTTGCTTGTGCGTCAGGCCGAGCGGGACCGTCAGCGGCTGGTCGGCGTTGGCGCCGCCGCATGCGACGAGAAATGCGAGGGCGAAGAGCCTCATCGCTGCGCAAACTATCACGGCCGGCCGGCTCGGCGGCCGTGATAGGGTCCGCGCCATGCGGACGTGGATGGCAGTCCTTCTGGTCGCAGCGTGCAGCAGCAGCAACCCCGCGCCCGATCCGGATCGGCCGATGGCGCCCGACCAGAACGATCCGGCGTACACGTTCGAGGGCGCGAAGAGCTGGTACATGCTCGGCGACGCGCTGACGTCGGCCGAGGACATGATGACGGTGTCGATCACGGCGCCGTCGGGCACGAGCTTCATCGATGCGTACGTCGGCAACCATCCGCCGGTGCGGATGAAGGCGCACGACGGCACGTTCTCGATGCAGGTCTCGATCGCGGACATCGTCGGCGATACCGATGTCGTGTACTCCGCCAACGGTGCGTCGACCGGCTTTGCCGTGCTGCCGCTCCATCGGTCGGCCGCGTACTACGTGCTCGTCACCACCGATTACGATTTTTCCGACCCGGGCGACGCGACGATCGCCTGGATCAATGACCTGCACGCGCAGCATCCCGGAATGCGAATCACCCATTTCTGGGCGCCCTACACGTACACCGATCCGATGGTGACGCCGGACCGGCAGGCGGCGCTGACGCAGTGGATCCTGTCGCAGAAAACGATGTTCAACGACGAGATCGGGTTGCACATCCACCCGTACTGCAACTTCGTCGAGGACGCGGGGCTCACGTGCATCACGAACGCGTCGGACGTCAACGCCGACGGCAACGACCTGTCGGGCTACACGATCCGGCTCGAGGCCTACCAGCGCGACCCGATGGCGATGCTGCTCCAGCACGCGATCGACATCTTCCAGGCCAAGGGGCTCGGACACCCGCAAACTTTTCGCGCCGGCGGCTGGACTGCTGATCTGAACACCTTCCTTGCATTGAATGATAAGGGATTCATTGCAGATACGTCCGCATTGAACTGGGCACGGATCGAGGAGTGGCGAGGCAGCAACATCTACGACTGGACGATGGCGCACTGGGGCCCGATCAACGACACGAGCCAGCCGTACATGCCGACGACGACGGACGTGCTCGGCGCATCCGGCACGCCGCTCAACATGCTGGAAGTGCCCGATAACGGCGCGATGATCGACTACACGCGTGCCGACGAGATCGACGGCATCTTCGACGCGAACTGGGACGGCAAGGCGCTCGCGAAGCCGAAGACGCTGATGATGGGCTTCCACCCGTCGACGAACCTCGGGGGAATCGACGAGCGGCGGCTGACAGACTTCTTCAGCTATGAAGAGCTGCACCTCCACACAAAGGATCTGGGTCCCGTCGTCTACACGACACTTTCGGACGTCACGCCGGTGTTTGCAGCACAATAGTCCTTGTGTCACCGCTAATCCGCTATTAGCGTGGCGGCCCACATGAGCGATTTCCAGACAGAGATGGACCGCGTGGTCCAAGGCTTCGTTTCGCAGATCACCGAGCTCGCGCGGCGCGCGGCCTTCGAGATGATCGAGAAGTCGCTCGGGCACGCTGGCGTGCGCGGTGGTCGCGGCGCAGCGCTCCGCCTCGGCGGCGGCGGTCGTGGTCGCGGTGCGAAGCGCACGGCGTCGGACCTCGAGCAGATCTCGACGCAGTTCGTGTCGTTCGTGTCGAAGCACCCCGGTCTGCGCATCGAGCAGATCAACAAGGAGCTCGGCACGTCGACGAAGGATCTCGCGCTGCCGATCCGCAAGCTCGTCGCGGACGGCGTGATCAAGACCAAGGGTAAGAAGCGCTCGACCACGTACTTCGCGAAGTGACGTGAAGGACACCATCCCGCACCGGTTGCTCCGTCAGGCGGCTCAGAAGCCGTCGACGATCGCGTACCAGGCCAAGGTCTCCGGGCGCTGGCAGCCGACGACGTGGCGCGCCTTCGCCGAGCAGGTCCGCACGTGTGCACGCGCGCTGATGGCGCTCGGCCTGTCGCGCGGCGGCAAGGTCTCGATCCTCGGCTTCAACCGGCCCGAGTGGGTGATCTTCGATCACGCGGCGATGATGGCCGGAGGCTGTCCCGCCGGTATCTACACGACGTGCTCGGCGGAAGAAGTCCACTACATCGTTCATCACAGCGAGTCGCTCGTCGTGCTCGTCGAGAATGCCGACCAGCTCGCGAAGGTGAAGGCGACGCGCGATCGGCTGCCGCACCTCAAGGCGATCGTGATGATGCGCGGTGCGACCACGGCCGACCGCGACGTGATGAGCTGGGACGATCTGATGGCGAAGTCGGCGGGCGTCACCGACGCCGAGCTCGACGCGCGCATCGATTCGATCGAGCAGGCCGACCTCGCGACGCTGATCTACACGAGCGGCACGACTGGCCCGCCCAAGGGCGTCATGCTCTCGCACGGCAACCTCGCGTGGACGGCGCGCACGCTGATCGATCTCGGCGGACGCCCCGAAGGCGACGTCTCGCTGTCGTACCTGCCGCTCTCGCACATCGCCGAGCAGATGTGCACGATCCACATGCCCGCGACGATGGGCAGCACCGTCTACTTCGCCGAGTCGATCGAGAAGGTGCCGGAGAACCTCAAGGACTGCCGGCCGACCGTGTTCTTCGGCGTGCCGCGCATCTGGGAGAAGTTCCACGCCGCGATGACCGCGAAGATGGCGGATGCGACCGGCGTCAAGAAGCGGCTGCTCGACTGGGCCCGCGGCGTGTGTGCGCGCGTCAACGCGCTGCGCGACCGCGGCCAGCCGCTGCCGAGGTCGCTCGAGCTGCAGTACCGGCTCGCCGACAAGCTCGTCATCTCGAAGATCAAGCTGGCGATCGGCTTCGACCGCGCGCGCGAGCTGTTCTCCGGCGCCGCGCCGATCGCGCCCGACGTGCTGAGGTTCTTCTCGAGCCTCGACCTCCCGATCCACGAGATCTACGGCCAGTCCGAGGACTCCGGCCCGACGAGCGTGAATCTGACGGGTCGCACGAAGATCGGCACCGTCGGTCCGCCGATCCCGGGCATCGAGGTCAGGATCGCCGAGGACGGCGAGATCCTCGTACGCGGCCCGCACGTCTTCCTCGGCTACTACAAGGAGCCCGAGGCCACCGCCGACACGCTGCGCGACGGCTGGCTCGCGACCGGCGACCTGGGTGCCTTCGACCACGAGGGTTTCCTCTCGATCACCGGCCGCAAGAAGGAGATCATCATCACCGCGGGCGGCAAGAACATCGCGCCGAAGAACATCGAGGCCGCGATCAAGGAGCTGCCGCTCGTCGGCGAGGCCGTCGTGATCGGCGACCGCCGCAAGTACCTCACCGCGCTCGTCACGCTCGAGCCCACCGCCGCCGCCAAGGTCCCGAGCGAGCAGCTCCACTCGACGATCCAGGCCAAGATCGACGAGGTCAACAAGTCGCTGGCGCGCGTCGAGCAGGTCAAGAAGTTCGCGATCCTCGACCGCCCGTTCGGCATCGATACCGGCGAGCTCACCCCGACGATGAAGCTCAAGCGCAAGGTCATCGCGCAGAAGTACGCGCGCGAGATCGAAGCGATGTACGCGGACGACAACTAGCGTGGCCAATCTCTGGCGCAGAGACCACTACGTCGTCGGCGGCGGCGCGGGCGAGATCGCCCTGATCGCGCTCTCCTCGGCCAAGCTCCCCGATCCCCTGCCCGTCTCGCGCACGCGCCACGGCATGCCCGACGAAGGCGACGGCCCCGACGCGGTCGCCCTCGTCGCGCGCGATCGCGCCGACGACCCGGCCTGGTTCAGCGAGCACGTCGTCGCGCCGTTCGCCGACCTGATCGCCTCCGACCTCGGCCCCGAGGCCGCCGCGACCGCGCTCGCCGCCGAGCACGCGTACGTGATCGAGGCCCAGCTCGACGACCCCGACGACCTCGGCCACGTCCAGGCCGCGTGGGCGCTCGCGAAGTGCGTGTGCGAGGAAGGCGCGGCCGTCGTGATCGACGTCTACGCCGCACGCGCGCACCTCGGCAGCGACATCGCCGCGCTCTCGCCCGACCGCGGCTTCGACGTCATGCACGAGGTCACGCTGTTCTTCGACGAGACCGCCGGCGGCACGATGGCCGCCTGGTCGCTCGGCCTGCGCAAGTTCGGCCGCCCCGACATCGTGCTGCTCGGCATCCCGCCGGAGACCGCCACCGAGGCCGCGCTGCTGCTGCGCGACATCGCCCAGACGCTCGCGACCGGCGAGCGCATCGAGCCAGGCGACACCGTCGAGGCGCCGGGCGGCCGAACACTGCTCGCCGAGCGCTTCGATCCCGCGCTCGAGCCGGCGGTCGCGGTCGAAGGCGACGCCCTGCTGCTCCGCTAGGCAGCTGCTATGCTGCGCGCCATGGGCGAAGCGCTGGCCGCGGTGCACAAGGGGTTTCACGGGCGCGTGCTGTTCGTCGACCTGACGGCGAAGACGCACGAGGTCCAGACGATCGACCCGCAGGTCTATCGCGACTACCTCGGCGGGTACGGGCTCGGCGCGTGGCTGATGTGGAAGCACTTTCCGGCGGGCGCGGATGCGCTCGCGCCCGAGGCGTGCTTCGCGCTGTGCGCGGGCCTCTTGACCGGCCTGCACTCGCCGTTCTCGGGACGCATCCAGATCGTCGGCAAGTCGCCGCTGACGAACACATGGGGGGATTCGAACTCGGGCGGCAGCGTGTGCATTCACCTGCGCAAGGCCGGGTACGACGCGGTCGTCGTGCGCGGGAAGGCCGCGGAGCCGACGCTGCTCGTGATCCGCGACGGCGACGTCAGCTTCGAGCCGGCCGGCGAGCTGTGGGGCCAGGAGATCCCGCAGGTGTTCGACGCGCTCAAGGCGCAGTTCGGCGGCAAGCGCGATGTCGGCGTGTCGGCGATCGGGCCGGCAGGCGAGAAGCAGCTGCGCATCGCGAGCGTGATGAACGACCGCTATCACGCGTTCGGGCGCCAGGGCTTCGGCGCGATCTACGGCAGCAAGAACCTGAAGGCGATCGTCGTCGCGGGCACGGGCGAGGTGCCGGTCGCGCGGCCGGACGAGCTCAAGAAGGTCTGCAAGGGGATCACGGACGAGTACAAGAAGGACCTCGGGATCATCGCGCGGATCTTCGCGTACTTCGGCAAGCCGAAGGGCTGGCTCGCCTGGATGTACCGGCTGATGACGAAGCTGGGCGCCAAGCTGCAGTCGCCGACCGCGTCGATGCGCCGGCTGTGGTCGCAGCGCGGCACCACCGCGGCAGTCGCGCTCAGCATCGAGAATGGCGACGCACCGATCAAGAACTGGACCGGCGTCGGCGCGCGCGACTTCCCGCTCGCGAAGCGGGCGATGAAGCTCGACGGCGCCGTCGTCGACAAGTACGTCACGAAGAAGCTCAGCTGCGGCGACTGCCCGATGCCGTGCAAGGGCATCGTCAAGGTGAAGTCGAAGGGCCTGAGCGACGTCCGGCGGCCCGACTTCGAGACGATCGTCGGCTTTGGCGCGAATCTCTTGAACGACGACATCGAGCTCGTCACCGCGTGCCACGATGCGTGCAACCGCCTCGGCATCGATGCGGTGAGCTCGTCGATGACGCTCGGCTGGGTGTGCGAGGCCGTCGAGAAGGGCCTCCTGTCCGCGGCCGATCTCGACGGCATCGACATGCGCTGGGGCAACGGTGAAGGCGCGCTCGCGCTGACGATCAAGATCGGCACGGGAGAAGGCTGCGGGGCGTGGCTCGGCAACGGCGTGCAGCGCGCGGCCGAGCACGTCGGCAAGGGCAGCGAGGCGTTCGCCGTGCACATCCACGGCAGCGAGCCCGCGTATCACGACAGCCGGTTCACGTCGCTGATGGGCGTGGCGTACATCGCGGATCCCACGCCCGGCCGCCACACGTCGGGATCGGCGAGCTGGAACGAGACGTTCGGCGTCGGCTTCTCGCTGCCGCACGCGGCCGACAAGAAGGACTGGAACACGAAGTGGAAGAGCGACGCCGGCAAGGGCACGGCGCAGGCGCTGTTCTCGAACGCGCACCAGGCGATGAACGGCCTCGGGCTGTGCATGTTCACGATGCTGACCGGCTCGCTGCCGTGGACGGAGCTCGTCAACGCCGCGACCGGCTGGAACGTGACCGAGAAGGATCTGCTGCTGTGCGGCGAGCGCATCCAGAACCTGCGCGCCGCGTTCAACCGCCGCGAGGGCATCAAGCCGGCCGACTTCGCGCCGCACCCTCGCATGCTCGGCGAGGGCGACGGCAACCTCACCGCCGGTCCGCTCAAGGGCATCAAGGTGTCGCTGCCCGTCCTCAAGGACGACTACTACAAGGCGATGCACTGGGACACGCAGACCGGCGCTGTCGACAAGGCCCACGCCGAGGCGCTCGGGATGGCGGAGCTGCTCGAGGGCTACACGCGCTGATGGGAATCTTCGATCGACTTCGTGGCCCGCACGTGCGCGTCCACGTGCTGATCCGGGGTCGCATCGGGGATGCGTGGCGCGATGTCGACGAGCACATGCGTGTCCCCGCCGGCACGACGCTCGGCCAGCTCGTCGAGAAGGCGGAGGCGGCCGGTGTGCCGCTGCGCGAGGCGCTCGACCACTCGCCGCACCTGACCGACACGATGATGCTCAACGGCGAGCGCTGCCCGTTCACCGAGAACGCCGAGCGCGTGCTCGCCGACGGCGACGAGATCTACCTGCTCGCGCCACTCGCCGGCGGCTAGTACGCGGCTAGTACCAGCCGGCGATCCAGCAGCGGTCGGGCTCGCACGCGAGCGCGAGGAACTCGCCGCGGCAGACGCTCTCGTCGACGGGTAGCAGCAGCGCGGCGCCATCGGGCACGGGGTTGACGCGTGCGACGGTATCGCAGCCGAGCATGTACATCGCGAGCGGCCCGGGTGGCAGCGTCGCGGCGTCGACGCGCACGAAGTGCCCGCGCATGTCGTCGTGCGGCGTGCCGACGACCGTGCGCCACCCGGCGGCAGCGGTCCACTCGGTGACGAGCACGCGCCATGGCACGGGGAGCCCGAGCGCGCCGATCGCGAAGCGCGTGAGCCGGTGGCCGTCGATCGGTGCGAGCTGCGCGGCGACGCGCGCGCGGACGAGCACGCTGCCGATCCACTGCCGGTACGTCGGGATATCGCGGAGGCGCGGGCGCTCGGCGAGCGGCGGGTCGTACGTGCGCGCGACGCGATACCGGCCCGGCCCGAGGTCGTACAGCTCGCTCTCGACGTACTCGGCAAGCCACGGATACATCGCGAAGTCGTCGCCAAGCGTCCAGCGCGAGCGCACGGCCTCGTCGTACGCCGGCAGCCGCGGCGGCGTGTGGGCAGACGCGAGGCGCGCGATGCGATCGTCATTGTCGGCCTTCACCGACGCGTACACCGTCACGAACCGCACGACGTGATACGCGAACAGCAGCGCACACGCGGCCGTGACGAGCGCGCGCACGCTGCCCTCGCGGAACACGACCTCGGCGAACGGCACCGCCGCGATCACGAGCAGCATGCCCGGTGCGTAGAGCACGCGATCCGTCGTCATCGGCGAGGCGAACAGCGTCGCGACGATCGTCAACGCCGTGACCGCGAACACGGCGGACGTCCGCGTCACCTCGCGCGGGAACCGCGGCCAGCTCCGCCGCACGACCGCGTAGCGCACGAGCGCCGCGACGACGATCAGGATCCCGAGCCGCGCCTCCCACAAGAAGTCGAGCGCGATGTGCGCGCAGCCGGTGATGCCGCGCTCCGCGAGCAGGCGCGCCGGCGTCTCGCGCATCGCCAGGCCGCTGTAGCGCGCGCGCTGCCCGGGCGCGAAGAACAGCATCGGATAGCCGACACACAGCCCACCGAGCCCGGCGAGCATCCACGCGCGCAGGCGCCCACCGCGCCACGCCGCGTATACGATCGCCGCGAGCGCGACCATCGCGGTCGGGCCCGTGTGCTCGTTGCACATGCCGGCCGCCCAGCCGAGCCCGAGCATCACGGGCACGGCCCACGCGCGCCGCGGTGCGCCCGCGCGTGCGAGGCGATACGGCACGAACAGCGCGAGCGTCAGCGTGAACGCCCACACGTAGTTCGTCGCGAACGGCCGGTAGAAGTAGAGGATCCCCGGGATCGGGATCACGAGCCAGATCATCACCTGCATGAACAGCAGGAGCTGCACGTCGCGCACGTCGCGGCGCGGCCACCGCCCGAACGCGATCACGAACGCGACGACCAGCGCCGCGAGCTCGACGAGCGGTGTCAGGACGAGGTGGACGGCGCGTGGCCCGTCGACGACGGCGAGCAGCACATCGCCGATCCGCGGGTTGTAGTGGAAGTAGTTGTGCCACCAGTACAGCGCGAGCGACCCGGCGCCGTACGCGTGGTCGCGCCAGTAGCGCAGCGCGAACCAGTCGTCGAGCAGCACCGGCGCTAGCCAGGCCTGCACGGCGAGCACGAGCCACAGCGCGAGGCCGGCGAGCGGCAGCAGCCAGCGCTGCATCGCTTACGCGACGCGCCGGCGGAGCGCGACCGGACCGATGACGACGGCAAAGCTGAGCACGAGCACGCCGAGCTCGAGCTTGCGATCGGGCGGGCTCGGATCGAGCTGCGCGAACGCGCGGGCGCTGCCGGCGGGAGAGTCGATCGGCGCATCCGCCGTCGCGTCCGGCGTGTGGCGGCCACCATCATCTCCGCACGCGGCGAAGACGGCGGCGAGCACGGCAGCGGCGGCGACAGCGAGCGACCTACGCATGCGGGGACCCTAACACGCGCGATCGGGAAATCCCCGGCAAAGTCACAGCAGCGAGACGAGCAGCGCGCCGTAGACGCGGATCATCGTCGCGAGATCCTCGTCGGTGAAGTACAGCGTGCCGCCGAGGAAGTAGTCGCGGCCGAAGCGCAGCGTGTCGAACTGCTTCGGCACCTCGGTGTTGCCCGTCACGATCTGCAGATAGCCCGGGTCGTTCAGCGCGTCGTCGATGCCGGCGATGATGTACGCCGAGCGGAGCACCTCGAACGCGGCCGTGATCTTCAGGCGCGGCGTGCGATCGAACGCGCCGAACACGTCGGTCGAGATCTTGAGGCGGCCGGCGAGGATGTCGGCGCCGGCGCCGAACGTCGACTCCTTGACGCCGCCGCGGATCTGGAACCAGCCGAACTGCTTGCCGAACTGCGCCGTGAAGCGCAGCGAGTCGCGGATCTGCTGGTAGCGCTGGTACTGCGGCGCACCCGCGACGTCGGAGAGCTGGTCGGACGGGTACGCGCCGAGGCCGCCCTTCTCGAGCTCGACGAGATAGAACTTGTCGCTGCGCGAGCGGATCTCGGCGGTCAGGTAGACGCGGGGGATGCCGGAGAAGATGTTGTACTCGGCGCGCAGGCCCAGGTACGCCTTGAAGCGGTTGAAGCTCGCGGTCCCGTCGCGCAGCGAGTCGGTCGCGTCCTCGATGTCGTCGGCGAGCTGCGGCTTGTTGACCATGCGGCCGAGCGTGCCCTTCCAGTCCTCGCCGCTGCCCTCGTTGATCGCCTCCATGATGTCGGCGGCCTCCTGGATCTGCGGATCGACGCGATCCATGCCCTCGCGCGCCGAGGTCAGGCCGTCGTGCAGGCCGGTCTTGAGCGACGCCATCTGCTTGCGCGCCTTCGCGACCGCCTGGTCGATCTGCTCGAACGTGCCGTTGATGTCGGCGCCGTGGACCGCGTCGGCGGCGCGCGTCGTGCCGGTCTCGAGCCGCACCATCGCGTGATCGGCGGCCTCGAGCGGCTGATCGATGTGTCCTTCGTCGAGCCAGTGATCCATGCCCGCGACGCGGTCCTCGAGCGTGCCGTGGACCCAGTCGCGGCCGGTCAGCGCGACGTCGTGGACCTTGTCGAGACCCTTGTCGATCTTCGGCATCGTCTGCGCGATCGCGCGCAGCGCGCTGTCCGTCGACGAGCCCTCGATGACGTGCGTGATGCGTTCGCCGGACTTCAGCATGCGCGCGGTCGGAGCGCCCTCGTCTCCGCCGGTCGGGATGATCTCGAGGTAGCTGTCGCCGAACGCCGACTCCGCCTTCTTCGTGATCCACGAGTCCTCGGGGATGTGGACGTCGTCGACGAGCTTCATGTCGATGCGCGCGAGGTCGCCCGCGATCGTCAGATCGCTCACCTCGCCGACGCGCACGCCCGCGATCATCACGGGCGAGCCGGTCGCGAGCCGCGAGGCATCGCGGAACAGCGCCCACGTGCGGAAGCGCTGGCCGACGTGCGTCGCCGGCATGCGCGAGCGAATGATCAGCAGCAGCGTCGCCGCGAGGGCGACGAAGACCACGATCGAGACGGCTCTGGTGAGCCAGCGCACCCGCGCATACTAGCGCGTGCAGTCGCTCGTCAGCGTGATCATCGCACCATGATCGATCACCTCGAAGTCCTCGACCTTGAGGGCGGCGAGGTCGTTCGCACCGAGCAAACCCGCCCACTTCGCCGTCGTGTGACGATCGCTCTGGGCGGTCAGCGCGATGTTCCCGCCGTCGGCGTGATACATGCCGTACTTCTGCATCGCGCGGGCGACGACGCGGGCGCCCTCGCTCGGCAGCGACGCGATCGGGTAGTCGGCGCGCAGCCGCAGGTGGACGCCATACGGCGGCGCGTTCGTGCCACCGGTCGTGTTCGTGCCGTGCGTTGCCGGGCGCGTGTAGCCCTCGCGGACGCGATCGTTCGGCAGGATGAAGCGGATCGCGTGGTCGATGTGGCCGGCCTTGACCTCGTCGGCCGTGAACAACAGCGGCGCGATCGGATAGCCGGCGGCGTCGGCGCTCGTGCACTGATCGCCGCGCAGCGTATCGGTGTACGTCATGTTCGTGTTCCACACGGCGAGGCAGCCGCCCTGGAACGTCGACGTGATGTTCGCGCGCCACATCTCGTACAGCTTCTGCATCGGCGCGTCGTAGACGAGCAGGTGGCAGTCGCCGTCGCCCGTGCACGCGTAGCCGGTCTCGCCTTCGACGTTGCCGCCGGTCGGCACCGGCATCGCGACGTGATCGCAGTCGGGCGTGTAGAAGTCGCCGGTCGGCGTGAACGTCTTCATCGGCGTCGACGCGTCCGCGGTCAGCACGTCGAGGTCGAAGTCGATCTGCATCTTGTCGCCGTTGCCCCAGCCACCGGCCGCGCGCAGCGCCGAGATGATCGAGCTGCTCTTGCTCGACACCGGCGACGCCGAGACGTCGCGGTTGAAGAACATCGACGTCGTGAAGTACGGCCCGGTGTTCTTCGAGAACGGCGGGCCATCGGTCGTGCCGCCGCCGCCGCCGCCGCCGCCGCCGCCGTCGGGCTGATCGCCGCCACCTCCCGATCCCGGACCCACCTTTCCCGTGCACGCGGACAGTGCTAGCGCAATGGCAAGTACCCTCATCTCCGAGAGGCTCTCACGACACTTGATACCCATACAATCGGGAGCTTTTCGGAGAATTCGCTTCGCGTGCCGGCGCTTACAGCGATTCTCGTCCGCAATGAGTGCACGGCACTGCGTCGAGGCGCAGCGCCCCACCGTTCTTGCGTGGCGCGCAGCTCGCGCGCTACTTCGCGCCGCGCCGCAGGTAGAAGTGCGTGCCGAGCTTCGGGTGCGAGAGGCGAATCGCGAGCGCCTTCGCCTCCGGGGGCGCCTGCACCGTCGCGTGGAAGCGGTTCTTGCTGTCGACGGGCAGCTCGTTGACGTCGTACTTCGCCGTCCAGCCGGGCAGCGTCGCGCCGCGGATGTCGATGTCGCCGGTCCACGGCGCGCCGTTCGCGGGCGCCTCGATGTAGACCTGCGCCGCCTTCTGATCGAACTCGAGGATCAACGTCGAGATCTTGCTCTTCTGAGCGCCATGCTCGACCCAGTACGTGAACGTGCCTTCCTTGAGCTTCGTGCCGGGCACGTCGAACAACGGCTTCGTGCTGTCGAACGTCTGCTCGGTGCCGCCGGTCGCGAGGTGCAGCGTGTACGTGCCGGCGCCGAGGTTCGGCGTGTTGATCTTCAGGTTCGGGATCTGCGACTGATAGCCGGTGCGATACGTGCGGCCGTCGGTGTCGATCGGGAAGTGCGGCGGCTCCTTCGGCAACGGTCGGCGGCCATCGTCGCGGACGACCGTGAACCGGCCCGAGCCGACCGCCGCGCCCTCGCTGGCGCCCGTCGAGCAGCGCAGGCGGTAGAACCACACGCCGCCCGGCGTCGCCAGGAGATTTGCAGAGTCCTTGCCGCCGCTGATGCGCGACTCGCGGAACTTCGGATCGTGACCCATCTCGATCACGCCGCCGCCCGGGCACTTGCCGCCGAAGTCGAACTTCACGGCCGTCGCGCCCTTCGGATCGTGGATCGTGAACATCCCGAGCTCGCCGACGGTGACCTTCAGGTCGTAGTAGCTCGGGATCGCCTCGATCGGATGGATCGCGCCTGCCTTCGCGAGCGACGCGCTCTCGCCGCGTGCGAGATCGAGCGCGGAGCCGCCGGTGCCGTCGAGCTTGCCGCCGCCGCGCAGCATCGTGACCTTCGCCTCGCCCTTGGCGTTGACGTCGATCTTCGCCTCGGCGGGGCTCGTCGGTGTTCCCGCGAGCGACACGCTGCCGCCGGGCACGCCGACCTTGCCCTGCTGCGACGCCGGCACGCTCGCCTTGCCCGTCCCGACCTCGAGGCCAAACACGAGATCGTCGCCGATCGTGATGCGCGAGCCGCCGGCGAGCTCGAGCGTCGTCGTGTTCGCGACGAGCCTCGCCGTCGTGCCCGCGCCGAGCCGCAGCTTCGTGCCCTTCGGCAGCGAGCCCGCACCGGCCGGCAGCGGCGACCACCTCGTCTCGCCCGGCTTCTGGATCTCCGCCTTCCGGCCGGTGATCTGGACCTGCGTCTCGCCGCCGACCTCGACCGGCGCATCGGGCGCGCCCGCATCGACCGCGACGGCCGCATCGACACCCGCATCGCGCACGACCTCGATCGGCCCGATGCCGAGCTGGAGCACCTTGCCGACCTCGAGGTCGACCGGCTTGCCGTCGATCGACGTGAACTGCGCGGCGCCGACCGTCAGCTCGATCGTGCTCTCGCCCTTGCCCTTCGCGGTGACGCGGATCGCGCCGTTGTCCTTCAGCTGGACGTCGCCGATATCGAGCTTGTAGCTGCCGGAGCCGACGAGGTCGATCGTGCCGAGCTCGACGCCGATCTGCGCGCTGCCGCCCTTCCCCGCTCCGAACCGCAGGATCGTGTGCGGCTGCATCGCGATCCGCGCGTTGCCCGCGAGCGACAGCTGAGCGCCGCCATCGGCCGTGCGCGCCGCATCTCCGAGGTAGTACTTCGCGCCGACCTTCGCGCCGCTCCACGGCTTGTCGCCCTCCTGCCGCTCGACGGGGCCGTCCGCCTTCTCGAGTGTCGCGATCGCGTTCTTCGACTTGCAGCCCACGAGGACCGCGAGCACGAGCAAGGCAAGGACGCGGAGGCTCATGTCACTTCTTGAGGACGAATTCCTTGAGCGCCACGCCGTTGGGATCGATCGTGACGTCGAGCTCCTGCGCCGAGCCGCCGCTCTTCGCCGTCACCTTGTACTGACCGGGCGGCAGGTCGAGCACGAACGTACCGTCCGCGGAGGTCGTCGTCGACTTATCGCCGGCCGTGATCGTCGCGCCGCCGATCGGCTTGCCTGCCTGGCTGCGCACGACGCCCTTGATCTGCCCCGGCGGCAGCGCCGGCTCGAGCTGGATCGGCGGCACCGTGATCGCGCCGCCCGCCGTGACGTTGATCGTCGTCTTGCCCGGCTTCTTGCCGTCGACATCGACCGCGACCTCGATCGCGGGCTCCTCGATCGTCGGCTTGCCGTCGACCGTCGAGCCGACGGGCACACCGCTCGCCTTCCACGTGCCGCTCGCATCGGTCGCCGTCGCGGGCACCTGCGAGCTCTTCAGCGTGAACGTGACCTTCGCGCCGACGACGGGCTTGCCCGCCTCGTCGACGACCTTGCCGCTGAGCTCCGCGAGCAGCGGCGCCTTCACCGCCGGGCAGTCCGGCGGGTCGTGCTTGTGGCAGTCCTTCTCGATGTACGTCGCCCTCGGGCCGCCGAAGCGCGCCTCGATCCCGAGGCCACCGGTGAAGGCCGGTTCGTACGGGATCAGCGGGATGTTCGCCGCCGCGATCTGGCTCGCCTGCACGCCGGGCACCTTCGCCGCCTCGAGCCACGCGACCGCGCTCCACACCGGGTCGAGGTGGTAGCCGGCGGTCGCACCGCCGCGCAGCACGAGCATGCCCTCCTCGAGCTTCGCATCCGCCGCCGGCGGCGAGCCGAGGAACGCCTCGAGCGAGCCCTCGACGCTGACCCACGCCTTGCCCGCCGGAAACTGCAGGTGCGCGCCGCCGAACGCCGCGTTATAGTCGCTGACGCCGAGCGACACGCGATCCTGCAGCGACAGCCGCATCAGGTTGTCGACGCTGTTCGCGCTGTTGTCGAGCCGGAACCCGGCCTCGACGCTCAAGAGCCCCGGCCCCGCCGGGATCGACACGAGGCCACGCACGTCGACGCTGATCGCGCTCGCCGCGATGCTCGGCGCGTCCTTGCCCGGCACCCAGATGCCGAGCTGCCCGCCGAAGTGATTCGCGCCGACGGCCTTCGCCACGCGAACATTGACGTGCGGATCGCCGACGTAGCCGTCGTCGCCGCTGGGCGCGAGGCCCCAGTGCTTGTCGTAGCGCCCGTCGAGCGACAGCCCGATCGACACGAGATCCGTCACGCCATACGCGAACGCGAGATCGCCGATCGCGCGGTTGAACTTGTGCTCCTTGCCGAGCAACCCGCTGCGCCGCCCGAGGCCCGACAGCGTCGAGATCTCGGCGACGCCCTTCGCGAGCGTCTCCGCCGTCGCGACATGAATGCCGCCCGGCATCGCGCCGTACACGATCGCTTGCGCGGGCGCCGTACTGCCTGGCTCGAGCGCAGGCGCGGCCGCCGCCACCGCATCGGGCGCGGGCTGTCCGTTCACGGCCGGTGCCGCCAGCACCAGCGCGAGAAACGGAGCGATTCCCCACCGGCGACGCATGAAAAAATTGTAGCGGTCTCGACGGGGTGATTTCCAGTCAACTCCGACGCATAGCACGCCGAAACACGCCGTTACGAGGTCGCGCTAGTAGCGCAGCCAGCGCAGCAGCTCGCCGAAGCCCGGGCGCTTGCCGTACATCAGGATGCCGACGCGATAGATCTTCGCCGCCGCGCGCGCGATCAACACCGTCGTCACGACGAGGATGCCGAGCGACATCGCGACCTCGGTCGGCGTGGCACCGCCGAGGATGTAGCGCAGCGGCATCAGCATCGGCGACCAGAACGGCACGAGCGTCATGATCGCGGACGTGCTGCCGCGCGGGTCGCCCGTGATCGCCGTCATCGAGACCATGCCGATGACGAGGAACATCGTGATCGGCACCGCGGCCTGCTGGCTGTCCTGCTCGCTCGAGACGGTGGCACCGATCGCGGCGTACATCGACGCGTAGAACAGGTAGCCGAGCACGAAGAACGAGATGATCACCGCGACCTGGATCAGCGACAGCGACGGCAGCACGGTCGCCGCGTTCGCGCCGGCGCCGAGCGCCTGCAGGATTTCGACGCGATACGCGAGCGCGATCCCGCCGAAGATGAACCACACCGCGACCTGCGCGAGGCCCGCGCCGCCGACGCCGAGGATCTTGCCCGACATCATCGAGCGCGGCTTGCTCGCCGCGACCATCAGCTCGACGACGCGCGACGACTTCTCGGTGACGATGCTGCGCAGCACGTTGACGCCGTACAGCGTGATCACCATGTAGAGGATGAACGCGATGATGTAGCCGAGGATGAACGTGCCGCCGCCGGACTCGCCCGCGGTGGCGCCCGTCGTGTGGAACGCGCGCACCGTGGGCGGCGAGAGCATCTCTGCGAGCTGCGGCGGCGTCAGGCCGCGCTCGGCGCCGCGCTCGGTGTAGATGGCACCGGTGAGGATGGCGCGCAGCGTGAAGTTGACCTGCTGGTTCGTCGCGTTGTCGCCGCGATAGATGATCTCGCCCTTGCCGAGACCGTCGGCAGGGATGCGGATGAAGCCGTTGATGTCCTTGTGGCGCAGCCGCTCGAGCTCGTGATCGTCGGTGGTCGCCGGATCGACGACGGCGCCCTTCCAGTGCTCGTCGTTTGCCGCGAACGCGGCGACCAGCGCGGGGCCGAGCTTGCCCGTCTGATCGATGATGTCGATGCGCGCGCCCTCGGAGCCGCGCCCCGCGAGCAGCGCCGGGATCAGGATCAGGCCGACCATCAGGATCGGCCCGAGGATCGTCATCGCGACGAACCACTTCGTGCGCACGCGCTCGATGAACTCGCGCTTCGCGATGACCAGCGTCTCACGCATGCGAATCCTCCGGGCGGCGCTCGGCGACGGCAGCGGTCGCGCCGACCTTCTCGACGAAGATCTGGTGCAGCGTCGGCGTGACGAGCTCGAAGCGGCGCAGCGTGACGCCGGCGCCGAGCAGCGCGGCGAGCAGCTTCTGCGCGTCCACGCCGTCGGCGAGCTTGACCTCGCAGTCGGCGACATCTCCCGGGCGCGGGGCACGCTGGTCGGCGACGAGCGCCTTGTCGGCGAGCACGCGGTCGGCCGTGGCACGCGCGGCGTCGTCGGAGAACCCGAGCGCGACGAGGCCCTCCGCGGTCGCGGCCCGCTTGATGTCCTTGAGCTTGCCGTCGAGGACCTTCTTGCCGCGGGCGATGATGCAGATGCCGTCGCAGACCTTCTCCGCCTGCTCCATGCCGTGCGTCGAGAACAGCACCGTGCGGCCCGACTTGCGGATCTCCTCGACGACCTCGGCGAGCACCTCGGCGTTGATCGGATCGAGGCCGGACCACGGCTCGTCGAGGATCACGAGCGCCGGCTCGTGGATCAGCGCGGTCGCGAACTGGACCTTCTGCTGCATGCCCTTGGAGAGGTCCTGCACCTTGTTCTTTGCCCACTGCGAGAGGCCGAGCCGATCGAGCCACTGGCCGGCGCGCTTCTTCGCCTCGCTGCCGGAGAGGCCGCGCAGCTCGCCCATGAACGTGAGCATGTCGAGCACGCGCATCTTCGGGTAGAGGCCGCGCTCCTCGGGCAGGTAGCCGATCTGGCGCGCGGCATCGCCGCCCGGCTTCAGCTTGTCGAGGATCGTGATCTCGCCGGCGTCGGGCGCGATGATGTCGTTGATCATGCGCAGCGTCGTCGACTTGCCGGCGCCGTTCGGGCCGAGGATCCCGTAGACGACGCCGCGCGGGACCTCGAACGAGATGCCGTCGACCGCGACGTGGTTGCCGAACCTCTTGACGATGCCGTGAACCGCGAGCGCGTTGCTCACGCTGTCTCTCCCAGGATGAGGCGCTCGAGGACCGCCATGCGGATCGCGACGCCCCAGCTGACCTGCTGGAGGATCACGGCGCGCGGGCCGTCGGCGACCTGCGGCGACACCTCGACGCCGCGGTTGATCGGGCCGGGGTGCATGACGATCGCATCGGGCTTCGCGTAGGCGAGCGTGCGCTCCGAGAGACCGAACGTACGCGACAGCTCGCGCGTGTTCGGGAAGCGCGGGGCCTCGCCGTCGAAGCGCTCGTGCTGGACGCGCAGCATCATCACGACGTCGGCGCCGTCGAGGCCGTCCTCGAGCCGCGGGCACAGACGCACGCGCTCGCGCGTGAGGTCGCCGCCGATCAGCTCGATGCCGCGCGGCAGCAGCGTCCACGGGGCGACGAGCCGGATCCGCGCGCCGAGCTTGGACAGGCAGAGGATGTTCGAGCGCGCGACGCGCGAGTGCGAGATGTCGCCGACGATCGCGACCTCGAGGCCGTCGATGTTGCCGCGGTGGCGGCGGATCGTCGCGGCGTCGAGCAGCGCCTGCGTCGGGTGCTCGTGCTGGCCGTCGCCGGCGTTGACGACCGCGCAACGCGCCGTCTTCGCGAGCATCGCGGCGGCGCCGCCGAACGCGTGGCGCACGACGATCGCATCCGGATGCATGGCCTGGAGGTTCCGGCCGGTATCGAGGAGCGTCTCGCCTTTCGTCGTCGAAGAGGAAGACCCGCTGATGTTGATCGCCTCGGCCGAGAGTCGCTTCGCCGCGAGCTCGAAGCTCGTCCGCGTGCGCGTCGAGTTCTCGAACATCACGATCATCACCGTGCGGCCGCGAAGCGAGGTCAGCTTCTTGATCGGCTCGTCGGCGAGCGACCAGTAGCGATCGCCGTGGTCGAGGATCGCGACGATTTCCTTGGCGTCGAGGTCGGCGATGCTGACCAGGTGGCGCACGCCCGACGTATAGCACGGTGTAATATGGTGCCGTGGCCGAGCCGAACCGGATCGGAATGGTCGTCGGAGATCGCTTCCGGATCGACGAGCTGATCGGCCGCGGGGCGATGGCCGAGGTGTACCGGGCGCTGGACCTCCAGACGCAGGCGTACTGCGCGGTCAAGGTCGTCAAGCACACGCACGTCAACGATTCCGTGGTGCTGGCCCGCTTCGCGCGCGAGGCGGAGGTCCAGGCGAAGATCCGGCACCGCAACGTCGCGGCGCTGCTCGCCAGCGGCCTGACCGACAAGAAGGAGCCGTGGCTCGCGGTCGAGCTGCTGCGCGGCAAGTCGCTGCGCGGCGTCATCAAGGCCGGGCGGGTCTCGCCGGTGCGGGCGGCGAGCTACGCGTGGCAGGCGCTGCAGGGCCTCGATGCCGTGCACGCGCAGGGCATCCTGCACCGGGATCTCAAGCCCGCGAACATCATGCTCGAGCCCGGCCAGGGCCCGGTCGACCGCGTCGTGCTGATCGACTTCGGCTTCGCGACGTTCGAGGGCAGCGCGAAGCTGACGCTCCAGGGCACCGTCGTCGGATCGCTGACGTACATCGCGCCGGAGCGCCTGCTCGGCAATCCGACCGACCAGCGCGCCGATCTCTACGCGATCGGCGTGATCCTGTGGGAGCTACTGATGGGTGCGCCGCCGTTCTCCGCCGACGACGACCTCGACCTGATCGACATGCACGTCAACGTGCTGGCGCCGCACCTCGATCCGGCGCTGCCGAAGGCGCTCGACGACGTCCTGCTGCGCGCGCTCGAGAAGGATCCGGCGCAGCGCTGGCCCGACGCGCGCTCGATGGCGGCCGCGCTCGAGACCGCCGCCGCGACGCTGACCGGCTAGTTACAGGCGCCGGTCGCGCAGTCGCACGCGGCAGACGCGCCCGACCCGTTCGAGCCCTGCCCGCACGTCTGCACGATCGTGTCCTCGAGCAGGAACTTCTCGACGGAGCGGAGCGCGGCCGGCTTGCGGTTGATGCCGGAGTGCGTGCCGTTGTCCTCGGTCGGCGGGACGTTCGTCTCGGGCGGCAGCGGCATCGGATGATCGTTGAACACGTTGACGGCGGAGACGAGCGGGCCGGCCTTCGGAGTCAGGTGCCAGACGTCCTTGACGTTCGGGGACAGGAAGTCGATGCCCATCGTGCGCGCGACGAGCTCGGTCGAGATGTTCGTCACGAGGCAGTCGCCCATCGTGTACCAGATGAGGATCGTCTTCGCGGGCACGCCCGGCAGCGGGTCGTGGAGGACGTGCGCGGCCGTCGTGATCGGATCGTACGGTTCCATGCCCATGCCGAGGAACGCGAGGTTGAGCTGGTACACCTCCGGATCGGGGTACGCGCCCTGCGCCGCGCCCATCAGCAGGTGCCACGCGTTGCTGCGCTCGAACAGGAGCGACCAGTCGCCGCCCGGCACCGCGAGCACGCCGCGCGTGATGTTCGGGTCGTACGCCATGAACGTGTTGCCCATGATCCCGCCGAGCGAGCCGCCGACGTAGAAGATCTTGTTCGTGTCGATGACGCTCATCCCGTTCTGCTGGAACTCGGGATGCGTGCCCATCGGCCCGCGCGTCAGGGTCTCGAGCGCGATGAAGTCGATGATCGACTGGCCGAGCTTCTCGGTGATCTCGTTGCCCTTGTTCATGTCGTTGACGGCGAGCGGCGCGAGCGAGAGCTGCCGGCTCGTCAGGCCGATGAAGTCACCGGCGATGATGTTGAAGCAGTAGGTCTTCGCGATCGACTGCACGAACGAGTCGCTGAGGTAGTCCTTCGCGGACCCGAACAGGCCATGCCCGAAGATCACGGTCGGGCGCGGCACGGTCGGGCACAGGTTCGCGTCGGGGAGCAGCGCGGCGAACTGCGCGTCGCGCAGGCCCTGCAGCATCGGCAGGCCGTCGGCGCCGCGCACGAAGATCGAGTCGTCGTTCTCGCCGTCGCTGAGGAAGCCGGGCGACTTGAACGTGCCGACGTAGCTCGCGGAGATGCCGGCGATCGGCGGCTGCGCCGTCGCCGTGAACGTCAGGTTCGCGCCGTTGGTGCCCATCGCGGGGATCGCGACGTCGCGCATGTGCATCAGGTCCGACTGCAGGAACTGGTCGGAGGCGGTCTGGAAGTCCCAGGCGAGCACCATCTCGTCCTTGGTGACGCCGGCCTGTGCGAACGCGTCGAACATCGCCTTGCTCTTCGCGGTCAGGTTCTTCCACAGCGGCTGCGAGAACGACTTGCCGTCGCGCAGCGCCGCGAACGCCGGCGACACCGGCAGCGGCATGCCGTCTTTATCCTTGAGCGTGTTGCGCAGCGCGACCGCGTAGTGCGACTTCTCGTGCAGGCGCGCAAGCGGGCGGATGATCAGCGCGCGCTTCGTCGGGTCGGTCGTGTTCTGGTCGATCTCGGCGAAGAACGGCGTGCGCTCGCCCGTATCGACATCGATCAGCACGATCGGCGAGTCCGCGGCGAGCGACTCGTCGGGGTTCTTGAACGACGGCAGGTTGTCGCCGGAGACGCCGTTGGGGAACTCGGCGAGCATCGGCCCGGTCGGCGAGAAGCCGTCCCAGCGCGCGAAGATCGCGGAGTCGACCGTGATGCCGTCGACGTTCGTCGGCATCGCCGTCTTGGGGATCGAGATGTGCGAGCCGTCGTAGTAGGCCATCGACGGCCACGGCAGCAGGCAGCCCTGGCCGCCGAGCGGGTTGCACTGCGAAGGAGTGCTCGTCCCGTCGTCTCCACCACACGCGACGAGGGCAAGCGCAAGGATACAGAAGCGCATCGGGACGGACCGTATCACCGCGCGCTGCCCGCGCGTGTGGCGATTCGCACGGGCGGACCCTATGCTGACGGCGTGGCGCTCGCCTGGCTCGACCGGGTCCTCTACCGGCACCCCTTCGAGGGTGCGAGCGCGCGGCGCTACGCCAGGGCGGAGCGGCCTGCCTTCGGCGACCTCGACGACCGCCTCCTCGACACGCTGGACCTCGACGGCGCACGGCGCCTGCTCGACGTCGGCGCGGGGCCGGGGGCGTTCGGGGCCCGGGCGCGCGCGAGGTTCCCGGGACTGCACGTGATCGAGCTCGAGCCGAGCCATGCCTTCCGGCCGACGGTGCGCGCCGAGGGCGAGGCGATCCCCCTGCGCGACGGCTGCGTCGATGTCGCAATCTGTTTGTCGTCGATCCGCCACGTTCGTGATGGGCTCGCCGTGCTGCGCGAGCTGCGGCGCGTCGCCGCGCGGCTCGTGATCGTCGAGCTCGATCCGCACGCGTCGGCGCGCCGGATCGCGAACCACGCCGACCACATCGACGGCGCGCTGCTGCGCCGCGCGTTCGGCCCGCTCGTCGTGAAGACGGCGCCCGACGCCGCGCTCATCGTCGGGCTCGCGCGCGCCGCCGGCTGGCGGCTCGACGCGCATCGCGACGACCCCGTGCAGCCGGTCTACGTCCTGGAGCTGTCGTGATGCGCGCCTTGGTTGTCGTGATGTGCGCGCGGAGGTCGTCGTGATCTGCGCGTGGAGGCCGTCGTGATGCGCGCGTGGGCGCGGCGCGCGGCCGCCCTGCACGGCGAGCTGCGGTCGCTGGCCGAGCTGCGCGATCCGCGGTGGTGGCTGCTCGCGGGCGGTGCCGCGCTGCCGTGGGAGCCGCGCGCCGCGTACGTCGTCTCGGATGCCGAGCCCGGCGCGGATACGTTCATCGGGCACGTCGCGCCGGCGCGCGATCCGATCGCGCTCGCGAAGGCCGCGCGCACCGCGATCCGCGAGCTCGAGGGCACGCTGCCGGATCAGCCGCTCGCCGTGACGGTGCGGCGCCTCCCGGATGCAGCCGTCGCATCGCCGTCGGCGCTCGACACCGTCGCGTTCGCGATCGGCGACGCGTGCTGGCTCGGCCTGCTCGACGACCCTGCCCTGCCGGCCGCGCTCGCGGCGGTCGTGCGCGGCGAGACCCACCCGGCGCTGCGCCGCACGGCGGCCGCGACGCCGTTCGTGTGCGTCACGCTCGGCGACGACGAGCTCGCGACGGCGCGCCACGGTCATCGCCGCGCATGGACGGCCGACGGTGGCCCGTGGCTCGGCCTCGGCCGCGCCGGCGAGCTCGCCGTCGTCTCGACGTGCCACATGATCCTCGATGGCTACGCGCACGCGCGGCTCGCGGCGCGCATCGGCGAGCTCGCGGCACGAAGCGGCGTGGTCGCGTCATCACACCTGCGCGCCGCACCGGTCGCGGAGGCCGTGCCGCTCGAGGTCGCGTGGCGGCCGCTCGATCGCCGCATTCGCGCGCTGCCGCTCGCCTATGCGCTCGGCTGCGAGCTACACGCGCTCGGCCGCCCCGACGCGCGGTTCTCGCCGACGATCCAGATCCCCGTCGCGCCCGGCGCTCCCGACGATCCCGAGCGCCGCAAGCGTCGCGTCGTGCCCGCGCTCGTCAGCGTGCGGTTTGCAGACGGCACGCCCGAGGCGCTTTCGGAGTTCACGGCTCGCGCGCGCGCCGCGCTCGCTCGCGAGGCGAGTGGTCAGGGCGTCACGTCGATGCTGCTCGCGGCCGCGCGTGCATCGCCCGCTCCGCTCGCGTGGAAGCGGCGCGCGCTCGGCGTCGGCAGGCCGCGGTGGCTCGAGCCGTTCGTCGATCTGCTCGGCGGGCGCGGCTGCGTCTCGCGCATCGAGCTCGATGTGCCGTCGCCGCCGGCGTGCGCGGTATCGTCGCCGGCGCGGCTCGCGAGCGTCGCGGATCCGGCGGGCGGCTGCGTCTTCACCGTCATCGACGACGGTAAGCTATCTGCCATTACGCTGTCCGGATCGGGACGGTCGGGAGATCCCTCACTGCTCGATCGCGTGCTTGCGCGCCTGGCGTGACAACTTCGCGGGTGACATCGCACGGCGGGCTGGGGATCCTGATGCTGGGGTATGGCTCGCGCGACGCATTCCGGGAAGGACGTACGGCGGACGGTCGATCCGCGCCGCGATCCCGATCCCGCTCCCGAGGAGCCGGCGCGCCCGCACCTCGCGAAGGGCACGCGCAACGACGTCCGCGGCGAGGCGCGCCGCAAGCACGGCATCGATGACGACATCGCGGCCGTCGCGCACGACGTCAAGACGCCGCTCTCGATCATCATGCTCGAGACGACGGTGATCGAGGAGCGCCTCGGCCGCTCGCTGACGCCGCAGCTGCGTCACGGCCTCGAGCGCATCCTGCTGAACGCGGCGTACATCGACCGCCTGATCTCGGATCTGCTCGACCTCGGCTGCCACGATGCGGGCCGGCTCGAGCTGCGCGTCGAGCTGATCGCGATGTCCCGCCTGCTCGATCGCGCGCTCGAGCGCGCGGTGTCGACGCACGACCGCCGCCGCGTCCACCTCGAGATCAGGACGCCGGCGAACGTGCTGTGCGATCCGATGCGCATCGAGCGCGTGCTGTCGAACCTCGTCGCGAACGCGCTCAAGCACGGCGGACCCGCGCCGGTGACCGTGCGGCTCGAGGTCGTGCGGCGGTTCGCGCGGATCTCGGTGCTCGACGCCGGCCCCGGCATGACCGCCGAGAGCGCGCGCGAGATGTTCGAGCGCTACCGCCACGGCGCGCACAGCCAGGGCTACGGCCTGGGCCTCTACATCTCGCGCCACATCGTCGAGGCGCACGGCGGCCGGATCGGCGTCGCGAGCGCCCCCGGGAAGGGTTCGCGCTTCTACTTCGAGCTGCCTACCTCGTCGTAGCCGGCTTCTTCTTGCCGCACACGATCGGCAGGCGTGCCTTGATCGCGGCGAGCTGCTCCTTGAACGCCGTCGCCTTCTCGGCGTCGTCGGCGACCGGCTTGACCTTCGCGAGCGACGCGAACGTCGTCTTCATCTTCGGGCACTGGTCGTCGAGACCCGCATCGACGAACGCCTGCACCTTGTCGATCGCCGCGTCGGGCACGAGCGAGTACGTGTTCATGCTTTGCGCCTCGCTGATCATGTCGTCGAGCAGCGTCTCGCGCGTGTCATCCACGCCGATCGCCACCGGCGCCGGCGGCACGTTCGGCAGCGCGTAGTTGCCGTACGAGCTGCCGCTGTAGAGCGACGGGTCGTACGACGGCGGCGTGTAGAGCGACGGATCGTACTGCGGCAGCGGCGGCAGCTCGATCGGGTGATAGTTGTACTCGTACGAGCTGTGCGACGAGCTCGCCGCGATGCGCAGGATCGCGGACAGCACGACCGCGCCGAGGCTCACCACGCGCCAGCCCGACATCCCCGAGCTCGACCGCGTCACCGACGGCGGCACGTAGTTCGCGTAGTAGTCGGGGCGCGCCGGCGGCGCCGTGTACAGCTTGTTCGCGGTGCCGTCGAACAGGCGGCGCGCACGCAGCGCGAGCAGGCCGTGCGCCGCACTCGCCGCCTTCGGATCCGCCTTCTTGAAGTCGTCGAGCGCGGGCCAGCTCGCCGTGAAGTCGTTCGCGGCGATGCCGAACGCCAGCGCCTTGACGACCGGCACCGGCAGCTCGCTCGCGACGCCGAGCAGCTCCTGGACGAGCTGCCACTGCTTGTCGGACGCGACGCCCTTGCCTCCCGCCTCCCGCCAGTCCTCCTCGATCGCGAACGCGGCGTTGATGTTGCCGTCCTCGAGCTGCGAGATCAGCTGCTTCAGCAGCTTCTCGAACGGCATCGGCGGCTCGGCCGGCTTTGGCGCCGGCATCGAGACGACCTTCGCCACCGGCAGCTCGGCCCTCACCTCGGATTCCGGCTCTCGCGCAACCGGATCCCACAACCCATCCTTCTCGTCTTGATTCACGGCATCTGGTTTTTGCGCGCTGCGAGCATCTCGATCAAGTCCATTTTTGTGAGGATCCCGAGAACATGGCGCTGGTCGTCCACGACGATAGCAACTTCGCCACGTTCGAAGATCCGCGGGAGCTCGCCCGACCCCGCGTGCGTGCTCACGGTCGACACCTTGCGCTCCATGACCTCGGCGCACACGGTGTCCTTGTCGACCCGGCCGCTCATCAGCTGGTGCAGCAGATCGGACTCCGTGAGGATGCCGGCGAGCTTGCCCGAGTCGAGGACCGGCATCTGCGAGATGCCGTGCTTCTTGAAGAGGTCGGTCGCGCGCGCGACCTTGTCGTTGAGGTCGAGCGAGATCACCTCGCGGCGTCCCGTCGAGCGCATGACGTCGGCGACGGTGCCGACCTCCCAGTCCGCCTTGAAGAAGCCCTGCTGGCGCATCCAGCGGTCGTCGGCGAACTTCGTCAGGTAGTTGCGGATCGAGTCCGGTAGCAGCACGACGACGCGCTTGCCCGGTCCGAGATCGCGGCACACCTGCATCGCCGCCCACACGGCCGCGCCGGACGAGCCGCCGATCAGGAGGCCCTCCTGGCGGATCAGCTGGCGCGCGGTGAGGAAGGAGTCGCGGTCGTTCGACTTGATCCAGCGATCGACGAGCCGGCGATCGAGCACGTCGGGAATGAAGTCGTAGCCGATGCCCTCGACCTTGTACGTCTTGATCTCGCCGGGGCCCGCGAGGATCGAGCCCTCGGGATCGACGCCGACGATCTTGCAGCCCGGCACCTCGCGCTTGATCACCTTCGCGACGCCGCTGATCGTGCCGCCGGTGCCCGCCGTCATCACGACCGCGTCGAGCTTGCCGCCGCACTGGTCGATGATCTCGCGGCCGGTGCCTTCCTCGTGCGCGTTCGGGTTCGACGGGTTCGAGTACTGATCGAGGATGTGCGAGTTCGGGATGATCTCCTTGAGCCGCTTCGCGACGCCGATGTGCGACTCGGGCGCGTCCCACGCCGCTTCGGTCGGCGTGCGAATGATCTCGGCGCCGAGCGCCTCGAGCACGACCTGTTTCTCCTGCGACATCTTCTCGGGCATCGTGATGATCACGCGGTAGCCGCGGACCGCCGCTGCCATCGCGAGACCGATGCCGGTGTTGCCGCTCGTCGGCTCGATCAGCGTGTCGCCGGGCTTGATGCGTCCGGACTTCTCGGCGTCGAGGAGCATCTTCACGCCGATGCGGTCCTTCACGGAACCGCCCGGGTTCATGAACTCGCACTTGCCGAGGAGCTCGCACGGGAGATCGCGTCCGATACGCGAGAGCCTCACCATCGGCGTACGGCCGGTTGCGTCGAGAATCGAGTCGAGAACTGCGGGTCGAGCGTCCATCGCGGGGCAGTCTACAGCAATCGTCGTGGCAGGAAGCCTCGTGTGCAGCCCGCGAACATCAAATGGTCAGCGAATCTTCATAGAGCGTTCACCGAGCCCCGCCTATCGTCCTCGGCCATGAGAGGGAGTCTCGCCGTCCTGTTCGTTCTCGTCGCCGCGTGCGGTCCCGGCAGCAACGGTGGCCGCGGTGGCATCGATGCGCCCACCGGTTCCGGCGGAGGTGGTGGTGGCGGTGGCGGCGGCGGAGGAGGAGGCGGGGGTGGCGGTGGTGGTGGCAGCGGGACGAGCTATCCGGTCTACGCGCACAGCAACACGGTGCTGTACTCGGTCGACCTGGCGTCGAAGGCGCTGCAGGTCGTCGGCCCGTTCAACGCGCCGGGCGGCGACGTGATCACCGACCTCGCGGTCGCGCCCGACAACACGATCTACGTGATCTCGAACACCGTGATCTACACGGCGAGCCCGACGGATGGCCACGTGACGAAGGTCGGCTCGCTGTCGGCGTGCGGCATGAAGGGCGTCGCGCTGACGACGCTGCCGAACGGCGAGATCTGGACGGGCGACTTCAAGGGCGCGCTCTGCAAGATCGACGTGTCGGGCTCGACGCCCGTCGTCGGTGCGCCCGTGATGATGGGCAGCAACATGGCGCTCGCCGGCGATCTCGTCGCCGTCGACGACGGCACCGTGTTCGGCACCGCCTACAACCTGAACAGCAGCGCGACGTCGAACAACGAGCTGGTCAAGATCAACCTGCAGACGGGCGCGGTCACGATGGTCGGCAACACGATGCAGGGCAACCTGTTCGGCACGTCGGTCGCGAACGGCCAGGTGATCGGCTTCACGCACGACGGCACGGGCAAGGTCATCTCGATCGACCCGGCGACCGGCGCCGCGACGCCGTTCGCGACGTTCAAGGATCCGACGACGATGCAGCCCATCTCGTTCGCCGGAGCCGGCGTCAGCTCGCTCGTCGTCATCCAGTAGCCCGTAGTACGACGCGCTGCGGCGTGGTAAGCACGGGCCGATGTCTACCGTCGACGCCCTCCGTGATCTCCTGGCCCGCCGAATCGTCGTCCTCGACGGTGCGATGGGCACGATGGTCCAGGGCCTGGGGCTCGCGCACGAGGAGCTGTGGCGCGGCGAGCGGTTCCGCGAGCACGCCCACCCGCTGAAGGGCTGCACCGACATCCTCGCGGTGACCAACGCGACCGCGATCGAGGACATCCACCTCGGCTACTACCGGGCCGGCGCCGACATCGTCGAGACGAACACGTTCACCGCGACGTCGATCGCGCTCGCCGACTACGGCCTGCAGGGGCACGTCGCCGAGATCAACATCGCGGCCGCGCAGTGCGCGAAGCGCGCGGCCGAGCGCGCCGAGAAGGAAGACGGGCGGCCGCGGTGGGTCGCGGGATCGATCGGCCCGACGACGAAGTCCGCGTCGCTCTCGCCCGACGTGAACGATCCCGGCGCGCGCAGCGTGACGTTCCGCGAGCTCGCGACCGCGTTCGGCGAGCAGGCGCGTGCGCTGATCGAGGGCGGCGTCGATCTGCTGCTGACCGAGACGCACATCGATACGCTCAACTGCAAGGCGGCGCTGTTCGCGTTCGAGGAGCTGTTCGCGCAGGGCGTGCGGCGCGTGCCGGTGATCGCGAGCGTGACGATTCCGGATCGCAGCGGCCGCACGCTGTCGGGCCAGACCGTCGAGGCGTTCTTCAACTCGATCAGCCACAACAACCTGTTCGCGGTCAGCATCAACTGCGCGCTCGGTGCCGAGGACATGCGCCCGCACGTCGGCGAGCTCGCGCGCATCGCCGGCATCCCCGTCAGCTGCTACCCGAATGCCGGCCTGCCGAACGAGATGGGCGGCTACGACGACACGCCCGAGCACATGGCCGGCGTCCTCGGCTCGTTCGCGCGCGAGGGCATGCTGAACCTCGTCGGCGGCTGCTGCGGCACGCGTCCCGAGCACATCCGCGCGATCCGCGCCGCCGTCGAGAAGGTCGCGCCGCGGTCGCTGGCGAAGCCGGCCCGCTTCACGCGCCTCTCGGGGCTCGAGCCGCTGACGATCACGCCGGAGACGAACTTCGTCGTGATCGGCGAGCGCACGAACCTGACCGGCTCGGCCGTGTTTCGCCGGCTGATCAAGGAAGACAAGTACGACGAGGCCGTGGCCGTGGCGCGGCAGCAGGTCGAAGGCGGCGCGAACATCCTCGACGTCTGCATGGACGAGGGAATGATCGACGGCGTCGCGGCGATGCGGAAGTTCCTGAACCTCATCGCGGCCGAGCCCGACATCGCGAAGCTGCCGGTGATGGTCGACTCGTCGAAGTTCTCCGTGATCGAGGCGGGGCTCGAGTGCCTGCAGGGCAAGGGCGTCGTCAACTCGATCTCCCTGAAGGAGGGCGAGGCCGAGTTCATCCGGCAGGCACGCATCGTGCGGAAGTTCGGCGCCGCCGTGGTCGTAATGGCGTTCGACGAGACCGGCCAGGCGACGGACGTCGAGCACCGCGTCGCGATTGCAAAGCGCGCGTACAAGATCCTGACCGAGCAAGTCGGCTTCCCGCCCGAAGACATCATCTTCGATCCGAACATCCTGACGATCGGCACCGGCATCGAGGAGCACGACCCGTACGCCGTGAACTTCATCGAGGCCGTGCGCCGCATCAAGGCGGAGCTGCCCGGCGCGAAGGTCTCGGGCGGCGTGTCGAACCTGTCGTTCTCGTTCCGCACGAACCCGCGCGTGCGCGAGGCGATGCACGCGGTCTTCCTCTATCACGCGATCCAGGCCGGGCTCGACATGGCGATCGTCAACGCCGGCCAGCTCGCCGTCTACGAGCAGCTCGAGCCGTCGCTGCGCGAGGCCGTCGAGGATCTGGTGTTGAATCGCCGGCCGGATGCGACGGAGCGCATGCTCGCGATCGCCTCGACGCTCGGTGGCGAGGCGCAGAAGAACATCGCCGACGTGGCGTGGCGCTCCGAGCCGCTCGCGAAGCGTCTCGCGCACGCCCTGGTGAACGGCATCACCGACTACATCGACGAAGACGTGGCGGAGGCGCTGAAGGCCTATCCCAAGCCGCTCGACATCATCGAGGGCCCGCTGATGGACGGCATGAACATCGTCGGCGAGCTGTTCGGCACCGGCAAGATGTTCCTGCCGCAGGTCGTCAAGAGCGCGCGCGTGATGAAGAAGGCGGTCGCGATCCTCGAGCCGCTGATGGAGGCCGAGAAGGCGAAGGATCCATCGGCGCGCACGTCGAAAGGCAAGCTCGTCATCGCGACGGTCAAGGGCGACGTCCACGACATCGGCAAGAACATCGTCGGCGTCGTGCTCCGCTGCAACGGCTACGAGGTCACGGACCTCGGCGTGATGGTGCCGGCGCACAAGATCCTCGATACGGCGAAGGAGCTCGGCGCCGATCTCGTCGGGCTCTCGGGGCTCATCACGCCGTCGCTCGACGAGATGATCGGCGTCGCGCACGAGATGACCCGCCGCGGGATGACCGTGCCGCTATTGATCGGCGGCGCGACCACCTCGGGCAAGCACACCGCCGTGAAGATCGCGCCGGCGTACTCGGGCGCGACCGTGCACGTGCCGGATGCATCGCTCGCGGTCGGCGTGCTCGGCAAGCTGATGGGCAGCGACCGCGCCGCGTACCTCGGCGAGGTGCAGGCGAAGCAGGCGTCGCAGCGCGAGGCCTTCCGCGCGGCGGAGAAGCGGCCGCTGGTGCCGCTCGCGACCGCGCGCGCCCGCGGCGCCAAGCTCGACTTCTCGCAGCTCGCGAAGCCGGCGTTCACCGGCACGCGCAACCTCGACCTCGATCTCGAGGAGCTGTCGCGCTGGATCGACTGGTCGCCGTTCTTCCACACGTGGGAGATGTCGGGCCGCTACCCGGCGATCCTCGACGATCCGAAGAAGAGCCCCGAGGCCAAGAAGCTGTTCGCCGACGCGCAGGCGCTGCTCGGCCGCATCATCCGCGAGAAGCTGCTGCGCGCGCGCGCGACCTACGGCTTCTTCGACGCGCACCGCGAAGGCGACGACCTCGTCGTCGGCGGCCGCCGCTTCCCGATGCTGCGCCAGCAGGAGGACAAGGACGTCTGCATGTCGCTCGCCGATTTCGTCGCTCCGGCGAACGACACGGTCGGCGCGTTCATCGTGACGGCCGGCCTCGGTGTCGACGAGCTCGCGAAGAAGTTCGAGGCCGACCACGACGATTACTCCGCGATCATGGCGAAGGCGCTCGCGGACCGGTTGGCCGAGGCCGCCGCCGAGTGGCTGCACCACCGCGTGCGCATCGAGTGGGGCTACGGCCGCGGCGAGGCGCTCTCGCACGATCAGATCGTCCGCGAGGAGTACCGCGGCATCCGCCCGGCGTTCGGCTACCCCGCGTGCCCCGACCACACGCCGAAGCGCGCACTGTTCGAGCTGCTCGACAACGCGGCGCACCACGGCGTGCACCTCACCGAGTCGTTCGCGATGTACCCGACGGCCTCCGTGTCGGGCCTGTACTTCGCGCACCCCGACGCGCGTTACTTCGCGGTCGGCCGCATCGCCGCGGACCAGGCCGACGACTACGCGCGTCGCATGGGCATGACGCGCGACGAGCTGGCGCGCCAGATGCCGTCGCTGGTCGCGTGATCACGTGGCGGGAGACCCGATGACCTCGCGGGTGATGCGTGATCTCGCGCCGCACATCGCGATCCTGCTCGGCCTGCTCGGCCTCGCGGCGGGGGTGCCCGAGACCGTCGCGCTCGGCTTCATCCTCGGCGGCCACCTCGCCGCCCCGGTGTGGGCCGCCAAGGCGCCGCGCGAGCACCGCACGCGCGCCCTGCTGCTCGGCCCGCTCCTGCTGATCGCGGTCGAGCTGCTCGTGCTGGTCGTCGCGTGGCTGCTGCTCGCGGGCGGCAACCCGGAAGACACCTGGCTCAGCTTCTACCTGCTGATCCTCGCCGGCATCGTGCTCGTGCTCTACGCGATCTACTGCGCGATCGCGTACTCGATCGTCGTCCGCCGCCAGCGCTAGAACGCGTACACGGCGAGCACGAGCGCCGCGATCGCCGCGCCCAGCGCCGCGATCACCCGCATGCGCCCGCGCTTGAGCTCGCGCACGAGCTCCGGCGGAGGTGCGGTCACCGGCGCGATCTCGGCCGTCGTCTTCATCAGCTCGAGCGCCTGCGTCTGCCCGGTTGCCAGGCTGAACGCCGCGCTGTCGTCGCCGCTCACGCTGCCATCATCCGCATACCGATCTTCGATCGGAAGCAGGTCCGCCGCGCCCGGCCCGTCGGGGTCGCGCGCCGCCGCGGCATCGAGCTCGCCCTTCTTGAACCACAAGGTCGTCCGGAAGTTCGCCATCACGGCGCGACTCGACCATCGAGCGCAGAGGTTTACGTGGTCACAGCAACCACACGAGCAGTCCCGCGAGAGCGGCGCCTGCGAGCGCCGCGACCAGTACCGGCGCCGCCCAGCGCCGCCGCTCGGGTGCGACGATGTAGACCGGCTGCTGCGTCATGTGGCGCGGCAGCTTGCCTGTCGCGAGCGCGAGCGCGGCCTGCCTGAACGACCGGGCATCGAGCGACGTGTGCCCGTCGCTCGGGCTCGACTCGATCACCGGGAAGCTGACGCGCAAGTCGCTCATGCCCCCTGGGTCGGCCACCACGGCTCGACGTTGAGGGTTTCGCTGGGTAGGCTCTGCTCATGGACGTCAAGATCCGCTACTGCAACTCCTGAGGGTATCGACCCAAGGCTGCCCGGGCGGCAGCCGAGCTGAAACGAGAGCTGGGCGTCGACGCGGCACTGGAGATCGGTGGCTCCGGCGAGTTCACCGTGTGGGTGGACGGCAAGCGCGTGCTCGAGAAGTCCGGCTGGCGCTTCCCCGGGCCGGAGGATGTGGTGGCGGCGGTGAAGGGCGCGAGCGGGCCGTAGGCTTCGCGCCGCGCACCACAATCGCGCGAGTCACGCCGCCTGCGCGCCGCGCGCGACGGTCGAGAGCCCCCGACCTTCGGCGGCTTCGGCGGCCCGGAGCACATGGGGGAGCACAACGCACGGACACTGGCGCACGGGCACTAGCGGGGTGCGGTGAGCTCGCACGGGCACTGGCGGGTGCGCTGAGCGCGCACGGGGAGTGCGGGTGCGGTGCGCGGGTTCTCATGTGCGGGACCACGAACAGCCGAACCGTTCCCCCACGTGGGGGACCACGAACCCGCAGAACCGTTCTCCACGTGGGGGACGAACAAACCCGCTCGCGGTTGCCAGGACCTGCCGGCCGCGGATGCGCGCGGCCGGTCACAAGTCCACGGCGCCGCCGCTTGTTCTGCAGAGCGCTCGCTCGAGCACGAGCGTAGTTGTCATCGCGAGTGTCCGGCTCCCGGACAGTCGATTCTTCGCGCTGATATGCGAATGTCCTTGACAGGTCTGCGCGCATGACCCGCGCGCATATCGCGATGCAGGCCGATTTCTCGTCGAGGAAGCGTTCGGCTCCGCGCTCGCGCACGTTCGCGCGTGCGACGACTCGCGCGAGGTTGCGAGCCTCGATCGTCGCGCAGCGCGCAAATCAGAGCACCGAAAGCGCGCGTGCTAGAGAGAGTCTTTCAGCCAAGGAGTGGGCCGTGGTCGCGTATCAGATTCCGCAGGGTGTCGCGTGGAAGGCGTGTGAGGCAGAGGAGCCGTGGATGGAGCTGCATCGCCAGCTGCTGTCGGTCGCGAAGCGGCGGGCGGCTCTCGATAGCGAGGAGCTCGCGCTTATCCGGGAGGCGATTCGCGTGACGTTGTGGCGGCGGTTGGGGATGGTCTCGATGCGCGAGTACCTGGAGCACGCCATGGGGTACGGGCCGCAGGTCGCGTCGGAGCGCCTGCGTGTGGCGGAGGCGCTCGAGGCGTTGCCAGCGATCGAGGAGGCGCTCGCGACGGGCGAGCTGAGCTACAGCGCGGTGCGCGAGCTGACGCGCATCGCGACGGCGAAGACCGAGGAGGCGTGGCTCGACGCGTGCGAGGGTAAGAACCTGCGGCAGAACCGCCGAAGGTCCGGCACGTGGACGACGCCGTCGGGCGCGACGCGGAGCTCGCGCTGACGACGCTCGGCTTCGCGCGAGGCGAAGCGCGGCGCGCGGTGGTTGCGGCGCTGGAGGACGAGCCGAGCTCGCTGGAGGAGCTGGTGCGCGCCGCGTTGCGGCGCGCGACGTAGGTCGAGCTCGTGCCGGGCCTCGTGGGGTGCGGGCGGCGTTGCGGCGCGCGACGTAGGTCGGGCTCGTGCGACTGGTTCGCGCGATCCGGTGCTGGCTAGCGGTTCACGCTGCTCATCGTCTGCGCGGGGTAGCGCTCGCCGGCGGCGACGCCCTTGGGGGCGATCGCGTCGATCTTGGCGAGCTCGTCGGGTGTGAGCGTGATCGCTTCGGCGGCGACGTTCTCCTCGAGCCAGCGGCGGCGCTTGGTGCCCGGGATCGGGACGATGTCCTTGCCTCGGGCCAGGACCCAGGCGAGCGCGAGCTGGCTCGGGGCGACGCCCTTCTGGGCGGCCAGGGCGGTGATGTGATCGACCAGCTTGAGGTTCTTCCAGAAGTTTTCGCCCTGGAAGCGCGGGTTGTAGCGACGGAAGTCGTCGGCGGCGAGGTCTTCTTCTTTCTTGATCTGGCCGGTGAGGAAGCCGCGGCCGAGCGGGCTGTAGGCGACGAAGCCGATGCCGAGCTCGCGGCACGCGGCGAGCACGCCGTCCTCCGGGTCGCGGGTCCAGAGCGAGTACTCGGTCTGGAGGGCAGTGATCGGGTGGACGCGGTTCGCGCGGCGGAGGGTGTCGGGGCTCGCTTCGGAGAGGCCGAGGTAGCGGACCTTGCCGGCGCGGACGAGGTCGGCCATCGCGCCGACGGTGTCCTCGATCGGCGTGTCCGGATCGACGCGGTGCTGGTAGTAGAGGTCGATGCGGTCGATGCGGAGGCGCTGGAGGGAGGCGTCGCAGGCGCGCTTGACGTAGTCGGGCCTGCCGCTGATCGAGCGCGCGTTGTTCGGGCCGCGCACGATGCCGAACTTGGTCGCGAGGACGACGCGGTCGCGGCGGTCGGCGATCGCGCGGCCGACGAGCTCCTCGTTCGTGTACGGGCCGTACATGTCGGCGGTGTCGAGGAGGGTGACGCCGAGCTCGAGCGCGCGATGGATCGTGGCGATCGACTCGCGCTCGTCGCCGTGACCGTAGAACTCGCTCATGCCCATGCAGCCGAGGCCGATCGCGCCGACCTCGAGGTCGCGTAGCTTGCGCTTGTGCATGGCCGGGACCGTAGCAACAATCGTCGCGACCGGTGCGCAAGCCCACTCGCTTCGATCAACAGCTCGCGACGCTCCGCGGGAGTCCGTCGCCCGAGGACGTGCGCGCGGCGCTGCGCTCGAAGAACGGCATCCTGGTCGCGGCGGCTGTGCCCCACGCACACGCTCCGGATCTGGCGGCGGCGTTCGGCGCGCTGCTCGAGGACGGGGCGAAGCGCGACCCGATCTGCCGCGGCAAGACCGCGATCGCGCGGGCGCTGCATGACCGCGACGAGTGGAGCGACCTCTTCGTCACCGGGCTGACACACGTGCAGATGGAGGCCGGTGTGGATACGGCGGCCGAGCTGCGCGGGATCTGCGGGCTCGCGCACGCGCACTTCGGGCGACCCGACGCGCTCGACGTGCTCGCGGAGCTGCTCGCGGATCCCGAGGTCCCGACGCGGATCGCGGCCGCGCAAGCACTCGGCGATACGGGGCGCGCCGATGCCTCTGCCCTGCTGCGATACAAGCTGCGCACCGGCGATGCCCATGGCGAGGTGATCGGGGCGGCGGCCGGGGCGCTGCTGCACCTGCAGCGCGAGCAGGCGGTGCCGTTCGTCACGTCGCTGATGCGGCCGCCGCACGACGATGCGATCGCGCTGGCGCTCGCCGAGTCGCGGCTGCCGGCGGCGGTGCCGGCGCTGCGCGCGTGGCTCCAGCATGTGGGTGCCGAGACGCGCCGCGCGATCGGCTACCTCGCGCTCGCGCTCACGCGCGCCGCGCACGATGACCTGCTCGCCGTGATCCGCGAGGGCGAGCGCGCGGATGCGCTGGCGGCGGCGAAGGCGCTCGCGACGTTTCGCGATGACCCGGCGATCCGCGAGGCCGTGCTCGCGGCGGCGCCGCGCGCGCTGCGCGCCGAGATCGCGGCGCTGCTAGCGTAGAAATGCGTCGAGGTCGAAGCTCGTGTCCTCTTCGCGCGTCTCCATGCCGGCGACGCTGCGCCACGACTTCGCCTTGCCGCACTCGATGCACAGGCGGATATCGCGGCCGCCCTGCCGCCCCGCGATCGCGAAGATCGCGACGCCCTGCGCCTTGCACGCCGGGCACTCGTGGAGCAGCAGATCGTCCTGCTTGAAGCCGCGCTTGCGCAGCTTGTAGACGATGTTGTCGAGCTCCTTGATCGGCATCGTCGGAGCGTATCAGTCGCGATAGCTGCGGTCGATGCGGTCGAGCTTGCGAAGCAGGCCCGGCCAGGCGAGCCCGCCGCCCGCTTGCCGCGTGACCTGGCGGGCGGCCATCTGCGCGCCGGCGATGATCTTCGGATCGATCGGGATCAGCTCCGACGACGCCGCCTGCGCACGCAGCTGGATCATGCACGCGGCCTCGAAGATGTACATCGAGACGAACGCGTCCGCGATCGTCGGCCCGACCGTCAGGAGGCCGTGGTTGCGCAGCATCAAGAACGTGTTGTTGCCGAGGTCGCGCACGAGCCGCGGCTTCTCGCCCTCGTGCAGCGCGACGCCCTCGTACTCGTGATAGCCGAGCGACGCGAGGACGAAGATCGACTGCTGCGAGATCGGCTTCACGCCGCCCTGCGTTGCCGACACGGCGACGCCGTTCACGGAGTGCGTGTGCAGCACGCACCTCGCGTCCTCGCGCGCCGCGTGGATCGCGCTGTGGATCGTGAAGCCCGCCGGGTTGATCTCGTACGGGCTGTCCATGACCTTCTTGCCCTCGAGATCGATCTTCACGAGCGACGACGCCGTCACCTCGTCGAACGTCATGCCGTACGGGTTGATCAGGAAGTGGTGCTGATCGCCCGGCAGCCGCGCCGAGATGTGCGTGAAGATCAGATCGTCCCAGCCGTAGTGCGCGACGAGCCGATAGCACGCCGCGAGGTCGACTCGGATCTGCCACTCGGCTTCGCTCACGCGGGACTTCACATCGCTCATCGCCTCGATGGTACATGCAGCCGGCGCGCGACGACCAGCGCCGCCGCGCCGAGGCCGATCGCCGACAGACCGACGACGCGCGGAAACGGGAGCACGAGCGCGCCGAGGCCTCCACCGATCGCCGCTGCCCCCGGTAGCCACCAGGTTCGCGTGCGAAAGGAGAGGCCCACCGCGACCGCGAGCTTGCCCGCGGTACCGAGCATGACGAGGACGACCATGCTCGGGATGAATTGCAGGGCCGCGACCAGCGCCTCGTGCGTCAAGTCCGCGACCCGACACGCATGCGCAACGCGCTACGCGTGGTGGCGATTCACACCCGCGACGCGGGCGTCAGAGGTCAGTACAGCTCGCGTCGCCGGTAGGTCGCGCTGTGGATCAGGTGCAGCACGACCAGCAAGATCAGCGCGCCGATGAAGGCGACGAAGATCGTGCCGGCAAGTCCTGTCCAGGGCGCATGCCATCCCATGTGCGCGAACAGCCAGCCACCGATGAAGGCGCCGACGATGCCCACGACGATATCCGCGAGGATTCCATAACCACCGACGACGAGCCCCGCGAGCACGCCGGCGACGAGACCAACAACGAGCCAGGTGACGATGTCCATGCCCTGGCAATCAGCAACGCTCGTGCCGTGCGAGAAGCTACGAGTCCTCCGAGAGGATCCGCTCCGCTTCGTCGAGGTCGGCGCGCGACCTTAGCCGGCGATAGAGCACCACGAGCACGACGAGCGCTGCCGCCCCCAACAGCGAGGCGACCAGCCACACCGCGCGCACGTAGTGCGCGTCATGACCGGCGAGGGCGCGGATCGCCTGCGGCGTGCCGAGGATCGCGGAGCACATCACGCGAGGCCGAGGCGCCGCCCCGAAGCACTCCTCGCCGGAATGCGAGGGCGCGGCAACGAAGGGATCGCGGGATGTGCCGCCGCGAGACCGGCTCGACGCGGGCGATTCGCGCCCTCGCATCAGAACACCCGGTCGAAGCCGCCGTCGAAGGCGGTGCCGTGGGCGCCGATGATCGGTGCCGCGAGCGCGACGAACTGCAGCAGCGCCGCGAGGAATATCACGACGAGCACGCCGACCGCGAACAGCGACTTGCGATCGCTCACGCGCCGCGCGACCGCCCGCGCGAACAACAGCGACGCCGTCGCGAGCGCGACGAACACCGACCCGAGCGCGAGCGGCAGGCCCGCCTTGCTGCTCGTGTGATAGTAGATGGCGACGAGCGGCGCGAGCGTGGCGAGCACGAGCGTCCCGCCGAAGATCGACGTCGCGAACGCGCCCGCGAGGTCCGCGCCTCCGAGCCGCGCGTTCGAGAGCCGCAGCGTGACGATCCCGGCCGGCAGCGCGGTCAGCGCCGACAGCAGGATCACCATCGGCACCTTGTACGCGTTCGCGACCATCAGCGCGCCGCTCTCGCTGCCCGCGGCCATCCCCCACAGCGACGCGAGCGCCAGCGCGGCCGCGAGCGCGAGGATCGACAGCATCGACTCTTCCGCGCGCGACGCCGGGCGCTCGCCACCACACGTCAACGTCATCAGCTTCGACAGACGGGCTGCTTGCATGCCCACACATGCAGCAACGCGCACGCCAGCCAGGCTTCACCCGATTCGTGCCACGGGCTGCCGCGATTTCCCGGGAAGAGTGATGCACGCCCACCACACCTGACGCACCATCGCGACGTGCGATACATCGTGATCCTCATGCTCGCCGCGTGCGCACACAGCTTCGACGAGGCGCCGATCCGTCAGGTGATCTCCACGCAGCAGGACGCGTGGAACAAGGGCGATCTCGACGGCTTCATGGCCGGCTACGACCACTCGCCCGACCTCGTGTTCACGAGCGGCGGCCACATCCGCCGCGGCTACGACGAGACGATCGCGAAGTACAAGGCGAGGTACGGCACCGACAAGTCGACGATGGGCCACCTCGCGTTCGAGATCCTGCAGGTGCAGCCGCTCGGGGCGGACGGCGCGATCGTGCTCGGCCGCTGGAACCTCACCGACACGCCGAACGCCGGCCACGGCATCTTCTCGCTCGGGTTCCGCCGCACGCCAGACGGCTGGCGCATCGTGCACGATCACACGTCGAGCGACACGCCGTAGGAGCGCGCCGGCCGACCGCGTCAGCTGTTGTGCTTGCCGCCGCGGCGCGCGTTGCGCTGCTTCGGCTCGTAGCCGCCGAGGTACTCCCAGTGCCAGGCCTCGCCGGGCACCGTGCGGTGGAAGCCGTACGCGGCCGCGTGCTTCTCGAGCCACTCGAGGACGCGGTAGTCCGTGATGTAGATGTCGAGCGCGCGGCCGCTCTCGTGGTTGGAGTAGCCCGGGCGGGCGGCGAGGTGGCCGCGACCGCGGACGTAGTCCTTGTAGAGCTGCTTCTGCTTCGCGTGGCTGCGGAAGCCCGAGCGAATGCGCAGGTCGAGGCCGGCCTTCTCGGCGGCGCGCGCCATCGCGCGGAACGCGATCGCCGTGTGCTGCTCGGCCTCCGAGTTGCCGCACGAGACGATCTTGATCTGCGTCTTCTCGCCGTTCTTGTAGCCGGTCTGCGCCTGCGCCGTAGCGGCAGCACAGACCAGGGCCAGGACGACGGCGAGGCGCCTCATGAAGAGCTGTCATCATGCGGCAAGGCCGCGCGCGGGGCAACTCTTGCGCCATTGTCTTCCGAGCGCTCCCCGCCGCGCGGCTCCGGCAGATCGGGCTCCCTGTTCCCGATCCACCCCTTCCGCCGGAAGTAGCCGAGCGTCACGGCGGTGACGGCGGCCATCAGCGTCAGCGCGTACGCGTAACCCCACTTCCAGTGGAGCTCGGGCATCCACTGGAAGTTCATGCCGTAGACGCCGGCGATGAACGTGATCGGCAGCATGACGGTCGAGATCACGGTCAGCGTCTTCATGATCTCGTTCATGCGGTTGCTCTGGACGCTGAGGTACGCATCCAGGGTCCCGCTGACGAGATCGCGATAGCCGTCGAGCTGATCGTTGATGCGCAGGAAGTGGTCGTAGACGTCGCGGAAGAACGGGACGACGTCCTTGGGGATCTCGTCGAACTCGCCGCGTGCGATGCGCAGCAGGATCTCGCGCTGGTGGATGCTCATGCGGCGCAGGTCGAGCAGCAGGCGCTTGAACCGCAGGATCCGGCGCAGCACGGGTGGGCCGCGCCGCGTCCCTGCCCGCTCGAGCGTCTGGTCCTCGAGGCGGGCGAGCTCGCGGTCGAGCTCGTCGACGACGGGCAGGTAGTTGTCGACCGCGTGATCGAGCAGCGAGTGCGCGAGCCACGCCGGCCCCTTGCCGAGCAGCTTCGGCGAGCGGTCGAGCTCGACGCACACCTGCTTCGTGATCTCGCCGCTCGGGTCGTGCGTGATGACGAACGTCTGCCCGATCAACACGTCGAGCTCGACGAGCTCGAACTGCCCCTTCTTCGCGCCCTTCACGCCGTGGACGATCACGTAGAGGTAGTTGTCGTAGTCCTCGAGCTTCGGCGTCGTGCGCGCGCCCCAGATGTCCTCGATCGTCAGAGGGTGGATGTCGAGCTCGTGCAGCAGCGCGTTCGCGTCGTCGCTCGGGCCGTCGAGCTCGACCCACACCGGCTTCTTCGCCTGGATCGCGGCGCGGATCTCGTCGAGCTTGTCCGTGTGGCGCAGCTGATCGCCTTCGAGGATGCGCGCGTGCATGCGGCTCGGTTATCGCACGCTAACGCGTGGGATCGGTCGGATACGGATCGGACGCGTCGGGCACGCCGTCGTTGTCGAAGTCCGCGACCGGCGTCTCCGTCGTCGACACGTGCGGCACGCCCGTGAGGTGCGTCGTCAGGATCTCGGCGACCTGCGCCTGCGTCGCGTAGATCGGCTCGGGGATCGTGATCGGCGCCGGCAGCTTGGGGAACGGATCGTCCTCGCCTTCGTGCGGCCAGCCCGGCACGTACTTGAGGTCGCCGTGGAGTGCGCTCCAGTTGTAGCCGTGCGTCGCCGGCTCGTACTGCACGAGCACGGCCGTCTCGCCGAGCACGTTGCCCGCCGCGGGCGAGCTCACGGACGAGAGGCCCGGCGGCAGCGCGAGGTGCGGCGCGAGGACCTCCGCGCCGAAGTTCCGAGCGAGCGCGTAGGTCGACACGGCGGGCATCGTCTCGTCGAGCTCGGCCTGGATCAGCACGACGCTGCGCTTGCCGAGGCCGCTGCCCTCGACGACCGCGCGGTCCGAGAGCACGTGCGGCGCGTACGACAGCGAGTCGCCGGCATCGATGATCGCCTGCATCATCGAGATCGCCGGGTGAAACCGGTCGAGCGTGCCCTGCGTGCGATAGATCGTCTGCGCGTACGGCAGCGCCAGCGTGCCGATCTCCGGGCTGTTCGGGACGATCTGGTCGACGATGCCGCCGCCCGGGACATCCAGCACGTACAGATCGATCGTCGGCTCGACCGCGGCGAGCCCGCTGCCGACGAGCGTGCCGAACGACTCGCCGAGGTACGCGACGTGCGTCTTGTCGAGCTTCGGCGTGGTGCCGTACGGCGCGGCGAGCGCGGCGAGGTCGGGCTGCGCCTGGATCAGCATCGCGACGCGCGCCTCGTCGAGCACGCTCTGGCGGATCGAGTCGCGGATCGCGCCGATGTTGAGGAAGTTCTCGAAGAAGTCGAGGTACGACGCGAGCCCGACCGGATCGCCGAAGCCGTCGCGCAGGTTCGCGTCGCCCGCGAACATCGGCTTGTTCGCGGCCGCGTTGTTGAGAACGTCGGTCGGGTTGTAGCGCGAGCCGTGCCCCCACATGTCGATCGCGATGACCGCGAAGCCCTTCGACGCGAGCGGCTCGGCGAGGTTCAAGACGTCGTGGCGCGAGCCGCCGAGGCCGTGGCCGAAGATCACGGTCGGGAAGCCGTTCGCGGGCATCGGGCCGTTCGGCAGCACGAACGTCACCGGGATCGTCTCGATCGACTGCACGATCGGAGCGCCGTACGCGCCGATCTCGAACGTCTCGTCCTCGGCGCCGTCGGTGCCAGTGTCGTCGCGGCGAAACCGCGCGATCTGCATCGTGCCCGTCGCGACGACCGCGACGTGATCGTGCGCGATGCCCGTCGGGTTGTCGGTGCCCCACTGCTCGAGCCCCGCGCGCGGTCCGCTCGTGTCGCGCGTCGCCTGGCCGAGCAGCGCGTCGAGCTTGGCCGGCGTGTCGAACACGATCGCCGGATCGTCGAACGCGACCGCCGCGGCCGGCACCTGCGCCGGGTTCGCGATGACCTCGCGCCCGTGCTCGAGCACGCTCGTCGCCGGCTGCGTCGTGAACACCGTGATGCCGGCGATGCGCCCCTTCAGCTCGGGCAGCGCGTTCAGCTCCACGTACGCATCGGCCGTCGTCTGCCAGATCGCGGGCGGCGAGTGCGTCAGCCGCTCGAGCGCCTGGCCGGGCACGAGCGCGTCGCCGTCGACGCCATGCACGTCGCGCGTCACCACCGCGGCGTACCGCACGTTCTGCTTCAGGTTCACGCCGTTCGCGGGCACGCCGGTGATCACGTGGCGCGTGCTGTCGTAGCGCCAGTCGACCTCGATCGGCGCCCCGTGCTCGGGCGTGGCCGGGTCGACATCGATGAGCACGAGCGCGTCGGTCAGCGCCTTCGTCGTCGCGGGCACGCTCGCCGGATCGACCGGCCCGTCGATGAAGAACTCGATCGCGGGCCGCAACCCCCAGCCGCCGAGCTGGGCGAGGTGCGCTTGCAGGAGGTCGGCGTGGTTGCCGACGACCTTGTCGAGCCCGTCGATCATGCCCAGCCCCGCGCCGACGCGCACCGCATCCGTCGGGAACGGCGCCTCGCCATAGGCAGGCGGCCGGCTCTCGATCGTCATCACCACGCGAGCCGGATGCGCGTTGTCACCGCACGCCACGACCGCCATCAGCAGCATCACCCGCTTCACGAAGCATCGATGATAACGAAATGGTGCAGTGTTCTGAATGGGTTGCAGTGGCTGATCGACTAGCCAGGTCGCGACTCCGCAGGGGACGACTGGCCCGACCGCAAGTACGCGATGCGCATGTCGCGCAGCGTGGAACGGCCCCTGCTATTCGCCACCGGCATGCGCGTCCTGGCCAGCCTCCTCCTCCTCGCGAGCGCCTGCACGACGGACCTCGGGTCCCAGCCTGCCCCGCAGGCGGGCTCGATCGATGACTACATCGAGTCGCTGCCGTACCTGCCGGTCGATCCGCCGCAGGTGCTCCAGGGCTCGGCGTCGGCCGCGCAGGCCGACGGCGACTACCAGTGCACGACGCAGAACCTGAAGGAGACGCGCAACTACGACGAGATCGTCGCGTACGCCGCGAACTCCGACTCGCTGTGGCCGGGCGCGATCGTCTCGGCCGACTCGGTCGTCAGCGGCCTGTTCACGCAGATCGTCCTGCCGCGCTCGCCCGCGACGATCAGCGTCTCGCTCGAGAACCTCGACGGCACGAAGACGGCGACGATCGCCGACCCGAGCCTGTCGACCTATCGCGACGCGCTCTCCGGCATCCTCGACAGCACGGTCACCGGCTCGACCGCCGCGAACCTCTCGTCGGAGATCGAGGAGGTCCACTCGCAGGAGCAGCTCAACCTCGCGCTCGGCGTCCAGGCGAGCTGGGGCCTCGGCATCGCGAGCCTGAAGTCGTCGTTCGACTTCTCGAACCAGCAGATCCGCTCGCGCTACGTCGTCAAGTTCACGCAGACCTACTACACGGTCGACCTCGACGCGCCCCAGGCGCCGAGCAAGATGTTCGATCCGTCGGTCACGCTCGACGATGTCAAGGACAAGATGGACGACTCGCGCCCGCCCGCGTACGTCGCGAGCGTCACGTACGGCCGCATGGTGCTGTTCACGTTCGAGTCGCAGTACTCGGCCGAGGAGATGGGCGCCGCGCTCGACTTCGCGTACTCGGGCGGCACCGACGTCTCGGGCCAGGTCTCGGTCACGTACAAGGACATCCTCTCGAGCTCGAAGATCACCGCGTACATCCTCGGCGGCGACGCCGGCTCGGCCGTGATGACGATCGACAGCTACGAGGCGCTGATGGCGTTCATCAAGAGCGGCGGCAACTACAGCAAGGACAGCCCGGGCGCGCCGATCGCGTACAAGCTCCGCTACCTGAAGGACAACTCGCCGGCGCGCATGTCGATGACCGACGACTACGACGTCCGCGAGTGCACGCGCGTGTCGCAGAAGCTGCTCGTCACGCTGCAGTCGATCGCGGTCGACGACGCGGGCGGCGACTCGGGCGATGACCTCGAGCTGTACGGCGACATCTGGGCCGAGGGCGTCGACACGCAGAACCTGTTCCACAAGAACAGCGGCAACTACGTCCAGATCCACCAGGGCAGCCAGTTCGGCCAGCCGATCGCGCAGGCCGTCGTCAACGTCACGCCGCAGGCCGGTCAGAGCATCAAGCTCCACGCCCACCTGTTCGACCAGGACACGTTCTCGCCCGATGACGACATGGGCAACGAGGTCTCGATCAACCCGTTCGAGACCGGCTGGCGCAAGGACGTCACCGTGAATTTGACCGGTGATTCCGCACGGATCCGCGTGGTGTTCTCCATCGCTCCCATCTGAGGTACGGTTCCCTCGTAGCCGAAGCACCAGCTCGGAGCCGCGATGTTCGCGGCACGGGACTGAAACGCAGGAGCTGCAGACAACTGAAGAGAAAGGTCGGGCGGAATGAAGACCTCCAAGGTCACCATCCACACCCTCCGGCAGATGAAAGAGCGAGGCGAGAAGATCGCCATGTTGACCGCGTACGACGCGACGTTCGCGCGGTTGCTCGATGAATCAGGTGCCGACGTGCTCCTGGTCGGCGATTCGCTCGGCATGGTCGTGCAAGGCCACGACACGACGCTCCCCGTCACGCTCGAGGAGATCATCTACCACACGCGCGCGGTCGTCCGCGGCACGAGCCGGGCGCACGTCGTCGGCGACATGCCGTTCGGCAGCTACCAGGCCTCGCTCGATCAGGGTGTCGCGAACGCGGCGCGCCTGATGAAGGAAGGCGGCTGCCACTCGATCAAGCTCGAGGGCGGCGCCGTGCACGCGGAGCTGGTGCGCCGGCTCGTCGCGGCGGGCATCCCGGTCATGGGCCACATCGGCCTCACGCCCCAGAGCTTCCACCAGCTCGGCGGCTTCAAGGTGCAGGGCCGCGAGACCGGCGGCCGCGAGAAGCTGATCGCGGATGCGCGCGCGCTCGAAGAGGCGGGCGTCTACTCGATCGTGCTCGAGGCGATCCCCGCCGACATCGCGCGCGAGATCACGGAGAGCGTCAGCGTGCCGACGATCGGCATCGGCGGAGGCGCTGGCTGCGACGGCCAGGTGCTCGTCTGCTACGACATGCTCGGCATGGACGAGACGTTCAAGCCGCGCTTCGTGCGCCGCTTCGCGCAGCTGGGTCAGACGATCAAGGAGGCGGTCGCCTCCTACGTCGGCGAGGTCCGCGCGGGCACGTTCCCGTCGGATGCCGAGTCGTTCACCGGCATCGAGTCGCGCCCGCAGCACACCGGCGCGCTCTACTCGACGCCGGGCTCGAAGTAGCGGCGCCAGCTTGCGGGCCGCGAACCCGCGGTGACGACCCAACGCGCGTGGGCCTGCTACAACCTACGCGTGCAGGACCTCGTCGAGCTCGCGCGCTCCGCCTCGGGGCGCGTCGTCGTGCTGACCGGCGCGGGCTGCTCGACCGAGTCGGGCATCCCCGACTATCGCGGGCCGACCGCGCAGCCGCGCGCGCCGATGCAGCACCGCGAGTTCGTCGACAAGGCGGACATGCGGCGCCGGTACTGGGCCCGCTCGCTGCTCGGCTGGCCGCGGCTCGCAGGCGCCGAGCCCAACGCGGGGCACACGGCACTCGCCGAGCTCGAGCGGCGCGGCGTGCTCGCCGGGATCATCACGCAGAACGTCGACTCGCTGCACCAGAAGGCCGGCAGCGAGCATGTCGTCGAGCTGCACGGTGCGCTCGCGCGCGTGCGGTGTCTCGCGTGCGGTGCGCTGTCGTCGCGCGACGAGCTGCAGCGGCGCCTGCTCGATGCGAACCCGGCGTGGCGCGTGGCCGAGGTGCCTATTGCACCGGACGGGGATGCGGAGCTCGGCGTCGTCGTCGACGAGTCGCGGCTCGAGGGCTTCACGGTCGTCGCGTGCGAGGCGTGCGGCGGCGTGCTGATGCCCGATGTCGTGTTCTTCGGCGGCAGCGTGCCGAGGCCGACGCTCGACGCCGCGTGGGCGCTGTTCGAGCAGGCGGAGCTGCTGCTCGTCGCGGGATCGTCGCTGACCGTGTTCAGCGGTTATCGCTTCGTGCGGCGCGCCGCGGAGCGCGCGATCCCCGTCGCGATCGTCAACCTCGGACCGACACGCGGCGACCCACACGCACAGCTGCGCATCGACGAACGCTGCGGAATCGCGCTGCCGCAGCTGGCACGTGCATTTGCCGTGAGCCCGCATACGAGCGCCATCGACGGGTGATCGAGCGGCCGTCAGCCGTTACGATCGGCGGATGCGCAGACTCATCTTGATCGCGGTCCTCGCCGTTGCCGTTCCGGCGCACGCGGACGTCGGGCTCGGTGTGTTCGTCGGCGAGCCCACTGGCCTCGACCTCAAGATCGGCCTGTCGCCGCGCGGCGGGCTCGACATGGTGTTCGGCTGGGACACGTTCCGCGACAACCGCGATCACTACGCGCACGTCACGTACCTCGCGACGCTCGCCGTCGGTCACGGCAACAGCGTGAACGTGCCGATCCGGCTGGGCCTCGGCGGCGCGATCTACGACGACGGCAGCTTCGACAACGGCACGAACGTCGCCGTGCGCGTGCCGCTGCAGATCGGCCTGCGCTTCCGCTCCGCGCCGATCGAGCTCTACGGCGAGGTCGCGCTCAAGCTGACGTTCATCGACGAGAACAACAACAACGACGACATCGATCTCGACGGCGGCATCGGCTTCAGGGTCTATTTCTGAGAGGCCCCGGCCCGCCGCACAGCGGGCATCCGTCGGCGTCCATGCCCCAGTCGCAGCCCTCGCACTGCACGTGCGCGACGTGGTAGCCGGGATCGCCGAGCAGCGCGAGCGGCGTCGGGCTCGGGCGCTGCCCCTCGCCGGTGCGCACGGTCGCCGGCGCGAAGCCGTCGACGAGCATCTCGGTGCCCTTGCACGTCGGGCAGCGCTTCGGCGGCAGCAGGCGCGACGTCTGGCCGAGCGCGTCGGCGAGCCCGTCTTCGCGGTGGCAGCGCGGGCACGCGGTCGTCTCGTACGCGACGTCGCGGCAGCGGATGCACTGCGCGCGATAGACGCCGTCGATGAACTTCTCGCCGTCGTGCGTCCAGCGGCCATCGTCGTTGCGCTCGCCGAGCATGACGCTGATCTGGCGATCGATGTAGCTCGCCAGCTCGAACGCCCTGGCGTCGCACTTCGTGCAGCCGGCGATCAGCTGCTCGAACGCGGGCTCGTCGAGTGCCCCCATCGCGGGCCACTGTACGCGGCCGATCCGGAGCGATCTCGCCTGCGAGGGCACCATCACGAACTTGCGCTCCCGATCGCGATTCTGCTCAAATGTTCAGGTGGACCCACACGCCGCGCTCAACCCCGCGCAACGCCAGGCAGTTCTTCATCGCGGCGAGCAGCCGTTGCTCATCGTCGCGGGCGCCGGCACCGGGAAGACGACCACGCTCGCGCACCGCATCGCGCAGCTCGTCCTCGATGGCGCGGACCCGCGGCGCATCCTGCTGCTGACGTTCTCGCGCCGCGCGTCACAGGAGATGATCCGCCGCGCGCAGCGCGTCTCGCGCGGTGCCGACCTGCCCTGGGCCGGCACGTTCCACGCGGTCGGCTCGCGCCTGTTGCGCATGCACGCGCTGGCGCTCGGGCTCGACCCGGCGTTCACCGTGCTCGATCGCGGCGACGCCGCCGACCTGCTCGACCTCGTGCGCGTCGACCGCGGGCTCGCGAAGGGCGAGCGCCGGTTCCCGAAGAAAGATACGTGCCTCGCGATCTACTCGCGCACGGTCAACGCGCGGGTGCAGCTCGAGACCGTCCTCGCCGAGGCGTACCCGTGGTGCCGCGAGCACGCGAGCGCGCTGCGCCAGCTGTTCGCCGCGTTCGTCGAGGAGAAGCTCGCGCGCCACGTGCTCGACTACGACGATCTCCTCCTGTGGTGGTGGCACGCGATGGCCGCGCCCGGGCTCGCGATGGAGATCCGCGCGCGCTTCGATCACGTGCTCGTCGACGAGTACCAGGACGTCAACGCCCTGCAGGCCGAGATCGTCGCCGCGCTGTCGCCGAGCGGCAAGGGCGTGACCGCCGTGGGCGACGACGCGCAGGCGATCTACTCGTTCCGCGCGGCGACCGTGCACCACATCCTCGACTTTCCGCGCGCGTTCACCACGCCCGCGAGCCTGATCGCGCTGGAAGACAACTACCGGTCCACCGCCCCGATCATCGAGGCGTCGAACGCCGTGATCGAGCGCGCCGCGAACCGCTTCGACAAGAAGCTGCGCAGCTCGCGCGGCTCGGGCGAGAAGCCCACGCTCGCGATCGTCGACGACGAGCTCGCCGAGGTCGACTACGTCATCGAGAAGGTGCTCGCGTATCGCGAGGCCGGCATGCAGCTCAAGGATCAGGCCGTGCTGATGCGCGCCGCCCACCACGCCGATCTGCTCGAGCTCGAGCTCGGCCGCCGCCGGATCCCGTACGTGAAGTACGGCGGCCTCAAGTTCCTCGAGGCGGCGCACGTCAAGGATCTGCTCTCGATCCTGCGCTGGGCGGAGAACCCGATCGATCCGATCGCCGGGTTTCGCACGGCGCAGCTCGTCCCCGGCGTCGGGCCCGCGTTCGCGCGGCGCGCGGTCGATGCGGTGCGCGCGAAGGATTCGTTCGCGGCGCTCGGCGAGCTCAAGCCGCCGTCGGCCGCGCGCACGGTGTGGCCGCAGCTCGTCGAGCTGCTCGCCGCCCTACCCCACGCGGCGTGGCCCGGCCAGCTCGGCCAGGTCCGCCACTTCTACGAGCCGCTGCTGATCGACCGCTACGACGGCGCGGAAGCCCGCCTCGGCGATCTCGTGCAGCTCGAGTCGATCGCCGGCACGTACCCCGGCCGCGCGCCATTCCTCGACGACCTGACGCTCGACCCGCCGAGCGCCACCGGCGACTACGCCGGTCCGCCGAACCTCGACGAGGACTGGCTGATCCTCTCGACGATCCACTCCGCGAAGGGCCAGGAGTGGCGCGCCGTCTTCCTGCTCGACATCATCGACGGCCGCATCCCCTCCGACCTCGCCGTCGGCACGCCGGACCAGATCGAGGAGGAACGGCGCCTCCTCTACGTCGCGATGACGCGCGCGCGCGATCACCTGCACCTCGTGCAGCCGCTGCGCATGTACGTCGAGAAGCAGCATCGCCACGGCGACCGCCACGTCTATGCGCCGCGCAGCCGCTTCCTGCCGGATGCGATCCTCGACCGCTTCGAGCGCGTCGTGCGCGGGCGCGGGGTCGCCGGCCTGACCGCGGAGGCGCCGAAGGTGACGGTCGACGTGGCGTCCCGGCTGCGCGCGATGTGGTGAGCGCGCGATGTGGTGGTGAGCGCGCGATGTGGTGAGCGCGCGATGCCGTGGTGAGCGCGAGCTACTTCACGATGGCCATCGCGCCCGCGAGGCGGATCGCCGTGCCGCTCACCATCTCGTCGTAGTAGCGTAGGAACCGGCGCGCCTCCTCGGCGTGGCGATACGTCTCGAGGTTGTGCGCCCAGCGATAGCCGATCGGCTGGTACAGCAGCTCCGCCTCGACGGTGACCGGCCCCTCGCCCACGGCGGCGATGTAGCGCACGCGATCGCCACCGGCGGTGAAGTCGGCATCACCGGCGGCCTCGCCGTGCACGGCGGTATCCGGCATCGCGTGCGTCTTGTCGAAGCCGCGCGGCAGCAGGCGGTTGTCCTTGAGGTACTGCGTCGTCGACAAGAGGCCCGTGGTCACGGCGCCGGTCGACGTGCCGAGGATCGGCTCGTAGATCTGCACGTCATCGGCGCCGCGGATCTCGGTGTGATGGCGCTCGAACGTGTGGCCGTCGATGTCGTTGTCGTTGCCTTCGATCGAGCCGTCCTCGCGCAGCCGGCCCGACTCGAAGACGGCCTTGCCGGCGGCATCGCGCACCGTGACGTGCAGCCAGGCGCGCCGCGACGGATACGCGGTCGGCAGCTTGTGCCCGGTGAGGTTCTCGACGTCGACGTCCGCGGTGAGCGTGCCGCCGTCGCGGGTCGCGGTCACGGTCACGCGTGCGCTCGCTTGCTGCAGGAACGTCTGGGTCGTCGTGCGTGCAGCGTGGAGCGTCGCGGGCGGTGCGGTCACGTCGAGCTCGCCGCGATGCCGGTCGAGCACGCCGAGGATGAAGAAGTTCGCGCCGCGGAAGTCATGGCGCGCGAGGTGGTCGCGCGGCTTGGGCGCCACCGACGAGATCGGCTGCGGGCCCGCGACGCTCGGCATGTGGCAGTCCTGGCACGTCTGCTTGCCCTTGAAGTCGCTCTGCAGCCACTCGAGGTACGGCACCTGCTCGGGGAAGTGGCCGACCTCGCGGCTCTCGGCGTCGAGCGCGGTCGTGTAGAGCGTGTGACACGTGGCGCACAGCTCGGAGCTGCGGATGTGATCGCCGCGCGTCGGCACGATGCCGAGCGCCGAGCGCATCAGCGACGTCTGCGGCAGCTCGACATCGAATGGACCGTAGATCGAGGGCCACCCGCGCGGCTCGATCACGAACCCGCCCGTGAACGAGCTCGGATCGCCGAGGCGCTGCTTGCTGATCTGGTGACACAGGCTGCACGCGACGCCGTCGAGCGCGAGCGGATCGTCGGCCGCGCCGAACACCTGGCCCTTGCCGCCCGCCGCCCGCGCCTTCTCGTTCTCCATCGGCATGTGACAGCGCGAGCACTCGTCCTCGATCAGGACCTTCGCGGGCGCGTGGTCGATCAGCTCGCGGCGCACGCTCGCGCGCCAGTACGGATCGCGCGCCGAGTTCGCCATGATCGACGCGCGCCACAGCGAGCCGAACGATACGTCCTCGCCGGCCGCGGTCGTGATCCGCTCGTGACACACCATGCACTGGTCGCCCGCGAGCAGCAGCGGCTGCGTGCTGCCGCCCGGCTCGTCGAGCGCGCTGCTCGGCGCACACGCCGCGACGACCGCGAGGAGCCACGCGCGCATCACCAGCCCTCCGTCAGCGTGCCGTCGGCGATGTCCCAGAGCAGATACACGAGCCCCGACGTGTCGCGCGTGCGATCGGTTACCGGCACGTCGACGCCGACCGCCGCGCGGATGTGCTGGCGCGCGCTGAGCGTCACCTGCAGCTCGGGGACGACATCGACGTCGTTCGGCGCGCCGCTGTCGAGCTCGCGCGTCCAGGTCACCTCGACGATCGGCGAGATCATCCGGCCGAACCGCACCGGCACGATCTGCTGGCCCAGCGCCACGCGCGCGAACGCCTCGTCGGGAAACGATCGGTCGTACGCGACGGCGGCGCCCGCGTGCACCTGCACGAACAGCGGCCCGACGAGCTGCGCGGCGAGCACGGAGCCCTCCGTCATCGTCGTGCCGGCGCCGAGCCCGAGGTCGTAGCGGCCGGTCGGCGCCGCGACCTCGAGCATCGCGCTGACGATCGAGCCCGTGCGGAGGCTCGCGAACAGCACGCGCTTCATGCCGACCGCGATGTCGCCGAGGCCGCCTCGCCAGCCTCCCGTCATCTGCTCCGCGTATGTCGCCGGCACGGTCAGCTCGAGCTGCCAGCGCGCGCCGTAGCGCTTCTCGTAGACCAGCGTCGACGTGACGTTGCTGCGAGCGCCCTGCACGGTCACGACCGCCTCGTCCTCGGGAAACGCCTTCTCGGTGAAGAACGGGCGCGCGAGGTTGAGCTCGCCGCGCGGCCACGAGTCGTCGGTGCAGAAGTGCCGCAGGTACTGGACGACCTCGGCGATCTCGTCGTCGCCGAGCACCTCGCGAAACGCCGGCATCTTGCGCGAGAAGCCGCGCGCGTAGCCGCCCTCGTGGACGGTCGCGATCCAGTCGGTGTTCGCCTCCGGAGTCCCGAAGTTGCAGTCCGTCAAGTCGGGCGGTTGAACGGGGAAGCTCGCCTCGCGCGCCGGTCCGCCGCGGCCGTCGTCGCCGTGGCACGACGCACAGTGGTCGCTGTAGATCGAGCGCCCATCGCGCGCGTGCGCCGCACTCGAGAACAGCGCGAGGGCGGTCAGCACGTACAGCAGGCGCATCGCGGCGGCACGGTGCGACGCTCGTGCCACTCCGCGCGCGTTCGCCGCCCGGGGTAGCCACTCGACGAGCCAGCCCGCGGGTCCATGTTGCCGAACGCATCGCGCGGGCGGCCTAACTCCGCGATTGCCAGCGGCAAACGAGTGGAACGCGAGTTGCGTATCGCGCGGCCCGTGCGTGGCTCTGCAACCGGGTTGGTCCTTCTTCTCTCCGCCTGCGCCGTGACCGGCGAGGGCAACTCGCCCGACGACCTGACGTCGGTCGATGGCCAGAACGCGGTGATCGACTTCGACGGCTTCGTCGATGTCGCGCCGGGATCGAGCGACGCGGCCGTCAAGGACGCGATCCACCGCGAGCTCAAGAGCGCCCTCGGCGCGCTCCGCGAGCAGGGCATCGGCATCGCCGACCGCGATGCACAGCGCAACCTCGCGACGATGATGCTGACGCACCAGCCGTTCACGGTCGCCGGCGGCAACGCGGTCGACCGCGTGCGCTACCACTATCACGACACCGCGCTGGTCGAGCGCGGCCACTCGACGAGCGCGACGATCGACCTGACGATGCTCTTCGGCGACTACGTCGCGCGCGCCGGCGAGCTGATCCCGATCTGCTCGGACGACCAGACCACGGATGGCGGCTCGCTCTGGTACCACTACCAGCCCAAGACGCAGCCGGCGTGCGCGCAGGCGATCCGGGCCGAGCAGCAGCAGATCGATGCCGATCGCCAGCACCTCGGCGACGTGACGACGCAGCTCTCGGCGAGCGACGCGAACCGCCGCTTCCTCGCGACGCGCGCCACGCTCGCGCCCGCCGCGGCCGCGCCGACGAAGTATCCCGAGTACGACAAGCTGTGGGGCTTCGCCGGCGATCCGGCGCGCCAGAAGATCGTCGTGTACTCGTTCTTCGGCGTGAACGCCGACGAGAGCGACCCGCACGACGACGGCCTCGTCGAGTACCTCCGCTTCGAGCGCGAGCTGCGCCGGAAGCTGCCCGCGCTCCGCGTGACCGAGACGAACCCGTCGGCGATGCTGCTCGACTTCTACCTCGACGGGCAGAAGCTGCCGAACGTCACGTGGGACAGCGTCGAGCAGTGGGTCGTCGATGGCACGGGCTTCCCGACGAGCGATACGGCGAAGCAGGCCGACCTGCTGCGCCAGGTCCAGCAGGCATTCTCCGAGCGCTGGATCGTGTGGACCGCGCCGATGACGGCGACGCGCAACGGCGTGACGCGCACGATGACGCTCGAGATCCGCACGTGGCACGGCTGGGAGGACGGCAGCGATGACATCCGGCTGCACGCGCGCTGGCGCTACCTCGAGGCGTTCTGGAATGCCGACGTGTTCTCGTACACCGGGCACAGCCACTTCGGTCACGGGCCGCTCGAGCCGTGGGAGTACGGCGGCGGCAACTTCCCCGACCGCTACCAGGTGATGCTGATCAACTCGTGCCTGTCGTTCAACTACTACGACGAGGACTTCCTCGCGATGCACCCGGGCGGCTCGCAGCAGCTCGACGTCGTCGTCAACGGGCTGCCCGCGTACTGGTGGGGCATGGGACAAGCGACCGCGGACTACGTCGCCGGCGTCGTCGGCGGATCGCAGAGCTGGCGCCAGGTGCTGACCTCGATGGCGGTCGATCTACCCTGGCAGCACGGCTACGATCCGATGCGAGCGGTCAACGGCGAGCTCGACAACACGTTCGATCCCGCCGGCGGCGCGATCGCGCTTCATTGATCGCTCCCCGCCGCTGGGCTCAGACGCGCTTGCCCGCGTAGGTCAGCTCGGGCGGCCGTCCGCGGCGCACGCCCGAGATCCGGTGCAGCGGCGTGAGCTCGTGGTCCTTGAACACCACGTGATCCTCGCCCTGCCACTTCACGATCTCCTGCACGCGGTCCTCGAACACGCGGCCGTCGCTGAGCTCCACTTCCACCGGCCGCTTCATCATCTGCGACTCTTCGAGCATATCGATCACGTCACCGACGTCGATGCGATGTCCCATGGAGTACCTCCTGTGGGAACCTTGTCACCGCACCGCGGCTAAGGCACGCGCTTGATCGTATGTCGTCGCAGGCGACGCTGGAGCGAGCTGCGGTAGATCCCGAGCCGCCGCGCGGTCTCGGAGACATTTCCGTCACAGTCGGCGTAGACGCGGGCGATGTGCGCATCGAGCGCCTCGGCGAGCGTCGGCGTCTCGTCCTTGATGTCCGCGGGCGGTGCCGCTTCGAGGCGCCTCAAGATCTCGCGCGGCGCGACCGGCTTGTCGAGCACGAGATCGGCCCCGGCCTGCATCGCGATCACCGTCGAGTCGGTCGTCAGATATCCGCTGATCACCGCGATCTTCGCGCTGGGATGCAGCGCACGCAGCTCGCGCAGCAGCGCGATCGACGAGGCGCGCCCGAGATGGAGATCGACGATCGCGATCTGAACCGGCTCCTCTTTCGCCAGCGCGATGGCCTCTGCAGGCGATGACGCCGCGAGCACCTTCCCCACGCGATCGAACGCTCGCCGGTACATCACGACCAGGCGTTCGTCGTCGTCCACCACTAAGATCGACTTCACTCGACCTCCTTCAGAACCGCGCCACCCGGCGCAGCATGAAGATCATACGCAAATCGTGCGTGAGCGCCCACGTCAAATGGTGCAGCAAAATGCTGCACCCAAAGCGTCACGGACACGCGGGGTTCGACACCGTCGACGTCACGCGGACTCCGAAACGATCGGAGTACGTCACGGCGACGTAGCAGAGCTGCGAGGTCGTGACGTTCGCGAGGTCGGCGGTCGTCATCCCCGCCATGCGCTCGGGCTTGCGCGCCCACGGCAGCGACGTGTCGATCGCGGCCGGGATGTCGAGCCCGACGTAGCCGTGCGTCGTCAACAGGTCGAGCCGTGACGCGCGTGCGATCCCGTCGGGCCACGCGACCTCGATCGCCGCGATCGAGCAGGCAGTCCTGCACTGCGCCTCCGTCGGAACGAGGTGCACCGCGGGCGCGACCAGCTCGGCGCGCAGCGCGGCATCGCTCGGCGGCTGGACGCGCTCGAACGTGTAGCTATCGAACGCGTAGCGGCCGGTCGGCACGTCGTGGCGCGGACGCGCGAACACGCCGACCGTCGCGACGCCATCGAGCGAGCCCGGGCGCAGTGCCGGCGCACCGATCGGCGTCTGCGCGGGCACGACCGGCGTCGACGGCCCAGCGACCGTCCCCCAGAACGGCTGCTCGAACGTCACGCTGCTCGCGGAGACACCCGCGACGATGCCGGTGCCACGCAGCGCGACGCCGTCGATCGGCGTGCCGCGCACGAGGTCGTCGAGCGTGGCCGTGCGCGTACCGATCGTCGGCACGACATCGGCGACGAAGTCGAGGCGCGGCGGCACGACGTCGATCATGCCGTCGCCGTCGATGTCGGGTGTCGCGGTGCGCAGGGCGAGGTCGTCGTGCGCGCCGAGGTCCGCGACGTCGGCGACGCCGAGCTCGTCGATCGGCATCGTGCCGATGGCGTACCCGCCCGCGATCGTCAGGTCGCCGAGGTCGATCGAGCGCGCCTCCGTCGCCGGCAGCGCGTCGACGCCGTTCGCGCGCCACGTCGCGACCAGACCCGCGCGATCGTCGGCGAACGCGAGCGCCCACGACATGCCCGGCGCGAGCCGGAGCTCGAACTCGCCGCGTGCATCGATCGTCGCGAGCACGCGCTCCTGCCCCGCCGTCGCGACCACCGTCTTCGCCGCGGAGGCGTCGCGCAGGGCACCGCGCACCTGGAACGCGGCGTCGGGGTCGGTCGCACAGCCGGTGGCGAGGGCGAGCAGGACGAGGCGCTTCATGCCTCTTCCGGACGGCCACCGGCGGATGAGGTGTACTTGCGAGATCTGCCTACATCACCGCTTCTTCGCGAAGCGGTCGATCCAGGCGAACACCTCTTCGTGCCAGCGCTTGGAGTTCTGCGGCTTGAGGACCCAGTGATTCTCGTCGGGGAACTCGAGGAACCGGCTGGGGATTCCCTTGCGCTGCAGAGCCGTGAACGCCCCCATCGCGTGCGTCTCGGGGATGCGGTAGTCGCGGCCGCCGTGGATGAGCAGCTCCGGGGTCGCCCAGTTCTTGACGAGCTCGATCGGGTTGCTCTTCGCGTACTCCTCGGGCTTGTCCCACGGCGTGCCGCGGTGCTCCCACTCGGGGAACCACGTCTCCTCCGTGTCGTAGTAGGCAAAGCGCGTGTCGAAGATGCCGTCGTGACAGACGAGCGCCTTGAACCGCTTCGTCATGCCCTGGATCCAGTTGATCATGTAGCCGCCGTACGACGCGCCGAGCGCGACCGCGTGGTCGCCATCGAGCCACGGGTACTTCGCGAGCGCGGCATCGAGGCCCTTCATCAGGTCCTCGTACGGGGCGCCGCCCCAGTCGCCGCTGATCGCGTCCTCGAACGCCTGGCCGTAGCCGCTCGAGCCGTGGAAGTCGACGAACACGACGCCGTAGCCGTGCCCCGCGAACACCTCCGGGTTCCACCGGTAGTGGAAGTGATCGCCCATCGAGCCCTGCGGGCCGCCGTGGATGATGAACGCGACCGGCACCTTGGCGCCGGTGAAGTTCGCGGGCTTCACGACGAAGCCGTGCACGGTCTCGCCCTTCGCGCCCTTGAACTCGTACTGCTCGTACGCGCCCCAGGCGATGTGAGCGACGAGATCGCTGTTCGTGAACGTCAGCTGCTTCACGTCGCTGCCGTCGGGCTTCATCGAGAACAGCTCCGTCGGCATCGTCAGCGTGTCCTTCGTGAAGATGATGCGATCCTTGGCAATGCGGGGCGATCCGTTCGTGCCCTTGTCGACGAGCAGCTTCGCGGCGCCCGACGCGACGTCGATCGCGAAGATCGAGTGGTTGCCGACGTTGTCGCTCGACGTGTAGATCGTCTTGCCGTCAGGCGACCACGTGATGCCCTCCGCGCTGTGATCCCACGCCTCGGTGACGACGCGCAGCTTCTTCGTCGCGAGGTCGATGATCGCGATCCGCTGGCGATCCGCCTCGAAGCCCGGACGCGTCTGCATCGTCAGCGCGAGCGAGCGGCCGTCGGGCGAGAACGTCGGATCGAAGTCGTACGCCTTGTTCTTCTCGGTCAGATCGATCGCCTTGCCCCCGGCGCTCGGCACGAGGAACACGTCGGTGTTCGTCGTCCATGCCTGCTCGCGGCCACCGACGCGCGCGCAGTACGCGATCCACTTGCCGTCGGGCGAGACATCGATCTGCTCCATGCCGCCGAACGGAGGCACGGGCGTGTCGGTCTGCATGCCCGGCGTCAGGTCCTTCACGTCGCTGTCCGACTTCCAGACGAACAGGTGCGAGAACTTGCCGTCCTCCCACTGATCCCAGTGGCGGTAGAACAGCTGGTCGTACGCGCGCGGCGCGTTCGGGTGCTTCGCGCGCTCCTCGTCGCGTTTCGCGGTATCGGCGAGCGTCTTCGCGTCGGGGTAGACGTCGATCGCGAGCGCGAGGCGGCCGTCGGTCGGAAACACCTTGAAGCCGTTGACGTCGACCGGCAGGTGCGTGACCTGCTCCGCCTCGCCGCCGGTGTGAATGCGCCATACTTGCGAGCTGCCCGAGCGGGTGGACAGGAAGTAGATCACGAAGCCGTCGTGCGACCACGCGGGATCGGTATCGTCGCCGGCGCCGTTCGTCAGCTGACTCGCGCTGCCGTTGACGTCGACATCGCGGATCCAGATGTGGGTGTGGCCCTTGTTCGCGGCGAGATCCGTCTCGCGGACCGTGTACACGAAAAACGGAAAGTGCGGTGAGACCTGCGGGTCGCCGACGCGCCGCATCGCGAGCATGTCGTCGATCGTCAGGCCATGTGGTGCGGCCGAGGCAGACGCCGCGAGCGCGAGCATCGCCACCAGCGTGAACTTCCATGCGTGCATGGCCGCTGCTGTACCACGGCGTAGTACCGTGTTGGGGTCATGCTCGACTCCCTGCTCCAGTACCTGCGGACGCCGCTGATCGTGCTGTCGGGGACTCAGGTCACGACGCTGACGCTGTTCGCGGCGCTGGGGATCGTGATCGTCGCGCGCATCGTCGCGAGCATCGTCGGCCGCACGGTCGAGCGCGTGCTCGAGGCGCGCGGGCTCGACAAAGGGCTGCGCCACTCGGTCGGCAAGATCACGCGCTACGTCGTGATCATCACCGGCGTGTTCGTCGCGCTCGGTACGATCGGCGTCGATACGAGCGCGATCATGGCCGGCGGCGCGGTGCTGCTCGTCGGCATCGGATTCGGCCTCCAGAAGCTCGCCGAGAACTTCATCTCCGGGTTGCTGCTCTTGATCGAGCGCCCGGTGCGCAAGGGCGACTTCATCGATGTCGGCGGCGTGCTCGGCACCGTCGAGGACATCGGCCTGCGCGCCACGCACGTGCTCTCGCGCGACGGCGTGACCGTGATCGTGCCGAACAGCGCCTTGATCAGCGGCGTCGTGATCAACCGCACCGTGCCGACGACGCACTGCCGCATCTGGATCAAGCTCGGCGTCGCGTACGGCACGAACCTCGAGCTCGCGTGCAAGCTGCTGATCGATCTCGCGCTCGCCGATGAAGCGGTGGAGAGGGAGCCGGCGCCCGAGGTCCGGTTCCAGAACTTCGGCGACAGCGCGCTCGAGCTCGCGCTCGTGGTGTGGATCCCGGAGGCGAAGGACGACCTCATCGTCGGCTCGCGCCTGCGCTTCGCGATCGACAAGGCGTTCCGCGAGCACGGCATCGAGATCCCGTTCCCGCAGCGCGTGATCCATACGAAAGCCGCATGAAGATCTCGCTCGCCGAGGCGCGCGCGTACGCGATCGCGGCGCAGCAGCTCGCCGGGCCGCGCGAGCAGCCGGCCGACAAGAAGGCGCTGCGCGCGCTCGTCGACAAGCTCGGCGTCGTCCAGATCGATTCGGTCAACGTGCTCGTGCGCTCGCACTACCTGCCCGCGTTCTCGCGGCTCGGCCCGTACGACCCGGCGGACCTCGATCGCCTCGCGCACCGCTCGCCGCGCGCGCTGTTCGAGTACTGGGGACACGAGGCGTCGCTGTTGCCCGTCGCGCTGCAGCCGCTGTTTCGCTGGCGGATGGACCGCGCCCAGCATCACGCGTGGGGGCGCATGCGGCGGATCGCGAAGGAGCAGCCGGACTTCGTCGCGCAGGTGCTCGCGGTCGTGCGCGACAAGGGACCGATCGCGGCGAGCGAGATCGAGCTCGGCGCGGCGAAGAAGTCGAACGGCTGGTGGGAGTGGAGCGACGCGAAGGTCGCGATCGAGTGGCTGTTCTGGAGCGGCCAGGTGACGAGCGCGGCGCGCCGCGGCTTCGAGCGCCTCTACGACCTGCCCGAGCGCGTGCTCCCGCGCCGGGTCGTCGAGACGACGACGCCGAGCGACGGCGACGCGCACATCGCGCTGATCGAGCAGAGCGCGCGAGCGCTGGCGATCGGCACCGTCAACGACCTGCGTGACTACTACCGCTTGAAGCCGGGCGACGCGAAGCCGGCGATCGAGGCGCTCGTCGAGCGCGGCGTGCTCGTCCCCGTCACCGTCGAGGGCTGGAAGCAGCCCGCGTACCGGCATCGCGCGGCGCGCGCCGTGAAGCCGCCGAAGGATCGCGGCGCGCTGCTCTCCCCGTTCGACTCGCTGATCTGGGCGCGCGAGCGCACGGAGCGTCTGTTCGGGATGAAGTTCCGGCTCGAGATCTACACGCCGGGCCCCAAGCGCGTGCACGGCTATTACGTGCTGCCGTTCCTGCTCGGCGATGCGCTCGTCGCGCGGCTCGATCTCAAGGCGGATCGCAAGGCGAGCGTGCTGCGTGTCCAGGCCGCGCACGCGGAAGCGGGCGCCGACAAGCGCAAGACCGCCGCCGCGCTCGCCGAGGAGCTGGCCCGGATGGCGCGGTGGCTGGGGCTCGCGAGCGTCGCGATCGAGCGGCGCGGCGATCTCGCGCGCGAGCTCAACCGTTGCTGCCGTGCAGCTTGACCAGCTTGTTGTAGACGCCGATCAAGAGGAACGTCGGCGCGAGCTCGCTGACGATGCCCGCGTAGCGATCCTTGCCGAACACGCGCAGGCCGATCGAGCCGAGAAGCGCCACGCCGGCGAGCGACAACCAGGTCGACGATGGCAGCGCCGCCGTGATGCGCTCGAGCCTGCTGGTGATCGCGCCCTCGTCGGTGCTCCCGACACGCGAGCCGAGGTCGCCGAGGCGATCCTCGACCTGCATGCGCATGTCGCCGACGCGCTGGCCGATGAATTCGCCGACGTCTTGGATGTTCTTGCCCAGAGTGCCCATGGTTCCTCCTGAGCCCCCACCGTGCAGCGCGCGTACCTAGCACGCTGGTTGCTAGTCCTTCTGAGGTGAACCGGAGACCTCTCGTAACCGCCGGAGCCCTCGTCGGAACGACCGCCGCGGCCGTGGCGATCGGGCGCAGCATCGTGCGCAAGCGCCGCGGCGAGCGGCAAAAGATTCTGTGCGAGGTGATGTCGCCCGACGAGGTCCAGGCCGCGCACCGCGCCAAGGTTGCGCGGATCGCCGCACAGCTGCGCGCGCACGACGCGACGACGCCGGTCTCGCTGCGCAAGAAGGCGCCGCCCCACCAGGTCCCGAAGGGCGGCGATCTGCGCCGGCGCGACGCGAAGATCGATATCAGCGACCTCACGTCGATCCTCTCGATCGATCCGGCGAGGCGGATCTGCGTCGCCGAGAGCGGCGTGATGTTCTGCGATCTCGTCGAGGCGACGCTGCGCCACGGCCTCGTGCCGATCGTCGTGCCGGAGCTGAAGACAATCACGATCGGCGGCGCGGTCAGCGGCTGCTCGATCGAGTCGATGTCGTATCGCTACGGCGGCTTCCACGACACGTGCCTCGAGTACGAGGTGATCACGGCCAGCGGCGACGTCCTCGTGTGCACGCCCGACAACGACTACGACCTCGTGTTCCAGATGCTCCACGGCTCGTTCGGCACGCTCGGCGTGCTGAGCAAGCTGACGTTCCGGCTCGTGCCCGCGAAGCCGTACGTCTGTATCGACTACGAGACGTACGGCTCGCTCGACGAGTACCGCGCGGCGATCAAGCGCCACTTCGACGCGCAGGACGTCGACTTCATGGACGGCATCCTGCACAGGGCCGACAAGCTCGTGCTGTGCGTGGGCACGTTCATCGACGAGGCGCCGTACACGTCGAGGTACGACTGGACGAAGGTCTACTGGGAGAGCACGGGCAAGCGCCGGACCGATTTCATGAGGACGCCGGACTACTTCTTCCGCTACGACCGCGGCGTCACGAACGTGCACCCGAAGTCATGGCTCGGCCGGCTCCTCGTCGGCAAGCTCATGGGCTCGGGCACCACGCTGCGCATCGCGGACAAGCTGAACTTCTTGTTCAAGACCGACAAGCCGACCGTGATCCTCGACGTGTTCCTGCCGTTCTCGAAGGTCCCCGCGTTCCTCGCGTGGTGGCAGCAGGAGATCGGGTTCTTCCCGCTGTGGTGCGTGCCGTACAAGCGCGTGCACGACTACGAGTGGCTCGATGATTCGTTCTACGCGAACCTGAACGACGAGCTGTTCCTCGACCTCGCGATCTACGGCCTCGAGCAGACCGACGACCGCAACATCCACCGGATGATCGAGGAGAAGCTGCGCGAGCTCGGCGGCGTGAAGACGCTCATCTCGCACAACTACTACTCGCGCGACGAGTTCTGGTCGATCTGGAACAAGCGCAACTACGATCAGGTCAAGGCGATCACGGATCCCCGCAACGTGTTCCGCGACCTGTACACGAAGACCTGCCGCGCGGCGATGGGCCTCGCGGACTAGCGGCTCAATCGAACCCGCGGCAGCACGGATCATCCGGCTCGCCGCCGATCCAGCGCCGGTGCGCCTCGTAGCGCTCCGAAACGCGCGACCGCTCGCGCTCCCGTCCCGCATCGCGTTCTCGGGGATCGGCGGGGCGGTTCTGGCTCGTGGTTTGACACTGCTGGCTGTCGCTCATGGAGAGGTATGAGCTGCAATCGGTATGCTCGCTTCCATGAAGACCAAGAGCATCATGGCTCTCTCACTGACAGCGGCCCTCGCAACCGGCTGTTATGGCAGCTACGGCGCGTTCAACACCGTGCATCGCTGGAACGGTCACGCGACGGAGAACAAGGTCGCGAACTCGGCGATCCACCTCGGCATGTGGATCGTGCCGATCTATCCGATCTGCCTCCTCGGCGACTTTCTCGTGTTCAACAACATCGAGTTCATCACCGGGCAACCTGTGTTCAGGTGACCGAGGCACGGGCGCGCGGCGACGTCGATCCGCACGCTCCGATCTCGCGCAGGTCGCGAGAATCACACGTGCCCCGCGGGCGCTGATGTTGCAAAGCGGCTCGGCATGAAAAACCTGTCGAAGATCATCATGGTCGCGCTGCTCGCGGCCCCGCTCGCGGCGTCGGCCGATACGACGAAGGGCTCGACGAACACGAGCGCGGACAAGACCAAGGCGACGGAGAAGACCAACCAGAACAACTCGAACGTGCCGACGAACAAGTCGGGCACGGACAAGACCGCGAGCACCTCGACGGCCTCGTCGAAGGAAAAGATCAGCGACGCCGATCTTCAGGTGATGGCGCAGATGCACCACGTCAATCAGATGGAGATCGACATGGGCAAGCTCGCCCAGACGAAGAGCACGACGCAGTCGGTGAAGTCGTACGGCAAGATGCTCGTCACGGATCACCAGTCGGCCGACAAGGACCTGCTCGCGATGGCGAAGAAGCACGGCCAGTCGATCCCGGCGTACAGGCCGACGAACGAGGCCGACCAGAAGGACGAGAAGGACCAGAAGGACATGGCGGCGCACCTCAAGACGCTCAAGGGCGCCGACTTCGACAAGGAGTTCCTGTCGATGATGGTCCAGGGTCACGAGAAGACGCTCGCGAACCTCGATACGGCGATGGGCATGGTCACGAGCGACGAGCTGAAGACCGCGATCCAGAACGTCAAGCCGACGATCCAGAAGCACGCGGACCAGGCGCGCGACCTCCAGAAGTCCGCCCCGCAGGCGATGAGGTAACTGGCTACTGCAGTGGCCTGGGAGAGTCGCAGGGAGCCCTCCCCCACCCGCTGCCCACAACCGGTCGCGGTCTCGTCGAGAACGCCCCGCTTTCCTGCACGGGTAGTGCAGCGCGCTGCACGACGCGATCGGCGCCGTGCACGCGGTGCGTTTCGGCGTCGAGGCACGTTCGCTGCAATTCGCCGGCGCCGTGCGCAAACTAGCCCTGCTCGCGATCACGCTCGGCGCCTGTACGGCGAACGTCGATACCTACGAGGACTCGGACTCGACCTCGGGCACGAGTATCGTCAACACGCCGTACCTCAGCGGCTGCCACGGCCACGCGTCGTCGTCGGTCCCGTCGGACGGCCGCTACGTCATGACGACGTTCGGCGGCGGCGCCGACGACCAGCGCATGTCGTGCGGCGGCTACGCGGACGGCACCGGCTGGTACGCGGCCTCGCGCCAGCGCTACGGCTGCGGCGCGCACCTGCAGGTCGAGGCGAACGGCAACTGCGTCGTGCTCGAGGCGCAGGACTACGGGCCCGATACGTGCGTCGAGAGCGCCGCGCACATGCCGATCCTCGACATGTCGCCGCGCGCGTCGAAGGCGCTCTATGGCGTGTCGGGCGCGGGCTGGAGCGATCACCTCGTCGTCGACGTGACCGAGGTGTCGTCGTCGACGCCGCTCGGCCCGTGCACGGCGACCGGCGGCGGCGGTGGCGGCGGCGGCGGCAGCGGTGGTGGCGGCGGTGGCGGCGCGACGAGCTGCTCGAGCGCGACGCTCGACCGCGACGTCGACGACGGCACGTGCGTGCAGTCCGCCTCCGACGGCGCCTGGTACCAGTGCAGCGCAGGCGCGTGGGTCGCGAAGAGCTCGAGCGCCGGCTGCGCGGAGGCCTACGGCTACTGCGACTCCGCGACGCTCGGCACGAGCGTGCCGCCGCGCACCTGCGTGCAGTCCGCGTCGACGAGCGCCTGGTACCAGTGCAACGGTCAGGGCTGGGTCAAGCCGGTCGACACCGCGACGCAGAGCGGCCCGATCGGCGCCTGCTCGTCGTGGCACGCGCTGTAGCGCGCGTCGCTTCGCGAACGGCGTATCGTTGGCGGATGCCGACGATCGATCTGCAGACCGCGCCGAAGCGCCGAGGTTCCGGGTATCCAGCGCCGTTCAACGCACCGTGCATGGAGCGTGTCCGCACGCAGCTCGGCGACGCCGGCGGGCTCACGCAGTTCGGCGTGAACCTCCTCGAGCTCGCGCCCGGCACGTGGTCGAGTCAGCGCCACTGGCATACCGACGAGGACGAGCTCGTGTACGTGCTCGCGGGCGAGGTCACGCTCGTCACCGATGCGGGCGAGCAGCTGCTGCGCGCCGGCGACTGCGCGGCGTTCCCCAAGGGAATCGCCGACGGTCACCACCTGATCAACAAGTCGTCGCACGTCGCGAAGGTCCTCGAGGTCGGCGGCCGCTCCGAGGTCGACTTTTGCCGCTACCCGGATATCGACCTCGAGATCGATGCCAAGGTCGGCCACTACACGCACCGCGACGGCAGCCGCTATTGACGTCGTCGGATCCGTGGTTATCGAGGGAGGCATGCGAAAGCTGCTGCCCTTCCTCGCCGCGTCCATGACCGTGACGGCGATCATCCTGTCGTCCGGTGCTGCCTTTGCCCAGCAGGCGCGCGAGCTCCGCGTGCTGCAGAATCCCTCGGCGGAGATCCTGAGGGTTCACGCGAGCGTGCAGGTCGAGATGCAGTCGGTCACGGATGCGCCGAGCGTGCCGCCGTTCTTCTGGGCGCCGTCGTACACGAAGCGCGCCTGAGCGAGGCGCCCCGCGCGCGAGCACGTACCGCGCGAGCACGTACCGCGCGAGCACGTACCGCGCGAGCACATCGCGCGAGCACATCGCGCGAGCGCAACCAACTACCGCGCGGGTACGACGAGCTTGATGTTCTGCGTCGCGCCCGCGCGCTCGATCGCGAGCGTGATCGTCGTGCCCGGACGATGGTTGCCGATCAGCGCGGCGGCTCCCGCGGGCAGCACACCGTCGAGCGGTGCGCCATCGATCGCGACGACGTGATCGCCTGCGCGTACGCCCGCCGTCGCGGCGGGACCGTTCGGCGCGACGCCCTCGACGGTGAGCGGCAGCACGCGCGGCGTGAGCCCGAGCCCGATGCTTGCCGGCGGCGCATCCGAGGTGCGGACGCTGAGCACGTTCACGTGCGCGAGCCACGTCTCCTGCACGACGTCGTCGGCAGTCGCGTCGTCGCGCACGAGCGCACGCGCAAGGCGGCGGATCCAGGCGATGTCCGCCAGGAGCTGCTCGGTGCTCGGGATCCCCGCCTCGTCCATTACCCAGGATCTGCCGCCGCGAGCGCGACCGTTCGCAGAAATCGACTACGGCAGCGCGGACGCATCACGCGCGATCGCGGCGAGCGTCGCGTCGTCGAGCACGCGCTCGTCCATCCAGGCCAGCCCGACGATCGCCCGCACCGCGCCGGCGCCGTCATGCACCGGCAGTGCGACGGCCGCGCGCGCATCGACGGCCTTCGCGCCCGGCTTCACGGCGCCCGTGTTGTCGTCCTTGAGGTTGCACGTCTGGATCGGCTTGTCGTGCTGCCACGCCAGCCCGGCCATGCCCTTGCCGATCGGGATCGACGCGGTGACCTCCTGGACCTTCGGCGGGATGTTGTGCGCCGCTTTGATAGCGAGCACGCCGTCTTGCACGACGTGGACGGTTCCCGCGACCGCCGCGTGACGCCCGAGCAGATCGCGAAGCCAGCTGTTCATCGTTTCGTCGAGCACGGGTACCATCCTGCCATGTTCAGGCTCGACGAGCAGACCCAGATGGTGGCCACGATGGTGCGGCAGTGGTGTCAAAGCCAGCTCGCGCCGAAGATCCCGGCGTTCGAAGCGGGCACCGAGATGCCGTTCGAGCTGATGAAGAAGATGGCCAAGACCTTCGGCTTCGACGCGATGCTCGGCGGGTCGATCAAGAAGCGGATCGCGAAGCTGCGCGCCGGCGAGGATGACGGCGCGGAGAAGAACCTCGGCGCGCAGGTCGGCAATCCGATGATGATGTACGTCGTCGTCAAGGAGCTGTCCCGCGTGTCGCCGGGTTTCGCGATGGGCTTCGGCGTGTCGCTCGGGCTCGTCGGCGGCGCGATCGTCGCGAAGGGCAACCCGGACCAGATCGAGCGCTGGGGCCTGCCGCTCGCGACGATGCAGACGATCGGCTCGTGGTGCCTGACCGAGCCGGGCGCGGGCAGCGACGCGTTCGGGTCGATGCGCACGACCGCGACGCGCGACGGCAGCGACTACGTGCTCGAGGGCAGCAAGACGTTCATCACGAACGGCCCGGGCGCCGACGTGTTCCTCGTGTACGCGAAGACCGACGAGGGCAGCGTCGCGAGCTTCGTCGTCGAGCGCGGCATGCCGGGCGTCAGCGTGGGCCCGCCGTTCAAGAAGATGGGCATGCGCGATTCGCCGACGAGCGAGGTCTTCTTCGACAACGTTCGCCTCGGCAAGGAGCACCTGCTCGGCGCCGGGCGCTCGGGCGTCAAGGACAGCCTCGGCAACGAGCGCTCGGGCGTGCCCGCGATGGCGTGGGGCATCATCGAGCGCTGCTACGACGCGAGCCTCGCATACGTGCGCGAGCGCAAGCAGTTCGGGCGGCCGATCGGCGAGTTCCAGGCCGTGCAGCTGCACATCACGGATCTGTTCTTGAAGCTCCGCACGGTCGAGAACGTCGTGTATCGCACCGCGTGGATGCAGCAGCACGGCGTGCGGGACATGCCGTTCGTCAACGCGAGCAAGGCGATGTGCGCGCAGCTCGCGGTCGATGCCGCGCTCAAGGCGATCCAGATCCACGGCGGCTACGGCTACATGGAGGAGCTCGGCCTCGAGAAGCTCGCGCGCGATGCGAAGCTGCTCGAGCTCGGCGCCGGCACGACCGATATCAACCTGCTCGCCTGCGCGCGGGAGCTGATCGGTGTGGCGAGTGCGGACACGGTGTGACGTGATGGCGCGCGCGCGTTTTTTCGTGCGATGACAGCGCCTCTCGCCGGAGTGCCCCGCGCGTCGGCGATGATGTGGGACGCGCGTCGACAGAGGCCGACGTCAAACGTCGCGCGGCACACGGACTGAATTCCGTTAGCGAACAGCCGTGGGCAGGCATCGCGCCCCGTGGTGCAAAAGGGCCCGTTGCGCGTGATGCGCAAGCACGCGTGGCACCACCCGTGAACTGTGCGTGGGCATATGAAACGTGCCCTCCTCCTGACTCTCGCGCTTGCTGGTTGCACGACCGACGCCGAGGTCGACATCACGTACACCAGTCACGTGCACGCGATGCCCTATCGCTCGTCCAGCGACACACCCGGCGGGCACGGTCCGATCGAGGCGCCGAGCGCCCCGGCCGGCGCGCACCTGACGTACTACGGCGGCAAGGTCATCCAGAACGTCAAGGTCACGCAGGTGCTGTACGGCAGCGGCACGTACGTCTCGCAGGTCAGCGGGACGCAGATGGGCTCGTTCTATCAGCAGGCCGAGTCGAGCGGCGTGTGGGACTGGCTGAACGAGTACAACACGAGCTCGCCCGCGCAATCGATCGGCCGCGGCTCGTTCGTGCAGAAGACGCAGATCACGCCCGCGTCGTCGCGCAACGGCTCGACGATCGACGACAGCGCGATCCAGGCCGAGCTCGCCGCGCAGATCCAGGCCGGCACGCTGCCGCAGCCCGACGACAACACGATCTACATGATCGACTTCCCGCAGGGGAAATCGATCACGCAGGGCGGCTCGTCGTCGTGCGTCGCGGGCGGCTTCTGCGCGTATCACGGCACGTTCAAGATCGGCACGCAGAACGTCTACTACGGCGTGCTCCCCGACATGGGCCCGAACAGCGGCTGCGCGAGCGGCTGCGGCAACTCGACGACGTTCAACAACCAGACGTCGGTCGCGTCGCACGAGCTGATCGAGGCGGTCACCGATGCCGAGGTCGGCCTCGCCACCGTGCTCGGCCCGCCGCTCGCCTGGTACGACAACACGAACGGCGAGATCGGCGACATCTGCAACGGCATGCAGGGCACGTTCGTCGTCGGCGACGGCGTCACCTACACGATCCAGCAGGAGTTCTCGAACCAGCAGAACAACTGCATCACGACGCGCTCGGTGTCGACGACGCCGGACTTCGGCATCGCCGACTCGCCGTCGAGCACGACGCTCGCGCCCGGCGGCACCGCGACGATCAACGTCACGACCTCCGCGATCAACGGCAGCACGCAGTCGATCGCGCTCTCGGTGAGCGGCCTGCCGAGCGGCGTCACCGGCTCGTTCAGCCCCGCGACCGTCACCGCCGGCGGCAGCTCGACGCTCACGCTCACCGCGAGCTCGACCGCGAGCGGCTCCGGCACGGCGACGATCACCGGCACCTCGGGCTCCACGTCGCACTCGGCGACCGAGTCCGTCACCGTGAGCGGCGGCACCGGCGGCGGCAGCACGCTGCAGAACGGCGTCGGCGTCACGATCAGCGGCGCGACCGGCTCGCAGCAGAACTGGTCGTTCTCGATCCCGTCGGGCACCGCGACGCTCACGGTCACGCTCAACGGCGGCACCGGCGACGCCGACCTCTACGTCAAGGCGGGCAGCGCGCCGACGCTGTCGAGCTACGACTGCCGCCCGTACGTCAACGGCAACACCGAGACCTGCACGTTCAACAACCCGACGGCCGGCAACTGGTACGTCATGGTCAACGGCTACGCGGCGTACTCCGGCGTGACGCTCAAGGCGACGTGGGGCGCCGACACGACGACCGCGCTCTCGAACAACGTGCCGGTCACCGGCATCTCCGGAGCGACCGGCTCGCAGCAGTACTGGAAGCTCACCGTGCCGTCGGGCCAGACGCAGGTCGTCTTCCACATCAGCGGCGGCACCGGCGACGCCGACCTCTACGTCAAGGCGGGCAGCAAGCCGACGACGACGAGCTACAACTGCCGGCCGTACCTCAACGGCAACAACGAGACGTGCACGATCGCCAATCCGGCGGCCGGCGACTGGTACGTGATGCTCCGCGGCTACCAGACCTTCAGCGGCGTGTCGCTCGTTGGCCATTATCCGTGAGGTGCTAGTGTCCGCGCGATGCGATCATGGCTTCTGTTCGTGGCAGCGTGCCACGCCGCGTCGCCCCACCCGCCCGACCTGACCGCGCGCGCCGCGCCCGCGGTCAAGCAGCTCGATCCGGCGCAGCTCGAGCGCGACACGAAGTACCTCGCCTCCGACGAGCTCGAAGGACGCGCGCCGGGCACGCCGGGCGGCACGAAGACCGAGGACTTCATCGCGAGGCGCTACGCCGAGATCGGGCTGCAGCCGGCCGGCGAGCACGGCACGTACTTCCAGGACGTCCCGCTGCGCGAGGCGTCGCTCGTCGACGCGACGCTCTCGATCAACGGGATCACGCTCGAGCGTGGCAGGGACGCGATCATCCTGCCGTTCCCGCGCGCCGCGCAGGTGACGATCGATGCGCCGTTCGTGTTCGTCGGCTACGGCATCGACCGCGCCGATCTCGGCTACGACGATCTGACGGGCGTCGATCTCCACGGCGCGGTCGCGATCATCTACGGCGGCTCGCCGCGCGCGATCGCCGGCAAGCCGCTCGATCCGTCGCTCCACGCCGTGCTCGCGGATGTGGAGCAGCGCACGAAGGTACTGCGCGACCACGGTGCTTCGGCGGTGCTGCTGATCCGCGATCCAGTGCGTGCCGAGAAGACGCCGTGGAGCCTCGCCGTCCAGCGCGTGCCGCAGACCGCGGCCGTGTGGCTAGACGCGGGCGCGCCGACGTCTGGATTCGCGCTGCCGGCAGCCGTCATCGACCTGCCGACGTTCGACCGGATCGCCGGCCAGCCCGTCGTACACGCGCTGTGGGAGAAGCTCGATCGCGGCGAGCGCGCGACGTTCGACGGCAAGCTCACCGGCTCGCTGCACATCACGTCGGCGCTGCGCGACATCACGGGCCGCAACGTGATCGGCATGCTGCCCGGCGGCGACCTCCACGACGAGGTCGTCGCGTACTCCGCGCACCACGACCACCTCGGCAGAGGTGCGCCCATCGCGGGTGACTCGATCTACAACGGCGCGCTCGACAATGCGATCGGCGTCGCCGAGATGCTCGAGATCGCGCACGGCATGGCCGCGCTGCATCACCCGCCGCGGCGCTCGGTGCTGTTCGTCGCGGTCACCGGCGAGGAGGCCGGCCTGCTCGGCTCCGACTACTTCGCGATGCACCCCACCCTGCCGATCGAGCGGATCGTCGCCGACATCAACATCGACGGCGGCGTGCCGTACTACGAGGTGTTCGATGTCAACGCGCTCGGCGCGGAGCACAGCTCGCTGCAGACCGAGGCGCGGACGGCCGCGCGCACGGCCGGGTTGATGCTCAGCCCCGATCCGAACCCCGAGCAGGTCTACTTCATCCGCAGCGATCAATACTCGTTCGTGAAGCGAGGCATCCCCTCGGTGTTTGTTGGCGCGGGCGTCCTCGACGTTCACGGCTCTCCCGAGGCGAACCGCAAGATCAACGAGCAGTGGGAAGAGCAGCACTACCACCAGCCCTCCGACGAGTGGCTCCCCGGCTATCACGCGGAGTGGACGCTCCCGGAGATGAAGTTCGAGCTCGACGTCGGCCTGGCCGTCGCAGATGCCGACAGCCGGCCCGCCTGGAATCCCGGCGACGTGTTCGGCGGTGTGGCAAAACCCGGCGCGCGTCGCGAATCCCGACAGCCGGTGTCATCGCGCGTTGACGGTTCTGCGAAGCAGCGCTGACGATCGCGCCCGGCCCGCCGCGTGAAGCAGGCGCCGCCATGCGCCTCCTCGTCGCCTCGCTTGTCCTTGCTTCGACGGCCGCCTCGGCCGATCCGATGTCCGTCGGCTTCCGCGTCGGCGGCTACGGCTTTCGCCGCGAGAACAGCTCGACCCTCGCGGGCGAGAACTCCGCGTGGGACCTGTGCCGGATGAACGGCCTGGGGCTGTTCGGCACGCGGTCGCTGACCGGCCCGCTGTTCCTCGAGGCGTCGCTCGACACGTACTTCTCGACGGCGCAGGCGCAGCCGACGGACCTTCCGCTCGATCGCCAGAGCGCGCTCCTCTCGGTCGCGGCCGGCGCGCGCATGGAGGTGACGTCGTGGCTGCACGGCTACGCACAGCTCGGGCTCGGCGTCGAGCTCGCACGCCTCAGCGTCCCGTACGGCGACTCGACCATCCACGACAACAAGGCGATGCCCGACGGCTTCTTCGGCATCGGCGGCGACATCCGCATCGCGCGCGGCACGTACATCGGCGCGAACCTCCGCACGCTCGTCATGGGCAACTTCGACTACGACCCGCAACGGCTGCAGATGAGCAACCAGTGGGTCGCGGCGCCGAAGTCGACCGATGTGTTCGCGGCCTCGCCCGCCCTCGCCGCGCAAGGCCAGTTCTTCATCCGCAAGGAGCTCTAGGACTCCGGCGTCGCCTTCGGCCGCTCGCGCACGACCTCGGTCGCCTTCTTGTCCTCGCGCAGGCCCTGGAACGACGGATGGCGAAGGCGGCCGTCGGCGGTCCACTCCGAGAACGCGACCTCGCCGACGAGCTTCGGCGCGACCCAGTGACGGCCGGGACCGGTCCACGCGCGCGGTGGCTCGGGCGTGAACGGGCACTTCGTCGTCTCGAGCGGTTCGAGGAGCTTCTTCACCTCCACGAGCAGCTTCATCGTGAAGCCGGTGCCGACCTTGCCGGCGTAGACGAGCTTGCCGCCCTCGTAGTAGCCGACGAGCAGCGAGCCGATGTGGTTCCGCGCGCCTTCCGGATCCGTGTAGCCCGCGATCACGAGCTCCTGCCGCAGCAGGCACTTCGCCTTCACCCACGAGCCGCCGCGCCCGCCGGTGTACTTGCTGTCGCGCCGCTTGCTGACGATGCCCTCGAGGCCCTGCTTGCACGCGAGCTGGAAGAACTTCTTGCCGCTGCCCTCGACGTGATCGCTGTAGCGCAGGACGCCCGCCTTCTTGCCGAGCAGCTTGCGTAGCCGCGCCTTGCGCTCGATCAGTGGAAGGCCCGTCAGATCCTCGCGCTCGAGCTTCAGCAGATCGAACACGAAGTAGTGGAGGCTCGCCTGCGATCCGCTGAACGCGTTCTGCAGCGCCTGGAAGCTCGTGCGCCCGTCGGGCATCACGGCCGCAACCTCGCCATCGAGGATCGCGCGCTCGCACGGCAGCTTCGCGACGGCGGCCGCGACGGTCGGGAACTGCGCGGTCCAGTCGTTCATGCGGCGTGACAGCAGCGTCACGCGATCGCCGTGCTTGTCGGCGAGGATCCGGTAGCCGTCGAACTTCTGCTCGTGGATCCACTCCGGGCCATCGGGCGCCTCGTCGACGAGCTGCGCGAGCTGCACCGGGATCGTCGAGGAGCTCTTCGCGCGCGCCATTGCCAATCAATATCGTGCAGTTGGCATGCCGTCCCATGTGGTCAGACCCATTTTGCTTGCGGTCAGACCACTTTTGTGGCGAGTTCGCGAGCATGCGAGCGACGGGACTACTGGTGGTGTTGGCAGCGTGCGGCTCCGGCGACGACCCCTGCAAGGGCGTGACGGGCACGTGCCAGGGACTCTCGGAGGGCGCGAGCGCGTCCGAGGTCCAGAGGGCGCTGATCGAGATCGCGCCCGGCGGCACGGTCGCGTTCGGCGCGGGCACGTTCGACTTCAAGGTCGACCTGTCGCTGTCGGTCGACAACGTGACGATCCAGGGCGCGGGCATGGACAAGACGATCCTGTCGTTCGCGCACCAGACCGAGGGCGCGCAGGGCCTGCTCGTCACCGCGAATGGCTTCACGATGCGCGACATCGCGGTCGAGGACACCAAGGGTGACGCGGTGAAGATCCTCGGCGGCGATACGATCACGCTGCAGCGCACGCGCGTCGAGTGGACCGCGGGCCCGAACGAGACGAACGGCTCGTACGGCCTCTACCCGGTGCAGTGCAAGCACGTCCTGATCGAGGACTGCGTCGTGAAGGGCGCGAGCGACTCCGGCGTGTACGTCGGCCAGAGCGATCAGATCATCGTGCAGCACAACGACGTCGAGCTGAACGTCGCCGGGATCGAGATCGAGAACTCGACGCACGCCGACGTGCACGACAACGTCGCGACGAAGAACACCGGCGGCATCCTCGTGTTCAACCTGCCCGGCCTCGAGGTCAAGAACGGCGCCGGCACGCGCGTCTACAACAACCAGAGCTACGACAACAACACGGCGAACTTCGCGCCGGCCGGCAACATCGTCGGGCTCGTGCCGACGGGCACCGGCATCGCGATCCTCGCCGCGCACGAGGTCGAGATCTTCGGCAACCAGGTCCACGACCACAAGAGCGTCAACGTCGGCGTGATCAGCTACGTGCCGACGGGCATCGCCGTGACCGATCCCAACTACGACGAGTACCCGACCGCGATCGACATCCACGACAACACGCTCAACGGCACGAGCGACATGCCGACGGGGCAGCTCGGCGGCCTCTTGATCAGCGCGCTCGGCGAGCTCTATCCGCAGGGCCCGTTCATCGTCCCCGACCTCGCGTGGGACGGCGTCAAGGATCCGGCGCGCGTCCAGCAGGGCACCGGCGACTACGCGGACGCCGACAAGCTCTGCATCAAGAACAACGGCGACGCCGACTTCATCGACCTCGCGTGGCCGCTCGCCGATGCGACGAAGCCGACGACCGACCTGGCGCCGCACGACTGCGCGCACGCGCCGCTGCCCGAGGTCGCGACGTGGTAACTCGGCTCGCGCTGCTCGCGTTGCTGCTCGCGGCGTGCGGCGACAACGAGCAGCCGTGCGGCCCCGACAACTTCTGTTCGCGCCTCTCCGGCTGGCGCCTGTTCGACGACATCGCGAAGCAGACGCCCGCGCCCGGCGTCGTGCCGTACGACGTCAACACGCCGCTGTTCTCCGACTACGCGACGAAGGATCGCTTCCTCGTGCTGCCGCAAGGCGAGCCCGCCACGTGGAGCGATGAGGACGCGCTCGATCTTCCCGTCGGCACGCTGCTCGTGAAGACGTTCTCGTACTTGAAGGATCGCCGCGATCCGACGCTCGGCCGCACGCTGCTCGAGACGCGCGTGCTCGTCCACGGCGATGCGGGCTGGCACGGCGCCTCGTACATTTACGATCACGACGGCCACGACGCGACGCTGCAGATCGCGGGCGACATCCTCGACGAGAGCTGGATCCACGACGACGGCACGGAGCGGACAAACGAGTACGTCGTGCCGAACGAGAACCAGTGCAAGAACTGCCACGCCGAGCACGCCAACGTGCTCACGCCGCTCGGCCCCAAGGTCCGACACCTCAACAAGGCGGGCCAGCTCGAGGCGATGATCGCGGATGGCTCGCTCGTCGGCGCGCCCGATCCGTCGACGTGGATGCGCGCGCCCGATGCCTTCGATCCGAGCAGCGGCACGCTGGACCAGCGCGCCCGCGCGTGGCTCGACATCAACTGCGGCCACTGCCACAACCCGACCGGCGCGGCGCGCACGAGCGGCCTGTTCCTCGACGTGCTCGAGACGAATCCCGCCGTGTTCGGCGTCTGCAAGCCGCCGGTCGCGACCGGCCGCGGCTCCGGCGGCCTGCAGTTCGACATCGTGCCGGGCAAGCCCGACGAGTCGATCCTCGTCTATCGCATCTCGTCGACGGAGCCGGAGATCAAGATGCCGGAGCTCGGCCGCAACCTCGTGCACGCCGAGGGCGTCGCGCTGATCCGCGAGTGGATCTCGGCGATGCCGGGAGGCTGCAGCAGCTTCGCTCCTGGTCACGCGGGCAACCACACGTGACGAGCCGCGTGCCTACGGGTTCGTCGTCTTGTCGCCGTTCATGTTGCCGTTGAGCGCTCCGCCGCGCTGGTTCAGCGAGCCGGAGTTGCTGCCCGTGTTCGAGCTCGTCGTGCCGGTGCCGTAGTCCGAGCCGTAGGTGCCCGACGTGCCGGTGCTCGTCGAGTTGCTCGTCCCGGTGCCGGTCGTGCCGGTCGTGCCGGGCGTCCCGTTGTAGCCGCCGTTGTAGGCGCCGGAGTTGCCGGTGTTCGTATCGGTGCCGACGGGCCTGCCGGTGTTGCCTGTCGAGCCGGTGCCGGTCGTGCCCGCCGTGCCGGTCGTGTTCGTCGTGCCGGTCGTGCCGGTCGTGTTCGACGGGTTCGTCGTGCCGGTCGTGCCGGTCGTGTTCGACGGGTTCGTCGTGCCGGTCGTGCCGGTCGTG
>CAYUNM010000003.1:191197-201113 GCA_964446175.1 uncultured Kofleriaceae bacterium
GTCGTGCCGGTCGTGCCGGTCGTGCCGGTCGTGCCGGTCGTGCCGGTCGTGCCGGTCGTGCCGGTCGTGCCCTGCATCGGCTGGGCCTGGTCGTTGGTGACCGACGTCGACGGCGTGGTCGGCGTCGTGCTCGGCGCCGTGTTCGCCCACGGATCGTTCGTCGTGTGCGTCGTCGACGTCGTGGTCGTCGTCTCTACCGGCTTGTTGGACGTGTTGCCGGGGTTGTTGTCACTGTTGGCGTTGCGGCATCCGAACGCCGTGGCCGTCGTGAGAAGCGATGCGAAGAGAACTGAACGAGTGATTGACATGACACCCTCCTATGCCGAGGGTGTCTTTCAACAAGCGCGCCTATCGGCATTCACCGCAGGTCCTCGCTGCACTCGGCCTGCGGCGCAAGCCCACCCAACCCCAACCCCCGCGGTGGCTCTCCTCATCGGACGTCGCGGTTCGAGTTGCCCTCCGCGAAGCGGAGCTGCGAGATCTGCTCGCCCCAGCGGCCGTGGTAGCGCAGCACGTAGAGACCGTTGCGCACGTCGACGACGTAGATCAGGCCGTCCGCGATCACCGGGTAGCTCCACATCTCGACGTGATTGCCCGAGAGGCCCGGATCCTCTTTGGCGACGCTCGCGATCGGCTCGGGGCGAAGCTCCGCGAGCGGTGATGGCGCAGTCGGATCGCTGAGGTCGATCGCCTGCAGGCCGCCCGCGTACCACGTGACGAGCGCCAGATCGTGCGTGACCGTCGCGTTGTGCGCGGTGAACGCAGTCAGCGCCGGGTAGCTCGCGCAGAGCGCCGGATCCTGCTCGGGCAGCGCGAATTCTCCGACGACGCGCGGCGCGGTCGGGTCGGCGATGTCGACCGTGCGCAGGTGCCCCCACGGGCAGCCTGCCCCGTACGGCATCGGATAGATCTCCTCGGAGACGACGAGCAGATCGCGGCCCGGCGCCTTCACCGCGCTGTGCGGGCCCATGCCGGGCGGCGCCCAGTCGAGCGGCTTGGTCGTGATGATCTGCGGGTGCGCGGCGTCGCTGACGTCGGCGAGCCACAGGCCCTTCGTCTGGTGCGAGAGGTACGCCGTCTTGCCGTCGGGGCTGACGCCGACCGAGTGCAGGATGCCGTCACCGAACGAGCCGAGCCCCGGATCCCACGTGCCGACCTGCTGCGCGGTCTCGAGATCGACGACCTCGAGCTGCGCGCCGGGGCCAGGCACGCTGACGAACGCGAGGTGGTTCCACACGTAGAACTCGTGCGGGTCGCGGCCGTTTCCGGACGTCGAAAACGGATAGGTCGCCTTCAGCACCGGCGCGCGCGGGTTCGTCACGTCGAACAGCTTGAGGTTCTCGGTCTCGGCCCGGCCCGGCTGGCAGCCGTGCAGATCCGTCGAGCAGCCGAGGTTCAGCACGACGAGCAGGTTCAGGTCGGGCACCGCGCGCAGCTCGCGCGACGACATGCCGGTGAGGCCCTCGTCGGGTGCGCCGACCTCGCCGACGACGGTCGGGTGCGCCGGATCCGCGATGTCGACGATCGCGATGCCCTGCCCGTCGATGCGCGAGCCGACGTACGCGGTATCGCCGACGATCGCGAGCGCCGAATTCATGCCGCGCCCCCCGAGATCCGTGTGCCCCACGATCTCGAACGAGCCGCTCGGCGTCGAGTTGTCGCCGCACGCCGCGAGCACGAGCAGCAGCGCGACCCTCACCGGAAGCCCGTCATCTCGACGGGCTGCGTCGGCGGATCCTGCGTGCGGCGCAGCGCGATCTGCAGGTCCCCGGCCGTCGCGAACAGCGCACCGACGCCGCGCACGCGCTCGAGCTCCTTCGTCAGCTTCTGCGCGATCTCGATGGAGTCCTGCGCCTCCTCGCCGTACTGCTGGAGCAGCATCGCGAGCTTCGCGCTGATCACCTCGAGGATCGACTGATCGATCTCGATCAGGTGCAGCTCGATCAGGCTGTTCAGCAGGCGGTCCGCCCACGCACCGCACGGCGCCTTGTTCGGCAGGCTCGTGCGCGCCGGTTCGAGCACGGGCAGCCGGCGCGTCGCGAGCTCGGCGGCGCGATCGAAGTCGCCGAGCATGAGGAAGATGCCGGGGAGCGAGCCGTCGAGCATGACCTCGTCGCCGAGGTCGCCGTGCTCCGCGAACCGCAGCAGCGCCGGGCGCGCGATGCGCCACGGCACGCAGTCGGCCCACGGGATCGAGACCGGCCCGACGTCGTGGTCCGTCAGCTCGAACGTGCCCTGGCGCGTCGGATCGCCGACGGACATGCCGTAGCCGCTCTGCGACGCGACGACGTAGAGCGCGCACTCCGTGCCGTTGCACACCGCGACGACCTGGTCATCGCCCGTCGACCACAGCCGGAACAGCACCGGATCGATCGAGCCGATCGAGTGCAGCGCGTCGAGCGCGATGCCGAGGTCGGTCATCGAGCGCACGCGAAGCGCGTCCTCGTCGTACTCGCCCCACACGAGCACCGGCTCGCCGCGCGCGACGCGCGAGTTGCTCTCGAGTGGAGTCGCCTCGACCTCGACGAGCAGGCCAGCCGCGATGTCGCGCAGCTGTTGCTGGCGCAGCTCGAGCTCGTAGCGCTCGTGGCCGCCGTTCGCGATGTACTGGAAGCGGAACAGATCCTTCTTGTCGACGCGGCCGCCGAAACCGCACTCCGCCTCGAACGCGCGCGCACCGACGACCGAGCCCTCGTCGCCGAAGTCGAGCCGCGCGACCACATCGCGGACCATCGCCCGGAAGTCCTCCGGGATGCGGAACACGCTCACGGGGTCATAGAGTAAACGAAGCTCGCCTTCGGGAAGCGCAAGAAGCGCTCCGAGATGACGCGCTGCGGAACGCCGGGGCCGTCGACGTACTTGTCGAACAGCGCCTGGGCGCCCTTGACGTCGCCCCGCGCCTTGATGCCGGCGACGTCCTTCATCATCGCGTCGCACGCGGCGACGAGCTTGTCGGCGTGGATCGTGAACGCGCCCTTGTCGGTGCCGTTCGCGGCGGCCGTGTTGTCGTCCCAGGTCAGCGCGCCGTGATCGATCAGGTAGCCGATCTGGATCGCGGCGACGTTGCCGTACGTCTTGCGCGTCTTGCCGCCCGTGTACATGCCCTGCGAGATGTGGCCGAACGCCCAGACGATCGCGTCGGCGTACGCGGCCTGCGCGAGCTTGTCGTCGATGATGCCCTTGCCGCGCAGAAACTCGAGCAGGTACAGCGCGCCGGTCTGCGCCTTGAGCTCCTCGAGCACCGCCGCGATCGGTCCGCCGAACACCTGCTCGTCGGTCTTGCCGCCGACCTGGTACTCGTGCGCGGGGCCGAGGTTGTGCGTCGCCTCGTGGAGGATCGTCGTCAACAGCTGCGGCTCCTGCTCGCCGGTGTAGGCGGCCATGCTCGCCTTGTCGAGCACGCTCTCCGCCTGCTGGCGGCGCGCCGCGATGCTGTCGGCATCGAGGTACAGGTTGACCATCGCGACGGTGCGGCCGCGTCCCTCGTTCGCGACAGGCCCCCAGTTCGGCAGGCTCTCGCCGATCGTCGCGCCGAGCGGGTTGCGGTCGTCGCCGGCGTTGATCACGATGTCGATGAAGTCCGGCAGGTGGAACGTGACCTTCCGCGCCTTGTACGGAGCGCCCGCGTGCGCCGCCACCGCCGCCTCCATCTCCTGCTGCACGGGCACGAGCTTCTCCTGCCACTTCTTGCTGCCCTGATCGATGCGCGCGAACGTCAGGTGGAACATCGCCTTGTGCGCGCACGGATCGCTGTAGACCTCGTCGGGCGCGGCGCGCACGTACCACTTGCTGTTGTCGACGGTCATCGCCGCCCACGCCTCGTCGGCAGGGCGCCAGTCGTTCGTGCGGAAGCTCGACGCCGCCGCCCGCAGGTACGCGACGAGCGCCGCCTCGCCCTTCACGCTGCCCGCCGCCGCCTCGAGCTCGCCCGCGATCGCCTCCATCTGCGGCTTGTACGCCTCGCTGTACGGCACGGCCTTGTCGCCCGCGACGACGGTGAACGGCCCGAGCAGCTCCTTCGCGTTCGGCCTCGCCTCGAGCTGCTTGCAGAAGTCGGGCGCCGCCTGCACGTCCGCCGGATACAGCCCGACGATCTGCTTCGTCACGCCCGGGATCGCGGTGCACTGCGGATCGTTCTCGGTCGCCGGCGCGACGCACTTCACGCCGTGGTTGCGGCGGAACAGCGAGTGGCTCTCCGGATCCGCCGGCAGCTTGCCCGCGAGCGCGGCCGCGCCGGTCTGCTGGTCGTAGATCTCGTCGACGAGCGACGCGACCTTCAGCATGTGATCGACGAACGGCTTCTCGTCGGCGGCGACGGTCGTCTGCACGAGCGTCGGGCGGCCCTGATCGAGATCCTTCGCGACGAGCGCGATCCGCGGATCCGTGATCGTCTCCTTCGCCGCCGCCTCGACGGTCGCCGCATCCCCGCCGCTCGGATAGAACAGCAGCGGCACGATCTTGCCGTCGGCAGTCTCGAACAGCCCGACGTTCTTGCGCACCGCGAAGCGGTTGAAGTCCGCGCGCGACAGCTTCGGCGCCTCCTGCTTCGGCGCGACCTTCGGCTGCTCGCGCGGTTGGGGCTCGTGACGGCGCGCGCAGGAGATGGAGCCTTCAGCGAGCAAGGCCACAAGTAGCAAGAATCGGCGCATGCGCGGACGCTACCGCGTGTCATGCTCTCCGAGAAATGCTGCTGTGGGTGTTCCTGATCGCGCTCTCCGATCTCGACATCAAGGTCGAGCCGGGCGCCGACGAGATGATGGACGGCGGCTACCGCGGCGAGATCCACCTCGTGCCACAGCTGCCGACGGGAAAGTACAAGCAGCACCTGACGTGGGCGACGAAGGCGTTCGCCGACATCGACGCGTTCTTCACCGGCCTCGACCTGCCCGACCCGCCGCCGTATCGCTGGAAGTCGATCACGCTGAGGTTCGTGCGGTCGGTCGGCAAGCGGACGCCGAGCGCGTACGCGAGCCAGTGGACGATCACCTACAACGTCGAGGGCTCGCTGATGACGAGCGCGGCCGGCGTGCGCGAGACGCTGTTCCACGAGCTGTTCCACCTCAACGACGAGCAGCACGGCGACTGGTCGGGCAAGACGCTCGCGACCGACTACGCGGCGATCGTCAAGAAGTGCGGCACGAAGCCGAGGTGCCTCGCGCCGTACGCGCCGAACGACACGAAGGTCCGCGCGAGCGGCACGTACTACGCGTTCCAGCCGAACAACGGCGCGGGCGTGCACGAGTACGCCGCCGAGCTCGCGGTCCGGTACTGGAAGGAGCAGCGCGAGATCGCCGAAACCGGCAAGCTCTCGCACGAGGCTTTCAAGTGCGGACCGCCGGAAAACGCACGCGCCTGGCAGTCGCTCGTAGGTGAATTTTTCGGCGGACACGACGCCGTTCCCGCCTGCTGACACGTTCAGCGTGCGCAGCTACGCGCGCTCCCGCCCACCGTGCGTACGCGCTCGTTATAGGCGTGCAAGTCCGCGGGCACTCTGACGTGCTCCCGGGCACATGGCGTGCAACCCGCGCGCGTGATGCAGTCCAGAGAGGGTGTCCTGAGCGCGGCCTCGTTTGGGCCTCCCCATTCCGGAGTGATCGATCCACGGTGTGCGCCATGACCGAGATGGTGGGCCAGCCCGATCTCGATGACTCGCTGCCGCCGGGTCTGCTCGACGACCTGGACGACTCCGAGCCCCGGTCGTTGATGACCTACGGCCGGGACATCCTCGTCGTCGACGACAACGACACGAACCTGATCGCGGTCGAAGCCGCGCTCGCGCCGCTCGGCCGCAAGCTCGTGCTCGCGCGCTCCGGCGTCGAGGCGCTCGCGCGGCTGCTCGAGCAAGACTTCGCGCTGATCATCCTCGACGTCGCCATGCCCGGCATGGACGGCTTCGAGACCGCCCGGCTGGTCCGTTCGCGTGCGCGCAACCGCGCCACGCCGATCATCTTCATCACCGGCCTGTCCTGGCAGGACGAGGAGATCCTCAAGGGCTACGAGCTCGGCGCGTTCGACTTCATGATGAAGCCGGTCCGCCCGGAGGTCCTGCGCGCGAAGGCGAGCGTGTTCATCGAGCTGCAGGAGCGCACGCTCGAGCTGCATATGAAGGCCGACGAGCTGCGCGCCGCGCAGAACCGCGCCCACGAGCGCGAGCTGACGATGCAGCGCAAGCGCTTCGAGGCCGAGGTCATGGAGCGCCAGATGGCGCAGATGGCCGATGCGGATCGCCGCAAGGACGAGTTCCTCGCGATCCTCGCCCACGAGCTGCGCAACCCGCTGCAGCCGCTGCAGACCGCCGTCGAGGTGATGGAGCACGAGCCCGACAAGCCCGTGCCCGAGCGCGTCCGCGGCATCATCAAGCGCCAGGTCGCGTTCATCGGTCGCCTCGTCGACGACCTGCTCGATGTCGCGCGCTTCCAGACCGGCAAGCTCGAGCTGCGCCGCGAGCCGATCTCGCTCGACAGGATCGTCGAGGAAGCAGTCGGCGACATGCGCGTGCAGGCCGACAGCCGCAAGCACACGCTCGCGATCGAGGCGTCGAAGCCCGCGCCGCGCGTGCACGGCGATCCGGTGCGCCTCGTCCAGGTGATCTGCAACCTGCTGTCGAACGCGATCAAGTACACGCCGAGCGCCGGCCGCATCACGGTCGAGTACGGCACCGAGGGCGACCACGCGTTCATCCGCGTCCGCGACACCGGCAAGGGCATCCCTGCCGACCTCGTGCCGCGCGTGTTCGACATGTTCGTCCAGGAGCGCGTCACGCCCGACGGAGCCGGCGGCCTCGGCCTCGGCCTGGGCCTGGTCAAGCGCTTGATCGAGCTCCACGGCGGCACGGTGAAGGCGTCGAGTGACGGCGTCGGAAAGGGCGCGATGTTCGAGGTGAAGATTCCCGCATACGACGAGAACGCGACGGCGCCGGCGCCGAAGGTCATCGACACCGATCCGACGCTGCGCCCGCTCAAGGCCGTCGTGTGCGACGACGCCGCCGACCTCCGCGAGCTCGTCGCCGAGCTGCTCCGCATGAAGGGCCACGAGGTCTTCGTGTGCGAGGACGGCGCGGCCGCGATCAAGGTGATCGCCGACGAGCGGCCCGACGTCGCGCTGATCGACATCGGCCTTCCCGAGATGGACGGCTACGAGGTCGCGCGGCGCGTGCGTCGTGCGGCGAGCGAGAAGCGAGTTCGCCTGATCGCCATGACCGGCTACGGCCAGGCGGTCGATCGCCAGAACGCCATGCAAGCGGGCTTCGACGCCCACATCGTCAAACCCGCGAGCGCGGACAAGATCATGCGCGCGCTGTACGGAACCCCCGAGGAGTCATGAATACCTTCGAAACCGGCAAGAACGGCAACGGCAACGGACACAAAGGTAAGAACGGGGGCAACGGGGCGACGGTCAAGGCTGGCGCCGAGACGTTGCATCACCGCGAGCTGCTGTCCGCGCTGCGCCAGTTCAAGCGCGGCAACTTCGAGGTGAAGCTGCGCGAGGACCTGACCGGCCTCGACGGTCAGATCTGCGAGACCTTCAACGAGATGGTCGCGATGGTGAAGTCCATCCGCGACGAGGCGCAGGACGTCTCCAACGCCGTCGGCAAGGAAGGCCAGGCCGGCAAGCGCATGCGCCGCTTCGGCACGACCGGCGGCTGGAACGACTACATCAACGCCGTCAACGAGGTCGTCGAGGACCTCTCCGGCCACGCGAACGAGATCGCGCGCGTCGTCAGCGCCGTCGCGAGGGGCGACCTCGAGCAGACGATGGACGTCGAGGACGGCGGGCACGGCCCGCGCCGCGGCGAGTTCCTGCGCCACGCGAAGATCGTCAACGGCATGGTGGCGCGACTCGCGCAGTTTGGCTCCGAGGTGACGCGCGTCGCGCTCGAGGTCGGTGGCGAAGGCAAGCTCGGCGCGCAGGCGCGCGTGCAAGGCGTCAGCGGCGTGTGGAAGGACCTGACGGACTCCGTGAACCTGATGGCGTCGAACCTGACGTCGCAGGTCCGCGAGATCGCGCGCGTGACGACGGCCGTCGCGCAGGGCGACCTGACGAAGACGATCACGATCGACGTCAAGGGCGAGATCCTCGAGCTCAAGAACACGATGAACACGATGGTCGAGCAGCTGCGCGCCTTCGCGAACGAGGTGACGCGCGTTGCTCGCGAGGTCGGTACCGAGGGTCGCCTCGGCGGTCAGGCCACCGTCCGCGGCGTCAGCGGCGTCTGGCGCGAGCTCACCGAGTCGGTGAACTCGATGGCGAACAACCTGACGTTCCAGGTGCGCAACATCGCCGAGGTGACGAGCGCCGTCGCCGGTGGTGACCTCGGCAAGAAGATCACCGTCGAGGCGAAGGGCGAGATCCTCGGCCTCAAGAACACGATCAACACGATGGTCGATCAGCTCTCGGCGTTCGCCGCCGAGGTGACGCGTGTTGCGCGCGAGGTCGGTACCGATGGTGTCCTCGGCGGTCAGGCCGAGGTCGCCGACGTTTCGGGCGTGTGGCGCGAGCTCACGCAGAACGTCAACGGCATGGCGTCGAACCTGACGTCGCAGGTCCGCTCGATCGCAGACGTCATCACCGCGATCGCCGGTGGCGACCTGAGCAAGAAGATCGACGTCGATGCGCGCGGCGAGATCCTCGCGCTCAAGAACACGATCAACAGCACGGTCGACAAGCTCGGCCGGTTTTCCGCGGAGGTCACGCGCGTCGCGCGTCTCGTCGGTACGGAAGGCACGCTCGGCGTGACCGCCGATGTGAAGGACGTGTCGGGCATCTGGAAGGAGCTGACCGACAACGTCAACCAGATGGCGAAGAACCTGACCAACCAGGTGCGCGACATCGCGGAGGTGACGACGGCCGTCGCGAACGGCGACCTCGGCCGCAAGATCACCGTCGAGGCGCGCGGCGAGCTCGTCACGCTGAAGAACACGATCAACACGATGGTCGATCAGCTCAACGCGTTCGCCAGCGAGGTGACGCGTGTCGCGCGCGAGGTCGGTACGGAAGGCGTGCTCGGCGGTCAGGCCCAGGTGCGTGACGTCTCGGGCATCTGGAAGGAGCTGACCGACAACGTCAACTCGATGGCCGCGAACCTGACGAACCAGGTGCGAAACATCGCCGATGTTGCCCGCGCGGTCGCGGCCGGCGACCTGTCGAGGAAGATCACCGTCGATGCGAAGGGCGAGGTGCTCGACCTCAAGGCCACGCTGAACACGATGGTCGATCAGCTGAACTCGTTCGCCAGCGAGGTGACGCGCGTCGCGCGGGAGGTCGGCACGGAAGGCCGCCTTGGCGGTCAGGCGTCGGTCGAAGGCGTCCGCGGCACGTGGAAGGAGCTGACCGACAACGTCAACGGCATGGCGCGCAACCTGACCAACCAGGTGCGTGACATCGCCGAGGTGACCACCGCCGTCGCCCGTGGCGACCTGACGAGGAAGATCACCGTCGACGCGAAGGGCGAGATCCTCGAGCTCAAGAACACCGTCAACATCATGGTCGATCAGCTCTCGAGCTTCGCCGACCAGGTGACTCGACTGGCACGCGAGGTCGGTATCGAAGGCCGCCTCGGCGGTCAGGCCGACGTCCGCGGCGTCTTGGGCACGTGGCGCAACCTGACGGACGCCGTCAACTCGATGGCCGCGAACCTCACCGACCAGGTGCGAAACATCGCGAAGGTCGCGAGCGCGATCGCCGCCGGCGATCTGCAGCAGAAGATCGTCGTCGAGGCGCGCGGCGAGATCCTCGAGCTGAAGAACACCGTCAACACGATGGTCGATCAGCTCTCGGCCTTCGCCGACCAGGTGTCGCGCGTCGCGCGCGAGGTCGGTACGGAAGGCAAGCTCGGCGGCCAGGCGTCGGTCGAAGGCGTCCGCGGTACGTGGAAGGAGCTGACCGACAACGTCAACCAGATGGCGTCGAACCTGAC
>CAYUNM010000003.1:201213-257069 GCA_964446175.1 uncultured Kofleriaceae bacterium
ACCGACAACGTCAACCAGATGGCGTCGAACCTGACCAACCAGGTGCGCGACATCGCGGACGTGACGACGGCCGTCGCGAACGGCGACCTGACCCGGAAGATCACCGTCGAGGTGCGCGGCGAGCTGCTCCAGCTGAAGAACACGATCAACACGATGGTCGATCAGCTCGGCTCGTTCGCATCGGAAGTCACGCGTGTCGCGCGCGAGGTCGGTCTCGAGGGTGTCCTCGGCGGCCAGGCCGAGGTGCGCGGCGTCAGCGGCACGTGGCGCGAGCTGACCGACAACGTCAACGTCATGGCGCGCAACCTCACCGAGCAGGTGCGCGGCATCGCGACGGTCGTGACGGCCGTCGCGAACGGCGACCTCGACCGCAAGCTGAACCTCGCCGCCCGCGGCGAGATCGCGACGCTCGTCGACACGATCAACAACATGATCGACACGCTGTCGACGTTCGCCGAGCAGGTCACGGGTGTCGCGCGCGACGTCGGTGTCGACGGACGCCTCGGCGGTCAGGCCGACGTCCCGGGCGCCGCCGGCGTGTGGCGCGACCTGACGAACAACGTCAACGAGCTCGCCGGTAACCTGACCAACCAGGTCCGCGCGATCCGCGACGTCGCCACCGCCGTGACGCAAGGCGACCTGACGCGGTCGATCACCGTCGAGGCGCGCGGCGAGATCGCGCAGCTCAAAGACACCGTCAACCAGATGATCCGCACGCTCGCGGAGACCACGAAGGTCAACCAGGAGCAGGACTGGCTCAAGACGAACGTCGCGCGGTTCACCCGCATGCTGCAGGGCCAGCGCGACCTGTTGACCGTCGCGCGCCAGATCCTCAACGAGCTGGCTCCGCTCGTGAACGCCCACCACGGCGCGTTCTACATGACGGAGACCGACGAGGAGGGTCAGGTCCTGCGCCTGTTCGCGAGCTACGCGTATCAGGAGCGCAAGCATGTCGCGAATGTCTGGCGGTTCGGCCAGGGCCTCGTCGGCCAGGCCGCGCTCGAGGGCAAGCGCATCGCGGTGAGCAAGGTCCCCGCGGACTACATCGCGATCACCAGCGCGCTCGGCGAGGCGCAGCCGCACTCGATCGTCGTCGTGCCGATCCTGTTCGAGGGTGAGGTCAAGGGCGTCATCGAGCTCGCGTCGTTCGAGAGGTTCTCGGGCATCCAGCTCGCGTTCCTCGACCAGATGCTCGAGTCGCTCGGCATCGTCATCGCGACCATCGAGGCCACGATGCGCACCGACGAGCTGCTGCGTCAGTCGCAGTCCCTCACCGAGGAGCTGCGCAGCCAGCAGGACGAGCTGCAGCAGACGAACGAGGAGCTCGAGGAGAAGGCCCACCAGCTCACCGAGCAGAAGGCAGAGGTCGAGCGCAAGAACCGCCAGGTCGAGCTCGCCCGTCAGGAGCTCGAGGAGAAGGCGGAGCAGCTCGCGCTCACATCGAAGTACAAGAGCCAGTTCCTCGCGAACATGTCGCACGAGCTGCGCACGCCGCTGAACTCGCTCTTGATCCTGTCGCGCCAGCTCGCCGAGAACTCCGACGGCAACCTGAGCGACAAGCAGATCCGCTACGCCGAGACGATCCGTCAGGCCGGTACGGATCTGATGACGCTGATCAACGAGATCCTCGACCTCGCGAAGATCGAGTCGGGCACGATGGCCGTCGAGGTCGGTCAGGTTCGGTTCGCGAACCTGCGCGACTACGTCGACCAGACGTTCCGCCAGGTCGCCGAGGAGAAGGGCCTGTCGTTCGGCGTGGAGCTCGACGAGAACCTGCCGCCGAACATCGATACCGACGACATGCGGCTCCGCCAGGTGCTGCGAAATCTGTTGTCGAACGCGATCAAGTTCACCGAGAAGGGTCGCGTGAAGCTGCGGATCGGCCGCGCGCAGAACGACGTCATCGCGTTCAGCGTGTCCGATACCGGCATCGGCATCCCGCAGGACAAGCAGCGCCTGATCTTCGAGGCGTTCCAGCAAGCGGACGGCTCGACGAGCCGCAAGTACGGCGGCACGGGCCTCGGCCTCGCGATCTCGCGCGAGATCGCCGGCCTGCTCGGCGGCGACCTCCGCGTCGACTCGATCGTCGGCTCGGGCTCGACGTTCACGCTGTACCTGCCCACGGTCTACAAGCAGAGCGACAAGCACCGCCGCGCTCAGATCATGCAGCAGACCGCGAGCCTCCCGCCGCCGCAGGTCATCGACCTGACGCAGCCGGAGAAGCTGCTCGTCGACACGCAGCCGATCCAGACGTCGGCGATCGTGCCCAGCACGCTCGCTCGCTCGATCCCGGACGACTACGAGTCGCTGGAGCCGGGTGACCGCGTGCTGCTGGTCGTCGAGGACGACGTGACGTTCGCGATGACGATGCTCGAGATGGCCCGCGCGTCGGGCTTCAAGGGCGTCGTCGCGACGGGCGGTCATCAGGCCCTCGAGCTCGCTCGCTCGATCAAGCCCGATGCGATCACGCTCGACCTCAAGCTGCCGGATCTCGACGGCTGGGTCCTGCTCGATCGGCTCAAGCACGACGCCGCCACGCGTCACATCCCCGTGCACATCGTGTCGGGGATCGACGAGGAGCGGCGCGGGCTCAAGTCCGGCGCGCTCGGCTTCCTGCAGAAGCCGGTCACGTCCGATGACCTCAAGGCGGGGCTCGCGAAGGTCCGCGAGTTCGTCGAGAAGCGCGTCAAGCAGCTGCTCGTCATCGAGGACGATCCGATCCAGAGCCAGGCGATCAGCGACCTCATCGGTGACGGCGACGTCGAGACGACGACGGTCCAGTCCGGCGAGGTCGCCCTCCAGGCGCTCTCGCAGAAGGCGTACGATTGCGTCGTCCTCGACCTGCGCCTGCCGGGCATGAGCGGCTTCGACCTCATCGAGCGGATCAAGGCCGATCCGGCGCACCGGCGTCTGCCGGTGATCGTCTACACCGGCCGCGATCTGACCGAGGACGACAAGCAGCGCCTGCACGGCCTCGCGCAGACGGTGATCGTCAAGGACGTCACGACGATGGAGCGCCTGCTCGACGAGACGGCGCTGTTCCTCCACCGCGTGGAAGCGAACCTCCCCGAGCGCAAGCAGCGCGTGCTGCGCCGCCTCGCCAAGAACGATCCGCAGCTCGCGGAGCGTACGGTGCTCGTCGTCGACGACGATCTCCGTAACATCTTCGCGCTGACGTCGCTCCTCGAAGGTCACAAGATGAACGTGATCTACGCGGAGAACGGCAAGCGGGCGCTCGCCAAGCTCGAGGAGAACGCGAACATCGACGTCGTCCTGATGGACATCATGATGCCGGAGATGGACGGGTACGAAGCGCTCCGCCGCATCCGCGAGCGCGGCGAGTGGCGTGACCTCCCGGTCATCGCGCTCACCGCGAAGGCGATGAAGGGCGACCGCGAGAAGTGCCTCGAGGCCGGCGCGAGTGACTACATCACGAAGCCGGTCGACGCCGACCAGCTGCTCTCGCTGCTGCGCGTCTGGCTCTACCAGGCCTAGTCGTCGACAAACGTCGCGGCCGGGCAGCGTCTCTGCAGAGCACTGTAGAGGCGCTGCCAGTCGTCCGCCTCGACGGTGAGCCGCGCATCGGCGGTCGTGATCTCGAGCCAGTGCGCGACCGGCGCGTAGCGCGGCCGGTGATGGCGCACGCTCCTGATGCGCTCGGGCGCGTCGCGCACCGCCTCGAGCACGGGCCGCGTCCCCTCCGGCGCCGCACGCTGGATCGCTCCTGCCCCCATCCCGGCGCTGCACGCGGCGAGCACGCCCGCGATCCCGACGCCGACCCACTGGTGCGACGCCGCGGCGGCCACGGCCCCCGCGACGCACAGCCCCGACATCGCGAGCGTGCGGTTGCGCATCCTGCCGCGCGTCTGGTCGACGCTCTCCCCCACCCGCTTCAGCAGGTACGCGAGCTCGGCTGCATCGGGATCCACCGCCCGCGATCGTACACGAACGAATCACTCGACACGCCCCGGCCGCACGCGATGACAGCCGGCCACGCCCGCCAGCTCCGACGTCTCCAGTACCGGCACACCATCCATCTCGGACCTCGTGCGGAGGTCCGAGACTAGCTTCAGCGCGGTGCGCGTTCCAGCAGCTCGATCGCGCGCGACAGATCCGGGCGCGGCCCGATGTTCTGCTGCGCCGCGCTCACGAACGACCCGCCGATGCCATCCGCCTGCGGCGTCCCGGTGCGGCGCAGCACCTCGCGCACGACCTCCGGCGCGAGCGGCGCGCCGCGCTCGCGCTTCGACCAGCTCTCGAGCAGCACCGCCGCGCCGGCCACGATCGGCGACGCGCTCGACGTCCCGGAGAACTCGTTCGTGTAGTGCCGGTCTGCATACGCGCGGTCATCGGGATGCTTGCAGCTCTGGAGGTCGCCATAGTCGAGTGTCGCGACCTTGCGTCCCCAGCCCTGCACGTCGACGCGCGTCCCGAAGTTCGAGAAGTCGAGCCGCGCGCGATCGCGATAGCCCTGCCGTGCCGGCCCACCCGCCCCGACCATGATCGCGCCCGAGTCGCGCCCGCCCCGGCTCAGCTTGCCCTTGTACGTCGAGCGGTCGAGATCCTCGCCGCCATTGCCCGCCGCCTCGATCACGACGACTCCGCGCTGCGTCGCCGCGCGGATCGCGTCGTAGTTGTCGTCCCACCACTCGACCGGCAAGAACCGCCCGCGCGGCCCCGTCCCCTGCAGCTCGATCAGCAGCACATCTCCCGCGCGCAGCCGCTCCGCCGCCGCGTCCAGCGCATCCGCCACGCTCTGCCCGCCGATGCTCGACGTGAACACCCGCTCGACATCCGGCGCCAGCCCGACCACGCCCTTCCCGTTGTCGCGCCCCACCACCTCGCCGAGCACCGCCGTCCCGTGCATCCGCCACATCGGATCCGTGATGACGCGCCCGCTCGCATGAACGATGCGGTCGCCCGGCAAGTCCTCGTGCTTCGCGTTCCACCCACCCTCGACATCCGCGAACCACACGCCCTGCCCGCGCACCCCGCGCCGCCACGCCGCCGGCGCATCGATGCCCTCCGGTGCCGGCCCGACATACCCCTGATGATGCTCGTACGACGGCGTGTTGATCGGACAGCTATCGCCGTCGCGCGCCGCACCCCGCGGCTCCGGCTCGCCGCTCGCCGCACCCCGCGGCTCCGGCTCGCCGCTCGCACCCCGCGGCTCGGGGCCGGCATACGGCAACGTGATCTCCGGCGCGACGAACGCCTCCTCGACCTCCGGGTCTCGCGCCAGCCAGCCCATCACCTCGGTCGCCCGCCGTGCGGGCACATCGATCCGCCGCCACCGCGCCCGCGGATCATCGAACGCCGCGACGCTCGCCGGCAGATGCGTGAACAGCGGCACCGCGTGCACGTGATGGCTCGCGCCCGCACGCAGCTTGTAGTGGATCTCGATGCTGCCGCCCGCCACGTCCGCGCCATGCATCGTCGCGTGCGTCGTGCCGTGCCCGCAGGCTGGCGCATGCGCCCCCTCGTCCTCCTCGAGCCACTGCAGCAGCAGGATCGCCGCGATCACGAGCAGGGCGATGACGACGTAGCGCCACGGGGACGGGAGCTCGGCGAGGCGACGCATACCGAAAGCCTATCCGATGGATTCGCGCCGACAAGCGATGGAGGGGTGCCGCGGAACGCGGCAGGTCGATTTCCCCCTGTTCTGCGACGCTATGGTCGGCGGTGTCACCCGTGTTACGGTGCGTATGGGTGTCCTGAGCGATTGGCCGGGAGGAAAAGGGTATGAGCATGGAACCGCTGGGAGAGGACGCGATTCGCGCTGCATTGCGCGGATTGCCTAAGTGGAGCGGTAACGCTCGTGGGTTCGAACGAAAGCTCGAGTTCGAGGACTTTCGCGGAGCGATGAACTTCATGCAGGCATGCGTGGAGGCGATCGAACGCCTGAACCATCACCCCGTCTGGAAGAACAAGTACAACACCGTCGACGTTCACCTCGACACCTTCGACGCCGGCAACGTGGTTACGGAGCTCGACGTCAAGCTCGCGCGCACGCTCGATAGCATCCTCGCGGAACGAGGCCAGGAGTTCGGCCTCGTGGAACACGATTGAGCGGCCAATTCGTAGTCCGTTCGACGACAGACGCCCATGACGCCGAGATCACCGATGTGTGCTGGGCGCCGAATGGGACGTTCGTCGCGTCGTGCGCACGCGACGGGACGGTGCGCGTGTACGAGTTGCCGACCGCGGGGCCGCGTGGCGACGAACAGCGTAGCCCGATGCGATTGCTGTGGTCGAAATCGCACGAGGACGAGGCGAAGTCTGTGCGCTTTTCCCGCGACGGGAAGCTCGTCGCGAGCGGTGGCCGCGACTGCCGCGTGCATCTCTGGAACGCCGCCGATGGCACGTTGGCGAAGACGTTCTTCGGTCCGTCGACGTTTCGCAGCATCGCGTTCTCGCGCGATGGGCGCCGCCTCGCGGCAGTGCAGACAAGCGCGATCCACATATTCCACCTCGACCGCCAGAGTCTCGAGCCAACGTACCTGAGTATGGATCGGTTCGTTCGTCGCGTGCTGTGGCTAGACGATGACACGGTGATCTCCGGCGACGAAGACGGAACGATGAGGCTCTGGTCGGTCGTGCCGCCGCGCGCGACGCGTACCGTCACCGTCGACGGCCATGGAATTCGCGACCTCGACGTTCGCGGCAATCGTCTGGTGATCGGAGGCAAAGACGGAGGCCTTCGCCTGTGGAGCGTGACGCCACTGCAGCAAGTCGCGGCGATTGGAAACGAGGCAGCCGCGTTGAAGCAGACGACGTTCTTCCTCGGTGAACGGTTCGTTGCGGCTGTCGTGACCGACGGGAGCGTTCGCCTTTACGACCGCGAGTCCGGAGTCCTCAACTGTGCGTTTAGTCCGCCGCCCGTTGTGAATCGCATCGCGGCGCATCCCACACGACCGATCCTTGCGGCCGCGGTCGGGACCAACCTGTTGGTCGTCGACGTCGATGTCTCGCCGGCAGGACGCAAACGACCGCCGACGTTGTCGCCGCCACCGACGAAGAGAACCTCCCTCGAAGGGCCGATCTCGATGCTCTTCCTCGCGTCGAACCCCGACGCGAAGTCGGTTCTGCGCGTCGGAAACGAGTCACGTGCAATCAAGCAGGCACTCAATGCCTCGACTCACCGCGAGCGGTGGTCGTTTACCGAGGAGCACGCGGTCCGTCGCGAGGAGATCCAGAAGCTGCTCGTGACGAAGAAGCCGACGATCGTGCACTTCTCGGGGCACGGATCTGCGTCGGGTGGGCTGCGATTCGAGAGCGACGGCCACGGAGCTGTCGAGGCAAACGTGCATGCGCTCGCCGAGACGTTCCGCATCCTTCAAACGACGCGCATCGTCGTCCTCAACGCGTGCTACTCGAAAACGCAAGCGCAGCTGCTGCAAGAGCACGTCGACGCGGTGATCGGAATGGACAGTGCAATTCCCGACGAGACTGCTATCGAGTTCGCCCGCGCGTTCTACGAAGCACTTGCGGAGACGAACGATATCGAGAAGGCGTTCGAGCTCGCGAGAAACAACATCGTGATGACCCAGCAGACGGGATACGACGTTCCGGAACTGCTGCTGCGAAGGACAGCCGTCACTCCTCCGTGAGGGAAGCCAGCTCGAACGGCGTATCGCTGTTCGCGGTCAGCATCTCCTCACGCGCCCTTCGGTACTCGACGATCGCCGCGCCGGGATCGTATTCCCCCGAGCGCTCGACGAGCGTCTTGCGGCCAACCAGGTTGCGCCGTCGTAGCTGGGAGACCGCAAGGAGCGGCGTACAGTTCTTGATTGCCGGGAGGACGAGTGCGCAATTCGACTGACGGTCGATCTCCAGTGCCAGATTGACGTCCTCGAGATCGAGCGGTGCCGCAGCCGAGCGCAGCGTCACCGCGCCGTCCTTCGAACCTGCGAACGCGACCGTCAACGTAGCAACGGAGACGACGTGGGTGACGACGACATAGTCAGCTGCCCAGAGCCCGGCGCGCACGAGCTCGAGGAGCTGCTGCTGCAAAGCGAGCGCATCGACGGTGTGATGCGAGCAGCCGCTCGCGTTGAAGAAGACTGCCGCTTCATCGGTGAACCTGATCTCGAGCTTCGCCCCTTCCGCCGCTACGTTCGTCGAGGTCGTCAGGCCGGAAGCGGAAACGAACCGGATACTCGGCTCGCGTCCCGCGGACTTGGGTACCGGTAGCGGCACTCCGAAGTTGGCAAGGTTGCCGCGCGGGACGAAGCGATGACCATCGAGGTAACCAACATCTCCGACCTGCACGCGTTCACCTGGAAGCCACGTCGCATGGAACCTCCTCAGGTTGCGATGCAGCACTTCCGTATAGACCCGCCACGGCTCGAGCATGATGTTCCCCCCGCTCGCAGCATACCTGTCCTCGGAATTCACATGGTACTGTGGTCTCGTGAAACGCTCGACGGAGTCATCGAGAAAGCGGCTCCTCGTGCCGGTCGCGCTGACCGTCGTGACGCTGGGTGCGGTCGCGACGATCGGCGGTGCGATCGCCGGGCTCGCGACGAGCGCCGGCTGCGGTGACGACTCACCAAAAGTCGACGCGGGCACCGACGGCATGCCCGATACGCCGATCGTTTGATGAGCTGCGGCGGCCCGGTCGGGCCGCGAGACGCTCCGCCGGCAGCGCCCGTGGCCGGCTCTCCGCAGATCTCGCGCGTGAGCCGGCCGTCACGCGCGCGCACGCGGCGCGATGCATACGCACAGGTGCAACGCGCGCGAATCCGGCCCACACCGACGTATGAGGCGCGCGCGACTGGCCGCCGTTCTCGGCACGAGCTTGGTCGGAGCGACGTTGCTCGCTGGCGCGTCCTGCCGGAAGGGAACGGGCCCCGAGGTCGACGCGGCCGTACGGCCCGCGGATGCGCGTGGCTCGGACGACGCGGGCTCGGGCGCACCGCACGACGCGAGCCCCGCGGATAGCGCGCCAGGTGCAGATGCGATGGCCGACGCGCGGGGACGTTGATGCGAGTCCGAGCGAGCCGACGTGCCCTGCCCCGGCCGCGCGCGTGATACGCAGATAGCGTGAGCAGCGAGACGGAGGTGCGCTGGGTGCGGTCGCAACGCGCGGCCGTCGTCGACGTCGGCGAGCGCCTGGTGCTGCTGGGCGGCGCGGGCGAGGCGCGTGCCATCGAGGGCGACGGCGCGGCGGTCGCGCGCGAGCTGCTCGGATTCTGCGCGGTGCCGCGGAGCATGGGCGAGATCGTGGAGCATGTCGTCGCGCTGAGCGGCGGCGAGCCGGTGCACACGCAGCGCATCGTCGGGCAGCTGGTCGAGCTGTTGCGGGTGGCGGGTGCGATCGTGCAGGCGCGCCGCGTGGAGCGTGCGCATCGCGGGAACCTCGTCGTCTGCGTGAGCGGCGCGCTGGCGGCGAGCCATGCGCCGGCGTTTGTCGCGGCGATGCAGCGGCGGGGATGGAGTGTCGAGTGCGCGCTGACCGAGGCGGCGCCGCGGTTTGTGGCGGTCGATGCGCTCGAGGCGGTGCTGCAGCGGGCGGTGCATGTCGGGATGTGGCCGGTGGCGCCGCACGCGCCGGTGCCGCATGTCGCGCTCGCGGAGTGGGCGGAGCTGGTCGTCGTGTATCCGGCGAGCGCGACGACGATCGCGCGCATCGCCCACGGCGATTTTGGCGACCTGGTCGCGGCGACCGCGCTGACGACGCGCGCGCCGGTGGTGCTCGTGCCGTCGATGAACGGCGAGATGAGGGCGGCGGCGGCGGTCGAGCGGAACCTCGAGGCGCTGCGCGGTGACGGGTTCGCGATCGTGCACGGCGTGCCGAGCGAGGAAGCGGCCGATGCGCCGTCCGTGCGCCACGCGCACGCGGGTGCGGCGGCACCGGCACCCGCGGAGACCGCGGCCACGATCGACGCGCTCGCCGCGATGCTCGCGAAGGAGCAGCGGCCGGGTGGCGCGATGGAGTCGCGGCCGGAGACGGCGTGGAACGCGGCGTACCGGAGGGCGCTCGTGCCGTGGGCGAGCGAGGCGTGCGATGCGGATGTGGCGGGTGCGCTCGTGCACCATGCGCCGCCGCCAGGGCGGCTGCTGGATGTCGGGTGCGGGCTCGGGCAGGTCGCGCGGCACGCGGCGGGGCTGGGATATCGCGTCGTCGCGACGGATGTGTCGGAGGTGGCGCTCGCGCGCGCGCGCCGCGAGCCGGGGGGAGACGAGATCGTGTGGGTGCGCGATGACATCTGTGCGAGCGCGCTCGTCGGGCCGTTCGACGTGATCGTGGATCGGGCGGTGATGCACGTGCTGCCGGCAGCGCGCGTGGCTGCGTGGGCGGCGGCGATCGCGCGGCTGGCCGCGCCGCACGCGACGGTGATCGTCAAGGCGCACGCGGACAAGGCGGCGCGGGTCGCGAAGCTGACCGGATTTCAGGTCGTCGAGGAGCTCGATGGCGAGCTGCCGGGGATCGTCGATGCGACGCCGATTACCTCGCGGCTCGTCGTGCTGCGGCGGTAAGGTGCGCGCATGCATGTTGCGATCACGGGTGCGAGCGGGCTGCTCGGCGGAAATCTCGCGGCCGAGCTGATCGCGGCGGGGCATCATGTCGTCGCGACGCGACGGGCGGGCACGCAGGTCAAGCACCTGGCGGACCTGCCGATCGAGTGGCGCGAGGCGGAGCTCGGCGATGTCGTGAGCCTGCAGCGCGCGTTCGCCGGTGCCGATGCCGTGTTCCACTGTGCAGCGGCGGTCAGCGTGATGAAGACGGTGACGCCCGAGATGACGGCGACCAACGTCGACGGCACGCGGCACGTGATCGGCGCGTGCATCGGCGCGGGAGTGAAGCGGCTCGTGCACACGAGCTCGGTGGTCGCGGTCGGGCTGTCGACGAACGGGCAGCCGTGCGACGAGACGGCGACGTGGAACTTCGATAGCGAGGGGTTGCTCGACGCGTACGCGATCACGAAGCACGAGGCCGAGGAGGTCGTGAACGCGGCGCGCGACCGGCTCGACTGCGTGATCGTCAACCCGACGTACATGATCGGACCGCGCGATGCGAGGCCGAGCAGCGGCGCGCTCGTCATCAAGGTCGTGCAGCGCAAGGTGCCGGGGAAGACGCCCGGGTACAACAACTTCGTCGACGTGCGCGACGTCGCGCGCGGGATGATCGGCGCGTGGCAGAAGGGCCGGCGCGGCGAGCGCTACATCCTCGCCGGCTACGACATGACGTACGCCGCGTTCTTCGACAAGGTCGCCGCGCTCGCGGGCGTCAAGCCGCCGCGCTGGATGATGCCGCGCGCGTTCGCGAGCGTCGTCGGGCGGCTCGGCGACCTGATCGAGCGGACCGGGCGCGAGCCGCTCGTCAACTCGACGCAGATCCGCTACGCGTACACGGACAAGTTCCGGTTCGCCTCGACGAAGGCCGCCCGCGAGCTCGGCTACACGATCGGTCCGATCGAGCACGCGATCACCGACGCGCTCGACTGGTTCCGCGAGCACCACATGCTCTAGCGGCGCGACGCGAGGTACGCCTTGCCGCGCGTCATGAGGCCGCGGAAGCCCTCGAGGTCGTTCGCGCGCACCACGCTGCGCAGCCGCTCGACGGCGTAGAGCAACGCCGCGAGCGACTCGGTGCCGTAGTCGTTGAGCGTCTGGATCTCGAAGTAGAGGTCGGGGTTCTCCGCCGCGACCTTCGCGGCGACGCCGAGCTGCGCGTCGAACGTCGTCGACGACAGGGTCGCGAGGCGCGGGGCGGCCTCACCGCTCTCGGCGAGCGCCGTGAAGAACGCGATGTTGAGCGCGTGCGAGAGGCCGAGCACGTACGCGATCAGGCGGTCGTGGCTCTCGAGATCCATCTCGACGAGCGTCGCCATCGTCGGCTCGAACAGCGCGCGCGCCGCCGCCGTGGCCTCGGGCACGCCGAGGTCGACGAAGATGACGTGGCGGCCGGAGAGCAGCTCGGTATCGGGGCCGAACATCGGATGGACCGAGCACACGCGTCCGCCGGCCGCGCGCAGCGCCGCGAGGCCCTCGCGCAGCGGTGACTTGAGCGACCCCACGTCGAACACGATGCCGGCGGGCGGCGCGGCCGCCATCTCCTTCAGGATCGTGGCCGTCGCGGGCATCGGCGCGGCGATGATGATCAGCTCGTGATCGAGCGCGCCCGCCTTCCAGTCGCGGCGGTTTGGTACGCCGCCCGCGCCGTCGGTGGGATCGGCGATCTCGACGGTGAAGCCCTGCGCGGCGAGGTAGCGCACGAACCACGCGCCCATGTGGCCGGCGCCGCCGATGACGAGCGCCTTGCGCCCGGAGCCCTGCCCGCTCGCCGCGACGACGTCCTTCTCCTGCACCGTCAGCGAGGCGCGGATGAAGGCGAGCACGAGCTCCTCGCCGAGCGTCGGCGTGAGCCCGTGCTCGACGGCGGAGGCGCGTGCGCGCTCGATGACGTCGCGCTCCTGGCGGAAGTCGCGGGTCGGGATGCCGGCGTCGCGCTTGACCTGGCCGATCTTCTGCGCGGTGGCCTGGCGACGCGCGACGAGGGCGAGGATCTCGCGATCGATGTCGCCGAGCTCGCGGCGAAGGACGTCGAGCCGGGCGCGTGGGTCGTCGCTGTCGGGCATGGCGCCCGGACGATACCGCTAGACGGCGGCGCGAACGCGAGTCCGTGCGAGGTCCTGCGTCTTCCAGCGCAGAAGGCAGCGGAATGCTTCGTTTGCGGCGGTCGCGATGCGCTCCCCCAGAACCTCCGTCGATGCGACGCGGTCCATCGCCTCGCCGAGCTCGCGCCAGCGCTGGCCGGCCTGGCCCGCATAGCAGGACAGGTACGCCGACGCGGCCGACACGTTGTGGCCGAGGCGCGCCTCGAGGTGGCCCTTGATGATCGCGGCCTGCAGCATCGGCCGCTCGTTGACGTACATCCAGCCGAGCGCGGCGGCCGGACCCTTGAACGACGGGATCGACAGGCACTGCGGCAGCTCGGAGACATCTTGCAGTGTCATGCCGAGCGCGAGCAGGTCGTAGAGCAGTGTGGCCGACTTCGAACGCGCCTGCAGATCGATGATGTCGTCGAGGCCGGGCGTGTGGTGGAGCGCCTGCTCGAGCGGCACGACGAAGCCGTAGAGCCGCGCGAGGTAGGCGCAGTAGTGCCCGCGCGTGACATCCTCGCGGAAGACGTAGCGGTCGAGGTCGGCGTCGGCCTCGCCGTGGTGAACCTCGGTGTCGACGTTGAGACGGTGCAGCATCCGCAAGTCGGCGACCATCAGCGGAGTGGACCGTATTGCAATTCACGTACTGAAGCGTAAGTGCAGCGGAAGCGCCCGGTGACGCTCCGCAAAGCGTGCGCGTGATGCGCGCTGCGCGCTGGCGCACGTGCGGCGGCGCTCGGATGAGACGGTCCTACGCGCTCTTTCGACGACGACGCAGCAGGCCAAGGACGATGACGAGCCCCATCGCGACCGGCGGCGCGTTGGGACCGGCATCGCACCAGCCCTTGCTCGGCGGGTGGACGTGCAGCCCGCCATCGGGCGGCGGACCGTCGACCGAGCAGTCGACACCACCGGTCGCCGTGATGCCGAGCTGCGTGCGCAGGCCGCACCACCGCATCGAGACGCACGTGTCGTGCTGGATGGTGCCCGCGGCGCAGTCGACGGGTCCTGCGATGTCCTGGAACTTGAGCACGCCGGTCCAGCTCGCGAGATCCGTCGTCTTCATGATGCCGTAGCCGTCACCGGGAATGACGGCACCCGAGCCGTTCATCGTGTCGTAGTTCTGCGTGCACGCCCACACCTCGTGCGCCGCGTTCTCGGTGAGGCAGTTGATCTGCGGCGGGTTCGTCAGCGGCGTCCACGATGTACCGCCGTTCTGCGAGACCTCGGCGCCGAGCGTCCTCGTGCCGATCACGAGATCGCCGTTCGACCGCACGAGGAACGAGATCGGCGTCTCCGCCTTCGTGCGGATCGCGGTCCAGCTCTGGCCGGCGTTCGTCGTCTTGTAGATCGTGTCGCCCGCCATGCCGTTCGCGAACGACATGCGGGCGTACACGATGCTCGGGTTCGCCGGATCGACACCGACGATCTCGATCACCGACGAGGAGGACGTCGTCGTCGGCAGGCCGGTCTGGCCCATAGCGGTGAACGTCGCGCCGCCGTCGATGCTCTTGTAGAGCAGCAAGACCTTCGTCGAGCCGACGATGCGGTACGCCGACGCGTAGAGCTTGCTCGCATCGCTCGGCGCGAACTTCAGCGAGATGTACCAGTCGCCGTCGGTGGCGCCCGTCGGCGTGGTCGACATGAACGTCATGCCCTGATCCGCCGAGCGATAGATCTTCGAGTCGTGCGGATCCGAGGCCGCGAACAGGAACGCGCTGCCCTTGCCCTCGTCGGTCGAGACGAACAGGCTGCCGTACGCCGTCGACGTGAACGAGCAGCCATCGGTCATCGAGCGCACGCCGTCGAACGTCGTCGCGAACAGCGTGCCGCCCTGCAAATACGCGTAATCGGGGTCCCACATGCCGCCGTAGCCGACGGCGTCTTCACACATCCAGTGCCACGTCGCGCCGCCGTCGTGCGAGAGCAGGACGCCGAACGTCATGCCCGCGACGATGTTCTGCTCGTTGCCTTCCTGAAAGTGGATCGTCGAGGTCGCGGAGGCGCGACCGTTGGCAGAAGCGACCTGCGCGAGCGCCGCGATGAACAAGCCAGCGAGGGCAAAACGCCTCATCCGTCGAGCGTATCACCGCAGGCGGGCGGCCCTGGCTAACTTTTGCTCGCGAGGCAGGGACTTGATCGCGTGCTCGAGTCGCAACGCACGTGACTTCGATCGCGTTCTGCGCGTGAACACGACCTCGAGCGGCCCCCGCCCGCGCGTGTACTTCGCGCCGCGGCCGGCCTCGTGCGCGGCGATGCGAGCCGGCAGGTCGTTGGTGATGCCGCAGTACAGCGTGTCATCCGCGCAGCGGACGACATACACGGTCCACATCATCCAACCTTGTGCTCGATCTCCGGGGGCGACGCAAAGAAACGGTTGCGCTTGGGATCGTTGAAGCGCTTGTAGTCGATCAGCCACGGCGTGACCTGCGCCGTGCCGCCCTCGAGCCGGATCGTCGCCGCCATCGGCGTGACCGTGCGGTACGACGAGTCGGCCGGCAGGTCGAAGTTATCGGCGCCACCCGACGAGAACAGCGACAGCAGCGACGCGACATCGCCGTACATCGTCTTGAACCCGGCGTCGATCTTCTCGTGGCCGCGGACCATCATCGAGCAGCCCAGGCGCGCCATGAACGCCTCGAACTGACGCTTGCCGAACGGGAACCGCGCGTTCTGCGCCTGCAGATCGTCGGGGATGTGATCCGCCGTCGACGGATCGCTCCACAGCATCTGGAACCGCAGCTCGGGATCGTTGAGCGAGCTCATGTCCTTGAGCCGCGCCTTGATCTCGACATCACGCGGGATGCCGGCGTGCACGAACATCAGGTCGTCGAAGAACAGCATGTTCGGCAGCTGCTCGAACATCTGCATGTACTCCTGGAACACCTCGCCGGGGATGTGGCCGATCAGCGTGTTGATCGCCTCCGCCGGCTTCACGCCGCCGTAGATGCGGCCGCGGTACTCGATGTAGTACTCGTGGTTGCCGCGCAGCGGGAACACGTGCTCGGGCGCCGCGAGGTAGAGCTGCATCACCGTGCGCAGCACGCCGTTGTAGCTGAACATGCCGCGATCGATGTAGTCGCCGAGCAGCACGAGCTTGGGCTCGGGCTTGCGCGTGTCGAGCTTCCACGCCTCGAGCTTCGCGAAGAAGTCCGCCTGCAGCAGCGCGCCCTTGAGGCACGAGTAGCAGCCGTGGAGGTCGCCGAGCACGGTGATGTCGTAGACGCGGTCGGGCTTCGCGGGGTGGACGAACACGTGGCCGTCGAGGAACGGCTCGGTGCCCGCGAAGTCGGCGACGGTCTGCTTGCCGCTCAGCCGGCCCGCGCCGGCCGTGCGCTGGAGCTGCAGCTGCTGGACGAAGCGGTGCATCAGCTCGAGGTCGGCCGCGACCTGCTGGCGGATGCGGTCCGGGTCGGCCGAGTAGTGCTGCTCGGACTTCTGGAAGAACGGGTGGTCGTCGCGCTTGGGCGGCGGCGCGGCCTTCGGCTCGTCGATCGCGACCTGCTTCTGCGGGACGACCTCGATGTCGGCGTCGCCGAGCGTCTCGACCTGCTTGTCGAGCAGCGCCTCGATCTCCTCGCGGAACTTCTTCTCCGACGGATGGACGCTGCCATCCGCGTAGATCAGCTCGTCGATCGTCGAGAGCAGCTCGTTCTGGTTGTCGCGGTCGAAGCTCTGGAAGATCTCGTAGCTGCGCAGCTTTAGCTTCGCGTAGACGAACTTCTCGACGTCCTCGCCATCGGCGACCGCCTCGTCGAACAGCCCCTTCACGCCGTGGTCGATCTGCTCGAACACCTCGTGGAAGTGCGACGTGAACTTGTTGATCACCTCGTCGCGCGTCTTCGCGTCGGCGTCGGGCATCGCCAGCTTTGCCCGCGCCGTGACGAGCTGGCGGATGTAGATCCGCACGAACGTCTTCTCGGTGAAGTCGAACTCGCCATCGATGTACCCGAACGCGGTCAGGTAAAAGATGATCGCGTTCATCTGCTGTTCGGCGACTTCAGGATTCGTGCTGAACGTCAGCATCCGGACAAGGGTGCCCCAAAATGCGCGCGACTTCCCACGCTGCGATATGATTATTTGGTGCGCTGGGGGGTCATCGCCGTACTCGTCGCCGCTGCTGCGCCCGCGGGAGCCGAGCCGCTCGAATGGAGCGCGTTCTTCGGAGCGGACAAGCTCCCGAAGACGATCGCGCTCGGCGGCGCGACCGAGCCCGAGCAGCGCCCGTTCACCGGCCCGATGCTCGGTGGCCGGATCGCGTGCCTGCACGGCAACCACTGGGCCGCGCTCGGCTTCGAGGTCGAAGCGACCCTGACGACGACGTGGACCGGCTACGGCTTCGACGAGCGCCGCCAGTCCTACTTCGCGCCGGTCGCGGGCTACCGCGCCGCGGCGATGCTGCGCCTGTTCCCCGACTGGCCGATCGAGCCGCACGTGCTCGGCGGCGCCGGCGGCGCGACGCTGCTCGGCTCGTTCTCGCCCTACATCCACGCCGACACGACCGGCGTCTACTTCTGGGGCGCGGGCGTCACGGTCCCGGTCGGCAAGTGGCTCGTCCGCGTCGACGGCCGCGAGCTGTGGGTCCCCGTCGAGAGCGGCTCGCGCGAGGCGAGCTGGGAGCTGCAGATCGGCATCGGCCGGCGGTTCGGCTCGGCGCCGCGCGCGATGGAGTCGCCGACCCGCCAGCCCGACGACGACAACTACGGGCTTGCGCCGCTACCGCCCGTGCCGATTCCCGCGCCGATCGAGCCGCCGAAGCCCGACGACCACGTCGACGTCGAGATGCCGGTCACCGCGCCGACGCCGCCGCCGGCACCTCCGCCGCAACCGGCCCCGCCGCCGCCCGCGCCCGCGCTGCCGCCGGCCGCCGCTGCCTCGTTCGAGGCCGCGAGCGCCGTGCGCTTCGAGCCCGCGAAGGCTCGCATCACGACGGCCGGCAAGCTGTCGCTCAAGAAGCTGCTCGGGGTGCTGCGCGATCATCCCGACGTCAAGGTCACGATCACCGGCCACGACAAGGACGCCGTGCTCGCGAAGAAGCGCGCCGAGGCCGTGAAGTGGTACCTCGTCGACAAGGGCGTCGCCGAAGATCAGATCGACACCGCGACCGCCGACGCGGCGAAGACGCCGATCACCGTCGCACCGCGCTAGCTTCGCAGGGCTAGCCGGTCCGTTCTGCGCGAACTAGCCGCGGCGTGTAAGCGTACGGAGGCCGAGCATTCCCCACGCGCCGACCTCGCGCACGACCCACCGCGCGGCGCGAGCGCGGTCGCGATACTGCAGGCTGTCCGCGATGTGCCACACGCGCGGCGACAGGCCCGCGCGCGAAAACAGCAGCGCCGCGCGCCGGCCGTGAAACGGCTGTGTGACGAGCCACACCGTGCGTGCACCGAGCGGCGCGAGCATGCGCGCCGTGAACCGCGCGTTCTCGGCGGTCGTCAGCGCGTCGCGCTCGACGAGCACGTCGGGCACGCCGGCGGCGCGCAGCCCTTCGGCGAGCGCATCGGCCTCGGCGCTCGGTGCGCCCTTGGTCACGCCGCCCGTCGCGACGACATGCCGGCCCGCGCCCGCCGCGTACAGCATCGCCGCCGCCGCGACGCGCTCCTCGAGGATCGGCGTCAGCGCGCCTCCCGGCCCGAGCGGTGCCCCGAGCACGACGATCGCGTCTCGCGTGTGCCGCTCGCCGGTCATCCCGGTGATCGCGCCTTCGGCGCTCGCGGGCGGCACGAGCTCCGTGCGGGGCGCCTCGAGCCAGCGCGCGATCCACTTGATCATCGATCGAGACGCTCGGGCGCGTCGGCGGCGATGTACGCGAGCACCGCGACCGCCGCGACGTCGTCGGCGAGCTGCGCCGGTGAGACCTTGTCGAGCGTGTCGGCCTCGGTGTGGTGGATGTCGAAGTACGTGCGGTTGTCGACGTCGAGGCCGACCTGCGGGACGCCGAACGGCTCCATCGGTCCGATGTCGGAGCCGCCGTGGCCGTCGCCGACCTTGCGCACGCCGATCGAGCGCAGCAGCGTCGCGATGTCGGTGACGTGCGTGCGCAGGTGCTTCGCCGCTTCGGGGTCCTTCGCGCCGGTGTCGAAGCCGACGGGCGCGAAGCCGCCGCTATCGGACTCGACGGCGAGCACGGTCTTGCTCAGCTCGTCGTGATGCTGCTGCGCGTAGCCCTTGCCGCCGCGCAGGCCGTTCTCCTCGTTCGTGAACAGCACGACGCGGATCGTGCGGCGCGGGTGCAGCCCGAGCTTCTTCAAGAGTGCGAGCGCCTGCATCATCGTGACGCAGCCGGCGCCGTCGTCGTGCGCGCCCTGCCCGACGTCCCACGAGTCGATGTGGCCGCCGATCACGACGATCTCGTCGGGCTTCTCCGTCCCGCGCAGCTCACCGATCACGTTCGCGCTCTCGACGTCGGGCATCATCTGGTCGTCGAGCCGCAGGTGCACCGTGGTCGGGCCGCGCTGCGCGAGGCGGTCGAGCAGCTCCGCATCCTCGACGGTGAGCGCGGCGGTCGGGATCTTCGGCGCGTCGTCGGCGTAGCCCATCGCGCCGGTGTGCGGCGTGCGCAGGCTGTGAGCGGTGACGCTGCGCACGAGCGCCGCGACCGCGCCGTGCTTCGCGGCCGCCGAGGCGCCGCCCCAGCGATACGCGACGGTCTCGCCGTAGCCCGAGCCGTGCGCCTCGGTCCACTTCGGCATCGCGGCGTTGTAGACGACGATCGCGCCCTTCACCGCATCGCCCTTCGCCTCGAGCTCCTTGAAGTCGTGCACGACGACGATCGGCGCCGTGATGCCGCCCTTCGGCGTCGCGATCGAGCCGCCGAGCCCGATGATGTGCATCGGGCGCGTGACCGGCGCGACGATGTCCGCATCCTCGGCGCCGCGCTGCCAGTGCGGGACCATCACCTTCTCGGTGTGGACCTCGAGGCCGTCGTTCTTCATCGTGTCGGCGGCCCACGCGATCGCCTTGTCGAGCGACGGCTCGCCGGACAGCCGGTGGCCGATCGTGTCGGTGAGCTGCGCGAGCTTGTCGTACGCCCCGCGGTCGCCGCGCGTCGCCGCGAGGATCTTCTGCGCGACGGGGCGATAGCGATCCGCGAGCGACGCGGTCGCGGCGGAGCCGGCGCCGCTGCCGAACGTCGACGTATCGGCGACCCACGTCGGAGACCTCGCTTCGTACGTGGGCTGGGCGCAGGCGGCGAGCAGGACGAGGCAGAGGCGCTTCACGAGAGCTCCGTGGGTTCGGCGTCGAAGTCGCGGGCGGACTCCGGTCGTACACCACGGATGGCAATCTCGGCCAGCAGCTCGACCACGGCAACGAGGCGATCCGCGGTCGCGGGCCGTCCGAGCGCGAGGTCGGAGAGCGGCATCGGATGATCGAGCGGCGCGCCGCGCCCGGGATAGACGCGGTAGCGCAGCCCTTCGTTCTCCCAGTACGCGAGCCAGCCGTCGAGCGTGGCGGCCGCGCGGGCGCGCAGGCCCTCGTCGAACAGCCTGTTGAACGCGAGCGCGCTGCCGCGCACCTTGAAGCGCTCGTCGAGCTGCTTGTCGCCGCTCTTGAACAGCGGCGCGGCGGGCGGTCCCGCGGGATTGATGCCGAGCGCGCGCGGCGGGATCGCCCACAACGTGAGCGTCGCGGCGCGGACCTCGTCGAGCTCGCGGCCGAGCACGACATCGAGCGCGACGACGCTGCCCTCGATGCGCTCGATCCGCAGGCGCACGGGGATGCCGTCGCGCTCGCCCATGATCAGCGACGACACGACGCCCTGCTCGCCGCGCATCGACAGGCTCTGCAGCCCGCCGAGCGACTTCTCGAGGCCGCGGCGCACGCTCGCGATGTACGACTGCCACGCCGGATCCGCGATCGCCGGCGTCTCCGTCGCGATCGGCAGCGCGTCGAGCTCCTCGTCGCGGACGTGGCGCGACGCCTCCGCGATCAGCGCGAGCCCGACGAGCGGCAGCAGGTAGTGATGCGGCCAGCGGAAGCCGTAGCCGCCGAGCACGAGCAGCGCGATGCCGGCGCCGATCTGGCGGCGCGCCTCGCTCTCCGCAAACACGCACGACGCGAGCGTCCACACGAGCGTCGCGATCGCGAGCAGGTAGAGCGCGAGCCGCGGGTCGGCCTGCGTCGTCGTGAGCTCGATGCCGATCGCGAGCGTCGCGCCCTTCGCGACGGTGAGGTACCAGGTGCGCGCGAGCACGGCGCCGGCGGCCGCGATCGCCATCGCGACGAGCACCGGCCCCGGCCGCGTCACCGCGCGCGAGAACGGCCGCGGCGCGAACAGGTACGGCGACACGAGCGCCGCGAGACACAGCGACAGCGCGGCCGCCTTCGCGACGAGCTGCCCCGGCGTATCGAACGCGGCATCGGGCCACAAAAACTTCGCGCCGATCACGGCGAGCGTGTGCTCGAGCATCGGCACGACGAGCAGCACGATGCCGATCTGCACGCCGAGATCGCGCTGCTTGCCGAACGTCGCGATCATCAGCAGCACGACCGTCAGCGCGAACGCGATCTCGAGCGCGAACGACAGCTCCGACGAGCCGGTGAGCACGAGCGGCAGCGCCGCGAGCACGCCGGTGACGAGCAGCGCGCCGCCGGCGATCTTCTCGCGCACGTTGCCGCGGATGAACGCGAGCACGCGCGAGACCAGCACCGCGAACGCGAGCGTGCCCGCGAAGTAGAACAGGAACAGCCCGGCGTACGAGAGCGCCGTGTACCAGTGCGGCGGCGTCGTGTTCGCGGGCAGCCGCACGGAGACGAGCCCCGGCTCGGTGCGCGTTCCGATCGCGACCCGGTTGATCGCGAGCTCGGCGAGCGCGACCAGCAGGAGGACCACGACGGGGGCCGAGCCCCCTCTCGTACGACGGCGAGACAAGAACAAAAAGCCTAGCGTTCCTGGGAGTTTGGGTCAAGGCGCCGAAAACTTTGGCAGCGTGCATGTCCGCGAGATCCTCCGTGTTGTGAGGCACTCGCTCGCGATCGTGGCGTTTCTGGCCGGCTCGGCCGGTGCCGCCCCGCGCCGCCCCGTCGTCGTGCTCGACCCCGGCCACGGCGGCAGCAACCCCGGCGCGCAGGGCCCCGGCCTCCACGAGAAGCAGCTGACGCTGTCGATCGCGAACCTCGTCGCGGATCACCTGCGCGCGCACGGCATCGACGTCGTCCTGACGCGCACGACCGATCGCACGCTGACGCTGCGCCAGCGCACGGAGGTCGCCGACAACCTCGCGGCCGACATCTTCGTCTCCATCCACGCCAACGCCTCACCGACCCGTACGCAGCGCGGATACGAGACGTACGTGCTCACCGCGCGCGGCGTGGACGTCGATGGGCGCGCACTACGCAGTGACACCGGGACGCCGCGTCCCGGTACCGATCCGGACGTGGCGCTGGTGCTCGACGACGTCGAGCGCGGCGCGTCGCAGTGGGAGGCCGCCGAGCTGGCCGCGCGCGTACAGCACAACCTCCGCGAACATCGCGGACCGGAAGGCGATCGGGGCGTGCGCCAGGACGCACACCACGTGCTCCTGGGCGCGACGATGCCCGCGATCCTCGTCGAGGTCGGGTTCATCGACCACCCGATCGAGGGCAAGCAGATCGTCCAGCCGGGCGTGCAAGCACAGCTGGCTGCGTCGATCGCAGAGGCCATCGAGGATCAGCTCGCGGAGTAGGCCGGGCACGAGCGTTGCTCATCAACGCTCGCATGCGGCACACCATCGCCCTCCTCCTCGTCGCCGGCTGCACGGCGGATCTCAGCGACCAGGCGCTCGACGTGCGCGCCGACGATCCTGCTGTCTATCGCCTGCCGGGCGCGATCTTCACGACGCTGCGCGACGGCTCGAGTGTCAACGCGAACATCTACGCCGCCAAGGCCGACGTCTACCTCGACGGCGGGCCGAAGGACCCGCAAGACGCCGCGCTGCCCGAAGGCGACTACGTCTTCGAGGTCACCGACCCGAGCGGCCAGACGCTGCTCTCGACCGACGATGCGAGCTGCCGGATGTTCCACGTCGACGTCGGCGGTCGCATCACGGCCGTCCTCGGCGCCGCGTGCGCCCACGCGTGGGGCAACGATCTCGTGCGCCCCGGCAACCTGACGGTGCAGCTGATGCCGTACGACGACACGCCGAACCACGGTGGCGAGTACAAGGTCGCGGTCACGCCCGCCGCCGCGTACGCGCGCTTCGGCGCGTTCGTCCCGCGCTTCACGAAGACCGACAACTTCAAGGTGCTCGAGGAGGGCGGCGGCGGCTCGGATGAAGGCAGCGGCTCTGACTCCGGCTCGGGATCCGGCGGCGGCTCGGGCAGCGGAAGTGGCAGCGGTTCGGGTTCCGGTTCGTGCGGCGGCTAGTATGCTCGAGGCTTGCTACCTCGCGTTGTCCTCGAGCGCGTCGCCGTTCCCGGTGGCGAGCTCGTCCTAGCCCGCCGCGGCACCGAGTACTCGATCCGCGTCGGCGGCGTCGAGCTGATGAACAGCCGCGACCACTCGTCGGAAGACGAGCTCGGCCGACAGACCGCCGCGCGCCTCACGGCGAAGGCGCCGCGCGTGATGATCGGCGGCCTCGGCTTCGGCTTCACGCTGCGAGCCGCGCTCGACGCGCTGCCGGCGGCCGCGAAGGTCGACGTCGTCGAGCTCGTACCGGCGATCGTCCGCTGGAATCGCACGCTGCTCGCCGCGCTCGCCGGCGAGCCGCTCGCCGATCCGCGCGTCATCGTGATCGAACAAGACGTCGCGACCGTGATCAAGTCGGCCAAGAACTACGACGCGATCGTGCTCGACGTCGACAACGGGCCCGACGCGGTCTACGAGGGCAACGCCGCGCTGTACAAGCGTCGCGGGCTCGAGGCGGCGAAGCGCGCGCTGGCCCCCGGCGGCGTGCTCGCCGTGTGGTCGGCGTTCTCGTCGAGCACGTTCACGCACTGGCTCCGCGAGGTCGGCTTTCGCACCGAGCTCGTGACGATGAAGTCCAAGTTCAAGGGCGGCCCGACGCATTACGTGTGGTTCGCGTCCACCGGTTGACCAGCTCGCGCATCTGACTGCGCGATGAAGCTGTACCTCTCGCTTGTCCTGACCCTCGCCGCGTGCGGCGACAACTCCAAGCTCGCACCCGACGCGCCCGTCTCGCATCCCGAGCACGACGCTGCGACAGATGCGACAGTCTGTGATGCGTCGAATTATCCGGTTGCGGTGCGCAAGCTCTCGGTCGATCTCGGCGCGGACTTCACCCTGACGCTCGACGGCAACGGCACGCGCTGCGATCAGATCATCCGCGCGCTGACCGATCCGGATCCGGCGAAGCGCCCGCCCGAGCTCGCGATGCTCGACGTGCAAGGCGTCACCGGGAGCTGCACGCACGACGACACGCTGAACCGCGACATCATCCGCCTCAAGGCCCCGCTCTACGGCGGCAAGCCGCTGTACGGTGCCGTGCAGGACGTGCTCGTGCACATCGGCCACCCGAACACCGCGCTGCCCGGGCCGACGACGGTCGTGTACCTGCACGGCGACTTCCTCGCCGCGGGCGCCGCGATCGCGAACCCGGCGTGCCTCGACGATGCGGCGCTGCCGGGCGCGGTCGTCGGGCATGCGCTGACGTTCGCGAAGTTCGACCACTGCAACTACCAGGGCGATGGCTCGTACGCGCTCGCCGCGGACGACGTCTTCCAGCTCGGCGAGGCCGGCTACTTCCTCGACGATCAGTCACAGCTCCATCGCGTGCGCGCGGTCGACGCGTACCTGCTGCCCGGCCACCTCACCGACGAGACGCTGAACAGCGATCTGTTCTGCTGCACCGGCATGACCTACGACAACTGCGTGGGCGATCGCGTCTTCGTCGACGAGATCACCGGGGCCGTGCTCGGCCAGACGCAGCACTGCCAGGCCTGCTAGAGCGAGGCAACGTCCTCGCGGATCGCCGTGCCGGAGCCGTAGATCACGTACGAGCCGGCGGGCCGCCGGTCGGTCGTGACCGCGATCTGATCCACGCGGATCGCGTAGCCGAGGTCGATGTACGTCGTCGGATGCCAGCGATCGAGGCGCACGTTGACGTTGATGACCTTCGTGCGCGCATGACGCCCGAGCGTCATCACGCGCACTTGTCGCACGTTCACGATGCCTGTCGCGCGCTGAATGCGCAGCATCCGCAAGTACGTCCCATCCTCGACGGTGATGTACTCGGTACCGTGGATCGTCGGCGTCGGCGTCGCGAGCTGGAACCACCCGTGATGTATGGGGCGGTCGACCTGCCTCATCGGGACGCGATACTCCGGCTCGCTGGTCGCCGTCCCGGACGCCATCGCGAGCGCGAACAACACAAGAGGTGCGAGCCGCATGCCTCGGGAGGCTGCATCGTGCGTGCCCGCTACACGTGCGCAGTTGCTGCGCGCCCCTCCTGGCTCGCCGCATACACGGCGCGCCGGATCGCGTGCACGAAGCCGACGGGCTCGAGCGCGCCGCGGAACGGATCGAAGCGCAGCGTCTCCTGATCGACGGCGAGCTCGTGGTCGAGCGCGATGCGCGCGATCGTCTCCCAGCGCAGGTGAAGCGTCGCGCGCTGCTGCAGCAGCCACTGCGCCCTGCCTCGCTCGACGGCCGCGAGCAGCTTCTCGGTACGCGTGCGCGCGCGATCGTCGCGCGGCGGATCGATCGGCACGCAGCGCAGCTCGAACCGCTCGCCCTCGTACGCAAACGGCGACACCGCCCAGTACGTGTTGCACACGAAGTCATGCGCGTTCGTCGTGAACGGCGAGAACACCATCGTCAGCGGGCTGCGGATCGTCGCCGTCAGCAGATCCGTATCCCCGGCGCGCGCGTTGCCATCGAAAGGCTCCGCGCTCCGGCGAAAGCGCAGCGCCATGCCGAGGACCTCGAAGCGCTCGTGCACGCCGCGCCACAGCGCCGGGCTCAGCCGGGCCAGCGCCCGCGAGCCAAGCGCCTCCGCCACGCCCGGCCGCATCGCCTCGACCTGCGCCTCGAACACGCGGCCCTCGGGGTGAAACGTGCGCCCGTGCCGCGCGCGGCTGACACGCTCGATCATCGGCGCGAGCAGCGCTCCCGTCGCGCGCCCGAGACGTTCTCGCAGTCCATCGGTGGCCATGCCCCGAGGAGTGCAAGCAGCGTGTCAGCGCGGGCGGCCGCGGCGGCGGTCATCCCGGCGGCGGCCGTGGCTCGGGCTCGCACCGTGACCGGGCCGGGAACCCGGTCCGTGCCCGTGACCATGCGCGGGCGCCGGCTTGCGCGGTTGCGGCTGCGGAGCGCGTGGCTGCTGCTGGTGCGGATGATGCGGCTGCGCGGGCGGCCCTTTCGGCAGCAGAGGCGCGATCTCCGCCGGCGACAGCTGGCGCCAGCGGCCGAGCGGCAGCTCGCCGAGCTTGATGTGCATGATGCGGACGCGCTGCAGCGCCTCGACGGTGTAGCCGAGCGCCTCGCACATGCGCCGGATCTGCCGGTTGAGGCCCTGCGTCAGCACGATGCGGAAGACCTTGGGGCCGAGGCGCTCGACGCGGCAGGGCTTCGTCGTCGCGTCGGAGAGCCGCACGCCGGCGGACATCTGCTCGACGAACGCGGCATCGTACGGGCGGTCGACGCCGACGACGTACTCCTTCTCGTGGTTGTGCTCGGCGCGCAGGACCTCGTTGACGATGTCGCCGTCGTTGGTCAGCAGGATCAGGCCCTCGGAGTCCTTGTCGAGGCGGCCGATCGGGAAGATGCGCTCGGGATGATTGACGAAGTCGATGATGTTCCCGGCGACGTGGCGCTCCGTCGTGCACGTGATGCCGGTCGGCTTGTTGAGCGCGATGTAGACCGGGCGGACCTTCTTGCGCGCCTGCCCGACGCGATCGCCGTCGAGGCGGACGTCATCGCCCTCCTCGACCTGCGTCCCGAGGACCGCCGGCTTGCCGTTCACGGTGACCCGCCCCTCCTCGATGAGGGTGTCGGCCTCGCGACGCGAACAGGCCCCGGACTCGCTCAGGAATTTGTTGAGACGCACGCCGGGTGAACCTAGCGCATCGTGCGCTACCCTGAGGAGCCCGCGTGCGCCTACTGCTCATCACGCCGCCGATGACCCAGCTCAATACGCCGTACCCCGCGACGGCGTACCTGACGGGCTTCTTGCGCGCGAACGGGCCCGCCGGCCTCGAGGTCGCGCAGGCCGACGCGGCGCTGGAGCTGTTCCTGCGCGTGTTCAGCAAGGCGGGCATCCAGCGCGTCCTCGACGAGCTGCGCGCGCGCGCCGCCGAGACCGACGAGGAGCCGCCGCCGGCGATCGCGCACTTCCTCGCGGAGGGGCCGCGGTACGTGGCGACCGTCGATGCGGTCGTGCGGTTCCTGCAGGGCCGCGATCCGGGATTCGCGCTGCGGATCGCGGCGCGCGACGTGCTGCCGGAGGGACCGCGGTTCGCGTCGATCGATCAGGGGCCCGGCGCGCGCGAGGAGGATCCGCTCGCGTGGGCCTTCGGCGTGCTCGGCACGCATGACCGCGCGAAGCACCTCGCCAGCCTCTACATCGACGACCTCGCCGACGTCATCCGCGACGGCATCGCGCCCGACTTCGAGCTCGCGCGCTACGCGGAGCGGCTCGCCGCGAGCGCGCCGACGTTCGATGCACTCGAAGAAGCGCTCGCCGACGAGCCGACGCTGATCGACGTGATCCTCGACGAGCTCGCGGCCGACCTGTACGAGCGGCACCGGCCGGACGTCGTCGGGCTGACCGTGCCGTTTCCGGGCAACGTGTACTCGGCGCTGCGGATCGCGCGCGTGATGCGCGCGGAGGGCGCGAGGACGATCCTCGGCGGCGGCTACGTCAACACCGAGCTGCGCGAGCTGACCGATCCGCGCATCTTCGAGTACGTCGACTTCATCACGCTCGATGCGGGCGAGGCGCCGCTCGTGTCGGTGCTCGAGCACCTGCGCGACCCTGCGCGGCCGCTGTTCCGCACGTACGTCCGGAAGGCGGACCGCGTCGTGCTCGAGAGCGGCGCGGGGCAAGACGTGCCGTTCGTCGAGACGGGCACGCCGACGTACCAGGGCCTGCCGCTCGATCGCTACGTCTCGCTCGTCGAGATGCTGAACCCGATGAACCGCCTGTGGTCCGACGGGCGCTGGAACAAGCTGACGATCGCGCACGGCTGTTACTGGAAGCAGTGCACGTTCTGCGACATCACGCTGGACTACATCCGGCGCTACGAGCGCGCGCCCGCGGATCTGATCGTCGATCGCATCGAGGCGATCGTCGCGGAGACCGGGCAGACGGGCTTCCACTTCGTCGACGAGGCGGCGCCGCCCGCGGCGCTCGAGGCGATCGCGAACCGGCTGATCGAGCGCGACGTCGTGATCACGTGGTGGGGGAACATCCGCTTCGAGAAGGCGTTCACGCCGGAGCTGTGCAAGCTGCTCGCGCGCTCGGGGTGCGTGGCCGTCTCCGGCGGGCTCGAGGTCGCGAGCGATCGCCTGCTCGAGCTGATGAAGAAGGGTGTGACCGTCGAGCAGGTCGCGCGCGTGACGCGGGCGTTCGCCGACGCGGGCGTGATGGTCCACGCGTACCTGATGTACGGCTTCCCGACGGAGACCGCGCAGGACACGATCGACGCGCTCGAGCGCGTGCGCCAGCTGTTCGCGGAGGGTTGCGTGCACTCGGCGTTCTGGCACAGATTCGCGGCGACGGCGCACAGCCCGATCGGCAAGCAGCCGGAGCTCTTCGGGATCACATTGCGCAAGCCGCGCGATGTGGAGATCACGTTCGCGAAGAACGACGTCGCGTTCGACGATCCGACCGGCACCGATCACGACTTCTTCGCCGACGGCCTGCGCAAGGCCGTCTACAACTACATGCACGGGCTCGGCCTCGATGCCGATCCGCGCAGCTGGTTCCCGCGCCGTGGCAAGGTCCCGAAGGCGAGCGTGCCGCCCGACCTCGTGCGCGCCGCGCTGCAGGCGCGATAGCGCGAGCCCCTCGCTCAGCGGAGGTAGCGCGCCTCGAGGTGCGCCTTGAAGTGCGCCGGATCGAGCGGACCGCCGCTCGCGCGCCGGCACAGCTCGTCGGTCGGATAGCGGCTCGCCTGCGTCCAGATGTTCGCGCGCAGCCAGTCGAACACGCCCGAGAAGTCGCCGCGCGCGATGTCGGCGTCGAGCGCGGGCCGCGTCTTGCGGATCGTCGCGAACCACTGCGCGGCGTACATCGCGCCGAGCGTGTAGCAGGGGAAGTAGCCGAACGCGCCGCCCGGCCAGTGGACATCCTGCATCGGGCCGTCGGTGTAGTTGCCACGCGTGTCGATGCCGAGCAGCGCCTGCATCTTCTCGTCCCATAGCGCGGGGATGTCGTCGACCTCGATGTCGCCCTCGACGAGCGGCCGCTCGATCTCGTAGCGCAGGATCACGTGAGCGGGATACGTGACCTCGTCGGCGTCGACCCGGATGAACCCGGGCTCGACCTTCGTGTAGAGGCGGAACAGGTTGTCGGGCTCGAACGCGGGCTGCGCGCCGAACGCCTCGACGAGCAGCGGCGCAAGCACGTCCATGAACGCGCGGCTGCGCCCGAGCTGCATCTCGAACGACAGGCTCTGGCTCTCGTGGATCGCCATCGAGCGCGCCTCGCTCATCGGCTGGCCGAGCCACGCGCGCGGGCGGTTCTGCTCGTAGCGGCCATGCCCGGTCTCGTGGATCGTGCCCATCAGCGAGCCGGCAAAGTCGTCGTCGGTGTAGCGCGTGGTGAGGCGAACGTCCTCGGGCACGCCGCCGGAGAACGGATGCGGGCTGACGTCGAGGCGGCCGCCGTCGAAGTCGAACTCGAGCAGGTTCATCACGCGCTCGCACAGCGCGCGCTGCGCGTCGATCAGGAACGGGCCCTTGGCGGGGATCGCGGGCGCCTTCGCCTGGCGCGCGCGGACCTCGCGGATCAAGCCGGGCAGCCACTGCTTCACGGCGCCGAACACGCGATCGACCTCGGCCGCACGCATCCCGGGCTCGAAGCGATCCATCAGCGCGTCGTACTTCGAGAGCCCCGTGCTCTCCGCGAGCAGCGCGGCCTCGCGCCGCACGCACCTCACGACCTCGCGCAGGTTCACCGCGAAGTCCTTCCAGTCGTTCGCGGGACGCTGCGTGCGCCACGCGTGCTCGCACCGCGACGCCGCCATCGACGACGCGACGACCAGCTCCTCCGGCAGCGCGTTCGAGCTCCTCCACACGCGCTTCATCTCGCGCAGGTTCGCGCGCTGCTCGTCGTCGAGCGACTCGCCTTCGGCCGCTGCCAGCTGCTCCTTCAGCTCGGGCGCCGTGCGCAGCCGGTGCATCAGCGCGGCCAGCTCGCCGAGCGCGGCGGCACGCGCCTCGTTGCCGCCCGGGGGCATGTATGTCGAGTGATCCCAGCTCGCGATCGCCTGCAGGTGCTCGAAGCGATAGATGCGCAGGAAGGCGGCGGCGAGCGCGTCGTACGCGGGGTGGTTGCTCACGCCGCGACTGTACGCGAGGATGCGCGCGCATGCGCCTCGCCCTCGTCCTCCTGTTCGCCTGCGGCTCGTCGACCCCGAAGGATCCGTACGCCGCCGGTACGTGTGATTCGCACTGGCAGGCGAACGGCTTCACGAGCTGCCAGGAGGGCTGCGTCGATGCGACGAAGGTGCTCGGCGCGACCGGCCCCGCATGCGCTGCGATGCTCGACACGGGCAGCGGGTTTCAGTGTGTCGCGACGTTCGAGGTCGGCAGCGCGACCGGTTGCTGCGTCTCCGACAAACCGAACCTATACTTCGCCGAGTGTCCGTAGCCTGGAGAGCCGCCTGGAGCGCCGCGCGCGCCGTCGCCACGCCGTGGATGCGCCGCGAATTCGAGCGCGCGAAGAAGCAGCTGCTCGGCCCGGCGAAGGACCTCGTGATCGCGCGCACCGCGATCGACCAGGCGCTCGCCGAGGCGGCGCCACCAGGCGTGCCGTTCGACGCGGCGGTGCTCCCGAGCTCGGTGCTGCGCGCGCGGTTCCCGGAAGGCCCCGCCGTGCGCCGCGGCCGTCACCTCGTCGGCAAGTTCCGCATGACTCACCGCGAGGTGCCGACGCCGGCGGTGCTCGTGTTCGCGCTCTACAGCGACGTCGCCGCGGACTACTTCGTCGAGTCGATGGCAGCCGATATCGCGGCCGCGCTCGATCGCGCGCATGGCAAGGGCGTCGCTGTCGCGGACACCCAGGCCGACGTCCCGACGATCCTCAAGGAGTTCGCGGTCGCGGCCAGCCTCGGCGTCATCGGCAAGAACGCGCTCTTCTTCTCGCGGCAGTTCGGCTTCAACTGCAAGCTCGCGGTCGTGTTCCTCAACGCGCCGGTCGATCGTTACGATGCGCCGCCGACGAGCACGGAGTGGAAGCTCGCCGACTGCACCGGCTGCAACCTGTGCGTCGACGCGTGCCCGGTCGGCGCGTTCGACGACTTCCGCATGAACAAGGTCGAGGACTGCGATCGCATGATCGCCGCCGACTACTTCGGCCCGCGCCGCGACCACATGTGCCGCGCGTGCATCACGCGCTGCCCGGTGAGCAACGACGTGCTCAAGCTCCGCCGCCAGGAAGGCGCCCCGCAACGGCTGTTCTGGGACAACGAGGCGCAGCTGTCGCTCGCGGCCGACCTGTTCATGTACAGGCCGTCGTTCTGGGTCTGGGTGCTGCAGCGCTTCTACTACGGCGCCTCGATGCCGGGGCGCCCGGCGCGCGAGCGCAAGAGCCCGACGGACGCGCTGACGTCGTCGGTGACCGTCGCGACGAGCGAGCGCACGCGCGACGGCTGGCGAATCACGGCCCGCAAGAGAGGCTGACGTGCAGGATCGAAGACGCGCGCGGCCGGCGTCCGTGCGGTCACCGCGACGCGAGCACGCGCGACAGGCTGAGATCGAGCTGGCTCGCGACGAGATCGCCGAGCTCGCGTAGCTCGTCGCCGCGCATGCCGGTCGCCTTCGCGAGCAGCTTGCGCACGCCGCTTCCGACGCGGTCGCGCGCGCGCTCGACCTGCCGCGCCGCGGTCGCGCGGTGGATCTGGTAGAGCGCGGCGAGCTCGTCGATCGTCATGCCTTCGACGAGGTGAAAGCGCAGCATCGTGCGCTCGCGCGGCTCGAGCTCGCCGACGGCGGCCTCGAACGCCGTCTTGAGGTCGCCCTTGTAGCGCGCCCGCAGGTGATCGCGCTCCGGCGTGCCGCTGGCGGCGAGGCGGTCGGCGCTATCGGCGGCGTCGTCGTGACGCGCGGCGGTGCGGGCGTGCGAGCGGAGCCAGTCGAGGGCGGCGCGCGTCGCGATGACCGAGACGAGCCCGGCGAGAGAGCCGCGTCCGGCGGCGGTTGCGAGGTACGGCGGCGAGCCGGCGAGCAGACGTTCGCGCACGGTCTGGCGGATGTCATCGATCGCGTGGGCCGGGATCCGGCGCTGCTGGCAGATCGGCGCGACCTTCGCGAGGTAGCTGTCCTCGAGGATCGCGAGCGCCGCGCGCGAGCCGGCCGCGCACGCGAGCCCGAGGTAGAGCTCCGCGGCGTTCGCGTCGGCGATCGCACCGGTGGCGAGCGCGGCCTCGAGCGCGGCGCGATCGACCGCGAGCTCGCCGAACGCCGCGATGCCCGCCGCCACTGCTGCTTCCGCGTCCACGAGCCGAGCATCTCATCGGAACGACTGGGCTTCCACGCGCGCGAAGAAAACCTGCGACCGACCCTCGCCCGGCGCGTTCTCGGGGCATGAAACGCATGGTTCCCCTGCTCCTGCTGACGACGTCGTGCGTGGCGACCTCGGCAGGGATGATGGTCACGCCGCTGATCGCGCTGGCGTATCCGCCGAAGCCGGTCGCGCCCGGGCCCGGCGAGGTCAGCAAGGACGCCGCCGCGCGGCTCGAGGGGCGCAAGAAGGCCGCGCTCGCGACCGCGACGCACGACGCGATCGCCGCCGCTGCCGCGCAACCCGCCGATCTCCGGCTGCTGCGCCGCGCCGCGCAGATGGTCCGACTCGCGGCCGCGGACGACGCTCGTGGGGGCGAGAACGGCGGTGAGGCCCGTGGACACGCGAGCCTCGGCACCGAGGCGCCGCCGCTGCTCGCGCACCTGGCCGAGCTCGCGCCTTGCCCCGGGCTCACCGATGCGGGCGAGACGTGGCTCGCGCTGAAGGAGCCGGCGCGCGCGGCCGAGGCGTACATGGCGGCGGCGCATCGCTGCGAGAGCGTCGATGCCGCGATCGCGGCCGCCCACCCGCTGCGCGAGCTCGATCGCTGCGACGACGCACTCGCCGTGCTGCGCTTCGCGTGGCCGCTGATCCACGGCGCGCGCGCCGAGCAGGCGATCCGGCTCCTCGATGCGGTCGCGTCGTGCAGCGACGCGCTGACCTTGCGGCGCAACCTCGCGTTCGTCCCCGACGATGTCGTCGACGACTACTTCGCGCTGCTCGAGGCACGGCGCCGCGAGGAAGAAGCGGAGCGCCGGCGCGCCGAGCAGGCGCAACGCGACGAGGAAGCGCGCGAGCGCGCGTTCGAGGCGAGCTCGCACTGCGAGTCGGAGTGCAGCTCCGCCGTGTCGTCGTGTACGTCGAGCTGCGTCGGCGATTCATCCTGTATCCAGCGCTGCGATGCCGTCGGGCACGCGTGTCGCTCGGGCTGCTGAGGTCATTCATGCGCACCATCATCTTCTTGCTCGTCCTGACGTCGTCCGCGTTCGCCGATGACGTCCCCCCTGCTCCGCCGTCGGGGCTCGACCCCGATGTCGCCGCGCGCCTCACCGAGGCCGAGCGCGCCGCGACGACCGCACCGCCGCTCGAGCTGGCCAGCGTGCTCGACCGCGTGCTCGTGCCGTTCGAGAGCGACGATCCGTTCTCGACGGCGCAGCGCGACGCCGCGAAGCCGCGCACGCTCGCGGTGCTGACCACGATCGGCGAGCGCGCCCGCGCGGCCGGCGACCTCGAGCTCGCGGCGCGCGCTCTCGACGCCCGCTGGACGCTCTCCGGCGGCGGCGACAGGACCGGCCACGAGTCGCACCCCGACGCCGCGCGCGACGGTCAGCCCGCGCCGCGCGACCCGCAGCTCGCCGACGTGCTCGCCCACTGGGCCGAGCGCGATGCGGCCGCCCGCCCGGCGCAGGCGCTCTACCTCGCCCGCCGCGCGCGCACCGCGAACCCCGACGACGCGCTCGCCGCGAACCTCGACGACCAGCTCAGCCACAACCACCGCGTGTGGCCGGGCCGCATGATGGTCGTCGCCGGCATCGTCGCGCTCGCGGCCGGCATCTACGCGCGCAGCCAGGTCAGCTCGATCGAGAGCGACCTGCACATGCACGCGCGACCCGGCGGCCAGGTGTCGAGCGCGCTCGCCGAGCGCGACGCGTACGACGCGATCGGTACCGGGCTGCTCGTCGCGGCGCCGGTGCTGTCGATCGGCGGCATCGTGTTCATCCTGTCGGGCCAGCCGTCGTACACGCCGTCGTCGCCGGCCGAGCTGCCGGCACTGGGAGGTGCTCGATGAGAGCGCTCGCCTTCCTCGTGCTCGCCGGGTGCGCGGCGCAGCCGCTCGACGACGTCGGCATCGCGTGCACGCAGGACAGCGATTGCCCGAGCGACATGTGGTGCGACCTGCGGTCGTCCGATGACGTGTGCCGCTCGCTCTCGACGTCGTCGCCGCCGAACATCGTGTTCGACGGCTTCGTGCAGGGCCAGCAGGTCGTGCCGACGATCACGGTGCAGCCGAAGACCGTTTCATTCGGCACGATGCGGTTCCACAACGACGGCAACAGCCAGACGTATGTCGTCGTCACAGTGACCGGGCCCGCGTGCCTCGACGCGGCGTCGCTCGGGCGCAGCGACGGCGATCTCGTCGATGCAGGCGCGTCGCTCGATGTCGACTTCGACGTCGACCCGGCGGCGGGCTGCGCCTCGCCCGCGACCCTGATGATCACGGCGACGGCGAGTAGCCGGATGTTCCCGTTCACGGCGATGATCTCGATCGCCCCGTGAAGCTATGATCGTCGTGCGCATGGGGTGCCTCGACGATCTGACGGTTGCGAACCTCGTCGGCAACGCGCTGCCCGAGGCCGAGCGCAGCGCCGCGCTCGCCCACCTCGACGTCTGCGCGAGCTGCTACGAGGTGGTCGCGGCGATGGCGGTCGGTTCGCCGCGCGCGGCCGAGCCGGCACGCCTCGCCCCCGGCACCGAGGTCGGCCGCTACGTGATCGAGCGCGTGGTCGGAGCGGGCGCGATGGGCGTCGTGTACGCGGCGCGCGATCCGCAGCTCGGCCGCGCCGTCGCGCTCAAGACGGTCGCGGGCGATGCGGAGCGGATGCTGCGCGAGGCGCGCGCGATGGCGCAGCTGTCGCATCCCAACGTGATCCCGATCTTCGATGTCGGCACGCACGGCGAGGACGTCTTCCTCGCGATGGAGCTGCTCGTCGGCGAGACGCTGCGCACCTGGCTCGCCGAGGAGCGCCGCACGCCGCGCGCGATCCTCGAGGTCATGCGCGAGGTCGGTGCGGGCCTCGCGGCCGCGCACGCGGCGGGCATCGTCCACCGCGACATCAAGCCCGAGAACATCCTCGTCGGCGGGCGGGTGTGCGTCACCGATTTCGGCCTGGCGCAGACGTCCGATGCACCGGCCGACGAGGTCGCCGGCACGCCCGCGTACATGTCGCCCGAGCAGCTCGCCGGCGAGCCGGCCGACGCGCGCTCGGACCAGTTCTCGTACTGCGTCGTGCTGTACGAGGCGCTCGCCGGAAAGCGGCCGTTCGAAGGGCGCAGCGTCGGCGAGCTGCGCGATGCGATCGCGCGCGGCCCGCAACCCGCCCCGGTGCCGGCGTGGATCCAGCGCATCCTCGTGCGCGGCCTCTCCGCGGATCCGGCACACCGCTTCGAGAGCATGAACGAGCTGCTCGCGGCGCTCGCCCGTGATCCGGCGCGCCGCCGCCGGCGCCTCGCGATCGGAGCCGCGCTCGTCGCGGCCGGCGGAGCGCTCGCCTATCTCGCGATGCCGCACCGCGATCCGTGCCGCGCGACGCCGCTCGCGAGCTGGACGGCCGCCGATCGCGAGCACGTGCGAGCGGCGTTCGAGGCGACGAAGCGTCCGTTCGCCGAAGAGACGTTCTCGAAAGCGGTCTCGGGCCTCGACGCGTACGCCCGGCACTGGAGCCTGCTGCGCCGCCAGTCATGTTACGCGACGTACGAGCATCGCGGCCAGTCCGAGGCGCGCTACGACGCGCAGCTCGCGTGCTTCGATCGCAGCCAGCGCGACGTCGCGGCGGTTGTCGACGTGCTCGCCCACGCGGACGAGCCGACGGTGCGCAACGCGCACACACTCGTGGCGGGCCTGCCCGATCTCGACGAGTGCCGCTACGCGATGACCGCACAGGCCGCGATACCTTCGAAGGACCGCGCCGCGATCGAGGCTGCCTATCGCGAGCTCGCGACGGCCCGAGCGCTCGCGAAGGCATCGAAATACCCGTCGGCGCAGAAGCAGGTCGAGCAGGTGATCGCGAAGGCCCGCCCGATCGGCTATGCGCCGCTGCTCGCGGAGGCGCTCTACATCCACGGCAAGCTGCAGATGTTCACGCACGATGCGGCCACCGCGGAGAAGGAGCTGACGGAGGCCGCGTCGCTCGCCGCCTCCGCGAAGGACGACGCCCTCTCCGCGCACATCTACATCCAGCTCGCGTACACGGTCGGCGCGCTCGCGCAGCGCTTCCCCGAGGCCACGCAGCTGCTCGGCGTCGCCCAGACGTCGATGGTGCGCGCCAGCTCGCCGCAGGACGTCCAGATGGACTACTACGATGCGACGGCCGCGATCGCCGCGGACCGCGGCGACATCGGCGCCGCGCTCGCCGCGATCGACTCGGCGGTCGGGCTCGCCTCCGCCGGCGACAAGCCTGGCCAGCTCGCGAAGCAAGCCGCGCTCCTCGACGCCGCCGGCCGCTATCCCGAGGCCCGCAAGGCGAGCGAGCAGGCGATCGTGCTCTATCAGGATCAGCTCGGCTCTCAGCACCCCGACCTCGCGTTCGCGCTCGATGCGCTGGGTGCGATCGAGTACGACGCCGGTCAGTTCTCCGAATCGCAGCGGACCTACGCCCGCGCGCTCGCGATCCTCGACAAGCTCGGCGACGACGCGACCTACAGCACCGCCGAGACACTCGAGGGCCTCGGCAACGCGGCGCAGGCGCTGAACCAGCTCGCCGACGCGCAACGCGATCACGAGCAGGTGCTCGCGATCCGCCGCCGCACGAACCCCGACGATCCGCAGGTCGGCGACGCGCTGCTCAACCTCGGCATGGATCTAGTCGCCCAGGGCCGCGTCGACGAGGGCCGCGCGAAGTACGACGAGGCGCTCGCGCTCTACAAGAAGGTCTACGGCCCGTCGCACCCGCAGGTCGCGCTCGCGCTCCGCCAGAAGGCGCAGCTCGAGATGGGCACGGAGCAGGCGATCACCGACCTCGAGACCGCGCTCGCGATCGTCACGGCGACGCTCGGCCCCGAGCACCCCGAGGTGGCCGTCGAGCACGGCAACCTCGGTGCCGCCTACGCCGGCCTCAAGCGCTGGCGCGAATCGGAAGACCACTATCGCCAGGCCGTCGCGCTGCACGAGAAGACGAACGGCCCGAACCACGAGATGACCGCGATGGCGCTCAGCGGCCTGGGCCAAGCGCTCGTCGAGCAGCACCGCGAGAAGGAGGCGCTGCCCGTGCTCGAGCGCGCGCTTTCGATCGATACCGGCGGCCCGAAGGCCGCGATCCCGCGGTTCTTCCTCGCGCGTGCGCTCGCGTCGACCGACCCGGCGCGCGCCCGCAAGGAGGCGCTGAAGGCGCGCGACGAGCTCGGCGACGAGCAGGATCCGGTCAGCGTTCAGGTCCGCGCCGGCATCGCCGCGTTCCTGCGCACTCGATAGGTGACGAACGCGACGTACATCATCGAGACGTAGGCCATCGCCTTCTGCGTCAGCACGAGCACGCGATGCTCGCTCTCCGTCCACGTGCCGTGGCGCACCGCGTACACGACGACGCCGACGTACGCGAGCACGAACACGACGTAGCCGAGGCTCGCGACGAGCTCGCCCACGCCGGCGCCATTGCGCCACCACACGAGCGTCGTGCAGACCGCGTAGCCGAGCAGCAGGCCGAACGCGGCGACGACGAACATGTTGTGCGCCTGCAGCGCGAGGTTCACCGGCGTGACGCTCACCGCGACGAAGCAGAGGCCCGAGAGCGTGCCGAAGATCTGGCCCGCCACGCCGAGCGCGACGCCGCGCTTGCGCGCGAACGCGAAGCCGCGCCACGCGCCGGCGAACGCGATGAACGCGATGCCGAGCGTCGCGAGCGCGAGCGAGAACAGAACGGCGGAGGCGTGGTTCTCGTGACCTGACCACGCGCGTGTCGCGCCGAGCTCGCTGAGGAAGTTGCCGCCGAACGCATAGCCGGGCGCCCACGGATTCCAGATCGTCCCGCCGGCGTAGACCTGCATCGCGATCGTGGTGAGCACGACGAACTGCACGGCAGCCCACAGCAGGAACCCGGCGCGACGGCGAACGTTCAAGATCTCCATTGTGGCAGATCGATCAGCCGGCAACCGCAATCGTGTTCACACGGGAGGTGGCAGATCGAGCTTGCAGCCACGCCGCGTCAACGCGTCGGAATTGCACTTCGTGTACCTGGCACGCGGCATGGACAAGCGAGCGGCCATCATGAAGCGCTTCGTCCTCGGCCTCACGCTCCTCGGTGCGACTCACCTCGTCGGCTGTGCGGATAGCCAATCTGCAATCGACTGTCAGCCCGGCGACGCGGAGTGCAACTCGCGCCCGGTCGGCGACGGCAAGGCCGACGGCTGGGACGACAAGAACGATCCAGCGGTGATGGCCCAGCACCTCGAGTACCACCTCGAGAAGCTCCCGAAGAAGGGCTGGCGCGACACGCCGGTGTGGAAGGACGCGTATCCCGAGGCGGTCGGCAAGGCGGAGACGACGTGGGCCGATACGTACTGGCCGGCGAGCGAGGGCTCGCACAACGCGCGCTGGCAGGGCTCCGACGTGAAGTCGCCGCTCGAGAAGTACGACGCCGCGTTCAACAACGCGCCCGGTTGCGACACGCAGCCGGCGATGTACGGCACCGGTGCGAAGGCCGCATGGGACACGTACAACCAGTGCGCGGGCCCGGCCGCGAAGTGGCAGACCGAGAGCTACGAGGAGATCGGGCTGATGCACAACGGCATCGACGACGACAACGACGGCACGACCGACGACTACGGCAGCGACGGCGTCGACGGCGTCCAGGGATGGTGGGGCAGCTGCCACGCGTGGACGCCGGCCTCGCAGCTCGTCCCCGAGCCGCAGCACGCGGTGACGATGAACGGCGTGACGTTCGAGGTCGGCGACATCAAGGCGCTGATCCAGAACGCGTTCGATCAGACGAGCGCGGTGATGCTCGGCGGCCGCTGCAACGACAAGGAGATCAAGCACGACGTCCACGGCTCGGCGAACGATGACTGCGCCGACGTCAACCCGGGCGCGATGCACGTCGTGATGACGAACTTCCTCGGCATCAACACGCTGCCGCTGATCGAGGACAAGACGGCGAACTACGAGGTGTGGAACCAGCCGGTCGTCGGCTACGAGATCACGAAGCAGGACAAGGTCGATGCGACGACCGCGATGAAGTGCGTCGGCGCGACCGGCGACACCTACACGTACAACACCGACGCGAAGGACCTGTACGAGGTCCGCATGACGGTCAGCTACGTCGTCGAGGGCTCGCCCGGCAAGTCGCCGATCGGCTACCGCAACAACGTCTCGACCGACGACTACCACTACATCCTCGAGCTCGACGGCAACGGCAAGGTCGTCGGCGGCCGCTACTGCACCGACGCGGAGAACAGCCACATCGACTTCCTGTGGTCGCCGACCGGCTCGTGGGAGCCGAGCAACCCGAACGTCGACGTCGACAATGTCAAGAAGCTGATCAAGGCGGCCGTGCAGTAACTCACCAGCACATGTGGAACGACTGTTCCTGCTCGGCAGTCGTCGGCGCGCCCGCGGCGCCTCCACACGTCGCGAACACGGCCTCGGCGTCCATGCCGAGGCTCTGTGCGTTTGCGAACACCGTGTCCTCGTCGAGGATGCCGTCGAACCGCGTGCGATAGCGCGCGTTCTCCCGCCACGCGCCGACGTTGAGCTTCGCGTACTGCCGCCACCGCGGCATGCCGCGCGCGACCGCGACGGCTTCGAGCGCCGCCTTCTGGCAGCCTTCGGTGTCGCCAGCCGCCTGCAGCGTGCGCGCCTCGGCGAGCCGGAAGCGGATCACGTTGAGGCCGTGCGCCGCCGCGTTGCCGGTCGCCTCGCAGAGCGTGTCGCCGGCGCCGCCGCACGCGTCGAGCGGCTTGTGCAGCGTCGCGAACTGCGAGGCCGTCGTGCAGCGCAGGCGCTCCTTCGTCAGCGGCTGCGTGACCTCGCGCCACGTGCCGGTGACGACGAACAGCTCCGGCTTGAACGCCGCCTCGACGTCCGCCTGCCACCCCTTCTTGTGCGGCTTGCCGAACCGGCGCGCGGGCTTCGCGACGAGCTTGGCGTCGAGCTCGTCCATCACCATGAACGGTCCGCCTTCCGGACGCTGGCAGACGAGGTGCTGGATCTCGACGGGCCCCTTGAGCTTCTTCGCCGCGCGCGGATCGGCGGGCGCCGCCGCGTAACACGACGGCGCGCACCGAGGCTCGTGCTTGCCCCCGTCGGGGCAGCTCGCGCCGAGCGCGTCCTGCTGCTCGGCCTCGATCTTGCGGTGCGTCGCGACCTCGCGCGCACGCTCGGCCTTCTCGGCAGCCTGCGGATCCTCGACGGGCTTGGTCTCGACCGGCTCGACGACCGGCTTCGGAGGCGGCGTGCTGCTCCCGCACGCGGCAACAACGGCGACGAGCCACAACTCCCGCACGCCGGCATTGTACATTGCGCGGGTGACCACGTGGCCGCTGTTCGCCGAACCCGACCTCCCCAGCATCGAGGCCGCGGTCGGCGCGCCGCGCGGCTTCGATGACGCGACCGCAGCCGCCCTGCGCGCCGCGCTGCCCGCGATCGACACGAGGCCGACGTCGATCCGCGCGGCCGATCACGCGCAGCAGCAGCTGATCGACCTCTTCCGCGCGCACGACCACCGCGGCGCCGCGTTCCTCGACGTCTATCACGGCATCACGGTCGCCGTGATCGAGGCGATCGAGCGCGGCACCCTCACGCCGGCGCGCTTCTTCGAGCGGCTCGCCGGTCGCTTCGCCGAGCGCCACTTCGACGGCGTCAAGGCGGAGCTCGGCCTCGACGCGACGACGGATGCCGCGCGCTACCACCTGTGGGCGCCGTCGTTCGCGCTCGACAACATGCCCGCGAGCGACTCCCCGCTCGGCATGAAGGCGCCGATGGCGCACTTCACCGTCGGCATGTGCTGTCACATCAACTTCGATCTCGCGTGCGCGCTCGACGAGACGATCCGCGAGCTCGGCTACGCCGGCGACGCGGCCGCGCTGGCCGAGATCGAGCGCGGCCACAACTTCGTCGACACGATCCTTCACGAGAAGGTCGAGAACAGCTGCGCGCTGCTCGCGAAGGAGATGGACTGCCCGATGTCGAAGAAGATCCTCGAGAGCGGCGCGGTGAAGACCGTCGGCGAGGTCTCGATGGCGATGATCCGGCGATGGCGCGCGAAGACGTTCGTCCACGCGCTCCAGCTCGTCCGCGCTCCGGACGAGGCGGCGCGCGCGGAGATCCGCCGCGAGATCTATCGCGCGGGTGCGCGCAAGACGCTGCGGCTGTTCGCGTCGCTGCCATCGCTCGTCGAGGGCACGCTGCGCGGCACGTGGCTCGCGCCGGTCTAGCTCGTTTCTTACGACGTCATTTCAGGACGTTGCGCGATCCGTGCGACGAAACGCGATCGCCTTCTCCTGGAAGGCATGCGCACCTTCCTCGTCTACCTCGCTCTCGTCACCGCCTGCACGTCGAACAACGCCGGGATGATGCCCGACGGCGGCGGCTCGGGGTCCGGCGCCGGCTCGGGCTCCGGTTCGGGCGGCGGTGGCGGCGGTGGTGGCGGCGGCGGTGGGGGCAGCGGCGGCGGCGGTGGCGGGAACGTGACGCCGCTCGCCGCGACCGCGATCGCGTTCACGCAGCGCGACGCGCAGATGCACGACACGATCATGGTGCAGGATCTGACCGGCGGCGCGCCCACGCCTATCCTCACGGTCACCGAGGCCGTGAACGCGGTCGCGATCTCGCCCGACCGCAAGCAGATCGCGTTCGCGACCGACGGCGCGATCGCGCTCGTCAACGTCGACGGCACGAACGCGCACCAGATCTCGGAGCCGATCACGCCGCCGCAGGGCTACAGCGTGCAGCTCGAGTCGCCGGAGTGGACGCCGGACGGTCAGACGATCTACCTCAGCTTCGGCCTGTTCGCGTCCTCCGGTGGCCACGTGCAGGGCGGTAGCGCGCTCGCGTCCCTGCCGGCGAGCGGCGGCCAGGTGCAGTACGTCGCGACCGCGATGGGCAGCAACTGCCAGGTCATCACGGGCATCAAGATCGCCTCCGACGGCTCGTACGGGCTCACGCAGCACGGGGTGTGCATCGACCCCAACAACGTCGGCGTGTGGAAGCACGCGCCGGATGGTTCGGGCAGCGTGCTCGTGCACGACTCGTTGATGGGCCTGACAAAGCCGATGATCCTGTCGGACGGGACGATCCTCTCGGTCGACGGCGTCGGCGGCGCGAACGGGCTCGCCGTGATCAAGAACGGCGCGATCACGGCGACGCTGAATCCGCCGACCGGCATGTCGATGGACGAGATCGCGCTCGCCGCCGATGGCAGCGCGCTCGCGGTGGTCATGCACGGCACGTCGACGTTTGCGAGCAACCTCTACGTCACGACGGACTTCCAGAACTACACGCCGGTGACGTCCGATGGACACACGCTGCAGGTCGCGTGGTGATCAGAGGATGCGCTCGAGCGACACATCGATGCGGCTGCGCACGAGCGCGATCAGCGAGTCGACGTCCTGCGCGGGGATCGCGAGCCGCGAGGCGACCTCGGCCCGGATGCGATCGCCGAGCGCATCTCGAGCGGAGGCACACCAGCGCGCGGCGGTGGCTCGATGCACGCCGTAGAGCTCGCCGATCTGATCGACGGTCCAGCCGTCGACGAGGCTGTAGCGCAAGAGCGCGCGATCTCGCTCCGGCAGAGCTTCGAGCGCGGTCTTCATCGCCGCTGCGATATCGGCTCCGTGGCGCGCGCGCAGCACGCTGAGCTCGGGGGCGCGCTCGACCTCGAGGCGATCGATCACCGTCTCGAGCGGCAGCTCCTTGCGCTCGCGGTTGATCGTGCGGATCAGCTCGCGCGTCACGATCACCTTGAGGTACCCGCGCAGGTCGCCACGGCCCGTGAAGTCCGCGAGGCCCGTCGGGAACAGCAGCTTGCGCAGCACGCTCCGCATCTCGACGGCCTGGGCATCGGAGGCGCGCAACTTCTTCGCCGCGATGTCGACCTCGACAAAGCACTCGCGCTCGAGGTGAGCGGCGGCCGCCGAGTCGCCGTCGCCGCACGCGATGGCGAGATAAACGTCGTCGGTGCACAGCTTGCCGAGCGCGTCGGGCGTGAGGTCCGGGGCGCGGCGCCTCAGCTCGCCGGCAAACCGCGCTTCCTCGACGACAACGTCGGGCCACCGCGCCCGTGCCGCACGCCACGCCGTCTCGATCGCACCATCGAGCGAATCCACCACGACCGAAGGATACACTAGCCGTGGTGGAGTGCCCGGCGCCGGATGTGGTGAACGCGTTGCTCGCGAATCGGCTCGATGTCGAGACGCGCGCAACGCTTGCCGATCACGCGGCCGGCTGCGAGGACTGCCACCAGCTGATCAGCGCGCTCGTCGCGCCCGTCGCGCCGCCGTGCATCGGCCGCTACGAGATCGAGCGCACGATCGGCGCCGGCGCGATGGGCGTCGTGTACGCGGCGCGCGATCCCGAGCTCGCGCGGCGGATCGCGATCAAGGTGCTGCGCGGCGCCGGCTCGGAGGCGCGGCTGCGTCGCGAGGCGCAGGCGCTCGCGCAGCTGAGTCATCCGAACGTCGTCGCCGTGTACGACGTCGGCGAGCACGACGGCCGCACGTTCGTCGCGATGGCGCTCGTCGACGGCGAGAACCTGCGCGCGTGGCTCGCCAGGCCGCGCGAGCAGGCCGAGATCCTGCGCGTGCTGCGCGATGCCGCGGCCGGGCTCGCCGCCGCGCACGCGGCCGGCATGATCCATCGCGATCTCAAGCCCGACAACATCTTCGTCGGCAAGGACGGCAGCGTGCAGGTCGGCGACTTCGGCCTCGCGCGCTCCGACGGCGAGCTCGATCCCGGTGCCTCCGCGAGCGGCCAGCTCACGCAGACCGGCATGGTGCTCGGCACGCCCGCGTACATGGCGCCCGAGCACGCCGACGGCGAGCCGACGATGGCCTCCGACCAGTTCAGCTTCGCGGTCACGGCGTGGGAGGCGCTCTACGGCGCGCGCCCGTTCGAGGCGAAGACGTACCGCGAGCTGCGCGAGAAGATCGTCGCGCGCGACTTCACACCGACGCAGCGGCCGGTGCCCGCACGCATCCGCGCCGTGCTCGAGCGCGCGCTCGCCGCCGAGCCCGCCGAGCGGTGGCCGTCGATCGCCGCGCTGCGCGACGCGCTCGCCCCGCCGCGCAAGCGCTGGCCGTTCGTCGCCGCGGGGGCGCTCGTGCTCGGCGCTGCGGGCACGCTCGTGCTCGCGTGGCCGGGTCGCACGAACTGCGCGGGCGATCTCGATCGCGTGTGGACGCCCGCCGCGAGACAGGCGCTCGCCGGCGAGCCGCTCGTCGCGGCCTATGCGCGCGACTGGACCGCGCTGAGCCACGACAGCTGCCACGACGAGCTGCGCACGCGCTGCCTCGGTCGCGCGCGCGACTCGCTCGCCGCCCTCGTCGGCGACGTCAAGCCCGACACCGACCCGACGATCGTCCACCGCGCCGTGCTCGCGCTGCCGTCGCTCGCCGACTGCAAGAGCCCGCTCGTCGGCTCCGCTTCGCCGCAGCAGGTGCGCGACGGCGAGCAGCTGCTCGCGAAGATCGTCGAGGCCGATGTCCGCTTCGCGATCGGAGGAGAGACCAGGCCCGGCGAGCTCGCCGCGCTCGTGCAGCAGGCCGACGCGCTCGGCTACGAGCCCGCGATCGTCGAGGCGGCCTTGACCGCCGCGAAGGTGCCCGCGCGGGCCGGCCGCGTCGACGAGGCAGCCGCGCTGCAGCGCCACGCGATGACGGTCGCGGAGGCGAGCCACGACGACCTGCGCGTCGCGGAGGCCGGCGCCGACCTCGCGGAGCTGCTCGTGCGCTCGAACCACCTCGACGAGGCGGCAGGAGTGATCGACCTCGCGTCGTCGGCGGTGCAGCGCGCCGGCGGAGACACGTCGCTCGCGGTGCGCGTCGGGAGCGTGCGCGCGCTGCTCGCGTCGGCGAAGGGCGATCACGCCGGCGCGATCGCGATCGCCGAGTCGATCCTCGCGCCCACCGCCGCGCAGATGGGCTCGGGGAGCGAGGAGATGGCCGCCGTCTACTCGCTGCTCAGCCGCGAATACGCGAGCGCGAACCGCTACGACGATGCGCGCGCCGCGATGTCGCACGTCGAGCAGATCATGATGACGCGCGTGAAGGGACAGCCGGCGGCGGTCGTCGCCTCGCTCTCGACGCGGATCGACAATGCGCTCATCGCCGGCGACGGCGAGCTCGTCCGCGCGTTCGCCCAGCAGCTGATCGCGCTCGCCCACGAGGTGCACGATCCCGGCATCGAGCTCGAGGCACAGCAGTCGATCGCGCTGTCCTACGAGCTCGAGCAAGACTTCGCGCACATGGTCGAGGCGAACAAGGCGACGCTCGCGCTGCTCGACAAGCAACCCGACGGCGGCGCGCGGGATATCCGGGCCTCCGCCAGCGCCGGCATCGGCACGGGCTACGTCGGCCTCGGCCAGGCGAGCGCCGCGATCGAGCCACTGCACGAGGCGATCGATCTCTACGTCAAGCTCGCAGACGCCGATGCACGCGCCTCCGCGACCGTCGTGCTCGGCGACGCGCTGCTCGCGACCGGCAAGACGCACGAAGCGCGCGAGCTGCTCGAGCCGCTCGTCCACGAGCTCGTCGAGGCGACGGACGTGCGCCCTCAGCGCCGCGCCTCCGCCGAGTGGGGCCTCGCCCGCGCGCTGTGGGACGACGGCGGCGCTCGCGACCGCGACCGCGCGAAGGCGCTCGCCGCCGATGCGAAGCGCGACTACACGACGGCGATCGGGAACATGCAAAAGATCATGCTGGTCGTCGTCCCGCGCTTCCAGGCCAAGCTTTCGGCTATCGAAGCGTGGCAGAACAAGCACGAGTGAAGCCGTCGTCCCGCACTGCCGCGCACCTGTCGCTGCAGGTGATCGTGCTGCTGTGGGGCTGCACCGCGATCCTCGGGCGGCAGATCTCGATCCAGGCGATTCCGCTCGTCTGGTACCGCCTGCTGATCGTGATCGCGGTGCTCGCCGTGTACGTGCCCGCGCGCGGCATCTCGCTGCGTGTACCGCTGCGCTCGGCGGCGCGCTACGCGCTCGTCGGCGCGTTCATCGGCGCGCACTGGCTGTGCTTCTACGGCGCGATCAAGGTCGCGGGCATCGCGACCGCCGTCGTGTCGCTCTCGACGACCACGTTCTTCACGGCGCTCGTCGAGCCGCTCGTGTTCCGCCGTCGCTTGCGCGCGGGCGAGCTCGCGATCGGCGCGCTCGTCGTCGCGGCGGCCGCGCTGCTGATGGAGGTCGAGCTGCACGCCACGCCCGTCGGCTTCGCGCTCGGCCTCGGCTCCGCGGTGCTCGCCGCGATCTTCGGCGTGCTCAACGGCAAGCTCGCGCACGCCGAGCCGCCCGAGCGCCTGATGCTGTACGAGCTCACCGCCGCGACGCTCGTCGTCAGCGCGTTCGTGCCGTGGTCGTTCGTCGTGCCGCCAGCCGCCGATCTCGGGTGGCTGTCGGTGCTCGCCGTCGTCTGCACCGTCGTGCCGCAGGTCTGGATCATCTACGTGCTGCGCACGCTGTCACCGTTCACGGTGTCGGTCGCCGTCAACCTCGAGCCCGTCTACTCGCTGATCCTCGCCGCCGCCCTGTTCGGCGAGACGCTCTCGGTCCGGTTCTACGCCGCCGCGGCCGTGCTGTTCGCGCTCGTCCTCCTCAATGCCGTGCGCCGGTCGACGACTACGGGTACGATCCCTGCGCCCGAATGACGTTTGTCGACATCGCGACGGCGGCTCGTATCGAGCAGGCGGAGGCCCGCGCGCTCGCCGGCATCCCCGCGGCCACGACGCACGATCTCCCCGAGGGCATCGCGATCTTCGTGCGGCCTGGCTCGCCGTTCAACAAGCTGCTCGGCGGCGGCATCACGGCGCCGTTCGCGCACGCGCAGCTCGTCGCGGCGGAGCGGCTGTTCAGCGCCCGTGGCGAGCGGCTGCGCATCGAGCTGTGCTCGCTCGCCGCACCGGCGACGTACGAGCAGCTCGCGAACCGCGACTACCGCTTCATCGCCGTCGAGCACGTGCTCGTGCGGAGGCTCGGCGATCGCCCGGCGGCCGCTTCCGCGTTCACGATCGAGCGCGCGAACGCCGCCGATTTTCGCGCCGCATTTCTCAGCGCCGCGATCCACGAGGACGGCACGGGCGTGGTCGCGGATGCATTCACGGAGGCCACGACCTCCGCCGCGATCGACGATGCGCGCGGCGCGCCGGGCTTCATCGACTACGTCGCGCGCGAAGGCGGCACACCGATCGGCGCCGCGACGATGCACGTCGCCGGTGACATCGCGGTGCTGATGGGGTCGGGCACCGTCCCGGCGCACCGCGGCCGCGGCGTGCAGCGCGCGCTGCTCGAGCACCGCCTGAGCGATGCCTACGATGCCGGCGCGCGCCTCGCCGTCGTCACGACGGGCGCAGGTACGCGCTCGCAGGCGAACGTCATGAAGGTCGGCTTCGCGCTCGCGTACACGCGATCGATCCTCGTCGCGCCGGCCTGACTGGCGCGAAGCGGGCTTCGTTCGGCGCGCCGCATCGCACGGCGGTCGCTAGGGTGCCGCCATGTTCAAGCGAGCTTGCATCGTGTGCGCGCTTGTCGCCGCCTGTAGCGACACGCGACCGCCTGCTTCACCGACGACGATCACCGGATCGCTGCGCCTCGTGCACTGGGACACCGATGGCAGCGCGAGCGAGGTCCCCGATCGCGCCGACCTGCTGTACATCGAGGCCCAGCTGCTCTCTGACGAGACGACGCTCGTCGTACCCGCGCACATCGCCGACGACGCGACGTTCGCGATCGACGCCGCGCCGACCCGCCCCTACTGGCTGCGCGTGTTCGACGGGCACCTCCTGCGCGAGGACGTCTACCTGTGGACCGACGCGACCGAGCTCGACCTCGCGCGCGATGTCGTCGGCGACGATGCCGGCACCGCCGCGAGCGCCGCTACGCACCTCGTGTTCGATGCCGACGGACTCTCGCCGTGGCAGGACACCGACGACGGCGATCTCTACCTGCCGTCGCTCGGCTACTGGTCGAGCATGACGACGTACTTCTCGTCGAACGGCCCCGCGACCGGCGACACCGGCGTGCACGGCCTCTCCTACGACTGGCAGGCCGAGCCGCTGCCGCCCGCCGCCGGCGACGACGCCTACCTCGTGCAGCTGCAGCAGATCGAGGACCCGATGCTCGGCATCACGTACCTCGCCCCGGCCGCGATGCTCCATGCCGATCACATCGCGATCACCGAAGCCGGCACGACGCACGTCGCCGGTGCATTCACGGCCGTGCCCGCCCGCGACCTCACGCTCCGGGTGCCGCGGACGCAATTCGCGAGCCAGACCGTCGCACCGGCGACGTGCACGGCCGACGTCGGCCTCGAGGTGCTGTGGGTGCACGCGCAGCCCGCGCACGGCGCGCACGGCTCGCCCGCGAATGCCTTCGGAGCGACGTTCCTCGACGCGCCCAACGACGGCGCGCGCATCGTCGACCGCGTCGAGTTTGCGGACGCATCGGATCTCGACGGCGCGCTGCACGTCGCATCGCCCTATCCCGCCGACTGGCAGTACTCGAAATACTCCGCGGCGTTCGATGTCTCGTGCCCGATCCCTGGCTCGTCGGGTGCGTTCGCCGGGCCCGCCGAGATCGGCGTGCTCGCCGCCGGCGATCCGGTGCTGTCGCCGATGGTCACGCCGGTCCAGGCGCCGCAGATCGACCTGCCGACCATCAGCTGGACCGCACCCGCGGTCGGCACGCCGACCTCGTACGAGCTGCACCTGATCACGATCGAACCGAGCGGCGGCTTCGGCGGCCCGCGCGCGCAGGAGACGGCGGCGCTGATCGTCCCCGGCGACGTCACGAGCATCACGCTGCCGTTCGATCTGCTCTCGCCCGATGCGCTCTACATCTTCCGCATCCGCGCCGTCGTGCAGCCCGGGCAGGCGACGCGCACGGCCCCGTTCCGCGCCGGCATTCCCTACGGCTACGCCGACCTCTACACGACGGTGTTTCAACCATGATGACCACGAAGACCTGCGTGCTGCTCGTCGCGTTCGCGGCGTGCGGCGACAACCTCCGGCCCGCCGTGCCCGAACGCGAGACGCGCACGATCAAAGGCTTCGCGAAGCTGATCGCGCACGACCTCGCCGGCACGCCAACGGCGTTTCCGCTCGACCTGCACGACACGCTGATCCGAGCGCTCGTGCCCGACGGCGACGCATGGGACGTCGTCGAGGGCCCGTCGACACGCGACGGCACGTTCGAGATCGACGACGTGCCGCCCGGCTACGTGTGGATCGAGGTCGATGACGTCAACACCGGCGCGCGCCAGCTGCTATGGACGAACGACTCCGACCTCGCGTTCGAGGAGCACGCCGTCGGCCGCGGCACCGCGAGCCTCGCGCGTCCCGGCACGACGCTGACGCTCGGTCCGATCGACGGTCTCGCCCCCGTGCAGCCCGGCGACAGCTTCCAGCTCGCGAGCGGCGACCTCGGGATCTCGGCGAACCTGTTCCCCGGCCTCGCCGACGGCGCCACGACGTTCCAGGAGACGCGCTCGTGGGCCGGTCAGCCGCTGATCTCCGCGATGGCGGGCGACGACGTCACCATCACGCAGCTGCGGCTCTCGACCGACGCCACGACCGGCCTCGATTACGTCAGCCCCGTCAAGGCGGCGCACCTCAGCGTAGAGCAGCAGGACGCGGGCAACACGCGCGTCACCGGCACGTTCGAGACGCCGCCCGCGCTCGACTACCACCTCGTGTGGCTGCGCTCGCAGTTCGCCGCCGCGCGCGCCGAGATCCACCCGACGCGCGCCGGCGCGGTCGCTGGCACGAACGTCGCGGTCCGCGCGATGCCCGGCGGCCCGCGCTACGGCACGTCGGTGCTCGCGCCGCCGGTCATTTCGTTCGCGTCGGACTTCCCGACGACCGAGGACGACATCGACACGCACTTCCAGGTCGCCAATCCGTATCCGGCGAGCTGGCTGTTCAACGACTTCAACGTGTCGTTCCCCGTCAACGTCGTACCGCCGGATGGCGTCGACATCGGCCTCCAGGTCGCCGTCGCGATCGAGGTCGACACGAACCAGCTCGCGAGCGGCGACAATCCGATCGCGCCGTCGATCACGCCGCCGCTCGCGCCGCAGCTCGACGGGCACGATCTGTTCACCGACCTGACGGGCGTGGGCACGACGCCGACCGTGTCGTGGTCGCCTCCGCGGATCGGGCGCGCCGATGCCTACGTGATCTCGCTCGAGCGCTGGGACGTGCTGTACCTGAACACGGTGCCGTCTCCGATGGCGACGCTGATCGTCCCCGGCGATGTCACGAGCGTGCGCCTGCCGGCGCGCCTGCTCGAGAGCGGCGAGTCGTACCTGATGCAGATCGCCGCGATCTCGCTGCCCGGCCTCGACGTGCGCCGTCACTCGCTCTACACGCTCGGCGTGCCGTTCGCGACCGCGCCGCTGATCACGAACACGTTCTCACCGTAGTGCACGGGCGCCGATCCATCGGCGCGCGAGCCCGGAGCGCGCGTGCCGCAGCGCCTCCTGCAGCGCCTCGATCGACGCGAAGCGCGCCTCCGGCCTGACCGCGAGCCCGCGGCCGATGATCTGGCGCAGCGGCGCCGGAATGTCCGCGGTCTCGTCTTCACCCGCGAGCACCTCGTGCAACGACATGCAGAACGAATACTGATCGGCGCGCGCATCGACGGGCTCGCCGAACGTCTGCTCGGGCGCGATGTACGGCGGCGTGCCGACGACGACCTCGTCGCGCTGTCCGCTGGCCGTCACGAGCCCGAAGTCGCCGAGCTTCGGCGTGCCGTCGCGCGTGACGAACACGTTCGACGGGTTGACGTCGCGGTGCACGAGCCCCGCCGCGTGGACGGCGCCGAGCGCACGCGCGATCGCGATGAAGACGTCGAGGACCTCGGGGATCGCGCGCGGCGTGTGGGCCCATTCGCGCAGCGTCGCGCCGTCGACGAGCTCCATCGCGATGAACGCGTCGTCGTCGCTCGCGCCGAGCTCGTACAGCGTGACGACGTTCGGATGCTGGATCGACGCGAGCGCGCGCGCCTCGTCGACGAGCCGTGCGCGTGCACTCTCGCAGCGCCGCATCGAGCGCCGGATCATCTTGAGCGCGGCGCGGCGGTCGAGTGCCGTGTGATGGCCTTCGTAGACGACGCCCATGCCGCCGGCGCCGAGGCGTCGCACGACGAGGTAGTCGCCGAGCCACGTCGGAACCGCTTCGTCGGCGGTCGCAAGAGGGCGGCGCATCGGAAGCGTGACGGACACGTCGGTAGGGCACGGCACGTAGAAACTCTACGAACCCAGCGAAATGACACGACGCTAATCCCGGCGCAGATCGCGCCGCGGCCGCGCTGGCGCGATGTGTACCGGCGTTGGCGCGCGACACATGTCGCCGTGCGCACTCACCGGGGTGTGTCAACATGCCCTCACTGGGAGGCGTAACCGTGGAGCTCTCCGGTCCTGCGAACAGACCAACTGACGGGGTGGAGATCGAGCCGCTCGGCGCACCCGCCGTCCCGCGCCACCGCCCGCTGCTCGTGCCCGCCCGCGATCTCGAGGAGATGATCGCGAGCCCGATCGGCCGCTGCTACATCGGCGCGACGTACGTCGTGTGGTGCGCGGCGTCCGATCTGCAGGGCTCGATCATCTGGGGCGCGCTCGACGACACCGCGATCCGCGAGCTGCTCGCGGTCGGCGACCTCGTACGCAACCCGGCGATCTCGCGCCAGCGCCGCGCGCTGACCGACCTGTCGGCCGTCGATCGCGTCGAGCCCGACGTGCTGCTCGGCTTCACGAGCACCGCGCGCACGAACGCGCCGTGGTCGACGACGCTCGAGCGCCACGCGCTCGTCGTGCCGGTCGGCCTCTCCGGCATGATGATGGCCGGCGCGCTGCCGACCTCCCGCGCCGATCACCCGGTGCGCATCGCACACGACGTCGAGAGCGCGTTCGTCCAGCTCGAGCACCCGCTCGCGCGCCAGGCCTACGCGGCCGCGTCGGCGGTCGTCGCCGGCGTCCGTGGCTCCTCCGTGCTGCTCAGCCGCCTGCGCGGCCACCTCGTCCGCGGCCTCGACTCCGCGACGATCGATTCGAGCGCGGGCGCGCTCGGCATGTCGACGCGCACGCTGCAGCGCCAGCTCCAGCAGCTCGCCACGTCGTTCAGCGACGAGCTGCGCAAGGCGCGGGTCGCGACGGCGGAGTCGCTGCTCGTCCACACCGATCTCAAGATCGAGGCGATCGCGACGCAGGTCGGCTTCGGCACCGCGTCGCGCATGAGCGCGTACCTGCGCCGCGAGCTCAACGTCACGGCGACCGAGCTCCGCGCCTCGCGACGCTGCTAGCGCGGCTCGACGTGCCAGATCTGCGGCGACAGGTCGTTGCACGTCCATTGCTGGATCGGCGCGCCCGACGCGACAGAGCCGCCGCTGACGTCGAGGCAGTTGCCGCCGCGCACGAGCCGGAAGTAGCCGCGCCCGACGTTCTCGACGCTCCACGCCTGCGCCGCGCCGCCGTCGCACGGCTGCTGCTGCACGGCCGCACCCGCCGCATCGCCCGTGGCGGCGAGGCACAGCCCGCTGATCTGCGAGCGCAGCGCGAACGTGCCGTCGGCGTTGCGCGCGAACGTCCAGTCCTGCGCGGCGTTGTCGTTGCACGCGTACTGCTGGATCGGCGTCCCCGCCGCCGCCGAGCCACCGGTGACGTCGACGCACAGCGAGCTCATCACGCTGACGAGCCGGTAGCGCGCGCCGTCGGTGATGCCGGTCGCGTCGCGAGAGCCGCGCAGGGGGCCGCGCGCGAAGTACGCGTTGCACGCGTTGCCGTCGTAGCGCGTCGCGATCTCGAGCACGGCGGCGCCGTGGTCGAGCGGCAACAGCGGTGAGCTGTAGTTCGGGCAGAAGTTGTCGTACGCGTTCGGCACCGCGACCGGTGCGGCGAGCTCGTACCAGCCGTGCGTCGCGCTCTCGGTGTTCGCGAGCAGGATCGAGCCATTCTCGTCGGCGGTGCCGCCGCCCGCGAGCTGGCCGACGAGGAAGAACCGGCCGTTCGCCCCGTCGCTGGCGTCGTAGGCGAGCGTCGGGGCGTGCACGAAGTAGCGGCCGTCGACGGTGGTCGGGCGCGCGCCGATGTCGTTCGGATCGCCCCAGTCCCAGCCGTCGGCCGACGCGCGCACGTGGACGTTGCATGCATCGGTGCCGCAGACCTCGTACGACATGACGTAGGTGCCGTTCGGCATGCGCCGCACGTTCGCCATGCCGGGCCGCGCGGCCGCGTTCGCCGGCGCGACCGTCGCGCGCGACGCGGACCACGTCACGCCATCGGAGGTGCGGCGCTCCGCGAGGTACTGGCTGTGCGCGGCGCTCGTCTCGTCGGAGAAGTGGCAGACGAGCGTGCCATCGTCGAGCATGACGAGCTCGGGTTCCCACAACCCGCATGACAGGCCGCCGCACGACACGGGCTGCGCCGCCGCGACGATCGTCGACTGCCGCGTCCACGTGCGCCCGTGATCGGTGCTCGCCCACATCACGATCGACATGTGATTCGTCGCCGCGCCCTGCCCGACCGACGTCGCCCACAACAGCGTCCCCGCCGGCAGCGCGCCGAGCGCGCGCGGCAGCTCGTACAGGGTGGCGCAGCAATCGCCGGTGTTCAGCACGGCGTCGTCGATGCCACCGACGCGCGTGAACGTGAGCCCGTCGTCCGTGCTCTCGAAGATCGAGCCGCCGAACACGCCGTTGGGCTGCCCCGTGACGAGCGACGCGTAGATCGCGCCGTTGCTCGCGAGGATCGCGCGCGGATACAGGCCGCCCGCGAGCAGGGTCGGCGGCGTCGACAGCGGGGCACCGGGGACCGCCGCATCGTCCGCGAACGCGTCGCCGGTCGCGTCGCCGGTGGCCGCGTCGCCCGCCGCGTGACCATGCGGGCTCGCACACGCGACGAGCAGGAGCAGTAACCAGCGCATCGCCGGCGCCGATTGCAGCTTCTGTTCCCACGTGCCGTCGCGACCTTGTGCACCGTGAGGTCTCCTCGTTGCTCAGTTTCGTTTGCACTTCGCACACGGACGTCCGCGATTCCTCGCGCCGCGCGGCTGGCACGCGCCCTGCGCTGCATCCGTACGACGTCGCGCTGTTCACGACCACGTTCACGCCGTAACGTCGCCTCGTGCTCCGCGAGGCCGAACGCGAGCGTCGCAGCGCGCCTGGCGCGAACGTCCGGCGCGGCCTCGTGTGCGCGGCGTGCGAGCACCCGATCACCGACGAGGCGCACCGCATCGACATGGCGGGCGCGCACGAGCACACGTTCGTCAACCCGGCCGGCCACGCGTTCCGCATCGGCTGCTTCGCGGACGCGCCCGGCTGCGCGCCGCGCGGCGCCGAGGAGGCCGCGTTCAGCTGGTTCCCCGGCTGGGCCTGGCAGGTCGCGCTGTGCGCCCGCTGCGGCACACACCTGGGCTGGGGCTATCGCAACGCGGGCGGCCGGTTCTGGGGCCTGATCCTCGCGGCGCTCCGCTCCGGCTAGCAGTTCCGCGGTGTTACAAAAAGAACCTCGGTCGTGTCGTGACGGCCTCGCGCCGTTCGTCGTGCCGGCAGAAGGAGATAACCGATGCGCGTGATGATGATGCACAAGAACGATGCGAACAGCGAAGCCGGCAAGCCGCCCTCCCAGGAGATCATCGAGAAGATGGGCGCCTTCATCGGCGGCCATGCCCAGGCAGGGCGCTTCCTCGACGGCGCGGGCCTGCTCGGCAGCAAGCACCGCACGCGCCTGAGCTGCCGCGACGGCCACTGCACCGTGACCCACGGTCCCTACCGCGGCCAGGACAGCGAGCTGCCCGCCGCGATCCTCTCGCTCGAGGTCGCGACGCGCGAGCAGGGGATCGGCTGGGCCGAGCGCTACGCGAAGATCCTCGGTGACTGCGAGCTCGAGCTCGGCAAGGTCACCGAGCCGTGGGACCTCGGTGTCATGCCGGCGCCGGAGAACCCGCCGCTGCACCTGCTGCTGATCGAGAAGGGCGACAAGCCGCACACGCCGGCGCAGAAGGCCGCGATCTCGCGCCTCAAGACCGAGATGACGAAGGCCGGCGTGCTCGGCAGCTCGCACGAGCTCGCACCCAGCAGCCAGGCGAAGCGCCTGCTGTTCACGGCGAACAAGCTGCGCGTGCTCGACGGCCCGTTCACCGAGTCGAAGGAGCTGATCGGCGGCTTCGCGATCATGGAGCTGCCGAGCATCGAGGCCGCGATCGAGCTCGCGATCCCGTACGCCGAGATCCTCGGCGGCACGCTCGAGATCGATCTGCGCCTGCTCGCCTAGCCGCCGCCATGCGGTACGGTCGGCTCATGAAGCACCTGCTCTGGCTCGCGCTCGCCGCGTGCGGCGGGCCGACCCAACAACAGCTCGCCGACACGCCGACCGCGCGCACGCGCGCCACGCCGACGGAGGCGCCGGCCGCGAGCACGAGCGATCGCGACCGCGAAGGCCTGCGCCAGCAGTTCGACGACATGGAGGCGACGCAGCGCGCCCACAAGGAGGCCGCGGACGCCGCGAAGGGCTCCGCCGCGCCCGGCCCGCTGGTGCCGGGCGGGCAGCCCGACACGGAGAAGAAGCCCGCCAAGAAGGGCCCGGCGGAGCAGGCGCCGTCGAAGTAGCGCGCAACGCACCAACCAACCCCGCGCGAACCAACCCCGCGCGAACCAACCCCGCGCGAACCAACCCC
>CAYUNM010000003.1:257169-268557 GCA_964446175.1 uncultured Kofleriaceae bacterium
AACCAACCCCGCGCGAACCAACCCCGCGCGAACCAACCCCGCGCGAACCAACCCCGCGCGAACCAACCGCGCGCGAGCCAACCCCGCGCGAACCAACCGCGCGCGAACCAACCGCGCGCGAACCAACCGCGCGCGAACCAACCGCGCGCGCCGTGCTCAGTCGAGCTCGACGCCGGTCGCTTCGAGCTGCAGCTTCGCGACCTGCTTGCCGGTCTGCTCGGCCGCTTCCTTCGCGCACTCCTCGTCGCCGCCCGCGACGTCGACGAGCGTGCCCGCGACGCGCACCTTGTGGCCGGTGCTCGTCTTCGGCATGTAGAACTTCTCGCCCGCCATCTTGACGTGCGCCTCGCCGTCCGCGTCCTTGATCTCCATCCAGCAGCCCATCTCCTGGCAGACGGCCGTGACGGTGCCGGTCGTGACGAACGACTTGCCCTTGAACTTCGCCGGATCCTTCACGACGTCCGCGAGCGCCACGACCGGCGCGTTCGCATCGATCGCCGCGCCGAGGTGCTGCTCCGACGCCGAGGCCGGCGCAGTCGCAGGCGCGGGCGCGGTCGCCGTTGCGGGCGCGGTCGCCGTTGCGGGCGTGGTCGCCGTTGCGGGCGTGGGCGCCGTTGCAGGCGCGGTCGCGGTTGCAGGCGCGGGCGCCTTGGCCTTGTCCTGAGCCTTGTCGTGCGAGCAGGCGGCCACCGCGAGGACGAGCATCAAAATCGTACGCATCGGCCGTGGTGTACCAAGGCGCGCTCCCGCTGCCTAGGGCTATCCTCACGCCGCCGTGCTCATCTACAAGGTCGCGACGCGTGCGCAGTGGCAGGCCGCCGAGGCGAGCGGCACGTTTGCCGGCGCGCCCGTCGACCTCGCCGACGGCTACATCCACTTCTCGACGGCGGCGCAGCTCGCTGGCACGCTCGCGAAGCACTTCGCCGGCCAGCGCGACCTGCTGCTGATCGCGGTCGAGGCCGAGGCGCTCGGCGCCGCGCTGCGCTGGGAGGTCTCGCGCGGCGGCGACCGGTTCCCGCACCTGTACGCGGCGCTGCCGGTGACGGCGGCGATCCGCGTCACCGAGCTCGCGGTCGGCGCGGATGGCGGATTCAGCCTCGAGCCCCTGCCATGAACGCGTTCGAGAAGCTCGACGACAAGCCGCTGTCGCGGTTCCACCTGCTCGCGATGTTCACGACGGGCATGGGCGTGTTCACCGACGGCTATGACCTGTCGTCGATCGGCATCGTGCTGCCGCTGTGCCTCGCGTCGTTCGGCGTCGCGCACATCAGCAGCGTGCAGGCCGCGCTGCTCACGGGGTCGGCGCTCGTCGGATCCGTCATCGGCGCGCTCGTGTTCGGCTGGCTCGCGCAGAAGGGCCGCAAGCGGTTCTACGGCATCGATGTCGGCATCATGGCAGTCGCGGCGGCCGTGCAGGCGTTCGCGCCGGATCTGTGGACGCTGATCGCGATCCGGTTCGTGCTCGGCATCGGCGTCGGGGCCGACTACGTGCTGTCGCCGACGATCATGGCCGAGCACGCGAACCGCAACGACCGCGGCAAGAAGCTCGCGTTCGGCTTCGGCTGCATGTGGGGCTTCGGCGCGATCACCGCCTCGCTCGTGCTGCTGCTGCTCGAGCAGCTCGGCGTCAGCGCGGATCTGCAGTGGCGCATCGTCCTCGGCTTCGGCACCGTGCCCGCGCTCTCGGTGCTCACGCTGCGCCGCAAGATGCCGGAGACGGCTCGCTTCCTCGCGCGCGTCGAGGGCAACACCGACAAGGCCCGCGAGGTGATCGAGGGCATCACCGGCGCGCCCGCGCACGCGACGCCGGTCGCGGATCGCCGGCCGTGGCGCGAGCTGTTCAGCCGTCACGCGCGCGGCGTGCTCGGCGCGGCGCTGCTGTGGATGATCTACGACATCGTCCTCTACTCGGGGGTGCTGTTCGGCCCGTCGGTGATCGCCGAGGGCATGCACCTCTCCGAGGTCTCGTTCACGCTGATCGCGTTCGCGCTGATGCAGACGCCGGGCGGGCTGCTCGGCGTCGCGCTGATCGATCGCGTCGGCCGGCGCACGCTGACCGCGATCGGCTTCGCGCTCACCGGCCTCGGCCTGATCGGCTTCGCGCCGATGATGAGTGGCTCCTCGAAGGCGCCGCTGCTCAGCTTCGCGATGTTCGGCCTGTACAACGTCGCGCTGTCGATGGGGCCGGGCGCGGTCTCGGGCGCGGGCCTGCTCGGCGTCGAGCTCGCGCCGACGCGGATCCGCAGCCTCGCGCAGGCGTTCACGGTCGTCGGCGGGCGGATCGGAGCCGCGCTCGCGGCGTTCGTGTTCCCTGCGCTGCTCGCCGCGATCGGCGCGCGCTCGCTCATGCTCGTGCTCGCCGGCGTCGCGCTGTTCGGTGCCGCGATCACGTTCTTCGTCGTGCCGGAGACGGCGCGCCGCTCGCTCGAGGACATCAACGGGGACACCGATGCCGCCATCGCCGGCGACTGAGCCGACTCCGCCTCGTCCGCCGTCCGCGCGCCGCGAGCTCGCGAGCCTGATCCTCGTCAACGCGGTCGCGCCGTACGTCGTCTACGAGCTCGCGGAGCCGTACACCGGCGGGCTCGTCGCGCTCGCGCTCTCGGCGGTGCCGCCCGCGATCGAGGGAGTGTGGAGCGTCGTGCGCAAGCGCAAGGTCGATGTCGCGGCCGCGCTCGTGCTCGGCGGCATCGCGGTGAGCCTCATCCTGATCGCGCTCGGCGGCTCGGAGCGCGTGCTGCTGCTGCGCGACTCGCTGATCACGTCGCTGGTCGGCGTCGCCGTCGCCGTCTCCGCCGTGTTCCGCCGGCCGCTGCTGTCGTACCTCTTCCGACAGGTGCAGGGCGCCGAGCCGCCGCTGCGCGAGATGCGCGTGCTCAGCGTCGTGCTCGGGCTCGGGCTCGTCGTCGAGATGGCCGTGCGCACGGCGATGGTCTACGCGATGACGGCGTCGCGCTTCCTCTTGATCTCGCCGTTCGTGCAGTACGGCATGACGGGAGCCCTGGTCGCGTGGGCGGTTTTCTACATGCGCCGCCGCTGACGTACCAACACGTACGCGCACGAGACCGCGCCGCTGTACTACGATCGCCGCGGTGAGCCTCCAGGTGGTCGTCTCCGCGCGGACGGATGTCGGGCGTGTTCGTGACGCGAACGAGGACGCGTTCTCGATCACCGAGCTGCAGAGCGGCTTCGCGATCGACGCGTTCGATGCGGATCGCGCCGTGGATGTCGGCGAGCGCGGCCTCTTGCTCGCGCTCTCGGACGGCATGGGCGGCCACCAGGCCGGTGAGGTCGCGAGCGCGCTCGTCGTCGAGGTCCTGCAGGCGGAGCTGCAGCGCGCCGAGGACGGGCCGATCGTGCACCTCTTCGAGGAAGCGGTCCGGCGTGCGAACGGCGCGGTTCACGCGGCGGCGCAGCGCGCGGATCGCCGCGGCATGGGGGCGACCCTCGTCGCGGTGTTCATCCGCGGCGCGCAGGCCTACATCGCCGAGGTCGGCGACTCGCGTGCGTACCTGCTGCGCGGCACGCGCCTTCGCCAGATCACGCGCGACCAGAGCATGGTGCAGCTGCTCGTCGACCAGGGGATCATGACCGCCCGCGAGGCGCGCGACGCGCCGGGCCGCAACGTGATCCTGCAGGCGATGGGGCTGCTCCCCGACGTCCGCGTCGCGATCGGCCGCCTCGACCTCCGCCGCACCGACCGGCTCCTGCTCTGCTCCGACGGCGTCACCAACGCGCTCACCGACGACGAGCTGCGCGGCATCCTCACCGACAGCCGTCCTCGCGAGGCCTGCGAGACGATGATCGCCCTCGCGAACGAGCGCGGCGGTCACGACAACGAGACCGTCATCGTCGCCGACGTCCACGGCGAGACACTCGTCACACCGGCGGAGTTCGAGAGCGTCACGTCGACCTACGAGGTGCTGCAGGCGTTCCATCCGGCGAAGCGCCCGCCCGGCATCCCCGCCTACCAGCCGCCCTCGGACTCGGTGCCCGAGCCGCTCGACGATCTCGAGCCGGAGATTCACGTGCTCGACGGCGATCGCCGCGACTGGATCGATACACTGCGCTCGCGCAAGTAGCCACCGGTACGCGATCCGGTCCAGGCCAGCGAAAATACGGGGGCGAGGCGGAATTCCTGCGTCCTGCCCCCGGTTGAGGCCCGGTTGGATCGAGCTATAACCGGAGCCCTCGTGCGCAAATTCGCATTTCTGACCCTCGCCATCCCGTTCGCGTTCGGCTGCCAGAACGCCAGCCGCCTGGACAACGCCACCGGCACCTCCACCACGCACGCGCGCGTCGCACGCGTCGTGAAGCAACCGGCCAAGCTCGAGTTCTTCGTCATGTCGAAGTGCCCGTACGGCGTGCAGGTCGAGAAGGCCGTCGCGCCCGTGCTCGACAAGCTCGGCGACAATGTCGACTTCCACGTCGCGTTCATCGGCCAGAAGCAGGGCGATCAGCTGACCTCGATGCACGGTCCCGGCGAGGTCACCGGTGACATCGCGCAGCTGTGCGCGCGCGAGGTCGCGCCCGACAAGTACGTCAAGATGATCGCGTGCCAGGACGAGGATCCGGGTCACGTCGATACGAACTGGGAGAGCTGCGGTCAGAAGGCCGGCATCGATACGGGCGCCGTCAAGGCGTGCATGGACAGCAAGGGCCAGCAGCTGCTCGCGGCGTCGTTCGCGGAGTCCGATCAGCGCGGCGCGACCGGCTCGCCGACGATGTTCCTCAACGGCAAGCCGTACGAAGGCGGCCGCAAGTCGAACGACTTCCTCAAGGCGATCTGCAACTCGTTCGACGGCACCAAGCCCGCCGACTGCAACTCGATCCCGCCGGCCGTCCCCGTCAACGCGACGTTCTTCTCGGACGCGCGCTGCGCCGAGTGCAACATCGATCGCCTCGAGGGCCAGCTCGCCTCGATCTTCGACGGCATCAAGGTCAAGAAGGTCGACTACATGTCGCCCGAGGGCAAGGCGCTCTACGCCGAGCTCCAGAAGGCGGACCCGACGTTCAAGACGCTGCCCGCGATCCTGTTCGACAAGACGGTCGATGACGACAAGGACGGCAAGCAGCAGATCGCGCGCTACCTGCACCCGATCGGCAACTACCAGCAGGTCGCGCTCGGAGGCAGCTTCGATCCGACCGCCGAGATCTGCGACAACAAGGTCGACGACGACGGCGACGGCAAGACCGACTGCGACCAGCCCTCGTGCAAGGAAGCGATGGTCTGCCGCCCCGAGATCAAGAAGTCGCTCGACCTGTTCGTGATGTCGCACTGCCCGTACGGCACCAAGGCGATGCTCGCGACGAAGGAGTTCGCGGACGCGTTCGGCAAGGACGCGACGATCAACGTCCACTACATCGGTGACAACGCGGGCGGCAAGCTCGCGTCGATGCACGGCCCCGACGAGGTCACCGATGACCAGCGCGAGGTCTGCGCGATCCAGCACTACGGCTCGAACGCGAAGTTCCTCGACTTCCTCGCGTGCCGCAGCAAGGACCTCAAGGCCGACTGGAAGGACTGCACCGGCAAGGCGACCGGCATCGATGCCGACGTGATCCAGAAGTGCGTCGACGGGGAGTCGAGCACGCTGCTCGCGTCGAGCTTCGACGTCGCGAAGAAGCTCGCGATCCAGTCGAGCCCGACGTTCCTGCTCAACAACCGCGAGACGTTCAACGCGCAAGACGCCGCCGACATCGCCTCGCACTACTGCAAGGCGAACCCGGGCCTGCCCGCGTGCGCGAACAAGCTCTCCGGCGCGGCGCCCGCCCAGGCGCCCGGCGGCGGCGGCGCGGCCTGCGGCACGAACTGATCGCGATATGCTGGGGGCGTGTGGAAGACGGTCCTGATCGTCCAGCTCGTCGCGCCGCTGGTCCTCGGGGTCCCGCTCCTGATCTGGGGCGATAGCTTCCTCTTCCGGCGCAAGCGCACCGAGACGCTCGTCAGCGGTAGCGCGGTGGGCGCGAAGCGGCTGAAGCCGCTCGAGTGCCCGCACTGCAGCGCGGCCGTGCCGCTCCACGCGGAGCCGTTCCCGTGCCCGTCGTGTGGGCAGACGGTGACGCCGCCGAGCGAGTACGTCGAGATGCTCGCCTCGCGCGCGCGCGCGATCGCCGCACTGGAGAGTGCGGAACGCCGGTGGCGCTGGTCGCGCTGGACGTCGTCGTGGCCGGTCGCGGCGTGGTCGCGCTCGGATCGATCGCGTGGTTCGTGCTCGTCGTGTGGGCGATGGTCGTCGACGGCTGGGGGCTCTGGGCCGACCTCGTCCTCGTGATCACGGCCGCGTTCCTGGCGGTCGCGGGCGTCGTCGGTGCGTATGGCCTGCTCGATGCGGGCGACAAGCTCCCGCCGCTGCCGCCGCGCGGCTTCATGCATCCGCCGGCCGCCGATGCGACCTGCCGGCACTGCAACGCGCCGATCCACTTCGCCGAGGATCAGCTCGCCCTGATCTGCCCGTACTGCGCCGGCGACAACTATCGCGAGACGCTCGCGCGCGCCGCCGAGACCGACGCGGCCTCGCGCGAATACGCGGCGACGACCTCCCTGCGCGATGCCGCCGACGCGCTCGACGACCGTCGCGACTGGGTGTTCTCGATCATCGGCGCGGGCGCGGCCGTCGAGCTGCTGTACGGGACGTTCGCGCTGTTCAGCTACGTCTCCGACTGGCTCAGCAACTGGTGGGACCACGTGTGAGCGGTCACTGCAGCGGCGGCGGCAGCGCCCAGAACGCGCTCATGTTCTCGGTCTGCGTGTCCTGATCCGGGATCCAGTACGGGACGCTGCTCGCGTCGCCGGTGCCGAGCTTGGACTTGTCGATCGCGGTCACCCACATCTGACGGCGCACCGTGCCCTTCGTGCCGGCGAGCGTGTTGCCGTAGTCGCGCAGGCTGTAGAACACGAGCCAGTAGTAGCCGCCGTCGTCGTACGGGCTGAAGTTCGGCAGGAAGCAGTCGCGCTGGCCGCCGCACGCGGTGTCGAGGCGCGTCGGCGTGCCTCCGGTCTTGGGCACGAGGAACAGCGAGCCGGGGAACGTCGTCTCGACGTTGTTCACGGCGGTGCGGCCGCGCGAGTTGACGCCGGCGCCGTACGCGATCCACGTCGAGTCGGGCGCGAACGACGGCCACGACGGCGCGGCGAACGCGGCATCGACCGACGCGCTCGGGACGATCGCCGTCGACGCGCCGAACGTGTCGGGCCCGGTCACCGGGATCACGGCGAGGTCGCCCGACGTGTAGTCGACGGCCCAGCCCGCCGCCGCGCCACCATTGAGCACGTTCGCGACGTACACGATCGACGTGCCGTCGGGCGACCAGCACGGATGCGCGGCGCCGGCCGTCGGCAGCGGGACGCCCTGCGTCGGAACCGCCATGCCGGTGTGCGGATCGATCAGCGCGAGCTGCGTGCCGCTGTTGATCATCAGCCGCGACGCGTCGGGGTTGAACGTCGAGAACAGCGACGTGTACGAGGTCGTGCTGACGGGCGCGAGCGTCGGCGCCGGGTTGCCGTTCTGGACGTTCGGATCGGAGAGGTCGAACACGGCGCCCTGCATGCCGCCGCCCCACAGCTCGCCCGAGAGGTACTTGCCATCGCGGCTGACGACGTGACACGCGACGCAGTGGTTGGTCCCGTCACTCGGGTTCGCGGGCGGGTTCGGGATCGCGAGCGCGCGCCCGTTGACGTCGATGCGCTCCATCTGGCCCTGGCTGAGGTTCCAGTAGTAGATCGCGCCCGCGACGTCGGCGGTGACCGCGCGCACGTGCACCGGCGCGCTGCCCTGGGCGCCGTTCGTCGCGTCCCAGTGATCGACCTCGACGCTCATCGGCTGGCCGCCCGCGCTCGCGACGAGCAGATTCCAGTCGCCCGCGAGCGGCGTCGCATCGAGCTTGAACGACGGACCGCCGACGAGGATCGTGTCGACGGTCGCGAGCCCCGCGACGAGCCGCACGCGATACAGATCCGTCGCGGTGTTCGCGCCTTCCCACTGGACGTCGGGCGCCTTCACCGTCGACGGCATCACCGCGCCATCGAGCGGGTAGTCGATCACCGGCGACAGCGCGCCCATCGGCGGCTGATCCGGGAAGTTGCCCTCTGCGCCCGCGGGCGCCGTCGGATCGACATGGACGACGTGCATCGACACGCTGACGGACGTGCTGCCGGTCAGCTGGCCGTCGGTCGCCGTGACGGTGCCGGTGCCTGCCGCGACGCCGTTCGCGTTGAACTCGGCGACGGTGAGCGTGCCGATCGCGGACGCCGACGTGTCGAGCGAGAACGTCGCGTCGGTCAGCATGTGCGTGTGGCCGTCCGCGTAGTGACCGATCGCGACGTAGTCGACCGGCATCGCGACGCCCGGCTGATACGCGATCGTCGCGTTCGCGGGCTGGATCTCGATCGACTTCAGCCCCTGCGTCTCGGTGTTGTTCGGGCCGCACGCGGCCCACACCGCGACGGCGATCGCCATGACCCTCATCATGAAGCGCACGATAGCGGCGGCCCGCGCGCGTTCCTAGACGGAAAAGTTTGCGATCGCTGGGGTCAAGAGACCCTAGCGGCCGCCGTGAGCGTGGCGCGCCACGTGCCGAGCAGCGACGCGAGCATCGCGAGCCGGCGCCCGGCGCGACCGCGGGCGAGCGGTTCGACCTCACCGGCATACCTCTCGAGGCCGCCGACGCGTCCGTTCGTGTAGCGCTGCGCGATGAAGCGCGCGTCGAGCCGCGCCTCGGGCAGCATGCCGCCGTGCGCGGCGAACAGCTCGGGCGCGTACGAGCCCCACGAGCACACGACATCCGTGGGGCGCGCGAACGCGGCGAACCGCTGGATGACCTCCGCCGGCGACATCCCCGCCGCGATCTCCTCGCGCGTCAGCTCGCTGTGGAACGGGGTGTTCGGTGCGAGCTCGCCGCGCGGCGCCGCGATCGCCTCGAACAGGCTCCCGTCCGCCGGCCGGTACGCGAGCCAGTGCACGAGCTCGGCGGGCGGCGTCGCCGTGCCCGCGCGGTACGGCCAGGCGCTCGCCTCGCCGACGACGCACACGAGATCCTCCCAGCGGTCGCAGATCTCGGCCGGCAGGTTCGGGCGCTTCTCGCGCGTCCTCGGGCGGCGCGTGCGCGGTGACGTCGAGGCGGCCTGACACGCGAGCTGCGCGTCGATCATCGCCTCGAACGGCACGAGCAGCTCGCGGAACTTCGCCGGGTCGCCCTCGAGCACGCCGAGCACGTGCATCAGCGCCTCGATCGTCGAGCAGTACTCCGCGCGCGGCTCGCGGCGAATCCGGTAGCGCGACGGCTCCGGCGCCGAGAACGCGTAGCGCGGCAGCGCGCCGAGGACCGGGTTATCGCGCACGACGGAACGCGCCTGCGCCCACGTCCCGTCGACGACGACGAGCGTGACCGGCCCGACCGGTGGCTCGCGCAGGATGTCGCGCGCGTCCTTGCCCGGGTAGAGGAGCACCGGCGGCCGCGCCGGATCGGAGAGCGCGGCCGCGAGCGGCGCGCTGTGGCTCCAGTCGACACCGACGTGCAGCTCGGCATTCGCCAGCGCCAGGCTCGCCATCCGCGCGGTCCCGATCGCCATGTCGCGCTCGCGCGTGTGCTGCAGGATCACGACGCGCGTCGCCGTCTCGAGCCGCGGCAGCAGCGCGCAGTAACACATCGCCGACGCCTTGCGGCAGCGCAGACAGCGCGTGCGCGGCTCGCTCGCGACCACGTCTACTGCTGGCTCTCGAACTCGAGGAACCGCCCCTCGAGATCCCACTGCAGCTTCGCGCGCTCGCTCGCCGCGAGGTACGCGGCGCACGCCGTGCTCGGCGTGTCACCGATCGCCATCGTCGCGCTCGGCGCGCACGCATCGACCGGCGTGCCGACGGCGGTCCACAAGCTCGCGCCCGGCACGAACGCGTGCTCGAGGCTGTTGCGCGCGAGCGTCTTGATCTGGCGATAGCTCAGGTGCTGGTCGAGCGCGGCGCGCTGGTACTCGCCCGCCATGCTCGAGCGCGACACGCCCTGATCGTCCGTCGCGAGCGCGACCGGCACGCCGGCGGCGAGGTAGCCCGCGAGCGGGTGCGCGGCGCCGCTGACCTCGAGGATCTGCGCGTTGCTAGACAGGCACACCTCGACGAGCACGTGGTTCGTCGCCATCTCCGTCATCAGCTGGTCGGAATTCGTCTCGCTCGCGATGTCGAGGCCGTGGCCGATGCGCTCGGCGTGCGCGGTCTCGACGGCGGCGCGGATGTGATACGTGTTCGCCGTGCTGCCCGACGGCAGGTACGCGGCCGTCAGCTCGCCCGCGTGCAGCGTGACGTGGAGCGGGCTCGTCCCCGCGTACTTCGTGTGCAGGAAGTCGAGCATCGCCATCTGCAGGTCGTAGTTCGCGAGCGACGCCGAGTCGTCCTCCGGCGACGACAGGTTCAGCGCGACGATCTGGTTCGTGCGCGACGCCATCTCGAACGCCCCGACGAGCTGACCGAACACCTGATCCGACGCGCCCGTGCGCGACACCTGCGCGATGAACCGCACCTCGACGTTGCACGCGTCGGGCGCCATCGGCGCGCTGCAGCCGAGCACGTTGCGATAGCCGGCCGCCGCCGAATTCACGACGGCGACATCGTTGTTGATCGCGTTCGCGAACCCGGCGTTCGTCGTGAGCTGGTTGTAGAGCGTGGGCAGGTCGTTGGCCGTGAGCGTGCCCGACCACAGCGAGGCCGACAGCGTGCCGGTGTTCTTCGCGAGGTTGAACATCGTCTCGACGTAGACCTCGTTCTCGTCGGCCGCGCGCGTCGCGACATCCGCGATCGTCTCGTCGCGATGCGTGCCCGCGACGAGCCCGTACTTGCCGAACGTCGCGAAGAAGTGGTCGTGACCGCTCTGCGCGCCCGCGACGAAGCCCTCCATCGACCACGCGCGCACGATCGAGTCGTAGAGCGCGCCGCCGGTCGGCACCGCGACGTTGGTCGTCGAGCACGAGCCGGAGTTGACCGCGCTGTACGTGCTCGTGTTGACGCAGTCGCCGTCGGAGTGCGCCCAGCCCAGGTACGTCTCGGCGTAGACCGCGCCCGACAGGTGGTTGTGGAGGTCGCCGCCCTTCGGCATCGCCTTCAAGAAGGCCGCGAGCGCCGTCGTATCGGTCAGCAGGCCGTCGAACTTGTCCGACGCCGCCTGCTCCCAGGCCGTCGCGCACGCGGACCTGTCGCCGTCACACGGCGGCGGCCCCTGCCGCGACCCGTCGGACATCGCGCTCGCGTCCGGCGACGTCGCGTCCGACGAGTGGCCGCAGGCAACCGTGACGAGCAACAGAGCGGCCGAGGCCCGGACGAACAGCATGGCGCACGCTACACAAGCGTCCGCCCAAAGTCGACCGAAGTTCGGGTACGCTTGCCCCACGGCGGGACGCAT
>CAYUNM010000003.1:268657-301383 GCA_964446175.1 uncultured Kofleriaceae bacterium
CGGCACGAGGACCCGCGCCGGTTCCGCTATCGCCCGGCCTAGCTCAGTGGCCCGAGCCCTGGCTCGATCCGGCCGCGGCCGGCGCGCTCGAACCCGCGGGCGCGGGAGCGGGCGCGGCAGCCGGCTCGGCCTGCGTGCCCTCGCCGAAGGCGCGGACGATCTTCACGAGGCCCGCGACGACCTCCGGCTTCTCCCGCAGCTGCGGCTGCGCCGGCATCGCCGGGCTCTTGCCGACCGCGGCGCCGCCCATCAAGATCGTGTTCTTGATCTGCTCGTCGCTCACGGACTTCTGCCAGGCCTTGTCCGTGTAGTTGCGCGGCTTGGGATTGAGCGCCGCCGCTCCCGGCCCGTCGCCGCGTCCGTCCTTGCCGTGGCACACCGAGCACACGGTATCGAACGTCTGCTGGGCCTCCTGCTGGGCGGCCGGGCTGACCTCGACGACCTTGGGCGCCGCGGAAGATCCTTCCTCGGCCTCCGGCGCCTCCTTCTTCTTGCTGCCGCAGCCGACCGCCAAACACAGACTGGTAATCAAGAGGACGTTGCGCATTGCGATCGCAATGTGCAACGCCAGCACCACGCTGTCACGCGGCGAAGGTCGACACGATGTCGCAGGGATGCTCGGATTGCGCGCGCTGAGCATGCCGTGCGCCGGCGCACCGAATGACGCACCCAGATGTTCAGTGGCGCATCAGATGCGCGGATCCGCGTCAGTGCTGGATCGTGTAGCAGGCTGGCGGGACCTGACCGCTCGCGATCGCGGGACACGAGTCCTTCGTGATCATCGCGAGGCAGCCATCGAGGTCCTTCTGCGTCAGCGCGAGCCCGGTCTTCGGATCCGAACCGTCGAGCACCTTCTCCGGCTGACGGCCGTAGTGGCAGCGCAGCGGGCACGCGTCCTTGCAGTCGCCGGCGCCGCACGTGCCGCACAGCTTGTCGCAGAACGCGCTGCAGTACGCGCCGACCGTGAGGTAGCTGCCCGGCGCGGCCGCCGCGGATCCGGAGGACGCCTGCGTGCCGGAGCCTTTCGAGCACGCGGCGAGCACGAGTGCGATGAGGAGGTGTCGCATGCCGCGAGCGTAGCGCAGCCGTCTACACTCCGAGCCACATGGAGATGGCCTATCGAGACCGCTGGCGCGCCGAGATCGCGGCGCTGCAACAGATCCTGTCCGCGTTCCCGCTGCGCGAGGAGTGCAAGTGGGGCAAGCCCTGCTACACGCTCGACGGCACGAACGTCATCCTCATCCAGGGCTTCAAGGAGTACTGCGCGCTCAACTTCTTCCAGGGTGCGCTGCTCAAGGACCCGAAGAAGCTGCTCGTGCAGCTCGGCCAGATGCAGGCGCCGCGCATCATGAAGTTCACGAGCGCGAAGGAGATCGCGGCGAAGGCGCCGGCGATCAAGGCGTTCGTGCGCGAGGCCATCGCCGTCGCGAAGGCCGGCCGCAAGGTCGAGACGAAGCCGCGCGCGCTGCCCGTCCCTGCCGAGCTCGCCGACAAGTTCCGCAAGGACCCGCGCTTCAAGCGCGCGTTCCAGGCGCTCACGCCCGGACGCCAGCGCGGCTACCTCTTTCATTTCGGCGGCGCGAAGCAATCGGCGACCCGCGCCGCGCGGATCGAGAAGGCGATGCCGGCGATCTTCGAGGGACGAGGCCTTCTCGAGCGGCGCTAGCGCCGGGATCGTGGCGATGTTCCCGACCCCACCGAATTGACACGCCCATCGCCGCCAACCTACCGTCCGCACGCAGGTAGATTTCCTACCTAGTTGGGGGATTGGTTACATGAAGAAGCTACTCATTGGCGCGCTCATCGCGAGCTCGGCGCTCATCGGCGCCACCCACGAGCAGGCGGCGGTCGCCGGTAACTACGGCGCGGCCGGCTGTGGCCTTGGCTCGATCGTGTTCGGCAGCAAGCCCGGATACATCCAGATCCTGGCGGCGACGACGAACGGCACGTTCGCGAGCCAGACGTTCGGCATCACGACCGGCACGTCGAACTGCGCCGACACGGGCGGCGGTGCGCCGAGCGCGGCCGCGTTCATCCAGACGAACCGCGAGGCGCTCGCCAAGGACATCTCGCGCGGCAACGGCGAGACGATCAAGAACCTCGCCACGCTCTCGGGCTGCGAGGACAGCGCGGCCGTCGGCGTGACGCTGCAGAAGAACTTCAAGACGATCTTCCCGACGGCGGACGTGTCGAACACCGAGGTGTCGACGAACGTCATCACCGTCCTGAAGTCCGAGAAGTCGCTCTCCTGCCAGCGCCTGATCTGACGTGGGCTGTCCACGGGTACTTCTACTGCTGACGTGCCTCGTGGCGGCCTGCGTGCAGACGCAGGGCACCTTGACCCGGTCCGTGCTTCGCACACCAGCGGAGCCAGACCGGGTTTCTTACGTTCACGAGCTGAAGCTCGAGGCGCACCGGCTCCGCCTCGCGGAGTCGAACGAGTGGCTCCGGCTCGGCCATTACCGCGCGAGCTGGACCGGCTCCGTGACGAGCGAAGCCGACGGCGAGAACTTCTTCCTGTCGCCGCACGGCAAGGAGTCGCCGCAGCTCGAGCTCGACGCGACGATCGAGGGCTTCTTCGCGGACCTCGCGCCGTACGACGAGAAGAACGAGAAGAACCGCGGCATCCAGCACCCGCAGTGTCAGTTCCCGGCGCGCTTCATGTGGCTCAGCGAGCAGCTCGCGATCGATCCCGCGATGCTGCCGAAGCCCGACTGCAAGCGCTACCAGGACTTCCTCGCGGCCACGCACGTCGAGAGCGTCACGCTCGTCTTCTCGTCCTACTACCTGAACAACCCGGCATCGGCGTTCGGTCACACGATGCTGCGGCTCCACAAGAAGGAGCCGCTCGTCTCCGAGGAGCGACGCCAGCTGCTCGACTTCGCGATCGAGTTCTCCGCCGACCCCGACACGACGTTCGCGCCGATCTACGCGATCAAGGGCATGCTCGGCGCGTTCCCGGGCACGTTCCGCAAGCTGCCGTACTACTACAAGGTCCGCGAGTACAACGACTACGAGTCGCGCGACCTCTGGGAGTACAAGCTGCACCTGACCGACAAGCAGCTCGACATGCTCGTCGCGCACATCTGGGAGCTCGGCTCGACGTTCTTCGACTACTTCTACCTCTCCGAGAACTGCTCCTACCACCTGCTCGGCCTGCTCGAGGCCGCCCTGCCCGACCGCGATCTGCTCGCGCACGTGCACTGGCCGGTCATCCCCGCCGACGCGGTGCGCGCCGTCACCGCGGAGCCCGGCCTCGTCGAGAAGGTCGAGTACCGCCCCTCGGCCCGCACGCGCTTCCAGCAGGAGATCGCCGCGTTCTCCGAGGACCAGCTCGAGGCGGTCTCCGCGCTCGCCGACGACCCGCACCACCCGCTCTCGATGCCCGACCGCGACCGGATCCCGGTCATCGACGCGGCCCAGGACCTCATCGACATCAAGCACGCCAAGGCGCTCGCGAAGGACGAGAAGAAAGGCCCCGCCGCCGAGCTCAAGCAGGCGCTGCTCGAGCGCCGCGCCGAGATCCTCATCCCGTCGGCAGAGGTGACCTACTCGACGCCGACCCACAAGATGCCGCAGCTCGGCCACGACACGCGCCGCCTGAGCCTCGGAGGCGCCTCGAGCCGAGACAGTCAGTGGCTCGAGATCGGTGCGCGCCTCGCGCTGCACGACCTCGCCGACTCGACCGACGGATACCCCGAGCTCTCGCAGCTCGAGTTCCTGCCGACGCGCGCGCGCTACGACTTCACCGCCGACCGATTCCGGCTCGACTCGATGGATCTCGTGCACGTCGTCTCGCTGACCTCGCAGAATCCGTTCGACCGCCACATCTCCTGGCAGTTCGAGCTCGGCTCGCAGCACCTCGAAGACGACGGCTGCATCCACCAGAATTGCTATGCCGGCCACGTCGCGCTCGGCGGCGGCGCCGCGTTCTCGACGGAAGGCGAGCGCCTGACGTTCTTCTTCTTCGCGAACACGCAGATCTGGATCGGACGCGGGCTCGACGCGCTCTTCCACAGCCCCGTCCGCGTCGGCATCGGCCCCGGCGGCGGCCTGCGCCTGCGGCTCACCCCGCACCTGATCGCGCTCGCGACCGGCGAGTGGAACTGGCTGCCTGCCCAGAAGGGCTTCGCGACCTGGAACGCGATCGGAACGCTGCGCTGGGCGCTCCTGCGCGACTTCGCGCTCGACCTGCAGGTGCGCGACGAGTACGAGATCCCGAGCGGCACGCTGTCGACGCTGCTCTACTTCTGAGCCGTACTGCAGCTTCTTCGCGCCACCTCACACGGCGCGCGCGCCGTGGAAACGCGGCGGCGTCCACAGCGCGAGCACGACGTGCAGCACCGCGACCGGCACGGTGCTCGCCGCGAGCGCTTCCGCCATCCCGTGCACCTCGGCCGGAACCTGCGCGGACGGGCTCACCCACCACACCGCCAACGCGAGCGTCATCGCCGCGGTGTGCAACGTGTTGGCCACGACGTGCACGACGTACTCGGCGCGTGGGATGCCTCCGAGATCGCGACGGCTCTCGGTCTCCAGCCAGACGTCGATCAGCACGACCGCCGTATCGATCGCGACCAGCGTCACGAGGAGATCGAGGCGCGGCGCGACGAACGCCAGCCACAGGATCGGCCCGAGCAGACAGGCGCGAACGGTGTGCGTGACGTGCTCCATCCGCGACTGCGGACGAGCGAACAGCCGGAACTTCCACAGGTGAAAGTACAGCCCGTCGACCGCGCCGACGCCGAGCGCGACCGCCCACGTCCCCAGGGAAAGCCACAGCAACGGGCTCACCCCCGCATGGTTACATCGGTTGGTGTACCGAGCAATCAGCAACCGCCGGAACACCAGGCGCCGCGCCCGACCAGCGGCCGCGGCCGAGCGCCAGTGAGCGCGCGGACTCGTGTACGTTCTCGCGATGAGTCCCCTCCGGACGATCCTGGTCGCTTCCTGCATCCTCGCCGCCGCACCCGCGCACGCGCACTTCAAGCTGGACTCGCCGGCGAGCCGGTCGGTGCAAGACGCCCTCGGCGGCCCGCAGAAGAGCTCGCCGTGCGGCGAGTCGGACGCGACGCAAGGGAGCGACGACTCCACGCCGACGAACATCGTCGTCGCGCTGAAGGCAGGCGGCACCGTCACCGTCTCGATCACGGAGACGGTCACGCACCCCGGCCACTACCGCGTCGCGCTCGCGCCCGACATGGCCTCCCTGCCGCCCGAGCCGACCGTCACGCCGGGCACCGGCTTCGCGTGTGGCTCGGCGCCGATCGACGCCAACCCGCAGCTCCCCGTCCTCGCCGACGGCCTGTTCGTCCACACGAGCTCGTTCAACGGCGCGCAGCAGACCGCGCAGGTCCAGCTGCCGCCGGGCATGACCTGTACGAACTGCGTGCTCCAGGTGATCGAGTTCATGGGCGACCACGGCCTCAACAACCCGGGCGGCTGCTTCTATCACCACTGCTCGATCGTCAACATCACGGCCGACGGACCGGATGCCGGCGCTCCCTCCGGCGACGCCGGCACGACGGGCAGCACGCCCAAGGGCGGCGGCTGCGACGTGCACGGCCACCCCTCCTCGCCGCTGCTCGCGCTGGTGGTCGGCGCGTCGCTGATCGCGCGTCGCCGAGCGGCACGCCGCGACTCGTAGCCGCTACCTCGCCTGCCGGTCCGCCGCGGCCTTCGCCGCCGCCCAGTCCTTCTGCTTCACCAGCTTGCTCGCGGCGAGCTGACTCGACAACAGCGTGTGGTCGTTGACGAACGCCACGCTGCTCTCGTCGTCCTTCGTCTTCGCGTCGAGCTGCTTGCCGTCCTGCTTGCAGGTCGTGTCGAGCTTCGTCCACTTGTCGAACTCGCTGTGATACGTCGTGCAGCCCGACGCGGTCGCGACGACGGTCCCGATGCCGAGGCACGCGTACAGCGTGTCGCCGACCTTCATGCCGCCGTTGCCCATCCCGAGGTACACGGTATCGCCGTCGACGACGAGCGTGCCGCCGTCACCGGAGTCGAGCCGCACCGCGCACGGCGACTCGAACAGCAGCACGTCCGGCACCTCCGCGTGCGTCTTCGGGCTGTAGACCGTGACCTTCGCGCCGTCGACGTTCCACGCCGTGACCGCGCCATAGATCCCGAAGCCCTTCACGACCCACGCGCCCTGGAGCTTCGCGAGCACGGCGCCGTGATCATCGGACCACGGCACGTCCGGCTTCTCCTCGGGCGGCGGCGGCGGAAACGCCGGCTCGGCCTCCGCGAGCGAGACACCATCATTCGTCGGCGCCGCAGACGTCGACGCCGGGGCGGGCGCCCTCGTCGGCTTCGCCTTCGCCGCCGCGGCCTTCGCCGCGTCCCAGCTCGGCTCCTTCTCGAGCCTCGACTCCGCGAGCTGATCGCTCAGCAGCAGGTGGTCGTTGCCCCAGAAGCGCACGGAGCTGTGTCGATGATCGGTGCCGCCCTCGACGGTCACGAACCGCCCGTCGGGATACGTGCACCGCGTCGGGATGACCTCGACCGAACCGAAGTGCACGTAGTACGTCGCGCATCCCTTCGGTGTCGCGACGACGGTGCCGCTGCCCATGCACGCGATCACGGTGTTGCCGCGCCGCTTGCCGCCGTCGCCGAGACCCAGGTAGATGTCGTCGCCGTCGATGACGAGCGTCCCGCCGTACCCCGATCCCTGCAGGTGCGCGTAGCACGGCGACCACAGCTCGAGCTTGTCCTTCGTCTCCTTCTTCGTGCTCGGATCGAACACCGTCACCTCGCCGTGCTCGAGCTTCCACGCGGACACCGCCCCGGAGCTGCCGAACCCGCGCACGATCCACGAGCCGTCGAGCTTGCCGAGCACGGCGGACTCGTCCAGCTTCCACGGCGCGGTCGCCTTGCCCGCGGGCTTGGCCTCCGCGTTCGCTTCCGCCGCGTCGGAGCCCGCCTGCTTCGGGTCCGAGCCCGCCTGCTTCGTGCCCGAGCCCTCCTTCGCGGCCGTATCCGAGCCTTTCCCGCCGACACCGCCGTTCTTGCCACACGCCGCGAGCGCGACGACCACCATCCACGTACGCATCATCCGCATCACGAACCTCCCAGGACCGTCCTGTCGCACGAAATCGTGCGCGCTGCGCGCGCATATCCACGCAACGTCCACGGGACGATCTGCTACCTTCCGGCCCCTCATGAGCAAGAAGTTCACGCAACGCAAGAAGCCCTCCGCGGACGCCGCGGCTGTCACGCCCGAACAGAAGCTGCTGGAGCGCCAGCGCTTCCTCGCTGCCCGCGCGCTCCGCAAGCGCCGCCGCCGCAAGTCTCACCAGTAGCCCGCCCTGAACCAGCGGCGCCTGCCGTCGGTCAGGACGCGCCGGGCTTCGGAAACCCGAAGTTGATCTGGCGCGAGCGCACGCATAGCGTGGGCGAACGTGCGCTCAGCATCTGCCGTCATACGCATCGCCACTCCCATCATGCTCTTGCTCGCCGGCGCGTGTCAGTCGGGCGAGGACGGCGATACCAGCACGGCGACGGCAAACGTCGTCTCCGACGAGGCGCACCAAGGCGACGCCGGCCTGTTCTTCCTGCCTCCGATGGTCTCGGCACCGTCGCTCGTGGGCGCGTTCGATCCGAGCTTGTCGCCCGTCGTGCGGATCACCGAGCTCGACGCGACGACGTTGTTGCCGACCGCACGGGGCCTCATCGCCACGTACACGACGACGTCCGGTCCAGGGTCCGAACGTGTTCGCGTCGAGACATCGGACTACATCGTGAACTGGCACACGAAGGACTTCGCCCTCGACGTCGCGCGTCTGTACCGGATCGAGGTGCGGCTCGGCACCAAGGTCGCTGGCTACGCGGACGTCAGACCGGTCGCGACCGGAAACCTGCTCAAGAATGTCGACACGTCGCAGGACATCCCGCTGCTCGACGACACGACCTTGCCGATCAAGTTCTTCTTGAACGGCTGCGCACCGGTCGTGTGCACGGCCGCCGATGCGTGTCACACAGCCGGCGTCTGCGACCCGAGCACGGCATCGTGCTCGAGCCCGACCGCCGCCGACGGAACGGCGTGCGGCGGCGGAACGTGCCTCGCCGGCGTCTGCACGCCGGACCGTTGCACCTCGATGACGCTCGCCGTCGCAGCCACGTACTCCGTCCCGCCGGGCTCTCTCCCCGTCGAGCTGAAGACGGACGACCTGAACGGAGATGGCTGGCTAGATGTCGCGGTGGGAGGCTACTGGACTGGCGTGACGACCTTTCTGGGGCAGCCCGATGGCTCGTTCGTCACCAAGGGGATGTACTCGAAGGGTAGCGGCGGCGCGAGCTCGCTCGACCTCGTCGACCTCGACGGCGACGGGATCCTCGATGCGTTGCTCGGCCAGTACGGCGGTTACGCCGTGGCGATCCTGCGTGGCGTCGGCGATGGTGGGTTCGAGCCGCCGATCACGATCGCGACCGGCGATAACACGCAGCTCGCGAGCGCCTGGGATGTCAACGGCGACGGCCGACCGGACATCCTCGCCGCGAACGTCGACGGGACGATCAGCGTCCTTCTGCAGAACGCCGACCATACGTTCGGCGCGCCGACGCTCTATACGATCTCGACGGCCGCCTTCGAGGAACCGTATCGCATCGTCGCGCACGACCTCGACGGAGATGGGTTCGTCGACCTCGCGGTCTCGAACGGCATCTCGCTCGCCGTTCTCCTCGGCAACGGCACTGGACAGTTCGGCGCCGTCTCGAAGTACCCGACGCTCGGCGGCGACTCGATCGGGCTCGCCCTCGCGGACCTCGACGGCGACGGCCATGTCGATGCCGCCCTCGCCAACCGCGCGACCGGAATCGTCGACGTGCTCCGCGGCCACGCGGACGGCAGCTTCGGAGCCGCGACGTCCTACCAGGCTGACGTCGGCGCGTACGCGATCACGGTCGGCGACGTGGACAACGACGGCTGGCCCGATCTCGTCACCGCGAACCAGCAATCAGGCGACGTCTCGCTCCTGCTCAACCAGGGAGACGGCACGTTCCATGTCGTCTCGCCGCTCGCCCCGGCCGATCAGGGCGCCGGGACGACTGGCGTCGCGCTCGCAGATGTCGACCGCGACGGAAAGCTCGACGTGCTCGTCTGCGAGCTCGGCCTGGACGAGATGCGCATGCTCCGCAACACGTGCCAGTAATCGTTGGCTCCGGAGGAGGGTTTCGAACCCCCGACCCGGCGGTTAACAGCCGCCTGCTCTACCACTGAGCTACTCCGGAAGATCTAAGGGAGCTATAGATGACGTACAGCCCCCGGGGCTGTCAAGGCGCGGCGTAAGCTCGTCGCATGGCACGCGTGGTCGGCATCGGCGGAGTGATGGTCAAGGCTCGGGATCCGCAGGCGTTGCAGGCGTGGTACCGCGATGCCCTGGGGATGGACATTCAGTCCTGGGGTGGCGCTCAGTTGTGGAACGACGTTCCGGACGGGGCGCGCACCTACGCCGTGTGGAGCAGCTTCGCTGCGAACAGCGACTACTTCGCTCCGTCGGAGCGCCCGTTCATGATCAACCTGCGGGTCGACGATGTGGACGGGCTGCTCGCGCACCTGAAGGCGCGCGGGGACAACGTGCTCGAGCGGCGTGAGGACAGCGAGTTCGGCAAGTTTCGCTACGTGCTCGATCCCGAGGGCACGCTGCTCGAGCTGTTTCAGCCGGCGCCCGAGCAGGCGCCGGCGTAGCTCGCTCGGCTAGTGCTTGTAGTAGCGCGCGGTGAGACCGAAGATGTAGAAGTCGCCCGCGTTCTTGAGATCGTCCTGGAACGTCACGCCGACGTCGAGGTCCTTGGCGGCGCGGAAGAGCGCTCCGACATCGACGGGGATGAAGTCCGAGAAGATGAACGCGTTGGACGAGTTCGAGATCGAGAAGCTCGCGAGCGTCGTGTCGACGAACGCGAACAGCTGCGGGGTCGCCTGGAGGGCAACGCCGACCGGCACCGCGAACGTGATCGGACCGTTCGTGCCGAGGTCGATCGACAGGTGCTGGCCCGCGGGTCCGAGCGGGACCGGGTTACCGGTGTAGACCGCGATCTTCGGGGCGACCAGGTACTTCGCCGAGAGGCCGGCGTGGATCGCCTTGCTGTCGGTGTTGTTGAGGTCGATGTCGAAGTCCGCGCCCGCCGTGACGGAGAGCTTGTCCTTGTGGATCAGGTTGAAGGCGCCGTGGATGTCGAGCGGCCCCTTCGGGAAGTCCTGGAACGTGCCGGCGTCGTTGTGGACGTTGAGGCCGTACGACAGGCCGACGTCGATCTTGTCGGTGACGCCGTAGTCCGCGGCGAGGAACAGCGCCTCGGCGGTGCTCGTCGACGACGTCATCGACACCGGGTCGGTGAACGTCAGCGAGAGGATCTCGAAGCTCGCGCCCACGCCGATGGCGCCCTTGGGCAGCGTCTGCGGGTTGTTGATCAGCTGATCGCTCCAGCCCGCCGCCATCCCGCCGCCGCCGGCGTCGGTCGTGACCGTCGCGCCCGCACCCGCGTTCGCACCACCCGCGCCCGCGCTGGCATCGGCGCCCACCGTCGCGCTGCCATCACCGCCGCCCGAAGCGTCGTCACCTTGGGCGAACGCGGCCGGGGCGGCCAACAATAGAGAGGACCCGATAAGAAGAGTCTTCAAACCTGAATGCATCACGAGCTCCTTTAAAAGGCTGCTGCGAATTGTCGGATGCGGGCGTCTTGCCCCGCAAGTTTTCGCAGGCCTGCGTCCGACCGAGCCCACGGCAAGGGTTCGGTCGCATGAAAACGACGGACGGCCACCAGACGAACAGACGATTAGCGCGTCTGACGGCGGCGCTGTGCGAGGTATTCGCGCAAAAGCGTCTCGGAGGGGAGCGGTTCCCCTTTTTGCCGGTTTTTGGCGCGTGCGAGAGCGAACCCGACGATCTCCTGGATCGCCTGCTCGTAGGTACGCCCGCTGGCACGCACGCACTGTGCGAATGCGCAGCCATCGGCGAGATCGGGGTTCGGGTTGACCTCGAGGATGTACGGCTCGCTCGTCTTGGGATCGAGGCGCATGTCGACGCGCGCGTAGTCGCGGCAGCCGAGCTGCTTGTAGGCGCGGAGCGCGATCTGCTGGATGTGCTGCACGACCTCGGGCTCGAGGTCCTCGGGCGGGCACTTCGACTCCATCGCGTAGTAGTCGCGCGAGTACGGATCCCACTTCGCGCGGTACGTGATGATGCCGGGGAGCGGGCGACCTTCGTTGTCGACGCCGCCGGGCTTGAACTGCATCTCGTAGAGCGGCAGCGCCTGGTCGCCGAGGATCGCGCAGTGGATCTCGCGGCCCTCGATGAACTCCTCGATCAGCGCCGGCATCTTGTGATCGCCGACGATCAGCTGCACGCGCTTGTCGAGTGCGGCGCGATCGCGGACGACCGAGCCGGCATCGATGCCGCCGGAGGCATCGTCGTACGCCGGCTTGACGATCAGCGGATAGCGCAGCGACAGCTCGGCCGGCGCGGCGCCCTTCTCGACCACGATGCCGCGCGGGACCGGCAGGCCGGCCGCCGCGAGCAGCGCCTTGGCGTGCGGCTTCTTCTGGCAGAGCGAGAGCGCGATCGGACGGTTGCCCGTGTACGAGACGCCGAGCAGCTCGAACAGCGCCGCGACGTGCATCTCGTTCTCGATGTCATCGTGGAACCACTCGATGAGGTTGACGATGACGTCGGGCCGCTCGGTGGTGATCGTCTGGAACAGCGTCTCGAAGCTGTCGCGGATGTTGACCGCGACGACCTCGTGGCCGCCTTCGCGCACGCTCTTCTCGAGCAGCTCGACTTCCTCGGCGACGGTGTCCCAATCCTCGACGATGCGCGTGGGATCCCAGTCGGGACTACGACGACCGTCGCGCCTCCACAGCTCGACGACATCTTCGTCGACCTGGTTCCAGAGGATCAGTACACGTGCACGCGACATGCAAACGGCTACTTCTCTACGCGTACCACCGCGTGCTCCCGATGTCGATGACAGATGTGATCTCGGGTCGACCCTACGCCGTGCGCGTGCCCCACGGCTGACGCGATGCGAGGTCGTCGGCGCGCCGACGTTGCTCGTTCGTCAGGCTGTCGGAGACGGCCGCGGCGAGCCAGTTCGCGAGCTCGGTCGCGGTCTGGAAGCGATCGCGCGGATCCTTCGCGAGGCCGAGCGCGAGCACGCGATCGACGTCACCGGGAACCGGCGCGAGCATCGACGGTTGCGTCGGCACGCGATAGACGACGTCGTAGAGCGTCGTCGGGACGTCCTTGCCCGTGAACGCGGGGTGCCCGGTGACGGCGCGATAGAGGATCGCGGCGAGCGAGTAGACGTCGGCGCGGTGATCGACGTCCTCGCCCTTGGCCTGCTCCGGCGCCATGTACGCGGGTGTACCGACGACGTGGCCCTGCGTCAGCGTGCCGTGGCCGCCCTGCTTGCTGACGCCGAAGTCGAGGATCTTCCAGCGATGCACCGTGCCCTGCTCGGCGAGGAACACGTTGTGCGGCTTGAGGTCGCGATGGACGATGCCGGCCGCGCGCGCCGCCTCGAGCCCGGCCGCGATGTGATCGGCGAGCGTGACCGCCGCCGGCAGCGCGATCCGGCGCTGGCGCCGCAGCTGGTGCGCGAGGTCGTGGCCGCGCAGGCGCTCCATCGCGAGGAATGGCACCTCGCCCGCGGTCGTGCCGACCTCGAGCACGCGGACGACGTGCGGGCAGTCGAGCTTCGCGGCGGTCTGCGCCTCGCGGACGAACCGCGCGACGTGCGTCGGATCGGCGAGCGTGCCCGGGTGGAGCAGCTTGACGGCCGCCTCTCCCCGGTCGGTCACGCTGTTCGCCTCGTAGACCTCGCCCATGCCGCCGCGCCCGATCAGCATGCCGAGCCGGAAGGTGCCGACCTGCTGCTCGGTGAAGCGGCCCGGGCCGCCGACGACGTTCGCCCGATCGAGCTCGGCGCGCGCCTCGGCGAGCAGCGCCTCGCGCTGGGCGACGCCGCGGACCGCTTGCTCGAGCTTCGTGACGTGATCGAGCGTGACGCGCTGGCTGACGCGCGCCGTGTAGAACGTGATGAAGTAGAGGAACTCGACGACCGACAAGATGCCGATCTGATCGATCGTCCGCAGGTGCTGCATGTTGACGATGCCGCGGTCGTCGACGAGGCCGAGCATGATCGCGACGATCAGGCCGCCGTGCAGCAGCGACTCGAGCATGTACATCGCGGTGACGACGCGCGCGCCCGAGCCGAGCGAGAAGAAGTAGATGCCGTACGCGATCATCGCCGAGACCGGCGACGCGGCGCCCCAGTAATAGACGCCGCCGAACGCACCGAACGCGATCACGAGCGCGGGCCCGATCAGCTTGCGCGGCGAGTACGCCGATGGGTCACGCAGCGACGCGAGCATCCACAGCGCACCGAACGACGAGAGCGCGCAGCCACTCACGACGACCCAGAACGCGACCGGGTCACCGCTGGTCACGAGCGCGACGAGCGCGCCGGCGACGCAGGTCAGCAGCGCGACGCGCAGGAACACCTGGCTGCGCGCGACCTCTTCGAGCTTCATCGCCTCGACGGGCGAGGTCGTCGTCGTGATGCGCGTCTGGTGCGACTCGGTCGACGACTTCTTGCGCGGCGACAGCGCCTGGGTCGGCAGCGCGTGGACCGGGTCCGGCGCCGCGTGATCGGGGCCGAGGTCGGTGGACGCGGGGGCCTCTTCCGTCGCCGGGCGCGGGCCCAGATCGACGGTCGGACGATCGTCCTCCCCCGAGATCACGCGCCAAGCATACCGCTAGAGCGGCATGACACCAGATTCACAGCGTTCCCACGTCAGCGTGGCGCACGTACACCCCGACGGGGTGCAGGTGCAATCCGTCCCGTTGTAGACGGGGATGCAGTCCATGCGGGCCTCGCAGGTGTGCTCGTCGGTGATCGTCTCGCAGGCGGCCATCTCGCACTGGCTCGTCGGGATGCAGAAGCCCGTGTAGCAGCCGTTCGCGACGCCGGGCAGCGTGCCCATGGGGCAGCTCGGCGCGGCGCGCGTGCAGGTCACCTGCGCGTAGCACAGCCCCGGATCGCTCGGGCCGCACTGGTTCGTCGGGATGCAGTAGCCGGTGTAGCAGCCGTTCGCGATGCCGGCGGTCGTGCCCGTCGGGCACTGCGGCGGCGCGCTGTTGCACGTGATCGTGCCGGTGCACGAGCCCGGGCCGGTGCCGACCGGCACGCACGTCGGGTAGCAGGTGCCGCTGCTGCACTCCATCGCGCACGTGGAGCCGGGACCGCAGTCGATGTTCGCGCACGTCTGATCGGGCACGCACGCCGCCTGGCAGTCGGCGGAGCAGCCGCCCGCGGAGCCGTTGTTCATCGTGCCGCAGGTGCACTCCTGGTCGCAGTGATAGCCGGGGCCGCAGTCGATCGCGGCGCACGAGGCTTCGCTCTCGGGATCGCAGCTGTAGAAGCTCGTGTTGCCCGTGCTGTCCTGCGTGTAGTCGCTCGCGCAGTCGTCGTGCGTCGAGCAGGTCTGCGCGTCGAGGTTGGCGCAGCCGCCGCCGCTGCCCTGCGTCACGCCGCCGGGCGGCAGGTTGACGCACTGCCAGAACGTGTCCTGCGGACCACCGCCGGGCGTCAGCGCGACGGTGTAGTCGGCGTGGCAGCCGGGAGTCGAGAGGCACGCGCTCTCGGCGAGGCCGGAGCAGCTCGAGTAGCAGGAGGCCCAGTCGGGCTCCGCGATCGCGGCGCCGCCACCGGCCTCGGGACACGGACCGCAGCTGCTATCGCAGTAGCCGCCGCCGCCGCCGATGTACTGGCACTGCCCCGTCGACGGATCGACGAAGCCCTGAGCCGGAGCCGGCTCCTTGGCGTAGCCGCCGTTGCAGACATCGTCGCCGTTGCCGCCGCCCCAGTAGAGGCTGCAGCCGCCGAGCAGGACCAGGAAGGCAAGACACGAGCGCATGCCGGCCTGCTCAGCAAGGTGCACGCCAGTGCAAGTGCGCGAGGTTGCGAGCCTCGATCTCGAAAAACTGATGATGCGACTCGGGTTTTCGGCGGACGGAAGGCTTGCGACGCAGCGCACCACCTCATTAGATCCGCCCGTGCACCCCCTGCTCGCGTTCATCGCCTTCTTCCGGGTCCTGTTCGGCCGGCCCCTGCCCGAGTCGATCGCACCGAAGCAGCTGCCGGCGCCGGAGCCGCAGGTGAAGGAGAAGGTCGTCGAGAAGATCGTCGAGAAGGTCGTCGTCGAGAAGCCGAAGACGAGCGTCGCGCAGGCCCACCGCGACGGCGCCCTCGCCCTGCTCGCCTTGCTCCAGCGCGAGGGCCGCTTCGTCGACTTCGTGCGCGACTCGGTCGAGGGCGCGAGCGATGCCGACATCGGCGCGGCCGCGCGCGAGGTCCATCGCGGCTGCCGCAAGGTGCTCGATCAGCACCTGACGATCGAGCCGGTGATGCCCGGCGAAGAGGAGGCGAAGGTCGCCGTGCCCAAGGGCTTCGACCCGGCCGAGATCCGCCTCATCGGCGAGGCGAAGGGCGAGCCGCCGTACAAGGGCACGCTTCGCCATCACGGCTGGCGCGTGGTAGACGCCAAGCTTCCCAGCCTCGCGGAGGGCATCGATCGCGCCGTGATCGCTCCCGCTGAAGTCGAGCTGCCCGCATGAAGATCCTCGGCATCGATCTCGGAACCACGAACTCCGCGCTCGCCGTCGCGGGCGACGACGAGCCCGCTCACTCGATCGGCATCACCCAGGTCGTCGGCCCCGGCGAGATCGCCGAGCGCCCCAGCCTGCCGTCGTTCCTGCTGCTCCCGACCGAGCACGAGGTCCCGCCCGCGCAGCTCCAGCTCCCGTGGTCGGGCCCGCTGCGCTACACGGTCGGCACGTTCGCGCGCGAGCGCGGCGCCGAGCTGCCACACCGGCTCGTGTCGTCGGCGAAGTCGTGGCTGTGCAACCCGTCGATCGATCGCACGGCGCAGGTGCTGCCTTTCCGGGGCGCGAACCGCGAGCTCGACGAGGCGATGGCCGGCGGCGAGCGCGTGTCGCCGGTCAACGCGTCGGCGCGCTACCTCGCGCACCTGCGCGCCGCGTGGGACGACGCGCACGAGGACGAGCCGGCCGACGAGCAGGAAGTGCTCGTCACGGTGCCCGCAAGCTTCGATCCGGTCGCGCGCGAATTGACGGTCGTCGCGGCGCGCGAGGCCGGCTTCGAGAAGATCACGCTGCTCGAGGAGCCGCAGGCCGCGTTCTACGCGTACCTCGCGGCGCGCGGCGATGCGTGGCGCAAGGACCTCGCGCCCGGCGACGTCGTGCTCGTGTGCGACATCGGCGGCGGTACGACCGACTTCACGTTGATCGAGGTCCGCGAGGACGACGGCGCCCTCGCGCTCGAGCGCATCGCGGTCGGCGATCACATCCTGCTCGGCGGCGACAACATGGACCTCGCCTTGTCGGCGCTCGTCCAGCGCGACCTCGGCAAGCAGCTCGATGCGCTCCAGCAGCGCGCGCTCGTCCACGCGTGCCGGCGCGCCAAGGAGCAGCTGCTCGGGCCGGAGATGGAGGCGGACGGACCTGCGCCGGCCGCCGGGAGAGCCGCGCCGAAGTCCGTGCCGATCGCGATCCTCTCGCGAGGCAGCAAGCTGATCGGCGGCACCGTCAAGGCGGAGGTCACGCGCGCGCAGGCGGAAGGCATGCTCGTCGACGGCTTCTTCCCCGAGGTCGCCGCCGATGCGCGCGCCGAGCGCCGCCGCGCCGGCGGCCTCCGCGAGATGGGCCTGCCCTACGCGCACGATCCGGCGATCACGCGCCACCTCGCCGAGTTCCTCGCGCGCAGCGGCCGCATGCCGACGCACATCCTGTTCAACGGCGGCGTGATGAAGGCCGACAAGCTGCGCGCGCGCATCGTCTCGCTGCTGCGCACGTGGGCCGGCCGCGACGTCAGCGAGCTGCCCGGCGCGGATCTCGATCTCGCCGTCGCGCTCGGCGCCGCACACTACGGCCTCGTGCGGCGCGGCAAGGGCATCCGCATCCGCGGCGGCACCGCGCGCGCGTACTACATCGGCATCGAGAGCGCGATGCCCGCGATCCCCGGCTTCGCGCCGCCGGTGAAGGCGCTGTGCGTCGCGCCGCAAGGCCTCGAGGAAGGCAGCGAGGTCCAGCTGCCCGACGACGAGCTCGGCCTCGTCGTCGGCGAGACCGCGACGTTCCGGTTCTTCGCGGGCCAGCGCAAGGAAGACCCCGCCGGCGCGCTGATCGACGCCGATGCCGAGGGCGTCACGGAGCTCGACCCGGTCGAGAAGCTCGTGCCGGCCGAGGGCGACCGCAAGCCCGGCGACCTGGTGCCCGTGCAGCTCGAGGCGCACGTCACCGAGCTCGGCACGCTCGAGCTGTGGTGCGTCGCGCGCGACGGCAAGGGCCGCTGGAAGCTCGAGTACTCGGTGCGGGAGCGCGAATGAGCCGCGCGCTCGTCATCGCCGTGCTCGCGCTCGCGTGCTGCAAGAAGTACGACGCGGGCGCGAAGATCGGCGAGCGCTGCCAGCAAGACAGCGACTGCGAGATCGGCCTCGACTGCCACACGTATGAAGGCGGCGGGCGCGTGTGTCTCAAGGCGTGCGGCCCGAGCGCGCTCGACGGCTCCGACGTGCCCGTCGATACGTCGTGCCCGCCCGGCTGGGAGTGCCGTGCGACGAGCGCGCGCCTCGTCGACAAGGACACCGGGAGCGACCGCGGCGCGGCGTTCGGCGGCCTCACCGACCGTCCGATGTGCCTGCGTGTGAAGTGAGCTAGGCTGGCCTCGATATGGCCAGTGCTCTCGACACGATCGCGCACGTCGTCATCCCGAACGTGATGAAGCTCAAGACCGCCGCGACGCTGATCTCGGCGGCGGAGCGCCGCGACCCGTCGGCGTTCGCCCAGGTGTGGCAGGCGACCGGCCTCTCGCACACGCCGCAGCTGATCGCGAAGGAGAAGGGCGACTACCGCTTCGGCGTGATGTCGCTGCCGGCGCCGACGCAGATGGGCGAGGCGCACCTGTGCGCGTTCGTCGCGAAGAAGAGCGACCCGGGGGTCACGCACTACTTCACGCTCGAGTACGAGTACGTGCTCGCGACGAAGCAGGCCAAGACGATCGTCTGCGGCCACGAGAGCGCGCGCACCGTGAAGCACGGCGACGGGCCGGCGATCACCGGTGACTTCCAGACCGACGCGAACGCGTTCATCGACGCGATCGAGAGCGTGCTCGCCGCCAAGCGCTAGGCGCGCGAACGCTAGCGGAACGGGTGACACGACGAGCAGCGTGTCGCGGTCGGCTGGTGATCCTTCTGCTTGTTGTGGCACGCGATGCACGTCGCGCGGTCGTCGCGCGGCTTGACCTCGTGCGAGTTGTGGCAGCTCGCGCAGTCCTGGTGCTTCGCGACCGCGTGCAGGCCCTTGCGTTGCTCCGGCGTGTGGCACGTGGTGCACGCGGGCGGCCGCGCCGGGCCGTTCGGGCCGTGCGGGCGGTGGCAGGTCGTACAGTCGAGGCGCGTGCCGTGGCCGAGCTTCGCCTTGTCCTCGTGGCACGAGGCGCAGGTCTTCTGCGGCTTCGGCGCGTGGACCTGGTGGCAGTTCGAGCAGTCGGTGTGGCCGCGGCCCGCCGTCGTCGCCTCGGCGGCGTGGCAGGTCTGGCAGCTGCCGAGCTTCTCCTGCTGGCCGTGGATGTCGCTCTTGTGGCAGGTCTTGCAGTCCTGGTGACCGGTGTTGACGGTCAGCTTCGTCTCCTTCGTGTGGCAGCTCGCGCAGGCGATCTGCGGCTTGCCGCCGTGCTTGTCGTGGCAGTCGAGGCACGCGGCCTTGCCGGCGTGCGGGTTCTTCTCGGCGTGGCAGCTGTTGCACGACGCCGCGATGCCCTTCTGGCCGAGCGGCGCGTTCATCGCGACCGTCGCGAGCCTCTCGGCGTGCGGCGGGTGGCAGCCCATGCAGGAGCCGAGCGCGGACTTCGTCGCGTTCGGGTGCGCGACCGTCTGCTGGTGGCACGAGGTGCACGTCTTCGGCGCACCGCCGTCGTGCTGCTGGTGACAGCTCAGGCACGTGTGCTTCGGGAGCGACTGCGTCTGGTTCTTGGTGTGGCACTCGGCGCACAGCTTCGGCTTGAAGTCGTGCGGTGCGTGGCAGGTCGTGCACGCGGTGTGGCCCGCGTTGTACGCGTGCTCGTCGACGTGCAGGTTGCCCTTCTGCTGCGCGTGGCAGCGCTCGCAGCCGGCGGCCGCGCTCTTCGTCATGCCGTCGAGGCCCGGGCGCTTCGTCTCGTGGACGTCGTGGCAGTCGAGGCAGCCGTGCATGCCGGCGTGCTTCGTCTGGCGATCGTCGTGGCACTCCGTGCACGTGCGCGACTTCGTGCCGGGCGCCTGGTGCGGCTGGTGGCACTCGGAGCATTTCTCGCCGGCGTGCGCGCCGACGGCGTGGAACGTGTTCTGGTCCTCCGCGTGGCAGCGGATGCAGTTCCACGGCTGGATGTCCCTGTTCGCGCCGAACGCGTGACACTCGACGCAGCGCGGGGCCGGCTTCTCGGCGAGCGGATTGACCTTGTGCAGCGGCTGCGTCTTCGCGTGGCACTTCTCGCAGACGTCCTGCGACGGCGGCGCGAAGCCCTTCGTGCCGTGACACTCGACGCAGCCGACCTTGTCGAGGTGCTTCTGGTGGCCCGCGCTCGTGCGGACGTCCTTGTACGCGACCGGCACGTGCAGCGGCTCGCGCGAACCGTGACCGCGCGAGGCGCACGCGGCGATGAAGCCGCCGCCGCCGAGCAGCACGACGAACGCGACGAGCAGCCAGCGCTTCATCGCGCGGCCCCCATCGGCGACACCGTCGAGCCGATCGGGTGGCACATCCGGCACGGCATCGCGCCGAGCGGGAGGTTGCTCGACCAGCCCGGCGGGTGGATGTTGCCGCCGACGCCGCCGACCTTGTGGCACTGCACGCACAGCATCTCGCCGGCACCGCCGTGACACGCCGCGCACGCCGCCGGGTCGCGGCGCGCCTCGCGGCCGTGCAGGCTCTCGCCGGCGGTCAGGCCGACCCAGCCCGGCGGGTGCGGGCTCGCGCGATCGCCGCCGGCCACGCCCTTCGCGAGGTGACACGCGGCGCAGCGCTCCGGCTGATGGCACGTCTGACATGCGCCCGGATCGCTCTTCGCCTCGAGCGCGTGGCGCGACGCGAAGCCGGCGCGGTGAACGCTCGGCGTGAACGGATCGATGAAGTGCTGGGTCGCGGGTAGCGCCGCGACGGTCACGCCGTGGCAGCTCGCGCAGAACCGCTGGGCGTGGCACGACTCGCACGCCTGGCTCGACGACGCCGCGCGCGTGCCGTGATCGCGCATCCAGTCACCGGTGTGCGCGAGGTGGGACTGCGGCAGCTCGCCGCTCGTCTCGAGGTTCTTGTGGCAGGTGTCGCACTTCCGGGCGTCCTGGTCCTTGTCGTGACACTTGAAGCAGCTCGCCATCGGCGGGCGCATGTGCGAGTCGCCCTCGGCGACGCCGACGTGGCAGCGCATGCAGTTCTGGTTCACGCGCGGCAGGTGCTTGCCGTGATCGAACCGCAGGTGCTCGCGGGACTGCGCCAGCTCGGCGACCGCCTCCTCCGGGATCTTGTAGTCCTGCTTGTGGCAGCCCTTGCACGACTGCTGATCGGGGATGTGTAGCGTGGTCCCGTCGTCCTTCGTGATGTCGACGTGGCACCTCGTGCACGGCACGCCGGCGAGCACGTGCTCGCGGTGCGGGAACACGTTCGCGACCGACTTGAAGCCGAGCACGCTCGCGCATGCCGCGACGAACACCAGCGCCGCGACCAGCAGCTTCTTCATTTGCCACCCCACACGCGACCGAGGTTGACGAGCGCGTCGAGCCGGCGGCGATCCTCGGGCGAGGCGCTCGCCTCGAGCGCGGCCGCCGCGTGCCACACGCCGGAGTCCCAGCCGAGCGCGGCGAGCGCCCACGGCCACACGCTGCCGCGCCCGCGCGGATCGTCGGGGACGACGACCTCGAGCTCGGTGCTCGCGGTCAGCATGTGCGGCAGCGAGATGCGGGCTGCCGCGCGCGCACCGGTCCACGCGTCGTCGCGCGGGCCGTCGCGGCGGATCTCCGCGGACAGCGCGCTCGTGCCCTTGTCGTCGAGGCGCAACCGCGCGCGCAGCGTGGCCGCCGGCGCGACCATCGAGTCGACGTAGCGCATGCCGGCGTCGCCGATCACGTCGAGGCGAGGCGCGGCCTTCCAGGTCACGACGGCGCCCGCGCGCTCGCTCGGCGTGTCGCCGAGCACGGTGAACAGGCTCGTCGCGGGCAGCAGGTGCGACGCCGCGCGATAGGTGCCGTAGACATCCTCGCGCAGCGAGTCGCCTCGGTGCGTCGCGGTGAGCGTCACCTCGGCGAGCCCGGGATTCACGAGGTCGTACGCCGCACGCGCACCGACGTCGTCGTGCTTGGTCAGCGCGAGGCCGGTATCGCCGGCGATCTCCTCGGTCGCGAGGCGGCCGTCATCGCGCTGCTCGAGGAACGCGAGGCCGGCGGAGCCGTAGTCGCCCAGCCGGCGCGACACGCGCCCACCGGCGACCCAGTCCCACGTCCGCGCGGTTCCCAGCCCCGCGAGCACGGGGATGCCCGCGTAGGCCTCGGCATCGAACCGATGTGGCAGGCGGATGCGGCCGCCGGCGCCGTCGACCTGGACGGGACGCAGCGCGCCGAGCGTCGCGACGAACCGGCCGACGCGCACGGCCGCGCTGTTGTCCGCGGTGCGCGCCTTGAGTGTCATCACGAGCACGTCGCCGACGTGCGCCTGCCCGGGCAGCGCGTCGCCGGCTGTCCACACGAGCGCCTCCGCGCTGGTCAGCGCGCTCGGGTTCGCATCGCCCTCGAGCACGAGCAGGCCGGCGGGCGCCTGCGTCGTCGCGAGGGCATCGGCGCGCAGGCGGATCGGATCGCCATACGCGCGCGTGGCCGTCAGCGCGAACAGCGCTGCGGCGAGCGTCTTCATGACGCGTGTACCTCCGTGGACTTCGGCGCATCGACGCCGTCGGTCTTGTCGGAGGGCTTGTCGTCGGCGGGTTTCTCGTCGGCGGGCTTGTCCTCCTGGACCTTCTCCTCGATCGGATCGTCCTTCTCGAGCTCGGCGCGGATGCCGAACCGATCCTTTGCCGGCTCGACAATCGAGCGGCGCCGCACGTCGCGGAACACGACGTAGCCGTACGTCGCGAACGCGAGCGTGCCGAAGCCCTGGGCCACGCTCATCGCGATCATGATCGGCCACACGTGCGGCACGAGGATCGACCACACCATCAGGCCGAGCGCGATCAGCGTCATCACGCACGCGATGTTGAGGAGCACTCTGGTCATGGCTTCTGCACCTCCGCCTTCTTCACCTTGCTGAACGGGTGCGCCGGGCCGTGACAGCCCTCGCTCGCGCAGCTGACCTCGCCGTTGCGAATGCGATCGAGCGTGCTCGCGTGATCCTTCGTGGTGCTGAAGATCGGGTTCTCCGTCGAGTGGCAGTGCATGCACGTCTCGTTCTGGAACGGCCGGATGATGTGGATCTTCTCGCGGGCCTCCTCGAGCGAGTACTTCCGGTACTCCATCAGGTAGAGGTAGACGTGGCGCATGCCGCCGAGCTTCGTCTTGACGGTGCCGAACATCCCGTACGTCGCGTGGCACGCGTAGCAGTTCTCCTCGCCGAACAGCTCGTTGCGAGCGTGCCGCGCGGCGAGCGACGTCGACTGCGGGTTCTCGCTGTCCTCCTGGTACGGCTTCATCACGTGGCACGAGCCGCAGAACTGGCGGTTCTTCGTGCCCTCGAAGCCGGCGTAGTTGCCGGTCATCGCGGTCGCGATCGGAAACACGCCGATGCCGAACAGCAGCACGATCTTCGTGCCGCGATTCAGCGCCGGGCGGCGCACGAGGTACCACAGGACCAGCACCGCCGCGACGGCGGCCGAGCCCAGGGCAGTGACGGTCAACGGATCAGTTGGCATCGATGACTCCGTCGATGTGATGGCTCACGCCATTGGTGATGATGATGTTGCCGGTGGCATCCATCGTCTGGGAGTGACAGGTCGTGCACGTCGTCAGCGTCATCGCCGGCGAGTGGTTCGCGTCTGCAGGCGGCACGCCATGGCACGTGCCGCAGCCGGCCGAGCCCTGCGTCGTCCACACCGGCAGCGCGCCGCGGTGACACCACGCCGAGCCGCAGGTCTGCGCGTTGCGATCCCAGCCGAGCGTCGCGTCGACGTTCGCGGGGCCCGCGTGCAGGTGGCCGGGCGCGGTGATCGTCGCCGGCACCGTGTGACAGGTCGTGCACGGGATCGGGCCGCGGAGGCCGCCGCCCGAGAGGTGCTTCTGGTGCGCGCCGACGCCGATCGCCGTCGTGAACGTGTTGCCGGCGAGGTCGGTCGGCGGGGCCGGCGACTGCGGCGAGCCGTGGCAGCCGTCGCAGCCAGCGGTGCGGCCGATCTCGACGACGCCGTCGATGTGCTTCGCGCCAGACGGGTGGCACGTCTGGCAATCATTGCGCTCGTGGTTCGGCGGCGCCTGGCCGTGGCAGCGCGTGCTGCAGCCCGCGGGCGTCGTGTCGTCCCAGCGCGGCTGGGTCATCGTGCCGCCGCCGTCGATCGCGGCGCCGTGGCAGTAGACGTTGCTGCAGCTCGTGCCGTCGAAGCTCGGCGGTCCCTGGCGCACCGGCGTCGCCGTGGCGGCGAGCGCGCCGAACACGACGGGCACGGGCTGCGTGAGATCGACATCGATGATGTGACCCGGCGCGTCCCAGCTCGCCGGCTTGATGTGGCACTCGCTGCAGTCGAGCGACTGCCCGAGGTGCGTCTGGTGCGCGCCGGTCGTCGGACCCTTGTCGCCGTGGCAGGTCGAGCAGTCGGTCGGGCCTTTCTCGTGGCAGCGCAGGCACGACTTGCCGGACTTGCCGCCCGCGTAGTCGGTGCCGTGGCAGCCCTGGCAGAGCGAGAACTTCCAGTTGTGGCGCGCGAGCACCTTGCCGTGGAAGTCGTCGCTGTTCGGATCGAGGTTGCCGGCCGGGTGCACGTGCGCGCCGCAGTCGCCGCCATCGCAGGCCTGCGAGATCACGCGCTCGTCCGAACAGCCAACAACCAGGACGAGCACGAGGAGTGCTCTCGGACCAGGTCCTCGCTTCGCTCGGCCTGCCCCGCAAGCCCACCCAACCCCCAACCCCCCGCTCGCCGGGCTCGCTCTCCTCACGGTAGGCCGTGGAACTTCGTCACGTCCCAGTCCATGCCGGGTCCGTGACAAGTCGCGCACGCCTCGACACCCTGAGGCGTCGTGTTGAGCTGCGCGTGCGCGGCGGTGAACGGCGCGTCGTGACAGCTGGTACAGGCGCTCGTCTGCGCGGGAACCTTGATCGTCTGGCTGACGACCCAGTTCGGCAGCGCCGGAGGCGCCGGGTTATCGCAGTACGAGTTCGTATCGGCAGACGGGTTCTCCAGGCAGCTCCACTCGAGCGCCGTATCGGGCGCGTTCGTCGCGGGCAGCGGCAGCACCCAGTTCTTCGACGTGTGGCAGGCCTGGCACTGGCTGAGCTCGCGCGGGTAGCGCACGTCGTTGAAGCTCGTCGGCGTGCCGGCCGGGTTCGCCTGCGTCGGCGATCCGCCGCCGGCCGTGAACGGCTGCGTCAGGTTCTCGCCCGCGTGGATCTTGTGGACCATGTTCTTGAGGCTGAGCTGCTCGGCGAGCGACGAGCCGGTCTCGAAGCGCGCGACGGTCGGGTTGCTCAGCGACGTGTTGTGGCAGAACACGCAGTACTGCGGGTTCTGGCGAGAGCCACCGTGGAGCGCGAGCTTGTTGTGGCAGCTGTTGCAGTTGCTGACGTCGACGAGCGTACGGCGCGGCTGCGCGGTCGCGTCGGTGACCGCGAACGCGAGCACCGGGTTGTACGTCGCGTTGCGCGGATCCGTGCTGACGGCCTGGATGTAGCCTTCCATGCCAACGGAGTAGCTGCCGGTCGCGTTCGCCGGAATGGCGCACGTCGTCTGCTGGCCCGAGCACGTCGTCGGGAGCGTGTACGAGAAGATGCCGTTCGCCGCGTCGACCGCGGTGAGCGTGCCCGCGGCGCCGCTGCCTTGCACCGTCGCCTGCCAGTACGTCGCCATGTCCGTGTTCGGACCCGCGATCGTGACGCGCAGGCGCGTCAGCGGCGAGGTCAGGATGTTGCGCGCGACGCCACCGACCTGCACCTGGAACGTCACCGTCGGCGTCTGTCCCGGCTGCGTGTTCGTGATGTTCTGCAGCGTCACCTGGAGCGGCTGCAGCGCCGGGTCGAGGAGGCCCGTGTAGTGGCGGCGCTTGATCGGCTCGAGCGAATTCGCGGCGTGGCAGATGGTGCAGTTCTGCTCGGTCGTCTGCTCGACGCCGCCCTGGCCGACGGCGTGGATCACCTTGTTGCCGGTGACCTCGGCGTACGTGAAGACCGTGTTGTCATGGCACGACGTGCACGTCGCCTTCGTCGGCAGCGTCTCCCAGCGATCGCCCTGCTGACCGGCGTGGCACGCCTCGCAGCGGTTGACCGGCTGGGGGAACTCGACCGTCGACCAGTCGTTGACGCTCTGGTTGAAGCCGATGATCTGGTAGGGCGTGCCCGTCTCGACGCTCGGCAGGTTCGCGCCGGCGTGGATCTTGTGGATCATCACCTTGAAGTCGACGGTGTTGCCCGTGTCGGGATCCGTCGTCTGCGGCTGGTGACACATGATGCACTGCGACGGCGACGTGTAGCGCCCGCCGTGCAGGCCGAGCGAGCCGTGGCAGCTGTTGCAGGTCGCATCGGTCACTTCTTCGCGAGCGGCGATCGTGCCGCCGTCGGGCCGCATCGAGAACGTATCGCGATCGATCGCCTGCACGCCGTTGAACGTGCGCACCGCGACCGCGAGCGCGGTCTGCGTCGCGGTCTGGTCCATGCCGGTGAGAGGCGCGGCGAACGTGTAGCGATACGTGCCCTGCGTGACGTCGACCGTCTCGAACGTGCCGCGGTTCTCGACCTGCGCCTGCGTGGCGGTCTGCTGCGTGATCGGGCTCGTCGCCTGCACCGTCGTGTACGACGTGTACTGGCCGGGCGAGCCGTCGCTGAGCGTCGCGAGCTGCGCGAGCCCGAAGCGCACGTCGACCGGTCCGGCCGTGAAGTGGCCGGTGCGATCGAGCGGGGCGCCGCCGATGTCGGTGAGCGTGAAGGCGACGTGGGCGCCGCTCGCGTCGTACGTCAGGCCGGTGATGTTCACCCGCACGCCTGGACCGACGATCCACGGCGAGATGCCGTCACTACCCTGCGGGCCCGCATCACCGGTCGGCCCGGTGTTGCCATCCGAGCCGGTCTCACCGTTCGACCCCTGCGGGCCTCCCGGACCTGCCGGACCTGTCGGACCCTCACACGCCACGAGACAAAGACCGAGGGAGAGCAGGACGCGCCGCATGCCCGGCCCATACTCACGAGCCGTGCCATCTAAACTGCCCGGATCAGCAGGCATTACGCGCTGGCCGTGCGGGATCCTACGCATTCCCTGCAGGCCTTGCGCGAACGGCAACTACTCGTTTGGCTTGCGAGGTTGTCTCGCCACGAGGTTTCCGCCCCGGTTTTTGGAGATTTCGCGCAACCCGTGCGTGGCCAAATGCACGTTTCCAGGCGTGAGGCTCGTGCGCGGGCTCAGCGAGTGGCGCGCAATGCCTTCGCGAGCCGGCGGACCGCCTCCGCCATCTCGGCTTCGGTGTACCGCGCGAACGCGAGCCGCACGAACGGAAGCGCGCGTCCCTCGCGATCGAAGTCGCGGCCGGTGGCCATCGCGACGCCCTGCTCCGCGGCGCGCTGCTTCCACCGCTCGACCTGGATGCCGTCCGCGGCGCGCGCCCACACGGTGATGCCGCCCGGCGGTAGCGCGATGTCGAGCACGCCCGGCAGCTCCCGCCCGAGCGTGCGCAGCAGCGCCGCACGACGCTCTCCGTAGATCGCGCGCGACCGCCGGGTGTGCCGCGCGAGGTCGCCCTCCTCGATCAGATCCGCGACCGCGTGCTCGACGATCTGATCGCCCTGGCGATCCGTGACCGCGCGGAGCTGGCCGAGTCGCTCGATCACGCGCTCCGGCGCCGCGACGAACCCCAGCCGCAGCCCCGGCGCGAGCACCTTCGACAGCGTGCCTATATAGATGACGTTGCCACCCCGATCGTCGGCCGCGAGCGGCGCGACCGGCCGGCCGTCGAAGTGGAACTCGTGGTCGTAGTCGTCCTCGAGGATCGCGACGCGCTTCGCCCTCGCGTGCGCGAGCAGCGCGAGCCGGCGCGCCGGTGACATCAGCACCGTCGTCGGGTACTGGTGGTGCGGCGTCACGTAGATCGCACGCAGCTCCGCGGGCAGCGCGTCGACGACGAGCCCGGCCGCATCGACGGGAACGCCGACGATCCGCGCGCCCGCCTCCTCGAACGCGCGCCACGCCTGCCGGTAGCCGAGCTCCTCGACGCCGAACCGCACACGCGAGCCCGGATCCGCCAGCACGCGCCCGCACAGCTCGAGCGCCATCTGGCTGCCGTTCGTGATCAGCACGTGCTCCGGCCCGCACGGGATGCTCCGCGACTCGCGCAGCATCGCCGCGATCGCCTCGCGCAGCCGCTGGGACCCGCGCGGATCGGTGTACTCGAGCGCGGTCCGCCTGCGCTCGCGCAGCGCGCGCCGGTATGCCCGCGCGAGCACGTCGATCGGCACGAGCCGCGGATCCGGCACGCCGATCGAGACGCGGAACTTCGCGTCGCGCGCGCCACCCGGCCACGGCGCGACGGCGATCGTGCGCAGGTCGAAGCCCGGCGTCGACGGCAGGCCAGTCTCGGGGGTCGCGCGCCCTGCCCGCCTCGGCGCCGCGCGCTCCGGCCGCCGGTCGGGGATCTCGTCGGCGACGAACGTCCCCGCCGCGCCGCGGCTGACGATCCAGCCCTGGGCCGCGAGCTCGTCGAAGGCGGCGACGACCGTGTTGCGGTTGAGGTTCATGCGCTCGGCGAGCGCGCGCTGGCTCGGCAGCCGATCGCCCGCGCGCAGCACGCCGCGCCGGATGTCGTCGGCGATCCCGTTCGCGAGCTCGACAAAGACCGCGCCGCTCATGGGAGCAGTCTCGCGCGGCGAGGTGCCGGTTGGAACATGGACCAGCAGTCATCTTTGTCTTGGACCTGTTTACTGGTCCATCGTGGCGGCACGCTGCGCCCATGCTGACCGACCGCACCAAGCTGCATCGCAAGCCGGCCCGCGGCTCCCACGAGAGCGCCGTGATCGACGCGATCCTCGACGAGGCCCTCGTGTGCCATGTCGCGTTCCCCGGCGGCCCGGCGCCGATCGTGATCCCGACGACGCACGTCCGCATCGGCGACACGCTCTACCTGCACGGCTCGGCCGCGAGCCACATGCTGCGCTCGCTCGCGACGGGCGTCGAGGTCTGCGTGTGCGTCACGCTGCTCGACGCGCTCGTCCTCGCGCGCTCGTACATGCACCACTCGGTCAACTACCGCTCGGTCGTGCTGTTCGGGCGGGCGCGCGCGGTCGAGGAGCGCGAGGAGAAGGTCGCGGCGCTCGCGGCGCTGATCGACCACGTCGTGCCGGGACGCTCGCGCCAGAGCCGGCCGCCGAACGAGAAGGAGCTGGCGGCGACGCTGGTCGTCGCGCTGCCGATCGCCGAGGCCGCCGCGAAGACGCGCTCTGGCCCGCCGCTCCCCGACGACGACGAGGACGCCGCGCTGCCGTGGTGGGCCGGCATCGTGCCGCTGCGGACGGTGCGCGGCGCCCCCGAGACGGCACCCGGCTGCACGGTCCCGCCGCCCTGGTGAGGCGTGGTAAACCCCGCGCGTGCCTGCGCGGTACCTGATCGGCATCGACCTCGGAACGACGAACAGCGCGGTCGCGTTCGTCGACACGAAGGCGGCCGATCCGCGGGTGCGCGTGTTCGAGGTCCCGCAGCTGGTCGCGCCGGGCGAGGTCGCGCCGCGGCGGCAGCTGCCGTCGTTCATCTACATGGCGAGCGACATCGATCTCGCGCCGCACGAGACCGCACTGCCGTGGAACCGCGACGCGCGGATGGTCGTCGGCGAGCTCGCGCGCAGCCAGGGCGCGCGCATGGCGAGCCGGATGATCTCGAGCGCGAAGTCGTGGCTGTGCCATCCGGGCGTCGACCGCGCTGCGCCCATCCTGCCGTGGGGCGATAGCGACGGGCCGAAGCTGTCGCCGATCGCGGCGCAGGCGCTGATCCTCGGGCACATCAAGGAGGCGTGGGATGCCGCGCATGCCGACGCACCGTTCGCCGCGCAGGAGGTGCTGGTCACCGTGCCGGCGAGCTTCGACGAGGCCGCGCGCGAGCTGACGCTGCAGGCCGCGACAAAGGCCGGGTATCCGCCGGTCGTCCTGCTCGAGGAGCCGCAGGCCGCGTTCTACGCGTGGCTCGACGGCGCGCGCGGCAAGCTCGCGGCGGGCGAGCGCGTGCTCGTGTTCGATGTCGGCGGCGGCACGACGGACTTCACGCTGATCGAGGCGGATGCGCACGGCGACGGCCTGACGCGCACCGCGGTCGGCGATCACCTGCTGCTCGGCGGCGACAACCTCGACCTGACGCTCGCGAAGATCGTCGAGCAGCGCGTCGCGCAGCGCACCGGCAAGAAGCTCGATGCGCTGCAGTGGCACGGGCTCGTCCATGCGTGCCGGCTCGCGAAGGAGACGCTGCTCGAGCCGAAGATGGAGCCGGGCGGGCTTAGCCCGACCGGCGGGGTCGGCGGCCCCGACGTCGCGCCGATCGTCGTGCAGGCGCGCGGCGCGAAGCTGATCGGCGGCACGATCCGCGACGAGATCTCGCGCGCCGAGCTCGACAAGATCCTGTTCGACGGCTTCTTCCCGATGGTGGCGCGCGATGCCCAGCTGTCGCGCGCGCGCGGCGGCCTGCAGGAGTTCGGGCTGCCGTACGCCGCGGATCCGGCGGTGACGCGGCACCTCGCGGTGTTCCTGCAGCGTCACAACGTCGAGCGCATCGACGCGGTGCTGTTCAACGGCGGCGCGATGACGCCGGCGAGCCTGCGCCAGCGCGTGCTCGATCAGCTCGCCCAGTGGCAGGGCACGCCGCCGCGCGAGCTGCCGGCCCAGGCACCCGAGCTGGCGGTCGCGCAGGGCGCCGCGTACTACGGCCTCGTGCGCCGCGGCCTCGCGACGCGCATCAAGGGCGGCACGCCGCGCGCGTTCTACATCGGCGTCGACGCGAGCGGAGCGCGGCGCCGCGTGCCGACGACCGAGGTGGGCGGCGGCGGCGAACCGGCGCGCATGGCCGTGTGCCTCGCGCCACCGGGCCTCGAGGACGGCGCGCGCGTGCGGCTCGAGCGCGACTTCCGGCTCGTCACGAACCGGCCGGTGTCGTTCCGGCTGTACTCGTCGAGCACGCGCGAGGATCATCCCGGCGCGATCGTGCCGATCGGCGACGGCAAGGCCGAGACGATCGAGGACGGCAGCGACCTGCTCGAGCTGCCGCCGATCGTCACGGTGCTGCGCGCGCGCGGGCGCAGCGAGGTCACCGTGCGGCTCGAGGTGCACATCACCGAGCTCGGCGCGCTCGAGATCAGCTGTGTGGACGTCGAGCAAGGCGAGACGTGGAAGCTCGCGTTCGACATGCGCTCGGGCGGCGCCGCGCAGGCACCGCAGGAAGATGCGGCCCCGCACCCGAAGACCGACGAGGCGAAGGCGCTCGTGCAGAACGCGTTCCGCACCGGCGCGGGGCTGCAGACGCTGACGCGCGACCTCGAGACGCTGCTCGAAGCGCGCCGCGACGAGTGGTCGATGATGACGACGCGCGCGCTGTTCGACGCGCTCAACGAGGTCGCCGCCGATCGCAAGAAGACCGCCGATCACGAGCAGCGCTGGCTCAACCTCGCCGGGTTCCTGCTGCGGCCGGGCACCGGCGCGCCGCTCGACGCGTGGCGCTCGCGCGTGATGTGGGGCGTGTTCAACGAGGGCCTCGCGCACCCCAAGAGCGAGCCCGGCAAGCTCGCGTGGTGGATCGTGTGGCGGCGGATCGCGGGCGGGCTCGCGAAGGGCCAGCAGGAGCAGATCTACGATCGCCTCGCGCAGCTGCTGCTGCCGAGCGCGAAGCAGGCGAAGAAGCTCGCCGATGCCAAGCCGAGCAAGCAGGAGCTCGCCGAGATGTGGCGCGCGGTCGCGTCGATGGAGCGGCTGCAGATCCCGTTCAAGGTGAAGCTCGGCGACGAGCTGATGACGCGCATGGAGTCGCGCAAGGGCCGCGAGGACAGCGTGCACCTGTGGGCGCTGTCGCGGCTCGGCGCGCGCGTGCCGCTGTACGGGCCGCTCAACGCGGTCGTGCCGGCGTCGAAGGTCAAGGAGTGGGTCGCGCGGCTCGTCGCCTACGACTGGCCCGAGCCGGAGAAGGCGGCGTTTCCGCTCGCGCAGCTCGGGCGGCGCACCGGCGATCGCGCGCGCGACCTCGACGACGCGATGCGCGCGCAGCTCGCCACGGCCGTCCGCGCGATGCCCGGCGGTGACCGCGCCGCCGTGCTCGTCGAGCAGGTCGTGGCACTCGAGGCACGCGAAGAACGCGTTGCGCTCGGCGATACACTCCCGGCGGGCCTCAAGCTCGTCATCGATGACGAGCGCGCGGACGCCGAACCGGCGTAGGCTTCGCGCATGAAGCTCTACTACCACCCGATGTCGTCGAACGCGCGCGTCGCGCGCATGGCAGCCGCCGCGCTCGGCCACAAGCCCGAGCTCGTGCTCGTCGACCTGCAGAAGGGCGAGAACCGCAAGCCCGAGTACCTGACGATCAACCCGAACGGCAAGGTACCGACGCTCGTCGACGGCAACTTCGTCCTGTGGGAGTCGGTCGCGATCGCGATGTACCTCGCCGACAAGACGCCCGGCCAGACGCTCTATCCGACCGACGCGACGAAGCGCGCGCACGTCAACCAGTGGCTGATCTGGAAGGCGTCGCACTGGGGCCACGCGCTCGGGACGCTCGTCTGGGAGAACATGCTCAAGGGCATGTTCGGCATGGGCGCGCCGAACGAGTACGCGGTCACGAACGCGACGCGCGACGCGAACCAGTACGCGAGCGTGCTCGACGCGATGCTCTCGAAGTCGAAGTGGGTGTGCGGCGACGCGCAGTCGATCGCCGACTACGCGATCGCGGCGCCGCTGATGTACATGGCGCCCGCGAAGCTGCCGCTCGACGCGCACAAGAACGTCCTGCGCTGGTTCGGCGACATCCAGCAGACCGACGCCTGGAAGCAGACGCAGCCCTGAGCCGCGTGCCTACGGCGTCGCGTCGCTGAGGATCAACAGGCCGCGCGGGCTATCCGCGACGAACACGAGGTGACGCGTGCGATCGACATCGATGCCGACGGCGCCCTCGAAGAAGTCACTCGACGTGTAGTCCGCCTGCGGATCCCACGTGTTGTAGTAGCCGACCTGCGTCGGGTGCAGCGGATCGCTCACGTCGAGCACGCGGATGCCGTCCTGGTAGTGCGAGAAGTACGCCTTCGTACCGAACGCCATGATGTTGTGGATCGAGACGTAGTCGCGCGTCTTCCACTCCGCGATCGGCTGCATCGTCGCGAGATCGATCACGTGGAGGTGCGCGCCGTACGCTTCCTCGCCGTGCAGCGCGATGTGCTTGCCGCCGGCCATCGTCGTCCAGTTCGAGTGGCTCGTCTGCGTCGGGGTCGGCGCCCACTTGCCGAGCAGCTGCGGCGATGCCGGGTTCGTGTAGTCGACGACCTGGAAGCC
>CAYUNM010000004.1:0-6689 GCA_964446175.1 uncultured Kofleriaceae bacterium
AGCCGGCGCACCAGCCATCTCGCAGCCGGCGCACCAGCCATCTCGCAGCCGGCGCACCAGCCATCTCGCAGCCGGCGCGCCTGCCGTCTCCAGCGGAGCCACCTCGGGCGGCTGCGCGCTTTCCGCGGAGCGGTCTACTGCTTGTTCTTCACGAGGTCGATGCGGTGATCGATCTTCGCGGCCAGGTCGGGCGGCGGGTTCATGCCGCGCGCTTCCTTGCACGTCGCCATCGCGTTGTCCCACTGCTGCATCGCCTCGTACGCGAGGCACTCGTTCAGGACGTAGCGCGGGTCCGGCGCGAGCTGGTTCGCCTGCTGGAACAGCGCGAGCGCGCCGTTGAGGTCGGCGGTGCGGAACTTGTCCTTGCCCTGGTCGTTGAGCTTGTCGGCCTCGGCGCGGTGCTCGTCGGCGGGCGGCGGCGGCGTGGTCGACGAGCCGGCGCCCGAGCCCGGCGCGGAGCCGAAGTCGCCCGAGGGCGGCGGCGGTGGCGGCGCCTTCGCGAGGCGTGGGCCGGAGCAGCCGGACTTCGCGAGCATGTCGCCGATCGTCTGGGCGACCACGTCGACCGCTTGCTGCTCCGGGTTGTTGTTGTTCAGCGCCATCTGCGACGACTGGCCGTGGATGCGGGCGGAGCCGAGGAGCTCGCCGGTCTGGCCGTCGGAGAGGACGAGGAGCGTGTCGATCGTCGCGAGGTTCGCGTTGGTGATCCAGCCCGAGCCGCCTCGGCCGGCCGCGGTGACGTTGAGGTCGAGGATCAGGTCGGCGGGCGCGGTGCCGTAGCGGGTCACGTTCTCGAAGCCGCAGGCGCGGTGCACGCGATCGAGGACCGCGTTCTCGAGGTAGTAGGCCTGACCCTGGGCCTGGGGGACGGCGGTGATGCGCAGGCCGACCGCGTGGTAGGTCTTGAGGTCCGCGAGCGGCTGCGTGCGCTGGACCGATGCCGACGGATGGCAGGCGACGAGAGCGAGAGCTACCGCGACGAAGGGGAGCCGCATTCGCCTGATGATAACGCGAGGTCGACGGCGAGTGGCAGATCGAGCGCGCGTCCCGCGGCGAGACGGGAGGCATGGAGGCTGGCAAAGTCCGGCGGCAGGCGGAGCGTCCAGTTGGTCGGCGCGACGACGCCGGGGACGTTGAAGCGCTCGGTGTAGCCGAACAGGTCCGCGAAGAAGATCTGGACGTTCTCGGCGCGCGAGATGAACAGCTCGGCGAGCATGCAGGTCGCGAGGAAGCCGTCGGAGGCGAGGCGCGCGGGCTCGGCGAGGTGGAGGCGCTGCGCGAGGTGGCGCGCCCACTGGTCGCGCTTCGCGGCGGGCCACGAGGCGATCACGGTGAGGATCGGGGCCGTGTCGTGGTTGCCGAGCATGACCCAGTCGTCGGGGTTGACGTTCTCGGTGCGATAGACGTCGTACGGCTCGTCGAGGTCGGCCTTCTGCGTGACGCGCCAGCGACCGAGGTGGTGGCGGGCGAGGACGCGCTCGAGTGGCGTCGGCATCGTCGAGAGCACCTCGCAGGAGAGAGCGCTGCGCGCGCGCTCGACGATCGGATCGAGGTAGCGGGCGTAGCGGGCGACCTGATCGTCGTCGAGCGTGCGGACCCAGCGATCGGCGTGGCGCGGCCAGGCGCGGTCGAGCTGGGGGAGGCGCGCGATCGCGTAGCGCGCGAGGTCGACGCGGTCGGGGGATTCGTGGAGGCGCGAGCCGGCGCGCACGGCGGCCATCGGGTCTGGATCGTCGGCGCGGTAGACCCACGGGCAGACGAGGCCGTGCGGATGATCGATGCGAAGCGAGTCGTACTCCGCGAGTGCCTTCTCGGCGCGCGCGACGACCAGCGCGAGGCTCGCCGGGTTGTCGGGATCGAGCACGGGATAGCCCCACGGCTGGCCTTCGGGGTTCGTACGGCTCGGCGGCGCGCCGATGAGCCAGCCGGGAAGGAACGTGTGCTGGTGGGCCCAGGCGTCCGCGTCGCTGTAGCCGACCTGGAGGTCGCCGTAGAGGAGCAGCGGCAGGCGCGCGCGCAGGCGTGCGTGCTCCTCGTGGACGAGCAGCTGGCCGAGGCAGTAGCGCTCGATCGCGGCGTCGTGGCCGGCGGCGGAGGCCGTGCGCGGATCGCGATCGCGCTCGGGCCAGTCGCGAAAGCCGCGGCCGCCATACGACTCGCAGAGCGCGGCGTGCAGGGCATCGGGCTCGACCCACGGGTTCGCGGTGCGAAACGCGGCGACGCGCGCGCGCAGCTCCGGCGACATCCGCGCGTAGGCCTCGGCGACCAGCGCGTGCATCACGTCGTACGCGTGCGCGGGGTCGGCGCGCTCGCCGCGATACAGCGCGCGCTCGAGCGACGCATCGGAGACCAGCCCGCGCAGCGAGCCGAGCGCGATGTTGCCGAGGTGGCGCGAGAAGATCGTGCCGTCGTAGGGCGACGGGTTGCTGCGCGCGGTCTGGCCCTGAGGCCCGAGCTGGATGCCGGTGAAGCCAAGCGCGGCGAGGTACGCGTACAGGCGGCCCGCCGCGCGCGTGACCGGAGAGCCGCGGCCGATATCCTCGTCGGGATCCGACGGGAACGAGACGTCGTGGATCGCGAACAGCAGGCGCTTCACGCCGAGGCGTTCGAGCTGTTCGCGCACTGCCGACAAGTCTAGCCGCGGCGGCGGCCGCGTGCGCGCGCAATGACATGATCCAGGCGCTCGACGTCGATCGGCTTGGCGACATGCTCGTCGAAGCCGGCGGCCGTGGCACGCGCGCGGTGCTCGGCGGTGCCGTAGCCGGAGAGCGCGACGAGGTGGATGTTCGAGCCGAGCTCGGCGCGCAGGCGGCGTGCGACCTCGTAGCCGTCGATCGAGGGGAGCCCGATATCGACGATCGCGAGGTCGGGCCGGTCGGCGAGCGCGCGCTCGATGCCCTCGTGACCGTCTTCGGCTTCGGCGACCGCGTGGCCGCGCAGCTCGCACATCAGCCGGAGCATCTCGCGGCCGTCGGCGTTGTCGTCGACGATCAGGATGCGCGTCGCCTCGTGCTCGGCGCGTGGATTCGCCTCGGACATCGTCGCGGCCGGTGCGTCCTGGAGCGGCAGCTCGATCGTGAACGTCGTGCCGCGGCCGCGGCCCTCGGAGTCGGCACGCACGCGGCCGTCGTGCTGCTCGACGAGCGCCTTCACGAGCGTGAGCCCGATGCCGAGGCCGCCGCTCGCGCGATCGAGCGAGACGCTCGCCTGGGCGAACAGGTCGAACACCGACTCGAGCATCGCCGGATCGATGCCGATGCCCTGGTCGCGGACGATCAGCCGCGCGCGCCCGTCCTCGACGCTGACGACGACGTGGATCTGCGTGCGCCCGTCGGAGTACTTGCTCGCGTTGTCGAGGAGGTTCGTGATGATCTGCTCGAGCCGTCCCGGATCCGCCGAGACCCACACCTGCGACGCCGGCGCGTCGACGACGAGCTGCTGCTCGCGCGCCTGGAACAGGCGGCCGCGCACGCCCTCGCAGACCTGCACCGTGAACGCGGCGAGATCGATCGGCCGGCGCTTGAGCTCGATCCGTCCGCGGGTGACGCGCGAGACGTCGAGCAGATCGTCGACGAGCCGGGTCAGCTGCGTGAGCTGGCGCTGCATCGCCTCGCGTGTGCGCGCCTCGACCGCGTCGTGCGCCGGATAGCGCTCGAGCAGCGGCAGACCCATCTGCAGCGCGGCGAGCGGGTTGCGGAGCTCGTGCGCGAGCATCGCGACCCACTCGTCCTTGCGGCGGTCGGCCGCGACGAGCGCGTCGTTGCGCTGCGAGAGATCGGTCTCCGTCGCGTGCAACCGGACGAGCGAGCGCACGCTCGCGATCAGCTCCTGCGGCTCGAACGGCTGCGCGAGGTAGCCGTCGGCGCCGGCCTCGACGCCCTCGAGCTTGTCGGTCGCGTTGACGAGCTGCGCGGAGGTGTGGAGGACCTTGATGTCCTTTGTCTTCGGGTTCGACTTGAGCCGGCGACACACCTCGAAGCCGCTGATGTCGGGCAGGTGAACATCGAGCACGATCACGTCCGGCATTTCGTGCCCGGCCTTCGCGATCGCCTCGCTGCCGGTGCGTGCCTCGTCGACGCGGAAGCCCGCGTTGCGCAGCATCTTCGTGACCATGCACAGGTTCGCGACATGCTCGTTGACGTTGAGGACCAGCGGTGCCGTCATCCTTCGACCTCCCGGATGCCCGCCGCGGCCCGGGCGATGCGGCCGCCTTCGTCCGCGAGTACGGAAAGCTCGCGGCTCGACTCGATCCAGAGCTCCTGAGAGGGGGCCTGCATGAGCGGTTTTCTAGGTGTGGCCGATGACACCGCGGGCGTCCACGGAGACCATGGTGAGGCGTCCATCAGGCGCGCCGGCCCGGTGCCAAGGTGCCGCTCGTGCCCCGAGCCCGGTTCGGGCCCGATCAAGAAATGTTCGCAGGCAAGTCGCGGTTCGGCCGCGCTGGCCGCGCTGGCCGCGCTGGCCGCGCTAGCCGCGCTTGTCCCGGTTCTGGAACGCGACCATCCACCCCGGATACTCGAGCGGCAGCGCGCTGATCGTGTCGAGGCGCGCGAGCTCGTCGGGCGTCAGCTGCAGGTCCGTCGCGGCGATGTTGTCGGCGAGCTGCTGCTCGTTCTTCGCGCCGATGATCACGCTCGTGACGTGCGGCTGCGCGAGCAGCCACGCGAGCGCCACGCGCGCGACGCTCGTCCCGCGCGCATCTCCGATCGCCTTCATCGCCTTCACGCAATCCGCCGCGCGCACGCGATCCACCGGCGGAAAGTCGAACTCGGAGCGCCGCGCGCCCTCGACCTTCGCACCGGTGCCGATGTCGAACTTGCCGCTGAGCAAGCCGCCCGCGAGCGGGCTCCACGGCATGATGCCCAGCCCCTGGTCCATGCACACCGGCGCGACCTCGCGCTCGAGATCGCGGCCCGCGATCGAGTAGTACATCTGCGCGGACACGAAGCGCGCCCAGCCGTGTGCGTCCTGCAGCGCGACCGCCTTCATGATCATCCACGCCGGCAGGTTCGACAGCCCGATGTAGCGGACCTTGCCCGCGCGGACGCAGTCATCGAGCGCGCGCAGCGTCTCCTCGAGCGGCGTCGACGGATCCACACCGTGGATCTGATACAGGTCGATGTGATCGAGCCCGAGCCGCCGGAGCGACGCATCGACGGAGCTCAGGATGTGATAGCGCGACAGCCCGACCTGATTGGGACCCGGCCCCATCCGCCCGCGGACCTTCGTCGCGACGACGATCTGATCGCGCGGCCGTGCGAGCCGCGCCAGCGCCTTGCCGAGCAACGCCTCGCTCTCGCCCTCGCTGTACACGTTCGCCGTGTCGATGAAGTTCACGCCGCGGTCGAGTGCACCGCCGACGATCTTGTCGACCTCCCGCTCCCCCAGCTCCCCGATCGCCTTCCAGTACCCCTGCCCGCCGAACGTCATCGTGCCCAGACAGATCTCCGACACGTAGAGGCCACTACGCCCCAGTGCTTTGAGCTTCATCTCACAGACGTGCTAGCGCACCCACGGCCGGAACAAAGAGCGTCGAGGCAATATTCGGCTGCGGATTGAACACGTGCTCGACCCCGACCTCCGCCACGAGCGACACGTGCCGGTTCAGCTCGACCTCGATCCCTCCCGCCCCGCGCACACCGACGCGCGCGCCACTCGACACGAACACCGGCAACCCGGCCGCGACGACCGGATGAAACGCTCCCGTCATCAGCCGGTACCGCGCACCCAGATACGCTCCGGACGACGGCCCGAGGATCGCCGCAACCTCGCCCGACAGTCCGCCCGTCAGGTGCGCCGTCGCCCCGACCACGCCCGCCGCCCCCTTGTACTTGATGTCGACGTGCGCGAGCGCGATCGCGCCCCACCGCGACGGCGGCGCCTCCGGCGTGACCTGCGCCGCGACGCCCGTCCCGACGGGCACCACCGCGCTCGTGGTCGTCGTGACCGCCTGCGGCTCCGCGACGAGATCGACGGACAAGCTCGTCGACGCTCCCGGCGTCAGGTCCACCGTCTTCTCCCACGGCTGGAACCGCGTCTTGCGCGCGCGGATCGTGATCTTCCCCGGCTCCACCCGGTACCGCGACAGCTCCGCCGCCGGATGCCACGGCTCGTCGCCGATCTGCATCTCTGCATCCGCGAGCGACGCCTTGATCTCGACGATCGCGAGCTTCGGATCGAGCTCCGCCAGCTCCTTCTCGACCAGCGGCCGCTTCGCCGCATCCGCATCCGCCGCATCGAGATACCGCTGGTACGTGTTCGCCGCATCGGCGTTGCGCCCGAGCGCCTTCTCCGTCGTGCCGATGTTCAGCAGGATCTTCGAGCTCGGAAACTTCTCGTACGCGTCCTTGAACACCGCGAGCGCGCCCAGATAGTCCTTCGCGGCGTACAGCTTGAGGCCCGAGGCCATCAGCTGCTTCGCATCGAGCTTGTCGGTCGCGGGCGCGGGCGCAGATCCGCCGGGCGCGGGCGCGGGCTGGGCGGACGCGAGCTGCGCGGACGCGAGCGAGCCGGCGGTCGCCAGCGCGAGCAGGGAGGTCAGCTTGGTCAATCGACGTCCGTTTCGAGGAGGGGGTTGTCGGACTTCGCGGGCTTGGTCGGCTTCGCGGGCTTGGTGGGCTTGCTGGGCTTGGCCGCGGTCGTGGTCGTCGTCGTCGGCTTGGCCGCGGTCGTCGTCGGCTTGGCTGCGG
>CAYUNM010000004.1:6789-45915 GCA_964446175.1 uncultured Kofleriaceae bacterium
TCGTGGTCGTCGTCGTCGGCTTGGCCGCGGTCGTGGTCGTCGTCGTCGGCTTGGCCGCGGTCGTGGTCGTCGTCGTCGGCTTGGCTGCGGTGGTCGTGTCGGTGGGCTTGGCTGCGGTGGTCGTGTCGGTGGGCTTGTCGGGTGTGGTCGCGACGGGCTTGTCGGGTGTGGTCGCGACGGGCTTGTCGGGTGTAGTCGCGGGCTCCACCTTCGCGGGCTCCACCTTCGCGGGCTCCACCTGCGCGGGCTCCACCTTCACGGGCTCGACGTTCGTCTGCACCTTCGCCGGCTCCACCTGCGCCGGCTTCTCGTCTCTCGACGAGCCACCGCGCGCGAACGCGAACGTCAGCGCGGCCGCACCGACGAGCACCACCGCGCCCGCGATCGCGAGCACGCGCTTGCTGCTGCCGCCGGCGCGCGTGACCTGGCTTGCGGCGCCCGAGAGTGTCGTCGGATCCGTCGTCGAGGCCGTCGCGGTGCGCGCGCCGCCGGTCGGGCTCGCGATGCCCATCGGCGTCGGCATCGGCCCGCCCATCGGCGTCGGCATCGGTCCGCCTATCGGCGTCGGCATCGGCATCGAGCCGGGCGTCGGCATCGGCCCGCCCATCGGCGTCGGCATCGGCATCGAGCCGGGCGTCGGCATCGGTCCGCGCAGCGGCGTTGGCATCGGCAGCGAGCCGGGCGTCGGGTGGCGCGTGACGTCACTCGGGTGCGCCGACACGTAGGGCAGCGACGGCCGCGTGCCCTCCCAGTGCGCGCCGGAGGCGAGGCCGCCGCGGGCCGCGAGTGGCGTGAGGCGCTGCGCGAGGTCGGCGGCTGTCTGCGGGCGGTCGGCCGGGTTCTTCGCGAGCAGCGCCATGATGAGGGCGTCGGCCTCGGGCGACAGCCCGGCCATGAAGCGCGACGGCGGGTCGGGCTGCATGTAGAGATGCGCGCCGATCAGCTCGCCCGCGCCGCGGTCGATGAAGGGCGGGCGGCCGGTGACGAGCTCGTAGAAGATGCAGCCGAGCGAGTAGAGATCGGCGCGGTGGTCGACGTCGCCGGTGCCGCGGCACTGCTCGGGCGACATATAGGTCGGCGTGCCCATGACGGCGCCGGTCTTGGTCGCCGTACCGGCGAGGCCGATGTCGGTGAGCTTGGCGATGCCGAAGTCGAGCAGCTTGGGGCGCTCGCCCAGCTGCGAGTCGGGATCGGGGATCAGGAAGATGTTGTCGGGCTTGAGGTCGCGGTGGACGATGCCCTTGGCGTGCGCGGCGGTGAGCGCGCTGCAGATGCCGCGCAGGATCGCGGCGGCTTCGTAGTCGGGGATCGGGCCGCGGTGCTTGTTGCGCGTCGAGAGTGGCGCGCCCTCGAGCAGCTCCATCACGAGGTAGGCGTGGCCGGAGGCGAGGTAGCCGAAGTCGAAGACCTCGATGATGCCGGGGTGCTTGATGCTGGTGGTCGCGCGCGCCTCGTTGAAGAAGCGATTGACGATGTCGCGTGAGGTCGACATCTCGGGGTTGAGGATCTTGACCGCGGCGAGGCGGCCGAGCAGCGTGTGCTCCGCGCGGTAGACGGTGCCCATGCCGCCGACACTGATCGTGTCGACGATGCGGTAACTCCCCGCGAGCGTACCGATCACGGGCCGATCATTCGTGATGAGGGGCGCCGAGTCAAACGATCCGGGTAGGTGCATGTGCGGCTGCGAAGAAAGCGGGTTTGACAGCGCGCCTCGCGCGCCCGATGCTGACGGACGTGCGGGCCGTCGTCGTTTTCCTCGTGATTCTTGGCGCGTGCCAGCAGGGCGAGCCGAACCTGTCGTCGACGGCGCAGGAGGCGGTCGTGATGGCGACGACCAGCCACGACTTCGGAACGCTGCAGGTCGGTCAGACGAGCGGGCCGTTCACGTTCACGATCAGTCCCGCTGCGGGAAACAACGACGACTACGTCACCGCGATCTCGGAGAGCTGCCCGGACTTCTCCGTCAACGCGCCGGGACTGCCGGCCGAGGTCTATCGCATCTGCGATACGTGCACCTGCCCGGCCGGGAGCGGCGTCATCTGCCCCGCCATCTGCTGCACGACGGACATGAACGCGTACAGCTTCACGACGACGTTCATGCCGACCGTCGCCGGCACCGTCAGCTGCACGGTCACGATCACGCTCAACAACGGCGCGTCGACGAAGCTCGTGACGCTGACCGGCACGGGCACGCCGCCGCCGATCCACATCAGCGTGCAGCCGAGCTCGATCAACTTCGGCGACGTGCGCCGCAACACGGACTCGACGGCGGTCGGGCTGAGCGTGACGAACACGGGCGGCTCGACGATGACCGTCAGCTCGGTGTCGATCTCGCCGGGCTTCACGATCGTCTCGGGGCCGACGAGCGGATACACGGTCGGCGGCGGCGGATCGCAGCCGTATGCGCTCGTGTGCCATCCGACGGCGGTCGGCACGTTGACCGGCAGCTTCGTCGTCAACAGCAACGATCCGAGCACGCCGCAGGTGACGGTGCCGCTCGCGTGCAACGGCATCGACTCGAACCTGACGATCGCGCCCGCGCCCGTGACGCTGCCGACGACGCGCGTCGGCGAGCCGGTACAGCTCAGCGTCGCGCTGCAGAACAGCGGCGGCGCATCGATGCAGCTCGAGAGCGTGAGCTTGACCGGCACGGATCTGACGGCGACCAACCCGGGCGCGATGACGCTCGGCGCGGGCGCGTCGACGAACGTCACCGTGTCGTTCGCGGCCGCGACGAAGGAGTCGGCGACCGGCACGATGACCGTCACGTACGACGGCGGCCAGACGCGCACCGCGCAGGTGACGGCGCGCGCGCTCGCCACGTCGATGGCGGTCACGCCCGACGGCGACATCGACTTCGGCCCGGTGTGCGCGGGACAGTCGCAGGACCAGTCGTTCACGATCATCGGCAACGACGAGGGCGCGTTCAAGGTGCAGTCGATCACGCAGCCCGATGCGCCGTTCGCGGCGACGCTGCCCACGTTGCCGACGACCGTGCAGGGCGCGGGCGCCTCGACGCTGATGTTCTCGGTCAAGGCGTCGCCGACCGCCGCGGGGTACCAGGTCTCGACGATGATGGTCACGACCGACATCCCCGGCGGCACCCCGCACATGATCAACCTTTCGGTCGACGGGCTCGATGCGGGCGTGTCGCCGACGCCCGACTCGCTCGACTTCGGCTCGAATCCAGTCGACTCGACGACGATCGGCCAGACCGTCGATCTGTCGAACTGCTCGACCGCGCCGATCACGGTGTCGAACGCGCGCATCGAGGGCCCCGATGCGGCGGACTTCGCGATCGTCCAGCAGCCCGCGAACGCGATGATCCAGCCGACCGCATCGGCGAGCTGGCTCGTCGTGCTGCAGGCGCACAGCGTCGGCCCGAAGCAGGCGAGCTTCGCCGTCGACTACGATGGCGGAACCGCGATGGTCGCGCTCGCGGGCGAGGGCCTCGGCGATACCGGCTCGGGCTCGGGCGGCGCCGGCGGCGAGAAGAGCTACTACTCGTGCTCGGCGGGCGGCAGCGGGGCGGCGTGGCCGTTCGCGGCGGCGCTGCTCGTCGTCATTCGACGTAGACGCCGCTCGGCCGCGCGGTGACGGCGCGCGGCTCGACGCGCGGCAGCGTGAACCGGAACGTCGTGCCGACGCCGACGGTGCTCTCGACCTCGATCGCGCCGCCGTGCGCATCGATGATGCCCTTGACGATCGCGAGGCCCAGGCCGACGCCGTCGCGCCGCTGCTGCGGCTGCCAGAACCGGTCGAAGATGTGACCGAGGTGCTCGCTCGGGATGCCCGGGCCCGTATCGGAGACCCAGATCGCGACCTTGTCGCCGCGCACGTCGGCGCCGATCCGGATCGTGCCGCCCGGCTGCGTGAACTTGAGCGCGTTGCCGATGAGGTTCGCGAGCGCCTGCCCGATGCGGTGGCGATCGGCGTGCGCGTGGCCGAGCCCGCGCTCGAAGTCGCGGACGAGCGTGATCCGGCGATCCGCGGCGAGCACGCGGTGCTGCTCGAGCTGATCCTCGAGCACCGCGACGACATCCATGCGCGTCGCCTCGACGCGCAGCGTGCCGTTATCGATGCGCGCGACATCGAGCAGATCTTCGATCAGCCGCAGCATGCGGTCGGCGCCGCGCTTCGCCCGCGGCAGCGCGCTCGGCACCGTGGCGACGTCGCCTTCCATCATCTGCAGCGCGAGCGCGATGATGTTGAGCGGGTTGCGCAGGTCATGCGACACGACGGCGAGCAGCTCGTCGCGACCGCGGATCGCGCGCTGGGCCTCCGCGTACAGCGACGCGTTGTCGATGCCGATCGCGATGCGCTCCGCGGCGTCCTCGGCGAGCCGGCGCACGTCATCGGTGTACACGCGCTGCGACGCGCCCATCAGTCCGGTCATCGCGCCGATCACGCGGCCGCGCGAGATCAGCGGCACGACCATGCCGGAGCGGATCCGCAGCTCCTTCGCGAGCTCGAGGTAGCGCGAGCTCGGCGCGAGCGTGTCGTAGTCGACCTCCGGCAGCACCACCGTCGTGCCCTTCTCGATCGCGGCGAGCACCGGGCTGCGCGGGCTGGCGGGGCCGGGGACGTACGAGGCGAGCTCGCGCACCGCCGGCTCGTGCGCCGGGTTCGCGGCGGCCCACGCGAGGCGCTCGATCCTGCCGTCGCGCACGAGGTCGATGACGGAGAAGTCGCCGAGCGTCGGCACGAGCAGGCGCGCGACCTGCGGCAGCGTGTGGCCGAGGTCGAACGAGGCGTTGATCGCCGTCATCAGCGACGACAGGAAGCTCGCGCGTACCGCGGCCTGATCCGAGACCGCGAGCTGGCGCGCGTTCTCCTCGTGGAGCTTGCGCTCGACGGCGTAGCGCGCGGTGCGCTGGATAAGCGCGGGCGTGATGTCGCCCTTCGTCAGGTAGTCCTGCGCGCCGGCCTTCATCGCCTCGACGGCGATCTTCGCGTCATCGGTGCCGGTGAGCACGACGATCGGCACGTGGCGCGCCGCCGCGACCATGCGCGACAGGGTCGACAGGCCGTGCGCGTCGGGGAGCGACAGATCGAGGAACACGACGTCGTGCTCGCCGACGATGCGCAGCGCGGCCTCCAGCGTCGTCGCGTGCGTCAGCGACAACGGCTTGCCAGACAGCTCGGAGAGCAGCTCGGAGAACAGCCGCGCATCGGCCTGATTGTCCTCGACGAGCAGGATCTTCATGAGATCTCCGACGGCAACCTGACGACCGTCAGCCAGAAGTCGTCGATCGACTTCACGACGCTGACGAACTGTTCGAGGTCGACCGGCTTCGTGATGTAGCAGTTCGCGTGGAGCTTGTAGCTCTTGAGGATGTCCGCCTCGGCCGACGACGTGGTCAGCACGACGACCGGGATCAGCTTGAGGTCCGGGTCGTTCTTGATCTCGGCGAGCACCTCGCGCCCGTCGCGGCGCGGCAGGTTGAGGTCGAGCAGGATCAGATCCGGGCGCGTCGCGTTCGCGTGCTTGCCCTGCCGCTTGAGGAACTCGAGCGCCTCCATGCCGTCGCGCGCGACGTGCAGGTTGTTGCGCACCTTGCCCTCCTTGAGCGCCTCCTCGGTCAGGCGGACGTCGGCGGCGTTGTCTTCGACGAGCAAGATCTCGATGGGCTTCAGGCTGCTCACGGTGCAACTCTCCTCACGTGACCGATCGTGAATAACACCGTGGACCCCTGCCCTGGCGTGGATTCGACCCAGATCTTGCCGCCGTGGCGCTCGACGATCTTCTTGCAGATCGCGAGACCGATGCCGGTGCCCGGATACTTCTCGCGCGGGTTCAGCCGCTGGAAGATGACGAAGATGCGATCGAAGAACTGCGGATCGATGCCGATGCCGTTGTCCTTGACGTAGAACGCGCCGTCGGGACGCTGCCCGACCTCGACCTTCGGCGGCTCGTCGCCGTGGAACTTGATCGCGTTGCCGATCAGGTTCTGCAGCAGCTGGATCATCTGGCCTTCGTCGGCGAGCACGTACGGCAGGTTCGAGCAGGTCACCGTCGCGCCGGCGTCGTGGATCGCGCGCTGCAGGTTGCCGATCGCGATCTCGTAGATCTTCTGCAGGTCGATCTCGACGCGCTCCGCGAACCGCGTGCCGACGCGCGAGTACGCGAGCAGGTCGTTGATCAACCGCTGCATCCGCGTGACGCCCTCGACCGTGAAGCCGATGAACTCGTCGGCGTCGCTGCCGAGCTTGCCCTTGTAGCGCCGCGCGAGCAGCTGGTTGTAGCTCGCGACCATGCGCAGCGGCTCCTGCAGGTCGTGCGACGCGACGTACGCGAACTGCTCGAGCTCGCTGTTGCTGCGCGCGAGGTCCTCGAGGCGGTGCTGGAGCTCGAGCTCCGTGCGCTTGCGCACGAGGCCCTGCGCGACGAGGTCCGCGATCGAGCCGAGCGCGCTCGTCGTGTCCTCGGGGAGCGCGTGGCGCGCGAACATCGCGAGCACGCCGACGAGCTTGCCGTCGACGAGCAGCGGATACCCGGCGAACGCGATCATGCCCTCACGCGCGGCCCACTCCGGGTTGCCGACCTCGGGGTCGTGCTGCACGTCGTTCGAGAGGTGCGGCCGCTTGTGCATCGCGATGCGACCGATCTTGAACTTGCCGACGGGCACGGCGCGATGACCGCCGTCGGTGTGCGTGTACATGCCGGCGCTCGCCTGCAGGATCAGCGTCGTACCGGTCTCGTCGAGCGTCCACACGCGCGCGAACGCGACATCGAGGTGCTCGACCAGCGCCTCGCACGTGCGACGCAGCGTCGCCGGAATCTCGCGCTCGTCGGAGAGGATGCCGCTGATATCGGCGCGCAGCGCGGCGTGCGTGCCCATCCGCGCCGTCAGCTCCATCGCGCTCTTGCGGACGGTGACATCGCGCGAGAACACGGCGATGCCGTCGAGGATCGGGTAGATCGTCGACTCGTACCAGCGGTCCCACGGCGCGTAGTACTCCTCGACCGACAGCGTCTTGCGCGTCTCGAGCACGCGCTGATACGCGCGGTGGAACGAGCTGTCCTTCGCCTCCGGCACGAGGTCCCAGATGCGCTGGCCGATCAGCTCGCGCGGCGTCTTGCCGATCTGCCGCGCGCCGGTCTCGTTGACGTAGACGATGCGCAGCTCGCGATCCAGCACGCTGAACGGATCGGTGATGCCGTTGAAGATCGACTGCAGCTGCGAGCTCGCCTTCTCCGCCTCGTGCTGCGCCACTTCGGCGGCCAGCAGACGTGCCGCGTTGAGCTCCGCGCCGCGCTGATCCGTCACGTCGCGACACACGCCGATCAACCGCTGCGGCGAGCCGGCCTCGTCGCACACGAGGTGCCCGTGCGCCTGCAGCCAGCGCACCTGCCCGTCGGGCCGCACGATCCGGTACTGCAGCTCGTGGCCGCCGCGCGTCTCGAGCGTCTGCTGCACGGTCTTGATCACGTGCTCGCGGTCCTCGGGGTGGATGTCGCGCTGGTACGCCTCGAACGTGCCGTCGAAGCTGCCGGCGGGAATCCCGTGCATGCGCTCGATCTCCGGCGACCACACGACGCGGCCCTCGGAGATCCGCCACTCGAATACGCCCATCGCTCCCGCGGAGAGCGCGAGCTCGAGCCGCTTGCCGTTCTCCTCGACGAGCGCGCGCGCCGCGCGTTGCTCGGTGACCTCGCGGAACGTGTTCACCGCCCACCGCTCGCCGTTCGGCCCGCGCATCGGCCGCGCACGCACGAGCGCCCACCGCTCGCCGCCGCCGTCGCGCAGCCGGAACCGGAGCAGCCGATCCGGCGGTGTCTCGCCCGCCAGCACGAGCCGGCCCGGCAGATCCGCGAGCGACACCGCCTTGCCCACCTCGTCGAACATCTCGAACTTCGCGACGAGCGTCGGGCCGTCCGCCTCGACGAGCTCCCGGCCGCTCGCGAACCCGACGAGCGCCGCCGCCGCCTCGTTCGCGTGCACGAGCGCGCCGCTCGCGTCCTGCACCGTGATGCCTTCCGCGACCGCATCGAGCAGCGCCGCGAGGTGATCGCCGAGCGCCGGCGACGACCGCCGCGTGGGGGCGGCGGCAGCTGGCTCGGGCTCGGTCAGCATGGGCTCACGGGCCAGATAAGCATGGATTTCCGCCCCGGCACTCCCCCGATCCAGTGAGGATTTCTAACGTAATAAACTGTGTCATCCGCGCACGCCTCGAGACCTCTCCATTCATGGATCTATCGACTCCCGGCCTCGTCCTGCTCGACTTCACCGCCGCCTGGTGCGGCCCCTGCCGCCAGCTGAAGCCCGTCCTCGAGACCCTCGCGGCCGAGTATCGGATCCGCGTCGTCGAGATCGACGTCGATCACGACCCGATGCTCGCGCAGCAGCTCGCCGTCAAGGCGATGCCGACCGTCGTCCTGTGGCGCGATGGCCGCGAGGTCGGCCGCTTCGTCGGGGCGCGCCCGCGCAAGTTCGTGGCGGGCATGCTCGACCGCGCGCTCGCGGGCGACACGGCGATCGCGGCACCCTAGGCCGCGTTCATGCAGTCGGCGAGCTGCTTGCGCGCGCGATGCAGCAGCACGGCGACGTGATTCGTCGACACGCCGAGCTCGGTCGCGGCCTCGTCGCCACTGAGCTCCTCGAGCACGCGCAGCGTGATCACGTGGCGATGGATGTCACCGAGGCGCGCCATGCAGCGGCCGAGGCGCTCGTGCTCGAACGGATCCGGCGGCGCCTGCTCGGCGGCGAGCGCGACCTCCTCGAGCTCGACGTGCGGGCGCGCACGATGATGCCGGCGGCGATGGTTGCGCGCCGCGTTCCTGACGATCACCGCGAGCAGGCGCGCGGCCTCGTCGGGCTTGTCGCGCAGGCGGTCGGAGTCGGGGCGCGCGAGGAACGTGTGGAACGCGTCCTGGACGAGGTCGAGGGCATCGATCGCGCTCGCGCCCTCGCGGCGGGCGACCGCGGCGAGCTGCCCCGCATGGTCGCGGGCCAGGCGCGCGACCCAGTCGGCACAACAGCACATGCCCTCCAAGGTCGCCACGTCCGGAAAACCTTACAGCGTTTGATACGATTCCCGAAATGCGCTGGGGGTGGCTGCTGATTCTCGGGGCGTGTCGGCCGGATACGGCCGGTTCGGTGTCGACGCGCGCCTCCGGCGCCGAGCACCTCGCCGCCGGCTCGGGCGGCCTCACCGTGCCCGGGAGCGGCGCCGAGTTGCCGAAGCTGGTCGAGCACGGCGGCCTCTCGTTCGAGATCGTCGACGACGCGACCGGCGAGCGCATGCCCGGCAAGCTGACGATCCTCGGCGTGCGCGGCACGCACGATCCGAAGCTGTCGAAGGGCGACATCGGCACCGAGGAGGACACCTCGCTCGCCGCGTACAACCGCGTGTTCTCGCTCGGCGGGGTGGGCGTGGTGCCCGTGCCGATCGGCACCTACGACGTCACGTTCTCGCGCGGCATCGAGTGGACGATCGAGACCGACCGCGTCCACGTCACGACCGAAGGCGTGCAGATCCACGCGCGCCTCAAGCACGTGGTCGAGTCGCCGCACTGGCTGTCGGCGGACTTCCACGTGCACGCGGCCAGCTCGCCGGACTCGCGCGTGCCGATGCGCGACCGCGTCTACGAGTTCGCCTCCGACGGCGTCGACATGATCGTCTCGACCGACCACAACGTCGTCTCGAACTACGGGCCGGTGATCAGCGAGCTGCACGCGGAGAAGTACCTCGCGACCGCGACCGGCGACGAGATCACGACCGGTGACTGGGGCCACTTCGGCGCGTTCCCGCTGCCGCACGAGATGGAGACCGAAGGGCACGGCGCGATCCCGGTGAAGCACAAGACGCCGGCCGACATCTTCAAGCAGGTCCGCGAGACCGCGCCCGCCGCGGTCATCGACGTCCATCACCCGCGCCTCGAGACCGCGACCGGCTACTTCATCCTCGGCAAGTTCGACGACTCCGCCGACAAGTCGACGCGCAAGGGGTTCTCCTACGACTTCGACGCGCTCGAGATCCTCAACGGCTACCAGGACACGAACCGCAAGAAGGTCGAGCGCGTGATGCAGGACTGGTTCGCGCTGCTCGATCGCGGCCACCTCGTCACGGGTACCGGCAACTCCGACACCCACCACCTCACCTACAACCTCGGCGGCTACCCGCGGAACTACGTGCTGGTCGACAAGGACGATCCGGCGACGATCACGCCCGCCGACGTCGCGAAGGCGGTCAAGGCGCACCACGCGTTCTTCACGACCGGCCCGTTCGTCGACTTCACGGTCGGCACGACCGGCATCGGCGACCTCGCCCCCGCACCGGGCGGCCACGCCACCGCGACGATCGCCGTGCGCGCCGCGCCGTGGATCTCGGTGTCGCGCGTGATCGTCTACGTCGCGGGCAAGGAGTGGAAGCGCCTCGACGTCGCGCCATCCGACCACGTCGAGCGCTTCCGCCAGAACCTCGATATCACCGTCCCCGCCGACACCTACGTCGTCGTGCGCGTCGAGGGCGACGGCGCGCTCGCGCCGGTCGTCGGCGGCAAGGACGTCACCGTCCACCCGTTCGCGCTGACGAACCCGATCTTCCTCGACGCGAACGGCAACGGGAAGTACGACCCGCCGCTGCCGCACGGCACGCACACCGAGTGAGCTAGTAGTGCGGCGGCTTCTCGGTCGGCGGGCCGAGCGGGACCTCGGGGGACTTCACCGCGCTCTTGAGCTGCTCGAGCTCGCGCGCCATCTGATCGAGGCGCACGCCGAAGCCGCGCACGAGGGCCTCGAGGTCGGCAATCGTCTTGTCCTGATACGCGACCTTGATCTCGAGGTCGGTCAACCGCTCGTCCATGCGCGCGACTCTAGCGCTTGCGGCCCATGGTGGCGCGCGCGGTGACGGCACCGAGCACGATCGCGCCGCCCGCGAGCGCCCACGCGCCCGGCATCTCGCCGACGACGAGCGCGACCCAGATCGGCGACAGGATCGGCTCGATCACCGGGATCAGGATGCCTTCGAGCGCCGTCGCGTGGCGGATACCGGCCGCGTAGCAGAGGTAGGCGGCCGCCTGCTGCACCGTGCCGAGCGCGACGAGCGCGCCGATGCCGGTCAGGTCGGGGAGGTGCCCGAAGAACATGAACGGCAGGCCGAGCACGGCGCCGACGATGTTGCCGAGGAACAGCGGGCGCAGCGGGTCGGTCGGGAGCTCGGCCGTGCTCGACAGCGCGACCTTGCGCAGGAACATCGCGTTCGCCGCGAACGTGACGCCCGCGGCCAGCGCGACGACGTTGCCCGCAACGTGGTCCATCGTCAGGTGCTCGAAGAAGAAGAGGCCGACGCCGAACAGGACGACCGCGATCGTCAGCCAGTCGAGGCGGGTCGCGCGCTCGCCGAGCAGCCACTGGCCGAACAGCGCGACCCAGATCGGCGCGGAGTACTGGATCAGGATCGCGTTGGCAGCGGTCGTCAGCTTGTTCGCGACGATGAACAGGCCGGTCGTCGCGGCGAGCGCGATCGCGGCCATCCACTCGTAGCGCGAGATCTTGCGAAACGACGGGCGGCGGACCGCGTAGAGCGTGACGGCCGCGATCGCGGAGCGGGCACCCCAGATCGCGCCGCTGTTCCAGCTGACGAGCTTGATCAGCACGCCGGCCGTCGACCAGAACACGCCGCACAGCGCGAGCAACACGAGCGCGCGCCGGTGGTCGGAGGACATCAGCCGGATGATATGGTGGCGCGGCCCTGGAATGCTCGCGGGGGTTCGAGCGTTCAGCGGCTCATAGAGGATCAGGATGAGGATTGTCAGCTGCGCCGTGGTGATCGCGGCCCTGGTGGGTTGCAAAGGGCACAAGTCCAAGCTCGACGAGATGGGGTCGGCGCCGCCGCCCGTCGCCAAGGGCGCGACCGCCGCGCCGAAGGGTGACGAGGCGCCGAAGCTGCCGCCCGTCACGCCGAACAAGCTGGCGCCGGTGATCAACGTGCTGGGCGCGGAGGGCGTGGTGCCGACGGCGGTGGTCGTCGAGCTCGCGACGCCGATCATCGACCCGCAGATGGTCGGCGGCGTCAGCGCGAAGACGAAGCTCGTGATCACGCCCGAGATCGCCGGCTCGCTGAGCTACTCGGGGCCGAGCGAGCTGACGTTCACGCCCGCGCGGCCGTTCGCGTTCGCGACCGAGTACAAGGTCGACCTGCAGGCGCTCGAGACGCGCGACGGCGTCGTCACGCCCGCGAAGGGCGAGAGCTGGACGTACAGCTTCAAGACGCCCGCGTTCGCGCTGCTGGGCTGGGCGCCGACCGCGCTCGACGTCGAGCACCACAAGGTGACGATGGAGGTCAGCTTCTCGGGCGCCGTGCTGCCGAACGTCGCGAAGGCCGCGCTCGCCGTCACCGTCGACGGGCACGCGCCCGCCGGCATCGCCGTGCTGCCGACGCGCGACAACCACCTGCTGCCGCTGCAGATCACCGATCCGCGGATGAAGCTCGGCAGCAAGCTCGCGCTGGCGACGAAGGGCGTGGCGAGCGCGCTCGGCACGAAGAGCCCGGCCGCGAGCGCGGAGTACGTCGTGAGCAATGACAAGACCGTCGCGATCAAGACCGCGCAGGTCGTCGAGGGCGCGAACGGCTTCTACATCGAGATCGTGTGCGACGACAGCGCCGCGCCCGCCGGCAACCGCTCGTACTACGGCGACGAGGGCTACTACAACCTGTCCGAGCGCTGCCAGCTCGACGAGACGGCCTTGTCGCGCATCCACTTCACGCCGGCGGTCAAGAAGGTCTACATGACGCCGGGGCGCGCCGGCTTCCGGATCTTCGGCGACTTCAAGCGCGGCGCGTACACGATGCGCATCGACTCCGGTGCGGCCTCGGTCGACGGCGGCGTCGTGCTCGCGCCGTTCTCGCGCAGCTTCAGCGTCGCGGCGCGCAAGCCGCAGCTCGCGTTCGCGGCGAGCGGGCGCTACCTGCCGCGCAGCGCGTGGAACAACCTCGGCATCAAGCACCTCAACGTCGAGGCGGTGAACCTCGTCGTACGCGAGATCCCGCCCGAGAACCTCGTGTTCTGGATGAGCAACGACGGCGGCGACGCGGCCGACGAGCGCACGAGCAACGTGATCCTGACGAAGACGATCCAGCTCAAGGGCGACGCCGATGCGACGACGACGACGTGGCTCGATGTCGCGTCGATGTTGCCCGCGACGACGAAGGGCGTGCTCGAGCTGCGCTTGGTGGGCGTCGGCGTGCAGGCGAGCTCGCGCATCTTGCTGACGAACATGTCGCTGGTCGCGAAGAAGTCGTCGCCGCCGGGCAAGCCCTACGACCAGATGGTGCAGGTGTGGGCGCTCGGGATGGAAGACGCGGAGCCGCTCGATGGCGTCGACGTCTCGCTCGTGCGCAAGAGCGGCAAGGTCGTCGCGCGCTGCTCGACGGGCGGCGCGAGCGGCTGCCGGCTCGCCGCGAATGCCGATGCCGATCCGGATCAGGCGGAGCCGTTCGCGCTGATCGCGCGGCGCGGCGATGACCTGACGTACATCCGCTACAGCGATCTGAAGGCGGACCTCGCCGATTCGTCGACGAGTGGCACGCCGTACGTCACCGACACCCCATATCGCGCGAGCATCTACAGCGACCGCGGCGTGTACCGGCCCGGCGACACGGCGCACGTCGTCGCGATCGTGCGCGATCAGAAGGACAAGGCGCCGGATGCGGCGCTGCCGATCGACGCGAAGATCATCGACCCGCGCGCGAAGGTCGTGAAGAAGGTCCTGCTGCACACGAACCCGGGCGGCGTGATCACGCTCGACCACGACTTCCCCGCGTTCGCGGATACCGGCCTGTGGCGCGTCGAGCTCAGCGTCGCCGACAAGGCGCTCGCCGCCTACAACCTGCAGGTCGAGGAGTTCGTCCCCGAGCGCATGAAGGTCGAGGTCACGCCGAAGAAGCAGGACGCGCTCGTCGGTGACAAGGCCGTGTTCGACGTCGCCGCGCACTACCTGTTCGGCGGCAACGCGATGGACTCCGGCGTCGAGCTGACGTGCACGATCACCCCCGACCGCTTCTCGCCCGCGCAGAACGGCGACCTGACGTACGGCATCGAGCCGAAGGGCAAGCAGGTCTCGCTCGGCGAGGCGCGCGACCAGCTCGATCCGGCGGGCAAGGTCACGATCGCGTGTCCCGATCCCGAGGGCGGCACCGCGTTCACGCAGACGGGCACGCTGACCGCGACCGCGGCGGTGCTCGAGGCCGGCAGCGGCCGCGCGACCGTGAAGGAAGCGCAGATGACGCTCCACCCCGAGCGCTTCTACATCGGCGTGAAGACGAAGGCGACGAGCGCGCAGGCGGGCACGCCGTTCACCGTCGAGGGCCTGGTCGTCGACTGGGATGGCAAGCTCGCGCCCGGCGCGACGAAGCAGCTCGACGTCGAGCTCTTGCACCTCGAGGCCGACTACGGCTACGGCTACGACGACGACAGCGGCGAGTCGCGCTACGACCGCTACCTGCGCGAGGTGCCCGAGGGCAAGCTCGTCGCGAAGGTCGAGGGCGGCAAGTTCACGTTCGACGTGACGCCGGGAGAGCCCGCGGCCGGCTACGTCGTGCGGATCAAGGCGGGCAAGGCGCGCACGGACCTCGTGCTCGACGGCGACTACTCGTACGAGTACTACGGCTACGGCGACGGCGGCGCGAGCGACACGACGCCGCGCCCGAACCGTCCGACGCAGCTCAAGCTCGATGCGGGCAAAGACGCCGAGGTCGGCAAGGCGATCACCGTGCACGCGAAGGCGCCGTACAAGGGCCGCGTGCTGTGGACCGTCGAGACGGATCACCTCGTGACCGCGGAGTGGAAGGACGCGGCGAGCGGCGACCTCGCGTGGAGCTTCACGCTCGACCAGTACGCGCCGAACGTCTATGTCAGCGCGTTCCTCGTCAAGGATCCGCACCTCGAGAGCAAGGACGCCTTCCTGCCAGACCGCGCGTTCGGCGTGCTCGATGTGCCCATCAAGCCGACGCAGTTCACGCAGGCCGTGAAGCTCGAGGTGCCGAAGGAGGTGCGCTCGAACAGCCCGCTCACCGTCAAGCTCGATGCGGCGGCGGGGTCGTACGCGATGGTCGCGGTCGTCGATGAAGGCATCCTGTCGTTGACCAGCTTCAAGACGCCCGATCCGCTCGCGCAGCTGTTCGGCAAGCACGGGCTCGGCGTCGAGACGTACGAGACGATCGGCTGGACGATGCTGCACAACCCGGCCGGCGCCTCGTCGAAGACCGGCGGCGGCGATGACATGGAGGCCGAGGCCGAAGGCGGCGGCGCGCTCGGCAAGGACCGCGTGCAGCCGGTGAAGCCGGTCGCGCTGTTCTCCGGCATCGTGCCGGTCGGCGCCGACGGCAAGGTGACGATCCCGTTCCAGATCCCGCAGTACCGCGGCCAGGTCCGCGTCATGGCGATCACGGCGAGCGCGACCAAGATCGGCCGTGCCGAGGCCGATGTCACCGTGCGCGACCCGCTCGTCGTCGAGACGACGTTCCCTCGCTTCGTCACGCAGAACGACGAGCTCGAGATCCCGGTGTTCCTGACGAACATGTCGGGCGGCCCGCTCACCGTCGACGTCAAGCTCGACTCGAGTGTCCTCGCGCTCGCCGGCCTGACGATGCCGAAGTCGGTGCAGCCGCCGATCGCGTTCGGAGGCAAGGACTCCGGCCGCGTCACGCTCGACGACGGCCGCTCCGAGACCGTCGTGTTCAAGGCGAAGGCGACGCTGCCCGTCGGCGGCGCGCACCTGCGCGTCACGGCGCACGCGACGGGCCGCGCGGGCACGTTCGACCTCGAGGACGAGCTCGACGTCCCGTTCCTGCCCGCCGGGCCGAAGGACCACGCGATCACGAAGCTCAAGGTCGACGCCGGCACCGTCGATCTGCTCGCGAAGGCGACCGCGCTCAAGGGGTGGGTGCCGACGAGCGAGCAGACGACGTTCTGGCTGACGAACAACCCGTACGGCGAGGCGTTCGAGAACCTCCAGTACCTGATCCACTACCCGTACGGCTGCATCGAGCAGACGACCTCGTCGACGCGGCCGCTGCTCTACATCGGATCGCTCGTCGAGCAGGTCGATCCCGAGCTCGCGAACATGAAGCTCGAGGACATGGTGCTGTCCGGCATCAACCGCATCCTGTCGATGGAGACGCCGTCGGGCGGCTTCGGCTACTGGCCGGGCGCGACCGAGCCGCTCGAGTGGGCGACCGCCTACGCGACGCACTTCCTGCTCGACGCGAAGAAGGCCGGCTACGCCGTGCCCGACGACCGGCTCACGGAGGTCCTCAACTGGATCGAGGGACGCGTCGCGCAGTACGAGCGCGGCGAGTACGTCTCGCACGAGAAGTGGAACCACTACGACGAGCAGTCGGAGGCGTACCTCCACTACGTGCTCGCGCGCGCGGGCAAGGGTCGCAAGGCACGCATCCTCAAGCTGATCTCGACGTTCCCGGCCCACGCGAAGGGCGAGCAGGCCGAGGACCTCTACATGCTCGAGGCCGCGCTCTATCTCGCGGGCGACCGCCGCTACGAGAAGGAGCTCAAGGCCGTCGACAGCTCGCCGATCGCGGAGGACCGCATCAACTCGTGGAGCTTCTACAGCGATCGCCGCCGCCGCGGCCTCATGCTCGCGACGTTCTTCGACCTGTTCGGCAACGACGCGGCCGGTGACGTGCTCGCGCAGCGCGTCGCCGAGGGCCTGCAGGGCCAGCCGAGCTACTACTACAACACGCAGGAGCTGGTCTGGGGCGTGACCGGCCTCGGCAAGTGGGTCGAGGGCATGGGCGCGAAGGGCGTCGCCGACGGCACGCTCAAGGCCGAGGGTGCGGTGATCGCGCCGCGCAAGACGAAGGCGAAGTCGAACGACAAGACGTGGTCGCTCGCGCGCGCGAGCGAGTACAAGACGCTCACGCTCGACGTGCCGGCCGCGAGCGCCGGCATGTGGCTCGTCGTCAACAGCTCGGGCGTGCGCGCGGGCAGCGACTACAAGGTCGGCGGCAACGGCCTGTGGGTCGCGCGCAGCTACAAGAAGCTCGACGGCAGCGAGCTCGACCCGAGCGACGGGTCACTGAAGCTCGGCGACGTCGTGTTCGTCGAGGATGAGGTCGAGAACAAGACCGGCGCCGCGATCCAGAACATCGCGCTCGTCGACCGCCTGCCCGCCGGCTTCGAGATCGAGAACCCGCGCCTCGGCCGCGCGACCCGCCCCGACTGGGTCAAGGACGAGGACCTGTGGGCCGTCGACTTCATGAACATGCGCGACGATCACCTCGAGGCGTTCGGCACGCTCGCCGCCGGCGACACGAAGAAGGTCGTGTACACCGTGCGCGTCGTGACGAGCGGCAAGTTCACCATCCCGCCGATCGACGCCGAGGCGATGTACGACTCGACGCTGTGGGCGCGCGACAAGGGTGGCACCGCCGTCGTGAGCGGGCCGTGGACCGGAAAAACGCTCTAGGTTCGCGCCTCGCCCTCATGGGTTCGCGCTTCGCGCGCGCACCCATGATCTACCCGCGCACGTGGCGGTGGGCGGCGCGCGTGCTGCTCGCGATCAACGCGGCGTTTCTGCTGCTGCTCGCGGCGGTCTACCTCGTGCCGCTGCCGTCGCGCGCGGCGGGTTGGTCCGTCGTCGTCGAGTACCGCGACGGCACGCCGGCCTACGTGTTCCTCGCGCCGGACGACAAGTGGCGCTTGCCCGTCGACCGCGTCGACCCGGCGTACGTGCGCGCGCTCGTCGCGCTCGAGGACAAGCGGTTCTGGTCGCACCACGGGGTCGATCCGATCGCGATCGTGCGCGCCGCGTGGAGCGACCTCATCTCGGGGCGGCGCGTATCGGGCGGGTCGACGCTGTCGATGCAGCTCGCGCGGCTGTACGAGCCGCGGCCGCGCACGATCCCGAGCAAGCTTGTCGACATGTTCCGCGCGGTGCAGCTCGACGTGCGCCTGAGCAAGCAGGAGATCCTCGGCGAGTACCTCGCGCGCACGCCGTTCGGCGAGAACGTCGAGGGCGTCGAGAGCGCGGCGTGGGCGTACTTCGGGCACAGCGCGCAGCACCTGACGCCGCTCGAGATCGCGACGCTCCTCGCGGTGCCGCAGGGCCCGGCACGGTTCGCGCCGTCACCGGCGAATGCCGAGCGGCTGACCGCGCGGCGCGACCTGATCCTCGGCAAGCTGATCGCGGCGGGCGCGTTCGGCGATCCGGAGGGGCCCGACGCGAAGGCCGCCCTCGTCGACGCGCGCGATGCCATCCACGGTGCCGTGCCGACCTCGCTGCGCCCGATGCCGCGCGAGACGCCGCACGCCGCGTTCTACCTGCGGCTGAAGTACCCGGGCGAGGCGCGCATTCGCACGACGCTCGACAAGGGTTTGACACGACTGGTCAGCAAGCAGGTTCAATTGCGCGCGATCGAACTGCGCACGAAGGGTATCTACAACGGCGCGGTCGTCGTCGTCGATCACCAGACGCGCGAGGTCGTCGCGCTCGTCGGCAGCCTCGACTGGAACGACGCGCGCCACGGCGGCCAGATCCCGATGTTCGCGCGGCCGCGCTCGCCCGGCTCGACGCTCAAGCCGCTGCTCTACGCGCTCGCGATCGATCGCGGCCTCGCGCTGCCGGAGTACCTCGTGCCCGACGTGCCGTCGCAATACGGGACATATCGCCCGAAGAACTACGACGGCGACTGGTCCGGGCTCGTGCGCCTGCAGGACGCGCTCGCGCGGTCGCTGAACCAGCCGTTCATCGATCTGCTGCAGCAGCTCGGCGTCGAGCCGTTTGTCGCCGAGCTGCAGCGTCTCGGCGTGTCGCCCGCGCGCGCGAAGCCGGGTGACTACGGGCTGTCGCTGATCGTCGGCGGCATCGAGGTCACGCCGCTCGAGCTCGCCGGCATCTACGCGACGCTCGCCGAGGGCGGGACGTACCTCCCGCTCCGCCTCGTCCCGCCGGGTCACGCGGACGGTGGCTCGTCGAGCCCACGAGCGGGCACTCCCATCTTCGGAGCGGGCGCCGCCTACCTGACGCGCCAGGCGCTCTCGCTGCGCGACCGGCCCGACTTCCCGAACCGCCGCGATATCGCCATCCCGCCCGACATCCACTGGAAGACCGGCACGAGCTTCGGCTTCCGCGATGCGTGGGCGGTCGGCTCCGGCCCGACGTACACGGCGGTCGTGTGGACGGGCAACGTCGACAACCGGCCGTCGACGGATCTCGTCGGCAGCGAGGCGGCCGGGCCGCTGCTGTTCGACGTGCTCGAGTCGGTCGATCACACGCAGCTGGCACAGGAGAAGCCCGATGATCTCGTCGAGGTCGAGGTGTGTGCGTACTCGGGGCACATCCCGACCGATGCGTGCACCGATCGCGTCAAGGTGCTCGCGCCCGTGCACGCGGTGCCGACGGCGCCCTGCCCGTATCACGTCACGTGCGACGGCAAGCCGTACACGGTGCTGCCGAGCGCCGTCACCGCGTGGCTGACCGCGCGCAACCGCGCGCTCCCCGAGACGCCACCGTGCACGACCGACGCGGGCCCGCCGCAGATCCTCACGCCCGCCGAAGGCCAGGTCGTCACGCTGCTGCCCGGCGTGCCCGCGAAGAGCCAGGTCGTGCCGCTCTCCGCGTCGACCCGCGCGACGATACTGACGTGGTTCGTCGACGGCGCGCTCGTCGGTACCACGCCCTCTGCGCAGCGCCTCTACTGGACGCCGGCGCCGGGCAAGCACGACGTCGTCGTCTCCGACGAGGTCGGCCGCAAGACGCACCGCACGCTGCTGGTCACCACGCCTCAGGCCGGCGGGAGCCAGCGCTGACCGGTCTCGGCGCTGATGTGCGCGAGCTTGACGGTCTCGCCGATATCCATCCGCCCGAACACGATCGGCAGGTGAAACCGCCGCGGCCCGCACGAGCCCGGGTTGAACACGGTCAGCCCCTTCTCGCTCGCGATGAACGGCACGTGCGAGTGCCCGCACACGACGAGGTTGGCGTTCGCGGCGCGCGCCTTCTTCGCGACATCGCCGCGCAGGTGCGGCCCGTACACCGCGATGTGCGTCATGAACACGCGCAGCGGGCCGAGCTCGACGACGAGGTCATCCGGCAGGTCGTGCTTGTCGATGTTGCCGCGCACCGCGTGGACCGGCGCGATCGCGCGCAGCTCCTCGAGCACCGCGAGGTCGCCGATATCGCCGGCGTGCAGGATCGCCTCCGGCGCCATCGCCCGCAGGTGCTCGAGCGCGCCGGCGTGCGGCTTCGAGTGCGTATCGGCGACGACCCCGATGACCATGTCTGGGTTCTAGCGGAACGGCCAGTGTTTGTCTCGTTTCAGCTTCCAGACGAGGTACACGACGATCGCGACGTTCAGCGCGATCACGACGCCCTTGACGACCGAGCGATGCTCGACCATCTCGTACACCTCGAGCGGGATGAACGACCCCGTGATGACGATCGTCACGTACTCCGCCCAGACCTTGCGCATCCACAGGCCCACGCCTTCGACGGAGAACAGCGCCGCATACACGAAGCAGCCGACCCCGAGCTCGTGCAGCTCGTGCGGGCTGACGTGCGAGACCTTCGACAGCGCCTCGTCGATGTAGTGGTTCGCCTCGTCGTGCTGGAAGCTCCACGCGAGCGTATGGATGTGGTCCGTGCCGAGCGAAACCACGCCGATGCCCGCCGCGAGCAGCATCAGCGCTTTCGCGAGCTTCAGCGCGCCGATCACGCGCAGCATCGTGCCGTTCTGCGAGGCCACGCCCCCTCCAACCAGCAAGCGCCGCTCCAGGTGCCTCCCCCACCCACCCCCTGGGAGCGCGCCGACCGCGTCGTCGATTCGCGAGGTTGGCGGCGCGCGGCGCTGGCGCACGCGGTGCAAAACCGCTCGCCGTGTACCGCCTCGTCACCTGCCCCGAGACCGCCCATCTCGAGCTGATCGAGTACGACGACACGCCGTGCGGCATGGTCATCCAGGCCTGCTCGCGCTACCGCCCGGCCTGCGCGACCGAGTGCTCGCGCACCTGCGCGGCCCGCCTCGATCGAAAACGCGCCGAGGCCGCCGCACGCGAGGTGTAAGCTCGCGCCTCGTGCGCGCGCTGTACCTGTTCGCCCTCGCGGCCTGCGGCTCTCATTCGTCGTCTGTCGTCGGCGATGCCGCGCACGACGCCGCGCCCGACACCGCGCCCGACTCGCCGTCCGATGCGAGCGCGTGCGGCCTGCGCGCCGGCCCGCGCGGCATGTCGCAGCGCACGCTCGAGGTCGCGGGCCTCTCGCGCACGTACATCGTCTACCTGCCGCAAGGCGTGTCGGCATCGACGCCGGTGCCGCTCGTGTTCGTCCACCACGGCTACACGATGGCCGCCTCCGACATGTTCGACCTCACCGGCTACGTCCAGCTCGCCGATCGCGAGCACGTCGCGGTCGTGTTCCCCGACGGGCAGTCGGGCCCGCACTCGAGTGGTGCCCCCTGGAACGTCGGCTCGAACGTCTGCCCGTCGACCTCCGGCGCGCCGCCCGACGCACCCGGCGACGACTTCGCGTTCCTCGACGCGATGAAGGCCGACGTCGCGCAGGATCAATGCCTGGACCGCGCGCACATCTTCGTCACCGGCTTCTCGATGGGCGGCTACTTCGCGCACCACGTCGGCTGCATGCGCTCCGATATCCGCGCCGTCGCGCCGCACTCGGGCGGCACGCACGCGCTCGACGGCTGCCCCGTCGCGCGCAAGCCGATCCTGATCCTGCACGGCGCCGCCGATCCGCTGATCCCCGACGGCTGCGATGATCCCGCCGCAACCCCGGTCGCGGGTGTCACGCCATCGGCGGCGGCGTGGGCCGCGCACAACGGCTGCGCGACGACCACCCACTCGCACGCCGTCACCAACGGCACGTGCATCACGTACGACGGCTGCCCGCCCGACGGCCAGGTCGAGCTCTGCACGTTCAACGCGATGGGTCACTGCTGGGCGGGCGGCCTCGGCACGTCGATCTTCAGCTGCAACAACTACGAGAGCGCGACCGACCTGACCTGGCAGTTCTTCAAGCAGTACGCCTGGTGACCGCAGCCATTGCGCGCCGGATCCGACGTCCGCCGCGTTGCGCGCACCCGCTGCGCCGAAACCCGCGAAAACGGCGGCACCCCCGATGCACGACTCCATTGCATGCATCGCTACCGCATCGTCGTCGCGCTCGACCTCTCCGAGTACGCCGAGATCGTCCTCGAGCACGCGCTCGATCAAGCCGCGCGGCACGAGCATCCCGATCTCCACTTCGTCACGGTGATCGGAAACGAGGACCGCCTCGCCGAGACCAAGGAGCAGCTCGCCGAGCTCGTGCTCGAAGGCCTCGATGCGTTCCGCGATCACGGTCCCGACTGGCACGCGCGCCTCCACGTGCGCGCCGGCAAGCCCGCGCGCGAGATCGTCGCGCTCGCGCAGGACGTCAACGCCGATCTCCTCATCGTCGGTCGCTTCGGCACGCGCGGCGGACGCCTCGGCTCGACCGCGATCCAGGTGCTCGGCCTCGCGACCTGCCCCACGCTCGCGGTCTCGCTCGTCGATCGGCCCGTCGAGCAGCCGCAGTGCCTCAAGTGCGTCGACGTCCGCGCCGAGTCCGACGGCGAGATCTGGTTCTGCCCGAAGCACTCCGCGCCGGATCGCGTCACGCTCGCGACGACAGGTCTCTCCGCGTTCCAGCTGACCGGCGGCACGCTGCTCTGGTGAGGCTGCTCTCGCTCGACCCGATCGCGCGTGCGGTGGCGCGCGGCGTCCCGGGTCCGCCCGCTCAGCGCGAGCGCTCGGGCTCGAGATTCTCGTCGGTTGCCGTCGCGTCCCGTCCCTGCGACACGCCGTCGGGTGGCGGAATTTCCTGGCGATCATCGACCTGAGGCGACACGGCCGGGGCCTGCGGCTTGCGACTCGGCTTGAAGCGTTGTTTGCGCGGCATGGGGCGCAGGCGCTGCAACGCACGTGCGAAGTCGTGGAAACCCCTGGCACACACGTCGCATCGCTATTCCCCCTCGGGAGCAGAGCTTCGAGGAGGATCTATGTCGGACACGAACCGCTATCGCGACGACAACGCCACGCGAGGCGAGCGAGGCCAACCGCGCGGCTGGAGCAGCAACGGCGACGACCACCACGTGTGGACGCCCTACAACGACGACCGCCGCGACCGCGAGCCGCGCGACTGGAGCGACGACCGCTTCGCGCGCGGCCGCTGGGAAGACACGCGCATGGGCATGGGCGCGAACTACCGCGGCACCGATCGCAGCCGCGGCACCGATCGCAGCCGCGGCTGGGAGGCGAACGACTTCCGCGCGATGAGCGAGCCGTCCTACGCGAGCCAGCCATCCTCCGCGAGCCAGCCGTCCCAGCCGTCCCACGCGAACGAGCGCGACGCCCGCGAGCAGTGGCGCGCCCGCGACGAGGCCTCGCGCGCCCGACGCACGAACCGCGGCAACGACGATGGCCCGCGCTACGCGACGGACGATCGCTACCGCGACGAGCGCCACCGCGACGAGCGCCACCGCGACGAGCGCCAGCACGACCGCCATGAAGTGCAGCAACGCGTCCACGAGAACCAGCGCTGGAGCGACGACCACAACCGCGGCTGGCGCGAAGAGCACGACGAGCCGCGCGAGTGGCGTCCCGAGCCGCAGCGCGCGATGCACGACCGCAACGAGCAGGGCCTGCGCGGCGACTGGCGTGACGAGCAGCGGATGCAGGGCGACTGGCGTCGCGAGCATCACGACTGGCGCCCGGGACGCGAGATGGGGCGCAGCGGCGAGTACCGCACGGGTGCAGACGATCGGTGGCGCGAGCACGCGACCCAGCGCAACGAGCGCGACTGGCGTGGTGGCGAGCGCAACTGGCGCGACACCATGCCGGGGTACCAGAGCCATGGCTACGAGGACAACCGCGGCGACTACAGCCGCGGCGACTACGACCGCGGCGAGCACAGCCGCGGCGACTACGACCGCGGCGAGCACAACCGCGGCGACTACGACCGCGGCGAGCACGACCGCGGCGAGCACGACCGCGGCGACGACAACCGCAACAGCAGCTGGCGCGGCAACGAGACGCGCGGCTCCAGCGAGGACTACCGCCGCGGCTCCTATGGCCGCGACAACCCGGACGCGCGCTACAGCATGGAGCAGCGCGACTGGCGCGCGCGGCCCGATCGCGAGTCGCACGACATGCACCGCGGTGACAGCAACCGCGGCGACATGACCCGCGGCGACGGCAACCGCTCGTCGCGTCGCCCGCGCCACTGACGGCCGCGCGGGCCGCGTGGCGCCGCCGAGCGAGCGTGGCGCCGCCGAGCGAGCGTGGCGTCGCCGAGCGAGCGTGGCGTCGCCGAGCGAGCGTGGCGCCGCCGAGCGAGCGTGGCGTCGCCGAGCCAGCGTGGGTCGCCGAGCCAGCGGCTCGCGCGTGGCCGCTCGCTAGCGGTGGCGGCCGGCCGAGCCCATCGCCGACCCGGCCGCGCTGCCCATCGCGGCGCTGCCGGCCATCGCGCCCGTCGTGCCGGTGCCCGTTGTCGCGGTGCCGGCGGAGCCCGTGGTGCCGGTGGAACCGGTCGTCGGCGTCGCGCTCGGCGTGCCTGTGCCGGTGGCGCCCGTCGAGCCGGGCGTGCCGGTCGTGCCGTTGGCGCCGGTCTGCGTGCCGACCGTCGCGCCGCCCGCGGACGGCGTCGTGCCGGCGGTGGCGCCGGCCGGATTGGGCGCGTTGGGGTCGGTGGGCATCGTGGCCGTCGTGCCTGCCGACGATCCGGTGTTGTACTGCTGGTCGCCGTTCGTCGTGTTGCTCTTCTTCTTACAGCCGGTCGCGGCGGTGAGCGCGGCGGCGAGGACGAGAGTCTTGAGTACGGTCATGCGTGTTCCTCCGCGCCCCGCACCAGCAAAGTTCGTGCACGCAACGCAGTGCGTGGGCGCGTGGTACGAGCGTTGCTCGCTTTGCGCGGGCGAGGGGCAATTGTGAGCACGTCGAAGCGAAAGCCGCGCGTCTTGGTCGTGGACGATCAGGCGGACTGCGCCGAGGTCGTCAGCGTCCTTTTGACGATCATGGGGTACGAGTGCCAGTCCGCGGCCACGGGGAGCGAGGCGCTCGAGCAGGCCGAGGCATTCATGCCCGACGTCGTGCTGCTGGATCTGGGGTTGCCAGATGTCAGTGGTTACGAGGTCGCGCGCGAGCTGAGGCGGCGGGCGGGGCGTCGGCCGCTGCACATTGCGGCGGTGACGGGGAGCTCGCATCCGGATGATCGCGCGCGGACACATGCCGCGGGCTTCGATCAGCATCTCGTGAAGCCGGCGGACGCGGCGAAGCTGCGGCACGTGTTGTACATCGCGGATCTGCGCGCGCGTAGCGCGTGAACGCACGGCGCGTTGTGACCCAGCGAGGCACGAGCGCACGGTACGCTCGCGGCCATGGCAAGAGTTCTGATGCCGCTGCCCGACCGCGACTTCGACGTGACCGAGGTCGCCGTGCCGTGGAAGCTGCTGCGCGAGGCGGGGCACGACGTCGTGTTCGCGACGGAGACGGGCGCGACGCCGGCGTGCGATCCGCTGCTGATCAGCGGCGTCGTGTTCGGCAAGCTCGGGGCGCGCGAGGAGGCGATCGCGTTCTATCGCGAGATGGAGGCGGCGCCGGAATTCGTGAAGCCGCGCGCGTGGGCGGAGTGCCACGAGGCGGACTTCGAGGCGCTGTTCCTCGCGGGAGGGCACGCGCCCGGGATGCGGCAGTACCTCGGGAGCGAGCGGGTGCAGGAGATCGTGGCGGCGTTCTTCGCGAGCGACAAGCCGATCGCGGCGATCTGCCACGGCGTGCTCGTCGCGGCGCGAGCGAAGCGCGCCGATGGAAAGAGCGTGCTCGCGGGGCATCGCACGACGTGCCTGCCGAAGTACATGGAGCGCGCCGCGTTCTTCTCGACGTTCTGGCGGCGCGGGCGCTACTACCGCACGTATCCGGCGTACGTCGAGGATGAAGTTCGCGCGGCGCTGGAGAAGCCGGAGGACTTCGAGCGCGGGCCGCGCGAGCTGTCCAGGCGCGGGACGCGCGAGGATGACACGCACGCGTTCGTCGTCGAGGATGGGCGTTATGTCTCGGGGCGGTGGCCGGGTGATGCGTATCTCATCGGAAAGAAGCTGCTCGAGCGATTAACCGCGCGGGGTGTGCGAGAGTCGTAGCTGGTGGTGCGCTGGTTCCGTCTGTTGCCGGTGATCGCGCTGGTCGCGACCGCGCGAGCCGAGCGGACGCTCCCCGACTACCGATACTTCCGCACGCTCTCGATCGATCTGCAGGGACGCCCGCCGACGCGCGACGAGCTCGCCGCGTTCGAGCAGCCGGGCTTCGATCTCGCGGCGTGGATCGACACGCATACGACCGGCGACGCGTACGCCGAGCGGCTCGAGCGGATCTACATGGACCTGCTGCGACTCGACGTCGGGCCGACGTTCCAGTTCGTGCCGCCGTCGCTCGTGCTGCGCAGGCAGCAGGTGATGGGCCCCGACGGCATGCCGCTGTACGTGTACTTCCGGCGTGGACAGCGGCGCGTCGACCCGGCGACCGACGGCGACTTCTGCCTGTCGTTCGACGACACGGGCCTCGATTTTCCGCCGAACGCGCCCGGCGTCGGCGTGCCGCGGCCGGTGCCGCAGAAGGTGCTCGACGCGAAGACCGTCGTCGTCAAGCCGTGGTGGCTGTTCGCGGATTATCGATCGGCCGCGCCGGTCGATCGGATCGGACCGGACTGGAAGCGGCGGTTCCCGGGGTTCGACCCGAGCGGCGGGCTGCTCGAGGACGGCAGCGTGCGCGTGTGTCGCGAGGAGGCGCAGACCGTCGAGACGGGGACCGTGTATGTCAGCGGACGTCCGCCGTTCAAGAAGGGCGACAAGCTGCCCGGCCACCGCGAGACGCCGCCGCCGAACGACAGCGGGTTCGCGAAGGCGAATCGCGGGCGCGCGGTGTCGTGTCTCACCGGCACCGGCTTCCAGAACAGCGTCGAGTGCGGGTGTGGCGTGGGGCTCGAGCGCTGCTTGCCGGGCGCGGGACCGCAGTTCGATCCGCCGGGCTTCGTCACGCCGACGCAGCTGCCGCTCGGCGACGCGCTGCCGTTCGACGCGCCGCCGAAGGGCATCAGCGAGTGGCCGAAGCTGTGGTGGAGTCAGGAGGCGCGGCGGTTCCTGCGCAAGATCTTCGACGAGGATCGCGACTTCCGCGAGGTGCTGACGAGCCGCTCGACCGAGGTCAACGGCCCGCTCGCGCAGTTCTACCGGTTCATGACCGGCGCGACGTGCTGCGGGCCCGCCGCCGATGCGGGCTACACCGAGCCGGAGCCGCTCGTCGATCCGGCGTCATTGCCCACGGCGCTCGTGCCCGAGGACACGGAGACGTGGCTGCCGGTCGCCGATCGCGGGCCGCACGCGTCGGGGATCCTGACGATGCCGATCTTCCTGACGAAGTACGGCTCGCGACGCGCACGCGCTCACGTCGCGTACAACGCGTTCCTGTGCAAGGACTTCGTCGCCGACACGGCGCGCCTCGCGCCCTCGACGGAGCCCGATCTGACGAAGCGGCCCGGCTGCTCGACGTGTCACCAGACGCTCGAGCCGATGGCCGCGTACTTCACGCGCGTCGCCGAGAGCGACTGGACGTGGCTGCCCGCGCGCGTGTTCCCGATGGAGCAGGCGCGCTGCAAGAGCGCGAGGCCGCCCGGCTACTGCAAGCAGGTGTACGACCCCGCGTTCCAGATGCTGCGCAGCGCGTACGCGTCGCCGTCGCACGCGGAGGAGGGCCCGGCGGGGTTCGCGCACGAGCTGGTGACGTCGCCGGAGTTTGCACCGTGTGTCGTGCAGAACGTCGCGCAGTCGTTCCTCGGCCGGCCGCTCGAGCCGGAGGACGAGCCGTGGAAGGTGCAGCTGACGAAGATCTTCGTCGACGGCGGCTATCGCATGCGGCCGCTCGTGCGCGCGATCGTCACGTCGCCTCGCTACAAGCAGAGCAACGATGCGCGCTAGCGTGCTCGTGCTGCTCGCGGCGTGCGGATCGAGCACCGTGAAGCGGAGCGCGATGCCGCCGACGCGCGAGGTGATCCTCGACACGACGCCGAAGGAGAAGCGCCGCATGCTGCCTCCCGAGGTCTACCTGCGCGCGTACCTCGGCTGGTTCGGCGGGCTCGCGCCGCTCGACGTGCAGAACCGCGCGCGGCCCAGGGGGCTGTTCGACGCGTGGGATGACTACCTCTCCGCGCTCGGCCTGCCCGATTACAAGATCGATCTGCCGCGCCAGGGCCAGACGAACACGCTGATGCTCGCGACGCTCGGCCGCCTCGGCGAGGCGCTGTGCGTGCGCGCCGCCGAGCACGACCTGCACGCGCACCAGCCACCGGTCGTGTTCGCGTTCGATCCGCACGCCGACTTCGAGGTCGGGTTCGACGTGCTGCACCGGACGTTCCTCGGCTACCCGGCGAGGCTCGCGCCCGGTCGCGCGCAGAAGTTCCACGCGCTGTTCGAGGACGTGCGCGCGCGACACGAGGCGAAGAACCCGCTCACGCCCGACGAGACGGCGTGGGCCGCCGTGTGCGCGGCGCTCGTGCAGCACCCCGAGGCGGAGCTCTACTGATGATGAAGAGGCGCACGTTCCTGCAGCTCGTCGGTGCGAGTGCCGTGGCGCGCCCGCTGTGGGCCGCCGTCAAGCACACCGAGCAGTACTTCATCTTCATCCACGCGGCTGGCGGCTGGGACGTCACGCTGTGGGCGGATCCGCGCAACGAGCGGCAAGGGCTCGTCGAGCCGGCGTCGACGGACAACACGGATCTCGCGGGGCTCACGCACTGGAAGCGCGCCGCGCTCGACGGCGATACCGACACGTTCGAGATCCTCGCGCCGAGCGACGTCCCGATGACGTTCGGCCCCGGCATCGGCGACCTGTACGACCTGCGCGACCGACTGACGATCGTCAACGGGCTCGCGATGAACACGGTCAGCCACCCCGACGGCACGTGCTTCTCGGCGACGGGGCGCCACCTCGCGGGCGGGCGCGCGCCGGCCTCGTCGATCGACGTCGCGATCGCGAACGAGCTCGGCACGAGCCAGCTCTTGCCCGACGTGTCGATCCAGTTCCCGTCGGCGTACGTCGGCGACGCGCTCGACCGCCGCGCGATCCCACTGCGCGTCCCCAGCGCCGCGACGATCGCGAAGAGCCTCGCGCGCAGCGATGCCTACTTCACCCAGGACGACCGCGCGAGCATCACCGCGCTGCTCACCGACGAGGCGCACGCGCTCGCGCGGCACTCCGCGTTCCCCGAGACGTACGAGCGGATCGCCGCGCAGGAGGACGCGCTGCCGAAGCTGCTCGGCGAGAAGCTCAAGGCCTCGTTCACCCCGAAGGCGCTGACCGACGCGTACCCGGAGCTGCAGAAGGCGCTCGGCGCCGCGTTCGCGGTCGAGGCGATCAAGCGCAACCTCGTGCGCGTCGTCAGCTTCGCGCTCGGCGGCCTCGACACGCACAACCAGAACTACAAGTTTCACGCGCGCACGCAGCAGGAGCTGTTCGGCACGGTCGCGACGCTCGTCAAGCTGCTCGACGACGCGCGCCTCTCCGATCGCACGCACATCCTCGTGTTCAGCGACTTCTGTCGCACGCCGCAGATCAACCTCGCCGGCGGCCGCGATCACTATCCGAACAACTCGGCGCTCGTGATCTCGCCTCGCTTCAAGCGCGGCCGCGTGTTCGGCAAGACCGACCACGAGCAGCTGCTCCCCGCCGGCGACAAGCCGTACTCGCCGCCCGACCTGCTCGCGACGTTCCTCGCCGCGTTCCAGATCGAGCCGCGCCGCTACCTGCGCGACGGCGAGGTCATCCGCGAGATGCTCGCGTGAGGGTCGCGCTCCTGCTGCTCGCCGCGTGCGGCGCCGCACCGCAAGCGCCGGCCGTGCCCGCCGTCGCGACGAAGCTGCCGGCCGAGGTCGGCGACGTCGTCGGCATCGCGGAGATCGGCGACGCGACGATCGTGCTCGATCGCGAGCGCGCGTTCGTCGTACGCGGGGGCGCGGTCGCGGCGCAGGTCGAAGCGCCGCACGGCTGGCGCGCCGGCACGACCGTCGCCGCGCTCGATGGCGAGGGCACGTGGGCCGTCGGCATCACGGGCGCCGGTCGGCTCTACCGCATCACGCTCGCCGGCGACCTCGAGGACATGACGGAGCGCTACCGGCTCGCGGACGTGCGCGCGCTCGCCGCCGCCGGCACCACGACCGCGTTCGCGACGCGCGATGGCGTCGCCGTCACGACGGACGGCCTGCACGAGCTGCAGGCCACACTCGCCCCGCCCGCGCAGCTCGCCGCGAGCAAGGGACGCGTCGCGCTCGGCGGCACGCAGGCCGTCGACGTGTGGGACCTCGCGAGCCGCGAGTCGCGCACGTACCCGCTCGCGGCGCGGCAGCTCGCGTTCGTCGGCGCGCGGCTCGCAGCGGCCACGCGAGACGGCGTCTTCGTCGAGCAGCAGGGCACGCTGCCCTTGCCCGGTGCGCAGATCGCGGCCGCCGGCACGCGCCTGTGGATCCTCTCCCGCGACGTGCTGTACGCGCTCGACGGGACCACGCTGCGGCGCGCGCAGGTCGCGGTCCCGCACGGCGCGCACCTGTTCGCGACGTCACGCGACGCGTGGCTCGCGACGCCCGGCTCGCTCGTGCGCACGTCGCTCGAGGTCGAGGATCCGGCGTGGCGCGCGCAGGTCGCGCCGGTGTTCGCGCGCGTGTGTGCGCACTGTCACCTGCCGGGCGGCAGCGCCGGCGTCGATCTGTCGACCGCCGCGAGCTGGCGCGCCGATCACGACGAGCTCGAGCGCCGCGTCCTCGTCGACGGCACGATGCCGCCCGCCGGCACCGACCTCACCGCCGCCGACAAGGACGCGCTGCGCGGGTGGCTCACTTCGACGGCTTCGCGTACGTCCCCGTGAGCTTCTCGACGATCTCGCGCGGCTTCTTCATCACACGCTCGACGATCGCGTGCGGGGCGGCCTTCACGGTCTCGACCGCGCGATGCACGACCTCACCCGCCATCTCGCGCAGCGAGTGCGTCTCCATGTCGCTCCCGGCGTGACCGTGCTCGGTCTGCTCGTGCGCGTGGACATGCTTGAGGTGCTTGCGATGGGACTTGTGTGCCATGAGGTCAAACTCCTGTGGGGTAGGTTTCGGGAACTTCGGGTTCGGGCGCCGGCGGCACCGTCAGCGCGTCGAGGGGCTCGAGCGCGCGGGTCTCGTCGACGTGAACGATGATGTCGAACTCCTCTGCAAGACGCGCGTGCAGGTAATGGCTGATCCGCTCCGTCTCGGGGCGGTACACGACGCCGATCGCGCGCTGCAGCCGGTCGCAGTGCTCGCCGACCGCGCGTCGCAGCTGTGCGCTCGTCGCGTAGAAGCGCGGCAGCTCCGTCTCGTGGAACAGCTCCTCCCACGAACCGGGCAGCGACGCGCGCACGCGCTCCACCTCGCCCCGCTCGTCCCAGTCGTACGCGGCGAGCACGCTGCCGGTGTGCGTCGTCATGCCGACGAGCGCGGTCTCGTTCGGGTGGCGCTGGCGCAGGATCTGGCCGAGCGTCACCTGGCCGTCCTCGCCCATCTCCGTGGCGCGCGCGTCGCCGACGTGCGAGTTGTGCGCCCAGATGATCAGCTTCGCGGGCGCGCCGTCGCCGCCGAGGTGCTCGGCGAGCAGATCGACCGTATCGGCCATGTGCGTGTCGCGGAGGTTCCACGACGCGTCGCGCCCGCCGAACATCGCGCGGTAATAGCCTTCCGCGTTGCGCACGACGTGGGCCTGCTGCACGGCGTGGAACCACGCGTCGCCGGCGGGCGAGCGGCCGCTGCGCGCGATCTTGCGCCGCTGCATCTCGACGAGCTGCGCGACGACCTCGTTCTCGCACTTCGGTCCGAGGCCGAGATGCGCCTGGATGCCGTAGTGCTGCGGGTCGCCGAGGTGATCGAAGCACGCATAGCGCTCGCGGGCGCGCTTGGCGGCCGGCGGATCGTTGTCCTCGAGGTACGCGAGCACGGCCTTGATCGACGCGTGCAGCGAGTACAGGTCGAGGCCGTAGAAGCCGCAGCGCTGGTCCGCGATGCGCTCCTCGTTGCAGCGGCGCAGCCATCCGACGAACCGCTCGACGTCCTTGTTGCGCCACATCCAGCGCGGAAAGCGCTCGAAGCCGCGCAGCGACATCTCCGGCGTCTCGTCGTCCTCGGTCTGCCCGCGCACGTAGCGGTCGACACGCAGCGCATCCGGCCAGTCGCCCTCGACGGCGACGCCGAGGAAGCCGTGCTTGGCGATCAGCCGCCGCGTGACCGACGCGCGCAGATCGTAGAAGTCCTTCGTGCCATGCGACGCCTCGCCGAGCAGAACGAGTCGCTTGTGCGCGACGAGCTCGACGATCTCCTCGATCTCGCCTTCGCCGTAGATCGGGCGCGCGATGGCGTGAACGTCCATGCCTCAACCATTGCAACGCGCCGCGAAACGGCAAATGTGCGGAACCACTCGCACGCCGCGCGCGGGCGCCCGGTGCTACAACCGCCTCATGCGGTGGCTCCTCGTGCTCGCATTCGCGTGTAGCAGCACCGCACATGACGACCCTGCCCTGGTCGCCGAGTTCCACCAGGTCGAGCGGCAGTGCCTGCAGACGTACAACGACGCCTTTCACCGTCAGGGCGCCGGCGAGATCGACGAGCTCGCACTCGCGCACGTCATCGAGCACGACGTGCTCCCGCCGTGGCAGGCGTTCCACGCCCGCGTCGAGAAGGCGCCCGACAGCGAGCTCGTCAAGGCGATGCGCCGCTACTTCGCGGACCGCGAGACGGCGTGGCAGGCCTACGTCGTAGTGCTGCACGGCGATGATGCGCAGGCGCTCGCCACGTATCGTCAGAAGAATGCCGACGCGACCGCCGATGCGCAGGCGCTCGCCAAGCTGCTGCCGCGCTAGTCGGCGACGAAGTTCTTCCAGCGCGTCAGGTACTCCGCGAACTGCGGCGAGACGGCGCGCTCCGCGAGATCGGCGCGCGTCATCGGCGGGCGGCGCTCGGGGCCGGTGCGCGGCCAGTCGGGGTTGAGGATCGCCGCGCGGCCGATCGCGACCATGTCGGCGCCCTGCGCGAGCGCTGCCTTGGCCTCGTCGTGCGTCCAGATCGTGCCTGCGACGATCACGCGGACGTGCGCGGGGACCGCGGCGCGCACGAGTGTCGTCGGGTGCTCGGCGGGGCGCTTGTGCGTCGGCTTGCTGGCATCCCACAGCGACGCGTGGATGAAGTCGGCGCCGTCCTCGGCGAGCCAGGCCGCGACCTGGAGGCTCTCGTCGAGATCGAGGCCCTTCGCGTAGCCGCGATCCTCGAGCGACAGCCGCACGCCGACGCAGAACCGCGGGCTCGTGCGCACGCGCACCGCACGCGTCGCCTCGCGGATCAGCGCCGCGCGCTCCTCGAACGGCCGCGGGTTCATCGTGCGCGACAAGAACTGCGACAGCAGATAGCCGTGCGCGCCGTGCAGCTCGACGCCGTCGAACCCCGCGCGCTCGCAGCGCACCGCCGCGTCCGCGAACTGCTCGATCACGCGCGCGATGTCGGCGTCGGTCGCGGCGCGCGGCGTCTCGAAGCCCGGGCTGTCCTCGTGCCAGGTGCTCGCGCTCCACACCTGCTCGCCGGTCAGCTTGCTCGACGCGCGCACTCCGCCGTGGAACAGCTGCACGACCGCGGCCGCCCCGCCCTCCTTGATGCGCGCGGCGAGCCGCGACAGCCCCTCGTCGTCCTCGTCGGTATCGACGCCGAGCTCGCCCGCCCACGCCTTGCCGTCACGCGCGACGTACGCGGCGCACGTCTCGATCATCCCGTAGCCGCCGTCGGCGCGGCGCGCGAGCCACTTGAATTCGTCCTCGCCGAGCCGGCCGTCGGGCTGCGACTGCCCATTCGTCATCGGCGCGAGCGCGATGCGGTTGGGTACGACAAGACCACACGAAAACGTCAGGGGTTCGAACAGCACCGGGGCAGTGTAAGGCTTTTGTCAGGGCGGGCAGCTTCCAGCGGCGCGGGCCGTCTACACGACATGACGAAAACCTTGCTCGCCTCGCTCGCCCTGCTCGCCGCCTGCCACGACACGAAGGTCATCCTGCCGAACGCTCCCGCGCCGGAGCACGGGATGACCGTGACCGGCACCGCGACGCTCGACGTCAGCCCGGACTGCGCCGACCTGACGATGACGATCGCCGTCGAGCAGAAGCGGCCGGGGCTCGCGACCGCCGAGGTCCAGCGCGAGGAGCAGGCCGTCATCGCGGCGCTCGAGAAGGCGGGCGTCGCCGAGAAGGACCTCAAGCTGTCGATGCTGAACCTCTCGCCGGTGTACGAGCCGAACCAGGTGATCCGCGGATATCAGGCGTCGATCACGGTCACGGCGACGACGCGCGACTTCGCGCAGATCTCGACGCTGATGGACATCGGCGCGAACGCCGGCGCGACGGGCATGTCGAGCCAGTTCCGTCGTAGCGACATGGACGAGCTGAAGCAGAAGGTCCGCGACATGGCGATCGCGGCCGCGAAGGCGAAGGCGCAGCAGACCGCGAAGGACCTCGGCATCCCGCTCGGGCGCGTGATCTCCGTCAGCGAGCGGCCGGGCGGCGAGATGTGGGGGAACGCGTATTTCCCGCAGAACAACAGCGTGCGGACCGGAGGGATCGGCGGCGAGCTGCAGTCGCTCACGCTCGACGTGACGATCGGCTACGAGCTGACGAAAGAAACCTGAAACCCTAGTAAGCTGGCCGCGATGGCGGCGGACCCTGCGTTCCTGGCACAGATCAGCCTGTTTCAGCAGCTCGACGACGACGAGCGCACCGTGCTGGCCGGCGTCATGGCCGAGAAAGCGGTCCAGCCGGGCGACGTGCTGTTCCGCGCGGGCGAGCCGGGCGACGCGATGTACATCGTGCAGAGCGGCAAGGTCGAGCTGTTCGTCAAGGACAAGGCCGGCCAGAAGATCACGCTCCACACCGCCGAGGCCGGCGAGTTCTTCGGCGAGCTGTCGCTGCTCGACGGCGGCTCGCGCACCGCGACCGCGCAGATCACCGAGGCCGGCACGATGCTGATGGTCGATCGCGAGGACCTCCAGCAGCTGTTCCGCAAGCGTCCCGATGCCGCGCTCGACATGCTCGCCGCGATGGGCCGCATGACGCGCAAGGCGAACTCGCTGTTGCAGGCGCGCGTGTCGCGCAACGTCAACGAGCAGGTCGAGGAGGAGCGCGACAACATCGTGCTGCGCGTCGCCGACTGGGTCGCGAACTTCTCGGGCTCGATCACGTTCCTCGTCGTGCACTGCGCGTTCTTCGCGGCATGGCTGACGTTCAACGCGACGTCGATGGCGTTCGATCCGTTCCCGTACAACCTCTTGACGATGACGGTGTCGCTCGAGGCGATCATCCTGTCCACGCTGCTCTTGTTCTCGTCGAACCGGCAGGGCGCGCGCGACCGCATCCGGGCCGACATCGAGTACGAGATCAACCTCAAGGCCGAGCTCGAGGTCGCCCACCTGCACGAGAAGACCGACCGCATCCACGAGGAGATGCTCGACCGGTTCAGCCGGCTCGAGAAGCTGATCGCGCCGGGCCGCGTCAGCGGCGGGCACAAGTCGGTACAGGCTGTCGCACCTGTCGCGCCTCCCGAAGGCGGCTGACGCTCGTGTAGAGTGCGCGGCGATGCGCACCCTGCCGTTGCTGCTCCTGGTCGCCTGCTCCAGCTCGCCGAAGCCCGTCGCGCCGCCCGCGCCCGCCCCGGCCCCCGCGCCGGAGCCTCACATGGAGAAGGCCGAGCCGGCGATGTCGCTCGCGCAGACCGGCATCGTGCCGGCGTGGATCGACAAGAGCGCCGACCCGTGCACGGACTTCTTCGCGTACGCGTGCGGTGGCTTCACGAAGACCGCCGTGATCCCGCCCGACCGCTCGAGCTGGGGCGCGATCCAGCTCGTGCAGAAGGACAACGAGGAATTCCTGCGCCGCGTGCTCGAGGACGCCGCGAAGACGCAGAGCGACAAGCTCGGCACGTACTACGCCGCCTGCATGGACGAGGAAGGCATCGAGAAGCTCGGCATCACGCCGATCCAGCCGATGCTCGACGAGGTCGCCAAGGTGAAGGACGCGAAGACCGCGGCCCACGCGATCGAGGTCCTGCACGCCGAGGGCATCACGCCGTTCTTCTACCTGTCGCCGCAGCAGGACTTCGTCGACGCGACGAAGGTCATCGCGGGCCTCGATCAGGCTGGCCTCGGCCTCCCCGACAAGAAGTACTACCTCGACAGCAAGGGCACGATGCCGAAGACCCGCGAGGTCTATCAGGCCCACATGGAGCGCATGTTCGCGCTGCTCGGCAGCAAGACCGGCAAGGCCCAGGCCGCGAACGCGTTCCGCATCGAGACCGCGCTCGCCAAGCTGCAGCAAGATCAGGTCGTGCGGCGCGACCCGCACAACATCTATCACCGCGTCGACCTCGACGGCCTGACGAAGAAGATCGCGCCGAGCTTCCCGTGGGTCGACTACCTCACGACGCTCGGCATCCCGAGCGTGACCGCGATCAGCGTCAACGATCCGAAGTACTACACCGCCGTCGCCAAGCTGCTCGGCAGCGAGAAGCCCGGCGCGCTGCGCGACTACATGACGTGGACCGTGCTCCGCGAGACGGCCAACTCGCTCGGCAAGGCGTGGGTCGACGAGAAGTTCACGATGACGAAGGCGCTCGCCGGCATCAAGGAGCTGCCGCCGCGCTGGCGCCGCTGCGTGCAGCGCGTCGACAACGACCTCGGCGAGCTGCTCGGCCAGTCGTACGTCAAGGCGCGGTTCGCGGGCGACTCGAAGTCGCGCGCCGTCGATCTGACGAAGTCCGTGCTCGCCGCGATGCGCATCGAGCTCGACCACCTGCCCTGGATGGACGACGCGACGCGCGTCGCCGCGAAGCAGAAGCTCGACAAGATGGCGTACCTCGTCGGCTACCCCGACCAGTGGCGCAAGTACGAGTTCGAGATCACGCGCACGGACTTCGCGAAGAACGTCCGCGCCGCCGCGAAGTGGGAGCAGCGCCGCCAGCTCGACAAGATCGGCAAGCCGGTCGACCGCTTCGACTGGCAGATGACGCCGCCGACCGTCAACGCCTACTACGATCCCACCTTGAACGAGCTGGCGTTGCCGGCCGGTCAGCTGCAGGCGCCGTTCTTCGGCGCGACGTTCCACCCCGCCGTCAACTTCGGCTCGACGGGCGGCGGCACGATCGGCCACGAGATGACGCACGGCTTCGACGACGAAGGCAGCCAGTTCGACGCCGACGGCAACCTCCGCGACTGGTGGTCCGCCACGACGAAGAAGCAGTTCGGCGAGGCGACGAAGTGCGTCGTCGATCAGTACGCTCAGTACGAGGCGGTCCCCGGCGTCAAGCTCGACGGCAAGCTCACGGCCGGCGAGAACATCGCGGACAACGGCGGCGTCAAGCTCGCGTTCGAGGCCTACCACGCGTGGCGCGAGGGCAAGAACGTCCCGCGCACCGTCGAGGGCTACTCCGACGACCAGCTCTACTACCTCGCCTACGCCCAGTCCTGGTGCGAGAAGATGACGCCCGAATCGCTCGAGACGCTCGCGCACTCCAACCCGCACTCGCCGCCGATGTGGCGCGTCAACGGTGTGATCGTCAACCAGCCCGGCTTCGGCCCCGCGTTCTCCTGCAAGGCGGGCACGCCGATGAACACCGGAAAGCAGTGCAACGTCTGGTGAAGATCTCCGCCTACTGAACGGATTGTCAGACCGCCGTGCGAGGTTCCTCGCATGGACAAGCCGAGCTTCCAGCTCACCCAGGGCGATGCGGTTGCGTGGCTGCGCACGCTCGCCCCGGGGTCCGTCGATCTCGTCATCACGGACCCACCCTACGAGTCGCTCGAGAAGCATCGCGCGATCGGCACGACCACGCGGCTCAAGCACAGCAAGGCGTCCTCGAACGACTGGTTCTCGATCTTTCCGAACGATCGCTTCCCCGAGCTGTTCGCCGAGGCCTACCGCGTCCTGCGCAAGGACTCGCACTTCTACCTGTTCTGCGACCCGGAGACGATGTTCGTCGCCAAGCCGCTCGCGGAGGCCGCCGGCTTCAAGTTCTGGAAGCCGCTGATCTGGGACAAGTGCCTCGGCCCCGAGACCCTCGTCTGGACCGATCGCGGCGTGCTCGCGATCGCCGAGATCACCCCGGGCGACCGCGTCGCGATCCCCGAAGGCGGCACCGCCGTCGTCCGCGCCACGCGCCGCACCCGCTCGCCCTCGCTCCGCCTCACGCTCTCCGATGGCTCGGAGGTGATCGCCTCGCGCGACCATCGCTTCCTGCGCGCGGACGGCGCGCTCGTCGAGACGGCCACGCTCCGCCCGGGCGCCCGCCTCTGCACGCGTCCGGTCCAGCTGCCCCGCTCTGCCCAGCTCCGCCTCGAGATCGAGCTCGTCGCGCGCGCGGTGCGCCTCGAGCCGGCCACCGTCACCGCGATCGAGGACGTGGGCATGCAGGACCTCGTCGACATCTCGATCGATCACCCGGACGAGCTATTCCTCCTCGCGAACGGCGTCGTCACGCACAACTGCACGATCGGCATGGGCTACCACTACCGCGCGCGCTACGAGTGCGTGCTCTTCTTCGAGAAGGGCAAGCGCAAGCTGAGCGATCTCGGCATCGCCGACATCATCGAGCAGAAGCGCATCACGAACGGCTACCCCGCCGAAAAGCCGCCCGAGGTGTCCGAGATCCTGATCCGCCAGTCCACGGAGCCGGGCGAGCTGGTCATCGATCCATTCACCGGCTCCGGCTCGGTCGGCGTCGCCGCCGCACGCAACAACCGCGACTTCCGCGGCAACGATCTGTGCGCCGAGGCCGTCGAGATCGCGCGCACGCGCCTGCTCGCCGAAGGCGCCCACGACGCCCCGCCGCGCACCGCGCGCACCGGCGACGACGCCACCGCCCCCGCGCCGCAGCTCGGCCTGACCCTGTAGCTCGCACGCCCGCACGCCTCGACCTGTCCCCATGCCGCGCGCCACCATCGCAACGCCATGACCGGCAACCAGTATCGCGACCTGATCGCGAGCTACATCCACGAGAACTACGGCCCGCACGGCCTGGTGACCTATCTCGAGGTGCAGCTCGGCAAGACGG
>CAYUNM010000004.1:46015-78053 GCA_964446175.1 uncultured Kofleriaceae bacterium
AACTACGGCCCGCACGGCCTGGTGACCTATCTCGAGGTGCAGCTCGGCAAGACGGTGATCGGCAAGGACCGCTGCATCGACGTCTTCGTGATCCGCCCCGACGACCGCAAGGCGATCGCGATCGAGTGCAAGTACCAGGACTCGCTCGGCACCGTCGACGAGAAGATCCCGTACGCGCTGCAGGACCTCGAGGCGCTGTGGGTGCCCGGCTGCCTCGCGTACGCCGGCAAGGGCTGGTCGCGCGGCGTGCTCCACACGCTCGAAGGCTCGCGCCTCGCCGCGTACTGCCTGCCCGACCGCGAGACGCTCGCGATGAGCAAGGCCACGCGCGAGCTCGATCACATGATCGCGTCCGTCTTCGGCCTATGGGAGCTCGTGCTGCCCGCGAGCAAGCGGTTCAAGGGCCGCGCCTGACGGCTGCCCCGCGCGCACCCCGCGCCTGCCCACACGAGTCCCCCCCGCCCAGACCCGTCATGACAGCGTAATGACGTCCTTCGGGACCGCCCCCTCGCGTGGCCGGGGGGCCGCACCGGGGAGCACCGCGTTCGCACGTCAGGTCCCGGCACGAGCTGCCACGTCGGGCGCAGCGAGCGCGCCGCGCGCGGCGGGTCAGCGGTCGGGCTTCGCGGGCTCGACGACGTAGAGGTCACTCGTCTCCGACGAGATCGAGTAGACGAGCGTCGAGGCGTCCGTCGCGACCGTCGCCTCGAAGACGCGGGGGCGGTCCGGGGGCGCGATGCGCCACAGCTCGTGGGCCTCGCCCGTCGCGAGCGAGACGGACAGGATGACGCGCGGGTAGCTGTGCTGGTTCATGACGATGATCGACTGGTCGTCGTCGGTGAACGCGAGCGGGGCGAACGGGCCGCGCGGGATCGCGGAGGCCGGGGTCGGCGGCGCGGCGGGCGTCGCGGTGGCCGCGAGCGGGGCGAGCGTGCGGTCGGGCTTGCCGGTGGTGGAGACGAGCGTGATCGCGTCCTTGCCGGCGAGGGCGATCCACGCGCCGTCGCGGCTGATCGGATGCGTGCCGTGGTGGACGGAGCGCGGGCCGACGGGGGCCGGGGGCGTGGCGCCGGTGAGGTCGACGAGCCAGAGGCGCATCTCGCCGTCGTCGGCGGCAGCGCGGATCACGGCGTGCTTGCCGTCGGCCTGGATCGCGACGGCGTCGTTGAGGTCGAGCTTCTCGAGCGGGCCGGTGGGGAGTGGACGGGCCTCGCCCATCGCGGTGGGCACGAGGCGAAGGGGGGCGCCCGCGCCGCACAAGAGGAGCGCGGCGGAGCCGTCGGGGAGGAGCGCGGCGGCGTAGGCGTTGCCGATCGGGATCGGGGTGTCCTTGTTGTGGCGGACGTAGGCAGCGTAGCCGTCGGGGGTGAGGCCGGCGTCGGCGATCTGCAGGAAGACGACCCAGTCGCCTTTCGCCGAGATCGACTTGGCGACGGACTCGTCGAGCCACTCGATCGGCTCGTCCGTCGGGTTGTCGGTCGTGCGCTCGTACATGCGGTAGCGCGTGTCGGACGGGGCGATCAGGAGGCGGTTGTCGGCGGAGATGTCGCGGAGCTGGAGACGGCCGTAGGAGCGCATGACGATCCGTTCGTGGCCGTCGGGGGCGAGCGCGCGGATCGTGTCGTTGGTCGAGAAGTAGAGGTCGCCGGACGGGGCGAACGCGATGCCCTCGACGCCCGCGTAGGACGCGGAGTGCGCGAGCTCGATGCCGTCGAGGCGGTAGAGGACGACGCGGCCGCGGGTGTCGTCGAAGGTCGCGTGCTCGATGACGCCCAGGGTCTTGCCGTCGCGGGAGGCGACGAGCGCGGCGAGCTCGCCGGTGTGTTGCTTGATCAGCGTGTGGCCGATCGGGTACTCGAGCGTGTTGCCCTGATCGTCGGCGCGCAGGATGACGAGCTCGCCGCCGGGGAGCCAGGCGGCGTCCTTGACGCCGTCGGTGACGGGGCGCGGGGCAGCGCCGCCGAGCATCGCGCGCGCGAGGATGCCGCCGTCGCCCGAGTCGCGCAGGCGGAGCGCGAGCTCGCCGGTCTTGCGGTCGACGTCGAGCAGGCGGCCGGGCTTGCCGATCGGGAGGACGGCCGACGTGCCGGGGACCGAGCGGACGACCTCCCACTCGTCGAGCGTCTTCTGCGCGACGTCGTCGAACACGCGACGCGAGAACAGGACGGCCTCGCCCTTCTCGTCGAAGCGCGCGAACCACTTCTGCTGCGTGTGGTAGCTGACGCGCGTGTACTGCGAGGCGGTGGGTGCGGGCGCGGCGATCACGCGCGCGCCGTGGCGGCGGAGGAGCGCGAACGCGATCAGCGTCGCGCAGATCATCGCGAGCGCGAGCAGCGCGGCGATCGGGAACGTGAGCCGGCGGCGAGCAGGCGCCGCGGCGGCGGTGGTCGTCGTCGGGGGCGCGACCTGGGGCAGCGAACGCGTGCCGGCGAGCGGGGCGTCGGGGGCCGCGCTCGGGCCAGTGACCGCGCCACCCGGCGCGGTCGTCGGTACCGCCGTCGGGGCGGTGCCCGAGCCGATGGCGATCGGGGCGGCCGGAGCGGCGGTCGCGGCGAACGCATCCGACGACGAGGCGCGGACGGGCAGGCCCATCGCGGGCGTGGACGCGAGGCGGCCGGAGGCGACCTCGTCGAGCGACTCGAGCGCGAACGCGAGATCGGCGGCAGACTGGAAGCGGTCGTCGGGGCGCTTCTCGAGGCAGCGCATCACGATCTTCGTGACGGCGGGCGGCACGCTGGACGGGAGGGCCTGCGGCGCGCCCTTCATCACGCCGTACTGCTCCTCGACGTGGTTGTCGGCCGCGAACGGGCGGCGGCGGGCCAGCATCTCGTAGAGGACGACGCCGAGCGCGAAGAGGTCGGTGCGCGCGTCGATGTGCGCGCCGGTCAGCTGCTCGGGCGCCATGTAGCCGGGCGTGCCGATGACGACGCCGGAGCCGGTGGCGGCGGTCGCGGCGAGGGCGGGATCGAGATCGCGGAGCTTGGCGATGCCGAAGTCGAGGATCTTCACGCGGCCGTCGCGCGTCAGGAAGATGTTGTCGGGCTTGATGTCGCGGTGGACGATGCCGGAGCCGTGGGCGGCGTTGAGGCCGCGCGCGACGTCGACGGCGATACGGATCACGTCGCGCAGGCTGAGCGGGCTCTCCGCGATGCGCGCGCGCAGCGGCTGCCCGGAGAGCAGCTCGGTGACGATGTAGGGCGCGCCTTCGTGGCGGCCGACGTCGTGGAGGATGACGAGGTTGGGATGGTTGAGGCCGCCGACGGTGCGGGCTTCCTGCTCGAAGCGGCGCAGGCGGTCGGCGTCGCCGATCACGGCGGCGGGGAGGACCTTGATCGCGACGCTGCGGCCGAGCCGCTCGTCCTTCGCGCCGTAGACGACGCCCATTCCGCCGGCGCCGATCTTGCGATCGATTTCGTACGGGCCGACTCGCGTCCCCGAGGCGAGGTCCATCCGCGATGGATGTTACTCCAGCTCACGCCGCGACGCTGGCCTCGATCTGGTGCGTGTCGCGCTGGAAGGCTCGCCGCGCGCGCTCGAACGGTTCCTTGCTGACCTGCCAGTCCCCCGCGAACGAATCATCGAGATCGTGGATCAGGAAGAGGATGTGCGAGACGGCACCCGCGAGCGCGGCGGTCACCGTGGCGTGCAGCCACAGCTTCTCGAAGCTGAGCAGGTACATCGAGCCGATCATGATCAGCGCGCCCGCGTAGAGCAGGATCTTCATCGCGATCGGGATGCGCGCGCGCGACGACGAGAGCCGGCTCGTGCGCACGTCGGAGAGATCGTTGAAGCGCGAGAGGACCTCGCCGTAGATCGTGTGCTGGCAGTCCGAGCACGGCTCGCAGCTGTGGATCGCGACCCACACGTGCTCGAGCCGCTCGCCGATGCGCTCGATCGTCGCCTCGTCGCGCTTCGCCATCGCGCGCCACTCGTCGGCGAGCACCGCATCGACGTAGCCGCGCAGCTCGCGCTGGATCTCGATGCGCGTCGACGCGGGCAGGCCGCTCGCGATGCGGTGCAGATCGACGAGCGCGGTCGCCTCGCGGTCGACGTAGGTGCGCGCGTCGTTGAACTGCCCCCACACGACGTAGACGATGAACGCGAGCAGCACCGCGTAGATGCCGCCGACCGTCTGCAGGTAGTTGCCGACGGCGTCGCTCGAAGCGGCGAGCTCCTGCGGCGTGATCAGCTCGCGCACGGCGAGCAGGCCGAGCACGGAGGCGAGCGACGTGCCCGCGACGACCGGCGTCAGGTGAAGGAAGGTGCGGAACCAGCGGGGCATCACTCGGGAAGCTGGTCGACGCCGGCGCCGAGCGTCGTGGCCGACGAGCCGATCGTGAGCGTACCGCCGATCGCGTTCGGATCGAAGGCGACCTTGACGTTCTTGCCGCCCGCGGTGAGGGTGACCGTGTTCGCGTCGACGGCCGTGACGTTCGTCGCGGCGCCGTCGATCGAGACGACGTGCAGCCAGCGGTTGTCGCCACCGGCGAGCTGCTCGTCGAGGCGGAAGCCGTTCGTGAAGTCACCGTCGGCCGAGTACGTGTGCACGGACGCGGTCGCGTTCGCGGGCGAGAGCCGCTGGATCGCGAGCGTGTGGTCGGGCGTGGTGACGGTCGTCGTCGCGCCGGAGACGTTCGGATCCGTCGGGAAGGCGAGCGACCAGATCTGCGACTGCGTCGACATGGCGCGGTCGTACACGACGATGACGTCGGGCTGGAGGTAGACGATCTCCCGCTGCACCTTGCTGACCTTGCCGTCGTAGACGGGCGTGAGGTCCGCGGCCGCGTGCAGCCAGCCGTCGCCGTGGTGGAGCGCGACGAGCGTGCTCGCGGTGCCGACCTTCTGCGGGACGGGGCTGCCGTCGTCGAAGCGGATCGTGCCGTGCGAGGTCACTTCCTGCGTCAGGCCCGACGTCGAGTCGACGACGGGGTCGTACGCGAGCCAGCCGTCCTTGTAGATCATCAGCGCGCCCTGATCCTGGTGCGCGTGCGACTCGGTGTACGGGCCGGCGATCAGGTTGATCCACGTCGCGTGCGTATCCCAGCCGCTGCGCGCGTAGAGCTGGCCGATGCCGGGCGCGAAGTACGCCGTGCCGAGGCCGTCGAGCGAGGTCGGCGTGACGTTCGCGTTCTCGTAGATGAAGTCGTACGCGAACATGTCCTGGCCGGTCATCTTCGGGATGCTGCACGCGGCGAGCAGCGCGGCCGCCTTCGGCGCGACGGGGTCGGTCGGATAGAGCGCGACGAGCTCCTGCAGGTAGTTGCGGTGGTAGTCGTAGAACGACGCCGTCGAGTCGCGCGACTGATCGCCCGTCGGCGCCACGCGATCGAGCGTCGGCAGCGTCTGGTGGATGAACGACAGCATCGACGCGCGCGTGTGCGGCGTCTTGTCGGCGATCACCTCGCCCGTCGAGCCGTGCCACAGGTCGTAGAGCGCCCACAGGTTGCGCATCGAGACGCCGTAGCCGGTGCCCTCGCGCGAGCCGCCGCCTTGCAGATCGCTGTCGAACGTCGGCACGAGCTCGTTCATCAGCTTCGTGTCGTGGAACTGCGGCAGCCACTGGTTCGCGTCGGGCAGCTCGTCGTGCGCGGCGAGGCCGAGCAGCATCGTCGCGCGCAAGAACGAGTAGTAGTAGTTGTCGCTCGGGTCGTCGATCGCCCAGCCCGACCACGGCATGGTCTTGCCGCCCCACGTCGCCATGTCGGGATGCCAGACGTTCCACACGGCCTGCTGCGCGTACGCGAGCCACGCGCGCTGGCGATCGGCGGGCACGACGTCGTGGCACCAGTCGTAGACGATCGCGAGATCGCCGATCATCGGGCCGACCTCGAGGTAGCTGTCGCCGGCGACCGACGGCGCCGAGCCGGCCGCGATCTTCGCCTCGTCGGCCGCGACGTCCTTGTCGACCGACGCGACAGCCGCCGCGCAGTACTTCGCATCGCCGGTGAGCTGGCCGAGCAGCGCCGCGTTCCAGCGCTCGAAGCCCCAGATGTCGTCGCCGCCGATCCAGCCATCGACCATCTTCTGGAACCGCTGGCCCGCGGGACGTGCGAGCCCCGCGACGAGCTGATCCTTGCTCTCGCTGAACGCGATGCGCGGATGCGCGCCCTGGTACGTCGGACCCTTGCTTCCGCTGCCGCTACACGCGGCGAGCACCACCAACAACAGCGCGCGACGAGGCATGCCTGCCCCGCTTAACACGCGCGTGCTCAGGGCGCCAGGGTGTCGACGGTCGCGGACAGGTTCACGTTCGCGCCCAGGTACGCCATCGTTGCGCCGATCGCGTCGTGGTTGAACGTGATCGTGGCAGTTTGCCCACCGGTGAGCTGCACGGTGACGGTGTCTCCGGATGCGCTCGCGGAGGTGACCGCGCCGTCGATCGACAGCACGTGAATCAGCCGGTTATTGCCGCCGCTCGACGTCTCGTCGAGGCGGTAGCCGCCGCTGAAGTCGGAGTCGCTCGTCATGTCGTGCACGCTGTATGCGCCGCCCTGCAAACGCTGCACGGCGAGCGTGTGCCCGGCGTTCGAGATCGTCGCGGTCGCGCCGCTGATCGACGGCTGCTTCGGCGTCGCGAGCTGCCAGACCTGCGAGGTGCTCGAGCTCGACTGCACGCGGTCGTAGACGACGATCGCGTTCGGCTGCAGGTAGACGATCTCGCGGTTGACCTTCTGGATGTTCGCGTTGCCGTGGTAGGCCGGCGTCAGATCGGCCGCCGCGTAGAGCCACGACGAGCCGGCGTGCAGGCCGAGCAGCTGGCTCTCGGTCGAGGCGATCTGCGGGATCGGCGAGCCACCGTTGTCGATGCGGACGAGCGAGTGCGCGGTCGTCGCCTGCGTGAGCCCGGAGTGCGAGTCGACGACGGCGTCGTACGCGAGCCAGCCGTCCTTGTAGATCATCAGCGAGCCCTGGTCCTGGTGCGCGTGCGACTGCGTGTACGGGCCGGCGATCATGTTGATCCACGTCGCGTGGGTGTCCCAGCCGCTGCGCGCGTACAGCTCGCCGATGCCGGGCGCGTAGTACGACGTGCCGAGCGTCGAGAGCGGCGCCTGTGCGACGTCGCGGTTCTCGTAGAGGAAGTCGTCGACGGCCATGAACGAGCCGGTCATCGCGGGCACGCTGCACTGCGCGAGCAGCGTCTGCGCCGGGCCGGCCGCCGCGTCCGTGGGATACATCGTGACGAGCGCCTGCAGGTAATGGCGCTGGTAGTCGAACATCGACGCCGTCGAGTCGCGCGACTGATCGCCGGTCGGCGCGAAGCGATCGAGCGTCGGCACGATCTGGTGGATCATCGAGCGCAGCGACGCGCGCGTGTGCCCGGTCTTCGACGCGATCTTCTCGCCGGTCGTCGCGTTCCAGAAGTCGTAGATCGACCACAGGTTGCGCATCGCGACGCCGTAGCCCGTGCCCTCGCGCGAGCCGCCGCCCTGGAGGTCCGCGTCGAACGTCGGCACGAGCTCCCCGAGGATCTTCGTGTCGTGGAACTGCGCGATCCACGTGTCGCCCTGCGGATCCTCGCCCTTCTCGGCGAGCCCGAGCAGCATCGTCGCGCGCAGGAACGAGTAGTAGTAGTTGTCGCTCGGGTCGTCGGTCGCCCAGCCGCTCCACACCATCGTGTGGCCGCCCCACTTCGCCGACGACGGATGCCACACGTTCCACACCGCCTGGTTCGCGTACGCGAGCCAGCGCGTCCGCTGCGACGCGCTCAGCGAATCGAAGCACCAGTCGTAGACGAGCGCGAGGTCGCCGATATCGTCGCCGACCGCGAGGTAGCTGTCGCCGGCGACCGAGGGCGCCTGGCCGTTCGCGATCGCGGCCTCGGCATCGCTGACCTGCTTGTCGACGACGCTGACCGCCTTCGTGCAGTACTTCGCCGTTCCGGTGAGCTGGCCGAGCAGCGCGGCGTTCCACGCGCTGAAGCCCCACAGGTCGGCGCCGCCGACGTAGCTGTCGACCGCCTGCTGGAAGCGCGTCGCCGCCGGCGAGTGCGCCGCCAGCGAGGCCTTCAGCCGCGCAGCATTTGCCGCGAGGTAGATGCGCGGATGTTGCGTCGGATACGTCGGCTGGGTATTGGCGCCGTCATCGCTGCCGCTGCCACTACCGCCGGCGCTGCCGCCACCGCCGTAGGGCGGCCCCGAGCCGCCGTTGTTGGAGTTACTGCCGTTCGTGCCGCACGCCGCGACAATGCACAGCAGAGCGAATGCGCCCCCACGCGTTCGTGTCATGAGCGGCGAGTATCAGAACCCGGACGCGCCGCGCCACGTATTTTTTCTCCCACCCATCGGCACATTTCCTCGTCGGAAAAATGCCGATGGCGAGATCGCAGGGAAAGTTTGAACCCCAAGCTTCTCGCGCGAAATCGCGCTTACGTTTTGAACGGCGATCGCCCGAAAAATAAATTCAGCTCAATGCGCGGGCCGCGGGCCGACGCGCGAGTTCCACACGGTCAGAGACAGTGCGATCCCGACCACCGCGACCGGCAGCATCGCGATCGGCCAGCCGTACCAGTTGTCGACGAGCTTCGAGGCGGCGGAGCCCTTCTCGGGCAGCAGGAAGCCGTAGACGACGTCCTGGATCGCGGTGCCGAAGTAGACGAAGCCGTCGATCAGGCCGGTCGCAGTTCCTGCGTAGCGCTTGCCACCGTAGTCCTGGCTCGCGACACCGCTGAGCATCCCATTGACGCCGATCACCGCCATCATCATGCCCGCGACGAACCACGCGACGATCAGCGGTGCGCCGAGCAGCGGGATGATCGAGATCGCGCCGACGAGCACGATGCCGAACAGCACGGTCGCGACGGGGGGGCGCCGCGACTCGAACAGGTGGTCCGAGACGACGCCCGCGAACATGCCGCCCGTGATGCCGGCGATGCACGAGACCATGCCCCAGTGCGCGTACACGAAGCTCGACGTGCCGCCGACCCCGCCCTCGAAGACCCGGAACCACTTGAGGATGCCGTTGCGCAAGAAGCCCGCGCACAGCGAGATGAACGAGATGATCAGGATCGTCTTGTTCGACAGCAGGCGCTTGATGATCGTCGCCGCGGGCTCGCTCGGGCCGTTGTCGCCGCTCGACGCATCGGCGACATCGAAGTCGGGGTAGCCCGCGTCGCTCGGGTTGTCGCGGACGAGCAGCGCGCAGATCACGAAGAACGCGGCGAGCAGCACGGCCGGTGCGAGGAACAGCCACTCCGGCGAGGTCAGGTCGGCGATCTTCGGCGCCCAGTCGAACGCCAGGTAGAGGCCGAGCGAGATCAGGATCCCGAAGATGCCGCCGAACGTGCCGCGCTCGCGCAGGTGGAACCACGACGCGTTGACCTTGACGATCGACACCGCGCCGAAGCTCTGGAAGTACATGTTGGCCGCGAACAGCCACAGCAGCACCTGCGTGCCGGGCGGATGCCCCTGCACCGCGTAGAGGATGCCGATCGCGCCGTTGCACGCGGCGGCGCCCGCCGCCGAGATCAGCATCGTGAAGCGCCCACCGAGCCGGTCGCACAGCGGGCCGTTGAGCAGGAACGACAGGCCGTAGACGACGGAGCCGACCGCGTCGATCGCGCCGAAATCCTTGCCGCTGATCTGTCCCTTCGTCAGCAGCGCGACGAGGTTGTAGCGGCCCATGTAGAGCAGCGCGTACGTGAGCCCGAGCGGCAGCCAGTTCGCGACGCGGCGGCGGCGATACGCCGGCGTGTGGCCGATATCGATCCGGGGCAACCTGGCCACCACGACGGCGATCACCGCGCAGAGGATCAGGATCGGGACGACTTCGCCGGTCAGCTTGTCCAAGGGACGCGCAGCTTACGCTAACCTTGCGCCGATGCGCACCAGCAGTCTTTTGGTCGTTGTCGCGCTCGCGGGCTGCGGCAGCAAGAAGGAGAAGGAGCAGCCGAAGACCACGGAGCCCGCGGGCTCGGGCTCGGGCAGCGCGACCGCAAGTGTCCAGATATTCGTCGACGACGCGCCGGTCGGCACGATCGCGCTCGAGCAGATCAAGCTGTGGCCGCGCGTCGACGCGCTCGTCCCGACCAGCGCGCGCCACCTCGGCTCGTGGCAGGACCTGACGTTCAAGGCCGCGAACCCGCAGCCGCTCCACCAGCCGTCTGCGAGCTTCCCGGACTACGTGCCGGCGCTGTTCCCCGGCGACGACGGCAAGCCGTCGTTCGGGCTCTTCGATCCGGTCGAGCTCGCGAAGCACGGCAAGCCCGCCGCCGCGCGCCAGGACGACGTCTCCGAGATCCGCATCAAGATGTCGCAAGGCGGCCACGGCCAGAACGAGCAGGGCAACGCCGCCGACTCCGACCCGATGAAGATCAAGGTCGCGATCAAGACGCCGAAGGGCGAGTCGACGCTCGACGGCCCCAAGCTGCTCGCCGTGCCGCGCGAGCCCCAGCCGGGCGGCAAGGATCCCAAAGGCTGGACGCTCGCGACGCTCCTGAAGACCGCCGGCGTCGACCACTACGAGAAGGTCGTGCTGACCGATGCGGCCGGCCTCAACCTGACGCTCGAGAAGCAGGACCTCGACCCGAAGGCGTCGATCCCGTTCATCAAGCTCAACCGCCAGGGCACGCTGCGTGTGAAGATCTTCAAGAAGCAGGGCGACAGCTGGCAAGGCTCGGGCGACCTGCGCGGTCTCGTGAGCGTCGAGGTCCTGAAGTAGGCGGCCGCTCACCAGTGGCGGTGGCGCACGTCGCGCAGCCACGCATCGGCCGCGTCGAGCGCCGCTTGCGGCGGCTCCGGGGGCAACACGGACTCGGGCCACGCGTGCTCGACCGCGTCGATCGCGGCCACGAGCTGCTCGCGCCAGCGCACGCGCTGCTCGTCCGCGAGCGGCTCCTGCTCGGCGCGCTGCTTGATCGCGAGCAGCTCGTCGAGTCCCGCCGGCGCGTACTGCGGCAGGCGCGTCAGATCGGTGACGAGCTCGCCCGACGCGAGCAGGTGCCGGCCCGTCGCGGTGGTTCGCAGCACGTACAGCGCGCGCTTCGCGGTGGGCTTTGCATCGAAGAGCTCGAGCTGGCTGCGCGCGAACCCGCTGTAGTGCTTCGCGACCCGGCGCGACAGCAGCGGCGCGACGACCGCGCGGGCCTCCGCGAGCAGCTCGGCACGGCCGCCGACGACGAGCTTGCCGAGGATGCGCTCGAGGTAGTTGCCGTTGCCCTTGATGCAGCCGCGCAGCACGCCGCCGAGCTCGTTGCTTCCGTAGTCGAGCTCGACGCCGTCGACAACCTCGATCACGTCCTTCGGCTCCTCGTACGGCGCGAGCCCGACGAGCTCGCGCGTCGGGGCGACGTGCACGCACTTGAGGTCGAGATCGCTTTCCGGCGACGGAAACCCGTACGAGTGCGCCCCCGACAGGTACACGACGAGATGATCGCGCTCGCGCTCGCGCGCCAGGACGAAGCTCCGCGCGACCTCGGCCTGGTGATCCGTCAACACGCCTGTCATCGGTGTCGTCATCGTTCGTCCGCCGAGCTTACTTCTCGTCGCCCGTCGGCGTGACGCTCGCGCCCTCGACCATGAGGATCACCGTCTTGACGGCCGCGCGGGTGCGGTGCACGACGCCCTTGGGGATCGTGTAGCCCTGGTGCCGCGTCAGCGTGACGGTGCCCTTGTCCTGCACGTCGATCGTCAGCTCCCCATCGAGCACGACGAAGCATTCGTCTTCGTGGTCGTGCTTGTGCCAGTGGTACTCGCCCTGGATGATGCCGAGGCGCACGACGCAATCGTTGACCTGTGTCAGCGTCTGGTTGAACCAGGGCTCGTGCGCGGCGACCTCGGCGGGGATGTCGATGGTCGTGAGGTGGCCGTACTTGTTGTCGAGCTTCGTGTTGTAGCGTTCGTAGGCCATGGCCTGTCATCGCACGAGATAGGCGACGCCGACCACCACAGAGAAGACGATCACGACCCACCGCAGCACGCGCGCCGGGATGCGCGATGCGAGCGCGCCGCCGAGCACGCCGCCGACGAGCGAGGCGCCCGCCATGATCGCGGTGATCAGCCAGTCGATGTCGCCGCGGAACAGGAAGAAGATCGCGGCGGCGATGTTGCACGTGAGCGAGATCGCCTGCTTGAGCGCGTTGAGGCGCGTCAGCGTATCGTCGACGACGACCGCGAGCACGCCGAGCATGATCACGCCGACGCCCGCGCCGAAGTAGCCGCCGTAGACGGACGCGAGCAGCATCGGCACGAGCGCGAACAGCTCGCCGTGCTTGCCGCTGCGGCGGAGCAGCAACGCACGCAGGTGGTCCTGGGCCGCGAGCAGCACCGCCGCGAACAGGATCAGGAACGGGACGATGCGCGCGAACGCGGCCGCGCCCGTGTGCAGCAGCAGCAGGCCGCCGGCGAGCCCGCCGATCGCGCCGGCCGGCAGGTACAGCGCGAGGCGTCGGCCCTGGCCCTCGAGCTGGCGGCGCTGCGCCCACGTCGCGCCGAGGTAGCCGGGGCACAGCGCGACCGTGTTCGTGACCGACGCCGAGATCTTCGGCAGGCCGGCCGCGACGAGCGCGGGGAACGTCAGCAGGCTGCCGCCGCCCGCGATCGCGTTGACGGCACCGGCGCCGAGTGCCGCGCCGGCGACGAGCGCGGTATGCGCGACATCCATCGAGCGCGAGCTTACTGCACGACGGGCGTGATCTGCAGCGACACGTCGGCGTGGCCGGAGCACGGAATCGCGCAGCCGCCGTTGTCCTGAACGACCATCTCCGCGTAGTCGTACGCGAGCGTCAGCACGCACGTCGACGGATCGACGGTGCCGGTGAGCGTCTCGGTCGATTGCCAGCCGCAGCCGTCGGTGAACGAGTGCGGCTCGACGTGCGTGAGCGAGACCTGGTCGCCGGTGATCGCGCCCGTGAACGACAGGCCGTTCGCGAAGTCGATCGAGAACGTGGTCGCGGTGCGCGTCAGCGTGACCGTGCCGGTCATCCGCGAGACGTTGTTCCAGATCGCGCACGACTGGACGTTCGCGTTGCCGGTCGCCGCCGTGCCGGTGATCGCCGGCTCGAAGCACAGCGCGGGCGCGGCATCGGCGGCCGAGCCGGCGGGGGGCGCGTCGGGCTGGCCGGTCGGCCCGCGCGACGAGGGCGAGCAGGCGGCGACGGCGACGGCGACCACGACGACGACCAGGGCGATGCGCACGCGCGAGCGTTACCACGGGCCGCCCGCGATCTCGAAGCGCTATTTCGACGAGCTCTGGACGTCCACGAGCGGCGGCTCCTCGTGGCCCGGCATGCGGATCTCCTGGCCGAGATCCGGGCGCTTGCCCGGGCGCACCGGCTCGATCGGCACCGAGCGGCCGAAGCGCGCCGACGACTGGATCGCCTGGAGGATGCGGATGTCGGCGAGGCCTTCCCAGCCCGACGGCTCGGGGTCGACGCCATCGCGCACGCACCGCGCGAAGTACTCGATCTCGGCGGCGATCTGGTCGCGCTTGGGGAACGTGCGCTCCTTGACGCCGTGCTTGCCGTCGACGCGCATCGTCATCTCGGCCGCGTACTCGTACGCGTTGTCGAGCGAGAGCAGGCCATCGGTGCCGATCACCTCGTAGTGCGCGCGGTCGGCGGCGCCGAACGAGCAGGTGAACTGGGCGACGCGCTCGTCGGGGAAGCGCAGCGTGACGGCGTACGACTCGTCGACGTTCGCGAAGCGCGGGTCGCGCCCGCTCGCCTTGAGCGCCATCACCTCCGTCGGCTCGGCGCGAAACAGGTAACGCGCGGCGTTCACGCAGTACACGCCGAGGTCGTAGAGCGGGCCGGCGCCGCGGCGCGGCTGGACGCGCGTGTTGTTCTCGCGGACCTGCATCGCGAACGTCGAGCTGAAGATGCGGGGCTCGCCGATCTCGCCGCCGCGGGCGACCTCGACCGCGATCAGGTTCGCGGCCTCGAAGTGCAGGCGGTACGCGATCATCAGCCGGACGCCGCGGCTCTGACACGAGCGGATCATCTGCATGCACTCCGCTTCCGTCGGCGCCATCGGCTTCTCGCACAGCACGTGGACGCCGTGACGCGCCGCGATCAGCGTCATCTCCGCGTGCATGTCGTTGGGCACCGCGATGTAGACGGCGTCGACGCGTCCGCGCGCGAGCAGGTCTTCGAGATCATCGTAGTGATGCAGCGAGCGCACGCCGTAGCGGTCGCCGAGCTCGGAGAGCTTGTGCGGTGATCCGGAGACCAGCGCCGTCAGCTCGACATCGTCGAGCGCCTCGATCGCGGGTAGCACCGCGGCCTGCGCGAAGTGCCCCTGTCCGATCACCGCCATCCGCAATCTCGATGGACGCGTCATTACGTATGACGTCAGCAACGAGCGTTCCAGCTCGTGTGGGCTCGGGCCTTGCACGAGGGCGCCGCATGAAAGAATGCGAGTGCTGCGGTAACACCTACGACAAGTCGTTCGAGATCCAGATCGGCAACACGACGCACACGTTCGACTCGTTCCAGTGTGCGATCAACGTCCTGGCGCCGCGCTGCGCGCACTGCCAGGTCCCGATCATCGGGCACGGCATGGAGGGCAACGGCCAGACGTTCTGCTGCGCTCACTGTGCGCGGAAGGCCGGTGTTGCCGAGCTGACCGACCGTGCTCCCGATCAGGGAGCCGCGGCTGTCTGAGCGCGCGCAGGCGCGCAGGCGCGCCGATCCGCTCAGTGCCAGAACGGCGTCGCGCCCCACTGACGATAGACGCCGACCGCGAACTCGAGGTCGTTGAGATCGGGCCAGTGGTCCTTGTCGAAGCCTTCCATCTGCTCGAGCGCTTCCTTCGTGATGTTGATGACGAAGCGCTTGTGGCCCTCGTCGACGGTCAGCGCCGACCACGGCAACGCGAACAGCTTGTTGCCGATGCCCATGAAGCCGCCGAACGACAGCACCGCGTACGCGATGCGGCCCGTGGTCACGTCGACCATGAGCTCCTCGATGTGACCGATCTCCTCGCCGGAGAGGTTCACCACCCTGTCGCGGATCAGCGTCGTCGCCCCGAGCGTCCTGCGGAATTTCATGGTGTTTCCCACAGCAACGAACGTTCCAGGCACGTGCTTCGCATGCCGCTGTGGGCATAGGAGGAACCATGGCCCGCGGAAGCAAGAAGTCGTACACGAGCAAGCAGCGCCGGCAGGCGCACGACATCGAGAAGTCGGCGAAGAAGCGCGGCTACTCAGCCAAGCGCGCCGCGCAGATCGGCTACGCGACCGTCAACAAGCAGGACCAGGGCGGCAAGAAGAGCGGCAGCGGCCGTGGCAAGACGAGCAACCACTCGTCGAGCCGCAAGGGCGGCGAGCGTAGTCACAGCAGCCGCGGCGGATCGCATGCCGCGCACGTCCGCGCCGGCCGCAAGGGCGGCAAGGCGAGCCACAAGTGAGGCCGAAGGATCGACCCGCGCGTCGAGTCTGCGAGATGCGCGGGCTCCTTGGGCCGAACGCGTCCCCGTGGGACAAGAGCCGCTAGACTTGCCCGCTAGCGACGCCAGCGCGGCGCGACGAGGCGGCGCTTGCCATCGGCGGCGAGCGTGACATCGGGGCCGTCGAGCTCGTCGCGATCCCACAGCTTGCACGTGACCTGCTTGTGCTGCTGATCGAGCGCCTCGCAGTAGTTCGTGAACTCGCAGCGCCGGATCTCGGCGCCGCGCCCCAGGCGCATCTTGAGGAACCAGTCCGGATCCGCGAGCGTCTGGCGCGCGGACGCGACGAGGTCGGCCTCGCCCTGCTCGAGCACCTGCTCGGCCATCGCGAAGTCGGCGATGCCGCCGGCCGTGACGACCGGTGTCTCGTGGCCGGCCTCGCGCACCGCGCGGCGGATCGTCGCCGCGAGCGGCACGTTGCGCGCGAACGGCCCGCGTTCGTCGGAGTAGATCGTCGGCATGCACTCGTAGCCGGACTGCCCGGTGTACGGATACGCCGACCAGCCGACCTTCGGCTGCTTCGCGTCCTCGAACTTGCCGCCCTTGCTGATCGAGAGGAAGTCGAGGCCGGCGGCGGCGAGCTGCACGCCGAACCACGTCGCGTCGGGCAGATGCATGCCGCCTTCGATCACGTCGTCGCCGAGGTAGCGGCAGCCGATCACCGCGCGCTCGCCCACGCGCTGCTTGACCGCGCGCACGACCTCGAGCGGCAGCCGGATGCGGTTCTCGCGCGGACCGCCGTAGCCGTCGGTGCGCGTGTTGAGCGCCGACAGGAACGACGCCATCGTGTACGCGTGCGCGAAGTGCAGCTCGATGCCGTCGAAGCCGGCGGCCATCGCGCGCGTCGCCGCGTCCGCGAACAGCGTCGGCAGCATGATCGGCAGCTCGGCGATGTGCGGCAGGTGGACGTCGGTGACGCGCTCGCGGTAGCCACGCTCGAGATCCTCGAGCTCGCGCGCATCGAGCACGGAGCCGAGCTCCTTATCGGGCACGGCGGCGAGCTTGCCGCGCAGCTCGTCCTCGGAGCACGTGGCGGCCGAGGCATCTCCGCGCGCGACGAGCGCATCGCGATGGCCCGAGCGGACGGCGAGGAAGCGGCTGAAGAACTTGTCGCGCGGCGGGCGCCGCCGGATCGACAGGAAGTCGATCAGCTGGATGAACAGCAGCGACTCGCCGCCGCTCGCCTCGCGCACCGCGCTCGTCAGCTTCGCGAGGCCCTCGATGAACCGGTCGTGCCCGATCCGCAGGAGCGGCCCCGATGGCACCTCGCGGATGCCCGTCGCCTCGACGACGATCACGCCGGGCCGCCCTTCGGCGAAGCGCTTGTACCACTCGATCACGTCGGGCGTGACGAAGCCTTCATCCGTCGCGCGCCACGGCACCATCGCCGGCACCCACGTGCGCTGCCTCGCGGTGCGCGGCCCGAGCTGCACCGGCTGAAACAGCTTCGCGCGCGAGGCCTGTTCGGCCGTCGGCCACGCGGCCTCGGGAAGCTCGTGCTTGATGCGCTCGGACGGCTGCCACATCGCCCGGGATTGGTACCATGCCCGCGTGCTGAACGTGGGTGATCCGATGCCGGCGACGCAGCTCGCCGGCGAGGCTGGACAGGTCGAGCTGCGCGACCGCATCGGCAAGCCGCTCGTCGTCTACTTCTATCCGAAGGACGAGACGTACGGCTGCACGAAGGAAGCATGCGCGTTCCGCGACCAGTACGAGGATTTCGTCGGCGCGGGCGCCGAGGTGATCGGTATCTCGCGCGACGACGCCGCCTCCCACGCCAGCTTCAAGCAGCACCACCGGCTGCCGTTCACGCTGCTCAGCGATCCGCGCGGCAAGGTCGCCGAGGTGTGGGGCGTGTCAGGCGGCCTGATCCCGGGCCGCGTGACGTTCGTGTTCGACAAGGCCGGCGTGTGCCGTCACCGGTTCTCGAGCGCGATCCGGTTCGGCAAGCACGTCGACGAGGCGCTCGCCGTCGTCAAGACGCTTTGAGCGCGGAGACGACCTTCTCGATCGCGTCCTTCGCGTCACCGAACAGCATCTTCGTCACCGGCTTGTAGAACAGCGGGTTGTCGATGCCGGCGTAGCCGGCCGCGCGCGAGCGCTTGTTGACGACGACGAGCTTGCTCTTCCACACCTGGAGCACGGGCATGCCGGCGATCGGCGACGTCGGGTCGTCCTCGGCGGCCGGGTTCACGATGTCGTTGGCGCCGATCACGATCGCGACGTCCGTCTGCGGGAAGTCGTGGTTGATCTCGTCCATCTCCATGACGATGTCGTACGGGACGTTCGCCTCGGCGAGCAGCACGTTCATGTGGCCCGGGAGGCGGCCGGCGACCGGGTGGATCGCGAACCGCACGTTGACGCCGGCATTGCGCAGCACCTCGGTCAGCTCGCGCACCGCGTGCTGCGCGCGCGCGACGGCCATGCCGTAGCCGGGGACGATGATGACGTTCTTGCTCGCCTTGAGCGTCGTCGCGAGCGTCGAGGCGTCGATCTCCTGGACGTCGCCGGCGGGGGCCGCCGCGTCCTTCTTCTTCGCGGGCGGCGGCGCCGCGCCGAAACCGCCGAAGATCACGTTCCAGATCGAACGGTTCATCGCGCGGCACATGATGTAGGAGAGGATCGCGCCGGAGCTGCCGACGAGCGCGCCCGTGACGATCAGCAGGTCGTTGTTCAGCATGAAGCCGGCGGCGGCCGCGGTCCATCCCGAGTAGCTGTTGAGCATCGAGACGACGACCGGCATGTCCGCGCCGCCGATCGCGGCGACGAGGTGCACGCCGAGCACGGCGGCGATCGCGGTGCCGAGCTCGAGCGTCATGTCCTTGTGCTCGCGCGCGTAGAGGATGCCGAGCGTGACGATGCCGATCAGCATCGCGAGGTTGAGGAAGTGGCGCATCGGCAAGAGCAGCGGCTTGCCGCTGACCGAGCCGCGAAGCTTCAGGAACGCGAGCACCGAGCCCGTCGTCGTGATCGCGCCGATGATGACGTCGACGTAGACCTCGATGTGCTCGGCGAGCGACGCCTCGCCGTGGCGCAGCTGCAGCGAGAAGCCGACGAGCACGGCGGCGAGGCCGACGAAGCTGTGGAGCAGCGCGACCATCTCCGGCATCGACGTCATGCCGACGCGCAGCGCCATCGTCGCGCCGACCACGACGGCGATCGCGATCGCGACGAACAGGTACGGGCTGAAGTGGAAGCCGGCGACCGTCGGGCGCGAGAACGTCGCGAGGATCGCGATCGACATGCCGACGATGCCGTAGAGGTTGCCGCGGCGAGCGGTCTCCTGGCTCGACAGGCCACGCAGCGCGAGGATGAACAGCACCGCGGCGACCAGGTAGGCCGCGTTCGCGAGCAGGAGGGAATTCGGAGGTAGGAGCTCCATGGCTACTTCCTGAACATCGCGAGCATGCGCCGCGTGACGATGAAGCCACCGGCGATGTTGATGGTCGCGAACAAGGTCGCGGCGACCGCGACGATCACCGGGGTGTCGAGCTTGCCGACGCCGCTGAGCAGACCGCCGACGACGATGATGCCGCTGATCGCGTTCGTGACGCTCATCAGCGGCGTGTGGAGCGCCGGCGTGACGTTCCACACGACCTGCATGCCGACGAAGATCGCGAGCACGAACACCGTCAGGTGCTGCAGCAGGTTGATCGTGCCCGGCGAGGCCGCGACGTCGCTCTGGCCGTAGCGCAGACCGAGCCACACCGCGGCGAGCACGAGGCCGAGCACCGAGAGCGCGATGCCGCTGGCCGCGGACGGCGGGCGTTGCGCGGGACCGTGCGAGCTCTTCGGCGGCGCGACCTTTGGAGCCTCGGCCGGCTTCGCGGCAGGGGCAGCCGGCTTGGGCGCAGGAGCCGCGGCGGGCGTCTCCTTCTTCGCCATCGGCGGCGCCGGCCACTTCTTCTCGCCGGCCTCGAGCACGAGCGCGGGACGCACGGCGTCGTTCTCGTGATCGATCTTGTAGTTGGCGGCGCCTCCCATCTCCTCGAGGAAGTGCCACAGGTTCATGCCGTAGAGGTCGCTGGCGACCGACGCCATGCGGCTCGGCAGGTCGGTGTAGCCGACGATCGTCACGCCCTTCTCGACGACGGCCTCACCGGGCTTGGTGTACTCGCAGTTGCCGCCCTGCTCCGCCGCCAGGTCGACGACGACCGAGCCCGGCCGCATCAGCTCGACCATGTCCTTGTGCCAGAGCTTGGGCGCCGGCTTGCCGGGGATGAGCGCCGTCGTGATGACGATGTCGACTTCCTTCGCCTGCGCGCGGAACAGCGCGTACTCGGCGTCGAGGAACTCCTTGCTCATCTCCTTGGCGTAGCCGCCCTGCCCCTCGCCGCTCTCCTTGAGCGACACGGTCAGGAACTCGCCGCCGAGCGACTTGATCTGCTCCTCGGCCGCCGCGCGCACGTCGAACGCGCGCACGATCGCGCCCAGGCCCTTCGCCGCGCCGAGCGCCGCGAGACCCGCGACGCCCGCGCCGATGATCAGCACCTTGGCGGGCGCGACCTTGCCGGCGGCCGTGAACTGGCCGGTGAAGAAGCTGCCGAACCGGTTCGCGGCCTCGATGACGGCGCGATAGCCGGAGATGTTCGCCATCGACGACAGCGCGTCCATCTTCTGCGCGCGCGAGATGCGCGGCACCTGGTCCATCGCGAGCACCGTGATCTTGCGTGCGGCGAGCTTGGCGACGAGCGCCTCGTTCTGCGCCGGATACAAGAACGAGATCAGCGTGCCGCCTTCGCGGAGCTGACCGACCTCGTCGTCGGTGGGGGGCCGGACCTTGAGGACGATGTCGGCCTGCCACGCGGCGGCGCGGTCGACGATCGTCCCTCCAGCGGCCTCGTACTGCGAATCTGGATAACTGGCCTGGGCACCGGCGCCCCGCTCGATCACCACCTGCCAGCCGGCCTTCACCCAGCGACCGACAACGTTTGGTGACGCGGCGACGCGGCGCTCCTCGGCCCGGGTCTCCTGCACGATCCCTAGCTTCATGGGAGGCCCGGAACATGCCACAAATCGCTGGATGCCGGGTCCAATCGAGGTCGCAGGGTTGGTGGTGGTACGCGAAAAGGTCTCTCATCCGCTGCTCGGCGAGGCGCACGCGATCGAGCACGCGGGCCGCGTGATCACGCACCTGTCCGTCATCGACTGGGACCATCCGACGAGGATTCCCGCGATCGCCGAGCCCGGTGCGCTGCCTCCTCACGCGGGAGGCGCGCTCATGAACGAGCTTGCCCGCCGCGCGACGCAGCCGCTGCGCTACGCCGGCCCGTATCCGACGCCCGCTCTCTACCGCACGCTGCTGCGCAGCTTTCGTACTCCTGCCGACGAGGCGACGTTCACCAAGGATCTGCTGGCGCGCGCGGCCACGCTCGCGACGGACGAGATCCCGATCGACTTTCAGCCGGCGCCGCACGAGCGCGTCGCGAACGCGCACGGCCACGTCGAGATCCGGGATGGGCTCGAGCGCGCCGTGATCGGCGGCGTCGCGTACGAGCGCGGCGCGATCGCGCGCCTCGAAGGGCGGCATGCCGAGGTGTGGTTCGGCGACGAGCTGTGGGCGCGCGTCGCGACGTTCGACGAGCGCGGCGCTCTGGTCGACGGCCCGCACCCGATCCCGCCGCCGGCCGCCGAGGTCGTCGGCAAGCCGTTCCCGCCCGCGCTCACGCACGCGCTCGCGTCGCTCGTCGGCGAGCTCGTCCCGCTCGGCCTGCCGGTCGAGCTGCCGCGCGTCACCTGGGCCGATCTCGGCGCGCGCGCGGCCCGTGCAACTCCCGACGGTTACGAGGTCCACGCCGCGCTCTGGGAGCGACTTGCGCCACACGGGATGGCAAGGCTTGCGCTCGCGCTGGCCGAAGCACTCGCGCCCGTCGTCACGCTGAAACTCGTGGCAAGCTTGGCGCAGCCCCGATGAAGACCCTCCTCGCCCTCGTGCTCCTCTCGACGACGGCGCTCGCCGACGTCAACGAGATCGACAACCACAAGACGCACGCCGTCGACTGCGCGAAGGACGCCACCGTGCGCGTCAGCGGCAACAACAACACGTTCACGCTGAAGGGCACGTGCAAGAGCGTGCAGATCAGCGGCAACAAGAACACGGTCAAGGGTGACGGCGTGGCGTCGCTGATGCTCTCCGGCAACGAGAACACGGTGACACTCGCGATCGAGAACGCGATGATCTCGGGCGACAAGAACACGGTCAGCTACAAGGGCAAGAAGCCCTCGATCGCCGATACGGGCGAGAAGAACTCGATCACTCCGGCGAAGTGAAGCCGCCCGTCCTCGCGAATTCCGCGAGGTCGAGGTCGAAGCTCCACTTGCCGCGCTTCGTCGGCTCGTCGAGCGCGCGCGCGAGCATCTGCAGGTATTCGAGCCGCGGTACTTCATACGCGCCGAACCGCTCGAGGTGCTCGGTGTGGACCTGGCAGTCGATGAGCCCGATGTGCCACGCATCGAGCTGGCGCACCGCTGCGACGAACGCGATCTTCGACGCATCGGGCGCGCGCGCGAACATCGACTCGCCGAAGAACGCCGCGCCGAGCGACACGCCGTAGAGGCCGCCGACGAGCTCCTCGCCGCGCCACGCCTCGAAGCTGTGCGCGAACCCGAGGTCGTGCAGCTTCATGTACGCGTCGACCATCTCGGGGATCAGCCACGTGCCGTTCTGCCCGGGACGCGGGACCTCCGCGCAGCCGCGCAGCACGTCGCGAAACGCGGTGTCGATGCGCAGGTCGTACGGCTGCTTCTTGATCGCCTTCTTCAGCGAGCGCTGCACGACGAGATCGCGCGTCGTCATCACCATCCGCGGATCGGGCGAGTGCCACAGGATCGGCAGGTTCTCGGCGTACCAGGGGAAGATGCCTTGCGTGTAGCCGAGCAGCAGGCGTTCCGGACGCAGATCGCCGCCGAGCGCGAGCAGCCCATCCTCCGCCAGATGGACCGGCGGGAACACGAGGCGCTCGTCGAGTCGGAAGACCGGAATGACTTCAGTCTACAACTAGCGGCTGTTCGCGAGCAGCGATCCGACGTACTCGAGTTGCATCGCACCGGGCTCGCCCGCGAACAGCTCGATCTCGTACGCGCCGTCACCGAGCTTGCAGTGGACGAGCGTGCGACGATCGACGCTCGCGATCTCGCAGCTCTTGCCCTCGCCGCGCGAGCCGTCGAGGCGCACGTCGGCCATCACCGCGGCCTTCTGCGGGTTATCGAGGGTGATCGCGATCTCGCCATCGACCGAAACTTGCGCACGTGTAGGATCGAGGAGCGTGAGGCCATAGCGGCCGATGTCGGGAGACATCATCGGCTGGCGCACGAACTCGCCCGCGGAGATCGGGTTGTCGACGAGCTGCCACGCCGGCGAGTCCGGCAGGTGGTTGAGCAGCATCAGCCGCGGCGGCACGAACAGGTACGTCGAGCGGAGGCGCGGCGCTCCGCCGGTCGGATCGTCCCAGGTCGCGTCGATCAGCTCCCAGTGCCCGTCGAGCTTCACCGCGTTCCACGCGTGGCCGTAGCCCTCGAGCGCGGCCTTCACGGTGGCCTCGTCGCCGTCGGCGACGCGCCGCTGCGCATCGCGGATCGAGCCCGCGACGTACGCGATCTCGACGTCGGCCGCCTTGCCGAGCGCGACCATCAGCCGCGCGTAGCCCTCGCACACGCCGGTGCGCGCCGCGAACACGCTCTCCGCGTCCTGCGGCGCCGGCTCGCCGGTGTGATCGATGATCGCGTGGAACGTCGCCTGGTCGTACGTCAGGCGCAGCACGACGTAGTCGTGGATCGCCTTCGTGCGCGCGCGCGGATCCGGGAAGTGGTCGCGCAGGTACGCGCCGACGGTCTCGATCGAGCGCTGGACATCGTCGGGCATGTTGACGACGGCCGGATCGGCGGCCTCGGGCTGCGGCCACACCGGCTGCGGCTGCTCGGGCGCCGGCGCCGGCTTCTCGGGCGCCTTGTCGCTCGTGCCGAAGTGCTGGTCGGGGTGATGCGACTCGAGCTGATCGGCGAGGCCGAGCAGCCACCCGCGGAACGTCTGCGCGACGGAGCCGTCGTAGCCGTCGAACATCCAGTCGCCGCGCTGCGCGACCGCGTGCAGCGCCGTCTGGCGCGCGAACCCGAGCATGCCGCCGAGGAACAGCGCGTTGATGATCAGCGTGCGCAGGACGAGGCGATCGAGGCGCGTCAGGATCTGCTTCGGCGGAGCTTTGCGGCGCGAGCGCCGCCACGCGTAGAACAGCTCCCAGCCGACGGGCAGGATCGGAAACAGCGCCAGCCCGACGAGCAGCGCGAGCCACTGCGACGCGTTCTGGTACGCGGCGAGCGACGACGCGAGCCAGAAGCCGAACAGCGGGGCCGCGATCATCGCGGCGATCCAGAGGAGCCTCGTGATCGTCCACAGGATCCGCAACGCCACGCCCGATCGTGACACGCGGGGCCCCCAGGGGCCACCCGAGCGACGTGAGGATCGCCGAGCAGCTCGCGCCGAGGACGAGGAGCCGCCTCGAAGCGCTGCTGGGCGCAACGCGAGCCGGCGGCGACGAAGTCATCGCGCGAGCTGCCGCGGCGAGACCACGTCGAGCGGGTGGCCCCTGGGGGTCAGAGGCCGCGCAAGCGGAGCGTCTCGACGACCGGCGCGAGCGCCGAACGCGCGGTCTCGCGCAATAATTCCGACGGCGCAATCGTTTGAGCGAGCGCCGGGCCGAACGTGTAGTACGCCTCGACGGCGAGCTCGCCGACGGCGGTCGTCGTCAGGTAGCGGTCGCGCGCGACGCGCAGCAGCGTGACGTCGTTCGCCATCAGCGAGCCGTACGCGGCCGTCGCGACGAAGCACGCGTCGACCTCGCCGCCGAGCGCGGGCGCGGTGCGGAAGTGGTACGTCGTGATCGCGCCCTTCTGGAAGCACGCGTCGCGCCCGCGGATCGCGAGCGTGTAGTCGGTGTCGGGCAACAGGCCGTCGACCTCGAACGTCTGCGGCGTGCCGGGCCCGACGGCGTGCAGCGGCACCTTCACCGACTGCGCCGAGTCGAAGGTATCGGCGGTGATGTCGTCGATCGCGCGCAGCCGGATGTCGTAGGAGATCGCGGGATCGCCGGCGCTCGGCTCGGAGAACGCGAACGTCGCGGTCGTCGGCGCGATCGCCGTCGCGACGAAGCCATCGGCCGCGCCCGGCGGCTCGCCCGGCACGTGCGGCAGCATGTCGACCTTGGCGCGGATCATGTCGCTGCCGTCGACGAACAGCTCGAGCCGCGACGCACCGGAGCCCGGCGTGTCGGTCGTGATCGTCGAGTCGGGCGCGTGCAGCGTGCCGGTCGCGCCGTCGGGATCGCCGTACCCGGCGTAGTCCATCGCGGTCGCGGTCATCTCCGTGCGCGCGATCGAGAACGGCACCTTGTAGACGACCGACGGCTGGCCCCGATACGGCTCGCCGTACTCGCCGTACGACAGCAGCATCGGCGCCGGATAGTTGTACGTGGTGTTCTGGTCGAACTCCTTGCTGACCTCGAGATACAGCGTGTAGTCGCCGTAATCGACGCTCGGCGGCGCGGACCAGTGCAGCGTCTGCTGCGTGCCGCCGAGAGGCGTCGCCTGCGTGACGGCGTCGAACGGGTTCAGCGTCGCGTACGTCAGCATGTCCATCGAGTCGTAGCAGTCGCCGTTGACGCACTTGCGCGCGGTCATGTCGGCACGCGGCGGATACAGCGACGTCTGCGTCGTCGAGAACTTCCCCTTGTCGGAGAAGCCTTGCGACGCGCACGACGCGGCGTCGTAGCCGGTCGAGCTCGGCAGCTGCGGCGCGCAGTAGGTGGGCGCGTGCTCCTCGCTCGAGTCGTCGAACGCGTGCGAGAGGTTGTCGTCGCGGCCGTCCTGGAACACGACGAGCGGCCACGTCTGGCCGTGGCGATGCGCCCACACCGGGAACGTCGTGACGCGGCGGCCATACGGCCACGTGTCGTGGTGCGGCCCGTTGCTGTTGAAGTCGAAGCGGCCCGGGCGGTTGCCGAGGCCGTAGCGGCCGGTCTTCGCCGTCAGGTAGACGGTGTCGACGTAGTGGCCCTGCGCGTCCTCGATCCAGCCGACGATCTGCAGCTGATCGGTCGGCAGGAACTGCACGCCGAGATCGACGCAGACGTCGCGCTCCGCGTGCGCGAGCGAGGGCACGAGCAACAGCAGCGCGACGGCGCACTTCACGCGCCCACCTTAGCTCAGCTGCGGCGGCGTCGCCGTACGAAGATCACGCCGAGCGCGAGCACCCACCCTGCCCCACCGCCACCCGCCGCACACCCGCCGTCCATCTTGTCGCCTCCGTCACTGCTCGAGTCGCCGGTCTGCCCCGGCACCACCGTGACGGCGAGATCGATCTCGCCGAACTTCGCCGAGCCGTCCGCGAGCTGGAACGCCTCCATCACCGGCGTCTCCGTATCCTCCGCGGGCGTCGTGACATCGAAGTCGATGGTCGCCGTCTGGCCTGCATCGACGCTCGCTCCGAGCGCCGTCACCGTCGTCGGCGACATCCAGCTCGGATCGTAGAGCGCGCTCGCCGAGCCGCTCTTCAGGATGAGGTTCGTCGTCGCGGGCCACGTCACGTTGCCCGTGTTCTTCACGGTCACGCCGTAGTGCACCTGCGTCTCGGGCGCGGCGCGATCCGGTCCGTCGACGGAGACGACGTCGAGATCGAGGTTCGTCGGCTGCGTCGTGCCGCACGACGGCCCCTTCGCGAACCCGCCCGCCGGCGACATCTTCAGCCGCGCCTCGGTCTGCGGCCCGTAGGCGCCGTCCTCCGCGATCAGGTCGTTCGGGTGGTTCTTGTTCCACAGCACCTGGAACGCGTGGACATCCTCGCCGCGGTGATCCGTCGAGGCCGTGTGATCGAAGTGCACGTCGTCGCCCGGCACGTCGTGCGCCCAGCCGTGCGCCGCCATCGCCGACACGCGCGTCGAGTAGTTCGCGAGATCGACGGCGCGCCCGCCCTCGTGGTTCGAGTTGCCGACGGTCGCCGCCGCCGTGATCCCGCACCGACCCTGCTGGTACCAGGCGTACAGCAGGTACTGCTGCGCGAGCGTGCGCAGCGCGCTGTTGACCTGCACCGGCGACGAGGCGGCGACCTTGACGAGATCGTCGCGCGCGCTCTTGTCGAGGTACGGCAGCACCGCGTTGCTCGTGATCGTGATCCCGCCTGTCGCGGTGAACGGCACGAAGTTGCCCGGATGCTCGCAGTCGGCCTGCTGCGCGATCTGCTTCGAGAGGCCGATCACGACGGCCGTCGAGCAGCCGCTCGACGCGTAGTCCGCGACGGTCGCGGCCTGCGCGGTCTCGGAGACTTCCGGCTCCGTCGTGCAACCGGCGATGTGCACGATCGAGGTTGCAACCGCGAGCGACAAGCCCGGCAACCCCTCGATAGCGCGTCGCATTCCCACCATGTGTTGCGCTTTCAGCAACAACCGGGCCGGCATTCGTGGCATCCCATCGGGCGATGCGAATCCTGGTGGCGCTGGTGGTGCTGTCACACGTCGCGTTCGCCGCGCCGGCGACGTGTCCTGCGGGCGAGAAGCGGTTCAAGTGCCATCAGCTCGCGCTGCACGCGCAGCTCACGGGCGACCTCGCGACGGCGCGCGCGCTGTATCGCGATGCCTGCGATCGCGGCGAGGCGGCGAGCTGCAACAACCTCGCGGTGCTCGCGCTGCTGCATCCCGAAGAAGCCGTCGATCCCAAGCCGCTGTTCGACAAGGCCTGCGATCGCCTCGACGTCACCGCGTGCGACAACGCGCGCCGCTTCGCCGCTCACAAGGATCTCTCGGTCGCGCTCGCGCTCGGCGACACCGAGCTGACGCTCGGCGCCGACGCGTGGCATCAGCTCGTCGCGGCGGCCTGCCGGGCGGGCGACGTGTTCCGCTGCGACGACGCCGCGTCGCGCAAGCGCCTCGCCGACCTGTTCGCCGACGAGTGTCGCGCCGGGCTGCGCACCGCGTGCTTCGATGCGGCGTCGAAGACCGACGACGAGCTCGCCGCGAACCTCCAGCTGCTGGCGGGCTGCGAGAAGCGCGACGGCCGCGCATGCCACGCGCTCGCGACGCGCAGGGCCGCCAAGGGCGCGCCGGACGGGGCGCTGCTCGATCTATGGAAGGGCGCCTGCGCCGACAAGGACTGGGCCGGCACGCCCGACGACGCCGCGCTGCGCACCGACGACTGCGCGCGCTGGGCGAAGGCCACGCACCGCGCCAGCGATCGACGACGCGCCGCCGAGCTCGCCACCGACGCGTGCGCCGGCTGTCTGAACGCCGCGCAGCTGTACGACCTCGCCGGCGATCACGCGAAGGCATTCGCGCTCGTGGAGACGCAGTGCACGGAGGGCGGCCAGACCGACGCGTGCCACGCGCTCGGCGAGCGGTACGTGCTCGGCAACGGCACGCGCGCCGACATCGAGAAAGGCCTCGAGCAGCTCGGCGACACGTGTCCCGACGACCTGCCGTGGACGACGTGCAAGCGCATCGGGCAGTGGCTCGTTGCCCAGTCGCGCGCGGCCGATGCGGGGACGGCATTCGACCGCTACTGCAAGGGCGGCAATCGCGAGGCCTGCTACCTGCAGGCGCGCGCGTTCGAGGCCGCTCCCCACACCGGCTGCCCGGGCCTGCCCGGCCGCGCGGCCCTCGCGAAGACGTACGACGAGCTCTGCAAGCAGGGCGATCGGGCAGCTTGCGGCTCGCGGCCGCGCCTGTGCTCGCGCGCGATGGCCGACTACGAGAAGCCGCGCGAGTGCAGCTGGGGAGTCGGAGACGGCTCGGTCCACCGCGATCTCGTCGACCTCGACGTCGTCGACCTGTGTCCGAAGAGCGCGTGGACGCCCGCCGTGCGCAAGGGCATGAAGGCGTACGACGAGGAATGCCGGCAAGCGGGAGCGTTCCACGCGAGCTGCGACCCCTGAACGCGCTGCACCGGCTGCGACCCCATGTCGCGGTGAAGCCTGTGGAACGTGCGCCGGGGCGTTGCCGCATCGCATCCACTTGTGGTGGCATCCCACCATCGTGAGTTGGGTCAGTCGTTACATCCGCTCGTCAGTCGGGGCGAAGCACGTGATGGCCGTGACCGGCCTTCTGCTGCTTCTGTTCGCGATCTTCCACATGCTCGGCCACCTCCAGATGTTCGGAGGGCCCGACATGTACAACCGCTATGCGCACTTCCTGCAGGACCTGTGGGAAGTGAAGTGGCCGGTACGTGCCGGCCTGCTCGCGCTGTTGATCCTGCACGTCGTGCTCGCGCTCGGGCTGTGGGCGAAGAACCGCGCCGCCCGCTCGTCGAAGTACGCCGTGTATCGGCCGGTGCGCTCGTCGTGGGTCGGCCGCTCGATGGCGCTCTCGGGCACCGTCGTGCTGGCGTTTTTGATCTTCCACATCCTGCACTTCACGCTCGGTCAGGTGCAGGGCGAGCACTTCCACGTGATGGATCCGAAGAACCGCTGGTACGACGCGTACTCGATGTTCGTGTACGGCTTCCAGAACGTCGGCGTGTACGTCGCATATCTGGTGGGCATCGGCCTCTTGTCGTTGCACCTCGGTCACGGCGCGTCGTCGTGGCTGCAGTCGCTCGGCTGGCGCCACCCGAAGTATCCCGCCGACAAGATCGGACCGGCCGTCTCGGTGTTCCTGTTCGTCGGCTACATGATCCCGCCGACGGCCGTGCTCGTCGGCATCCTCAAGCTCCCGGGGGCGTGATGTTGAACCTCGATGCTCGCATTCCATCGGGCCCGGTCCAGGAGAAGTGGGACCGCGCCAAGTTCGAGATGAAGCTGGTCAACCCGGCGAACAAGCGCAAGTACAAGGTGATCGTCATCGGCTCGGGTCTCGCCGGCGGCGCCGCCGCCTCGACGCTCGCCGAGCTCGGCTACGACGTCGCCTGCTTCTGCTTCCAGGACACGCCGCGCCGCGCGCACTCGATCGCCGCGCAGGGCGGCATCAACGCCGCGAAGAACTACCAGAACGACGGCGACTCGATCTACCGCCTGTTCTACGACACCGTGAAGGGCGGCGACTTCCGCTCGCGCGAAGCGAACGTCTATCGCCTCGCGCAGGTCTCGGTCGACATCATCGATCAGTGCACCGCGATGGGCGTCCCGTTCGCGCGCGAGTACGGCGGCACGCTCGCGAACCGCTCGTTCGGCGGCGCGCAGGTCTCGCGCACGTTCTACGCGCGCGGCCAGACCGGCCAGCAGCTGCTGCTCGGCGTCTACGCGGCGATGGAGCGCCAGATCGGCGCCGGCAAGCTCAAGATGTTCCCGCGCACCGAGATGCTCGACCTCGTCGTCGAGAACGGGCGCGCGTGCGGCGTCGTCGTGCGCGACCTCATCACGGGCGCGATCTCGTCGCACTCGGCGCACGCGGTGATCCTCGCGAGCGGCGGCTACGGCAACGTGTTCTACCTGTCGACGAACGCGAAGGGCAGCAACGTCACCGCGAGCTACCGCGCCTACAAGAAGGGCGCGGGCTTCGCGAACCCCTGCTACACGCAGATCCACCCGACCTGCATCCCGGTCAGCGGCGATTACCAGTCGAAGCTCACCCTGATGTCGGAGTCGCTGCGCAACGACGGCCGCGTCTGGGTGCCGAAGTCGAAGGCCGACATCTCCAAGCACCCCGACCAGATCGCCGACGCCGACCGCGACTACTACCTCGAGCGCAAGTACCCGTCGTTCGGCAACCTGTCGCCGCGCGACATCGCCTCGCGCGCCGCGAAGGAGCAGTGCGATGACGGCCGTGGCGTCGGGCCGGGCGGCCGCGGCGTCTACCTCGACTTCCGCGACGCGATCAAGCGCGAGGGCGAGGACCGCATCCGCGAGAAGTACGGAAACCTGTTCGACATGTACGAGCGCATCACGGGCGAGAACCCGTATCGCGTGCCGATGCGCATCTACCCTGCCGTCCACTACACGATGGGCGGACTCTGGGTCGACTACCAGCTGCAGACGACGATCCCCGGTCTGTTCTGCCTCGGCGAGGCGAACTTCTCCGACCACGGCGCGAACCGCCTCGGCGCCTCCGCGCTGATGCAGGGCCTCGCCGACGGCTACTTCATCATCAGCTACACGATCGCGAACTACCTCGCCGGCGTGCAGGCGTCGTCGCTCGTCGATGCGAACGGCGCGTCGTTCAAGGATGCCGAGACCGCCGTCCGCACCCGCCTCGACAAGCTCGTCAACATCCGCGGCAAGCGCTCGGTCGACTCGTTCCACCGCGAGCTCGGCCACATCATGTGGGAGAACTGCGGCATGGCGCGCTCGAAGGAATCCCTCGAGCACGCGCTCGAGGCGATCCCGAAGCTGCGCGAGGAGTTCTGGCGCGACGTCACGGTCCTCGGCGAGCGCGACTCGTTCAACCAGAGCCTCGAGAAGGCCGGCCGCGTCGCCGACTTCCTCGAGTTTGGCGAGCTGCTCGTCAAGGACGCCCTGATCCGCGAAGAGTCGTGCGGCGGTCACTTCCGCGTCGAGCACCAGGTCGAGGGCGAAGCGAAGCGCAACGACGAGAAGTTCGCGCATGCCGCCGTCTGGGAGTACACGGGCGAGGGCAACGCGCCGATCCGCAACGAAGAGCCGATGGTGTTCGAGAACGTCAAGCTGGCCACCCGGAGTTACAAGTAATGGCCGACCACATCTCGCTCACGCTCCACGTCTGGCGCCAGAAGGACCGCAAGACGCAGGGCAAGTTCGCCACCTACCAGGTCAAGGACGTGTCCACGCACGCCTCCTTCCTGGAGATGCTCGACATCCTCAACGAGCAGCTGATCGCGAAGGGCGAAGAGCCGGTCGCGTTCGATCACGACTGCCGCGAGGGCATCTGCGGCATGTGCTCGCTGATGATCAACGGGCGCCCCCACGGCGGCCAGCGCGCGACGACCACGTGCCAGCTCCACATGCGCCTGTTCAAGAACGGCGACGAGATCTACATCGAGCCCTGGCGCGCGACGGCCCTGCCCGTCATCAAGGACCTCGTCTGCGACCGCAGCGCGATGGACCGCATCCAGGCCGCCGGCGGCTTCATCACGGTCAACGTCGGCTCCGCCCCGGACGCGAACGCGGTCCCGATCCCCAAGGAATCCGCCGACCGCGCGTTCGAGGCCGCCGCCTGCATCCAGTGCGGCGCCTGCATCGCCGCGTGCCCGAACGGCGCCGCGAACCTGTTCACCGCCGCCAAGCTCGCCCACCTCCACAACCTGCCGCAAGGCCAGCCCGAGAAGCTCCACCGCACGCAGGCGATGGTCTCGGCGATGGACGCGGCCGGCTTCGGCGCCTGCTCGAACCACTACGAGTGCGAGGCCGCCTGCCCGAAGGAGATCCCGCGCGACGTGATGGCCGAGATGAACCGCGAGTACGCCAAGGCCGCGTTCATCCACCGCGACCGCGTCGAGAAGACCGGCGGCGACTGAACCGCGCGCTGCGCCCCGGGCTGCGCGTCACAGCGCCGCCGGCACTGCAGCCCGCCGGTTCGACGAAGCGCCCGCGCGTGTGCTCGGCACCTCGTGCATGGTCCTACGCCCCCGCGCGCGTGCTCGGCACCTCGTGCATGGTCCTACGCCCCCGCGCGCGTGCTCGGCACCTCGTGCATGGTCCTACGCGCCCGCGCGTGTGCTCGGCACCTCGTGCGCGGTCCTACGCCCCCGCGCGCGTGCTCGGCACCTCG
>CAYUNM010000004.1:78153-78523 GCA_964446175.1 uncultured Kofleriaceae bacterium
GTGCTCGGCACCTCGTGCGCGGTCCTACGCCCCCGCGCGCGTGCTCGGCACCTCGTGCGTGCCGAGGAGCCCGTAGCGCCTCCACCCCTCGCGAAGCAGCCACGTGCGCGGCTCGCACGTCGGGATCGGCCGGTACGTCTCCCGGACGGGCCACGGTTCATCTGCGTGCTCGCGCCAGCCGGTGAACCGCCAGCCCGTCGAGAACGGATCGACGAGCCACCCGCGCGCGACACCGCGCCGGTCCTCGCCATGCTTGCGCCAGTTGTTGAGCACGTACGCGAGCTCGCGCCGCGCCTGCAGAGGCGAACCGATGACGCGCGCGTGATAGCGGTCCGCGAACACGCGGCCCTTGCGACGCGGCGGCAGCGCC
>CAYUNM010000004.1:78623-129756 GCA_964446175.1 uncultured Kofleriaceae bacterium
ACATGCTTCGCACGCGCCACATGCTTCGCACGCGCCACATGCTTCGCACGCGCCACATGCTTCGCACGCGCCAACGGCGACGCGCGGTCGCCGCGAACGGACAGCTGACGCGCACGTTCACGGCGGCGCTCCCACCAGCTGCCCGCGCGCGAGACCGCCGCGTTGAGGTGCTTGGCGGCGCTGATCATGAACGCCTGCATGCCCGCCGACAGCGCTTCACTGCTGTCCGCCTCGACGAGCAGGTGCAGGTGCGTGCGCTGGATGCTGAGCTGCACGATGCGGCAGTGCTCGTGCGCGAGCAACGTGAACGCCGCTTCGCGCACCGCCTCGTAGCACGCGCGGTTGCGCAGGCCGCCGAGCGCGCGCTCGACGCGCAGCGTGACGTGCAGCGCGCGCTGGCCGGCGAAGGCCGGCCGCTTCGCGTGTCGCAGCCGCGCGCCAGGCTTGCGAGGACGACCGAGCTTCGGCTTGCCGCGCCGCCCTCCGCCGCGCGGTGATTCGCGCTTGCGGCCGCGCAGGTCGCCCGCGGAGTTGGCCCACCGCAGTTGCTGCTGCACGTGGGTCTTGCGCCCCTGACTCTCGCGCCCTCGACTCTCGCGCCTGTCGGTCTCACGCTCGCCGCCCATGCAACATGGATAGCCACCGAGCGCGCTCGAGTCAATAGTTTGGGCGGATATTTATCCGATCCCGGCTTGTCTCCGGTCTTCCTGGAATCATAGGCAATTCTTAGCCGCCGAACGCGCCAGTAGGCTGGCGCTCTCCCCGCGCGCTCGCGGCCGACGCACGCAGCTCGTGCTCGGGATCCCCCGCGCCGCAAGGCGCAAGGTCCATTCGTCGCCGGGTTGATGAAGCCGACGCCGGCACGCGACTGGTCGATCCCACGCAGCTGCTCCAGCCCACGCAGCTGCTCCAACCCACGCAGCTGCTCCAACCCACGCAGCTGCTCCAGCCCACGAAGCTGCTCCACCCCACGCACCTGCTCCACCCGGCGCCTGTTTCGCTGCTCGCGCGCGTCGCAGCGGCGGGCCTGGCTGCCGCGGTGCGCGCCGCCGCGCTAGCCTTGGCGCATGCGCTACGAAGTCTCGCCCGTCGGCATCGTCGAGTCACCGCTGCGCGCGCGCGGCGAAGGGCCGCGCCAGGGCGACGAGGGCGCGCCCGAGACGACGATCGCCATCGGCGACGCGTACCTGCCGGCGCTCGACGGGATCGGCGTCGGCGACGAGGTGATCGTGCTGACGTGGCTCGACCGCGCGCGGCGGGATGTGCTCGCGGTGCATCCGCGCGGCGATGCGGCGCGGCCGCTGCACGGCGTGTTCGCGACGCGGTCGCCCGACCGGCCGAACCCGATCGGGCTGCATCGCGTGCGCGTGCTGGCGGTCGAGGGGACGCGCGTGCGCGTCGCGAACCTCGAGGCGATCGATGGCACGCCCGTGCTCGATATCAAGCCGGTGCTGCCGGCGAACATCGACGAGCGCTAACCAGCGAGCGCGACCGGCGGCGGCGGGAACATGTAGTCGAAGTACTGGTTCGGGTCGCCGGCCTTGCCGTCCATCGCCGCGCGCGCGACGTTGTACATCTCGCGCGCCGTGACGTAGTGCAGCTTGTAGCCGTCCTTCATGTAGCGCTGGAGCGTCTGGTGCATGACGCGGCCGCCGTCGCCGAGCAGCGAGGCCGCGGTCTTCTCGATCGCGCCGTGCGTGTGGATCTTGACGAAGATCCACTCGGGGCGGCCCTCGACGTGGATGGCTTGATCGATCCAGGTCGCGACGCGCGCGGGCGTCGGCGGATCGTTGCCGGTGAGCGCGCCGTTCTCGAGGCGGACGCCGAGGCCTTTTCGCGCGAGCGCGAGCGGGCCGGTGATCATCAGGAGGCGGTCGTCGTAGCTCTGGCCGACGCGCGCGCGCTCGCCGTGCTCGTAGCTGCGGCGGAGGTGGAGGTCGCCGACCGGCCAGTAGATCTGGTTGACCTTGTCGGGCTGGCAGGGGTCGGGCGCGGAGGGGAACGTCAGGTCGACGTAGCAGCCGAGCTCGTGGAGCATGGGGAGCTCGTCGTCGACGCCGCACCACTTGCCGTCGGGACGGCCGTTCGCGAGGCTCCAGTTGCCGTGGATGAATGCCCAGCGGAAGCCGCCGCCCTTGCGCGAGAGGTGGCCGTGCTGGCTGAACGTGTGGAGGTGCTCCGCGATGCGAGGTGCGAGCGTGTGTGACGTATCACCGTCGTGGTGGAGGTGAAACTCGACCTCACCGAAACCTCCGCGGACGAGCTTGGCGAGCTGATCGAGGTAGTGCGGCTTGTACTCCTCACCCGGGAAGAACCAGCCGTGGCGCGGCGGGCGGCCATCGCTGTCGCGGAACTCGCCGAGCGCGGGATAGCGCTCTGCCCAAAGATCTACGCGCGCTTTCGCGATGTCATCCGGAGCCTGGCCGTGATGCGGCTCGTAGTGATCGCAGAGCGCGAACAGGATGTGGCGCGGACCCGCGGGATGTGGCGTACGCGCACGCCGCACGAGATGCCGTGCGTAATCGGACAGCCACTGGTGAAGGTTCTTGTTTCGGAGGCGTGTCAGCACCTGCATGAGATGTTAGACCGTTCGCTGTGATGGATCTCTATGGTCCGCTGCTCGCGAAGGCATTGTTTCCGGCGTTCGAGGCAGCGCGCGGCCGGCCAACCGTGCCGCTCCTTCGCTACCTGCAAGCGACGGAGCGCTGGTCGATCGACGGTCTCCGCGACCTCCAGAGCGGGCTGCTGCGCCGGCTCTTGCGCCACGCCTATCAGCACACCGCGTATTACCGCGACGCGCTCGACGAGCGCGGCCTGCGCCCCGAAGACATCGAGAGCGCGGCCGATCTGCAGAGGCTTCCGCTGCTCGATCGCGACACCGTTCGCGCCACGATGAATAGCCGGCTCTCCGCCGGCGGTCCGCCCGCGACGATCACGAAGTCGACGAGCGGCACGACCGGCGAGCCGGTCGTCGTCAAGTACAACGCCGAGTCGCGGCACTGGCGCGATGCCACGCGCTGGCGCGGCTACGGCTGGGCCGGCTACCGCATCGGCATGCGCGCGATGCACTACTGGGGCTTCGGTCCGAAGAACCCGAGCTGGCTCAAGCGCCAGAAGATCGCGCTCGATCACGCGGTCAAGCGCGATCTCTACGTCGACTGCACGCCGCGCGGCGAGGAAGCGCTGCGCGATGCGGTCAAGAAGCTCGTCGCGTTCCATCCGCACGTCATGGTCGCGTACTCCGCCGGCGCAGCCGCGCTCGCGAAGTTCGTCAACGATCAGGGCCTGCGGCAGTGGGATGACATCCCGGTGCTCGTCGGCGCCGAGCGCCTGTGGCCGGCCGATCGCGAGCAGATCGCGCGTGCGTTCGGTCCCGCATTCGAGACGTACGGCTGCCGCGAGGTGATGCTGATGTCGTCGGAGTGCGAGGCGCACGACGGCATGCACACGTCGATGGAGACGATGGTCGTCGAGGTGATCGTGCGCAATGCCGACGGCACGACGCGGGCCGCGAAGCCGGGCGAGACCGGCGAGGTCGTGATCACCGACCTCCACAACCTCGCGTGCCCGATGATCCGTTACGTCAACGGCGACCTCGCCGTCGCCCACGCCGAGGGCCCGTGCGCCTGCGGCCGCAGCCTGACGAAGATCGGCCCCGTCGAGGGCCGCACGACGGAGACCCTGCGCGACGGCCGCGGCAACGCCGTCGGTGGCCTCGTCTTCAACATCCTGTTCGGCGTGATGGACCAGGTCGCGAAGAAGTTCCAGGTCGTCCAGAAGAAGGACGGCGCGGTCGTGATGAAGGTCGTGCCGCAGACCGGCCCGGCGCTGCCGGAACCGAATCGCCGCGCGATCCACCAGTTCGCCGACAAGTACCTGCCCGGCGCGCCGTTCGCGATCGAGTACGTCGAGGACATCCCGCTGACCGCCGCCGGCAAGCGCAAGGTCGTCGTCGTCGAGCAGTAGCGCTACGGCTGCGCGAAGACGGTCAGCCAGTCGAAGCGCGCGTGCGCGTTGATCGTGCCGATCAGCACGTCGCCCGGCTTCTTCTCGAGCGCGTTCGTGACGGTCACGGTGGCGCTCGCCGATGGACGCGTGCCGCTGCACGTGTCGGTATCGACGGCGGAGGTCAGCACGATGCGCACCGGATCGCCCTGCGTCGTCAGCGGCGCGGCCGACCCGGTGCCGGTGCCGCCGTAGACGTAGTTCATCGCGAGCTCGTCGGTCTGGCCGTCGCTGCCGTTGCCGCACAGCAAGACCTTCGCGCTCACCGTGCCCGGGCTCGTGACGAAGCCGATGCCGCCCGCCCACAGGTTCGCCGTGCTGCCGATACCAGACAGCTGCGCCTCGATCGTCGCGAACTGGTAGGCGCCGGTCGTGAGCGCGAGCGTCTGGATGTCGCTGTCGGTCGTCTGGGTCGCGGATTCGCCGTCGCTCGCCCACGCTCCGCCGCTGCCGGAGTTGCTCGACCAGCGCGTCAGGTCGACGAACGGCTCGAACACCTCGATCCGATCGAGCGCGCCCGGGTGCGGGTCGCAGGCATCGCCCACACCGTCCTTGTCACTATCCGTCTGGTCAGGATTCGGATCGCCTGGGCAGTTGTCGCAGGTGTCGATGAAGAGGTCGCCGTCCTCGTCGTGATCGGTCTCGGCGCCGCTCCAGCAGGTCAGGCCGCGCGTTCCCTTGATGTCGTAGATCGCGTTGCAGCCGGCGAGCACGACGAGACACCACGCGCGCACGCCTCATTGTAGCCGAGGCGCTATGCTTGCCGCGTGCGCGTTCCGCTCGTTCTCGTCACCGGCTTTCTCGGCGCGGGCAAGACCACCCTCGTCAACCGGCTGCTGCGGCGGCGTGCCGAGCGCGGCGCGACGGGCAAGCTCGGCGTCGTCGTCAACGAGCTCGGCGAGGTCGGCATCGACGGCGCGCTGCTCGGCAACGATGCGACTCGCCAGATCGAGCTGCCCGGCGGCTGCGTGTGCTGCGTGCTCGGCGACGAGCTCGACAAGACGCTGATCGATCTCGTCGACGCGAATGCGGGCATGGAGGCGATCGTGCTCGAGACCACCGGCGTCGCGGAGCCGCTGCCGATCGCGTGGGCCTTGCGCCGCGAGCCGGTCGCGTCGCGCGTGCGGCTGGCCGCCGTCGTCACGCTCGTGGACGCGACGAACTTTCGTGCCTCGCTGCCCGTTTCGGCCGCAGTGGCTGCGCAAGTTGCGTACGCCGATGTGCTGCTCGTGACCAAGGGGCCTATCGGCGATGTCGAGGGAACCGTCGCGGCGGCGCGGGAGCTCGCACCTCGTGCGCTGATCCGCACCGGCACGACGGACGAGCACGCCGCCTGGCTCGAAGAGACCCTGGCCGACCCGTCACTGGAGCACGCGCCCGCGGGGCCCGAGCACGTGCACGACGAGCACTGTCGCCACGCCGACACCCATGCACATGGAGTCGACAGCATGTGGGTCGAGATTCCAGGCCCACTGGATCTCGAGGAGCTCGAGGACCAGCTCGCCGAGCTGCCTCCCAACTACGTTCGAATCAAGGGGATTGCGAGCGATGGCACGACCTGGCACGCGTTCCATCGGGTCGGGCTGCGGGTGTCGAGCGAGCCGCTGCCGGCGCGCCCGCCCGAATTGCCAGGGGGCCGCCTGGTGGCGCTCGGGACGCGCCTGGACGCCCAGGAGCTGACAAATTGCATCGACGCCGCGATGCGCGTGAACATGGCGTGAATCCGGCATCCGGGTTGCTACTTGGCTCGTATGGTGACTGGCATGCGCGCGCTCACGGTCCTTCTTGCCCTCGCCGCATGCGGCCAGGACAAGATCGACGTCCACGCGACGGGCACCGCCGACTACAACCACAAGGCGCTGCTGACGGCGGTGGATACGTTCGTCGCCAAGGGCCGCACGGCCGAGGCGTACGGCGAGCTCGCCGCGACGGTCACGCAGCTGCGGCCCGGGATGGATCGCTCGGTCGCGCGCGAGGCAGAGCTCAAGCTCGTCGTGCTCGCGCTCGGGCCGGTGCGCGCCGCCACCGGCAAGCCGATCCGCGCGCAGATCGACACGCTCGCGCTCACCGTCTGGCCGACGCTGATCGCGCCGCCGGTCGAGGAAGACAAGCTGCTCGTCGTCCGCGACCCCAAGGCGCCCGAGCTCGTGCCCAAGCCCGGCGAGGATGCCGACGGCTACATGCTGCGCCTGTGCGGCGGCCCGCTCGCGGCCGACTGCAAGCACGTCGTGCCCGAGTACCAGGGCGAGGTGATCCGCTCGCTCGCGTATCGCCGCGCGACCGAGCGCACGCGCAACGCGATCCTCGAGTGTCAGCCCTGCCAGGGCGAGGGCGCCGACCCGGGCTGGCACCAGGCCGTGCTGCAGTGGGAAGAGCTCGACCGCGCGAGCGCCGAGACGATCGTCGACACCGAGCGCACCGCCGATCCCGACAACTGGCCGATCGCGGGCGCCGCGTCGGAAGACGATCCGCAGCTGCCGGAGGCCGAGCTCTCGCCACGCGGCGACATCCTCGTCGGCGGCCACTCGTACGGCCCGAACCAGCTGCGCATCGACGTGCTCCGCGAGCTGCGCGGCAACAGCGACGTCATCGCGCTGCACCTCCACCCCGATACCACGCTCGCGCAGGCCAAGGGCGTGCTGCTCGACGCGCGCAAGGCGGGCGCGACCCGCGTCGCCGTGATCGCCCGCGAGTCGACGTATCCGTATCGCCGCCGCGCGTACTGGATCGCAGCCGGCACCGGCCTGCGCGCGAACCTCCGCGCGACCGATTCGCTGCAGCTGCTGCTCCACGCGATCGACGAGGTCGCGGGCCCCGGCACCGTCGCGCGCGTCGACTGACTACGGCGCGTAGACGCAGTACGTGCCCGTGCGCACCGTCGCCGCGAGGTGCTCGCCGAGCCGCGGCGACGCGCCGCGGATCTGCTCGAGCGCGTGCGCGATGCGCCGCTGGACGTTCGTGCGCGCCCGCTCGCTCGCCGCTCCGACCTTGCGCTCGCGACCGCCGAGGCCGAACGCGCGCTCGATCTCGGCGGTCAGCGCCTCGATCTCGGTCGCCGCTCGCTCGGCACGCCCGCGGTCGCCCCAGCTCTCGGCCTCCTCGCGCTCGGCGGCGAGCTCGGTCAGCCGCTGGCGATAGCGCGTGCGCGCGGCCGGATCGAGCACGGCGCCCGCATCGCCGGTGTCCTCGCCGCCCGCGAGGTCGAGCGCGTGCAGCTCGCGGCCCGGCTCGTCGACGAGGCGCGCGAGCATGTCGATGCCTCGCGAGCCCTTCACGTGCACCTGCTCGCCGAAGCCGGTGACGAGCCACAGCCCGCCCTGCTTCGCGATCGTCACGCGCTCGCCGGTCGGCCGTGGCGCGGGGGCGACCGGCTTGCCGCGCAGCCGCTCGAGCAGGCCGGGCATCGCGAGCCGCTCCGCGCCGGCGAGAGCGAGCGCGCGCTGCTCGGCTGCCCGCGCGGCGTCACCGCGGTGCGCGAGCGAGTCGGCCCAGTCGGCGCGCACGCGCGCGGTCCACACCGGTGAGGCGAGGCGTGCGGCGACGTCGAGCGCGTCGAGCGCGTGCTCGTCGGCGGCATCGTCGGGGCCGAGCACGAGCAGCAGGCGATCGACAAGATCGAGCACGGTCGACCCGACGCCCGACGCGAGCACGATGCGCCCTCGATACGGGAGCAGCGCCGCATGGATGCGCGCGCGTTCCTCGGGCGTGCCGGCGAGCGCGTACGCGTTCGCGGCCATCGACAAGAAGTCGAGCGACACCGGCAACGCACCGGTCATCCGATCCAGCACCTCGCGCGTCGCGTCGCGCGACCCCGTGTGCGCCGCGCCCCAGGCGTCGATCGCGAGGTGGCCGGGCGTCGTCGCGGCGAGCGCGCGCAGCTCCGCGGCATCGAACGGCACCGTGCGCACCCACTGCGCCATGATGCGGTGCACGCCGAGCAGCCACGCGTCGAGCTGCGCGGAGCCGGCGAGGCGCTCGGCGTCGGCGAAGCGGCCGTCGAGCAGCGCGGTCATCGCGTCGATCATCGCCGCGTGGCCGAGCCAGCGCGGCAGCCCGAGCGCCGCTGCGTCGGCGACGAACGCCTGCCTCGCCTGCTCGAATGCGGCGCGATCGATCCGCTCGAGCGCGGTGAAGCACAGCCGCAGCCGCGTGTGCACGGTGATCGTGCGATCGACGCCGCGCGCGAGCTCGAGGACCTCGCGATGGATCGCCTCGAGCGGCACGGGGTCGAGGTAGTCGATCAGCGCCGCCGTCGCGACGTACATCACGTCGAGCCGCTCGCGCGCCGGCAGCTCGCGGGCGAGTGCGATCGCCTCGAGCGCGCGCTGCATCGGCTCGCGCGGATCGAGCGCCGGTTGCTCCGCCGCCGCGAGCCGGGCGAGCAGCTTCGCGCGTGCGGGCGCCTCGACGGGCCTGCCGAGCGCCTCGCGCAGCGCCTCGACGAGCATCGGATCGGTGCGGCCGAACCGCATCTCGATCCCGCGTGCCAGCGCCGCCCGCGCGAGCAGCGCCGCATCGTCCTGCGCGCGCGCGATCGCAGCGGCTTCCTCGCACAGCACGGCGGCTGCCGCGTGCTGTCCCGCGTGCTGCAGCGCCTCGGCGCGCATCGCGAGCAGCCGGCCGCGCCGGCCGCGATCGTCGGGCCCCGCGAGCGCGAGTGCGTCGAGCGCACGGGCGAGCAGCGTCGCCGCGTCCTCGAACGCGAGCTGTGCCATCGCCTGCCCCGCCGCGCGCTCCGCCGCATCGACCGCCGCCACCGCCGCGAGGTGCCCGGCCTCGAGCAGGTGATGCGCGAGCGCACTCGCCGCGTCGCCGCCCTGGCGCTCGATCGCCTGCGCCGCGCGCAGGTGCAGCCGCGCGCGCTCGCTCGCGTCGAGCTCGTCGGCGAGCGCCTCCGCCACGAGCGCGTGCGAGAACCGGTAGCGGCCCGGCGACGTCATCGCGACGATCCCCAGCCGCACCGCCGGCGCGAGCGAGCCGCCGCCCGCGACCTCGTGCACGACGCGCTCGTCGAAGTCGCGCCCGACCACCGCCGCCGCCGCGAGCAGCGCGGCCGTCTCGGCGGGCAACCGGGCGACGCGCTCGCGGATGACGGCGCGCACGCTGGAGAACGCGGGCAAGCGGTCGCCCCCGGCCGCGACGAGCTCCTCGACGAACAGCGGATTGCCCTCGCTGAGCTCGAACACGCGCGCGGCATCGCCGCGATCGCCGACGAGCGAGGCGACCTCGCGGGCGCCGAGCCGACCGAGCGGCACGCGCACGGCGCCGCGCAGCACGCGCCCGAGCGCGGCGACGCCATCGGCCTCGACGTCGCGACACGCCAGCGCGACGAGCACGCGCTTGCCGGCGAGCAGAGGCAGCAGGTCCTCGAGCAGCTGCAGCGAGCTCGGATCGGCGGCATGCACGTCATCGAGCACGACCGCGACGAGCCCGCGCCGTCCCAGGAATGCGGCGACCTCGCCGAACCGTGCGAGCCGGCCGGCTGCATCGGCGCGAGCCTCGGAGCTGAGCAAGGAAGGAGCGGCGTCATCGGGAACCTCGAGCGCGGCGAGCACCTGGATCCACGGCCAGAACGCGGGCGTCAGGCCGACCTCGGCCGCGCGGCCCCACCCGACGACGCCCCCCGCCGCGCGCACGCGCGTCGCGAGCTCCTCGAGCAGCCGCGTCTTGCCGATGCCCGGCTCGCCGCTGATCACGACGACGGTGCGCTGCCCGGCGCACGCGCTCGCGAGCGCGGCCTCGACCGCTGCCACCTCGCGAGCACGCCCGACAAGACCCGGCACGATGTCGTCCTATCACAGTCACGGGCGCAGCAACTGCACGCGCGCCGCGTGCTCGGCGATCCGCTCGGGCGACCAGTCGCCGGTGCAGTACACGCTGAGCACCGCGATCGCGCCGTCGCGAACATCGGCGCGGAACAGCTCGCGGCAGTACCAGCCGTCCCAGCGCTCCTCGACCTCGAGCACGAAGCCGCCCGCGAGCTCGTCGAGCCGAAACCGCGGGACCTTCCCCGGCCGCGGATGGCCGCGCCGGCGAAACGCGAGCACCTCGTCGATCCCCTCGCGCTGCTCGCGCCAGTGCGGCGACGTGAAGTCGAGGAACACGTCGGGCGTGAACAGCCCCGGCGGCGCCTCGCCCGTCTCTAGCAGCGCGATCAGCTGCTGCGCGAGCGCCTTCACGACTTCCTCAGCTTGAGCTCCATCACGCTCGCCGACGCGCCCGCGACGAACGTCTCGGCGCGCCCCGTCATCGACTTGCTGTCCTTCGCCATCTCGAGATCGATCACCTCCTTCAGCGGCTTGCCCTCCTGCGTGCCGGTGAACACGAACTCGAGCTTGTTGCCGTCGGTCGCCGGCGCGACGTGGTCGTGCGTCTCGCCCGCGTTCGTCACCGCGTACCAGTGGAACGTGTTCGTGTTCGGCTCGTAGCCCATGAGGTCGGTCTCGTCGTACGCGGCGAGCCCCGGCACTCCCGTGACGTGGAACGTGCACATCACGCCCCACTTCTGCGAGACGCGGTTGCAGGTCCAGGTCGCGTCGATCTTCGCCTTGTCCTTGCCCATCGCGACCGTTCCGGAGCCCTTCCACGTGCCGACGAGGCACTCCATGCCCTCGACGGGCTTGGGGAGTGGGTCGGCGGCGGCCGTGAGCGGAAGCACAACACCAAGAATGAGGAGCTTGTTCGTCATACCTACATGGCGTGACGAACCGTGGAACATCGTTCCTCGGCGGGCGGTGGTACGATGAGAGCGTGCGTTGCGCCGTCGCTCTCGCAGCGTTCACAGCCTGCTCGTTCTCGGCGCACGGCGTGAATCCGGGCCAGGACGCGAACCGCACGGACTCGCCCCCGATCGTCGACGGCTTCGTGCAGCCTCCCGATGGTGGTCCGTGCACGAACGCGAGCGTCGCGTGCGCGAGCATCGACGTGCTGCGCACGTGCTCGGGCCCGGGCGCGCAGTATCAGGACACGACGTGCAGCTGGGGCTGCATCGCAACCGGCGGCAACCCGCACTGCGGCACGATCGTGCCGACGAGCGATGCGGTCGATCCGAGCGATCTCGTCGATCAGCCGGGCCTGATGGACGCGACGGTCTCGGGCGCGATCGATACCGACACCGGCACGATCGCCGGAACGCGCGCGCAGGGCACCGGCATCGTCGCCGGCATCGGATATCGCCAGCACGACAACGTCGCCGTGTTCACGGCGAAGAGCTGGACGTTCGGCGATACGACCGTCGGCGGCTCGCGCGCGGTCGCGTTCGTCGCGACCTCCGGCAACATCACGATCACGAACGTGCTCGACGCGAGCGGCGGCTGCAACCCGGTGACGAAGGCGGGCCCCGGCGGTTTCGGCGGCGCGACGTCGAAGGGCGGCGACGGCACCGACGACGCGACGGCCGGCACCGGCGGCGGCACCGGCGCGAGCGCGGCGACGACCGGCGCGGGCGGCGGCGGTCACGCGGGCACCGGCGGCTCCGGCAAGGCCGCAACCGGCGGCGCGATGTACGGCGACGAGATGATCTCGCACCTCTCGGGCGGCGCGGGCGGCGGCGCGGGAAACGGCGGCGCGAACTACGGGCTCGGCGGCGGCGGCGGCGGCGCGGTGCAGCTGATCACCGCCGGCACGGTCACGGTGACGAATTCGTTCGGCAACGGCATCACCGTCGGCGGTTGCGGCGGCGGCCGCGGCGGCGGCGGCATGGACTCCGGCGGCGGCGGCGGAGCGGGCGGCACGCTGCTGATCGAGGCGCACACGATCATGAACGGCGGCGGCTTCATCGCGGGCGGCGGCGGCGGCGGCGCGGGAGCCGGCGGCGGCAACGGCTTCTCCGGCTCGCTCGGCGGCTTCGGCGGCATCAGCATGAGCGGCAACGCCGGCGGCAACGGCGGAGCCGGCGGCAGCGTCGGCGGTCAGAGCACGACGTCGATGGGCGGCGCGGGCGGAGCGGCGGGTCGGATCCGGCTCAACACGTTCCGCGGCGCGAACCTCAGCGCGGGCACCGTGAGCCCGGACCTCGGCGGCGCGGGCGCGACCTCAGGCAGCGCGGCTGTCCAGTAGCGCGCGCTGCGGCGCGACTTCCTGATCGCGGACGTGCCGCGGCACGCCCTCGACGTCCCACACGATCCGCAGCGCCTCGAGGCCCTTGAGGATGTAGTAGCTGACGTCGATCTCCCACCAGAAGAAGCCCTGGCGCGCCGAGCGCTGATAGTGGTGGTGGTTGTTGTGCCAGCCCTCGCCGAGCGTGAGCACCGCGAGCAGGGCGTTGTTACGCGAGTCGTCGGTCGTCTCGTAGCGACGGCGGCCCCACACGTGCGCGAGCGAGTTGATGCAGAACGTGATGTGCCAGCACAGCACGAGCGAGAGGAAGTGGCCGTAGAACAGCGCCGTCGAGCCGAAGCCGAAGTAGAGGACGAAGCCCCACGCGACGGCGAAGAACAGATCGTGCCGGTTCAAGAACCGCAGCTCGGGATACTTCGCGAAGTCCTTGATGCGATCGAACTGCGTCGCCTTGTGGCGGCTCGAGAGGATCCAGCCGATGTGCGACCAGTAGAAGCCGCGCTGCCGCGGCGAGTGCACGTCCTCGGGCTCGTCGGAGTACTTGTGGTGGTTGCGATGGTGAGCGGCCCACCACAGCGGACCCTGCTGCGCGGCGAACAGGCCGAGGAACGCGAGGATGAACTGGAACGCCCGGCTCGTCTTGAACGTGCGGTGCGAGAAGTACCGGTGGTAGCCCGCCGTGATCGCGAACATCCGCACGAAGTACGTGCCGGCGAGCCACGCGAGCGCCTTCCAGCTCCAACCGACCCACAGACAGCCGACGATGGCGACGACATGAACCGCCCAGAACGGGTAGTTCTCGCGCCACCTCGGCGAGTCGATTTTTTTCATGTGGATAGCGTGCAGGTCGGGGAGTCATCGCGTTGGCACCAGGCGGTAATGCCCGTGTCATCCCTTCCGGACCGGGTTGTGACCAGATCCTGATAAATGACGCCGTTCTCGTTCGAGCACGTGTTTCGCGCCGCGTCACCCGGCGAGCTGCTCGACGCCTACTTCGACGACGATCACCAGGCCGAGCAGGACCGAGTGCTCGAGGTCACGCACCGCGAGGTTCTTGCGCGGACGCCCGAGTCACGTGTGTGTCGGGTAACGCCTCGCCGGCAGCTCCCGGCCCTGGTCAGGCCGTTCGTCGCGGGCACCCTGAGCTACCTCGAGACGGTGGTTCGCGGCGGCGACGGGCTGACGATCGACATCCAGCCCAGCGTGGGACGGACGCAGATCTCCGCAACCTATCGACTCGACACGGTCGGCCCGCGTGCGATCCGGCGCCGCTACGCCGGAAACGTGTCGGTGGATATCGCCCTCGTCGGCCCTCGGATCGAGCGCGGCATCGTCGCGGAGCTCGGCCGGACCCTGCAGGTGGCAGCCGCCTCGACCCAGGCCTACCTGGACCGGATCCCGCCGTCTCTGGCAGCTCGGGCTTAATTCGCGGAAATCGTTCAGGCATAATAGTTAGGTGACGATTCCGGCGGGGACTCTCGTCCCGCGCGATGCGCGCGATTTCGGGAGCTATCAGCTGCTCGCGAAGCTCGCGACTGGCGGCATGGCGGAGATCTATCTCGCGCGCCCGCAGCATCAGGCCGGATCGAAAGACGTGCTCGTGCTCAAGCGGATCCTTCCGCACCTCGCCGAGGACGATCACTTCGTGACGATGTTCCGCGACGAGGCGGACCTCGCGAGCAAGCTCGTCCACAAGAACGTCTGCAACGTGCTCTCGTTCGGCCAGTACGCCGGCACGTGGTTCATCGCGATGGAGTACCTGCACGGGGTACCGCTGTCGCGCATGATGACGAAGCTCTCGAAGGCGTCGAAGATGCTCGATTTCCGCGTCGTCGCGGGAATCATCATCCAGGCGTGCGAGGGCCTCCATGCGGCGCACGAGGCGCGCGGCGCCGACGGGCAGTTGCTCGGCGTCGTCCATCGCGACGTCTCTCCGCCGAACATCATGGTCACTTCCGACGGCACCGTGAAGGTCCTCGACTTCGGCATCGCGAAGGCGCGCGGCGCGAACTCGCGGACGCGCACCGGTACGGTCAAAGGCAAGAACGCGTACATGTCGCCCGAGCAGATCCTCGGCAAGCCGCTCGATCGGCGCAGCGACATCTTCGCGCTCGGCGTCGTGATGTACGAGATGCTCGCGATCCGGCGCCTCTTCCATCGCGACTCGGACTTCCTCACGTTCAAGGCGATCACCGAGGAGCCGATCCCGGATATCCGCGAGCGCCGCCCCGATCTGCCACCCGGCATGCGTGCCGCGCTCGTGCAGGCGATGGCGCGCGATCCGAACGGCCGCTTCGAGACCGCTCACGCTTTCGGTCAGGCGATCAAGCAGTCGGTCGCCACGCTCGGCGGGCCGGCGTCGCAGGCCGAGCTCGCGCGCCTCCTGTTCACGGATTTCGGCGACGAGATGTCGTCGCGCGACGAGATCCTCAAGGCGGCCGACGATCCGAATGCCGCGCCGGTCTCGATCGGCCCCAAGCCCACGCCACCACCTCCACCACCGCCGCGCCAGGCACCACCTGCCGCCGCGAGCGGCGAGATGAACCAGTCCACGCCGGTGCGGCGCCCGGTGCCGACCGAGCAGAGCGGCATCCCGACCGTGATGCTCGCGACGCCGCCGTCGTCGAAGATCAGCGTGCCCGATCTCGATGCCGTGCTCGATCTCTCCGCCGATGTCGGCGCGGACTCGTGGATGGCCGAGGGCGGCACGGATCTCTTGTCGGCGCACCGCTGGAAGTCGCTGCGCAACCTCGGCATCGGGATCGCGGTGCTCGTCGCGGTCGGCATCGGCATCTTCTTCGTCGTCAGCAAGATCGGCGGCTCGCGCGAGGACACGAGGCGAGTCGTCGCGCCCGTCGTCGACGCGGCGGTGCCCAAGCAGGTCGCGGCACCGATCGATGCGGGCGACGAGATCTCGCACGACGACATCGTCGCGCTGTCGAAGTTCGGCTTCTTCAGCATCACGGCGACCGCGAAGACGACGATCTATGTCGACGACAAGTACATCGGCGAGACGCCGCTGACGCGCCTGCCCTTGAAGCCCGGCCCTCACACGGTGAAGGCCGTCGGTCCGCGCAACAAGAACAAGATCATCAAGATCACGATCATCGGCGGCCGCGACGACGACGAAGGCACGATCACCTGGTGATCGACGTGGCGGCCCATCGGCGGCCACCGCGCGAATGACTCACGAGAGCGGCGCGGGGCGGATGCTCGAGATCTGCAGGCTCGAGTCGGGGCTCGTCACGATCTGCACGCGGTCGCCGCAGTTGAAGCGCGGCACGAGCTCGGCCGGTCCCTGGAAGTGGAGCCCGGCGAGGTTGCCCGGATCGAGCTCCTCGCCTTCCTCGTCGGTCGCGCGCTCGATATCGAGCTCGATCTTCGCGACCTGACGCGTGGTCACGTTCTGGAACTTCGCCGCGAGCGTGTGCAGCTCGATCGTGCGGATCGTTCCGACGACGCGCAGACCCGCATCGGCCGCCATGCTGTCATCTTACCTGCCCGGGCCGCGCTGCGGTTGTCCGCCGACCTCGATTCCGTTGAAGGCGCGGACCGCGAAGATCACCGGCTCGTCGCCTTCGCACCGGATGGCGTGCTCGGAGGTCTCGCCGGCAAGGTATTCGTCGCCGGGGCCGAAGCGCCGGCCGCTGTTGTCGAGGAGCGTCCCGGTCAGGACGACCGAGGTCTCCTCGCCGAGATGCTTATGCCACGGGAACACACACCCGGGGTCGATCCGGACGAAGCCGCAGTCCGCGGCGGCACAGGCCGGACCACCGTCGAAGTGGACGAGGGCGATGCCGGCGCCGCGGTCGTGCCACGAGGCGGGGCGATCGATGAGGCCGAGAAACTCCCGCGCCTTGTCGACGGTGACGTCGAACAGCCGCGCGCAGCGGTCGGCGAGCTTCTCGAAGCGGCCGGCGCCGATCGAGGCCATCAGCCGCAGCTTGACGCTCGGCGGTGGCGCGACCGGGCCCGCGATCAGCGACGCGGCCTCGCGGTACGCCTCGAGCTCGGCGGCGAGCGCCGGGTCCTTCGCGATGGCGGTCTCGACGAGCTTGGCCTCGTCGGCGTCGAGCACGCCGAGCGCGTGGAGCGGCAGGAGGTCGCGCACGTCCGTCATCGCTTGCCTCCGATGCAGTCGCGAAGCTTGCCCAGCCCGGCGGCCAGGCGTGACTTGACGGTGCCGATCGGGATCGCGATGCGCTCGGCGATCTCGCTGCACGACAGGCCCTCGAAGTACGCGAGCTCGACGACGCGGCGCTGCTCCTCGCCGAGCGACGCGAGCGCGTCCCGCACGCGCGCGTGATCCGGGCTATTCACTTCGTTTCGTTCGGCCTCGTCGGGCACGACCTCGAGACCGGCATCGCCGGCGTTCCGCGACACGCGCGCGGACTTCTGGAGGTCGAGGGCTCGCGAGCGCATACGGATAGCCAACCAGGTACGAACGCGGCCGCGTTTCGGATCGAAATGTCGTGCTTGCCGCCACGCCTCGAGGAACACGTCGTGTAGGAGATCCTCCGCCTCGCGACGCTCGCGCACGATCTTCAGGGCGAGGCCGAGCAGCAGGCTCGCATGACGCTCGTACAGCGACGCCAGCGCCGTGCGGTCGCCTGCCGCCATCGCCGCAACCAGCGCGGCGTCGTCGGCGTCCTCGTCGCCCATGCGGGAGTCACCGTATCACGCCTTTGGGTTTGCGTGGTTGCGTGGTAAATCGCGCCGCAGTGTCTCTTCGGGAAGCCGTCCGTGCCGAGGCGACGGAACGCACGTGGTCGCAAGGCGTGACGCTCGCTCGCGAGGGTCGCGTGGTGAAGCGCGGCACGAGCGGCGGCGAGACCGAGTACGAGGTTCGCGTACCGGGCCGCCCGACGCCGTTCGAGGTCGTGCTCGGCACGCAGGACGAAGAATGGCAGTGCAACTGCCCCTCGAAGGAGGCGGTGTGCAGCCACGTCGTCGGAGCCGTGCTCGCGGAGGAGCAAGGCGCCACCGAGCAACGCGGCGCGACGCTGCGCTATTCGCTCGAGCCGGATGCGGGCGGCGTGCGCGTCGAGCGCGTGCTCGTGAAGGGCGAGAGGACCGAGCCGCTGAGCGGATCGCTGATGTCGCTGGTCGCGGCGGGCAAGGCGGCGGGCATCGCGACCACGGAGGCCGACCTGCTCCTCGATCAGATCCTCGGCGTGCGCGCGGTGCCGGTCAGCGGCGAGAAGCTCGACCGCGTGCTCGAGGTGCTGGCGGACGCGCGCGACGTGCGCTGGCGCGGCGAGCCGGTGAAGGCGAGCGGCGAGGCCGTGATGCCGCGCGCGGTCGTCGAGGACGCGCCGGGCGGGGTGCGCGTGCGCATCGAGAAGGATCCGCGCGTCGTCGAGGTCGTGGCCGTCGGGATGGTGCGCACCTCCGAGAACATGCTGCGGCCGATCGGCGCGATCGATCTGACGGGCACGCGCCTCGAGAAGCTGCCGCAGACGTTCGACGTGCCGCGGAGCGCGTTCCCCGAGCTGCTCGGCAAGACGCTGCCCGCGCTGCAGCAGCGGATCGAGGTCAGCGTGCGCGCGACGGCGCTGCCGAAGATCGGGACGCGCGAGGAGCCGCGCATGCAGCTCGACGTCTCGAGCGACGGCGACAAGCTCATCGTCATGCCGACGCTGGTGTACGGCGATCCGCCGCGCGCCCGCGTCGATGCAGGGCGACTCGTGCACATCGACGGACCGTTGCCGCTGCGCGACGAAGATGCCGAGCGGCGCCTCGTGCACCGGCTGCGCGACGAATTGAACCTCGTGCCGGGCCGGCGCGTCGAGCTCGTCGGGCGCGAGGCGATGCTGATGCAGCAGAACCTCGGCAACTGGCTACGCGTCGACGCGAAGAGCGCGGGCGGCAAGACGACGATGCTCGACGTCCAGCTGACGATCAACGGCGACAAGCTCGACGTGTCGGTCGAGGGCGGCGGGCGCGCGGCCAGCGTGGGGGCGGCGCTGCGCGCGTGGCAGAACGGCGTCGATGTCGTGCCGCTGCAGGGCGGCGGCTGGGGGCGCGTGCCGATGGAGTGGTTCGACAAGCACGGGGAGCGGCTCGCGGATCTCTTGGCATCGCGCGGCGGCGATCATCGCGTGCCGATCTACGCGCTGCCCGACCTCGCGAAGCTGACCGAGGACCTGAACCTGCCGCCGCCGCCGGAGCTCGAGCGGCTGCGCCCGCTGCTCGACCACTTCGAGGGCATCCCGCACACGCCGCTGCCGAAGGGCTTCCACGGGGAATTGCGCCCGTACCAGCAGCGCGGCGTCGACTGGCTCGCGTTCTGCCGCGACACGGGCCTGGGCTGCGTGCTCGCCGACGACATGGGTCTCGGCAAGACGATCCAGGCGCTCGCGGTCGTCAAGGGCAAGACGCTCGTCGTGTCGCCGAAGAGCGTGCTGTTCAACTGGCTCGCCGAGATCCAGCGGTTCCGGCCCGACCTGCGCGTCGCGAGCTACGCGGGCACGAAGCGCGCGCTCGATCCCGAGGCGGATCTCGTCGTGACGACGTATCCGATCCTGCGCAACGACATCGACGTGCTCGAGCAGCAGGAGTGGGACATCGTCATCCTCGACGAGTCGCAGACGATCAAGAACCCCGACTCGCAGGTCGCGCGCGCCGCGTATCGCCTGCACGGCGCGTGGAAGCTGACGCTGTCGGGCACGCCCGTCGAGAACCGCCTCGACGAGCTGTGGTCGCAGCTGCACTTCACCAATCCGGGCATGCTCGGCGGGCGCGCCGACTTCCAGGACCGCTGGGCCGAGCCGATCTCGCTCGGCGACAACGACGCCGCCGCGCGCCTGCGCGAGCGCATCCGCCCGTTCGTGCTGCGCCGCATGAAGCGCGAGGTCGCGACCGAGCTGCCGCCGCGCACCGACATGGTGATGTACGTCGAGCTCGACGAGGGCGAGCGCGTCACCTACGACGCGATCCGCGCCGCGACCCAGCGCGAGATCGTCAAGCTGCTCGAGGCGGGCGGCGGCGTGATGGCCGCCCTCGAGGCACTGCTGCGGCTGCGTCAGGCCGCGTGTCACACGGCGCTCTTGCCGGGTGCGGTGCGCGGCGGGCCGGCGCCGCAGTCGTCGAGCAAGCTCGAGCGGTTGATGGAGGCGCTCGGCGATGTCGTCGCCGACGGCCACCGCGCGCTCGTGTTCTCGCAGTGGACGTCGCTGCTGGATCTCATCGAGCCGCACCTGACGTCGTCGGGGACGCGGTTCACGCGGCTCGACGGCAGCACGGTCGATCGCGCGGGCGTCGTCACGGAGTTCCAGGCCGAGGACGGCCCGCCCGTGATGCTGCTGTCGCTCAAGGCCGGCGGCACGGGCTTGAACCTCACGGCGGCGGACCACGTGTTCCTCGTCGATCCGTGGTGGAACCCCGCCGTCGAGGATCAGGCGGCCGACCGCGCGCACCGCATCGGGCAGGACAAGCCGGTGATGGTGTATCGCATGGTCGCGCGCGACACCGTCGAGGAGCGCATCCTCGAGCTGCAGGAGAAGAAGCGGCAGCTCGCGGCCGCGGCGCTCAGCGAGGCCGGCGCGGCGACGTCGATCACGCGCGAGGATCTGCTCGCGCTGCTCGCCTGATCTCTCCCCGCCGCTGGGTGCTACGGCGAGATCGTGAACGCGGCGACCGCGGCGTCCCAGTTGCCGTTCGTCTCGCTGACGGTCGGGTGCACCGTGCCGGCGACGGTCTGGATGCGGTACCAGGCCGCGAGCGAGATGTCGGCGCTGATCGGCGTCAGCGCGGTCCAGGCGCCCGGCGCGGGCACGCCGAACGTGTTCGGCACACCGTCGCCGACGCCGAACACGAGCAGGTCGTGCGCGTTCGCGGTCGTGATCGCGCCCGGATCGGCCGGGCTCGTCGTGCCGTCGAGCGCGCGGGCGCCGTCGACGGGCGCCTGCGTGACGAGCCCCGACCACTCGCTGACGTTGCCGAACTTCGGGCTCGTGTCGCCGCTGACGCCGTGGATCGTGACGTCGCTCGAGCTGCCGTCGGTGACGCCCCACCAGATCTCGCAGTTCGTGTTCACGCTCGACACCGCCGCGCGGTTCCACGTCGCGACGCCGCCGCCGGTGACGCCGCCGAGCAGCGGGAGGCCGCGGTGGATGTCGGCGCCGACCATGATCAGCACGTCGCCGGAGACTGGCGCGCTCGCGAGCGAGATCGTCACGTGGTCGCTATCGGCGTGATTCGCGGCCTGCTGGACGAGCATCGCCGTCGCCGGCGCGTCGATCGGTGGGCGCGGGGTATCGGGCGCGGCGTCGAGCGGTGGCGCATCGGCGGCGGGCGCGGCGTCGATCGCGGTCCGCTCGCAGGTGCGGGTCGCGGGCGAGCACACGAGCGGATCGGGGCACGCACCGGTCGGGCATGGCGTGCCGGTCTGCGGGTGCGGCGAGTAGCACCCGGCAAGTACCGTCGCGACGACGAGTGCACGCACCCGTCGATGATATCAGCCGCCGGCGTGCCGCTCGCGATTTTCGACGGTGCTGAGGGTGCGAGGATCCATGCGGTCGCAGCAGACGACGCCATGTAGGTGATCGATCTCGTGCTGCAGGATTCGCGCGTACCAGCCCGAGGCCTCGATCACGAGCGGCTTGCCGTGCTCGTCGAGCGCCTCGACGCGGACGCGCCGCGCGCGCGGCACGATCATGACGAAGCCCTTGAAGCTGAGGCAGCCCTCGTACGCGAGCACCATCTCGTCGCCGATCGGCTGGATCGTCGGGTTGACGATCACGTGGAACGGCACGACGCGACGGTCGCGCGCCTCGCGCTGCTCGTCGGAGAGGCCCTCGGCCGTGTCCTCGATCACGGCGAGCTGGAGCGAGCGGCCGATCTGCGGCGCGGCGAGCCCGACGCCGGGGGCGGCGTGCATCGTCTCCTTCATGTCGGTGATCAGGCCCGCGAGCGAGGGCAGCTCGGCGGCGTCGATCGCGGCGGCGCGCGCGCGCAGCACCGGATCGCCGACCTGCACGATCGGCAGGATCATTGGACCGGCGCGAGGCGGAGGATCTTGCCGTGCACGTCGCCGTTCGTCGGATCGATCTGCGGATCGATGAACAGGCGCGTGACGGCGGTGTTGCGCAGGCCGTCGAGCATCTCGTCGGAGATCAGCGCGCCGGCGTCGAGGCCGACCGCGAACAGCTCCTCGCCCGTGCCCATCGCCGCCGCGAACGCCTGCGCGGCCTCGCCGGTCGAGAACAGAAAACCGTAGGGACGGCGGCACCACATGTCCTGGCCGTTCGAGGTCAGGTACCAGATCCGCGCCGGCAGCACGTCGACGAGGTCCTGGAGCACGTCAGACATGGCGCGGACCATGCCACAGTACCCACGCCATGTCCGCACCTATCGAGCTGCCGAGCGGCGCCCGCCAAGTGCCGCAGACCGGCGGCTACAACTTCTGGGTCGTCGGCGAGCAGCGCGCGTTCCTGCGCGACGCCTATCACAACTTCCTGCGCATGCGGTGGCCGGCCTCGCTCGCGCTGATCGCGGCGGGGTTCTTCGCGGTCAACCTCGTGTTCGCGGGCGTGTACGTCGCGATCGGCGGCGTCGACAACATGCCGGCGGGCTCGTTCTGGAACGCGCTCGTGTTCAGCGTCGAGACGCTCGGCACGATCGGCTACGGCGTGATGAGCCCGAAGTCCGTGCCGGCCGAGATCGTGATGATGATCGAGGCGGTCACGGGGCTGATCGTCAGCGCCCTCGCCACGGGCCTCGTGTTCGCGAAGTTCTCGCGGGCGACGGCGCGGGTCGCGTTCACGTCGAACATGGTGATCACGCCGTTCGAGGGCAAGTCGACGCTGATGTTCCGGCTCGGCAACCGGCGCGCGAACGTGATCGTGCAGGCGCAGCTCTCGGCGACGCTCTCGCTGACGAGAGTCACGCAGGAAGGCGAGACGTTCTACAAGCTGCACGAGCTGAAGCTGGTGCGCGACCGGATGGCCGGCATGGGACGCGGCTGGGTCGTGATGCACGTGATCGACGAGACCAGCCCGCTCTGGGGCATGGACGCGGCGGCGCTGAAGCAGGCGGAGGCGGAGGTGCAGGTCTCGCTGACGGGCCTCGACGACGTCACGATGCAGACCGTCCACTCGATGCACGTCTACGAGGACGACAAGATCAAGTTCGGGCATCGCTTCGCGGACACGATGCGGCCGCTGCGGGGCACCGGGGATTTCGTGCTCGACCTGAGGCAGTTCGACGTCGTCGTGCCCGACTCGACGCCCCGTGATAGCGTCGCCGCATGATTCGCTTTGTGCTCGTTGCGATGCTCGTCGCGTGTGGTCCCGGCATCAAGGGCGGCGGCCCGACGATCAACAGCCACATGACTCAGCCCGACACCGCGAGCCAGACGAGCGCGGTCGTCTCGAGCGACATCCTGGCGCGCGAGCCGGTCTCGAACAGCGCGCAGATCAAGCACATCCTCGTCGGGTGGAAGGGCACGAACCCCGATCCGCGGTCCGACAAGCGGACGAAGGCGGAGGCGGAGGGCGTCGTGAAGGGCATCCTCGCGCAGATCAAGGGCGGCGCCGACTTCGACGCGCTGATGAAGCAGTACTCGGAGGATCCGGGCAGCGCGGCGACAGGCAAGGCCTACGCGGTGTCGCCGGATGCGTCGCTCGTGATCGAGTTCAAGCAGCTCGGCTTGCGGCTGCAGCTCAATGAAGTGGGAGTCGTCGAGAGCGAGTACGGCTTCCACATCATGAAGCGGGTCGAGTAGGCAGCAGGATCGTCACGACGGTGCCGCGCGGGTGACGCGGCGTGATCCGCAGCGTGCCGCGGTGGCGCTCGACGACGCGCCGCACGATCGAGAGGCCGAGGCCGATGCGGCGCCCGGCCTTGGTCGTCGCGCCCGCCGTCGTATCGGGCAGCCCGCTGCCCTCGTCGGCGACCTCGAGGAACACGGCGTCGGAGCCGGTGGGCTGGACGCGCAGGCGGAGCGTGCCGCCATCGGGCATCGCGTCGATCGAGTTGAGCACGAGGTTCGCGACGATCTGCTCGAGCTCCGCGGGCGCGCCGTGGATGCGCTTGACCTTGTCGGAGAGGTCGAGCTCGAGCTTCACGCGGTGCGGGATCGAGCGCTGGATCAGGCGCACGACGCTGCGCACGACCGTCGACAGGTCGACGAGCTGCATCGGCGGCTGCTCGCCGCGCACGTATTGCAGCAACGCTTGCGCGAGGCGCGTCATCGTGTCCGTCGACTCGATCGCGTGCTCGATGAGGTCGACCTCGCCGGGGTTCTGCTTGAGCATCGCGAGGTCGAGCGCGAGCGCGCCGAGGTAGTTGTTGAGGTCGTGCGTGACGCCCGAGGCGAGGCGGCCGATGAGGGCGAGCTCGTCGTTCGTCTGCGGCACGGTCCGCGCGAGGTTCGTGATCACGTCGCGAAGCTCGGCGAGATCGCTGTCGAGCGCGACGAAGCGATCGGCGCCCGCGGCGAGGTGGCGGCACCACTCGTCGCGCGTCGGCGTCTCGGCGACGACGACGATCTTCGGCGGCTTCGGCGCCTGGCGGGCGGACTCGATGAGATCGAGGCCGCTGCCGTCGGGCAGCTCGATGCCGGTCACGACGATCTCGGGAGACTCGTCGAGGATCGCGCGCATCGCGCTCTGGAGATCAGCAACCGCACCCTGCACCGCGATCTCCGACATCGGCACGAGGGCATCGACGATCGCTCGGCGATCGTCATGGGACCGTTCGACCACGAGTACTCTCATCACGCTCACAGTGAACCGCCTAGGCAGATTTCGGCTTGTCGCTTTGTTTCCGATTGTCGCGTCGGCGTCCGTCCTACAAGCCGGCAGGAAGGACGGCGCGCGTCACGAGGCCGCGTGCGTCATGGGGGAGCACGCGCAGATCGCCGTGGTGGAGCTCGACGACGCGGCGCGCGACGCCGAGGCCTAGCCAGTCGGGCGGGGGCTCGCCGTCGGCGGCGACCTCGAGCACGGCGGAGCCGACGTGCGAGTGAACGGCGACGTGGAGCACGCCGCCGTCGGGCATCGCGTCGAGCGCGTTGATCACGAGGTTCGCGACGAGCTGCTCGAGCTCGCCGCGCACGCCCAGCACGCGGCGGGTCGACAGGTCGGTCGTGACGAGGACGCGCGAGCCGACGGCGCCGCCGAGCATGTCGAGGACGTCCTGCGCGACCTGCGAGAGATCGACGGGCTGGCTGGGCGCGCGGCGGCGGGCGCGCAGCACGAGCGCGAGTGCGAGCCAGCGCATCGCGGGGCGCGAGCCTCCGGTCGTCGCGGAGATGCGATCGAGGAGCGCGAGGTCGTCGGTGTAGCTCGCGCCGCGGCTCGCGAGCGTCTGGATCGCGCGGCGGACCTCGGTGGGCGCGATGCAGCGATGCGCGCCGGCGTTGACGAGCCGGCACCAGTCCTCGCGCGTGATCGTCTCGCCGACGACGATCGCCGTGGGGGCTTTCGGCGCGCGGCGGGCGAGGTACAGCAACTCGAACACGCCGCCGTCGGTGAGGTCGGCGCCCGCGACGATGGCGTCGGGCGTGTCGCCGTAGATCGCGTGCGCGGCGCCGTGCAGGTCGGGGACCGCCGCGACGATCTGCACGCCCTGGAGCGCGTCGATGATTGCCTGACGTCTCTCCGGCTTCCGATCCACGACGAGCACCCGCATCGCGTGCAGTGAAGCGCGTGCGGGGCGTCAGCGGCTGTCGGGGAGATTCTGAAAGCCGCGTCCGAGTCCGTCCTACACGAGGCCGTTCTGGATCGCGTAGCGCGTGAGCTCGGCGTTCGAGGTCATGTTCATCTTCTCGAGGAGGCGCGTGCGATACGTGCTGACCGTCTTGACCGAGAGGTGCATGCGCGCCGCGATCTCGCCGACGCTCTCGCCCGACGCGATACCGCGCATCACCTCGAACTCACGATCGGAGAGGCGATCGTGCGGGGCGGTGTCGCCGCCGCCTGCTTGCGCGGCGATGCGCTCGGCGAGCTGCTCGGTGATGAAGCGGCCGCCCTTGACGACCTTCTCGAACGCGGCGACGAGCTGGTCCGCGGCCGCCGCCTTCGTGACGTAGCCATTTGCCCCGGCCCGCAGGGCGCGCAGCGCGAACTGCTCCTCGGCGTGGAGGCTGAGGATCAGCACGGGAAGCTTCGGATAGCGGTGCTTGACCTCGGAGAGCAGGTCGATGCCGCTGCGGCCGGGCATCGAGAGATCGAGGACGGCGGCATCGAAGGTTGCGTGCTCGAGCGCAGCGAGTGCGGCATCGCCGGTACCAGCTTCCTCGACGTCGATCGTCGTATAGCGATCTTCGAGGATCGAGCGGATCCCCTTTCGCACCACCTCGTGATCGTCCACCAGCAGCACCCGGTACACGACCACATGGTACCCTGTGAGCCATGGGCGAAGGGGAGTCGTCGAGAGAACGCGAGCTGAGACATCAGCTCGATCTCGCGCAGGCGATCACGCACATCGGCAGCTGGGAATGGACGGTCGCGACCGGTGGCGTGACCTGGTCGGACGAGCTGTACCGGATCTACGGCTACGAGCCGCGGGGCGTCGAGGTGACGCTGGAGCTGTTCCTGTCGCGGATCGCTCCCGAGGAGCGCGATCGGATCCAGCGCGAGATCCAGCACGTGCTGCAGCACCCGGGGCGGTTTGCCTATCGCGAGGTGATCCTGCGGCCCGACGGCACGCGCCGCACGCTCGATACGGTCGGCGATGCCATCGTGGAGAACGGCGTGGTCGCGCGGCTCGTCGGGACGTGTCGCGACGTCACCGAGGTCGTCGCGCGCGACGAGCAGGTGCGGTTCTACGCCGACGTGTTCGAGCACGCGCAGATCGGGATGTCGTCGTGGAAGCTCGATGCGACGCGCACGCCGTGCCTGGTCGCGTTCAACGGCGCAATGGAGCAGCTGCTCGGCGAGCCGCTCGGCAGCAAGCTCGGCAAGCACATGGCCGACATCATGCCGATGCTCGCGGCGAAGATCGAAGCGGGCGCACGCGGCAAGCTCGAGCCGTTCCGGCGCACGGGCGTGCAGGGCTCGCCGTTCTTGGCGGTGACCACCTTCGATCTGCCGAACGGGCACCTCGGTGTCTCCGTCGAGGACGTCACCGAGCGCGTGTTCACCGACGCGCTCCACGCGGTCGAGCAGCGCGTGCTCGAGATGATCGCCTCGGGCTCGCCGCTCGACGAGATCCTGACGATGGTCGCCGGCTCGATCGAAGACACGGCGGTCGGCACGCTCGGCTCGGTGCTGCTGCTCGACAACGTGGGCATGCGGATCAAGCGCGCGATCGGGCCGTCCCTCCCCGACGAGTACAACCGCGCGCTCGAAGGCCTCTCCATCGGCCCGAAGGCAGGCTCGTGCGGCACGGCGATGTACCGCCGCCAGCCGGTGATCGTCCCCGACATCGAGCACGACCCGCTGTGGGAGGACTACAAGGAGCTCGTCCTCAAGCACGGCCTCCGCTCGTGCTGGTCGTGCCCGATCATCGGCAGCGACGGGCGCGTGCTCGGCTCGTTCGCCCTCTACCACCGCGAGTCGCGCCGCCCCTCCGCGCGCGGCATCGAGATCATGCAGCGCGCCGCACACGTCACCGCGATGGCGATCGAGCGCCGCGGCCTGGACGAAGAGCTGCGCGCGCTCGCCGCCCGCATCGAAGCGGCGCGCGAGGACGAGCGCACCGAGATCGCCCGCGACATCCACGACCAGCTCGGCCAGGCCCTGACCGCCCTCCGCCTCGACGTCGGCTGGCTGCAGCGCCGCCTGGAGGACGAAGCGATCCGCCGCAAGCTGGAAGACATGGCGCTCACGATCGACGACGTCCTCCGGACGGTCCGCCGCATCTCGGCCGAGCTCCGCCCCGGCATCCTCGACACGCTCGGCCTCCCCGCCGCGATCGAATGGCAGGCCGAAGAATTCGCCCGCCGCTCCGGCACCAAAGTCCGCGTCACCTCGATGGTCACCGACCTCCAGCTCGACCGCGAGCTCTCGACCAACGTCTTCCGCATCTTCCAGGAAGCCCTGACCAACATCTCGCGCCACGCGGCCGCCTCGTCCGTCGAGGTCGCGATGCGCCTGGACCGCGGCCGCCTCGTCCTCGAAATCTCCGACGACGGCATCGGCATGCCCGAAATCGCACCACGCGGCAGCTCGCTCGGCATCCTCGGCATGCGCGAGCGCGCGTTCCGCCTGGGAGGCGACTGCACGGTGCGCCGCCGCCAGCCGCGAGGCACGCAAGTCACGGTGACGGTGCCGCTGCGGTTCCCGGCCGAACAGCTGGGCTAAGGCCCGCGGCCCGCCGCCCTCCCTCCCCCTCCCCTCCTTGGTTGCAGCGGCATCGCCGACGCGCCGGCGAAATCGCGATTTCGCTTTCCGCTCCCTCTCCCTGGTTGTCGCCGCCGACCTCCTTCCGAGCAGCAGCGCATCACGGCTACACGCACGAAATCGTCATTTCGTCCGAGACTCGGTCTTCTCGTCCGCACTGTCCGAACGACGGCCACGAGCGCGCCGCGGTCCACGTGCTTTCTGCCGGTTACCGTTGGCAAGCGCACTGCACTCTGCCGCCGTGTGACCCTCCCGCGTCCCGTGTATCCAGGCTCTGCCTGCATGGTGACGCGACGCTGTACGCAACGTCAGTTCCTATTGCGTCCCGATCGCGAAACAAACAACGCGTTCATCTACTGCCTCGCTGTCGCAGCGAAGCGTTACGGCGTCGAGGTCCTCGGGTTCGTGCAGATGTCGAATCACTTGCACGATGCGATCTACGACCGCCACGGAACTGCGCCGGCGTTCTACGAGCACTTTCACAAGCTACTCGCCAAGTGCGTCAACGCACTGCGGGGGCGGTGGGAGAACGTGTTCGCGAGCGGGCAAACCTCGGTCGTCCGGCTCGAAACACAGGACGCGCTCATCGAGAAATTGGCCTACATCGCGACCAACCCAGTGAACGACGGATTGGTCGAGCACGTCGATGACTGGCCCGGGGCTAGCGGCTACCGCGCGTTCATTGATGGAACGTTGTTGTCGGCGCACCGACCGCGGCACTTCTTCGCCGAAGACGGCGACATGCCCGAAGAGGTCTCGCTCGAGATCTGCGTTCCCGCCGAGCTCGGTGACCGCGGGACGATCGTCACCGCGGTGCAAGCGCGCGTGGCTGCGGTCGAGGCCGAGGAGGCCCGCAAGCGCAACGCCAACGGGACGAGAGTGCTCGGACGCTACGCAGTCCTCCGCCAGTCATGGCGAGATACACCGAGCAGTCGCGAACCGCGACGTGGCCTGCGCCCCACCATCGCCGCGCGAAATCTCTGGGCTCGCCTCGAAGCCATCCAGCGGAAGCGAGAGTTTGCGGCAGCCTACCGCAATGCGCGACGAGCGCTCCTCGCCGGCACACCGGTCGCGTTCCCGTACGGCACGTACTGGCTGCGGCACTTCTGCGGCGTCGCCGTCGCGCCCGTCGAACAAAACAACTAATCACATGGAACGCCTTTTCGCGGCCGAGCGACAAGGCGTCGTCGCGGCGTGGGCGGACTCAGCGCTGTTGCGCTCGCGATAGCGCCAACGCGCTCCGATGCCACGTCGCAAATGCGTCTTGTCGACGCCGCAACCAGGGTGGGGTTAGGGGGCGTCCACTCCCGCGTCCGTGAAGTTGTGCGGTCGGTTGCGCTCGCACGCCAGCCACAGCGCCAGGTTCGTGCGTTCTTCTGCCGTCGGCTGCTGGCAGTTCGTGTCGAGCGGTCCGCCGGGCGTGCTCGGGCAGCGCGCGCCGGGCATGAAGTCGTTGTGGGCCTTGGGGCCGTAGCCAGCCTGCTCGTCGATGTGGTCGGGAACCTCGAGGATGCCGAGCAGCGTGTCGAAGTCGTGGTAGAGCGGCGCACCGTTGCGGTGCGAGAGCGTGAGGTGGCTGTCGTGACACCACGTGCAGTACTTCGTCATGAACGGCTTGCCGAAGTTGTCGTAGGTGAGCGTCATCGGGTCCGGATCTGGACAGACCGTGCCCGTCGGCGTTGGCGTGCTCGGGCACGCGGCAAGGAGGATGAGGAAGGCGAGGTACCGCATAGGACTCCTAGAAGTGCAGCGCGGTCTCGACCACGCCGCGGATCGTGAAGGGATCGCCGGCGATGCCGGCTTGCACTTCGGCGGCGGTGTCGACGCGACCGGCGCCCCACGCAACGCGCAGCGCACCGACGACGCGATCGTGGCCTGCCTCGAGGACGGGGATGCCGCCGGTGAGGCGGACGCCAGCCCGCGTGCCAGGGGCAATCGTGACGGTGCCGGAGGCGCTCCACGAGATCTCCGACATGTTCATCGGCTCGACGAGCGGCCACGGCCCGTGGTCGTGATGGCTCATCGAGTCGACGAGCGCCCTCGAGTAGCCTGCGCTCGCGGCGAGCGTCACGCGGTCATGCGACCACGCGGACCAAAGTGCGGGCATCAGCATCGGGTGGCCCATGCCGAGGCCGTTCTGACCGTCACCGGTCGGGAACATGGCGCCGAGCAGGGCACCCGCGTGTACCTCGTCGCCGTCGATGACGGTTGCCTGGCCGTGAATCATGGCATCGCCCAGGCCGTAAGACTCTCGTCCGTTCTCCTCGAGACGATAGTACGGAAGGTTCGCGCCGATGACGTAACGCGGCGTTGCCCAGCTCACGGACGGAATGATGCCCTGATAGTCACCGGCGAAGTCGGTCGTCGAGAACGACGCCGCGACGAGCGAGACGCCCGTACCGATCGTACTGCCGGTCGCGCCGCCTTCCATGTGCATTCCGTGATGATCGGCTCGCGCCGCGGGGGCCGTCAGCCCCACGCACACGAGCGCGATCCAAGGTGCCATGCGCATCGTACGAGCTACATGCTCCGCTGGTTGATGTAGTCCGTGCAGGCGGCCTGGATGTCAGCGGCGGTCGCGTCTGTCGTGCCCGAACCGCCGGAACCGGCGGAGCCGACCCACATGCTGACGTACGCGACGCATGCGTTCGCGTCGGAGCCGCACACGACGTTTGCCGGCTGGCCACCGATCGGGTGATCGATGCAGCAGATCGTGATCGTGTGCTGCACGGGAAAGCTCTCCACGTTGTGGTGCTCGTCGTAGCAGGCCGCGAACGTGTCGAACGGGTCCGCGTCCATGGTGCTGCTGCCTCCACAGGCAGCGACGAGAGCAGCAGCGATGATCAAAGCAGTCCGGAGAAAATGCATGACGTGTTCCTGCGATGGAAAATGACCGACCGCGCACGCGGGTCACGCGCGCGCACGAAAACGACGCAATCGCACCGCCAGCTAGGAGGGCGCGTCGGGTCGTCGCAGGAGCGGCGCGGGATGCGGCGTGCGCAGCGGCACTGTCGCGAGCGGAATCGCTCGTTCGGCACGTGCGACGACGACCTCTTCGGGTGACGAGAACACCGGCAGGACCGGCGCGACAAAATCCGTGGTCTGGCGATGACACGCGCGCATCGACGGACCGCCCTCCTGCCCTGTCTTGTGATCGGGGCAGTGGCAGTGACTCGGATCGGGGCAGCAGCACGTCGTGACGCGCGAGAAGGTGCGCAGCTGTGTCGTCGGCACCGTCAACGCACACACGATCGCGACGAGCATCGTCGCGGCGGCGCTGGCGAGACGGCGGACGTTCACACCTTCATTCGTGCATACGCCGACGGGAGTGTCAACGATCAGGGCGACTCGAGGACCAAACCGCGCCTGACGATGTCGCGTCGGAGCGACCGCAGCTTCACGTGATCGACGCTAACGATGACGAATGTCACGAGACCGCCAGCGACGAGCGCCGCAAACGACACGTGCGTCCAGTGAAGTGCGGCAAACGCGACAGCGGCCCACGAGATGAAGTCGCGACGCACGATGTACGGCGCATACGTCGCGAGCCACTGAATCGGGGCCGGGAGCTCGCGCTTCGTGACGATTGCCTTCGGCGCTGCCGGCGCGAGACGCACCGCGTTTGGCGCACCGCCTGGCACGATCTCGAAGCGCCCGACGTAGTCCTGCGAGTTCGCCGAGCCGACCGCGACGATGATGTTGTAGTAGATGCAGTAGATCGACCACAGGAACGTCACCGTGGTGATCACGATCGCGACGGTCCACGGGTCGAAGCCGACGTCGCCGAAGTAGCGCGGCCCGAACGCGAGGTGGCAATGCCAGCCGATCGCGATCATGTAACCGACGCTCGAGAGCTCGTCGACCACCGTATCGATCCACGCGCCGAACCGCGACGAGAGCAGCTTGACGCGCGCGACCTCGCCATCGCAGCAGTCGAGATAGCTCGCCGCGAGCACGATCACCGTGCCAAGCAACGCCATGTTCATGCTCGCGTGGGCGGTGATCCAGCAGCCGACCGCGACGAGCGCGGCAACGAGATAGGAGATCTGGTTCGGCGTGATGGGCGTCCACACGAGTGCCCGGGTCAGCGGGAACGAGACCGGCCGGTAGAGATAGCGCGTGATCGCGTTGTCCTGCGGCTTGACGAGGATGCGATAGAGCAGCCGGTGCGCGGCGCGGCGCTGCTCGGGGGTGGCGATGGGAGCTCGCGCGACGGCCCCGTGGGGGACCTTGTTGGCGATGTCCGCCGCGATGTCCGTGTCCGAAAGTCCAGCCAAAAGTGCTGCGATCACCCCTCCGGGGTTGCGGAATGCGATCAGGGCGCCTGCATGAAATCCCGGAGTCAGGTCTTCGACAGGGGCGTCCGGCGGGACGACCGCCGCCGCGTCGTCCTGCGCGTCGATCAGCGGCTGGACGAGGCCCGTGTGGACGAGCTGGTCGGCTCGGACGACCAGGACCGCGGACGGGCGCAGGCCGCGCAGGGACGAGCGGTCGGCGCTATCGATCACGTGCACCCGGGTCGCCCCGACCTTCTTCGCGACGCGGACCGCGCGTTCTCGCGCCGTCAGGCCCGCGATGCGGACGCGCGACAGCGGACTGTCGGCCAGCACGATCGCATCCAGCTCCACCGACGCAGCGTTCTACAAGAGGAGGGTGGCCGGCGCCAAGTGACAGGACTTCGACGGATCGGAGGCGTCGATGGGGCGCGGGTGGTGAAAGTTGAACAGGGAGCGCAGGCAACCCCGCGAAAAGTGTGCGCGCACACGTTTTGCAGAACGGCGGGGCGAAAATGAAGGCTGTCATTCTGGCCGCGGGGTGTGCAACGCGGCTTCGTCCTCACTCCGACGACACGCCGAAGACCCTGCTTCCGGTCGGTGGAGTGCCCATTCTTCGCAGGACGATCACGAGCCTTCTGCGCTGCGGCTTCGACCAGTTCGTCATCGGCACCGGCTACCTCGAGCACATGGTCCGCGACGCGGTCGGCTCCTGGTTCCCGGGCCTCGACGTCACCTACGTGACGAACAAGGACTTCCGCACGACGAACAACGGCTTCTCGCTGCTGCTGTGCCGCCCGCACGTCGAGAACGACCCGTTCATCCTCCTCGACGGCGACGTCGTGTTCGATCTCGACGTCATCGAGACGCTCGTCGAGCGCGGCCCCGACTGCCTCGCCGTCCGCTCGGTCGGCGAGATCGGCCTCGAAGAGGTCAAGGTCACGGCCGACAACCAGGACCGCGTCCTCGCGATCGGCAAGCACGTCCCCGTGCGCTCGGCCATGGGCGAGTCGGTCGGCATCGAGCTGTTCTCGGCCGCCTCCAGCCGCCGCCTCTTCGCCGCACTGCACCAACGCGTCCGCGAGCAGGGCCTCGTCAACGAGTACTACGAGGCCGCCTTCCAGCAGATCATCGACGAGGGCACCACCCTCTACGGCGTCGACATCGGGACGATGTATGCCAGCGAGATCGATACGATCGAGGATCTGATGCTCGCTAACGCCCGGCTCGCCCAGCGCCCCGCCTTCGATGTGCGCATCGACGCGGTCCGCCTGGCCGTGTGAGCTGAGTAACAGTCGCAGCAGTTTCGGTCAGTTGTTGCCCATTGTGCGCGGCAACTTCACCGGGCACTCTCCTTCGTATGAGGTGGATGTTGTTTGCCCTCGCCGCCGGAAGCCTGACCGCGTGCGCGCAAGCGCATCGCGAAGGCCTCACGAACGGTCGCCCCGATAGCGGCATCCACGAGATCGACTCGCCGACAGGCGGCGGTCAGGACACCGGCGGCGGCACCATCGACGCCCCTCCGCACATCGACTCGCCGACAGGCGGCGGGACGCAAACCCTCTCGCAGACCACCGCGAGTGACGACACGCAGGTCGGCATCGCGTGCTCGGCGAGCGACCCGATCACCAACGCCACGCTCTACACGCGTCGCAACAGCTACTACCGCGTGTTCACGCTCTCGGACTATGGCGTCACCGGGACGTTCCACGTCTCGGGCATCGACTTCATCGTGTCGTATGCCTCGAAGAGCCCGGTCTTGACGGTCGGCGTCGGCACGTACAGCGGCACCGCGGGCGGCGCGACCCTGACGAAGTCGAACATCACGATCACGCAGAGCACCACGTACACGCCGTCCGATACGACCACGGCCGTCCCGGTGCACATCCCGATCGCGGCCGACATCACTGGCAACCTCGTCGTCGAGATCGACCAAACCACCTCGGGGTCGTCGGGGACGCCCTACTTCTTCTTCATCGGCGCAAACACGAGCGGCGAGGCGAAGCCCGGCTACATCAGCTCGGCAGACTGCTCCATCTCGGACCCGACGAGCATGACGCAGGAAGCCGGCTCCCCCGCCGACATGGTCCTGACCGTCACCGGCTCGACCTGATCTCGACGCGCGCGTAGCTCGCTCGACGATCCTGCGTGATCGCCTCGAGCACACGCATCACCTCCGCCTGCTCCGCGCTCACGCGCGCGTGGTTGACCTCCGCGATCCGATCCGCGATGTCACCACGCACCATCGGCCCGACGCCGCCGAGCATCTGCACCTGACGCGCGCGCTCGACCGGCATCGGCGCGGCACGCACGCTCTCGAGCAGGGCGAGCGGCACGAGCTGCAGCAGGGGATCCGGCGAGCGGCGCAGGAACGGCACGAGCCGCGCCGGCGACGCCAGGTCGAGCGGCGCGTCGGGGTGGAAGTGCGCGATGCCCGTCTGCGGCACGTGGTTCGTCACGTGATCACGCACGGCGCGGAGCTCGGACACCGTCAGCGCGGACTCCGGTGCGACGACCATCGCGATCCGCGCGCCCGGCTGCGCGAGCAGCGCGCGCCCGGCCTCGAGCCACGCCTCCATCGAGGGCTCTCCCCACAGCACCTCGATCGCGACCTCGCCGCCGAGCCGCGCGCTCTTCGCCCACGGGCACAAGTCGAACCGCTCGACGACCTCGACGACATACCGGTCCAGGATCCGTCGCACTTCTGCGAGCTTCTCGGTCACAGCAACCACGTCCTGCCTAGCGTGTCATCTTCATCGAGTGAAGGCACTGGCGATCGTCGCTTTGCTTGCGGCAACCGCACACGCGGACGATCGCTGCGCCCAGGGACTGGCCGCCGCGAAGGCCGGCGACCTACCGCACGCCGCGCTCTACCTCGAGGGCTGCGATGGCGAGGACGCCACCCGCGCCGCCGTCTCGAAGAAGCTCCGCGACAGCAACCTCTCCGAGATCGCGATCGTCACCACGCCGCCCGGCCTCCCTGTCACCACGACCGCGATGCCGGGCGAGGCGATCACGTCGCCCGCGACGGTGTGGGCGAAGGCCGGCACCTACGACGTCCGCGTCACCGACCACGACCGCGTGTTCACGCAGACGATCATCCTCCAGCCGCACAGCCGCGCGACAGCCGTCATCACGGTCCCCGCCGAGAAGCCGCACGTCATCCGCGAACAGAGCGTCACGTTCGACGACAACAGCGCGATCGAGCAGCACTCCGGCCCGCCTCCCGACATCAAGCACCCGTCGCTGCTCCCCTGCAAGTTCGAGAACGCGTGCAGCGCCGCCGGCGATCCGATCGCCGACCCGCTCGCCGACAAGACGTACGGCCCCCGCGACGGCGCCACGGCGCCGCTGCGAGTCGGCCTGCGCGTTGGCGGCGGTATCGCACGCGTCGGCTCGCTCGCGATGTCGCTCGGCGTCGCCGGCACGCTGCGCCTCTCGCCTCACCTCGCCGCCACCGCGCGCGCCGACTGGACGCGCCGCGAGTCCGGCATGCAAGGCCTCGACGCGATCGCACTCTCCGCCGGCCTCGCGACACCGCTCGCGACGACACGCCTCGCGGTCATCGCCGCCGGTCTCGGCGCGCGCGGCGAGCTCCGCTTCGGCGACACGTTCGACGCGCGCCCCGTCCGCGAAGCCGGGCTCGCGGCCGATGCCACGCTCGACCTGATCCTGCGCGACATGCCGATCGTCGTCGGGGCCCGCGTGTCGCAAGGTGTGACGCCACTCGTTGCCGATGCGCGCGAGACCGCCGTGCTGCTCGAGCTCGGCCTCGAGCTGCGCTAGCCGAACACCAGCCCCTCGTCCCACCGCACGACGACATCCTCGCGCGGCACGCGCGACCAGTCGAACGTCGCGGGCGACACGCCCTCGACCTGCCCAGCCGCGCGCATCAGCAACGCGTGCAGCTCCGGCCCGGTGTAGCGCGCGCGCAGCTGCGAGAACGGGATCGAGCCGTGCAGCTTTGCGAGCTTCTCGCCCTGCGGCTCGAGCAGCAGGAAGTGATGCCGGTAGCGCGGCGTCGGGTACCCGAGCAGCTGCTGCAACCCCACCTGGGTTGCGGTCGAGGGCGCGATGTCCCGGCCTCGGACGATGTCCGTGATGTCCGAGATTGCGTCGTCGGACACGACGGCGAGCTGGTAAGCAATTACGCCATCTTTGCGACGCACGATGGGATCTCCCATCTCGATCGCCGCAACCTGGGAGAGGTCGCGGCCACTTTCGTCGACCAGCGAGATTCGAGAGTCGGACAGCTGCGCCCGGAGGTTGTCCTTCACCTCGCGCCAGCCGCCCGGCGGGAGGGGCGTGCCGCGGCACGTGTTGGCGTACGCCCAGCCGCCATCCGGCGCGCGGCGGCCCCCGGTGCGGGCGGCGCGCGAGCACGTGCACGGGTAGAGGCGGCCTTGGGCCGCGAGTGCGTCGAGCGCCGCTTCGTGCACGGGCGCGTTGCGCGACTGGACGATCGTGGCGTCGAACGAGATGCCGAGCCAGGCGAGCGCGTCGACGAGCTGGTCGGCCCAGGCGGGCTTGACGCGCGTCGTGTCGAGATCCTCGAGGCGCAGCAGGACCCGGCCGCCTCGGGCGCGCGCGTCGTACCAGACGAGCAGCGCGGAGAGCAGCGTGCCGGGATGCGCCTCGCCGGTCGTGGAGGGCGCGAACCGGCTGACGATCACGCCGCGAGGTTACGAACCCCAGCCGCGCGCCGCAAGGCGGGCTGCGAGCTCGGGGTCACGCGCGACGTTCGCCCAGAACGGGTGATAGTGGTTGGTGCCGTGCAGGAACGTCCACGACGTGTCGTGGATGCCCGGGCGCGTGTCGATGTGCACGAACTGCTCGCTCGGATACCAGCCGACGCCGACGTCCGAGTACGTGCGCCACACGTAGTCGCGCAGCTTGGGCAGCGAGATGCCGCGGATGCGGAAGTCGATCGCGCGGCCGTCGCGGTGCGGCGAGGTCGAGCTCTCGTTGTGGCCCACGCGATAGACGGAGACGTACTCGACCGTGCGGCCGGGATAGTGCGCCGAGACGTCCGCGAGCATCGCGAGCGTCTTCTGCGCGAGCATCTTCTGGCGGTGCGTCGTGCGGCACCGGAACATGCGCTTGAGGTCGCTCTTGGTCGACGCGTCCGTCTGACCGTCACGCCAGATCGCGACCGTGCCGGTCTGGTGATCGTTCTCGTCGTACAGGCTCACGGCCACGGGCTGCGAGGCATGGCCCGCGATCAGCGTCGCGATCGACTGCGTCGGGAGCGGCACCGGAGCGACGCTCGCGGTCCAGCCACTCATCGCCATCGTCATGATTCGGAGCTTGATGATGATCGGGAGCAAATGTGTACCTCTGCGGGCACCACCCCGCGCGGATCCAACGCTCGCACGACATACTTTGAGATCAAACTGAAAAGATCTTTACGGATCCCAGACAGATGCGCAGTTGAGACATCACCTTCCATGTAGTACTCCCGTTCAGGTTTGGAATTTGCCTCACCGATGACACCACCTCACACATCGGGATACCTTCCCGATCGATGAGGCTGACCGAAGAGCACCAGCAACTGAGGCGAACGGTCCGGGAGTTCGTCGACAAGGAGATCAACCCGCACGTCGACGCGTGGGAGCGCGATGGCGCGTTCCCCGCGCACGAGGTGTTCAAGAAGGCGGGTCGACTCGGCCTGCTCGGCGTCAACAAGCCCGAGCAGTACGGCGGCATGGGCCTCGACTACAGCTATCAGATGGTCGTCACCGAGGAGCTCGGCACGTGCCACTGCGGCGCGATCCCGATGGCGCTCGGCGTCCAGACCGACATGGCCACGCCCGCGCTCTCGCGCTGGGGCAGCGACGAGCTCAAGAAGGAGTTCCTCGCGCCCGCGATCGCAGGTGAGGCCGTCGCCGCGATCGCCGTCAGCGAAGCGAGTGGTGGCAGCGACGTCGCCGCGATCAAGACGATCGCGAAGAAGGACGGCAGCGACTACGTGATCAACGGCTCGAAGATGTGGATCACGAACGCCGCGCAGGCCGACTTCATGTGCCTGCTCGCGAACACGGGCGAAGGCCCGGTCCACGCGAACAAGACGCTGATCATCGTCCCGACGAAGACGAAGGGCGTCACGATCGGCGCCAAGATCGACAAGCTCGGCATGCGCGCGAGCGACACCTGCCCGGTCTTCCTCGAGGACGTGCGCGTGCCGCAGCGCAACCGCATCGGTCAGGAAGGCATGGGCTTCATGATGCAGATGGTGCAGTTCCAGGAGGAGCGCCTGTGCGGCGCCATCGGAACCATCCGCGGCATGGAGAGCCTGATCGACCAGACGATCGCGTACTGCAAGGAGCGCCACACGTTCGGCTCGCCGCTGATCGACAACCAGGTGATCCACTTCCGCATGGCGGAGCTGCGCACCGAGGTCGAGTGCCTGCGCTCGCTGATCTATCGCGCCGTCGAGGACTACATCGCCGGCACCGACGTCACGATGCTCGCGTCGATGGCCAAGCTGAAAGCCGGCCGCCTCGCGCGCATCGTCAGCGACGCGTGCCTGCAGTACTGGGGCGGCATGGGCTTCACGTGGGACAACCCCGCGAGCCGCGCCTATCGCGATACCCGCCTGCTGTCGATCGGCGGTGGCGCCGACGAGATCATGATCGGTATCATCTGCAAGCTGATGGGTATCTTGCCGGGCAAGAAGAAGAAGTCACAGCAGTCGTAGTGCGCGCGCTCGTCGTCGCCATCCTCTGCATCGCGTCCACCGCCCGCGCGGACGACAAGCGCCCGATCGTCGGCTTCCAGGTCAAGGGCGACTCCAAGGTCACCGACACCACGCTCGGCTACCTCGCCCACGTTCACGTCGGCGACCCCGTCGGGCCCGACGACCTGCCTCGCCTCGAGGAGGCGCTCGTCTCGAGCGAGCTGTTCGAGTCGGTCGCCGTCGCGCTCGAGGACGCGCCCGGCGGCTACACCGTCGTCGCGACCGTCGAGGACAAGCTCTCCTGGATCATCGGCCCCACGGTCTACTTCCTGCCGTCGAACCGCGCGATCGGCGTCGGCTTCGCCGAGAACGACCTCGGTGGCCACGATCAGAAGCTCCTGCTCTACGGCCAGCTCGGCACGAAGACCTCGATCCTCTTCGCGACGTTCCTCGACCCCAGCTATCACGGCACGAAGCTGCAGTACCGCGCCGACGTCTACCTCGAGCGCCGCCAGGTCGACGAGTACGCGAACGCGACGCGCACCGACTTCACGATCGCCCGCACCACCGAGGAGACATTCCTCGACGCCGGCTTCCTCGTCGGCTGGCAGTTCAAGTGGTGGCTCGTCGCCGACGGCCGCCTGCGCACCGCCTACGTCTACTTCCACGACGCGCTCGATCCGCTGACGAACACCTCGCTCACCAAGCCGCAGCAAGACGGCTGGGACACCACGCTGCAAGCGCGCCTCACGCTCGACCATCGCATCCACAACTTCGGTGTCACGAGCGGCCCCTACGCGCAGCTGCTCGTCGAGCCGAGCGTCCCCGGCCTCGACACCTACGGCTACGTCAACTCGCAGCTCCGCGCTTACTACTCGTGGGTCTTCCTCTGCGAGCACCAGCTCGAGCTGCGCGCGATCGGCCAGTTCGGCTATCACCTGCCCGTCCACGAGGAGAACGCGCTCGGCGGCGTCAGCGATCTGCGCGGCTACGCCGGCGATCAGTTCCGCGGCGACCAGCTCGGCGTGTTCCGCGCCGAGTACAGCGTGCCGATGTTCAAGGTGTGGAAGCTCAAGTTCCGCGCGCTCGGCTTCTACGACACCGGCATCACCGCGTTCGAGTTCCCGCGCGCCGACCGTGTCTACCTCCCGAACCAGCTCGATCGGACCTGGATCCGCAACGACGTCGGCGTCGGCATCCGCGCCTACGTCAAGGCGGTCGTGCTGCCGCTGCTCGGCATCGACCTCGGCTACGGCATCGAGGGCCACTCTCCCGAGGTCTACTTCGAGCTCGGGCTCACGGACTTCTAGGGATCTCGAACTCGACGTCGATCGTCTTCTTCGCGGCGTCGACCTTCGTCTGCGGCGTGATGTTCACCGCCTTCGTCGCGTCCTGCAGCTTCTTCATCGCGTTCGTCATCGCCGTGCGGCTGAAGATGTCGCCCTTCTTCACGCCGAGCGCCGCGAGCAGCTTCTTCTCCTCGGCCGGCTTCGCGTCCTTGATCGACAGCTTGCCGACGCGGAACTGATCGCCTTCCTTGATCTCGAACGTCACGTTCGTCGACGGCCTCGGCGCCGCGACCTGCACGTTGACATACCCGCGATCGAAGTAATACCCCGTCAACAAGAGCTCCGCGTGCTCGACTTGGTCGTCGCGCCACGGCACGCCCTTCGCGACGTTCGCGGCGATCGTCTTCGCGAGCTCGTCGCTCTTCGCGTGCGCGTTGCCGGTGAAGTCGACCTTGTCGATCACGATGGCCGTCCCCGGCGACACATCGATCGTCACGTCGACCTGGTTGCCGACTGGCTTCGTCGACCACCGCACCTGCGCATCGACGTAGCCGTTCTCCAGGTACTTGTCGCGCAGCTCGCGCGTCAGGCTGTCGAGCATCGCCGGATCGAGCGGCAGCCCGTTCGCGGCGGCGACCTGCCCCGGCAGCGTGATCCCCGGCGACGCCGTGATCGCGTGCACGGTCGGCTGCTGCGTGACCTCGATCTCGAGCGAGATCCCATCCGCGCGCTGGATGCCGCGCACGAGCACGTCGGCCACGCCGCCGAGCGCGAACAGCTTACCCGTCGCCTCGCGCAGCCGCGTGCGATCGAGCTCCTTGCCGACCTCGCCGGCGAGTAGCCCCTGCGCCTTCGATACGAGCGCGGCATCGCTCGCCTTCACGCTGACATCCTTGATCGGCCCGACGAGCTGATCCCACGCGACATCGACCGGCGCGGCGGGCGCCGCCGGCTTCGGCGCCGGAGCCTGGGGTGCGGGCGCTGCCGATCCGCCGCATGCGGCGAGCACGAAGAGCAGCGCGTTGGCTTTGCGCACTCTCACTGGCGCCTCTCGATGTGGACGTTCTTCTTGCGGTCCTCGACCCACGCCCGGCGCGCCGCATCGAGGCCGCGCGCGAACTGGTCGGCGTCCTCGCTCGCGTGCACGGCCAGCTTCGACGCGAGCGTCAGCTGCATCCACTTCTCGAGCTTGATCTGGTGCGCGAGCTCGACGCGGTACTTCGCGCGCGTCATGCCCGCATCGGCGAGCGCCGTATCGAGCTGCGCGTCGGTGATGTTGTTCTGCTTCATCAGCTCGGCGATCGCGCCGTCGATCTCCTGCTCGCTCGCCGTGATCCCCGCCTCGTCGGCGGCCTGCAGCATCAGGTGCTGCTCGATCAGGTCGTCAATGATCTTCTGAGTGACCGCGGGGTCGGTGCCGGCCTTCGCGGCGCGGCGCATGTCGTCGACCTCGCTCTTCCACACGGGCAAATTGCCCACGATCGCGACCGGCCGATCGATGATCGCGCGCGCCCCATCGGGAGGTCGCGCGGCGGCGGTGCCGGCGAGCAGTGCGAGGCCAAGCGCCGCACCTGTGAGGATCGTCATCCCCCGGTTGTCGCGTACCCGCAGACCGTGCGCAACACGTCGACACATTCGACGTGTGAAGAGATTGCACAGCGTGCTGTGAGCGCATTCGAGGCAACTGCGCGAGCCATTCGCGCTACGAACATGCGGTGAGGATCTTCATCGTGCTCGTCGCCACCGCGCTCGCCGGATGCAAGCACGTTCCGATCGCGCAGCGCGGACGGCTCGCGAGCCCGGCGATGCAGTTCGAGATGGACCCGGTCGCGGATACGCAGCGTGACTCGATCCTCGAGATCACCGAGGGCGCCACGTTCTCGAGCGCGGGCCCCGGCACCGCCGGCGCCGGTTGCGGTTGCAAGTGATCCGGATCCTGCTCCTGCTCGTGCTCGCCGCGCGCGTCGCGAGTGCCGACGGCGACAGCGCGACGAACGGCAGCGCCGATGGCCGCGCGGGCAGCGCGAGCGGCGGCGGCGCCCCCGGCGAGACCGACCCGAGCGCCGACGACTATCGCGACCCGTTCGATCCGAACGCGGTCCCAGCCGCGCACGACGACACCGACACGTCCGCGCAGTCCTCCAGCGAGGATCCCGTCACCGGCACGGCGCGCCTCGGCGTCTACACCGACAGCGACAAGACGACCGTGTGGCGCGCGCTCGGCATCGTCGGCAAGACGTTCGGGGAGTGGTCGCTCTCCGGCAGCTTCGGCGTCGATGCGGTCACGAGCGCCTCGATCGACGTGCGCACCTCGCCGGCCCTCGGCGCCGTCGACGTGATCACCTCGGCCTCCGGCATCAGCTCGACGTCCGGCGGCCAGATGAGCGACACGCGCTACCTCGGCACGACCTCGCTCGGCTGGCAGGACAGCGACGGGCACGTCGCGAGCAGCACCGTCGCGGTCGCCACCGAGCGCGACTACGCGAGCGTGAGCGCCGGGCTCTCCGGCTCGTACGACATCCTGACGCGCTCGACGACGCTGCTCGGCGGCATCAACGTCGCCGATAACTGGATCTCGAGCGTGCTCGACCCGTCGCTGCACCGCAAGATGGCCTCCGTCAGCGGCTCGCTCGGCATCGCGCGCGTGCTCACGAAGAGCGACGCGCTCCGCCTGCGCTACGACGGCAAGCTCGACGAGGGCTACCAGGCCTCGCCCTACCGCAGCGTCCGCTTCGGCGACTGGACGACGACGACCGGTGACTACGGCCAGATCATGTTCGCGCACACGATCGGCGACGCCGCCGGCCTCCCCGAGAAGCTCCCCGGCAGCCGCACGAGCCACGCGCTCACGCTCGAGTGGGTCCACTCGCTCGCCGACGGCATCGGGCTTCACCCCTCGGTGCGCGCCGGCCGCGACAGCTGGGGCATCACGAGCCTCGCACCCGCGCTCGAGCTGCGGATCGCGCGCCCGCGCTGGCGCCTCGAGCTCGGCTACCGCTTCTACCTGCAGTCGCACGCGCGCTTCTTCGAGGGCAAGTACACGCAAGATCCGTCGATGTACGCGTACTACACGTCCGACAAGGAGCTCGGCAGCCAGGTCGGCCATCTCGTCGACGCGCAGCTGACCACCGCGCTCACCGATCACGAGTCGACGAACGACACGCGCACGATGCTGTTCCTCCGCGCGACCGTGTTCCGCTACAGCTACCCGGGCTTCGTGCTGCTGCACGATCGCTCGAGCGCGTTCTTCGAGGCCGGCCTGCTCTGGGAGCTCTGACTACTCGGGCACGACGCCGTTCATCGGCACCCAGATCGTCTCGCCGGAGCCGCCGACCTCGAGCTCGTAGTAGCCCTGCAGCAGCTGGCGCACCGTCGCGGACATCATCAGGCCGTTCGGTCCCGGCACGAGCACGCGCGCACCCGGCGCGACCTTCTGCGGGATCTCGCCCGACGCGACGCCGCTCGAGCCGATGTGCGCCACGCCGATGCCGAGGATCGAGCCGCGCGCCTCGTTCTGCGCCGGCGCAGGCTCCGCGACCTTCATCGCACCCGGCAGCGGCGTGCGGATGATGTCGACGCCGGGCTGCGTGATCTCGTCGGTGTGCGGCACCTCGACGGAGCCCGCGTTGCGCGGCGCCGCCGGCGGCACGCTGCCCTTCGCGAGCTGCCCCGCGATCGGCGGCGGCGCGGTCGGACGCTTGCTGTTGCCGCCAATCTCACCGGAGACCTCGGTCGGCGGCTGCGTCTGCGCGCGCTTCATCTGCGGCGGATTGCTCGCGGGCCGGCCGCGCGCCGTATCGACGAGCGACGGCTGCGACGCGCGCTCGGTATCGCGGTCGGCCGCGCGGTGGCCGTTCGTCGAGCCGAGCATGTGCACCGGCTGCGAGCCGTCGTCGGCGTAGACCGCGAGGTGGCCCATGCGCATCAGCTCGATGCCGAACACGGCACCGGCGGCCGGGTTGTACGCGATCAGCTCCTCGACGATGCTCGCGTGCTGCATCGGATCGGTCACCGCGAGCGGCGTGGCCGCCATGACGACGCGCCGGGTGAGCAGCCGCGCGAGCATGCGCTCGATGCTGCGCGACACGCTGCGCACGATGCCGTCGTTGACGTGATCGAACGGCAGGCCGACGAACTGCGCGATCAGCAGCGCCGGATCCGCGCACCGCACCTGCAGCGAGCCGACGGCGCGCAGCCGCACCGGCTGGCCGGTGGTCGGGATCAGGAACTGCGTGAAGCAGTCGAACGAGACCTCGACCGGCGACGTCAGCACGAAGTACGCCGAGACCGGCCGCATCGGATCCGGCGTGCGCCAGCGATGACGGCCCGGGCCGAGGCGATCGCCGACCATCCACGCCGGGCACATCACGACCAGCTCGTCGTCGGAACAGCTCACCTCGTAGTCCTCCGGGCCGATCGGAAACGGCCAGGCGTATACGAGATGGTCCGACGCGACAGCGTCGCGCGCGATGACCGGCATCAGCGAAATCGTACACGATCTCGTCGGGGAAGATCCGCAGGGACCCCGGCGTAAAACGGGCTAGTCCTGGGGTGCCTCTGCCGTCGCGTCGTCCGACTGCGCGATGGGGTGGATTCGTACGCGCCGCACGCGCCGCGGCGATGCCTCGATCACCTCGAGCACGGTCCCGTTATCGGTCGTCAGACGTTCCCCGGCCTGCGGGATTGCCTGCGCGAGCGACATGCACAGGCCCGCGATCGTCGTGCGGTCCTTGCCGACCGGCAGGTCGAGGTGCAGGTCGCGGTTGACCTTGCGCACCGCCGCCCAGCCCTGGACGAGGATCGTCCCGCCCGGCTCGCGCGTGAAGTACTGCTCGGGGACATCGTCCTCGCTCATGATGTCACCGACCAGCTCTTCGATCAGATCCTCGGTCGTGACGAGCCCCGACAGCCCGCCGTTGTCATCGACGACGATCGCCATCTGCGTCCGCCGCCGCTGCATCTCGCGCAGCAGATCCAGCGCGCGCGTCGACTCGGGGACCTTGTGCGCCGGCCGCAGGATGTCTTCGAGCACGACGAGGCCCTTCTCCCAGGCGAGCGCGAGCACGTCGCGCGCGACGACGTAGCCGACGATGTTGTCGATGTTGCCGTCGTGCACGGGCATGCGGCTGTGGCCCTCCTCGAGGATCACGCGCTGCACCTCCTCGGGCGGCGCGCCGCGCCGCAGCGCCACGACGCGGTTGCGCGGCACCATGACCTCCGCGACCGTGACCTCGCCGAACCCCAGCGCGCGCGACGCGATCTCGCTGGCCCGCGGATCGACCGACCCCGTCTTCGCCGCCTCCTCGACGAGCTGCTGCAGCTCGTCCTTGGAGAGCCGCGCCTCCGAAAACGTCGTGCGGTCGCCGAAGAACCGCAGCACGAGATTCGACACGATCGTCAGCACCCATACGAGCGGGCGCATGATCGACGACAGGCCCAGCAAGGGACGCGCGACGAAGAACGAGTAGCGGTCGCTGTAACGCAGCGCGAGCGACTTCGGCACGAGCTCGCCGATCACGAGCTCGAGGAACGTCACGAAGATGATGACGATCGCGAGCGAGGCGCCCGCGCCGAGGCCGATCCGCGCCATCGTCGGCTCGAGCTCGTGCTCCATGCGCGCACCGCCGAAAGCGGCCGCCGCCGTGCCGACCGTCGTCATGCAGATCTGCACCGTCGCGAGGAACCGCTCGGGCGTGTCGCGCAGCGCCTTGACCGCGAGCGCGCGCCGGTCCTTGCGCCGGATGAACTCGCGCAGGCGCGTCTTGCGGACGGAGAGCACCGCGATCTCGGCGCCTGCGAATAGACCATTGGCCATCAGCAAGCCCACGACGATCAACAGCTGCGACCCCATCTGCCGCGCGGAGCATACGCTATATGTTGTGGAGGTTGGCGAAGCACTACATCACGCCCGAAGGTGCGAAGAAGCTCCGCGCGGAGCTCGATCACCTGTGGACCGTGGAGCGCCCGCGCGTCACCCAGGAGGTCTCGGATGCGGCCGCGCAGGGCGATCGCAGCGAGAACGCCGAGTACATCTACGGCAAGCGCCGGCTGCGCGAGATCGATCGCCGCGTGCGCTTCCTCAGCAAGCGGCTCGACGATGTCGTCGTCGTGAACGAGGCTCCGAGCGACTCGCGGCGCGTGTTCTTCGGCGCGTACGTCACGGTCGAGGACGATGACGGCGAACAGGTCGAGTATCGGATCGTCGGACCAGACGAGTCCGACGCCGACAAGAAGTGGATCAGCATGGACGCGCCGGTCGCGAAGGCGCTGATGGGCAAGCGCCTCGATGACGAGGTGACGGTGCGCCGTCCCAAGGGCGACATCACCTACACGATCGTCAAGATCCGGTACGACTGATGGCAGTCCCCGAGCCCGTCGAAGACCACCCGTCGCGCGCGATCGCGGTCGCACTGCCGCAGCAGCTGCGGCGCTTCGCACGCAGCGCCGTGCGCTGGCGCCCCGGCTGCACGGTCACCGTGCTGCGCGACGGCACCGCGACCTACCCCGCCATGCTCGAGGCGATCACGGCCGCGAAGACGTCGATCCACCTCGAGACGTACATCCTCGCCGCCGATCACACCGGCGACCGGTTCAAGCTCGCGCTCGTCGAGCGGGCCCGTGCCGGCGTGCGCGTCCGCATCCTCTACGACGCGGTCGGCTCGTTCGGCCTGCCCGGCGCGTGGGTCCAGGATCTGCGCGCCGCCGGCTGCGAGGTCATCGACTTCAACCCGATCGCGCCGTGGCGCGCGCGCTTCAACCTGTCGCATCGCGATCACCGCAAGACACTGATCGTCGACGACGAGGTCGCGTTCACCGGCGGGCTCAACATCGCGAACGACTACGCGAGCGTCGCGGATGGCGGCGTCGGCTGGCACGACATGCACTGCCGCGTCACCGGGCCGATCGTCATCGACATCGCGCGCTCGTTCCGCCGCACGTGGAACCGCGCCGGCGGCGCCCCGTTCCCCGCGCCTCCGCGCGGCCCCGCGGCCGGCCCCGGCACGTCGTTCGTGCGCCTGCTCGAGAACTCGGCGCGCCGCCAGCGCACCGCGATCCGCCGCGCGTACATCCACGTGATCAAGGCCGCGCGCGAGCAGCTCTACATCCACAACGCGTACTTCCTGCCCGATCGCGGGCTGCGGCGCGCGCTGATCCGCGCGGCCCAGCGCGGCGTCGACGTGCAGATCATCGTGCCCGGCACGAGCGACGTGCGCGTGATCGAGTGGGCGAGCCTCTACGTACTGCGCCGCCTCGCGCGCCGCGGCTGCAAGATCCTGCGCTGGCGCGGCCCGATGATGCACGCGAAGACCGCGGTGGTCGATCAGACGTGGTGCACGATCGGCAGCTACAACTTCGACGCGCAGAGCCGGTTCAACAACCTCGAGGTCTGCGTCGAGGTGCTCGATCCGACCGTCAGCCAGGTCCTCGTCGCGGAGTTCCAGCACGACGTCGCGAACTGCGACGCCTACGACGAGGCCGTCTGGCACCGCCTGCCCTGGTGGCGAAAGGCCTTCGCGTGGCTCGCGTTCCGGCTGCGGCGGTTCCTGTGACGCTTCCGGTGACTCCCGGCCTTGCCCGGCACGCGGCCTGCACGAGACGATGGCTCGACGATGTCCCTGGCACGTAAAGCTGCGCGAGGCGCGCTGTGGACCGTGGCATCGAGCATCGGCGGGCGCGCGGTGGGCGTGATCGGCACGCTCGTCATGACGCGCTTCCTCCATCCCGACGTCATCGGCGAGGTGAACGACGCGACGGTGCTCGCCTACACGGCCAGCTGGCTGACGATCTGGGGCTTCGGCCAGTACACGGTCGTCAACGGCCGCGGCGAGGCGCAGCGCGAGGTCACCTGGCACGCGACGTTCCTCTACCTCACGCTCGGCACCCTGTCGCTCGGCCTGATGGCGCTGTTCGGCGCGCACCTCACGCCGCTGCTCCATGCCGAGCACGCCGCGAAGTACATCCCCGGCATGGCGCTCTCCGTCTACATCCGGCGGTTCGGCGCGATGCCGGAGCGCATGCTCACGATGCAGATGAACTTCCGGCCGTCGGGCATCGCGCTCGCGGTCGGCGAGGCGGTGTACACGATCGCCGCGCTGTCGCTCGCCGCGCTCGGCTGGGGCGGCATGTCGATCGTGATCGCGAACATCATCCAGTCCGTCGTCGTCGTCGCGATCCTGATCAACGCCGCCGGCGTGCGCAGCTGGGCCACGCCGACGAAGCTGTCCTGGAAGCGCACGAAGGCGATGCTCAAGTACGGCGTGCCGCTCGGCATCCAGGGCAACGCGCACAACGGCTCTCGCTACTGGGACAACCTCGCCATCTCGCACTACTTCGGCACCGGCGCGCTCGGCGCGTACAACATGGCCTACAACCTCGCCGACATCCCGGCGATCCAGGTCGGCGAGCAGATCGCGCTCGTGCTGCTGCCGTCGATGGCCGAGCTGCCCGTCGAGCGGCGCCCGCGCGCCCTCGAACGTTCGACCGCCCTGCTCTCGCTGATCATCTTCCCGCTCGCGATCGGCCTCGGCCTCGTCGCGTACCCGCTGATCGGCGCGATCTTGCCGAGCAACGCGTGGCAGGAGGTAGCACCGCTCCTGACCGTGCTCGCGTGCCTCTCCGTGTTCCGGCCGATCACGTGGGTGCTGTCGGCGTACATGGAGTCGCTCTCGAAGACGTCGAAGCTGATGTTCCTCGAGGTCGCCAAGCTGGGCCTGCTGCTCGTCGGCATCTCGCTGCTCTCGCCGTACGGCCTGCGCGCCGCGTCGGCCGCGGTCGGCATCTCGTTCGGCCTCACCGCGATCGGCGGCGTCCTCATGGTGCTGCGCGAGGGCCCGTCGCCCGCGAAGCTGCTCGCCGGCTTCATGCAGCCGCTGCTCGCGTGCGGCGTGATGGCTGCCGCGATCTGGGCCGTCCACCACGGCCTGGCCGCGGTGGGCGTGCACCACGCGTGGATCTACCTGCTCGTCGAGATCGTCGTCGGCGCGATCGCGTACGTCGCGGCCGCGCTCGTCATCTGCCGCGAGACCTCGCGCGACATGCTCGGCCTGATCAAGCAGGCGCTTCACAAGGGTTAGCGAACGACAGGCAGGCAAGAGCCACGCGAACGTTCACGCCGTCATTCAGTGAAGCTCACGGCGACGGTCGCGCTGTAGCCGAGCGCGTGCGCGGTCACGGTCTGCTCGAGCTTCTCGTCGGCGCCGGTGCCGGCGTGGACCGTGAGGCAGTTCGGGCGTGCCTTCCCGACGGTGCCGTGACCGGGCTCGAAGTCGAACTCCCACGGCACGCCCGCGACGACGACGCCATCGAGGTGCGCGTAGAAGCATGCGTACGCCTCGTAGTACTTCTCGGCGACCACGTGGGGCTCGCGCGCCGTGACGTCGGTGATGTGGTCGCACGCGAGGAGCGCGACGGACAGCAACGCGAGCCAGTGCATCGCGGGCACACCACTGCAGCGCGCGTGCCCGCGCCAACATCGCGAGGTCACGTCGCGGGAGGGTAGGTCTTCGCCCGTCGTGACAGGTGTGTCAGCTCTCGTGTCATGGCGGTAGCCGCGTCACCTCGACGTGCGGCGTGACGAGGACGCGAACGCCGTCCACCGGGTCGGGCTGATCCGGTCCGCCGCTGTCATCGCGCACGACGTACGTCCGCACGCCCGGTGTCCGCTCGGCGACGGCGCGGCAGCCGCTGTACCAGTCGAGCTGCGTCGAGTGGCGGCCGATGACATCGCAGCGCGCACCGGCCGCGTCGTGGCGGATCGCGGCGGCCGCCTCGAGCGTCGGGGCCACGATCTTGTAGCGCCGCGGGCGCTGCGTGTAGGTGCCGACGAATGCGACGATCCACGTCGCGGCGATGGCGGCGAAGCACGCGATCCCGACGACGCGGCGGTGGCGCGTGCGAACGAGGCGATCGCGCAGCTCGGCGACGCCGACCGCGACGAGCAGCACGAGGCCGAGCACGACGTAGCGCGTCTGCGCCGCCGTCTGGAGGCCGAGCGCGGCGATGTCGGCGATGCCGATCACGACCGCGAAGCGGCGCCAGCGATCGCGCGCGACGAGCGAGAGCATCATCAGCGGCGGTGCAAGCACGCCGAAGAACGAGAACGGATGGCGGACGTAGTGCAGCAGCCCGTGCGTCGCCGGCGGCACCTGCCGGCTGTACTCGAGCGCCCCGCGCAGCGGCAGGATAGCGAGGACGACCGCCACCGCCGTCACGAGCGACGGCCACGGGTGACGGAGCATCGCGCGCCAGCCGAACGCGAGCGCGGCGACGCCGATCAGCGCGACAGGCACGCAGCTGCCGTACCGGATGTAGACGGCGGCGATCGCGAGCGGCGCGCAGAGCAGGAAGCGCCAGCTCGGTCGTTCGCGCAGCTCGAGCACGAGCACGCCGACGAGCGCGAGCATGCACGCGGCGCTCGGCAGATCCGAGAGCAGCTCGACATCGAAGCGCACGAGCGGCGTCGTGCCGACGATGACGGCGATCGTCCACGCGGCGGCGTCGCGATCGGCGAGCCGCGCCGCGACGAACCACGCGGCCGCAATGAACGCGAGCCCGAACAGCGCGGGCAGGACGTGCAACGCCTGCTCGCAGCCGATCACCGGCAAGCCCCGAACACGAACGGAACGCTGCCGATCACGTCCATGCCGACCGGTACGTAGCGCCAGCGGCGCTCGCCGGCGAGCCAGGCGCGTGCCGACACCGCGTAGCGCGCCTCGTCGTGCTCGAGCGCCGCGGGACGCGCGAAGCGCAGCGCGCTGCACGCGATCCACACCGCGACCGAAGCGATCGTGAGCTTCATTGCGGGAACCTCACCGTCTTCGTGGCGCTCATCCCGAGCGCGTGCGCGGTGATCGTCGTCGACTTCACCTGCGGAATCCCGACGACCGCCAGTGAGACCAAGATCACGCACACGCCCGCTCGCATGCCCTCGCCCGTGCAGCGGCCGTGCCCGTGCGTGCGCACGGCGGCTCGCGCGCGCGTCGAGCTCGCGCATCGAATTTCCGCGATCGTCTGACAGAAATGTCAGGGATGGAGCGTGATCGTGCCGCTGCTCGGCGCGCGATCGATCACGAGCACGTCGCCATCGCGCGACGTCATGCAGTCACCGCAGTCGACCGTGAAGCCCTGCGGATAGACGCGCGCCGGCACGATGATGCGCGTCGGCTGCTTCATGGCGCGCGGCCGGTACACGAACGTGAACGTGCGCGTGGCGGCGTCGAACGCGTAGCTCGTCGGATCGCCGGCGACGCGCTCGGGATACGGGCGCACGAGCGTGTCGACGAGCGGTTGCCGCTCGCTGCCGTCGGCGTTGACGAGGCCGTAGCCGCCGTCGTCGTACGCCCAGTACATCGTGCTCGCGGCGACCATGCCGGCCGCGTCGTACTCGGCGGTCATGTAGTCGGCGATGCCCGACGAGGCCGCCACGCCGCCGTACTCGCCGATCCACAGGCCGGCGTGGAGCATCTTCGCCTCCGCGGCGAGGTCGGCGACGTTCGCGATCTGCTGATCGCGGTGCGTCGGATCGAAGCCGCTGCCCATCTC
>CAYUNM010000004.1:129856-157129 GCA_964446175.1 uncultured Kofleriaceae bacterium
CCCCAGTCGGTGCGGATGCGCGCGTAGTCCGCCGCCGTGTGGTCGTCGATGTACGGCGCCGACTTCTGCGTGCCCGACTGGTTCACGCCGCGCAGGATCACCGCGCGCCCGTCGGGGTCGCGCAGCGCATCGCCATCGACATGCCAGTGCGGCGGCGCGCTGCTCGTACATGCAGCCAGCGCGACGAAGCAGACGATGCTCCGTTTTGAAGCACGGCGCTTCATGGCGGAGCAGCGAGCGTCGACGGAACGCACGGTTACGGCTGGCATTGTAGCTGCTTTATCCAGCGGCCAAGGAGGCTGTATGGCGCACGACCTGACTGTCCGTTTCCTGGGTGTCCGCGGCTCGATCGCGACGCCCGGCCTGACCGCCGGCGGCAACACGGCGTGCGTCGAGGTCGTCGCGGGCGACACGCGCATCATCCTCGACGCCGGCACCGGCATCCGCACGCTCGGCAACGAGCGCATGGCGAGCGGCATCCGCCACTCGACGATCCTGCTCTCGCACCTGCACTGGGATCACGTCGCCGGCCTGCAGTTCTTCACGCCGGTCTACGTGCCGGGGCATCGCGTCGAGATCGCGAGCGGTCCGAACGGCGTGATGCCGCACGACGCCGCGATCCGCGCGCTGTTCAAGGCGCCGTTCTTCCCGGTCGACTTCGACGATCTCGGCGGCACGGTGTCGACGCGCGAGCTGCGCGCCAACGATCAGTTCACGATCGGCGACATCACCGTGACGATGGCGCGCCTCAACCATCCCGACCCGGTCTACGGCTATCGCCTCGAGCACGCCGGGCAGTCGATCGTGTACGCGACCGACACCGAGCACTTCTCGTGTGTCGATCCGACGCTGAAGAAGCTCGCCGCCGGCGCCGATATCCTGATCTACGACGCGCAGTACACGCCCGAGGAGTACCCGGCGAAGGTCGGCTGGGGCCACTCGACGTGGGCGGCCGGCGCCGAGCTCGCGCGCGCGGCGGGCGTGCCGCAGCTCGTGCTGTTCCATCACGATCCTTCGCGCGGCGATGCGGCGCTCGCGGCGCTCGAGGCGGCGGCGCAGGCCGCGCTGCCCGGCACCGTCGCGGCGCGCGAGGGGCTCGTGCTCAACGCGCGCGATGCGGAGAGGGCTGCCGCGGCATGACACCGGTTCGTGCGATGATCGGCTGGATGTCGGAGCACGACCAGCGGTTCGAGCTGCTGGCCGACCTCGGCGCGATGATCGCCGGGGAGGTCGAGCTCGACGATCTGCTCGTGACGTTCGCGGACCGCGTCGCACGCGCGCTCGGCGCCGACCGCGCCACGCTGTGGCTGATCGATGCGGCGACCGGCGAGATCCGCTCGCGCGTCGCGACGCTGCCCGAGGTGCCGGAGCTGCGCGTGCCGTCGGGGACGGGCGTCGTCGGGCACGTCGCGCAGAGCGGCGAGCTCGTCAACATCCGCGACGCGAGCGCCGACCCGCGCTGGGCGCACGACATCGCGCAGCAGCTCGGCTATCGCGTCGCATCGATGCTGACCGCGCCGATCATCCGCCGCGAGCAGATCCGCGGCGTGCTCCAGGTCCTCAACAAGCGCGACGGCTACTTCACCGACCGCGACGAGGAGTTCGTGCGCGTGCTCGCCGAGCAGATCGGGCGCGCGCTCGACTACACGACGCTGCGCGGAGACGACGCCTCGCGCGGCCTCTCCGTGCGCGGCCGCTTCAACCACGTGATCGGCCGCTCTCCCGCGATGGCCGCGGTGTACGAGATGATCGTGCGCGCCGCGCAGACCGACGCGACCGTGCTGCTCCACGGCGAGACCGGCACGGGCAAGGGCCTGCTCGCGCGCGCGATCCACGTCAACAGCGACCGGCGCGCCGCACCGTTCGTCCACGTTGACTGCACGACGCTGCCGGCGGCGCTCGTCGAGAGCGAGCTGTTCGGCCACGAGCGCGGTGCGTACACGGGCGCCGATGCGCGCGTGATCGGCAAGGTCGAGGCCGCGAACGGCGGCACGCTGTTCCTCGACGAGATCGGCGAGCTGCCGCTGCCACTCCAGGGCAAGCTGCTGCGCTTCGTGCAGGAGCGCCAGTTCGAGCGCGTCGGCGGGCGCGAGACGCTGACCGCAGACGTGCGCCTCGTCGCGGCGACAAACCGGGACCTCGCGGCGATGTCGAGCGCCGGCCAGTTCCGCAGCGACCTCTACTTCCGCCTGCGCGTCGTCGAGATCGAGATCCCGCCGCTGCGCGCGCGCGGCGAGGAGGACATCGCCGACCTCGCGGATCACTTCGTCGCTCAGTTCTCGCGGCGCTACCGCAAGGGCCCGCTACGCCTCTCGGAGTCGGCGCGCGCCGCGCTCGTCGCCTACGCATGGCCCGGCAACGTGCGCGAGCTGGAGAACACGCTCGAGCGCGCCGTCGTGCTCGCCCCCGGCCCGACGATCGGCGCCAAGGACCTCGCGCTCGAGCGGCGCGCACCACAGCCGGGTGATTCGCAGATCAGCATCCCGGTCATGCCCGCCGCCGAGTCGCACGCGGCCACGCCCTCGAGCGATGCGATCTCGCTGCCCGCCGGCCTCTCGCTCGAGGAGGCGGAGCGCCGCTACGCGCGCGCCGTGCTCGACCGCGAGGGCGGCAACCAGAGCGCGGCCGCCCGCGCGCTGGGCATCTCGCGCAACAAGCTCGCGCGCCTGCTGAAGTCCTAGTTGCAGCCGTACGTCGACGTGGCGGGCGTCGTCCACGTGCCGTCGGGCGCGATCTCGCGCACCGTGTAGCCGCTCGACGTGTACGGGCCGCTCCAGCAGTCGAGCGCGCGCACGTCGTTACGGATCGCAGCCCACAGCTGCCAGTTCGCGCGCCGGCGCTGCTTCTCGTAGCCGGCGACGCGATCGACCGCCTGCTTCCACGTCGCGTCCGCCTGCATCAGGTCGCGGCGCGCCTCGAGGAACTTCTGCAGCCACAGGTCCTCCGTCACGCCCTGGTAGCCGATCACCGGCGCGACCTGCGCCGTGTCGCCGACGAGCTCGTTCGCCTTCGTGATCAGCGCGTCGTCGCCCTGGTTGATCCACATGTCGTAGAGCGCGGCCTTCGTCAGCGGCGTGACCAGCCCCCACTTCGCGGCCGCGTCCATCGCGGGCGTGTAGTACAGCAGGTCGACGATCTGGTCCTGGCACGCGCGGAAGTCGGCCTGCGTCGCCGCGTTCGTGTCGCTCGCGGCCCAGTCGGCGGTCCACGAGCCGATCGCGTCGAGCTCGGTCGTGCTGCCCTGATCCATGCCCGTCGACTGGTAGCGCTGATCGATCGTCATCAGCGCCGGCATGTACTTCGACATCAGGTTGCCCTGCGCGGCCGTGCGCTTCGCGTCGTAGCAGGCGATGACCTGGATCGCGTCGCCCGTGCCCGTGCAGAAGCCGGCGCGCCCCGACGTGTAGCCCCGGCCGTCGTGGATGTTCTCGGAGTACGCGTAGTCGAGCACCGGCGTGTCGTTCTCCCAGATGCTCGTCAGCTCCTCCGCGACGAGCTTCTGGTCCGCGGTGAGCGCGCCTCCGCTGCCTGCGCTGCCACTGCCGCTGCCCGCACCATCGGCGAGCGCCGCGTCGCCGTGCGTCGCCGCCTTCGATCCGCTGCACGCGACCAGAGCAACGAGCAGGATCCGCATGCGCCCGAGTCTAGCAAGTTGCGCCCGGCGTCCCGCGCGGATAGCGTCGGCCCATGCGTTGGCTCGTGCTCGCGTTGCTGTTTGCCTCGGCGCCCGCCCTCGCGGACGACGATGCCGCCGGCGAGAAGGGCCGCCCCGCCGAGAAGGGCACGCTCGGCGTCGGCATCATCCTCGGCGAGCCGACGGGCATCACCGCGAAGCTGTATCTGAAGGACGATCAGGCGATCCAGGCGAGCGCCGGTGCGGCGTTCGTCGCGAACGGCCTGCAGGTCGACGGTGACTACGTCTTCCACCCTTGGATCCTCCAGGACCAGGACACGTTCGTGCTGCCCGTGTACGTCGGCCCCGGCGTGCGCTTCATCGACTACAGCGGCGGCAGCCAGAGCAGCTCGCACTTCGCGATGGGCCTGCGCGCGGTCGGCGGCCTGCTGTTCGACTTCAAGAACGTGCCGCTCGACGCATTCGTCGAGGTCGCCGGCGTGCTCGAGTACGACTTCAAGACGGGCGCGGGCGCCGGACTGGGCCTCAATCTCGGTGCAGGCGTCCGTTACTACTTCTGACGGCGTCGCGCTGCGGTTCGATCGGGTCGGCGCGGGTGCGCGCGTGCTGTGCCTGCACGCGATGATGACGGACGGGCGCTACTTCGGCGCGCGCCGCGACGACGGCTTCGTGCACGCGCTCGGCTGCGAGGCGACGGTCGCGGACTTCCGCGGGCACGGCGAGAGCGTGCCGCCGATCGCGGGGCGCGATGACTGGAGCTTCGACGATCTCGTCGAGAAGGATCTGCCCGCGCTCGCCGCCGGCACCGACGCGATCATCGGCCACTCGCTCGGCGGCCTCGTCACGCTCGCGGGCATCGCGACCGGCGTGATCCCACCGCCGCGGCGGCTCGTGCTCGTCGCGACGAACGTCTGGCTCGGCGGCGGCCTCTCGCGCACCGCGATCATGGCCGCGTATCGCGGCGTCACCGCGCTGTTCGGCTGGGCTCCGATCCGGGCGCCGCGCTCGAGACGGTGCGCGTCCCGACGCTCGTCGTCGCGGGCGCCGGCGACTGGATGTGCACGCCCGACGACGCCGCGATCATCGCGCGCCGGCTCGGCGCCACGGTGCGCGTCGTCGGAAAGGCGCACGGCGATCCGATCGATCCGGATCACTTCCAGCTGTTCACGCGTCCCGAGCTCACGCGCCTGCGCGAGGAGATCGCGCGCTTCGTCACCAGCTGACGGTCGCGTCGAACAGCACCGGCTTGTTCGGCTCTTTCTGCGTGCGCGTCACCGTGACGTGAACTCCCGCGACGTCTTCTTTCTCCGTCGGCCACGCGGTCGCGAGGTGCTTGATGACGGCATCGATCGCGGCCGGCGGCGCGATCCCGGTCAGCGCGTTGCGGAAGCGCAGCGGCGGCTCGTCGGTCATGCGCGTGAAGTCGGTGACCTGGATCGAGACGAGGTGCTTGGTGTCGTCGAGCGTGACCTTCGCGGTCGCGTTGTCGCCGTGACACTCCCAGACGTTCGCCTTCTGCTCGCAGTCGGGAGTCAGCGAGTGCAGCGGGCGGAACATCGCGGGCGACCACAAGGGTCCCGCCGACTTCGCCGACGACTCCGACGAGGAATGACACCCGACGACCAGGAGCACGGCGAGCCAGCGCATGCGTGCATTGTAGCTCTTCCGATCGCCGACGACGTGCGCTAGAACGGCGCGGTGGTTGCCAAAGGCACCAAGGGGAAGCCGCCGAAGGGGCCTGCGAAGCCCGCCAAGGCGGACGATGCGGCGACGCGTGGAGATCGCAGCAAGCGGCTGCTCGATCTCGTCATGATCCTGCTGCGCGCGCGCACGCCGGTCACCTACCGCGAGATCCGCGATCAGTTCCCCGCCTACCAGACGCTCAACATCGAGGCCGGCCTGCGCGCGTTCGAGCGCGACAAGGCGGACCTGCTCGATCTCGGCGTGCCGATCCGCTACGTCACGCCCGACGAGGACGACTCGCTCGAGGACGGCGGGTACGTGATCGATCTCAAGCGGTTCAAGATGCCGGAGGTCCGGCTGACCCCCGACGAGATCTCGGCGCTCGTGCTCGCGGCGAGCGTCGCGCACGCGATGCCGGGCGGCACGTATCCGAAGATCGTCGACCTCGCGCTCAAGAAGCTCGCGTTCGACCTCCCCGAGCTGCCCGACACGCCGACGGAGTTCCCGCGCCCGCAGACGAACGGCCCGACCGTCGTCGTGCACTTCCCCGAGAAGGTGACGCGGCCCGAGCTCGCCGAGATCTACGCGACGCTCGAGGCGGCCACGCGCCTGCGCAAGCGCGTGACGATGGTCTACCAGGCCGCGACGAACGGCCTGACGACGAAGCGCGACCTCGATCCCTACGCGCTCGTGTATCGCGAGGGTGCGTGGCTCGTCGTCGGCTGGTGTCACCTGCGCAAGGACATCCGGTCGTTCCGCGTCGATCGCATCCGCGAGGCACACATGGCGCCCAAGCCGAAGTCGCCGGACTTCGAGCGCCCGGTGGACTTCGACGTCAAGGCGTTCGCGACGCGCTCGCCGTGGACGTTCGCCGCCGAGCCTCCCGAGGAGGTCCAGCTCGTGATCGCCGCCGAGGCGGCCGAGGTCGCGAACGAGGATTTCGGGCCGACGGCGGTCAAGCGTGTCGTCCCCGGGGATCGGAGTGAATCCGCTCCCCTCCACCTCCGGGGCGACCGCACGCTCGTCACGTTCGACTGCACGAACCCCGAGTTCGCCGTCAGCAAGGTGCTCGCGGCGAAGGGCGCGATCCATGTCTCGCGCGGCGACAAGCTGCGCGCGCGGATCCTCGAGGAGCTCGACGCGATCGCCGATAGCTACCCGGAGCCGCTCGATGTCGCGTGATGTCGCCCAGCGGCTGCGCCGCCTGCTCTACCTCGTGCCGTACGTCGCGAAGCACCCCGAGGGCGTGCCGGTCGAGGAGCTCGCGAAGAAGCTCGGCGCCGACCGCGACGAGATGCTCGCCGATCTCGATCTGCTCTCGCAGGTCGGCCCGCCCGACGGCGATCCCGGCGAGTACCTGCTCGTCTCCGTCGAGGAAGGCCGCGTGTTCGTCGACCTCGCGCACCGGCTCACGCGCCCGCTGCGCCTGACGCCCGCCGAGGGTTGCTCGCTGCTGCTCGGCATCCGCGCCCTGCGCGAGAGCGGCATCGCGCCGTTCGATCAGGCGATGCAGTCGGCGGAGAAGAAGCTGCTGACCGCGCTCGGCCGCGACGCGAACGAGGCGCAGTCGCTCGCCACGTCGACGGTCGTCGCCGAGCCGGATGCGGCCGTCGCCACGCACCTGCGCACGCTCGTCACGGCCGCGAAGAAGCGCGAGCGCGTCGAGCTGACGTACGCGTCGGCGTCGCGCCACCAGGCGGAGGTGCGGCCGGTCGATCCGTACGGAATCGTGCACCACGCCGGCGAGTGGTACGTCGTCGGGTTCTGTCACAAGCGCGGCGACGTGCGCACGTTCCGCATCGATCGGATCGCCTCACTCAAGCCGATGGGCGAGCGCTTCGAGCGCCCGCGCGACTTCGACCTCGAAGCCTACCGCCGAGAGCGCCTCTACGTGCCGAGCGCCGACGCGATCACGGTGCGCATCGAGCTCGATCCGCTCGCCGTCACGCGCATCGGGGCGAACTGGCCCGTCGGCGAGGTCACGCCGCGCGACGACGGCTCCGCCGAGCTGCTGATCGACTGCGAAGGTTTCGAGTGGGTCACCGGCTGGGTGCTCGGTCTGGGACGCCACGCCCACATCGTGCACCCAGAAGAAGCCCGAGCCGCGATGCGCGATCGCATCCAGCGGCTGCGCGCCGATATCGCTTCAGCGTAAGATGCGCGCCTCATGGCGCAAAAGGGTCATCGCTGGCAGTTCTTCCGGGCGGGTGCAGTGGATCAGGTCAGCCTGCGAGACGGCTTCGACCTGCTCGCGCTGCCCGAGCTCGATCAAAAGCTGTGGGTCGCGCTCGCGATGCCGACCCACGACGTCGACATCGACCACAAGACCCTCGAGCTGCTCGACGTCAACAAGGACGGCCGCATCCGCGTGCAGGACGTCCTCGACGCGGTCGCCGAGATCAAGCGCTGCTTCAAGAACCCGAGCGAGGTGCTCAAGTCCGCCGACGCGGTCGCGCTCGCGCAGATCGGCGACGACAAGGTCCTCGCCGCCGCGAAGCGCATGCTCGCCGACCTCGGCAAGAAGGCCGAGACGCAGATCTCGGTCGCCGACACCGAAGCCGTCACGCAGGCGTTCGAGACGACCGTGCTCAACGGCGACGGCATCGTCATCCCGGCGAGCGCCGGCGACGACACCGCGACGAAGGAGGCGATCGAGGCCGCGATCGCGTCGGTCGGCAGCGTGACCGATCGCAGCGGCAAGCCGGGCATCGACAAGGCGCTGTGCGACCAGTTCTTCGACCAGGTCGAGGCGCACGCCGCGTGGCTCGCCGGCGGCAAGGACCTCGTCGCGAACGACGCCGCTGCCGACGCGTACCTCGCCGTCAAGGCGAAGCTCGAGGACTACTTCACGCGCTGCCGCCTCGCCGCCTACGACACGCGCGCGCAGACCGCGCTCGCCGCCGCCGATGCCGAGCTCGCCGCGCTCGCGACGAAGCAGCTCACGCAGGGCGACTCCGCGATCGAGGCGCTGCCGCTCGCCAAGGTCGACGCCGCCGCCCGCCTGCCGCTGCGCAGCGCCGTCAACCCGGCGTGGGCTGACCGGCTCGCCGCGTTCACCGACAAGACCGTCACGCCGCTGCTCGGCGCACGCGAGGCGCTCACGCCCGCCGACCTCGCGCAGATCGCCGACAAGCTCGCCGCCCTGCTCGCGTGGCGCGCCGCGAAGCCCGCGACGAAGGTCGCCGCGCTCGACAAGCTGCCCGATGCGTCGCTGCGCGCCAAGGTCCACGACCTGATCACCGCCGACGCCGCGCTCGCCGACGAGTACGCGCAGATCACGTCGGTCGCGCGCGTCGTGCGCTACCAGCGCGACTTCGGCCGCATCGCGCGCAACTTCGTCAACTTCAGCGACTTCTACTCAAAGAAGGACGGCGTCTTCCAGGCCGGCACGCTCTACATCGACGGCCGCGCGCTCCACCTGTGCGTCCCCGTCAGCGACGCGGCCAAGCACGGCACGCTCGCGGGCGCCTCCGATGCCTGCCTCGTCTACTGCGACATCAAGCGCGAAGGCGTGACCAAGCAGATCGCGGCCGCGCTGACGAACGGCGACGCCGACAACATCTTCGTCGGCCGCAACGGCATCTTCTACGACCGCGACGGCAAGGACTGGGACGCGACGGTCGCGAAGATCATCACGAACCCGATCAGCGTGCGCGAGGCGTTCTGGTCGCCCTACAAGCGCCTCGTGAAGATGATCGAGGACACGTTCACCAAGCGCGCGCAGGCCGCCGATGCCGCCGCAACCGCGAAGATCGACGGCGTCGCCGAGAAGGTCGGCAGCGCGGGCGAGGTCGGCGCGGAGACCGCCGCGAACGGCGGCGAGCCACCTCCGCCCGTCGCGAAGAAGATCGATCTCGGGACGATCGCGGCGATCGGCGTCGCGATCGGCGGCATCGGCACCCTCGTCGGCGCCCTGCTCACGACGATCTTCGGCCTCGGCAGGTGGGTCCCGCTCGGGATCATCGGGCTCATGCTGATCATCAGCGGCCCCGCGATGCTGCTCGCGTGGCTGAAGCTCCGCCGCCGCAACCTGGGGCCGATCCTCGATGCGAACGGCTGGGCGATCAACGGCCGCGCCCGCATCAACGTCAGCTTCGGCGCGGCGATGACCGAGCTCGCCAAGATCCCGCAGGGCTCGCAGCGGCTGCTCAGCGATCCGTTCGCCGACAAGCAGCCGCCCTGGAAGCTCTACCTGACCGGCATCATCATGGTCGTGCTCGCCGGCACCTGGTACGTCGGCCGACTCGACAAGTACCTGCCGAATTCGATCCGCTCGATCACGGTGCTCGGCACGAGCGCGCCGGCCTACAAGGCGCCGGCTACTTCTTCGGCGCCGGCTGCGCCGGGGCCTTCGGCGCCGGCGCCGGCTGCGCCGGCGGCGGCGTCGTCGCCGACGCCCCCGGCGAAGTGACGTTCGTGCCCTGAGACAGCTCGAACTTGATCGCGACGTCCTTCGCCGGATTGCCATCGCCGGCCGGCACGTGCGCGGTCGCCGTGAACGTCGTCGATAGCGTCGACTTGTTCGCGGGGACGAGCTTGCCGTCGGAGATCGTCGCCTCGATCGTGCCCGAGCCGGCGATGCCGGAGACCTTCGCCGACTGACCGCCGGCGCCCATCTCCTGGTCCTTGCCGGAGAGCTTGGTCGTGCCCTTGATCACCCAGTCGGTGCCCTTGTGCGAGACGAGCTCGTAGTCCGTCGTCTGCGTGACGTCGAGCTGGTCGGCGAACTTGTACGTCGAGGTGGCGGTCCACTTCGCGCCCGCGCCGATCGGCTCCGTCGGCAGCACCGGCCACATCGGCAGCAGCGCGAGGTGCACGACCTCGAGCGCGTCCTTGGTGTGCGCGTCGGGCTTGTCGACGTGGACGGTGAGGTCGCTCGTCGAGCCGTTCGGGTTGACGCTGCCGGCGATCGTCGCGCCGGTGAGCGAGGACAGCGCGCCCTTGAACTCCTCGGCGCTCGGCTTGGAGCCCTGGACGTCCTTCGCGTCGACCTTCGCGATCGCGACCTGGAACTTCGTCGCGCCGTCGGCACCGACCTCCTGGTTCTCGAGCGTGCCGGTCGCGATCACCTGCGGCGCGATCTGCTCCTGCGGACCGCCGAGCTCGGGCGGCATGCCGGTCTTGCCGGTGAAGTCGAGGGCGATCTCGACCGGGACCTTCTCGCCGGCCTTCGGCGTCAGCTTGAGCTGCGCCTTCTTGCCCTTGCCCGCGGTGACGAGCTTGACCGTCGGCTTCTGCGCCGTCAGCGGCACCTCGACGGGCCCGGGCGGAGGCTCCGGAACCTTGGTGGCCTCGGCCTGCTTCTCGGCATCCGGCTTCGGCGGCGTGGGAGTCGCCTCCGGCTTGGTCTCGGGGAGCGGCGGCGGCGGAGTGGTGGACTTGTGCGAGCCGCCACCGCAGGCCGCCGCAACCACGAGAGCAAGAAGGACATGACGCATATCGCGGGGACACTAACAGCAGGATCCCAGCCTGTCGAATGCGCGGGGCCGCGCGGCGTGCCCGGGTGCGCGCTCCCGGGGCGCCCACCGGCGTGATTCCGCACGGTTTGGTGGCATGGGCGCTGCACCGCGATCCTGGGTGGCGCGGCGCTATCCGATCGGAGCGGAGCTGGCAGACGACGGGGTTCATCTGCGTGTCTGGGCTCCCGCCGCGAAGCGCCTGACGCTCGTGCTGGAAGATCGCGACGTCGCGATGGAGCCGGAGGCGGGCGGCTACTTCAACACGTTCGTGCGCGGGCTCGGGCCCGGTGCGCGCTATCAGCTGCGGATCGACGATCGGCCGGAGCTGCACGCCGATCCGATGTCGAGGTTCCAGCCCGCGGGGCCGTTCGGGCCGTCGCAGGTGATCGATCCGCGCGACAGCGCGTGGACCGACGGCGCGTGGCACGGGATCACCGATCCGGGCGCGCAGGTGCTGTACGAGCTGCACGTCGGGACGTTCACGCGGCAGGGGACGTACGCGGCGGCCGCCGAGCAGCTGCCGTTCCTCGCCGACCTCGGGATCACGACGCTCGAGATGATGCCGATCAACGACTACGCCGGCGCGTACGGGTGGGGCTACGACGGCGTCAACCTGTTCGCTCCGACGCGCAACCACGGCACCCCGCAGGAGTTGCGCGCGTTCATCGACCGCGCCCACGCGCTCGGGCTCGCCGTGATCCTCGACGTCGTCTACAACCACTTCGGTCCCGCCGGCAACTCGCACTTCGCGTTCGCGCCGGAGTTCCGCGCCCGCGAAGGCGCCAACGAGTGGGGCGACGCGCTGGACTACTCGCGCCCGGGCGTCCGCGAGTTCTTCGTCACGAACGCCGCGTACTGGATCGACGAGTTCCACTTCGACGGCCTGCGCATCGACGCGACGCAGGCGATCCTCGACGACCACGACCCGCACATCCTCGCCGACATCGTTCGCCACGCGCGCGCCGCGGCCGGCACGCGGAAGATCTTCATCGTCGGAGAGAACGAACCGCAGGACGCGACGGTCATCACCGGTCACGGCCTCGACGCGCTGTGGAACGACGACTTCCATCACACGGCGCGCGTGGCGCTGACCGGCACCACCGACGGCTACTTCCACGACTACCGCGGCACGCCGCAGGAGCTCGTGTCGGCCGTCAAGCACGGCTTCCTCTACCAGGGCCAGCTCTACGGCTGGCAGCGCAACACGCGTGGCACGCCGGCGCGTCACCTGCCGCGGCGCTCGTTCGTGCACTACCTCGAGAACCACGATCAGGTCGCGAACGCGAGCTTCGGCGACCGGCTCGTCGATCTGGCCGACGCCGCGAGGCTGCGCGCGCTGACCGCGCTGCTGCTGCTGTCACCGGAGCTGCCGATGCTGTTCCAGGGCCAGGAGCTGGGCTCGCGTGCGCGCTGGACGTTCTTCTGCGACCACGATCCCGAGCTGAGCAAGCTCGTACGCCAGGGCCGCGCAGATTTCCTGCGCCAGTTCGCGCGCCTCGCGACGCACGAAGCACAGGCCGCGCTGCCCGATCCGACCGCACGCGCGACGTTCGACGCGTGCATCCTCGACGACGCGCTGCGCACGCCCGACAACCCGTGGGTCCGCCTGCACCGCGATCTGATCGCGCTGCGCAAGCAGCTCTCGCCCGGCGACGACGCCGACGGTGCCGTGCTCGGTCCCGAGGCGTTCTGCGTGCGATGGCCCGAGCGCCTGCTGCTCGTCAACCTCGGCCGCACGTTCCGCGACAACGTGCTCCCCGAGCCGCTGCTCGCGCCGCCCGCGTGGCACGGCTGGCGCGTCCAGTGGTCGAGCGAGCATCCCGCATACGGCGGGCTCGGCACGCCGGAGCCGTTCACGCCCGCGCGCCTCGCGATCCCCGCGCACTGCGCCGTGCTGTGCGCACCGGATCCCGCGGCGTACCTGCGTCAGGACCCGCCGCCGATGAGCGGCGAGAAACACCCCGTCGAACCATGAACGAAACCGCCGCCGATCCCGTCCGCCACGTCAACGCCGAGCCGCGTCAGGAGTGGCTCGTCTGCAACGGCCTCGGTGGCTACGCCTCGGGGACGATCTACGGCGTCCCGACGCGGCGCTATCACGGCTACCTGATCGCGGCGCTGCCGAACCCGGCCGGCCGCGTGATGATGCTCAACTCGCTCGCCGTGCAGCTCAAGCTGCGCGACAAGCGCGTCGACGTCGGCTGGGTGCCGCCGAACATGTCGTACGGCGCGTCGCTCGAGCTCGTCGAGTTCGAGCTGCATCTCGGGCTGCCGATCTGGCGCTACCGCGGCTTCGGCATGACGCTCGAGAAGCGCGTCGTCGTCTCGCACGGGCACAACACGGTGATGATCGAGTGGCGGCTGCTCGAGGGCGGCCCGGTGCGCCTCGAGATGCGTCCGTCGCTGCAGTTCCGCGGCCACGACGAGCCGGTCTCGACGCACGTCCCCGACGCCTACCCGCTCACCGCGTTCGGCTCGCGCATCGAGCTCGCCGCGCCCGCGCCGCTGCCGAGCCTGAAGCTGCACCTCGCGGGGCGCCGCACGTCGTTCGTGATCGAGCCGATGGCGGTGCCGGATCTCGGCTACGCGATCGAGGAGAGCCGCGGGTACGCGTCGCGCGGGCAGCTGTACTCGCCGGGCCGCTTCCGCGCCGACCTGCAGCCGGGCAGCACGACCGCGCTGTTCGCGTCGACGGAGGAGTGGGACACGATCCTGACGATGAGCGCGCCCGAGATGCTCGCGGCCGAGTGCGAGCGCCGCCGCCGCCTGCTCGATGCGGCCGTGCCCGCCGCGCGCGGCGGAGCCGCCGCCGAGCTCGTGCTCGCCGCCGATCAGTTCGTGATCCAGCCCGCGGGTCGCAAGGAAGATCACGTGCGCGCGCGCGCATCCGGCGACGAGGCCTGGACGGTGATCGCCGGCTACCACTGGTTCACGGACTGGGGCCGCGACACGATGATCTCGCTCGAGGGCCTCGCGCTGTGCACGGGCCGCCACGCGGAGGCCGGCTCGATCCTGCGCATGTTCGCGCACCACGTCCGCGACGGCCTCGTGCCGAACATGTTCCCCGAGGGCGCGAACGAGGGCCTCTACCACACCGCCGACGCGACGCTGTGGTTCTTCCACGCGATCGATCGCTACCTGCGCGTCACCGGCGATCGCCGCACGCTGATCTCGCTGCTGCCGCTCTTGCGCGACATCGTCGACCACCACATGCGCGGCACGCGGTTCGGGATCCACGTCGATCCGGACGACGGCCTCCTGTCGCAAGGCGCGCAGGGCTACCAGTTGACGTGGATGGACGCGAAGGCCGGCGACTGGGTCGTCACCCCCAGGCGCGGCAAGGCCGTCGAGATCAACGCGCTCTGGTACAACGCGCTGCGCCTGTGCTCGGACTGGCTCGCGCGCACGAACGACCGCGAGGGCGCCGACGATCTGCGCCGCGCCGCGGATCGCGCGCAGGACGCGTTCAACCGCCGGTTCTGGAACGAACGCACCGGCTGCCTCTACGACGTCGTCGACGGCGAGCACGGCGACGACCCCGCGATCCGGCCGAACCAGCTGTTCGCGATCTCGCTGCCGAACGCGGTGCTCGATCCGTCGCGCTGGGCGCCCGTGCTCGACGCGTGCGAGCGCGAGCTGCTGACGCCGGTCGGCCTGCGTTCGCTCTCGCCCGGCAACCCCGACTTCAAGCCGACCTATCGCGGCGATCTGCTCACGCGCGATGCCGCCTATCACCAGGGCACCGTGTGGTCGTGGCTGATCGGCCCGTACGTCGACGCGCTGATGCGCGTGCGCCGGGATCCGGCCGCCGCTCGCCGCGCGCTCGACGGCCTGATCGCGCACCTCGGCCAGAACTGCATCGGCTACGTCTCCGAGGTCTTCGACGCGCAGGCGCCATACACGCCGGGCGGCTGCGTCGCGCAGGCGTGGGGCGTCGCGGAGCTGCTACGCTGCCTGGTGAACCTCGGCAGCTAGCGCGGAAGGAAGTCGACGCCGAGGAACGGCACGATCGGCAGGCCCGGCGTGTCGAGGTCGGCGCCATTGGGGTGCGCGTCGTTGTAGCCGTACTCGCGGCCCTCGACGTTGCGGCGGTTCGTGACGTTCTGGACGTCGAGGAAGAGGTCGATGTCGCCCCAGCCGCGGTGCCACGTGCGATCGGCGCGCACGTCGAGCTGGAAGAACACCGGCAGCGTGCCGCCCCACGGGATCTGCTCCGGCGGGTTGCGGGGGTTTGTCGGCGAGTACGGGTTGCCCGAGACGAGCTGCACGCGCGCGCCGAACCGCCAGTGCGCGAGCGCGAGCGAGCCGAGCGCGTTGAGGTTGTGGCGCTGGTCGAGCTCGAACGGGCGCCAGCCGTTGTCGAAGCGCGGATCGTCGGTGCGCTGCGCGATCGAGAGCGTGTACGCGAGCATACCGAACCACGGACCCTTGTGCCGCTTGACGAGCAGCTCGAGGCCGGCGTTGCGCGCGCGTCCGATGTCGTCGCGATAGATCGCGAAGCCGAGCTGCTTCTCGAGCAGCAGCTCGAACGTGGGCCCGAGGCCGCCGACGTTCGGCTCCGCGATCTCCGTCGGGCGCGGCTCCTTGATGCCGAGGTGCTCGCCGTACGCGTAGAAGCCGGTCAGCGAGCCGAACCAGCCGCCGTGCTCGATCTCGACGCCGAGCGAGAACTGATCGAACCACGACGAGTCGAGCGCGGGGTTGCCGTCGTGGCGATCGACGTCGCCCGGTGTCGGCGGCTGGTGGAAGCGCCCGATCGCCTGGCGCAGCGCGATCGTCTTCGTCAGCTGCTGGTGGATGTTGAGGCGCGGATCGACGACGACCTCGCCGGTCAGGCCGTACGCCTCGACGCGCACGCCGGGCTTGATCGCGAAGCGCTCGCCGTCGAGCTTCAGCCGCGCCTCCGTCCAGCCCGCGAGGTCGCTCCACGCGACGGTCGAGCTGCCGTTCGTCTGCATCGGGCCTTCGCCCGCACCCGTGAAGCCGACCTGCGTGTGCGAGAGATAGCCGCCGTCGATGTCGAGGCCGCCGCGCAGGTCGCCCCACGGCTCGTCGCGCGTCAGGTCGGCGCGCACGCCGTACGGATAGACGGGGCGCGAGAACGTCTCGGCGCGGCCCTCCTGGATGTCCTCGAATGTCAGACGGTTCGTGCCGACCCACGGCACGACGCGCAGCGTGAGCGGCCCCCACGTCCGGAGGTACGGCGCGGCGGCGCGCACGAACATCGACGTCAGCGAGATCGCCTCGGGCTGGCCCGGCGCGCCCGTCGTGTGGTTCGCGACGTGATCGATCGACAGGAAGATCATCGGCGAGATCCTCCCGTGCTTCGCGGGATCGCCGAACGAGAGGCGCAGCTGCGCGTCCCAGTACGACGGCAGCGGGATGTCGCTCGCGACGAACGGCGAGACGACCGTATCGAAGTAGCTGCGGCGCACGCCGATCATGAAGCCGCCGCCGTGCCACGGCCCCTCGGCGGTCGCGCCCGAGTCGAGCAGGCCGATCGAGCCGCCGAGGCGATAGGCGTCGGTGCGCGGCTCGCGCGTCGTCAGCTTGACGATGCCGCCCTGCGCGCGACCGTACTCGACGCCGAAGCCGCCCGACGTCAGCTGCAGGTCCGCGAGCATGCCGCTCGGATAGAACGACGTGATGCCGCCGAAGTGAAACGCGATCGGGACCTCGATGCCATCGAGGTAGACGGCGGTGTCGCGCGGCGACGTCCCGCGCAGCACGAGCCCGCCGAAGCCAAACGGGATCCGCGCGACGCCGGGCAGCGCCTGCACCGCGCGCAGGATGTCGTTGCCGGCGCCCGGCATGTCGCGGATCTCGTCGGCGCTCAGCGAGTACGAGAGCGGCTTGGTCTCGTCGGGCGCCTTGCCGGAGACCTCGATGACCTCGCCGTCATCCGCGTAGGCGACGCGCGCGGCGCAGAGGATCGCGAGCGTCGACCGCCACACCGCGCAGAGTGTCACACGCCGGCGGCGGATTCGTCCCGATGGCGCGCGGACGCGGCGGCACGTCGGGCCGGGTCCAGTTGCGGGTCGGCCCCGAGGTCGAGGTGCGGCTCACGGTCGGCATGTCGCGCGTCTGCACGGCGGCGGCTCGCAGCGCCGTGCGCAGCTCGTCGGCGGTCGCGTAGCGGTCCGCCGGATCCTTCGCGAGCGCCCGCAGGACGACGCGCTCGAACGCGAGCGAGAGGCTCAGCTCGGGAGCGCGCAGCGAGGGCGGCACGACATCGTCCTCGACGTGCTTGCGCATGATCTCGAGCAGCGAGCCGCCCGTGAACGGCACCGTGCCGGTCAGCAGCTCGTACAGGATCACGCCCACCGCATAGAGATCCGACGCGACGCTCTTCGCACCGCCGAGCACGAGCTCGGGCGCGAGGTAGTACGGCGTGCCCGAGAGCACGCGCTCGTCCTCGTTGTCGTTGGCGGCCTGGCCGAGCTCGCACGCGAGGCCGAGATCGATGATCGTGACGCGATCCGAGCTGTCGACGAGCACGTTGTCGGTCTTGATGTCGCCGTGCGCGTAGCCGGCCGCGCGCTGCTGCTCGGCGAGCACGCGTGCCTCGAGCTCGACGCCCTGGTTGCGCGCGAGCACGAGGTCGGTGACGTCCTCGACCTTGTGAATGATGTAGCGAACCTCGCCCGCCGCATCGAGCACCGGCGCGTTGACGGGCGACCACCAGCGCTGCTCGAACGTGCCGTCGGGGCGGCGGACGTCGTACTTCTGGATCGCCATCGTATCGGCCGCGCGCGTGGCGATCGTGCGCGCGATCGACGCCGCGAGGTTGCGCGTCCCGGTGGCCGCGGGATCCGCGGGGTTGTCGGGAAAGACGTCGAACAGCGGGCGACCGACGATCGCCTCGCGCGTCGTCATCGTCGCGGCGAGGTAGGCGTTGCTCGCCTCGAGGATCGTGTAGGTCCGATCCGGGGCAAGAACCAGGTAGAGGCCAGGGACGGCCTCGAGCAGCGCGCGATAATCGAGCGCCGAGCTCACATCCCTTGGATCGTGACCTTGTTCATCTTCACCGGCGTCTTCGGGCGGTCACCGGGGCCCGTCGGCGTCGTCTCGATCTTCTTCACGACGTCCATGCCGCTCGTGATCTTGCCGAACACCGGGTGCTTCGACTGACCAGGCGTGAACCAGTCGAGGTACGAGTTGTGGACCGTGTTGATGAAGAACTGCGCGCCACCCGAGTTCGGACGGCCCGTGTTCGCCATCGACAGCGTGCCCGGCTCGTTGCTGAGCGTCGCGCCCGGCGGGTGCTCGTCCTGCACGTTCCCGAACGGCGAGTTGCCGGTGCCGGCGCGCGGGCTGTTCGGATCCTTCGAGTACTCGCAGCCGAACTGGATCATGAAGTCTTTGATCACGCGGTGGAAGTGCAACCCATCGTAGAACCCGCTCTGCGCGAGCTTGATGAAGTTGCCAGCGGTGATCGGCATCTTGTCGAGATAGATCTCGGCGGTGAACGAGCCGAGCGAGGTGTCGAAGGTAGCGGTCGGGTTCGCCATGGCCGAGTGATACCACTACGGCTCAGGCCGTGGCGTCGATCGCGAGCGCGATCATCGCGACGAGCTTCTGAGCTTCCTCGTTCTCGATGTTCGCCTTGATGAACTCGTGCAGCGGGAGTTGCGCCTTCTCGAGACGGACGAGCGGCTCGCCACGCGCCGCCGCATCGAGGTCCTCGTAGCTCAGTGTACGGATCCGGCCGCCGTTGCGCTGGAACGCGGTCGCGACGAGCGCGCAGTGGAAGATCACGTTGACGATCGCCTCCGCCCCGCCGAGGTCGCGCTCGTGCGCGCTGATGAACTGCGCGACGGGCGTCTGCGACTGCACGAACCCACCGACCATCACGGCCGAATAGTTCGGATCGCTCATCTTCTGCGATGCCTCGGTGACGACCGCGGCAACCTGTTCCTTCGTAAGCTTCATTTGATCTCCGGGCGAACCACCCCGAAGCGACACAACGCCTCGGCGGTGAGCGCCGCAACATCCGCGGCGAGGTTCGTACAGAACTGCTTGCGCGCAGGCCCCATGAAGTCGCCGTGCGGGCGCACGAGGTTGTCGCACACGATATCCGGGTTGTCGTGGCGCAGGCGATGGAGCCAGGCGTCCTGGTACCAGGTCACGGCGGTTCGGAGCGCCGGGGTCACCGCGCCGCCCGGGTCGGGATCGCCGAGCAGCTCGCCGAGCACCTGCTCGCCCGCGCGGATCGCGCCGCACGCGCCCTTGCCCGTGATCCCGCCGCGCCGCAGCGACTGATACGCGGGCGTCGGCAGCCCGAACGTCTCCGCGAGCGCGATCCCGCAGCTGCGGTGCGCGACCTTCACGCCCTCGTACAGCACGAAGGCTTTTTCGCGCGCCGCCGCGATGTAGGCCTGTTCCTCCGGCGTGAGCTCGCGGGTGGACTCGGCCATGTCGGGATGCTACTGCGCATGGGGTCGCCCGTCGAGAAACTCGTGGCCGAAGCCCCTGATAGACGACTCTCGCGCGCCGTGCTCGTCTCGGCGCTGCTGCACGTCGTGGCGGCGATCGTCCTGTGGCTCGTCGCGAAGCCGGCGCAGTCGCAGCCCGAGGTCGTCGACATCGAGCTCGCACCGCCGCCGCCGAAGGCCGAGGCGCTGCCGGAGGAGGTCGCGCGGCCGCCGAGCACGGATCCGGGCGCGGCCGCACACGAGGAGCCGGCGCCGAGCGAGCCCGCCGCGACGCACGAGGACGAGGGCGCGCCGGTCGATGCGGGCATCGATGCGCCGGTCGATGCAGCGCCGATCGATGCCGCGCGACGCAAGCGACCCGATGCCGCGATCGATGCGGCGATCGATGCGGCGCCCCAGATCGCGGAGGGGTCCGCGGAAAATGGTTCGAACGCCGGTTCGAACGCCGGTTCGAACGCGCTCGCGGGCTCGGACCAGCTCGCCGGCTCGGGCGCGCTCGGCTCGGGCGCGGGCTCGGGCTCGAACCAGCTCGCCTCGTCCGTCGGCTCGGGTGCGGGCTCCGGCTCTGGCGTCGCGGCCGCGGTCGCGATGGGCAGCGGCTCGGGCGTCGCCGGGATGGACAACCAGCCGGCCGTCGAGGGCGCCGCGACGAGCGCGGGCACCGCCGCCAACCTCCTCGCCTACTTCCCGCCCGGTCATCTCGTCACCGCGCTCGTGCGCTTCGATCGCCTGCGCGGCACGGAGTGGGCGCAGCCCGCCGAGCAGCTGTTCCATCCGATGCCCGACTATCGCGCGCTGTTCGGCACGGTCGACGCCGGCATCGCCGACAAGCTCGACATGCTCGTCATCTCGACCCCGCGCCCGCGCGATGCGCTCGCGACGACGCTCGTCGCGAAGACGCATCTGTCGCGCCGCGAGATGCGCGACCTGCTCGCGACGACGCGCGCCACCTGGTCGACGACGCGCGCCGGCATGCTCGGCAAGCGCAAGGTCACGTTGCAAGGCGACAAGCGCGTCGTGCTCTCGCCGTGGAAGAACTGGTTCGTGCTCGCGCACCCCGACGACCTCGGCGCGCTCCCACCGGGCGGCGGCAGCCTCGATACGATCGAGGCGCGCGTGAAGCTTCCCACCTGGCTCGCGCAGATCCGCACGATCGAGAAGGAGAGCGGCGAGGACAAGCCGGGACCCGCGCTCGTCGTGACGCTGACGTTCGACGGCGCGCGCATCGCGATCCCCGACGTCGGCATCGGCGTGACCTCGCTGCCCGCCCCGACGCGCCTCTCGCTCGCGATGGAGCTCGTGCAGCAAGGCTGGCTCGTGCGCGGCAACATCGTCTTCACCAGCGAGGCGGACGCCGCCGAGTTCGAGCACGCGCTCCTCGAGCTGCAGAAACACGTCGTCGGGAGCTTCGTGATCTCGCGGCTGCTCAAGCGCCAGCACGTGCTCAACCTCGTCAGCGGGCTGTCGATCGCGCGCTCCGGCGCCCGCGTCTCCTACGCGACGTCGATCTCGATCGGCGACGCGCGCGCCCTGCTCGCGGCCCTCGCCCAGACGCTCGCGGATTACTTCGGGCAGTAACGTGTCATGCTTGCGGGGTGAGGCTCGTGGCGTTCCTGGCGCTCGTGGCATGCGGCGGCTCGCAGCGCGCACCGCTGGCCCCCGCGGGCGACGAGCACGACGACGGCGCCGGCCTGCTCGCCCGCGCCTCCGCGAGCCTCGTCTTCGGTGATACCGACGAGGCGACCGCCGACTCGCGCGGCGCGTTCGGCGGCAACGCGTTCGGCGGCAACGCGTACGGCGGCAACGCGTACGGCGGCGCGGCCTACGGCGGCTCGACCTACGCGGGCTGGACGCCGCCGCAATGGGCGTACAACGCGCCGAACCGGATCCCGCGCTACAGCGTCATCGCGGGCCTGACCGGCGCGATCGAAGGCACCGTCACCTGGCCCGGCCCGCCGCCTTCCAAGGTGACGTCCGCGTGCGGCCTCATCGACAACCCGTCGATCCACGTCGGCAGCGATCACGGCGTGCGCGGCGTGCTCGTGTTCATCGACAAGGTCGCGATCGGCCGCCCGCTGCCGTACTACAGCCGGCCGGCGACCGTCGGCGGCATCGTCGTCAAGCACGGCTGCATGCTGACGCCCGCCGCGCAGGTCGTCGTGCCGCTTCCCGCCGCGCTCGCGATCAACGGCGACGCCACGCGCGCGCGCATCCGCGTCACGCCGCCGTCCAAGGTCGCCAAGGTCTCCGAGCTCGAGGAAGGCGGCCGCATCGTCGTCGCGCTCGCGCCCGGCGTCACGCGCGTCGACGGCGACGACGACAAGCTCGCGGCCGCGTGGGTGCTCACGGTCGAGTCGCCCTACTACGCGATCACCGACGACACCGGCCACTTCCGTCTCGACGAGCTCGCCGCCGGCACCTACGACGTCACGTTCTGGCAAGCGCCGCTCGCGATCGCCACGCCGACCGGCACGCTCTCGTACGGCGCGCCGCTCGTCCTCCATCGCACCGTGAAGGTCGAGTCCGGCAAGCCCGCGCACCTCTCGATCGCGCTGTCCGGCCGGTGACCGGCCACGCGCGTCCGCCCACCGGACGCGTCGGACACCCGCGCCTGCCCCTTCGCACAGTTGCGCGTGGCACCGGCCTTGCTCTTCGCCCCCATCCGGCGCCGCGCCTGCGGCGTCAGAAGGAGAACAGCCATGAAGAAGATGTGGAAGGTCATCTGCCCGGTCGAGAAGAAGGACGGCACGGGCACGCACTGGGCGCGCCTCGGCGTCGCGTACGGAAACAAGGACGAGTCGATCAACCTCTATCTCGACTCGCTGCCGCTCAACGGCAAGCTCCAGCTCCGCGAGTGGACGGAAGAAGAGCTCCGCGAGCGCGATCAGCGGCGCGCGTCGTACCAGAACCGCAGCTCGTCGCTCGCGAGCATGCCGTCGTCGTCGTCGAGCAGCGGGCTCGGCGGCTTCCCGCCGGCGCCGCCGCCCGGCGCGAACAGCTCGGGCCGCACGCAAGACCTCCCGTTCTGACCAGTCACCCCGCGCGTGTCCATCGCGCGCCCCTACCCGCGCGCGACTCGCACGCGCGCCCCTTTCCCGCACCCGCGGCCTTCGAGCCGAGCCCGGTGCGCGCACGTCCTCACAGGAGCCAGCCAGCCATGCTTCGCACCACCCTCACCAGAGGCGTCACGGCGTTCGCCGCCGTCGCTCTGCTCGTCGCCGCGATGGGCGGCACCTGGACGACCGCCGCCGCCGCGCCCGGCGCATCCGGGACGCCGTCGCAGGTCCCCGGCAGTGCCGTCACGATCCCCGCGCGCATCGCAAACGCACCGGACGAACCGCCGGCGCACCCGTCGCACAAGGAGCTCACGGGCAAGCTCAACCTGAACACCGCGACGGAAGAGCAGCTGATGCTGCTGCCCGCCGTCGGCCCGGCCAAGGCGGATCGCATCGTCGCGTGGCGCAAGAAGAACGGCGCATTCCGGCGCACCGCGGACCTGCGCCGCGTGAAGGGCTTCGGCTACAAGACGTTCAAGCGCCTCGAGCCGTTCCTCGACATCAAGGGCGACACGACGCTCGCCGCAAAGTGACCGCACCTGTCGCGGCCGCTGTACAGTCGCCCCAATGACGTTGCCGAGCCTCGCCGAGGACGCGAAGCGACTGTGCCAGCAGCTGCTACGCATCGACACGACGAACCCGCCCGGAAACGAGCGGCCCGCCGCCGAGCTGGTCGCCCACGAGTTGCGCGACGCCGGCCTCGATCCGCAGCTGCTCGACAGCGCGCCGAACCGCACCAACGTCGTCGTGCGGCATCGCGGCTCCGGCAAGCTGCCGCCCCTTCTCCTGACCGCGCACCTCGACGTCGTCGAGGCGGATCCGACGAAGTGGCGGCGCCCGCCATTCTCCGGCGAGGAGCTCGAGGGCTGCCTCTGGGGCCGCGGCGCGATCGACATGAAGAACATGGCCGCGATGTGCGTCGCGATCTTGCGCCGCCTCGCCCACACGAGCACGCGCCTCGACCGCGACATCATCTTTGCCGCGGTCGCCGACGAAGAGGCCGGCTGCGACCTCGGCTCGCGCTTCCTCGTCGAGCAGCACAAGAGCCTCGTCGAGGCCGAGTACGCGATCGGCGAGTCGGGCGGCTTCTCGCTCCACCTCGGCGACACGACGTTCTATCCGGTCCAGGTCGCCGAAAAAGGCTTCTGCTGGGTCCGCGCACGCCTCACCGGCGAGCCGGGTCACGGCTCGATGCCACGCCACGACAGCGTCGTCACCGCGCTCGGCGACGCACTCACCCGCCTCGGCCAGGCCCAGCTCCCACTCCACCCGACGCGCTACGTCGCCGACTTCCTCGACGCACTCCGCGCGCGCCAGCCCGCCCTGATCCAGCCGCTCGTCAAGCTCGTCGCACGGCCGCAGCTGCTCGCGCGCGTCGCACGCCTCGTACCCGGCGCCTCGATCGCACGCAGCTTCTCCGCGCTGCTCTCGAACACGGCCGCCGCGACGGTCGTACGCGCTGGCAACAAGACCAACGTGATCCCCGGCGTCGCCGAGTTCGAGATCGACGGCCGCACGCTCCCCGGCCAGACCGACGACGACCTGCTCCGCGAGCTGCGCGCGGTCCTCGGCCCCGACGTCGAGCTCGAGATCATCAAGTCCGCCCCGCCCGTCGTCACCGAGCCGGTCGCATCTCCCGTCTTCGACGCGATCCGCGCCGAGGTCGAGTCGCGCGAGCCAGGCGCGCAGGTCGTCCCCTATCTCATCCCCGGCTTCACGGACGCGAAGTACTTCACGCGCACCGGCGCCCGCTGGTACGGCTTCTCGCCGGTCAAGATCGAGAAGGGCTCCGGCATCCGCTTCGCCGACATGTTCCACGGGCACAACGAGCGGGTCCCGGTCGCCGGCCTCGCATGGGGTACCGAGGTGCTCGACGCCGTCGTTCGGAAGATCAGCGTCGCGTGACGCCCGCGCCGTGCGCGCAGCTCCCCACATGACGGGACGGTGACAGCACGGAAACGTGCGCGCGTCCTCGATTGCGCTGCACCGGCCGCGTGCGCACGCTGAACGCGGAGGAACCATGCATCTCGCACCGCTCATCGTGCCGATCGCCGCGGGTCTCATCTTCGTGGCAACGATCCGCGCGCTGCTGTCTGGGCGACGCGCACCACCGCGAGGCCGGCGCTCGCACGGCGACACCAGCGCATCGCTGATCGCAGCCACCGACGCGGACGCCCTGAGTGCGACGCACGCACGCGATTCCGCGGTCGCGCCCCACGTCCCACTGCTCGACCCGACGCACCATGGCCCGCACGACCCGACGCACCAAGGCCCGCACGACCCGACGCACCATGGCCCGCACGCGCACGGCGACGTCGGGACGAGCCACGCGCACGGCGATGTCGGCGCGAGCCATGCGCACGGCGATCTCGGCGCGAGCCACGCGCACGGCGATGCCGGCGCGGGCCATGCGCACCGCGATCTCGGCGCGAGCCACGCGCACGGCGATGCCGGCGCGGGCCATGCGCACGGCGATGCCGGCGCGGGCCATGCGCACGGCGACATAGGCAGCAGCGGGCATTCGGACTTCGGCGGCGGTTTCGGGGGCGACTTCGGTGGCGGCCATCACCACTGATCGAAGCGGCCGCTGCGAACCCACCATCACCGTCCCCTCTACCCGAACCACCACCGTCCCCTCGGCTCGAACCACCCCGATCCGAACCACCACCGTCCCCACCACCATCCCCCCCGACCCGAACCCGTCATTACATTGTCAGTACGCGTTCGCCGGGGGCCCCCCGCTCTTCGGGGCCGGCGATCAGGACCGGGGCGCGCCTGCGCGTTCGGGCGGTTATTCGGCGCTCGCGAGCTTCCACGCGAGGTCGGGGTGCTTCATGAGGCGATCGACCGCCAGCTCGATCGTCTTCTTCTCGTTCTTGACGAGCGCGCGCTCGACCTGGGTGTACTTGGCGCGCAGGCGCGCGTTCTCGGCGGCGCGCAGGCGGGCGTCGACGACGATCGGCTGGGTGGGCTCGACGCGCGGCTCGACGACGGGATCGAACGGCTCCTGGATCATCGCGATCTCGTCCTGGGTGAAGCCCGAGGTCAGGATCCAGTCCATGAGCGGGCCCTGGGTGACGTCGGCGAGGCGGATGAAGTTGTTCTGCTCGGCGACGCGATCGACCAGGTCGGTCATACCCGACGCGCGGATGATCGTCGCGGCGGCACAGAAGTGACCGTCGCGGTCGCGCCAGACGTTGAGCTTGTTCGGCTGGAAGACGTTGCTCGGGAACACGCCTGCCTTCTGGTAGGCGCGGAAGAACTGGAGGTTGCGGTGGCGGGCCTGGAGGAGCGCGTCACGGACGGCCGCGCGCGTGAGCGGAGGCGGCTCGTAGAGATCGTCGTCGAGGTGGGGCGCGTGCATCTGGTGCGGCGGCTGCGCGAAGTGCGGCGCGGATTGGGGGGCCGGTACACGCGCGATCTCGGCGGAGGCGACGGAGGTGAGCGAGCACGCGAGGAGGAGCGAGGTGGCGAGATGGGTGATCAGGCGACGCGAAGACATGACGGATCCTTTGCGACCGGCGCTTTGCAGGCGCCCGCGCGCCGCGTCCATCGCGGCAGCGTTCGAGGTCTCGCCTGTATCAACGCGGTGCAGGGCAAACCGGTCTACGACGCGCAAGTGAGCGTCGGGACGCCGGATCTGGCGCGTGGGCGAGCCTCAGGACGTCGGCATCACGCGCAGGCGGCGCAGCGGGAGCAGGAACAGGGGCACGGCGAGGCCGATCGCGACGCCGACCCACACGGCGAAGCGGGTCGTCGTGGCCTGCGCGAGCACGCCGGCGACGATCGCGACCGGCGGCAGGATGCCGGCGGTGCAGACGAGGATCGCGGCGTTCGCGCGCCCGAGGATCTCCTTGGGAAGGACGGTCTGGCGCAACGTGACCGCCTGGATGATGAACGCGACCTGGAAGCCGTCGCTCAGCAGCTGGTGGCCCGCGAGGTACCACAGCGTGTACGGGCCGTGCGCGAGCGGGATCAGGAGCGCGGCTGCCATCGAGAGCGCGGAGGTGACGATCATCGTCGGCCCGACGCCCAGCGACCGCGCGAGCGGACGCGACAGCAGCGCACCGCCGAGCGAGCCGACGCCGCCCATCGCGACGATCACGCCGAACGTCGCCTCGGAGAGGCCGAGCGTGCGCAGCAAGAAGAGCGTGTAGAGCGCGACGAAGAACGCGCCCGAGACGGCCGACACCATCAGCGCGAGCACGATCGGACGCACGTAGTGGTGGCCGAAGACGGCGCGCATGCCGACGCGCATGTCTCGACTCGATTGCCACGTGCTCGACTCCGCGGATGGCATCGGCGGCGGCGGCGGCTCGTGCGTGCGGATGCGGCCGAGCATGACCGCGGACCAGACGTAGCTGATCGCGTCGATCGCGACCGCGAGCGGTGCGCCGAGTGCGGCGATCAGCGCGCCTGCGCTGGCGGGGCCGGTGACCTCCGCGATCGCCTCGGTGGCCTCGAGCTTGGCGTTGCCCTCGGCGAGGTGGCCTTTGCCGACGAGGATCGGCAGGTACGCGACGTCGGTGATCTGGAACAGCGCGGTCGCGGCGCCGACCGCCGCACCGACGATGATCACGTGCGTCATCGACAGCACGCCGAGCGCCCACGCGAGCGTCAGCGACAAGATCACGGCGGCGCGAAACAGATCCGCGGCGACGAGGATGCGGCGCTTGCGCCCGCGATCGACAAAGCCGCCGGTGAACAGCGCGAGCACGACGCCCGGCGCGAGCTGCAGGGCCGCGAGCGTCGCGATCATCGTCTCGGGCTCGCCGAGCGTCTTGACGGCGATGATCGGCAGCGCGGTGCGCGTGATGCGCGAGCCGAACGCGCTGACGGCCTGCGCGCCCCACAGGCGCAGGAAGTCGCGATGGCGCCACAGGCTGGGGGCGCGCAGATCGCTCGCGGTATGGGCCGCATCGAGCGGCGCGACGCGTGCGGCCTCGAGGGCGCCGCTCTGCTCGGCGACGAGCGGACCGCTACGATCGGACTCCGCCGCGAGCCTG